>NZ_CAKMSF010000001.1:0-394110 GCF_928381415.1 Rothia nasimurium
TTCAATTTCCGCACTACCTGGTGTTCATGTGTGAACACTAGTGTGTAGTGTGGACGATAAGAATGTTATTTATAACATTGGTACGCTATTGAGTTTTCAAGCAACAAACCGCATTCTCAACCCTAGCCAGTAAAACTGGCCGGTGTTTCGTATCGGTCATTCTCAGTTTTTGTGTTACCCGTTTGGGCAACTCGTCTAGTCTATCGCGTTTCTTTTCTGTGTGTCAACTCGGTGTTCCGTGTTGTGTTTCACAGTGGCTTTTGGCTGGTTTGTTACTTCACAACCTGACTCGTATGAGTCCTGGTGGTCAGCTGCCTGCTTGGGCCTGAATTCGCTATGTGACTAGGTGTTTTGTCGCTTGGTGGGTTTCCCCTGTGCCGTGGCGACTCGTAATACTCTACGCAGGTTCAAAACACTTCGCAAGTCGAAAATTCCCCCAAAAACCAGCCACAGGCGTCCTTGCACCCCTTTTTGACCCCAAAAACCACACTCATCAAGAATGTTTTCCCTCGTCAGAAGAATTTAGTGAGGCAGGTCTATGGCTTAAATCTATGACCTACTACACCAAAAAATCCCTCAAAAATCTTCCTCAGGCCACCGTAAGGCCCATTTTCACCCCCTATCAAGGAATATCGCACCCCCTCCTGGCCGTTATGCCAGGCGTACACAACCCCTATATAGAGAAGGACATTCACCATGCCAGCCCTATCCCTGCTCGACTTTGCCCTGATTTTCCCGGGTGAACGCCCCGCAGACAGCTTCAAACGCTCTGTAGCTCTAGCCCAGCACGCAGAGAAGCTCGGCTACGAACGCATCTGGTACGCAGAACACCACAACATGCAGCGCATTGCCTCAGCCGCCCCGGCAGTGCTTATTGCCCACGTTGGTGCACAGACCTCAACCATTCGACTGGGAGCTGGCGGCGTCATGCTGCCCAACCACTCCCCTCTTACCGTGGCAGAACAGTTCGGCACCCTGGCCGAAATGTACCCCGACCGCATCGACCTGGGCCTAGGCCGGGCGCCCGGCACCGACATGCGCACCCTCGCCGCCCTGCGCCGGAACCCGCAGGACGCAGAGAACTTCCCCCAGGACGTCCAGGAACTCGCAGGCTATCTGAGCGGGGACACCCGCGTGCCCGGCGTCCACGCTACCCCGGGGGCAGGGACCAATGTGCCCCTCTACATTCTGGGCTCCTCCCTCTTCGGCGCTTCCCTCGCTGGCGCCCTGGGCCTGCCCTATGCCTTTGCCTCCCACTTCGCCCCCACTCACCTGGAACAGGCCATAGCGGTCTACCGCGAGCGCTTCACCCCCTCAGAGCAGCTAGAGCAGCCCTACGTGATCGCTGCGGCTAACGTGATTGCCGCCGATACAGAAGAGGACGCCCGCGCCCAGCAGGTGATTGCGCACCGGCAGCGGGTGAAGTCCATGATGCGCCTAGATGACCGCGACCTGAGCGACGACGAGCTGGATATGCTGGTCGCTTCACCCCAGGGCCAGCAAATCCTGGACATGCTGCGCTACACCGCGGTAGGCACCTCGGAGCAGGTAGGTGACTACCTCACCCGCTTCGCTGATTCGGTACAGGCCGACGAGCTAATGATTTCTAATCTCTCCCCCAGCACGGAACAGGCCCACCGCGGCCTTGAGGTTCTGGCGCAGGCCATGATTCAGAAGTAGAACAAAGAAAGGTGTAGCAGGCTCGCACTCGCTGCCGACCCTCTCGCTGGTTCGCTGACGCTCACAAGCGATTCACGCCAGCCGCCGAGCCAGCAGCTTCGCTGCGAGCCTGCTACACCCTTAGTATGGGCAACTACCCCTCTAGAAAAGCCAAGACCGCGCGGACGCGGCGGTTACCAGTATCGGCGGGCAGGTCGAGCTTGTCGAAGATATTGCCCACGTGCTTGGCAACAGTGGCCGGGGATATAAAGAGCTCAGCTTCGATTTCTGCGTTGGATCGCCCCTGCGCCATGAGCCGCAGGATTTCTAGCTCGCGCGGGGAAAGCCTGGCCAGCTTGCCCTCGGTGGGGTGGGCTGCCGCATGGGCGGTGTAAGGAGCGGACGCTCCCCCGGCAGTACCTGCCCCGGGGGAGGAAGAGGGGGCGGGGGCGTCCGCACTGGAAGTATCGGCAGCGGTGCCCGGCAGTGCCCCGTGTACCTGCCCGGCGGTCTGCCC
Organism: Rothia nasimurium; assembly: GCF_928381415.1. Classification (GTDB taxonomy): domain Bacteria; phylum Actinomycetota; class Actinomycetes; order Actinomycetales; family Micrococcaceae; genus Rothia; species Rothia nasimurium_H. The sequence continues at coordinate 2,177 of NZ_CAKMSF010000001.1, forward strand.
GCTAGAGGATGTGCCGCCGAGCAGGTGCTGGACGACGTCCGGGTCGATCACGGTGCCACCTGCCACCACGGTGTCGAGGGCACGGGCGAATTCTTCGACGTCCCCCACCCGGTCTTTGAGCAGGTAGCCCAGCCCGGCCGCGGAGCGGGCAAAAAGCTCGCGGGCGTAGGCAGTGGTGATGTACTGGGAGAGCACCACGATCGGCAGCCCCGGGTAGGTTTCGCGCAGTTGCAGGGCAGCCTTCAGACCGTCGGACGTGTGGGTAGGTGGCATGCGCACATCGGTAATGACAGCATCGACCCCCTCCCCCGCCATAGCCGCCTCGACGGCGGTGAGCAGGGTGGGGGCGTCCTCGGCTTCTGCAAGCACGGAGTGCCCCAGCGCTCCTAGCACCATCGTCAGCCCCTGGCGGAGCAGGGCGGAATCTTCGGCGAGGATAATGCGCATGGGGCACCTTTCGTGACAACGTTTCACGTGAAACGCTACAGGGTTGTTGAGCCCTTGGGTAGGGGCAGGGCGAGGGTCAGGCGGGTGGGGCCACCGGCAGGGGAATCCACCTGCACCGTGCCACCCAGGGCGGCTGCGCGTTCTACCAGGCCGGCGAGGCCGGTGCCGCGGGCGGGGTCAGCGCCGCCGATGCCGTTGTCCTCAACCGTGACCACCAGGGACTCACCGGCAACAAACGCTGACAGTGAGACGAACTGGGCCTGGGCGTGCTTGAGGGTGTTGGTCAGAGCCTCGTTGGCGGTGTAGTAGGCGGTGCGCTCGATATCGCGCGGCAGGCGGGTGGGGGCGTCGTAGGTCAGGTGGACCGGCAGGACGCTGTGGCGCACCAGTTCTTCCAGGGCGGCTTTGAGGCCGTGGTCTTCGAGCACTGCCGGGTAGATACCGCGGACGGTGTCGCGCAGGGTCTGCTGGGCGTGGGAGAGCTGGGTGCGGGCCTCGGTGACGTGGTTGAGCAGGGCTGCGGCGCGGGCGTCCTGGGTGTCGGCAGCCAGGTTCTTCGCTTCCATCTCGGCTAGGCCAAGGCGCAGGTTGAGGTTGACCAGTTCCTGCTGGACGCCGTCGTGCAGGTTGCGTTCGATACGGCGGCGTTCACCCTCGAAGGCGTCGACGATGGTGGCGCGAGAAGCGGTCAGACGGGCCAGCTGACGTTCCTGCTCCTCGGGGCGAGGAGAAAGAATGAGCTTGGAGAGGCTTCCACCGGTGGCAGCCAGCAGACCGTTGACGTAGGCAAAGATGATGAGCAGAACGGGGATAGCTGCCAGGAAGACCCACCAGTACTGGGGGCCTACCTCAAAAATCTGACCGGTTGAGGGGAGAAGACCTCGGTTGATGTAGTAGTCCAGTTCCCCCTGGGAGTAAAGGGATAGGTGCTGCCAGTCGAGGTAGAGCCTACTGCCCGTATACAGGTAGGAGGCAACAGCAACCGCGGCACCGATCATCATGATCTGAAGGAAAAGGACGACACCGGCGAGCCAGCCCCAGACGGTGGTCAGAGCCAGGGAGCCGACCTCGCGCCAGGTGGCAATCTCTTTGAGGCGGAAAAGGGCACCTTCAAAGAAACCAGCCTTGGGGTAGTCCACGTGGCCGTTGGCGACGACACCGTGACCGGTCTTAGCCAGACGCCAGCGCTCATACACGCCGAAGCCGATCGCCACGAAGGGCAGAACCAGGAGCCCAATCAGTGAGGCAGCCAGGCCAGATACCAGGGAGGCAACAATGCCCTGAGCCACTAGCACAGCAAAGGCAATCCAGGGGCCGGCAGTAAAGATATAGAAGGGGTTGGCCATACGGCGCCACAGGCTCTTGACGGGTTTGGGCTGCTTGGCAGAGTCAATGTCAAAGGACGCCGGTGCTTGGCTCCCTGCCGCAGGGGCGGCAGGTGCGGCGTCATGCAGGGTGTAATCGGTGCTTGTCATGCTTCTATTCTTTCGCGGCTACCGCCCGCGCACAGTGGGGCGGTCTCTACTCTTACTCCACCCGCACCCCAGCTGTCGGGTAGAGCTAGCTCTACCTCGGGCGTCCTGGCCGCTTCTTCAACACCTTATCGGCACCCACCACTCCACGCAGCAGCTGCGGATCGATCTCCACGCCCTCACGCACAATCGACAGCTGGCCGGTAGCCTCCAGCACCACGCACTGCACCTGACTCAGCTGCGACACCCCGGCCTTCCGCAGGGCTGCATACACCTCAGCCGGCGCCAAATGCGAGCGCTTCAAATGGCGCACCACGAACTTGCCATGAGCCATAATTACCCGGGGCTTGTGATTGATGTGCCTGATGCCGGTCACCGACTGCACCGCACCAAAAATACTCTCCAGCAGCATGAGCGTGCCCAGCCCCACCATGCCAGACGCCAGCGTCGGCGGGTGCCCAATAATCACGCGGCCAGCCACCGCACCAAACATAATGATGATGACCGCATCAAAACCGTTCCAGCCGCTCAGCACCCGCACCCCAAAGATACGCACCAGCACCAAAAAAGTCAGGTAAATGCCCAGGGCAGAGAGCATCACAATCGGAATACGCCAGGGCTCAATACCCAAATACTCAATCAGAGCAGGGCCCCACCCCTGCGGCGGCTCAAACACAGTCACCAGCCCCTCTCGTCGTCTACCTGCTAGCGGCAAGGGCCGCGGTCAGCTCCTTCACCAGCGCCCCCAGACGGAAACGCTCAGGAGCCACAGGCACAATACCCACCTCTTCAAGAGGCTCAGCCGTCACCGGCCCCACAGCAGCAGCAATAGTCCCCGCTTTAAAAGCCTCAATCACCTGCGGCAACACCCCGCGAGCCGACGCCGCCTCAAACAGGGCAGACACCGCAGGAGCAGCAGTAAACGTCACCGCATCCAGCTCATCGCTCACCAGGGCATCAATCAACTCATCCACCAGCTCAGGATGCTCAGGAGCCTCCCACCTATGCGGCACCACAGCCGTCACCCGCGCCCCCGCATCCACCAAACGCCGCTCCTCGGCGGCATCCGGCGACCCGTGCTGCTGAACCACCACATGCAACCCAGCCACACCACGCTCAAGCGCCAAATCCACCAAAGCCGACGTACGCTCCTGCGCCGCCATACCAGCGTCCTCAAACCCCAAACCACGCACCGCACCCCGGCCCTTAGCGCCACGCACCAAAATCGTAGCCCCCGCAAGAGCCTGCCGCAGCTGCTCCTCAAGACCGCGCTCGCGGGCAGAATCAAACCAGCCGTTCAGGCCGTAACCGGTAGTGACCAGCAGGACGTCGGGGTGGTGGGCAATGATGTGGTCGGTGGCCGCGTGCAGCTCGGTGTCATCTGCTACCGGCACGATACAGACGGTGGGGGCCACCAGCACGCGCGCACCCTGCCGCTCGAAAGCAGCAACCTGCTCCTGAGTACGACGGGAGGCCGTCACGGCAATGGTCTTACCGGCCAGCAGGCCGGCATCGGGAGCGGCGGACGCGCGGGGTGAGGAAGCTGAGGAAGTCATAACACCAGGGTACCGCCGGGGTGGAAATGACAGAAGAATCCCTACTCCGAGGGACGATTTTCTAAATACAAGTTCACAGAACTTGTTTGGCGAAGATGCTCACCGAGCTCCGGGAGAAACATGAAAGCGAGCATACCGATAGCCTGGTGTGCCTCCGTAACCTCTTGTAGTCTTCGGCCGGTAAATAAAGGCTCGTGGTGCGCTGCACGGTTACGCACACCATTCACAAGAGCAAGAGCCCGGTCTATTTTCTTTCGATCTGTTTTAGAAGGAAAGGCTTCGTGCAGATACGGCACCCATAAAGTTTTCTCTAACGCCGCCGATGTAAGGTGACGCCAGAACCCAAAAGATAACTCAGCAATAATTTGCCCAGGTAGGGGGTTCGATAAGCGAGTACGTTTCGCCGCTTCATCAATACTTAAACGGTTACGGGCGTTCAAGTCTCTTTTCTGCCCATTCCGTACTCGTATCAAAGGCGCTCTTACAGGTGATACAGAATCTAGTAGCCAGTGATTTGAACCAGGCCACGAGTCAGAAATGACACGGTTGTAAGTATTGCGAAGGGCTACTTCGATATGAGCCACATCGTGCATGATTGCCCCTGCCAGCTGAGTATTCCACTCGTATAGACGCAGGGCTAAATTAGAATCTTCATGAGCTGCACGCTTATAGGTTTCCCATCTTTCCGCTGAAAGCCACTGCTCTACCCAATGAGTTTCCTGCATCCTAGACATCACTCCTTTGTGATATGACAATGCCCCGGCGAGAATACTCCAACATGAGTTTGAAGTAGCGCTCCACCGGGGCTTCTACGCTCCAGAATATCAGCTAGTTATCTACTTATCTAGAGTCGCTTAGAACCTTCACGCACACTCAAAGGGGCCATGCGGGTACCGTGGCGGGCGATGAAGTCTGCGACCCAGGCGGGGTCGGTCTTGGAGTACTCACGCAAGGACCAGCCAATGGCCTTATTAATAAAGAACTCCCTAGAGCCAAAGTTGAGGGTGATGATTTTTTCGAGCAGGACGGTATCGGTAGCGGCCTTGCGGGGGCGCTGATGGTCAATGGCGACGCGCCGGACCCACATGTTGGCGTCCTGCGCCCAGGCAAGAATGAGGTCGTCGTTGGGGTTACGCCAGAGGATCTCGCCGACCATGGTGTCGAGGCGGTCAACGGTGTCCCACCAGCTTTTCTCTTCGATGAGATCCCGCAACCAGTCGATGTCTTCAGGTTCGAGGTAGCGGCGCAGGGCGTGTAGATAATCGAGCGCGGCGTACTGGAACTCCCGTTCCGGAGCCTGCCAGCAGGCCTCAACGAAGCTGCGATCTATACCCTGAGTCTTAGCTTCTACCCGGGCCTCTGCCAGCAGGGGTTTGATGAGTTCCCGGCGCTGTGGGGTTTTAATTCCCAGGAAGGGGAATTGATTGCGCATGTAGGCAGCCATGGGGGCGGCATTGGCGGGATTGGACGCCGCAACCAAGGTTTCATGCAGGGTAGAGAAGTTCATGGGGCTCTTTCAGGTGATGAGTTATCGGGGTTTGCGAACGGGTCTTTTAGTCCACCCTACATAATTCAACAGGTGGGGATATTATTCTACGCTTGATGAATTTTATCTACGAGTGGGGAATTCTGGGTAGACTGGGCATATGGCAGCTCAGCACTCTACTACTTCCGGCTCGCCCCGCGGACGACGCAGCGGCGGCACCCGCTCCCGCGACGACATTTTGCGGGCAGCAACCAATCTCTTTGCTGAACACGGGTTCGAGGGTACTTCTGTACGGGCTATCGCTGCGCAGGCCAAGGTTGACCCCGCCCTCATTCGACATTTCTTTGGGTCAAAAGAAGCACTCTTTACAACCCTGCTCAATGAGGTGATGGAACTTTCAACCAGTCAGGCCACAACACTCAGCAGCGGCGACCGGGCTACCGATCTTGTCGCGACCTACCTGCACCTGTGGGAATCACCCGAGACAGGGCCGCTGCTTATAGGTCTAGTTCGTTCGGCTCTTGCGTCAGCCACGGGGGCACCCGCCATCAAGGAAGCTCTGGCGCAGCACCTTACCCAAAGCTGTGCCGACCCGCTGAAGCTTAGCCTGGATGAGGCGTCCGCGGAGCTCCTAAGCGCCCACCTGCTAGGGGTAGCGGTAGGACGCTACCTTCTGGGACTCCCCCACCTTGTCGCACTCAGCACCGATGAACTGGCTGAACGCGCCGCACCGGCAGTCCAGAGCTATCTTGAGGGGAATTCTCTCTCCCGTAAGACCCGGCCCGCGCCGAAAAAGAAGAACCCCCAGGAGCAGCTGTCGCTGTTTGACGGCCTCTTCTAAGGAGAGGGCCGACTCCTGGGGGCTTCTGTCAGGCTGGGGTTAGAAGGTCTCGGTGCCAGTGTAAGAGTCGTGCACCATGTTGGCAAAGCGCGAGTAGTGCCCCTGGAAGGCGACCGCGATAGTCTTGGTGGGGCCGTTACGGTGCTTAGCGACGATGACGTCCGCCTCGCCTGCGCGGGTTGATTCCTTCTCGTAGTAATCCTCGCGGTGCAAGAGAATGACCATGTCAGCGTCCTGTTCAATAGAGTTATGAACGGTGATGCCGTTGGCGATGAAGTTGTGGTTCCCTAGCACAGTGGCGTCAAAAACCTCTTCTTCCCCCTCGTACTCGATAGAAGTGACGGTGTCCCAGAAAAGGTCATTGACCGCAAGCATGTCGAGCTCAGCGGCATCAAGGACGCTAGCTACCTTTGCCAAACGAGAGCGGGAGGGTGCGCTTTTATAGTAGGCCGAACCACAATACTTTGAACCCATGGCAGCTTGGAATTCACGATGCGTCATTCCCTTCTCAGACAGGATTTTCTTAACATCGTCCCACACCTGCACCGGAGCAGTATCAACGTTGGTGTTAGAGCGAACGCCTTCAGCAGTAATTGCCGCAAGCAGTTTCTCGCAACTCTTAGCGCGTTCCCCGTAAACAGAGATTTCACGCAAGAAGCGGAGCTGTTCATCGCGTCCGGAGATATCGAGACTGTACCCCTGACGGTACTCGCCCTTAATGGTGGTACCGCGAACACGAGTGTTAATACCAAACCGCAGAAGCAGAAGAGACAGCTGGTCCAGCATGACACGAGAAGTTGAGGCGTAGTAGATACGTCCTGAACGCCCGTTCTTATTTACGGTAACAGAGCCGTCAGTTGCCCATAGATGTCTAATAAAGAGGGCAATCTGCTGTTTAGGCAGGGCAAAAACCTGATCTGGAATAAATTTTTCCCACGACCGCTTATCGAAAAGACCTAAATCATCGAGCCATGCAGCGAGCGGATTCCGCTTACCGTGGGTTAGCTTCTCCGGCGAGCGCAGTCGCAAAGAAGTACAACGCGCTGCTTCGTGAGTATCCCTGACGCTTTCAATTCCGAACTGCTTGTATGCAGATTTAGCAACTATAGAGAGGTTCTCTTCATCAATAGATGCATAACGAATTGGCTGTCGAGCTAAAGCAGATCCGTCACCAATCATGTGAGCCAGCAAAATGACCTGCTCGTCGCTCCAGTGCGTCCGGGCAGACGGCCCGTTGACGTGGCGGGGTACGCCCAAACGATCGCCCACTGCAAGCTCACCCAGCCCCTTCCAGCCTGTGTAGGTAAAGAAGGGGTGATTGGCGGTAGCGCGCAGGGTCTTACCCGAAGCTAGCGTTAGACGATACACAGGTTTCACGCCCGTAGAAAAGACGTGGGTCAGGTGCCTCTCCACGAAACGCATGTCGTCCCCCAGGGACCATACCGGGACGTCCTGAGCACCCTGCTCAAAAAGCTCACCCATCGTTGTTTCAGCTCCCGTATCAGAGCGAAGCACACGAGTATCGGCAGTCAGACAGCCCGACTCGCGAAGGTCCGACACCTGCGGCTTCTTATCGGTACGCTGCTCAGAGCCACGGTTCAGCTGCGAGAGGGCAATCAGGGGCACCTCAAGCTCCTTAGCCATCAGCTTGAGGGCACGCGAGAACTCCGAAACTTCCTGCTGGCGCGACTCAACCTTCTTACCCGAGCTCATCAGCTGCAGGTAGTCCAGAACAATCAGCTTGAGGTTATTCTTCTGCTTCAGGCGGCGGGCCTTAGCGCGAATCTCCATCAGGGTCATGTTGGGTGAATCGTCGATAAAGAGCGGAGCAGAGTCCATCTTGCCCATGGCGGTAGCAATCTTGGCCCACTGGTCATCGTCCAGCTTGCCCTTACGCAAATCAGACAGATTGATACCAGCCTCAGCCGACAGAATCTTCATAGCGATTTCGTTGCGGCCCATTTCCAGGGAGAAGAACACCGTGGTCATACCGTGCTTAATGGCAGCAGACCGGGCGATGTCTAGGGCAAACGTAGAATTATGGGTGGGTACAAAAGCGCGAGAAGCCAAGAAAAGATGCTGCTCGTTATCTACCTCAATACAGCGCACCGGCACAGAATCAACAGGCTCCACAGCAACAATGTAGCGAGAGCTTCGCTTAGCGGTCGGACGGGCATCGCGGTCACGGTGCATCTGATTCTTGCGAGACAGAGCAAAAACAGAATCAGAGGAAGAGAAGGTCAGCTTGTAGGCCGTCGACGTAGCCTCGCTACTGCCCTTGACCTTTTTCGTTGCCATACCCGTGCGGTACCCCAAAGAAAGTGCCAGCTCCTGGGTATCGTATGCCAGCTGGCGGTTCGTAACCGTGAACTGAATACACCCGGCGTTTGTAACGGTGCCGTCGCTATCGAGCAGCCCTGCCAGCAAAGCTCGGCGCTGCGCTTCAGAGGCCCGTAGGTACTGCATAGGAATGTGCTTATTATTCAGAACGCCCAGAGTACGTAGGCTCTCAGCACTCGGAGCCAAGGCTGTTGAGTCATCACCCAACCAAATTCCCAGGGTGTAGGGGGCGACTAGTAGGTCAGCTTCGGGCAGTTGGAGTGGGCGGGTGTTAGCAATGGAGTGGTTGGCTCGACGGTCAGCCGTCGCGCAGCGAACCGTCTCACGAATCTCAGCAGTGGTGCGCACCTGCGCGCCCACGGACGTCCGCACACGCCCCCCGCCTGAACCCACCAGAGCTGATGAGCGGGCCCGACGGGACGCGCGGGTTTCGGTGAGCCACTGATGCTCGGCGTCCGCGATAATCTCGGTTCCGTCATCAAAAATGACCTTGAAGCAGGGACGCCCGGTCATCACGTTGGTAGCGTTCGTGACGGTCGTGGGGTGCCCGTCTGCGCCCAGAACGGTGTCGCCCACGCGGATATCGCCCATGGTGGTCCAGCCTGTGGGGGTGGGGATGGGGGTATCAAGGGCGAGCGCCTTACCCATTGCCGGACGCGCCGCGATTACAATCATCTGGCCAGCTTGCAGGCCGGCGGTGAGCTCGTCGAACTCGATGAAGCCGGTGGGCACGCCGTGGATACCGCCGTCGCGGGAACCGTTGGCCTCAATCTCTTCGACCGTGCTGTTCATGGCCTCAGAGAGGGGGACGTAGTCTTCCTTGGTGTTGTTGGCAGAGACGCCGTAAATCTCGGCCTGGGCGGCGTTGACCAGAGCCTCAGCTTCGCCGTCGCCGGAGTAGCCCAGCTGCACAATTTTGGTGCCAGCCTCAACCAGGCGGCGCAGCATGGCGCGTTCAGCCACGATTTCGGCGTAGAACCCGGCGTTAGCAGCGGTGGGGACGCCCGCAATCAGGGAATGCAGGTAGGCTGCCCCGCCCACGCGGTTCAGTTCACCGCGCTTGGTCAGCTCGTCGGCTACGGTGATGGCGTCCGCCGGCTCGCCGTGCCCGTAGAGGTGGATGATAGCCTCATAGATCATCTCGTGGGCGGGCTTGTAGAAATCAGCGCCGCCGCCAATGACCTCAACGACGTCGGCGATGGCGTCCTTGGAGAGCATCATGCCGCCCAGTACCGACTGCTCGGCGGTGTCGTCGTGCGGTGGTGTGCGGACGAACTCAGACTGGCTCTCAGACAAGGCGGCCCCCTCGGTGGTGAAGAATATGGTGAGCTTCTATCATCTCACCTGCGAGCGCCCGGAGACCACCGCTTCGCTGTGAGACTAGATGCTGGTGAGGTAGTAGTAGACGGCAAAGAGGGCATAGAGCAGTACCAGGGTGGGGGCTGTGGCTGCTGCGATAAGGCGGGGTATGGAGGGGGCGCGGCGTAGGGCTGCGAGGAGGCAGAAGTAGCCGGGAGCCAAGGCCACGATGGCAAGAAGGATATTGGCACCGAAAGGGTCGTAGCTGAGTTCTACCCAGTCTTTGGCGACAGGCACTCCTAAGAGGCCCAGGGGAACAGCGAGCAGGTGCGCTACGGGGGTCAGGAGGAGGACGACACCGATGATAGTAAGGGTAGTAGCCGCTCCTGTGGATCGGGGGTCGGTGGTGTGAAAACCGGTGACGTGGGGTTGGGTGCTGTCTGACATTGTGTTCTCCTGGGGTTAGAAGGTGGGGCTCTGGGCGATGAGTGCCCCTACCCAGAAAATAAGAAGAGCGCTAACTACCAGTGAGATGGGCAGCCATAGGGCGGTGCGCAGCACCTGCCCGGCTTGGCCTCTGTAGACTGCGACCAAACCGAGGATAAGTCCCAGGTTGAAAACAATGATGCCGCCGCCAAAAGCAGCAGGGAGAAGGTTGAATAAAACCCAGGAGGGGTCGGAGTAGGTCAGCCCAGCGATAAAGGCAGCAAGGGGAAGCCCAATTCCGCCCCAGATCAGTAGTCCTGCTGCTCGGTTGAGGGCGGGGGTGCCGGGGGTAGGGGAAAGAGTCATAGCTACTTCCTTTGGTGTCCACAGCGACGGTGATGTGATGGGCTTAACTTTATCTCGGTAGCATGGGTTCTAGCTAGAGTACTTAAGTACTAGAGATTGAGCTGGCCAGCACCAAGAGGGGCTGGTCGTAGCCAGAGAAAGGACGCCGGTGGGCAGCACAAAGAGCAAGGGCAAGGACGCCAAGGAGCAGCTCAAGAGCCTCAAGGCCGAAGTGAAGTACCTGAAGAAGGGGCATAAGCAGCTGCTCAAGCGGGTGGAGAAGCTGGAAAAGGCGCTCACCGCCGGGCAGGGTTCGGCGCTCGCGGCCTCCCCTGTGCAGAACCCAACCCGCGCCTCAGATGCCGGGGGCAGCCGGGGCGGGGCGGGGGCGTCCTACCCCCAGCCCATGAAATCGGGCAAGTACCGGGGCGGCTACTCCCACTACCGGGTCACCGAGGTGGGGAACCTGACCCCCACCGTCATGCTGGTGGTTGCTGAGCCTGCTGACGGCAAGCGGGTTGAGGCCCAGGGGCTGGTGGGTGAGTACATCTACCTGGTGACCGGCAAGAAGGGGGAGGTGCTGCCCGCGCCGACCTTCGAGAAGGGCAAGGCGCGATGGAGCCAGCCGACCACCACCGCCAAGTACACGGTCAGGCGCTTTGATGAGCACACCGGGGCCCTGGAAATTAACATCATGCTGCACGAGCACGGGGCTGGAACCACCTGGGCCCGCACCGTTGCCGTGGGCGATAGCGCGCATTTTCTGGGTGCGAAGTCGGGCTATTCCATCAGCGACGACTACGACTTTTACCTGCTGGCCGGGGACGAGAGTGGCCTACCCGGTATGGCTCGCTGGATTGAGAGTCTGCCCGCGAGCGCCCGGGGCGCGGCCTTTATTGAGGTGCCCGGGGAGGCCTCGCAGCAGGTGATTGCTGCTCCTGAGCATTTTGAGGTGGTCTGGGTGGATTCTGCCCGGCGCGGGGCTCTGGCTGAGGCCGTGATGGGCTACCCCCTGCCGGAGGGGTCGGTGTGCACCTGGCTGGCGGGCGAGTCCGGGTCTATCCACCCCGTGCGTATCTGGGCGCGGCGACAGCTGGGCGTACCCAAGGGGCACGGCTACGCTAAGGGGTATTGGAAGAAGAAGTAGTCCTCGCGCCGTAGTAGGGGAAGGGTCTAGCGCAGGTGGGTGCTGGCGATGGTGGCCGCTAGTTCGTGGAGGTAAGGACGCGGGTTGGCCAGGGATTCTTCCAGGGTAGCTTGGGTGTCGCCCACGACCGAGTAGATGGCGGTGAACCCGGCGGCACGGGCCTGGTCGGAGGATAGTTCGCTGATTCCGCAGACGGCAATGACTGGCAGGTTGCGGGCGGAGGCTTCTGCCGCGACCCCTGCCGGGCCCTTGCCCTGCAGGGTCTGTTCGTCGAACTTTCCCTCGCCAGTGATGACGATATCTGCCTGCTCAAGCGCCCGGTGGAAGCCGGTGAGCTCGAAACAGACCTCCACGCCGGGGCGCATGGTGGCCCCGAGCACCGACAGGCAGGTAAACCCCAGGCCACCGGCGGCACCGGCACCGGGCGCGGTAGCAAATGTTCCACGTGAAACATTGAGGGTTTCTTCTACCGCATCGGCTAGTTTTTGCAGGTTCTGATCAAGCTGGGGCACCTGCTCTTCGGTAGCCCCCTTCTGGGGCCCATAGACCGCAGCAGCACCGGACGGGCCACACAGCGGGTTGGTTACGTCGCTCGCCATAATGATCTCTACCCCGGCTAGGCGCTCATCAAGCCCGGTCACATCAACAGAAGCTAGCTGCCCCAGCGCCCCGCCACCGGGGGCAAGGTCGCGCCCTGCGGCGTCCTGAAGTATCACACCGAGCGCCTGCATAAGCCCCGCTCCCCCGTCGGTGCTGGCCGACCCGCCCAGGCCGATAATGAGCGTCCGCGCACCCGCGCCCACCGCGTGCAGAATCAGCTCACCGGCACCAAAGGAAGTGGCCCGCCAGGTATCCAGCTGGTCTTCGCGCAGGCGGGCAATGCCGCCCGCTTCAGCAATTTCGAGGACGGCCGTGCGTTCAGCTGGTGAGTAGGCGTAGCGGGCGGTCACCGGCTGGCCGGCAAAGGGGCCCGTGACGGTGCAGATGACCTCGCTGTAGCCGGCGGCCAGGGCGGCATCTACGGTGCCGTCACCGCCGTCCGCTATGGGGCAGGTGATAATCTCGCACCCGCTAGCCCCCTCCAGCCCGGCATCGAGCGCCTCAGTGAGCTGGGCACCGGTGAGCGTGCCCTTGAACTTATCGACAGCGAGTAAAACCTTCATGGGTCTATTATGCGCCTATCTCTCTAAGAGGTGACTTTCAGCCCCACAATACCTGCCACAATCATGAGCAGGAAGAGCACCTTAAGCAGGGAAACCGGCTCGGTGCCGGTCGCCATGGCGTAGAGGACGGTGACGGTTGCGCCGACGCCCACCCACACAGCATAAGCGGTGCCAGTAGGCAGCTCCCGCATGGCATAGGCCAGGCCCACCATGCTCAGCACCAGACCCCCAATAAAGACCAGGGTGGGGGTCAAGCGGGTCAGCCCCTCGGACTTACCCAGGGCCGTTGCCCAGACAGCTTCAAAGAGACCAGAAATAATCAGAATAAGCCAGTGCATAAGCACCCATTCTAGGGGCGCACTCGCACAGTTTAAAACGATGAGGCCGGGTCCCCCGACCCGGCCTCATCAATACACACACATTTACACATCAGGGCTAGGCCCCGTGCAAGAAACACACACTACTGCTTTCTTGAGATTCTCCAGGGCTACCCTGCGGGCGGCTGCTCTTTCGAACCTTGTACCTCTAGTATGGCGGAGCCTTCTTAAGCTCTTATATACCGTTCCTGTGTGCCAGCTGGGAATATTGGCCAGCTAGCCCGCCCTTACCGTAAGACATCCTGCGGTGTAGGGCCTCTAGCGGGCCGGGCTTGCCCGCCGCTTCAAGGATCACCGCTACGAGAACCGTCACCAGCCACCCGCCTGTGCCGACCAGCAGGAGCACGGAGGCACCGGCGTCCGCAAAGAGCCCCAGGGCAAAGCCACCGAAGACCACTAAGAAAATCACCGACTGCAGCACGTAACCGGTCATAGACCGCTTACCCAGGGCAATCAGGGGCCGAAGCGGGGCAGGGACGGGGGCACCGGCGTCCACACGCTCCTGAACCCCGGCAAGTGCCAGCGCCAGCAGGGCAATAAAGCCCGGGCCACCCAGAACGCCCAGGGTCATCGTGAGCACCCCGAAAACGCCGGTATGCAGCACACCCAAGGCCTCAAGCCCGGCGGGGATGCCAGTGCCCAGGGCAGCCGCCAGACCCACCCCGGCCAGCCAGACCAGTACCCGGCGATGACGCGCGGGCTCAGCCAGCACGCCCTCTCGCGCCAGCACAAACCCCAGCAGCATCAGGGGGAGCAGCATGAAAGCCTGCATGGGCACACCGAGGAGGCTGCCCAGCAGCACAATCAGGCCGTTGAGAAGCACCGACCAGTAGCTTGTGACCTGCAACAAATCACCACTGCCGCCGTTCAGTAACTCTTGGAGCTGGCCAGAGCCCAGCACCGCCTGAAGCAGGAGCACCCCGGCCAGAGCCACCAGGTTGGTCACGGCAAAAAGCGTACCGGCCACCCAGAGCAGGACCTTGGTGCGCACCGCAATCAGGCAGGCCATGAACAGGCCAATCAGGCCGTAGGCCAGCATAATGTCGCCCCAGAAAAGAAAGACCATGTGCAGGCCGCCAAAGATCGCCAGCATGCCGTAGCGGCGGGCGATCACTCCGCGGGCCTTCGGTAGGGGGTAACCGCGCCGGTAGAGGCTGGCGGCAATCAGCCCCACCCCAAAGCCCAGCAGGGTCGAGAACATGGGGAAGCCGCGGGCATGCACAAAGGAGGTGGTGAACATGATAGTCAGCTTGTCCCAGAAGCTCCCGTCGACCACCCGCCCGGTCATAGACGCCGGGCCACCGGCAAAGAGAACCCAGGCGGTGGTCACGTTAGCCACCGCAATACCCCAGAGCATCAGCCCGCGGGCAACATCGGGCACAAGCATGCGAGGTGCAGGAAGAGTCTGAGGGGGCTGGGGCTGAAGGGTCTGGTGTGGGCGCTCCATTGCTACCTTTCGTGTGTGGGTCTTCTGCTTCTACCCTAAAGAAAACGGAGCTAGGGCACATCCGCCGGGCGGGTGAAAAACGCTTTAAACACCGATGGCGAGACCCCCATACTGGTCTCGCCATCGGTGAGTGAAAGCCGGGTTCAGCATTACCCGGTTTTCGAAGCACACACATTCGCTTCTTGTAGCCTTTCGAGCTGTTATATCCATATAACCGCACTAGGCTTGAACTGGGTTTTGAGTTGCCTGGGAGCAAGCTGGGTATTTTTGCGGACGCCCGCGGGCACCTCCCGGGCACGGGCAGGCACCGGCCAGCCCGGGGAACTTCTAGGAGAAGTAGCCAATCAAGAAGAACCAGAGCACCGGGTTAGCCAGCACAGACACCACCAGAATCACGATGAACCAGAGCGTGTGCCTGGCAAAGCGCAACAGACCCACCAGAGCCAACACAAAGGCCAGGGTAGCTGCCACAACAGAAATCGCCATGAACCCCAAAAAGGTCGCTAGAACCGTTGAGGGGGACCCCACATTCACCACAAAAGCCAACACCAGCGTCAGCACCGCCAGGCCCTCGGTCACCGCAGCTGCAAACAGCATCTGGGTGCTCTGGGGGCGGCGGGTGCGGGTAGAAGAAGGTGTTGATCGTAAAGCCATACCCTCTAGCATGCCAGACTCCCCTGTGAAACCGCACCCGCTACCCTGCCCCACGCAAGAACGCCCCGCTCCCCACCAAGGGGGAACGGGGCGTCCTGATGCTGCTAGAAGCCTAGCGAATAATCCTCAAGGGAATTACTCAGCTACAACGTCCAGCTCAACGTTGGCTACAACGTCTTCGTGCAGACGCACGGAAACGGTGTAAACGCCGGTGCGCTTGATAGCGGAACCGAGGTTGATCGCACGCTTGTCGACGGAGCCTGCGCCTGAAGCCTCAATGGCGTCAGCAACGTGCTCAGCCTTGACGGTGCCGAAGAGGCGGCCGTCAGCGCCAGCCTTGTGAGCAACAACAACGGGCTTTGATGCCAGAGCAGCTGCGGTTGCCTTTGCTTCTTCGAGGTTAGCCTTAGCGCGAGCAGCGCGTGCTGCGCGGATGGACTCAACCTGCTTTTCGCCGCCTACAGTCCAGGTGACTGCGAAGCCGCGGGGCAGCAGGTAGTTACGTGCGTAGCCGTCCTTGACGGTTACAACATCGCCAGCGGCGCCGAGGCCGGTGACTTCCTGAGTAAGAATGATCTTAGCCATGTTCTTCTACTCTCCTATCGATTTAGCGGCCAGCGCCTGAGTAGGGCAGCAGTGCAACTTCGCGGGCGTTCTTGATTGCCTGAGCGATCTTGCGCTGTTCCTGAACGGTCACGCCGGTGACGCGACGTGCACGGATCTTGCCGCGGTCGGAGATGAACTTACGCAGAAGTGCGACGTCCTTGTAGTCGATTACGGTGACGTCAGCAGCCTTCAGGGGGTTCTGCTTGGGTTTGGGCTTGCGGATTTCAGCCTTAGCCATCGTGGTGCTCCTTTTTCTGGTGGGAGCCCGCGGGATAAACCGCGGGATGGATGAATATTTTGTCTTGGTTCAAAGAAGGACGCCGGGCGCCCATTCCCTTCTGCCGTGCAGGCGGTGCCTGCCCGGGGTTTAGAAGGGGGGTTCGTCGTCTGCGCCGGATCCCCAGTCGTAGTTGCCACCGGACTGCTGGCCCCAGGGGTCAGCAGCGGGTGCCTGCTGGGCAGGTGCGGCTTGGGGGGCTGCTGCGGGTGCGGCAGGGGCAGCGTTGAAGTTGCCCTGCTGTGCGCCGCCGGTGTTGCCACCGAAGCCGCCCTGGTTGCCGTAGCCTGCGCCGCCGCCGTAACCACCCTGGCCACCGGCGTTGAAGCCGTTGCCCTGCTGGTTGCCGTAGCCGCCGCCGAAGCCCTGGTCGCCACCGAAGTTGCCACCTGAGCGCTGGTTGCGGGATACGTTAGCGGAGGCGAAGCGGAGTGAGGGACCGATTTCTTCGATCTCTAGCTCCATGCTGGTGCGGCGTTCGCCTTCTTTGGTTTCATACGAGCGAGACTTCAGACGGCCCTGCGCGATGACGCGCATGCCCTTCTTCAGGGTCTCGGCGACGTTCTCGGCAGCTTCACGCCAGACGCTGGCGCGCAGGAAGAGGGTCTCGCCTTCTTTCCATTCGCCCGATGCGCGGTCGAAGTTGCGGGGAGTCGAAGCGATCGTGAAGTTAGCTACCGCCGCACCGTTGGGGGTGAAGCGAAGCTCAGGATCGCCGGTCAGGTTACCGATGACGGTAATGACGGTATCGCCAGCCATGTGATGCCTCCAGTCGTAATAAGAGTAAGTATTTGAAGTTTTGCACGGGGGTCTGACATTTTAGTGAACAGGGCCCCGTCTCAAACATTTACTTGGAGGAGATCTGCTGATCTTCCGGGCGGATGATCTTGGTGCGCATGACGGATTCGTTCAGGTTCAGAACGCGGTCCAGTTCAGCTGCAGTCTCGGGGGTTGAGGTGAAGTTAACGACGGCGTAGATGCCTTCGGACTTCTTCTGGATCTCGTAAGCGAGCTTACGGCGGCCCCAGATGTCCATGTTGTCAACGGTGCCGTTGTCCTTGGTGACAACTTCGAGGAACTTGGTGAGGGTGGGCTCTACAGCCTTGTCCTCCACCTCGGGGTTGAGGATAACCATCAGTTCGTATGCACGCATGATTAAACCCCTCCTTTGGGCTAAGCGGCTATGGGATTTCCATAGCAGGAGATTACGTACGGTCTGGCCGGTCTCAGGTGTTGGCCGAGCGCCAGCACAGACTTGACCAACTTTACCGTAGGACGCCCGGTTTGGGCAGGGGTGGCGCGGTTAAAGCGGTGTTGTTCACAGCACCATTAGTAGATGCGGCGGTTAGCCAGAGCGTTGAGGTAGCCCACGCGTACGGGGATGGTGAAGAGGTCCCAGATCATGACGATGACCAGGGGAATGTAGAAGATCCAGCCGATGAAGGGCACTGCCGCGGTGATACCGCCCGCAATGAGGTTACCTACGATGTAGAAGATGCCCATGATGGGCTGGCGCAGGTAGAACTTGTGGGCCCCGAGCCACCAGAGGAAGAAGAAAAGCAGGTAGGCCACCAGGGTGGACTTGGCCTGCACGATGTAGACCGGCTGACCCTGGGCAAAGGAGCGGGCGCGGCCGGGGTTGTTGATGTAGGTGGGCTGGTAGTGCTGGGGCTGTTCGGGCATGGTCTCCTGCCTTTAGAGGGTGGGCCTAGAGTGAGGCCACAAATTTTTGGAGGGTGGATTTGGAGGCTTCTTCCTCCACGATGGCTTGGCGTAGCTGGGCTTCGCTTTCTTCACTGCCACCAAGGCCCACGCTAATACTTGCTTGGGCTCCATCTGAGACTACCTCAGCATTGATGTAAAAGGGGATGATTTCTCGTTGGGCTTTACCGTCAGCGAGGTAGGTAACCTCGAAGGTCGCCTGGCGGTAGCGTGAGGCCCTCCAGACGCGGGGGTCAGTGCGGTCTGGCACCAGGTAGAAGGCGGGGCGGTCGGTGAGTTCCCAGGAGACATCGCTGATAGTAGCTGTGGAGTCCTCCCCGTGGAGAATCGAGGCGGGGCAGCCAGGAGCGTCCAACCGTCGAGCGCTTTCGCAACGCTCTAGCCAGGAGGTGATGAGGTTGTTGGTTTCATTCCACATGCGCGGGGATGGGCGCACGTCGAGGGTGAGCTCCTGAGCACTTGTTCCGTCGCCCGGTAGAGGAGCGGTAACGGTATGGTCGGCATGCCTGAGGGTGTAGTAGGAGCTGCTGGGCAGGGTGAAATCGTAGGTGCCAGGCAGGGTTGGGATTACCCACTGGTACCCGGCTTCTGTTTCTGTACGGCGCGTAACGGGAAGGTCGAGGGGGTGGCCGTTGACCTGCACCCCGGCGAGCGCTACCGGCGCGGTGAGGGTGAGGTAGGACTGGGCGGGGGTGGCAAGCTGCCAGCTGTCGTTGAAGGGCCCGGTGCGGGGTATCTGGGTGAGTGGCAGAGTGAGCTGGTGGTCTTGCCCCGCGACGGTGGCGAGGACGCTGGCTGTGACCTGCCCGGTGGCGTCCTTGCTGGTGCCGGTGATGGTGTAGTTTTCTACGCGCCCCTGGGCGGCGCGGTAGATGGAGTTGGTGAGGTAGGTGTAGGTGAAGTCGCTGTAGGCACCGCGGTCGATGCCGGCGATGTAGTCGCCGCGTTCGAGGGCGCTCATGTAGCGGTCGACGCTATCTTCGGGGGTGTGGGTGAGGGAGAGGTAGTTGCCTACTGCAGCTACTAGCACAGCGAGTAGGGTGACGAAGACGGTGGTGAGGATGAGGCGGACGCGGACGGTGCGGGCGTCCTTGCGGGTAAGGACGCCGGCGGCGCGCCCGGAGAACTCCCCAACCTGGCTGGGAATTCGGCTTACTCGCTGAAAAGAGGTGGTGAAGGTGTCGCGCACAGCCTCGGGGCGGGCGTGGGAGACGGCACGGGCCAGCCACTGTTCGCCGTCCTTTTTCTTGCGCTCAACCATGACTCTATTGTAAAGCCAAACAATAAGGGTGGTGACTTCTTTCCCCTTGAGGAGAAGTCACCACCCATGCCAGTCAAGAACTAGCTAGTTTTAGCCGCGGGTATCGGTGAGAGTAAACCGCAGGTAGCCCAGCAGGGCGGGCACGGCGGCCCAGAGGGCAAACCAGGCGCCGCCTTCCAGGTAGCTGATGTCGGCGTCTGAGCTCAGGTCGTAGGTGAGAATGACGCGGCCCAGGCCCGAGGGCAGGTAGTTGTAGGCGTCCGCCACCCACTCGAACTGGCCCATGAAGATAGCGGCAATGATGGGCAGTACAAAGAGTAGGAAGACCACCATGACGATACCGCCGGCGTTATTGCGGAAGAGGGCGCCGAAGCCGTAGCCCATCCAGGTCATGAACATGAAGTAAATGCCCACTGCGACCCAGTTGAGCACCAGCCCGTCGGTGAATTCCAGAGTGTCTCGGATAGCTGAATCAAGCACGGGGTAGCCAGCAGCATAAGCCAGAGCAGCCAGCACAAAGCCCAGAACGAAGCCGTAGACGCTCAGAACCAGTAGCTTGGCAATGTAGAGCGATGAGCGGCGAGGAACAACAGTCAGACTAGTATGTATAGACCGAGTGGCATATTCAGCGCCGATAAATACAGCCGCAACAGCAGCAATGAGCATATTAGCTAAATCAACGCCCGAAGCACCCAGGGCATATGCCATATTGGTTATAGATTCGATGCCGGCGTTGGTTTGAGCCATGCCCTCAGAGGCCTGAGCCATCATCTCAGCGTTCTCTGCCATGGAGTTCAGCATGAGGGAGTACAGCGGGGCCATACCCACCATCACCACAGCCAGAATTAGGGTCATCACCCAGTTGGTGGTGAGGGTGCGGAACTTCAGCACCTCAGAGCGCAGCACGCCCCAGAAGGTCAGCTTGCGGTCGGCAAAACGGGAGTGGTTTACCTGCGCGGACGCGGGAGAAACAGATGCGGTGGTCATGGTTAGTTCTCCTGTGCTGAGGTTGAGGACCAGGGGGTTGCCGGGACGGAGGATCCCGCCGGGGGCTGGGAGCTGCCGGGTGCGTCCGCCCCGCCGTCGGGCTGAGAGGTAGCGAAGCTAGCCGAGGTGTATTCCACATCGTCGCGGGTCATATTCATGTAGACCTGCTCCAGGGTGGACTTCTGCGGGGTGAGCTCGTGCAGCAGCACGCCAGCCCCCTGGGCCAGGCGGGCCAGGTCGCGGGCGTCCGCCTGCTCCACCATCAGGCCGTCCGTTTCGAGGGCGGTGAAGGTGTGGCCGGCTTCATTCAGGGCGGTAGCGAAGGTGTCGCGGGCGTCGGTGCGCACAAGAACCTTATTTTCGTCACCAATCTTCAGGAAGTCTTCCATGGAGCAGTTGGCCAGCAGGCGGCCGCGGCCAATCACGATGAGGTCGTCGGCAGTCTGGGACATCTCACTCATCAAGTGGGAAGAAATCAGCACGGCCCGGCCTTCAGAAGCCAGGTGGCGGGCAAGGTTACGCACCCAGATGACGCCTTCGGGGTCGAGGCCGTTGACGGGTTCATCGAGGATGACGTTCTGGGGGTCACCCAGCAGGGCGGCGGCGATACCCATGCGCTGGCCCATACCCAGGGAGAAGCCCTTGACCTTCTTCTTTGAGACAGCGGCCAGGCCGGTCATCTCAATAACCTCGTCGACACGGGATTTCGGGATGCCGTGCGTTAGCGCCAGCGAGCGCAGGTGGGCTGCCCCGTTACGACCGGGGTGCATGGCCTTGGCATCGAGGAGGGCGCCGACAGAGGTGAGCGGGCTTTTGAGGGAGCGGTAAGGCTGGCCGTCGACCAGGGCGCTGCCCTTGGAGGGCTTTTCTAGCCCTACCAGCATGCGCATGGTGGTGGATTTGCCGGCGCCGTTGGGGCCGAGAAAGCCGGTGACTCGGCCGTTGGGCACGGTGAAGCTGATGTCGTTGACGGCCGTTTTAGGGCCGTAGGTTTTGGTGAGGTTTCTGACCTCGAGCATGGGTCTCCCCTTGTTGTGCGTGACGGTATCACTTTTAACACTAGGGGGTCAGGCTGAAGAAAACATCAGTCTGCAGGGTGAGTTCTTCATGCACCTTAGGAATGGAGCAGATGCATGGACTACCGCAGGATCTCTACCAGTTCGTCTATCAGGGCTCGTGTTTCAGACCAGTAGCCCTCACTGAGCCGCTGGCTCACGGCAGACTGACTTATCCCAAGTTTTTCAGCTATCTGCTTCTGAGACAACCCCTGACGAGCCATTTCTCCTGCCTGCTGGCGGGTTTCTTGCCGGTCTATTTCAAGACGGGCGAGCAGACTCAGGGCTCTATCAACCAGCTGAGCTACCGCTACAGACCCAGCGAAGCAGCAGCGTCCTTTTGTTTTTTTAGCCCGCTCAACCGCTCTGCGGGCGTACTCAAAGGCAGGCCCGGCCCCTGCCCGAGTTTCCGCAGGTAGCGGGACATTTACCGAGCCCTCCCCTATGCCCACGTACCAGTGACCGGTACGCACCAGGGCAAGAGCGGTTACAAGCGCAGCAGCTGGGTCGTCGAACACCGCTTGGGCTTCGTCACCTGCGGTGCGCTGGAACGGACGGACTGGGGCGCCACCGCTCTCTAGCCCTTCGACAAGGGTAAAGAGGTCGGGGATTCGATCCTTATCACCGGATGAGCCCACCTGATCAACAGTCAGAACAAACATAAGATAAGCATATAGCCTTACATATCCATATATAAGGCTATATGCTTATATCCAAGTTTCTGGCCTTACTTTTTGCTCCACTCCAGCAGGCGGGCCGTTGCTTCTTCCTTGCCCAGGGCGCCTTCGTCCAGGCGCAGGTTGAGCAGGAACTTGTAGGCCTGGCCCACCTGGGGGCCGGGTTTGATACCCAGAATGGCCATGATTTCTTCGCCGTCCAGGTCGGGGCGGATAGCGTCCAGTTCCTCCTGCTCGGCCAGTTCTGCGATGCGGCGCTCCAGGTCGTCGTAGGCGGACGCGATGCGGTTGGCCTTGCGCTTGTTGCGGGTGGTGACGTCCGCCCGGGTCAGCCGGTGCAGGCGTTCCAGCAGGTCCCCGGCATCACGCACGTAGCGGCGTACCGCCGAGTCTGACCAACCAGCGTCCCCGTAGCCGTAAAAGCGCATGTGAAGCTCTACCAGTCGGGCGACAGCCTTGATGGTGTCGTTATCGAAGCGTAACTCGCGCATGCGCTTCTTGGTGAGCTTGGCTCCCACCACGTCGTGGTGCAGGAAGCTCACAGCCCCGTTGCTCTCGAACTTGCGGGTGGCGGGCTTGCCAATATCGTGCATGAGGGCGGCAAAGCGCAGGATGAAGTCGGGGCCGGGAACGGCGCCGTCCGCGTCGGTTTCGAGGGCAGCAGCCTGCTCCATGACGGTCAGGGAGTGCTGGTAGACGTCCTTGTGGCGGTGGTGCTCATCGACCTCCAGCTTGAGCGCCGGGATTTCGGGCAGAACAAAGGACGCCAGCCCCGACTCCACGAGCAGGTCAACACCGCGGCGGGGAGCAAGACCACAAATGAGCTTAACCAGCTCATCGCGCACGCGCTCAGCCGAAATAATCTGAATACGGTCAGCCATATCGACCATGGCCTCAAAGACCTCGGGGGCCAGATCAATATCCAGGCGGGAGGCGAAGCGGGCAGCGCGCATCATGCGCAGCGGGTCGTCCGAGAAGGACGCCTGCGGAGTGCCGGGGGTGCGGATAATGCCCTTCCGCAGATCCTCCTGGCCCCCAAAGGGGTCAACCAGTCCGAGGGAGGGCAGGCGCAGAGCCATAGAGTTGATGGTGAAGTCGCGGCGGAAGAGGTCTTCCTTCAAATCTGTACCGAAAGCGACCACCGGCTTGCGGGAATCAGGGTCGTACTTTTCAGCACGGTAGGTGGTGATTTCAACCATCTCATTGCCCTTGCGGATGCCGATGGTGCCGTACTCCTTGCCGATCTCCCAGGTAGCGTCGGCCCAGCCGTCCACCACCGCCAGGGTTTGATCGGGAGTGGCGTTGGTAGTGAAGTCCAAATCTACCGAGGTTTCCCCCAAAAACAGGTCGCGGACGGGCCCGCCCACCAGGGCTAATTCAAAGCCCGCGCGGGCAAAGAGCTCGCCCGCTTCAAGTGCTACCGGGTGGATGAGGGAGGTATCAAAAACATGCGCCATAACCCTTCAATCGTGCCAGCAAACCGCACAAGTTACCACTTACACCCTCAACTTTTAAAACATAGCCCCGATATATCGGTTAAGGTAGAGACATGACTTTTCCTATTCCCCGGGCACCGAAGAGGCGGGCTTTCACGCCCGTTGCTGCCATGCCCACGGTTGAGGAGGTCTCTGCAGGCGGCGTCATCGTCAACTTTGACGACCGCAACCTGCCCGTTGCTATCATCGCCCGCATCAACCGCGGCGGGCGTCTGGAATGGTGCCTACCCAAGGGCCACCCCGAGGGGGACGAGTCCAAGGCGGCAGCGGCTGCCCGTGAAATTGAAGAAGAAACCGGTATTTCTGGCGACGTGATTACTTCGCTGGGGTCCATCGACTACTGGTTCAACGTTTCGGGGCACCGAGTGCATAAGACGGTTCACCACTTCTTGTTCTCCGCAACCGGTGGCGAGCTCACCACCGAGAACGACCCTGACCACGAGGCGGTTGACGTCGCCTGGGTCAATATTGATGATTTGGGGCGTAAACTCTCCTTCCCCAATGAGCGGCGCATCGCTGAGATTGCCCGTGAGTACATCATTCACCAGCTCTCCTAGCTGACTGAGTAGATAAGGATTCCCGTGGCACGTTCCGGTGCTTTATCCAGCGCAATTATGGCCGCTGGTACGCTCGTTTCGAGGGTTCTGGGCTTCGTCAAAACCTTCCTGATTACTGTTGCTCTCGGTGCCACCACTACCGTGGGCGATATTTTTGAAACCGCTAACACCCTGCCCAACCTGATTTATGTGCTGGTAGCTGGCGGTATTTTTAACGCCGTCCTGGTGCCTCAAATCATTAAGGCTGCCAAACACGATGACGGCGGCTCCGACTACGTCTCGCGCCTGGTGACGCTGGCGGTCAGCGGTATCGCCGCGGTGACTGCTGTGGTCCTGCTCTTCTCGTGGCCCATCATTGCGGTCATGGGTAGTAAGTGGACGCCCGAGCAGCAACACTTCGGCTGGATTTTTGCGCTCTGGTGCCTGCCCCAGATTTTCTTCTACGGCCTCTACACGGTGCTGGGCCAGGTGCTGAACGCCCGAGGGGCCTTCGGCTGGTACATGTGGGCCCCCGTCCTCAACAACGTGGTGGCTATCGCCGCCCTGGTCATTTTCATCATGGCCTTTGGCCCCCAGGACGTCACCACCAACCCACCCTTCCACAACCTGGAGAGCTGGACGTCCGCCCAGACCCTGGTGCTTGCCGGTTCAGCAACGCTGGGTGTGGCACTACAGGCCCTGATCCTCTTTATCCCCCTGCGCAAGGTGGGTCTGAAGCTGCGCCCCAAGTTTGGCTGGCGCGGCATCGGCCTGGGCACAGCAGCAAACCTAGCAGGATGGACGCTAGCTACCGGTGCAATCTCTAACCTGGCTTTCATGTACCTCACCAAGGTCGCAGCCGGTGTAATCGGCGCCCGCGAGGACTTCCTCGCCATGGGCGTGCAAATTCCCGGTGTGCAGGCCCTGAACTACTCATCCATGCTCTACTCCCTGCCCCACGGCGTCATCGGCCTCTCCATCGCCACGGTACTCTTCAACCGCATGTCAGCCGCCTCCCAAGACGACGACAAAACCTCGGTAGCCGCCGCACTCTCGTCCGGCCTACGCACCGCCTCCATCGCCACCATCTTCTGCGCCGTAGCCCTCATTGTCTTCGCAGGCCCCATCGGCATGATCTTCGGCGGCGGCTCCCAGCAAGCGGGCGCGGTCATCGGCCAAACCATCGCCGTCATCGCTCTGGGCGGGCCCTTCCTCACCATCGCCTTTATGATGGGCCGCGTCTTCTACTCCCAAGAAGACGCCAAAACCCCCTTCTACATCCAGCTCTTCTCGGCTGTGGTTATCGTGGCCATGGGCTTCATCGCCTCCCGCCTAGCACCCCAGCACATCATCTACGGCCTAGCCCTCACCTACGCCCTGCAGAACGTCCTGGCGGTCTACCTGAGCCACCGCGTCCTTGCCCGCCGTCTCGGCGACTACGGGGTGCGCGAACTCGTCTCAACCCACGCCCGCGTCTCCTTCGCCTCTATCGGCGCAGGTCTAGCCGGTGCCGCCGCCCTCTACCTGCTGGGCGGCTACACCTTCGACGGCTTCGCATGGGCCTCACGAGGGAGCGCCTTCATCACCGTCCTTACAGGCGGCATCGTCATGGCCATTGCCTACTACGCCATGCTCATGCTCTTCCGCGTGCGCGAACTCGACACCCTCATGAACCCGATTATGGCGAAAATCGGTATGCGCCGCCCCGCTGCCCGCCACAGAGGGTAAACTCAGTAACCTAACCAATCACTCACCCATTCGCAACGGGAGGCCCCACTTGACACAGCAGATTCCCCTCAACACCCTGCTGGGAGATCGCTACAAAGTCACCGCGCACCTGCTCGACACAGCCAGCGGCGACGCCGTGCTCGACGGCCTTGATACGGTACTCGGCCGCAAGGTCTCCATCCTTGTAGCTGCCCCCGACCACAACCGTCTGCTGGTCACCAACGCCCGCAACTCCAGCGCGCTTTCCCGTTCCGCTGTGCAGGTGCTCGACCTGGGCAACCACAGCGAGCGCACCTACCTGATTACCTCCCATTCCCGCCCCGACACCCTACTTGACGTGCTCCTGACCGAGGGCGGCAGCAACTCCGCTGAAGAATTCGGTGAGGAAATCTTTGGTGATACCGGTTCCATGACCGCCCCCAATACCTACGTGGTGGCTAAAGAAAAGCCCGCTGGCCAGGGCCAGGACGCCGGCGCGGCAGCAGGTGCCGCAGCGGTAGCGGGTGCAACCTCCATCTCTGCCACCCGCAACCTCTCCACCGCAGAGGAAGAGCCCGCCGACGAGTTCGAAGAATACGATGCCGAAGAAGAGGGCTACTACGAGGGCGATGAACCCACCGAACGCAACGGTGGCATGTGGGTCGTTGGTATCGCGGCCGTCCTGTTGCTCGTTATCGGCGCCGGAGCCGTCTTTGCCAGCCTCGGCGGCATGGTCGATTCTGACGCCTCAAAGCAGGTACTCGACGCCAACGGCACCGCCGTAGCCACCGCGTCAGCCAGCGCCTCGGCAAGCGCCTCAGCGAGCGCGTCCGCCTCGGCAACCCCCAGCGAAACCTCCCTGCCCACCCCCAAGATTGAGGGCACCTTCACCCGCACGGTGCCGTCCGCCCCCACCCTCATGGCAGAAAGTGACTCCCTGCTGGGCAACCTGACCGACGGCAATGCCTCCACCACCTGGCTCTCCCTGGCCTTTGGCTCAGCGAACTTCGGTGGGCTGACCGATTCCTTCTATCTCTCAGCCAAGCTCGATGAGGCAACCACCGTCAACAGCATCACCATCAACCAGGTGTCAGGTGTAGGCGGCGCATTCACCATCTACGCCAACGGCTCAGCCTCCATCGACGGGGCCACCGAAATCGGCTCCGGTAGCTTTGCAGCCACCGGTGAGACCACCGTCCAGCTCGACAAGGACGCCCAGGACGGCAAGACCGAATACATCATCGTTCAGTTCACCAGCGCCCCGCAGCTGAGTCAGCCCATCGTACCGGGCTACGTCTACGGCCTGCGACTGGCAGAAATTTCCGTCAAGTAATACACAAGCTACACCGCCGGCGGGTGGGTTGGGAATAAACCCCACCCACCCGCCGTTCCTTTCTATAGCGCACTACCAACACCAAGGAGAACAATGACCGACAACGCACTCGGAGGCCTCTTCGGCGGCGCTGCTGCCGGCCTCAACCTGGCAGGAGCGGCCACTACCACTGCCCCCGACGCCACCGCCGAGAGCGGCGACCAGCCCGTCCACAACGTCATCATCGTGGGCTCAGGCCCCTCGGGCTACACCGCCGCTATTTACACCGCACGGGCCAATCTCAAGCCCGTCCTCTTTGCCTCATCGATCTCTCCCGGTGGCGACCTGATGACCACCACCGAGGTTGAGAACTTCCCCGGCTTCATCAACGGTATTCAGGGCCCCGAGCTGATGACCAACATCGGCGCCCAGGCAGAGCGTTTCGGCGCAGATATTCGCTATGAGGACGTCGCCGAGGTTGAGCTCGAGGGTGACGTTAAGAAGGTTATTCTGACCGACGGGTCAGTTCACCTGGCGAAGACCGTCATTATTTCTACCGGTTCTGAGTACCGCAAGCTGGGTGTGGACGGCGAATCCCGTCTCTCCGGCCATGGCGTCTCCTGGTGCGCTACCTGCGACGGTTTCTTCTTCAAGGAGAAGGCCCTGGCTGTTATCGGCGGTGGCGACTCCGCCCTCGAAGAAGCCCTGTTCCTGACCGCTTTTGCGTCTAAGGTCTACCTGGTCCACCGCCGCGATTCCTTCCGTGCCTCGGAAATCATGGCCCAGCGCGCCCTGGCCCACGAGAAGATTGAGGTTATCTGGGATTCGGTTGTCAAGACCATTGACGGCGACGAGAAGGTTTCTGGCCTGACCCTGTCGAACGTAAAGACCGGTGAGGAAACCACCCTGGATGTTGAGGGTGTCTTCGTTGCTATCGGTTCGGACCCCCGCACTTCCCTGGTGCAGGGCCAGCTGGAGCTGACCGACGCCGGCACCATCGCCGTAGAGGGCCGCTCTTCACGCACCTCTATTCCCGGCGTCTTTGCCGCAGGCGACGTCATCGACCCCACCTACCGCCAGGCCATCACCGCAGCCGGTTCAGGCTGCGTTGCCGCCCTGGATGCCCAGCACTATCTTGAGGCCCTCTAAGCCTCCCCTAGCCCCTCTACGAAAGGTTATTTATCATGGCACAGCAGGTTACTGACGCTACTTTTGCTGACGAGGTTCTGAAGTCAGACAAGCCCGTCATCGTCGATTTCTGGGCTGAATGGTGCGGCCCCTGCCGCATGGTCGGCCCCATCATCGACCAGCTCGGTGAAGAGTACGGCGACAAGGTCAAGGTGCTCAAGCTCGACGTTGAGAACAACCCCGCCACCGCAATGAAGTACGGCATCACTTCTATTCCCGCCATCTACGTCTTCAAGGACGGCGAGGTTGCCAAGCAGACCGTCGGCGCTAAGCCCAAGGCTGCCCTGGAGCAGGAGTTTGCGGAGTTCCTCAAGTAGGCCCTGCTGCTTCTCTAGACACCCCTGACAAGCCCCTCAGCTTCCCGCTGAGGGGCTTGTTTGTGGCCACAGATGACTGCCAGAGACATCAGAAGAGGGTCGGAGTGTTTCACGTGAAACTCAGCAGATTGACCGCCTGATAACTAGGGGCGAAGCGCGCAGGATACGAGAAAACGCATGAGCTGTGTTGCATTATCGCGAGTGAAGAGGGTGTCAAGCGCCTGGTTGAATTCTAGCCGTCGAGCAAAGGGAATATTGATGGCGTCAAAGCCGTGCGACATTAGCTCTCCTGCCATCATCAATCGGGCGGTACGTTTGTTTCCATCAAAATAGAACTGAGATCGCACTGCGGAGCAAAAGTAGGCAAGGGACCGCTCCCGAGGGTCTTCTATCTGGCTCAAGGCAGCCAGGAGGTTTGCGTAGTCTGATAGAAGTTTTTCCCCCTTCTCACCGTGATCATCGCCGTCAATGACGCCACCTTGAGAGAGGCGCACACTTCCTCCGCCGGTCACAATTCCCTGACCTCGAAAAAGCCCGCTCTCGATAGCTTCATGCCGGGCAACAAGGGCATGAACCTGATTGGAGAACTCCCTGGTTAGTTCAAATGTTCCGGACTCAACATGCTCTGCAACGAAGTTGTAGCCCTCACTCAAGGCAAAAATTTGCTCCTCATCTTCAATGCTTTTCCCGCCCACCGTTACTCCATCGAGCAGGGTAATGACTTCTGGCAGAGTGAAAGCATTTCCTTCTAAGGCTGCAGTATTCCAAATCAGCTCGTTCAAATTGTGTTTAAAACGTGCCACAGCTCGCCCAGGCTCACTAGGCAAGATAGAGGAAGTATCTATAGGGCCGTTCCAAAAAATGCGTCCTGTTGTGTGCCGCTCATCTTGGGGAGCTATAAATTCTTCAGGTTGGGACGGCTGTAAAGAGCTGCCCGAAGGGTTACCGTTGCCCCAATGTATGCGGCGAGGAGGGAGACTCATGGTTAGTTTTCACCCCACTGGCTTGTTATCTGGCGGGCTAATGCTCCAAAGCTAAGAGAGTGCAGGTCAAGTATGCCTTGGACGGGGGAAACTAGGTTTATGCCTCCTTCATGAGTGGCTCCTTCGAGCTCATAGGTTTCAGCCTGCGCTAGAACAATTCCTGCAGGTTGAAAATTTGTGACTTCGGCCAGGTTCAGAGAAAGGTTCTGAGCTACTAGCTCAAGGTTTTCTGCTACCCAGAGAACAATGGGAGCCAAAACAGCTTGCTTCCCCAAAAGGTGCGAGGCAAGGGGGGCACCAGAAAGAGCCCAGGAGGCTTTGCTTTGATCTCCTGCTGAAGCTACACGCAAGGCAAGTTCGGCTGGTGACATCGAAGGAGCTGGCGCATAGAAACGCACTCCCTGCCGCTGGGCCAGGTTTCCGTAAGGAGCGATTTTTTCAGCAATTTTTTCAGGGTCGAGGGGAGCTTCTGGGGTGGTGGGGATAATTTCCCACCGCTCATAGCGAGTTAACCATTGGGCTACTTCAGGACGAGTTTGAGGCAGGTTTTCTGGCAGGGTAGGGTCGAGAAGATAACGAGCTGCAGTAACAGCCCAGGGGTCTGAGGCTGGCCTGATGGAGCAGCTGAGATCATACCCATGAGCTAGTGCTATTTCACGCAAGGTCGCGGGTGTGGGCTCCGTTTTTTCTTGGGTTATGCGGAGCAAGGTTGAGCGAGCTATACCGGCTTTTCGAGCTGTTTGGGTAGGCTGTTTGGCTGCTTCACTAATGAGTTCAGATATATCCACATGCCCCACCCTAAAATATCTGTTGCATACATGCAACAGACGGTGCATGCACGCAACACATATTTTGAAATATCACTCCATTCGTTTCACAAGAATCTTATTTTATTTTCTTTCCAAGAAGACTAAATCCCCACAATAAAAGCACCAGCGGTGCCAGCAGGGTTGATAGAGATGGATAACTTTTTACTACCGCACCCTCAGGGAGATTCTCCCATGTGCAGGTGTACCCTAAAGGAATAAATGAAAAACCCGCTTCACCATAAATGGAATCAAGATTAGTTGGGCATGAGGTAAACGTTTGCGAGAAAATAAACAATTCAGCACCTACAACACATACCCATATAAGAAGAGCTGCAAAAAATAATTTATTCGACATATTCCAATCTCTATTTTCAGTTAAAAGTAGCGATGGCTGAATGTACCAACCAGGTTCTGTTTCACGTGAAACGGAGGAATAACCTTTCAATTTAAATAAACTTAATTCATCAAGGTTGTTTTTATAACTCTAGAGGGTCTTTGCCGGGATCATGGATCGATGAGCTCTCGCGTCCGCTTTTCTGGGATGCTTCATATCCAGCAGATCGGCTGGGAGCAAAAGAAGAACCGTATAATTCCATGGGCTGGGCTAAAGCATCACCCAACGTCGATTTATTATCAGAAGATATATCACCCTTACTAGCGACAGATTTATTTTTAGAATTTCCCACTTTAGGTTTTTCTTTAATAACCACACGGCGCACAACGGCAACAAAGGCGAGAAACATCAAACCATAAATAATAAAAACACCAAACCAGGAAATAAATTCATAGAAAAAATTCACAATCACCACCTCCTTGTGATACACCCAGTGTAAAACATGCGGTATTCACATCACCACCTCTCTACGCCCACATTTCACATCCTCATGGACAATGTACTGGGAATCAGAAGATAAGCCCCCCCCTGTCAGCAGGGGCCGGGCAAAGATCTGCTGCATGCAACGCAACAATGAATTCATACGGTTTGCGCTCTAGCTGCAAAAAATTGAAGCCCCAGAAGCCCCTCTCCCGGCCTAACTCTCCCCTCCCCATATCCAAGTAAGCCTCACGTCTTTTAAAGCCCGCACAGAGCCTCACAGCGCTTTTCACCTCTCTACCAGCCCTAAAAACCCTGATTTTCGTTGTGGAAACCCCCTCATGCGCCCCGTTTCACGTGAAACATAAAGAAGCGGCACCTACGTTTCACGCAGGTGCCGCTCCCAGCTATCGAGGAGGAGTAAAGCGGCGTGGACTGCCCGCTCCCCTACTTTTTCTTGAGCTTAGGATCAATAACATCAAGGATTCGATTGAGGTCGTCCACCGAGGCGAACTCGATGGTCATCTTGCCCTTGCGAGCTCCCAGATTAATTTTGACGTTGGTATCCAGTTTGTCGGCCAAAGCATCGGCCAGATAATCCAGACGTTCTGAGTGGTCCTGCACTTTAGCGGCCTTCTGAGCACGCTCAGGGGTAGCAGAGCTACCAGCTGACACGAGCTCTTCAACAGCTCGCACAGACAGGCCCTCGTTCACAATCTTCTGAGCCAGAGTCTCAATATCAGCGGCCTTTTTCAGCCCGAGTAGAGCACGTGCGTGCCCCGAAGAAATAGTACCGGCAGCAACCCGGCGCTGCACCAGGGCAGGCAGTTTCAGCAGGCGGATAGTATTTGAAATCTGCGGGCGAGAACGACCGATACGCTGGGCCAACTGTTCCTGGGTGGTTCCAAACTCTTCCAGAAGCTGCTGGTAGGCGGCAGCTTCTTCTATGGGGTTGAGCTGTGAACGGTGGAGGTTCTCCAGCAGGGCGTCCCGCAGCAGGTCTTCGTCCTGGGTCTCACGAATAATTGCAGGAATGGTGGTTAGGCCCGCGCGCTGGGTAGCGCGCCAGCGGCGCTCACCCATGATGAGCTCATATTTTTCAGCACCCTTTTCCCGGCTGGGGCGCACGACAATCGGCTGCAGTACGCCGATTTCCTTGATGGAATGCACCAGCTCCTGCATATCGTGCTCGTCAAAGTCGGTACGGGGCTGCTTACGGTTAGGGTGAATATCGGTGACGTTGAGGGTAGCAAAATCAGCACCGGGCACAGGGACCAAACCATCGCCTGCGGCGGCAGTCTCATCGCCAAAGAAGAAATCGACAGGACGCCGGGAACCGGTTGCGGTGCGCAGGGCAGCTCCCATGTCTGCCCGCTTCTTCTTTGATGTTTCACGTGAAACGCTCTTCTGGGCGGGGGCAGGAGCCTCTACACCTAGACCCAAATCTAGCTGTTCACTCTCTACCGACTCGGTGCTTTTCTGCTCCACCGGGGGCTTAGCACTCTCTGGAATGAGAGCTCCTAAGCCACGACCTAGACCGCGTTTCTTCTCTGCCACGTTGACCTCCGTACTCAAAAGTTTTCCTCACCCAAGTCTAGTGGAGTCAGCTCCCCCGCATAGACCAACGGCGCCCTGTTCAAACACAAGGCGCCGTCATTCTTACTGAGCTTGTTCGAAAGGCTACGCAGGCTCACGCTCGCTGCCGACCCTGCCTTGCCTTTCTTTAGATATTTACTAAAACATCGCAAAGAAGGTGTTTACACTCTTTTTGCCATCTCCATAGCAGCCTTCAGGTAGGCCACAGCACCGGGTGATGCGGGGTCATAGCTCATCACAGTTTGCTGGTAGCTGGGAGCTTCAGAGATACGCACAGAGCGGGGGATAGCGGTTTCAAGCACCTGCTCAGGGAAGTGTTCACGCACTTCGTCAGCCACCTGAGATGAGAGGTTGGTGCGGCCGTCGTACATGGTAAGCAAGATAGTGCTGATGTGCAGCTCAGAGTTGAGGTGCTTTTGAATCATGCCAATATTTTTGAGCAGCTGGCTCAGACCTTCCAGGGCATAGTACTCACACTGAATGGGAATGAGCACCTCCCGGGCAGCGCAGAAGGCATTGATGGTGAGCAGCCCCAGGGAGGGCGGGCAGTCGATAAAGATATAGTCCAGACGCGGCAGTCCGGCAGCTTCTCGCGCGGCAGCATAATCAGAGACAGCGGTCTTCAAACGGGTTTCTCGAGCCACCATAGAAACCAGCTCAATCTCGGCTCCCGCAAGATCGATATTGGCTGGAGCGCACCAGAGGTTTTCGATATCGGGGCAGGGCTGCACAATATCTGCCAGGGGCTTGTCGTCAATCAGTACATCGTAGGTAGAGGGAACCTCCACCCCGTGTTCTATGCCCAATGCGGTCGAGGCATTACCCTGGGGGTCATTGTCAATGACCAGCACGTTCATGCCCTTGAGGGCGAGAGCGGCAGCTAGATTGACAGCGGTTGAGGTCTTACCGACCCCACCCTTCTGGTTGGAGATAGTAAAGATACGAGTCTCATGGGGGCGGCTGAGAGTCTCACTTGCCAGCGCTTCAAACTGTTGCTTGGCAGAGCGGGCCTGTTGGCTGATGGGGTTATTCTGGGCGGCCGCGGCATCAGTGCGCTCCAGCTTTTCACGTGTTTCACGTGAAACATGTGAGCCGCGGTCGGGCTTTGCGGAGGCGTCCTGAGGTTCAGGTGGTAACCCAAAATCGGGAATATTGGAGATAGTAGACACCGGCTGTGCTCCCTCGGTAGGTGTGATGGTCTCGCTCATCTAAGGTTACCTGCTTACGCCCGACCGTCTGAATCACTAAATAGTAAACACTATTTATAGGTTGTTTAAATAAATATTTCCCCACGTTTCACGTGAAACATCCCGCCAGTTCTATAATCACAAACCATGACTATCATTCGACCAGCCCGTCCAGAAGACGCCGCCAACCTGGCCGTCCTTTCAGCAGAAACCTTCTCTGAAACCTTTACCTACTACCCACCAGAAGACCTAGCCACCTACCTGGCCGAGGCCTACACGGAAGCGGGATATGCGCGTGATATCGCCAGCCCCGACTACGGCATCTGGGTAGCGGAGCAGGGCGGCAACCTCATCGGCTACGTAGTAGCGTCCTCCGCCCATCTCCCCCACCCCGAGCTCAAAAGCACTGATGGAGAGATTAGGCGGCTCTACGTGCGTTCTGAGCACCAGGGGCAGAGTCTAGGCTCCCAGCTCCTTGAAAAGGCCCTCCAGTGGCTTCTCAAGGACAAGCCACAGCGCACCCTGTGGCTGGGCGTCTGGTCTGAAAACTATGGGGCTCAGCGCCTCTATAGCCGCTACGGCTTTAAACGGGTGGGTGACTACTACTTCGAGGTGGGCAGTACCCGAGACTTTGAGTTCATTTTCAGAAGGGACCCCCGCTAGGCCCCTAAGAAAAAAGCCCGGCTCCCCTTGTCAGGGGAGCCGGGCTGTGCCGTCCTCGGGTAAAGGTTAGAGGCTAACTCGCACTACAGTGGTGGGCTCTTCGAGCAGGGAATCACCGGCAACCAAAATTTCGGTCTCGCGAGCGCCGTACTTGTTGAGCTTCTTCTGAGCCTTGGTAATCTCGTCTGCCGCGCTGCGCCCCTTGAGGGCTAGCAGCTGGCCAGTACCGCGCAGAATCGGCAGGGTGATATCCAGCAGGCCAACGAGGGCTGAGACGGCACGGGCGGTCACATAATCAGCATCAACCTGACCTACGGCCTGCTCAGCGCGCGAGCGCAGAATATCGACGTTATCGAGCCCGAGATCGTCCACGACCTCGGTCAGCCAGATAACTCGGCGCTCCAGGGGCTCAATGAGGGTCAGCTGCAGGTCGGGGCGGGCAATAGCCAGGCAGAGGCCGGGCAGGCCCGCACCGGAGCCCACGTCGGCCACACGGGCACCGTCCTCGATGAATTCTTCAACGACGGCGCAGTTGAGTACGTGGCGCTCCCAGAGACGGGGTACCTCGCGGGGGCCAATGAGGCCGCGTTCGATACCGCTGGTAGCCAGGTGCTCGACGTAGCGCTCAGCCAGAGGCAGGCGGTCGCCGAAGATCTGGTCGGCAGCCACCAGGGTGGGGCCTGCCAGCTCGGGCAGGGCGGTGTTTTCTTCAGTCACGGTTTAGTCCTCCGCCGGCATGATGACGATATGGCGGTCGGGGCCAGCGCCTTCGGACTCGGAGTGGAGGCCGTGGGCTGCCACGATGTCGTGTACCAGCTTGCGCTCGTAGGAGCCCAGGGGCTCCAGGTGCACGTCGTCACCGGTTTCTTTGACGCGGGCAATGGCGGTTTCGGCCATGTCCACGAGAGCCTTCTGGCGGCCGGCACGATGCTCAGCGATGTCCAGAATCAGGCGGGTGCGCTGACCGGTGGCAGCCAGCACCGAGAGGCGCACGAGCTCCTGCAGGGCGTCCAGCACTTCGCCGTCCTCACCCACGAGGGCAGAGAGCTCGGTGTTATTGCCGTCCTCGGTTACAACCGAGAGGTAGGTGCGGCCGTTGCGCACCTCGATGTCGATGTCGCCGTCGATGTCTGCGATGTCAAGGAGTTCTTCGAGGTAGTCAGCGGCGATGTCGCCTTCGTCCTCAAAGCCCTGCTCGGAGTCGATATCTAGGACGTCGTCTGCGGCGGTTTCTTCGTAGGCTTCAGTCATGGGTTCCTCCTGTAGCTGCCGCTATTTCTTCTTGTTCTGCTGCTTTTGGCGCTTCTTGCTCATAGGCTGCTGACGCTGGCCGCGGTTAGCGCGCTCACGCTGGGCTTCGAGCTCAGCTTCGTGCTGCTCCTTGGTCTTACCAACGGGAGGCAGGCCCTTGGCGGCGCGGCGCTCGTTGAGCTCGCGCTCAGCCTGAGAACCGGGGGTGGGGTTGTTCTTGATAACCCAGTACTGCTGGCCCAGTGACCAGAAGTTGGAGACGGTCCAGTAGACGAGCACGCCCAGGGGGAAGTTGATACCCGAGATAGCGAAGACCAGGGGCAGCACGTAGAGCATGACCTGCTGCTGGCGGTATATGGAGGACTGCTTGGCGGCGTCCGACATGTTCTTCACAGAGAGCTGCTTGGTGATGTAGAACTGGGTGGCGCTCATGAGCACAACCATGATGGCGGCGATGATGATGGTGGCGGTGTGGTTACCGTCGCCGGGGCGCATCATGGTGGAGAAGAGGGGGGCGCCAAAGATGTAGGCGTCGTTGAACTGCTCAATCTTGGCGTTGTCGAGCACCAGAATACCGGTGTTGTTAGCCGCTGCGGTGGGTACGCCGTTGAGTACCTGGAAGAGGCCGAAGAAGATGGGCATCTGCACCAGGATGGGCATGCAGGAGGCCAGGGGGTTGGAGCCGGTCTTGCGGTAGAGTTCCATCTGCTCCTGGGCCATGGCCTGGCGGGAGAGCTGGTCGGTCTTGCCCTTGTACTTGGCCTGAAGCTTGGCCAGTTCAGGCTGTAGCTCCTGCATACCGCGCATGGCCTTGATCTGCTTCATGAAGAGCGGGATGGTGAGGGTTCGCATGACCAGGGTCAGGCCGATGATGGCCAGCACCCAGGTGACGCCGGACGCGGGGTCCATGCCGATGGCGGTGAAGAGTTCGTGGAATGCCCAGAGAATCGCCGAGACGATCCATTTGAAGGGCCAGAGAATGATGTCGATCATAGTTCTCTCCCTGGCTCGGGTGTGTGAGCCGGTTGTGGTGGACTGCAGCCAGTGCCTGTTAGTGGTTCAGGTGCTGGTGCGGGTGGTTTAGAAGTATTATTTTGGGTTCGCTGCCGGGGGCGAAGGTGCGCCGTCCGGGTGGAACCGGGTCGAGGCCTCCGGTGGCCCAGGGGTGGCAGCGCAGTAGACGGCGGACGGTCAGTGAGAGTCCGCGTGTGGCGCCGTGGGTGGTGAGAGCTTCGAGCCCGTAGGCTGAGCAGCTCGGATAGTACCGGCAGACGTTGCCGTAGAGCGGCGAGACGATGGCGCGGTAGACCTTGATGAAAGCGATGAGGACGTTCTGGGGCAGGGTGATAGCTGCCTGAACGATGGTGGTGGGCACGACGAATTCGTGGGGGGCCTTATCGAGTAGGACGTCTTCGTCCGCGGGGGCCCCGCTGGGGTGCTGGTGGGAGGTGCCCATGGGTTAGAGCTCCTCTCGGGCGGTGGCACCGAGTTTTTTAAGGGTGGTGGCCAGCGCGCTGGTCAGGTCTGTTTCGAGGTCGGTGTAGGTGGCGGACGCTGCCGGCGGCAGGGCGCGCACAACCACCCGGTAGCCGATGGGGTTTTCGGCGACGAAGGGGGCGATGATCTCACGGAGGCGCCGCTTGGTTTTATTGCGGGTAACGGCGTTACCGACGGCCTTGGAGACGATGAAACCGATGATGGTTGGTTCTTCGCCTGTTTTGGCTGTATATAGAACTAAGTTCCGACGCCCTGAGCGGGCGCCGGAACGTGTAGTTGCTGAGAATTGAGCCGAAGCTCGCATCCGGTGCTGTTGTGCCAGCACGTAGTCTCCTTTGTCTTTTCGGTCGTCTCTCGGCGGGCTGCGTGATCACGCTGGCCTGCACAAGGGGCTAGGCCGAGGCGAGGAGATGTGAAGCCTTATGCTGAGAGGCTTGCGCGGCCCTTTGAACGACGGTTCGCGAGGATGGCGCGGCCTGCACGGGTGCGCATGCGAAGACGGAAGCCGTGCTTCTTGGCGCGGCGGCGGTTATTCGGCTGGAAAGTCCGCTTGCTCATTTGGTTACTCCAAAAATGGTTGGTACGGGGGCCAACCTTTCAACAGTTCTTCGAACAGGTTGACGCTTCTTGCTCGTGTGTTAGCTCCGCCGCGTAAGGGGCGGATATCAGGCCTTAGATATAGGCATAGTCCTAGCACACTTTGACTAAACAACTCTAGAAGAGGTTGCGATATAAGGTCAAGCCCGCTAGGGGTAGGTCTTTAATCACAGGTAGGTGGGAGAGTTTGCCCACACCTGTGGATAGCTTGCGAGCGCGCTCGCCCTAGCGAGAGTTATCCACAGGCGCACCGGGGAAAGTTGTAAGTTACAAAAACTGCGGTTTTGAGCTAGCGGTGCGCGGTTTAATCACATACTGTAAACAGGTACTCCCCTCGTTAAATCACAAGTTTTCCACCCTGTGGATAACATGGTGATAAATCGGTGGGCCCTGCGGCTAAGCTGTGGGTAAGTTTTTTGCGTGACCTGAGATTAAAGGAGAGCCAGTGGGCGATTATATGGACCCGGAGCTTCAGAAGAAGTGGATGCACCTGGTAACCCTGTTGCGGGCAGATACTTCGGTGGCTCAGCGTCACCGTGCGCATATTGGCCTGGCTCAGCCTCACGCTTTTATGGGTAATGTGCTGCTGATTGCGGTGCCGAGCGAGTTTACCCGCGATATTTTTCAGCACGAGCTGAAGGAGACCCTGCAGGAGGCTATTACCGCGACCTTTGGCCAGGGGGTGACCGAGGCTTTCATTATTGATACCAGCCTCGAGAATTCTCCTGAGAAGGTGGCGCTGCCCGCAGCGGAACGTCCTGTTGCTCCGTCTTTCCCTGCGCCCGCTGAGCGGGAGCAGGCTTCCCGTGCCGGTTTCGACGACGCTGCCCACCAGCGTCCGGACGCCGCTCCTGCCTTTGGGCAGGCACCGGTGGCTACCGAGTTTGCCCAGGTCAACCACGAGGTAGAGCCTCTTGAAGAGCCTGTTGAGGCAGGCGAGCTGGTCGAGGCCCCCGCGGAGACAGGGGAGGCAAAGACCTGGGACTCCACCGCGCGTCTGAACCCCAAGTACACCTTCGATAGCTTTGTGATTGGCCAGTCCAACAGGTTCGCCCATGCGGCCGCCTTCGCGGTGTCCGAAACCCCGGCGTCTGCTTACAACCCCCTCTTTATCTACGGCGGCTCGGGTCTGGGTAAGACCCACCTGCTGCACGCCATCGGCCACTACGCTAAGAGCCTCTACCCCGGTTTGCGGGTGCGCTACGTGAATTCTGAAGAGTTCACCAACGACTTCATCAACTCTATTCGCGATAACAACGGCATTACTTTCAAGCAGATTTACCGCAATGTCGATATGCTCCTGATCGACGATATTCAGTTCCTGGCTGGGAAAGACAGCACCCAGGAGGAGTTCTTCCATACTTTCAACGCCCTGCATAATCACCAGAAGCAGGTGGTCATTACCTCTGACCTGCCGCCCAAGCAGCTGACCGGTTTTGCTGAGCGTATGCGCTCGCGTTTTGAGTGGGGTCTGATTACCGATGTGCAGCCGCCGGAGCTCGAAACCCGTATCGCGATTCTGAGTAAGAAGGCTCAGAACGAGGGTCTTGATGTGCCCGATGACGTGATGGAGTACATTGCCTCGCACATCTCCACCAATATTCGTGAGCTGGAGGGCGCACTGATTCGTGTGACCGCTTTTGCCTCTTTGCAGGGGCAGCCGGTGGATATGCAGCTGGCGGAGCAGGTGCTCAAGGACCTGTTGCTGGACGACGGTGCCCAGGAGATTACGGCCTCGCAGGTGCTCCAGGCGACGGCAGAGTACTTCGATGTGACGATTGAGGATCTGCGGTCCAAGTCCCGTAGCCGGACTCTGGTGAACGCTCGTCAGATTGCCATGTATCTGCTGCGAGAGCTTACCGATATGTCGCTGCCCCGTATTGGCCAAGAGCTGGGCGACCGTGACCATACCACCGTGATGTACGCAGATCGCAAGATTCGTAACCTCATGGCGGAGCGTCGACCTATCTTTAACCAGGTCACAGAGCTTACCAACCGTATTAAGCAGGGTTCCCGCGACGCCTCCTAAGTGTAAAACACCTCGTCAGAGGGCTGTGGATAACTTTGAGACTTAAGGGGTTTTACTGTGGATGTTAAGTGCATGAATATGCAAAGCCTGTGCAGTTCATTATCTGCATAAATATCCATCCACTATTCATTCACAGTGGGGCTGGGTTTTCTGCACAGATCCCCCACAAGCATTTTGCCGGTATTCCGGGCTCAAACGGGGTTTTCCACAGTTTTCACAAGGGTTATTAACACTACGATTCTTAAAGAAAAAACGTCAAATAACAAAAAATCTGTGCTCGTGCTGCCGGGCGGGGTTGGGCTCTTGTAATTACAGATTTTCGTGAGGGCTCTTTGGTTCAGGGTCACGGCTTGTAATTACAGAAAAACAGCTTTAGTGCCACGGTAGTCCGGTAGACTGGACACCTGAACTGTGCCCGTTTAAGGGCTTCTCATGTTTAAAGCTTTGGAAGGTGCTCCAGTGAAATTTACTGTCGAACGCGATACTTTGGCCGAGGCCGTCAGCTGGACTGCCCGCTCCCTCTCCCCCCGTCCGCCTGTACCGGTACTCTCTGGCCTGCTCATCAAGGCAGCAGCCGGTGAAGTGTCTATCGCCAGCTTCGACTACGAGACCTCAGCCAAACTCAACATCGCAGCCGATATCGCTGAAGAAGGCGAAGCCCTGGTATCTGGCCGTCTGCTTGCCGATATCTGCCGTTCGCTGCCCAAGTCTGACGTGCTCTTTGAACTGCGTGAGGGCAAGGTTCACCTCTCCTGCGGTTCTTCTAACTTCAACCTGTCGTCCATGCCTGTAGCTGACTACCCCGAGCTACCTGCCCTCCCCGCGGTATCAGGTACCGTTGAGGGCTCTGAGTTCGCCAAGGCTGTTACCCAGGTGTCGGTAGCAGCGTCGAAGGACGACACCCTGCCGATTCTGACCGGTGTACGCATGGAAATCGAGGGTGACCAGATCACCCTGCTCGCAACCGACCGCTACCGTCTGGCCATGCGCGAGCTGACCTGGAACCCCGCAGACGCTTCTATCTCAACCGCTGCGCTGGTCAAGGCTAAGACTCTTTCTGAGGTCGCCAAGACCCTGGGTGGTGCAGGGGAACTGTCCATCGCCCTGTCAGATGCCCATGAGCTCATCGGCTTTGAATCTGACTCCCGCCGTACCACCAGCCTGCTGGTCGATGGCGAGTACCCCAAGATTCGCTCCCTCTTCCCCGAGGTCACCCCGGTGCACGCTATCGTCCGCACCTCAGACCTGATGGAAGCCGTCCGCCGTGTCTCCCTGGTCGCTGAGCGCAACACCCCCGTCCGCCTGGCCTTCAGCCAGGGCCAGGTCACCCTGGACGCCGGCACCGGCGAGGACGCCCAGGCAACCG
Source organism: Rothia nasimurium (assembly GCF_928381415.1). GTDB lineage: Bacteria > Actinomycetota > Actinomycetes > Actinomycetales > Micrococcaceae > Rothia > Rothia nasimurium_H. The sequence goes on from NZ_CAKMSF010000001.1 coordinate 43,110, forward strand.
AGGTGCTGCAGGCCCACCTGCACGGCGACGACATCACCGTAGCCTTCAACCCCAGCTACCTCTCCGAAGGTCTGCACACCTTCGCAGCCAACAAGTTTGTGCGCTTCTCCTTCACCGACCCCCGTAAGCCCGTTGTGCTTTCTGAGCAGGAGGACTGGCAGGCTGAGGACGAGAAGAACTACCGCTACCTGCTCATGCCTATCCGCCTGCAGAACCAGTAAAACCGCAGGTCAAACCGCTATCTCAAGGAGGGCGCGCTGTACATCGACCACCTTTCGTTGATGGACTACCGCACCTACCAGCTCCTGACTCTCCCCCTCACCCCCGGCGTCACCGTCTTTCTCGGGTCAAACGGGGTGGGCAAAACCAATATCGTTGAAGCCATCGACTACACCGCGCAGCTGGCTTCTCACCGGGTTAGTCAGGACGCCCCGCTGGTACGTGTGGGCGCTGACCGCGCCTACATCCGCACCCGCACGGTCCGCGGCAACCAGCAGACCGTCCTTGAGTTTGAACTAGCCCCCGGCAAAAGCAACCGGGTACGCATCAACCGGGCGGCGCCCGTCCGCGCCCGTGAAGCCTTAGGCGTCACCCGCACCGTGCTTTTCTCACCCGAGGATTTGCAATTGGTGAAGGGGGACCCCGCCGGGCGGCGCCGTTTTCTTGATGATCTGGCGGTATCCCTGCGCCCCTCTGTTGCCGCCTACCGGGCGGACTACGAGCGGGTTTTGCGCCAGCGGAATTCCCTGCTCAAATCCATGCGCTCGCGGCGCAGCACCGGGGCTGAGGACACCTACACCCTGGAGGTCTGGGACAAGCAGCTGGCGGACGCAGGCGCCCACCTTCTGCAGGCCCGGTTGCGCACCCTGGCCCTGCTCCTACCGCAACTACAGAGGGCCTATGCCGAGCTCACGGACGGCTCCAAGAGTGTGAGCCTGGTGTACGACTCCACTGTTTTCCCGCCGATTTCATCTAACCTTCTGCCGTCCGCCGCCCTGATGGGGGTAGATGATCTGCGGGAGGCTATGCTGCGCGGTTTTGCCGATAAGCAGCGGGAAGAGCTGGAGCGCGGCGTGACCCTGGTGGGACCCCACCGCGATGATCTTGCCCTGGAACTCGGTGGCATCCCGGTCAAGGGCTTTGCCTCCCACGGGGAAAGCTGGTCGTATGCCCTGGCTCTGAAGCTGGCCTCCTGGTATGTGCACCTGGCAGATAACGATGCTCCCGGTGCTTCCCCCATCTTGATTCTTGATGACGTCTTTGCTGAGCTCGATACCGCCCGCCGCCATAAGCTGGGTGCTATTGTTGCCGGTGCTGAACAGGTGCTGGTGACCTGCGCTGTCGCTAGCGATATTCCGGAGGAACTGGGTCGTATCACCCTGGTACGGGTGGAACCCGGCCGAGCTTGGGTAGAACCTTCACCACTAGGTAATATTCCAGAAAAGGAATAGATTGCTGTGCGGGATAATATAGCTCAAACGGAATATGGTGCGGAGGCTGTAGATGCCCCCCACGCCCTGCTCAGCCGCATTCGGGCTGCCAAAGAAGCCCGCGGTGAACACCGGGTGCAGGGTGCTGCCGGTCGGAAAATTATCAAGGACTTCGGCCGCGTCATGAACGCTGAGCCCGGCACCAAAGTGCGCCGCTATGCCTCAACAGAATCAACCGGCCAGCTGGGGGGCTATACCGGAGCCGGCCCTAGCGCCCGCGACCCGCAGAGCCTCGGCGGCCTGCTCGACCGCGTCATTATGGAGCGGGGCTGGACCACTCCCCTGGCGGTTTCCTCGGTCATGGCCCGCTGGGACAAACTGGTCGGCCCCCAAATCGCCTCGAAAGCCACCCCCGAGAGCTTTGAGGACGGGGTGATGACCGTCCGCTGCGAATCAACCGCCTGGGCCGTGCAGATTCGCCAGATGAAATACGACATCATGCGCCGCTTCAACGGGGAGCTGGGGGACGATGTTGTCAAAGACGTGCGCGCCTTTGGGCCAGCAGCCCCCTCCTGGAAAAAAGGACGGCGGGTTGCCCCCGGCGGGCGCGGCCCCCGCGACACCTACGGGTAGAAAACCCAAGAGCGCAAATTACAAAAATCGTTTCTGCGCCCCTGACCCCCTGACCCTGTGAGAACCCACAGCATCGGGGTTCCGGTCGCTCTAGCAGCGAGCTAGGGCTCTTCTGGCCCTAAGTACCCCTCTAAAACATCACAAAACAGGTTCAAAAATAGCCCTGTGCGGTAGAATTGAGAGCAGAATACGCGCGCCTGCCCGCCCGTACAGTAGCCCCACCCCGCCGCCTTGAGCGCGGGCGTCCGCGCTGAACGGCCGCCGGTGCGAGACCGACCATGCAAGGAGCCTAACTACCTGTGGCAACTGAAGAAACCTCCCACGAATACGGCGCCGCCGACATCACGGTCCTCGAAGGCCTTGAAGCCGTGCGCAAGCGCCCCGGTATGTACATCGGTTCAACCGGCGAACGCGGCCTGCACCACCTGGTCTACGAAGTCGTTGATAACTCCGTCGATGAGGCCCTGGCAGGGCACGCCGACCTGATCGAGGTCGTCATTCAGAAGGACGGCGCAGTGCGAGTTGCCGACAACGGGCGAGGCATTCCCGTCGATGAGCACCCCACCGAAAAGAAGCCCACCGTCGAGGTCGTCATGACCATCCTGCACGCCGGTGGTAAGTTCGGCGGCGGCGGCTACGCGGTCTCCGGCGGCCTGCACGGTGTGGGTATCTCCGTTGTTAACGCGCTTTCGACTAAGGTCGAAACCGAGGTGCGCCGCCAGGGCTACAAGTGGCACATCAGCTACGCCAACGGCGGCCATACCGTCAAGCCCCTCACCCGCGGGGAGGCCACCGACGAAACCGGCACCACCCAGACCTTCTACCCCGACCCCGAAATCTTCGAAACCGTCGAATTCGATTTCGAGACCCTGCGCGCCCGTTTCCAGCAGATGGCCTTCCTGAACAAGGGCCTGACCATCCAGCTCACCGACGAACGCGAGCTGCACGAGGGGGATGAAGTCACCGGCGAAGAGAAGCCCGAGAAGCTGCCCCTCAACCAGGTGGGTGCCGATGCCAACGGCTACAAGACCGTCACCTACATGTACAAGGACGGCCTCTTCGACTACGTGAACTTCCTGAATACCTCCAAGAAGCTCACCACCGTGCACGATGACATCATCGCCTTCGAAAGCGAAGATACCGACCGCATGATGAGCCTGGAAGTGGCCATGCAGTGGACCACCGCCTACAAGGAATCGGTGCATACCTACGCCAACACCATCAACACCCACGAGGGCGGCACCCACGAAGAGGGCTTCCGTACTGCTCTAACCACCCTGATCAACCGCTTCGCCCGCGACAACAAGCTGCTGCGCGAGAAGGACGACAACCTCACCGGTGAGGATGTCCGCGAAGGTCTGACCGCCGTGGTCTCTGTCAAGATCTCTGAGCCCCAGTTCGAGGGTCAGACCAAGACCAAGCTGGGTAACTCCGAAGCCAAGGCTTTCGTTCAGCGCGAGACCATGGACCAGCTGGGCGACTGGCTGGAACGTAACCCCGGTACCGGTAAGGAAATCGTCCGCCGCGCTATCACCGCAGCCCAGGCCCGCCTGGCTGCCCGCAAGGCCCGCGAAACCACCCGCCGCAAGGGTCTGCTTGAAACCGGCTCCATGCCGGGCAAGCTCAAGGACTGCTCATCCAAGGACCCCTCAATTTCAGAGATTTACCTGGTGGAGGGTGACTCCGCGGGCGGTTCAGCCGTGCGCGGCCGCAACCCCGAAACCCAGGCTATTCTGCCCCTGCGCGGTAAGGTGCTGAACGTCGAGCGCGCTCGCCTCGACCGCGCCCTGTCTAACGCTGAAATTCAGTCACTGATTACCGCCTTCGGTACCGGCATCGGTGAGGACTTCGATATTGAGAAGGCCCGCTACCACAAGGTCGTCCTGATGGCCGATGCCGACGTGGACGGCCAGCACATCACCACCCTGCTGCTGACCCTGCTCTTCCGCTACATGCGTCCGCTCATCGAAGCCGGCTACGTCTACCTGGCTCAGCCCCCGCTGTACCGCATCAAGTGGTCCAACGCCCCGCACGACTACGTCTTCTCTGACGCCGAGCGCGACGCTGCCCTGGAAGCCGGCTACGCCAAGAACCAGCGCATCCCCAAGGACAACGGCATCCAGCGCTACAAGGGTCTGGGCGAGATGGACTACACCGAGCTCTGGGACACCACCATGGACCCCGAACGCCGCACCCTGCTACAGGTCAAGATGGAAGACGCCGCAGCGGCTGACCAGATCTTCTCCGTGCTGATGGGTGAGGATGTCGAGGCCCGCCGAGAATTCATCCAGCAGAATGCAAAGGATATCCGCTTCCTTGATATCTAGGGCTTTTTAGTGTGAATTAAGCGCTATATAGCCAATATGGAATATAAAAATCAAGGACGAAAAACGAGGAACTTATGAGCGACGAGAACACCACCAGCTCACCCCAGCCCGTCGAGGGCGATATCGTTGCAACCGACGCAACCCCGGCACCTGCCGCCGGCAACGTTGAGGTTGTAGACCTGCGCTCCGAGATGGAGCGCTCCTACCTGGACTACGCTATGGCCGTCATTATCGGCCGTGCCCTGCCCGATGTGCGTGACGGACTCAAGCCCGTGCACCGCCGCGTCATCTACGCCATGTACGACGGCGGCTACCGCCCCGAGCGCTCCTTCAACAAGTGCGCCCGCGTGGTTGGTGAAGTCATGGGGCAGTACCACCCCCACGGCGACGCCGCTATCTACGACACCCTGGTGCGCCTGATTCAGGACTGGGTCATGCGCTACCCCCTGGCGCTCGGTCAGGGTAACTTCGGCTCCCCCGGTAACGACGGTGCAGCAGCTCCCCGTTACACCGAAACCAAGATGGCCCCCCTGGCCCTCGAAATGGTACGAGATATCACCGAGGACGCCGTGGACTTCCAGCCCAACTACGACGGCAAGAACCAGGAACCGGTCGTCCTACCCTCCCGCATTCCCAACCTGCTGGTCAACGGCTCATCAGGTATTGCGGTTGGTATGGCCACCAACATCCCTCCGCACAACCTGCGCGAGGTAGCTGACGGTGTGCAGTGGTTCTTGCAGAACCCCGAAGCCTCCAATGAAGAGCTGCTGGAAGCCCTCATTGCCCGCATTAAGGGCCCCGACTTCCCCACCGGCGCCACCATCCTGGGCCACAAGGGCATCGAGCAGGCCTACCGCACCGGCCGCGGCTCCATCACCATGCGCGCTGTGGTCAATGTTGAAGAGATTCAGGGCCGCACCTGCCTGGTTGTCACCGAGCTGCCCTACCAGGCCAACCCCGATAACCTGGCCATCAAGATTGCTGAACTGGTCAAGGACGGCAAAATCACCGGTATCGCCGACCTGCGCGACGAAACCTCCGGCCGCACCGGCCAGCGCCTGGTCATCGTCCTCAAGCGCGACGCCGTGCCCAAGGTGGTGCTGAACAACCTCTACAAGCACACCCAGCTGCAGGAAAACTTCTCCGCCAACATGCTGGCGATTGTGGACGGCGTGCCCCGCACCCTTTCCTTGGACGCCTTCATCCGCCACTGGGTCAACCACCAGCTCGAAGTTATCGTCCGCCGCACCCGCTACCGTCTGCGTCAGGCCGAAGAAGAAGCGCATATCCTGCGCGGCCTGCTCAAGGCCCTCGACGCCCTCGATGAGGTCATCGCGCTGATTCGCCGCTCCCCCACCGCAGATGACGCCCGCACCGGCCTCATGGACTTCCTCGACATCGACGAGGCCCAGGCCCAGGCCATTCTGAACATGCAGCTGCGCCGCCTTGCCGCCCTGGAACGCCAGAAGATTCAGGATCGCCACGACGAGCTCATGCGCATGATCGACGAATACAACGCGATCATCGCCTCAGAAGACCGCCAGCGCTCCATCATCTCTGAAGAGCTGGCTGAAATCGTTGCCCGTTTCGGCGATGAGCGCCGCACCAAGATTCTCATGGGCTACGACGGTGACATGTCCATGGAAGACCTCATCCCCGAGGAAGAAATGGTCGTCACCATCACCCGCGGCGGCTACGTCAAGCGCACCCGCAGCGACCAGTACCGCTCCCAGCACCGCGGTGGCAAGGGCATCAAGGGTGCCTCCCTACGCGGGGACGACGTGGTTCAGCACTTCTTCGTCACCTCCACCCACTCCTGGATTCTCTTCTTCACCAACCTGGGCCGCGTCTACCGCACCAAGGCCTACGAGCTCATGGAAGCCGGCCGCGACGCCAAGGGCCAGCACGTGGCTAACCTGCTGGCCTTCCAGCCCGATGAGACCATCGCCAAGGTTATGGAGCTCAAGTCCTACGAGGACGCCCCCTACCTGATTCTGGCCACCAAGAACGGCCTGGTGAAGAAAACCGCCCTGTCGGACTACGACACCAACCGTGCCGCCGGCGTCATCGCCATCAACCTTCGCGACGGCGACGAGCTGGTCTCAGCCCAGCTGGCCAGCGCCGAGGACGACCTGCTGCTGATCTCCCGCCAGGGCCAGTCCCTGCGCTTCACCGCCTCTGACGAGGCTCTGCGACCCATGGGTCGCGCAACCTCCGGTGTGACCGGCATGAAGTTCCGCGACGGTGACGAGCTGCTCTCGGCCAACGTCGTCACCGACGACTCCTTCGTCTTCGTGGTCACCGCTGGCGGCTACGCCAAGCGCACCCAGGTCGACCAGTACCGCGTACAGGGTCGAGGCGGTCTCGGCATCAAGGTCGCCAAGCTGGCAGAAGACCGCGGCGAGCTCGTCGGTGGCCTGATTGTGGGCGAAGAGGACGAGGTCATGGTCGTCATGCAGTCGGGCAAGGTCGTGCGTACCTCGGTCTCAGAAGTACCGGCCAAGGGTCGCGACACTATGGGTGTCATTTTCGCCAAGCCCGGCAAGAACGACGAGATCCTCGAAGTCGCCCGCAACTACGAGCGCAACATCGATGAGGCAGACGACACCGACGAAAACGGCGCTGAAAGCCCCGAAAAGCCGGCAGATGAAGTACCTTTAGAAAACAACACCACCCCGGCAGTAGCCGACACCGCAGACGCACTTGGAGGTAAGAGTGAGCACTAAAAGCACCGGAACCGCACCGCGGCCAGCGCCGCGAGCCGGCACCCCGCGCGCTGCCCAAGGTAAGGCACGCCCCCAGAGTGCGGCGTCCGCAGGTGCCCAGCGCAAGCCGCTGGTGCGCCCCGCCCCCCGCTCCAAGATTCGTCGCGCTCGCCTGGTCGTTGCCAAGGTAGATACCTTCTCGGTCGCCAAGCTCGTCTTCCTGCTCTCGGTCGCCATCGGTATCGCTACCGTGGTTGCAGCCGTCATTCTCTGGCTCGTCATGCAGGCCACCGGCGCCTTCCAGAGCCTCAACGACCTGCTGACCCTACTCGGTACCACCGGTGACGCCGTAGACATCTCCCAGTACCTCTCACTGGGGCAGGTGGCTCTCTACAGCACCATCATCTCCGTGGTGAACGTCGTGCTCTTCACCCTGCTCGGCACCCTGGCAGCCATGCTCTACAACGTGGCAGCCAAGCTGGTTGGCGGCGTGGGCGTAACCCTCACCGACGAATAAACCAAAACCCCTGTTCAGCTTCGTGGCGCCCTGCAAACTCAGGGTGCCACGAAGCTTTTAAACACCCCTTCAGGGTGTGTGTCTCAGAACACGCCATTTCGATTTGGCAAGGTGTCAAAACCTGTGTAAAGTTATATCTCGTTCTGATGAACACCAAGGGCGTATAGCTCAGACGGTTAGAGCGCTACACTGATAATGTAGAGGTCCCAGGTTCAATTCCTGGTACGCCCACTCACCTTGGTTGAAAGGTTGACATGAAGAAATTTATGGCAATCACGCTCGCTGCGCTGGCAACAGCGGTAGCAGCAAAGAAAGCTAAGGATTCTCAGGAGAATAAAAAAACTTGGGAAGAAGCTACAGATAAAATTTCATAGGTAGCACCCGATGGGGGCGTGGCGCAATTGGTAGCGCACCTGCTTTGCAAGCAGGGGGTTAGGGGTTCGAGTCCCCTCGCCTCCACTCTTCGGTGATTATAGCAAGAGGGAAACACCCGGCCCCATCCCGAACCCGGAAGTTAAGGCTCTTAGCGCCGATGGTACTGCACTGGCGACGGTGTGGGAGAGTAGGTCATCGCCGAATTAAATTTGGTAAGGAACCCCCAGTCGAAAGACTGGGGGTTCCTTTTTCTATAAACACTAAAAATTTATTCCGATAGTTCTCTAGGATAGGTATAGAGCTGTCGTCGGCAGAGTCGCCGGTGAGGCTCGGGGCTGCCTGCAATGACTAACAGCACAAGCGACTCTAGTCTGTTATGGCCCTGAAATAAGCAGAGAAGCATAAGAATAGAAACCGTGACTACAGAACTCATCATTCTGGTGATCGTAGTGCTCACCGCACTAGCCTTCGACTTCACCAACGGCTTCCACGACACAGCCAACGCCATGGCCTCATCTATCGCCACCGGCGCCCTCAAGCCCAAGGCGGCTGTCGCTCTCTCAGCCGTCCTTAACCTCATCGGCGCCTTCCTCTCCATTGAGGTAGCTAAGACCGTCGGCTCCGGCCTCATCGACCTTGAAACTGCCGGCGGCGGCCCCAGCCTCATGCTGATCGTCTTTACCGGCCTGGTGGGCGCAATCCTCTGGAACGTCTTCACCTGGCTGCTGGGCCTGCCCTCCAGCTCCTCTCACGCCCTCTTCGGTGGCCTGATTGGCGCAACCCTGGCATCGCTGGGTGCAAGCGGCGTGCTCTGGAACGGCGTGCTGATGAAGATTATCGTCCCCGCCCTGATGGCCCCGCTCATCGCTGGCGTTGTTGCCGGCATCGGCGCTGCCATCATCTACGCGCTGACCAAGAGCGTGCCCGGCGACCAAAAGAAGAAGAACTTCCGCTTCGGTCAGATCTCTGCCGCTTTCCTGATGTCTCTGGCTCACGGCACCAACGACGCCCAGAAGACCATGGGTGTTATCTTCCTAGCCCTGGTGGCCGCCAACGAAATCAACCCCGAAGCGGATATTCCCTTCTGGGTACGCCTAGTCTGCGCCCTGGCTATCGCCCTGGGTACCTACCTGGGTGGCTGGCGCATCATCAAGACTATGGGTAAGGGCATTGTCGATATTGAAGGCCCTCAGGGCTTTGCTGCGGACGGCTCATCGGCAGCTATCATCCTGACCTCCTCCCACTTTGGCATGGCCCTGTCTACCACTCACGTGGCCACCGGATCCATCATCGGCTCCGGTGTCGGCCGTCGCGCCAAGGTGAGCTGGTCAACCGCCCGCCGTATGGTCATCGCCTGGATTATCACCCTGCCCGCCGCTGGCTCCGTCGGTGCGCTGACCTGGTTCGTGGGTAACGGCATCAACTCCATGACCGGTAGCGCCTGGATGGGCGAGGCAACCGTCTTCCTCATTCTGGTTGGCTTCTGCTTCTGGATGTGGGCTCACTCCCGCAAGAGCGCCGTCAGCCACATCGATATGCACTCGGGTGAGGCTGTCACCGCCCGCGAGGTGCACACCGAGTCGATTCCCACCGTGAAGGCTGGTTCCTAAATGTTGATTGTTGATATCTTCCACAAGATTTATCCCGTCTTCCTGGCCGGTCTGGGCTTTGGTGCTGGCCTGCCGATTCTCTACGCCCTGGGTGTACGCCTGATGAGCGGCACCGCTGTAGAGACCCCCGAGGGTACTGTCTACACTGAGCCTGCCCCTGCGGCCCGCGCTGCCGCCTACGTGCTGTTTGCGGTACTGGCTTTGGCTGTTGTGAGCGGTATTCTCTGGATTGCCAAGGACTTCATCTACGCCTACACCGGCTTCAACTTCCTGGGAGCTGTAGGCTAAATAAAAGGGTTCTGTATATAGACGGCGGGGGCTGGTGGTTTGTAACCACCAGCCCCCGCCGGTTTTAAGGGGCGGACGCCGGTGGGCTGGTGTCTTGTTTTGTGAGGGGAGGCGCAGGTAGGGTGCGAAGTATGGTGCTCAACGACCTTCCCTTACGCAGTATCACCGCCCGTAGCGATTTCGAGCCGCTCACCGGCGTCCGCGCCCATACCTGGCCCTATAATCTTGCGGTCACCCGGGCGGCGCTCGCAGGGCTCACCTTTGGGCAACTCACCATCATTGTGGGAGAAAACGGGGCCGGTAAATCCTCCCTCGTGGAATCCATCGCAGAAGCCTACGGCCTGCCTCTCGGGGGCGGGGATAACCGGGTTGCCCGGCCTACCTATGAGCAAGCCTCCGCCTTCGGCGCTGACCTACAGGTTATACGCGGGGTCGCCGGACGCCGGGCAGGGCTCTTCCTGCGAGCTGAGGGAATGCTGGCTCATCTGGAACACATGGCCAGCTTCGGCTCAACACAGGCAGTCGATATTCTGCGCCTCTCCCATGGGGAGGGTACCCAGCGTTTACTTAAAGAATCCTTCGATGATTACGGCCTCTGGATCCTTGACGAACCCGAATCAGGCCTATCTTTCTCGGGGCAGCTTGAACTGTGCGCCCGCGTCCTTGCCTTTCTTGAGCGAGGCGGGCAAGTAGTGCTCTGCACCCACAGCCCGCTCCTTGCTGCGCTCGCTGCACGCCGCAATGAACTGGTGTGGGAAATAGGGGAGTGGGGGATCCAGAAACTGGCCTGGGCTGAGCTCGATATGACCACCCACTGGCGCAATATGCTCGATGACCCCGACATGTACCTGCACCACCTTGGATAAACCGGGGTGGAGGGTCTGTTTTTCAGGTTTTTATCTAAAATCTGTGGCGGATCTAACCGTGCATTTGGTAGAATTGGTTTGCGCGTGCAAAAAACCTGTAGTAAGGTAGAAGCATAACACCACGGGGGCGTGGCGCAATTGGTAGCGCACCTGCTTTGCAAGCAGGGGGTTAGGGGTTCGAGTCCCCTCGCCTCCACTCTTCGGTGATTATAGCAAGAGGGAAACACCCGGTCCCATCCCGAACCCGGAAGTTAAGGCTCTTAGCGCCGATGGTACTGCACTGGCGACGGTGTGGGAGAGTAGGTCATCGCCGAATTAAATTTGGTAAGGAACCCCAGTCGAAAGACTGGGGTTCCTTTTTGTATGCGCAGTTCTTTTGGCGAGCGTGCATGATATCGCTGAGCGTGCGCAGGGCGGGTGCACGCTCAGCGATATGGCGCACGCTCGCGTCCGCCCACCGCTCGCGTCCGCCCGTCTCTGTCATAAATAGCCAGAGGCAACCCTGTGTAGGTAAACTAAACACTTCAAAAGTAAGTAGTATTGCAATCTCTGTGATTGCAGGTGCAAGGACGCACCAGCGAGAACAAAGGCAAAACCATGTCACCACAAGCAGTTGGCTTCGCCCTCCTTATCCTCGGCGTAGCCCTTCTCATCGGCAAGATTATTCGAGTCAAAGTGGGCTGGGTACAAACCCTCTTTTTGCCCAGCTCCATCGTGGCGGGCGTCCTGCTACTCCTGCTCGGCCCGCAGGTTCTTGGCCGCTTCTCCGGCCCCTGGGGTGAAAACGGCCTCTTCACCGACGCTATGCTCACCACCTGGGGCGCCCTCCCCGGGCTGCTGATTAGCGTCATTTTTGCCACCATGTTCCTGGGCCAAGAACTCCCCACCCCCAAGCGAGCAGTGCAACTGGCCGGGCCCCAGCTCTCCCTGGGCGTAGCGCTGGGCTCTGGCCAGTACGTGGTGGGTCTGCTGCTTGCGTCCCTGGTGCTCGTGCCGATGTTCGCAGCATCCCCCATGACCGGTGCCCTGATCGAAATCGCCTTTGAAGGCGGGCACGGTACCGCTGCCGGTATGCGCGGAGTGATGGAAGATCTCGGCTTCGGTGAAGGCGCCGACCTGGCTGTCGGTCTGGCAACCGTCGGTATTGTGGGAGGCATCGTCATCGGTATCGCCCTCATCAACTGGGGTGTGCGCACCGGCAAGACCGAAATTCTCAAGGGCGATGCCAAGATGTCGATTGCCGAGCAGAAGGGTCTCTTCCGCGAGGACGAGCACTACTCGGCTGGCACGATGACTTCCCGCCCGGCGTCCGTTGAACCGCTCTCCCTACATATGGCGATTATGGCTCTGGCCGTGCTGATTGGCTGGCTGATCTTGGAGGCCCTGCGTTGGATTGAGCAGCAGACCTACGCCTCCGTCATGCTGGATGAGAATACCCCGCTTGAAATTTTTGCCTATGTGCCGCTCTTCCCCATGGCCCTGCTCGGCGGCGTTATCGTGCAGATGGTTGCTAAGGCGGTTGGCGCTGACTCTATCATTGACCACCAGATGATGCTGCGTATTCAGGGCTGGGCCTTGGACTTCCTCATCGTTGCCGCTATCGCTAACCTCTCCCTGCAGGCTGTGGGTGAGAACATCGCCGTCTTCGCCATTCTGGCGGTAGCCGGTATCGGCTTCAACGTGGCCATGTTCCTCTGGCTGGCTCCACGACTGATCGGCCGCTACTGGTTCGAGCGCGGCATCGGCGATTTCGGCCAGTCTATGGGGGTGACCGCCACCGGTCTGATTCTGATGCGCGTGGTGGATCCCAAGGGCGAGTCTCCCGCCTTTGAGGCATTTGGCTACAAACAGCTGGTTTTTGAGCCCTTCTTCGGCGGTGGTCTGGTGACGGCCCTGGCGGTACCCGTCATTTACCTGACCGGCATCTGGCCCCTCTTCTTCGTCATGCTCGCTATCTTCATTATCTCTATTGCGGTGGGCCTGATTTTCCTGCGCCCCAAGGAGATGAAGGATCGCGAGCGCCACACCCAGCAGATGCAGCAGGTTAAGGCTAAGGACGCTTAGGCGCGGACCGGGTGCCCCGGGCGCGGGAGGGGCTCTGCTAGGCTGAAAACACCATGACCCACCCATACCCAGAACAGCCTTTGAGCACCCCACCTGGGGAAACTGCGTCCGTTCAGACCCCGCCCGGGCAAACCGTGCCAGCTCCGCCTGTGCCGGCCGAAGCCGCGCCCGCCAGTGTGCCTCCCCAGACGCCTGCTGCCGCCGCCCCTGACGTTGAGAATAAGTCCTACACCCGGCGTAATATTCTGATTCTGCTGGGTGTGCTGGCTGTTCCTACGGTGCTGGTTCTGGCGCTCGTGGCTTATTTCGCGGGATCCCACAGCCACATGACGCTGGGAGGTGGGAGCATTTGGGATTCGTCGCTGCTGGCCGATGACGGCTCATCAAACTCAGACGCTACCTGGCTCAGCGTTGCCGATACCGGCAGCATAGAGTCGGGGGCGCTCGCCGAGCACCTAGCCCAAGCGGTGCCGCAGCTCGGCGGTACCAGCGGAATCTTCCAGCGGGAATCCACCCACTCCACCTATATTCACCTGCCGAGCGGTGGCTCCATCAGCATCGACAGCCACGAGGAAATCCCCATCACCCTCTCAGCCGAGACCTGGCAGGAAATCCTCACGCGGGCGTCCGACGAGCGCATGGGGTCGGTGCGCGTTTCCGCACGCGGGGCTGACGAATACGAAACCGAGGCGCCCTGGGTTGAGGTCACATACTACCTCTACGGGGATAAGGGCTCAGACCAGCAGGCTCTCCTTGCAGATATGGCCAGCTGGGAGCCCCTGGACGGGGTAGATATGGAAAGCGTCTCGTACATGGACGAGATAAAGCTTGATACTGATACGGTGCAGGTTTTCGCCTTTGGGCCGCTGAGCGAGGTGCAGGCCTGGTCGAGTTCTGCCGCCCCGATTGCCCAGGCATTCGCGGCGCACACCGAGGGGCTAGAGGTCGTGAGCATCAACAAATACCGGGACTCTACCAACTACTTCGTGACCGCTCGCTTTGATAGCTACGCAGGCGATACGGATGCCGCCCGCCAGGCCATGGTCGAGGGTGTACAGGGCACAGCAATCGGTGGCGCTTTTGACCTTGACCTGATGGATGCCACCACCTCGGCCTACTACTTCGAGGGCCGGTGGGACGTCTACGCATCAGAAACCTCAGAATAAGCCCCCCTACAGCAAAGGCCCCGGCCTCCCTGAGCGGGAGCCGGGGCCGGGCGTCCGCGCTCGCGGTGAGCGAGCTAAGGACGCGGGCTGGTGGTTTGTGAGGACTAGGCAGCGGGGGTCTTCCAGGGGTCCTCAACGGGGCGAGAAGCCTTGAAAGCGGCTGCGCCAGCGACAGCGCCAGCAACCAGCAGACCAAAGACCAGCAGGCCCTTGTTGCCGCTCTTAGAAGCCTTCTTCTGCTCCTTGGCGTAACCCTTAGCGGCCTTAACAGCAGCCTTCTGAGCCTTCTTCAGGGCCTTCTTGTCGCCGGTGACCTTAGCAGCAACAGTCTCAACCTGGGTGGGGACCTCAGCGTCGGAGAGCTTATCTGCAACGGTGGTGACAACGTCAGCAGCCTTAACGCGGGCGGTTGCTACAGCGTTTTCAACGGCGGGGGTGACGTCGTCGATGGTGTGCTGAATCTTGTCGGCCAGGGTGGACTGGACCTTCTCCAGCTTCTTGGAGCTGTCCTTAGCAACAGACTGGGTTGCCTTGGAGATGCTCTTACCCTGCTTCTCAGCAGCCTTCTGCAGCGCTGAAACCTTCTTGCCGGTCAGCTTCTCGGCGCGAGCAGCCTTCTTCTCGGCCAGGGCGGTCAGCTTGTCAGCCTTCTTGCCGGTGTTCTTAGCGGCCTTTGAGAAGAACTTCTCTGCCTGCTTCTGAGCTTTCTTAGCCTTGCTCTTCTTGCACAGTGCCATGGTTGTTTCCTCCATGTGTGGGGCTGCCCCCTAATCTAACTCGTGAGTTTGAGTAGAGTGCGGTGGCAAGCAACTTACATTTAGTATCAGCTTACTTTCTAAAACCGTAAAAGTGCTTTGAGACGGCACAAAAACCCTCGTGTTTCTCTGCCCGCTAAAGTTAAGGGCTCCTGAAGGGTTGGCGGACGCTGGTGCGCACCCGCTCGAATGCGACGTGAATTCCCGAGCGGGCTTCGTCTTTAGGGCTAACGTTGTGCGATAAGAGTAAAGATATGCCAAAACTTCTCACCAGTGAAAGTTTTTCCATGGTGGGCTTTTTCATCGAAATGCAACACGGTGAAATCTTCTAATGAGTCCTCAACCCAGCTACGCTCTACCGTGGAGATAAGCGGTTGTTCGGCCCACGAATCACGCGGACCAAGAAGGTCGACTGCGAGGATACCGCCGGGAGCTACAGCATTGAGTATGCGTGACCACGCAGCAGGAAAATGCTCTGGTGGGCAAAAGGGAAGTGCGAAACCGGAGTAAATGAGATCAAAGCTGTGCTTATCAAAGACAAAATCTTGGGCAGTTGCTACAGAATGCGACCAGCGTTTTAGATAGTCGGGGTCTGCCTGCATGATGGTGCTCTGAATGAGGTTCTCACTGTGCGCGTCAGGCTCTACAGAATGAACCTCAAATCCGTGAGAGAGAAGTTTGGCAGTTTCTACTCCAGCGCCAGCGCCCAGGTCTAGAGCCCTACCCTTGCCTGGTGAATGGCAGTAGCTCAGCGCCTGTATAAGGAGAGGGCGGACAGGACGGCCTGCTTGCGCCTGATTGTACTTAGTCCAATGGTTTTCGTCGGAGGAAAGCATGTTTTGATAGTAGCCAGCGGAAATATGGCATACAAGATATTACGTGAGCTGAATGTGGGATAAGCGCTGTTTCGCGGCCGACCTAGCTAGAAGGCTATGGCTGTAGGGCTACCCTGTTCTAAATCTTTCTAAGGCGTTCTAAAATATTTTTTAGAACGCCTTAGAAAGATTTAGAAAGCAGCGAACGATGAATCAAGACCTCAATCCCTTCACCCCCGGAGCAGGGCTCACACCGCCTGAACTCACAGGTCGAGACCAAGAAATCATCGACTTCGACAGGCTCGTAGCCCGCAGTAAAATGCGCCTGACCGATAGAGGGCTTATGCTCTACGGTTTACGCGGAGTCGGTAAAACCGTCCTGCTTCGCAGACTAGAAACCCATGCAGAACGCTCCGGCTGGCTCACCCTCAGACTCGAAGGGAGCCTTACTTCCTCTGCCCAAAAACAGCTTCGTATCAAACTCGCACGAGATCTTGCCCAGCAGACCAGGGTAGTCACCCAAGGGCACACTGGAAATGCAATACAGCGAGCAATCGCCTCTATTGCCGAACTATCACTGACGCTGGGCTTTGCCCAAGCCCGCCTAGTGCTCAAACCTAAGACTGACGAACCTGCCTTCACCACCGGCGTCCTCGACATAGACTTCCCCGAAGCAATCTTGAACCTGGCAGAAGCCCTCAAAGAACTTCCCCAGCCTAAAGCTATCGGTTTTTTCATTGACGAAATCCAAGACCTCGACAGCGAACTGCTCGATATGCTCCTGACAACCCAGCATGAGGCGGGACAACGGGAACTACCTTTTTACATCATCGGGACTGGTCTACCCTCAATGCCCACCCGTCTAGGGGAAATCAAAACCTACGCTGAACGCCTCTTCAGCTACCGCGAAATAGGTGCTCTTACCCCGGATGCGACCCGGCGGGCTTTCATCGAACCTATCCGCAGGCCCGGCGGTCACATCGTAGCAAGCGCCCTCGAAAAAGCAACCGTAGCCTCGCAGGGCTACCCCTACTTCATTCAGCAGTACGGGCAGGCTATCTGGAACTCTGCCGCCCAACAGACCATCACCGACGACGATGTGCTTGCTGGCCTTGCCGTAGGGCGAAGCGAACTAGATAGCGGTTTTTACCTCACCCGCTGGCAGCGGACTACCGGTGCAGAACAGGACTACCTGGTTGCTATGGCCCGCGTGATGAAAGGTCAGGTCGCCCGCACCGGAGAAATCGCAGAGACCCTGGATAAGACAGCTAACGGAACCAGCGTGGTGCGTAAATCCCTCATCGAAAAAGGGCTGGTGTACTCGCCGGGTGTAGGCCAGCTGGCCTTTACAGTGCCGGGAATGCAGGACTTCGTGCTGAGACAGGCGGGGCAGGTATAGGCCGCCCGCCGGCGTCCGCCCCTTTCACTCACCGCAAAAGCTCAGGTCATATCTAGCGGCTGCCCACCTGCCCGTGCGAGAATAGGGGCATGACTGCAACTGCAAAAGCAACTATTCACACCAACCACGGTGACATCGTCGTTAACCTCTTCGGTAACCACGCACCGCTGACCGTCAAGAACTTCATCGGCCTGTCCGACGGCACCCAGGAATGGCGCCACCCCCGCACCGGTGAAGTACAGGAAGGCCCCCTCTACAAGGACGTCATCTTCCACCGCATCATCCGCGACTTCATGATCCAGGGCGGCGACCCCCTCGGTCAGGGTATCGGCGGCCCCGGCTACCAGTTCAAGGACGAAATCCACCCCGAACTGAGCTTCAACAAGCCCTACCTGCTGGCTATGGCCAACGCAGGCCCCGGCACCAACGGCTCCCAGTTCTTCATCACCACCGTTGAGACCCCCTGGCTCAACGGCCGCCACACCATCTTCGGTGAGGTTGTAGATGAGGACTCCAAGAAGGTCGTTGACGCCATTGAAGGTGTAGCAACCGGCGCTATGGACCGCCCCGTCGAGGATGTCGTTATCTCATCCATCGACATTGAGCAGCTCTAAGCTCTAGAAGCTGCTGAGGTAAAGGCCCGCCCGCCCTGGGTGGGCCTTTGCGCTACCCCTAGAAAAAATTTTCGTGAGCGGCTGACGCCGCAGGTGAAAGGACGAGCCCGTGAGCGAGCAGGTCGGTAGGTACGGCTATTCCAGTGATGAGACTCCGGTATGCCCCCGCCACCCTGATCAGGTGACCTATGTGCGGTGCGGACGCTGCGGGCGGCTAGCCTGCGGGCAGTGCCAGGTGCCGCTTGAGGTGGGCATGATGTGCGTGGACTGCCTGGCAGAAGCGCAACGCTCGGCACCGCGTATCCGTTACGCTAAGGCCCGCCCCACTATTACATATGCTCTTATCGGTATAAATAGTGTGGTGTGGATTTTGCAGTTCTTCTTCGCTAGCATCACCACTTTCGGTATCTATAACCCCCTCTACGTGGAATACACGGGGCAGTGGTACCGTCTGCTGACCTCGGGCTTCTTGCATTCTCCCGATAACATCAGCCACCTGCTGCTCAATATGTTTACCCTCTACCTCTTCGGCCAGGCCCTAGAACCCTTGATGGGGAAGGGGAAGTTCCTCGCAACCTACCTGCTCTCAATCATTGGTGGGTCAGCGGCTGTGCACCTGCTGGCCTCGGTGCTGGGCGGTATGGACGTGAGCACCCTGGGGGCATCTGGCGGCGTCTTTGGCCTCTTTGGAGCCTTCTTCGCCCTCTCTCGGGCCCGCCAGCAGAGCACCAGTAGTATCGTGATCCTGGTGGCGATCAACTTCGCTTTCGGCTTCCTCATGCCGGGTATCTCTTGGGAGGCTCACCTCGGTGGCTTGGTGACCGGTGCCCTGGTCGCTGCTGTTCTTGACCGGCTGCCGAGTCGCCCGCGTAGGCCGTAAAAACAGCACAAAAAGAGTGAGGGTCCACCATTACGGTGGGCCCTCACTCTTTGTCCACAGGACTTATCCACAGCTGTTAATAACTACAGGGGTGTAATTCCACAGATGTTAAAAACCTGTGCACAGCACCAAAAAGCTTTAACTGCCGCCTGTAATTACACCGGTGTAAGAGATTTCCCCAGTTTTATCCCCACCTGTGGATAACTCCTATCCGCAGGGTGTAGAAAACCTGTAATTCCAAAAAATTACTCGGCAGGTACTACGTCACCCGTGAGGGCATCAACCTTGACCGACCCCAGGTCGTTGCCGCGGGCGTCCTCAAAATCAACCTCCCACACCAGGGCACCGTTCTGGTCATCAAGATCAAGGTCGGTGGCAACCTGCCCGCCGCGACCCTCAGCGGCGGTGCGGACGGCGTCCGCCGCCAGAACCTGGGCAGTAGCAGCACGCGCTACATCCTCGGCATCCTCGCTGGTTTTCTCATCAGCAACAGACCCATCTGCAAAGAGGGTGAACTCATGCTTGATTCCGTCAACCACTATGGCAAGGTCGAAACTATCTTGGGTTTCATCCTCTTCATCCACCTGCACCACGATGCCACCGGGGCGGGCAGCCAAACCCTGCTCAAGCGCAGTAAGCAGGGCTCCCGTTTCGGCAGGGCCCTCAAGGGTAGGGGAGGGGCTGGCAGATGTAGTTGCCTGGCTGCTTGTGGCAGATGCGCTGGTAGCAGCTGCACTGGTGGTTGCTGCAGAGGTTTGAGGGGCGCTGGTCTCGGCGCTCCCTGAACCACACGCTGCAAGTACCAGCGCCGCTACTGCCGCTGAAGAAGTGAAAACAGTCTTTTTCATAGAAAACATCATGCGCTCATTCTTTCAAGCCAACATGAAACCAGGATTAAACGAGGCTTAAACCGCTACTTGCCTGAAGCTTCAATCAGCTCAGCTACGGTCTGCGGGGCGCTTGCAGCTGAGGCAACAAAAGACTGCTCAGCGGTGCGGACGGTCGGCACCACGGCATTACCGTCATTGACGCTCTTAACGTAGGCCTCGGCGTCCGCGTCCTCCCAGATATTCACCCAGAGGGCTCGCTCACCCATCTCGCCCAGGCCGGCGTCCAGGCGCTGGCAGAAAGGGCACCCCGGGCGCCAATAGATTGCGACGCCACCCTCGGCGACAAAGGTTTCGGGGCTCTGTTGCAAAAATCGTGAAGCTTGAGCATGCTTGGCGGAGATTGGACGGACGGAACGATGACGGATTTCAAGTGGCGCCATTTCCAGGGTGATGTGATCCTGTGGGCGGTGCGCTGGTATTGTCGCTATCCGATCAGCTATCGCGACCTTGAGGAAATGCTGGCGGAACGCGGCATTTCGGTCGACCATACGACGATCTATCGCTGGGTCCAGTGCTACGCCCCGGAGATGGAGAAGCGGCTGCGCTGGTTCTGGCGGCGTGGCTTTGATCCGAGCTGGCGCCTGGATGAAACCTACGTCAAGGTGCGGGGCAAGTGGACCTACCTGTACCGGGCAGTCGACAAGCGGGGCGACACGATCGATTTCTACCTGTCGCCGACCCGCAGCGCCAAGGCAGCGAAGCGGTTCCTGGGCAAGGCCCTGCGAGGCCTGAAGCACTGGGAAAAGCCTGCCACGCTCAATACCGACAAAGCGCCGAGCTATGGTGCAGCGATCACCGAATTGAAGCGCGAAGGAAAGCTGGACCGGGAGACGGCCCACCGGCAGGTGAAGTATCTCAATAACGTGATCGAGGCCGATCACGGAAAGCTCAAGATACTGATCAAGCCGGTGCGCGGTTTCAAATCGATCCCCACGGCCTATGCCACGATCAAGGGATTCGAAGTCATGCGAGCCCTGCGCAAAGGACAGGCTCGCCCCTGGTGCCTGCAGCCCGGCATCAGGGGCGAGGTGCGCCTTGTGGAGAGAGCTTTTGGCATTGGGCCCTCGGCGCTGACGGAGGCCATGGGCATGCTCAACCACCATTTCGCAGCAGCCGCCTGATCGGCGCAGAGCGACAGCCTACCTCTGACTGCCGCCAATCTTTGCAACAGAGCCGGTTTCGGCGGCAGCGTGGGTGGAAGATGTGCTCGGCATGCAATGCTCCTTTTGTGAAAAATATGGCCTAGTGCCCGATATAACGCACTACGAGGGCAGATATTCCCGCTGCGGCTACTTGGGCGGAACACTCACGCCCGGGCCTAGATACAAGTATCGCCGGGCCCCACGATTATCGTGAGAACCCGGCGATGTAGTGCCTCAATGGGGTGAGACTAGTCCTTCTTCAGGGAATCCTTGATGCCGCTGATGGCGTCCTTAGCCTTATCGACACCGTCTGAGATGGTCTGCTTGGCTTCATCGACCTTGTCCTTAGCCTGGGCCTGAACCTGGTCGGCCTTGCCCTCAGATTCGAGGCGGTCGTCGCCGGTCAGCTTGCCGCCGGCTTCCTTGGCCTTGCCAGCCAGGTTGTCGAGGCCGTTTTCAATCTTGTCTTCTGCAGCCATGGTGGCTCCTTTCATCTCTCGCTTGTGCGAGCCTGGAATACAGGGATAGTTCGTAGGCTTCCCTTATTGATAAGTTTACGCACTAGCCCTAGAAAAGGGAACCCAGTAAGCTGAGAAAATTCTGATGACGAGCCCTGAACTAGCCAGAAGGGAAAGATAAGTCTAGATATCCCGATCTGCTGGGAAGCCCGCTACCATCGGCAGGAACTCGGGATCGGCATAACCGTGCTGGGCATAGGCCAGGGCCACCTGCTCGGCCGCCGACTCCACCAGGTGCAGCGGCAGCAGGGCCATCACAGCCCCACCAAAACCGCCACCCACGATACGGGCTCCCAAAGCGCCAGCTGCCAGGCAGGTATCAACCGCCACATCAATTTCGGGGCGGGAAACACGCAGCTCATCGCGCATCGACACGAAGCTCTCGGTAAAGAGCCTGCCCAGCTCATCCCAGTCAACCTGCCCACCGGCGTCCTTACGGCCCAGAAGATAGGCAGCCCGCTCCACCAGGGTCATATCGTGCAGGGTATGGCGCACCCAGCCACGCGGAAAGGTGCGAGGCTGACCGCTTTCCTCCAGGGCGCTTAAGGCGCGGTTGACGGTCTGGTCCACTAGATCCAGGCGGCACTGTTTAGCCTCGCGCTCACTCATACCGGCACAGGTAAGATCCTCAGGCAGGGCATTGCGCAGATAGTCCAGCCCCATCGCTTCGGTGACCGCCTCGTTCGCCTCGCGTCGGGCAGCAAACTCGCCCCCCGCCAGCTCGTGGGGAGTGTTGGTGTTGATGACCAGCCAGCCTAGGTCGGCGCTCGCCACATCAACGGTCAGCGGGTTGATGGAGAAATCGCGGAAGTCCACCACCAGGGCCTTGCCCTGTGCCGAACGTAGCGAAGCGGTCTGGTCAAGGC
The DNA here is from genome assembly GCF_928381415.1 of Rothia nasimurium. Classification (GTDB taxonomy): domain Bacteria; phylum Actinomycetota; class Actinomycetes; order Actinomycetales; family Micrococcaceae; genus Rothia; species Rothia nasimurium_H. Next base: position 64,970 of record NZ_CAKMSF010000001.1, read on the forward strand.
CGCCGGTGCGGGCCCCCGCCACCTCGTTCTCGGCGCGAATGCAGACCTGGGCCAGGCGGGCACGCAGGGCGTCGTTGGTGGGGGAGAGGTCAGAGGGTAGAGCCTCAGTGCAGTCGCACCCCTGGCGTAGGGGGCAGGAAAGATCCAGCAGGGCCAGTGCTGTGGAGCACTCCAGGGCGGCAGAGGACGACAGGCCCCCGCCCACCGGCACCTGGGAGGTAATCAGCAGGTCAGCCCCAAAATTATGGGGCAGGGCGATATCTTTGCCACCCTCCCGGTTCATGGCCCAGGCTACGCCCGCTACATAGGTGAACCAGCCCTTAAAGGTACCCGGGGTGATTTCGCGAATCACGACCGTTCGGTCGTCCCCCGGCATCTGCAAGGACGCCGCCCGCAGCACCCCGTCGGTGCGCAACCTACCCGCCACATAGGTGCGGTAGGGCAGGGGCATGGGCATGCAGGAGCCGCCAAGGAAGTCGATGTACTCACCCAGCAGATTGAGACGCCCGGGCGCTGACCACACCCCGTCGGGCTCCACCCCGTACTTTTCAACAAAAGCAGCGCGGGCTGCCTCAACTTCGGCGCGGTGGTCTGGCAGGGTAGCCCAGGCGGGCTCAACACGGAGGGTCACGGTCTTATCTTTTCGTTCTACGGGGCTTGGCTGAGTGGGGTTGGTTAGGCGGTGAAGCCCTTGATGATGGCGGTGAGGGCGGAGGTGTAGGACGCCGGTGGTTCAGTGGGCGGGGTGCCGCCGGTGAGTAGGGCCCGGGTCTGCTCCTGCTCGATGAGGCTCAGGCAGGTGTGCATGAAAATTTCGGCGGCCTGGGCTGGTTGCGGGGTGCCGGTGGCGGCTTCAAAGTCAGTTTCAAGGGTGTCGAGCAGGGTTAGCCTATCGGGGGTTAGCGTTGCGGGGTGAAGGGCCAGGGCTAGGCGGATGACTTCGGAACATTCCTTAACCGGAATAAGTTGACGGTAGGTGTTTTCCCCGGTGATGAGCAGGGTATCGGGGCTTGCTGGAGTGCTGGGCCTTTCTACCGTTGCCAGCATGCGGGAGGCCAGTGAGGCTAGAAGCTCCTGCTTATTCTTGACGTGATAGTAGAGCGCACCGGGGGCCACGCCCAGCTCGGTAGCCAGCCGACGCATCGAAAGGTCGGCTAAGCCAAACTGGCGCAGCACATCAAAAGCGGTGTCAAGAATCTTCTCACGGGATAAAGCCACCCCCTCATTGTGACCTACTTTCGCTCCCGACAACAGCTGGCAGTGGGCGCTGTTCCCTCGAAGAGGAGTAGATTTGAACCCATGACCCTCAACTTTTCAGATCTTGCCGCCCGCCTGCGCGCAGGCGAAACTGCCTCACCTGCCGACCTTTACGACGTACTGACCGCCAGCCCTGCCGCCACCTTCGCTCTCATGGACCTGGCTGCAGAACTACGCGCCACCCACTTCGGTTCAACCATTACCGCCACCAACCTGCTGGGGGCACCCGCGCGGCAGGTGGCGTCCTCCCTCGTAGAGGTTGCAGCCCCGCTCGATGCCGACGCCCTGGCTGCCAACCTGGCAGACCTGGCGGCTGACCCTGCTATTGAGCGCATTGACGTGGACTATGTGGGCAACCCGGCGCTCGCCCCCATGGAGGCCCTGCGCGTGCTAGCTGCTGCCCGTCTGGCCGCACCGGCCAAGAGTCTGCACCTGGGGGAGAGTCGCGAAATGACCCTGCGCTCCCTGCAACCTTTGGCGGTCGGTGCCCTGGATTCGCTGGTGCTGACCGTAGACCCCGCCCAGCCCCGCCTGATTTTCGAGGACCTCAAGCTCATCGTGGGTGCTGGCCTCACCATTGCCGATGCGGGCGACCGCGACCTGGTAGCTGAGTATGTAGAGCACCTGCGTGCTGCCGGGGTAGAGGACGCGGACGCCTACGCCCAGGTCGCGCTGGAGGGCGCGGCGTCCGGCGGCGGCTGCGGCGGCAACTGTGCCTGCGGCTCCGGAGGCTGTGGCGCCTAGCGCTTTCCGCAAGGGGACCGCAAAACTTGAAAGGGACCGCAAAACACGAGGTCCCTTTTAAGTTTTGCGGTCCCCTTGGTTGGTGGGGGCTATGTAGAGAAAAGTAATAATTTGAACACTGTTCAAAATCGGTGTTGACTGGTTCCATGATTGACTTCTCTGCCATCGCCGACCGCGCCCTGGCCGGTCAGCCCGCAAACCGCGATGAAGCGCTTGCCGCCCTGACCGCCAGCGACGCCGAAACCTTCGCCCTCGTCGACGCTGCCTCCCGCCTGCGCCGCCACTACTTCGGAAACGCCGTCAAAGTAAACTACCTGGTCAACCTCAAATCTGGCCTCTGCCCCGAAGACTGCACCTACTGCTCCCAGCGCCTTGGTTCCGAAGCTGAAGTGCTCAAATACTCCTGGATCAAAACCGACGAAGCCGTCAAGCAGGCCGGCTACGGCATCGCGGGTGGAGCCTCCCGTGTCTGCATGGTCGCTTCGGGTAAAGGGCCTACCGATCGCGACGTCGAGCGCGTTGCCACCATGGTCGAAGACCTCAAAGAAGAACACCCCCAGGTGGAAGTCTGCGCCTGCCTGGGCATTCTCAAGGAAGGCCAGGCCGACCGCCTCAAGCAGGCCGGGGTGGACGCCTACAACCACAACCTCAACACCAGCGAAGACCACTACGCCGATATCTGCACCACCCACACCTACGCCGACCGCCTCGCCACCGTCGACAAGGCCCAGAGCGCCGGGCTCTCGGCCTGCTCCGGCTTGATCGTGGGCATGAAGGAAACCGATGAGCAGCTGGTCGATGCGATTTTTGCCCTGCGTGACCTGGGCGGCGACTCCATCCCCGTCAACTTCCTCATGCCCTTTGAGGGCACTCCGCTGGCTGGCACCTGGGAGCTTACCCCCATGCGCTGCCTGCGTATTCTCGCTACCGTGCGCCTGGTAGCCCCTGATAAGGAGCTCCGCATGGCGGGCGGACGCGAGATGCACCTGCGCACCCTGCAACCCCTAGCCCTGCACGTGGTCAACTCCCTCTTCCTGGGCGACTATCTCACCTCAACCGGCCAGTCAGCCCTCGACGACCTGAAAATGATTCGGGACGGCGGGTTCGTGGTGCTCGGCGCCGAAGACCGCGACCTGGTCGCCGAACACGAAGACTACCTGCGCGCCCACGGCGTAGACCTCGCCCAGGAAACTGCTGTTGCGCCCGCGCCCTGCGGGGCGTCCGGTGGCTGCGGTGGGTGCAGCTCCGGGGCCTGCGGGACCCACCCATCCGCGGGGGAGGCGGACGCCGGCGTCCGCCCCGCTGGTGGGCAGCGGGCTCCCGAGGTCCTGGTACCCGAGATCCGCCGCCGCGGAGTAGGGACGGACGTCGCCCCCAATTTCTAGCCCCGAGGAAAGGGCATCTCAAAACCACATATGAGGCACAGGGTCCCCCTAGATTGAGGTACTAGAGTTAAAGGCTGGTACATCAGGTCGGTGACGAAGGAGTGGGCGTGGAAGTCCTCATTGTGATTGTGGTGCTGCTGCTGGCAACGGTGGTGCTGGTGAGCGTGGGAGACAGGTTAAACCTGCCCTGGCCCGTGCTGCTGACGCTGGTAACTGCCGTGGTCATTGTGATTCCGCAGATGCCCAGCCTGCACATTGAGCCCGAGATTATTCTGCCCATCTTCCTGCCGCCCCTGCTGTGGGCTATTGGCCAGCGCGTCTCGTGGGGTATGCTGCGCAGAAGCTGGCGCAGCGTCCTGATTTACTCCATTGCCCTGACCGCTGTCTCTGCCCTGGTGGTGGGGTGGGCTACCTGGATGATTGTGCCCGGCATCAGCATCGCCCTGGCACTGGCTATCGGTGCGGCCGTCGCCCCGCCAGACCCCGTGGCGGTAGAAGCTGTGGCTGAGCCGGTAGGCATTCCCCGCCGCGTCATCTCCAATCTGCAGACCGAGGGTATCTTCAACGACGCCGTATCTCTGGTGCTCTTTCAAATCGCCCTCGCTGCCCTGACCGCTGGTACCGACCCCCAGCCCCTCTCTGCCCTCGGCAGCTTCGCCTATAGCGCTCTCGTTGCTGTGGCTCTGGGGCTAGCCCTGGGCTGGGGCGGTAGCCTGCTGCGCCGCAACCTTTCCGACACCGTGGCCCGAAGTGCGATAACCCTGGTCATTCCCTTCGGTGTTTACATTATCGCCGAGGAGCTGCATGCCTCGGGTGTGGTAGCCGTGGTGATTGCGGCAATTCAGATGGCCAGCTACAGTGCCGATCTCACCGCCGAAGAGCGCCTGGCTAACACCGCCTTCTGGAACGTGCTTGAAATGCTGGCGACCGGCCTAGCCTTTGGTCTCATCGGCCTGCAGGCGGGCGAACTGCTCTACAGTGCAGACCGCAATGTGCTGACCATGGTGTGGCACGGCGTGCTGATTTCCGCGGTGGCGATTGGCACCCGCCTGGCCTGGCTGACCGGCATGTGGCTGTGGGGCCGCTGGCGGGGCTCCCGCCGCACCACCCCGCGCTCTTTTGCTGAGGTGCTGGTGATGACTTGGGCCGGTATGCGCGGTCTGGTCACCCTCGCCCTGGCGCTGAGCCTACCCGAGATGGCCGACGGCCTGCGCACCGAGGCTGTCTTTATCGTGCTGACCGTCCTCTTCTTCACCATGGTCTTCCCCGGTCTGACCCTGCCCTGGCTGGTGCGTGCGCTGGGTGTGAGCGCCACGGCTGAAAAGGACGACCACGAGGAACAGGAGCTCTTGCAGATCGCCCAGAGGGCTATGTGGAAATCTATGTATCAAACCGTTGCTGAGAGCGGGGATTTGCAGTCCTTCGAGCAGCTCAAGCACGTGGTCACCAGCATGATGGACCGTATCGAGGAGGGTCAGAAGACCGGTGACTTCCAGGAGCGCTGGGCTGAACGCCAGCGTCAGCGCGAGTTCATGAACCTGGTGCGGCAGAAATCGGTGCTGGCCGCCCAGGCTGCGGTGCTCAATGTGCGCAACAAGTACGACTATGAAGTAGTGAGTAACGTGCTCTACCAGATTGACGTGCAGGTGCAGGCCCAGGACGCCATGGACCAGGGCTCCGGGGCACTCACCATGTCACTGCCTAAGTCCTTCATCAACGGCGAGCACAAGTTGGATCGCGAGAAGGCAGAGCAGCTCTTTAAGACCACTGAGATGCGCATTATCTCGGCCCAAAAGGAGCTAGATGATGAGGCCCTGCGGGTGGCGACCCGTCAGCTGCCTGTCGTTGAGGGTGCGGACGCCCGTGAGCGGGAGTGATTCCGGGCACCGGCTAGGTGATACTCAAGAAATTTGCAGAATCATCACCTACTATGGGTAAGTGCTTATTCCGCTGTAGGCCTATAGGGCCTCTGGCTTAATGCCCTGGTGATGGAGGGCAAAAAGAAGGGCGCAACACTCGGCAGTATATTCTCAATAAAGAATATAAATTTTTCTTACAGAATCAGGATCAATGGACACCAAAGACCTCTCCCCGGCATACTTCACCTCCCTGGCAGCCCTTTTTGCAGGCGCTTTAATGGTGGGTGCGAGTTCCACCTGGGTTTCGGTGCTGGGCTGGGTCGTACTGCTGGCGGGTCTGGGCCTGAACATCTTTGCCACCCTGGTGATGGTGCAGCGCCTCAAGGGTGGGCCCCTGCCCGCTATGATTACCGGTGCGGACACAGATGCCCAGGTAGAGTATGAGGAAGAAGAGGCGTCCGTCGACACCTACCTCTATGAGCCCGAGGCCATTACCGAGTCCCAGCCCCTGGTAGCTGCCGCAACGCCCACTGCTAGTGCCGGTGATGTCGCTAGCGATGATCGTATCTTCCGCTCCCGCACCCCGCGCCCGCACGTCCGCTAGAACCACAGAAGAGGCCCCCATGGATACCCGTTTTCTTCTTTCCCCCGCCTATCTGGTGTCGGTTGCTGCCCTAATTGTTGGTGCAATCCTCAGCGGCACAGCCCTGATGGTCATTGGCTGGATCATCTTCATTATTGGCCTGGCCCTCAACGCCCTGGCCCTGGTGGTACTGGCTAACCGTGAACAGCTGTATAAGGCACAGCGGGTCGGGGTCATTCCGAAGGGCCAGAAGCCAGGCTCGGGCAACCAGCAGTAAAATCTAAAAATTTTTTTCTCTGCCTAGCGGCAGAAACAAGATGAGGGGCGGACGCTTACAAGCGTCCGCCCCTCTGTGTATCTTCTAGGCTCTTACCCGCTGCCGCTCGGGGTAGGCAACCTTACCAAGTACACCGCGGGAAAAGTGGGCTAGAGCCCGAGCTACGTCGGGGTCTAGCCCCTCAAAGACCGTGCGCTGGACTTCGCGGGTGTAGACCGGGGTGGCTTCTCTGAAGACCTGCCGCCCCTGCTGGGTGATGAGCACTCCCTTACCCCGTTTATCGCTGGGAATAGAGACCTTAGTAACCCAGCCGTTTTTCTCTAATACGTCAACCTGATAGGTCAGGCGTGATGCCGAGACATTGGTAGCGCGGGCAAGGTCGCGCATACGCACCACGGGGTGTGCATCGGTGGAATCTGTCTGTGGTGAATCTATGATTGCTGCCAGAATCCTGTAGTCTGCCAGTTTGATTTTCACCTCTTCTTTGAGGCACCTATCGAGGTGCAGGTTGAGGGTCTCTAAAGTGTTGGTGTAAATCTTCCATAGATTTTCCTGTTCTTGGGTGAAGCGAGCCGGTGTGGGGGCTGTTCCCATAGAACCTCCTCTCCTCTCTACCGGGTGGGCAGGTGTGGTTCAGGAGACTTTCTCAGAAAATCTCTATCTGGTGCCAGCCTAACGCGCAGTGTCACCTGTATGGAATATATGTGGGAAATATTAAGACGGGTTAACGGGTCTGTGGGCCTTCACCAGCTAGGACTCCCTTTTGATTGCGCGGCAAAGAGGGTGATGATTTAGACATCTTAAAGAACAGGCGGGAGGGCATATACCCTCCCGCCTATGCGGTGTGCTTATGACGAGGCCTAGGATCCCGGCATATTCCTTTTAAGTAATTCCTCGAAAGGGGTCACGGTTAAAGCCTCTAAGCCCGGTGCCTTGTAGGCTGGCGCAGGCGCCTTCCCGCCCCGCTCTTCCTCAAGAATCCCGAAGAAGGAGCCGGCGTTGGCGTCCTGAACTGCCTGCTGCTTGGCCTCGTCTGCCCCGCTTTCGCGGGTCTGCTGGGACGCCTGCTGGGCTACCTGCCCGGCAGGAGCTGCCGACCCGAGCGTCCAGAGCACCAGCTGGGCAAACTCGGTAGCTGCCTTGGCGACGCGCGGAGCCAGGTTTGCGTCGGTGCCGAAGTCGTCGGTTGCGGCAAAGACGCCCGAGGGGGCTACGGTTGCTTTGAGGTAGCTAAAGAGCGGACGCATGGCCGTCTCCAGCATGAGGGAGTGGCGGGCGGTGCCGCCGGTGGCGGCAATCAGCACGGGCTTACCCGCCAGGGAGCCGTCCTCGACGAGGTCCCAGAAGCTCTTGAAAAGCCCCGAGTAGCTGGCCTTGAAGACCGGGGTGACTGCGATAATCGCATCAGCATCGCGCACCTGATCCAGGGCGGTAGCCAGTGCCCCCAGGGGGAAGCCGGTGAGGTAGTGGTTAGTGATGTCCTTGGCTAAAGAGCGCAGGGAGATGTGAGTGAAGTTTGCCTCAACTCCGGCTTGGCTCAGGGCTTGCCCGGTTGCCTCGCTCAGGTTCTCACCCAGCAGGGCGGTGGTGGATGGCTCGCCCAAACCCGCTGTGACAATAACAATTGACGGGGTGTTCACGATTCTTCCTCTCTACTTGCCCTGCTCAGCCAGGTGGGCTGCGTAGCGGGGGTGGACGGGGGCCTCGGGCACGCCGGCGGGACGCAGCTTGGCGAACTCTTCGCGCAGGACGGGCACAACCTGCTCACCCAGCATGTCGATCTGGTTCAGAACCTCCTTGAGGGGCAGGCCTGCGTGGTCTACCAGGAAGAGCTGACGCTGGTAGTCACCAGCGTAGTCGCGGAAGGAGAGGGTCTTCTCAATGACCTGCTGGGGGGAGCCCACAGTCAGCGGGGTCTGGTCGGCAAAATCTTCTAGGGAGGGCCCGCCTCCATAGACGGGAGCATTGTCGAAGTAGGGGCGGAACTTGGTGACAGCGTCCTGGGAGTTTTTGCTCATGAAGACCTGCCCGCCCAGGCCCACAATGGCCTGCTCGGCGCTGCCGTGGCCGTAGTGTTCGTAGCGCTCGCGGTAGAGGTTGATCATCTGCTGGGTGTGCTCCTTGTTCCAGAAGATGTTGTTGTGGAAGAAGCCGTCACCGTAGTAGGCTGCCTGCTCGGCGATCTCGGGGGTGCGAATCGAGCCGTGCCAGACGAAGGGGGCGGTGCCGTCCAGGGGCTGCGGGGTTGCGGTGAAGGAGTTGAGCGGGGTGCGGAAGTTGCCCTGCCAGTTGACCACCTGTTCGCTCCAGAGCTTACGCAGCAGGGCGTAGTTTTCGATGGCCAGGTTGACTCCCTGGCGGATGTCTTTGCCGAACCAGGGGTAGACGGGGCCGGTGTTGCCGCGGCCCAGCATGAGGTCCATGCGGCCGTCGGTCAGGTGCTGCAGGGTGCCGTAGTCTTCGGCGATGCGCACGGGGTCGGTGGTGGTAATCAGGGTGGTGGAGGTCGACAGCAGGATGTTCTTGGTCTGGGCTGCGATGTAGGCCAGGGTGGTGGTCGGTGAGGACGCGATGAAGGGCGGGTTGTGGTGCTGGCCGACGGCAAAGACGTCGAGGCCCACTTCGTCTGCCTTCTTGGCAATTTCAACGATGGCCTTTTGGCGCTCGTATTCGCTGGGGGTCTTGCCGGTGGTGGGGTCCATGGTGACGTCGCCGACGGAGAAGATACCGAACTGCATGGTGGTGACCTTTCGAGGTGGTGTTGTTGTTTTGATGTTTTTAATCTACCCTTAAAAACTTTCCTTGTAAAGTATTTATGTTGGTACACGTGTTGGAGTGGGGAGATCTTCTGTTTAAGTCGTTTTGACTTGCGCTGAATGCAAAAGAGAGTAGTGTGAAGGGTGTAAGAGATACATTAATGAATTATCTGAAAGGTTTTCGACATGGCAACCATCTCAACCGCCCAGCAACTTACCGATGCCCTCTCAGCTGGCACAAGCGTCCTTGAAATCTCCGGCCGCATCACAGGCATGCCCTCCCTCAAACTCCCCGAAGGGGTTACCCTGCGCGGCACCACTGACGACGCCGAACTGGTCTTCGGCGCCAAGGGCCTACAGCTCACCGCCAACAACACCGTCTCCCACCTCAAAATCTCAACCTCAGTTCAGGAACTCGCTATCTTCAACTCCGACGATGTTGAAGACTTCGGCACCCTGCGCCTCGAAGATGTCCGCACCGTGGGGCAGGTCTTCCTCACCGCCGCTGGTGCTAACCGAGCAGGCCGCTTTGAAGCTGACGGTGTTCATGTACTAGCCGCTGATGTGCGCGGACGTACCCTGCGCCCCCACGGCTACGGAGTTGATGCCCTGCAAGGTGGCTTCACCGCCTGGAACCTGCAGAAAGATGATTCCGTAGTCATCACCGCAGAACTACTGAATATCTCTGCTGGAACCGAAGACACCCCCGTCCGCGGCTCCGGCGTATTCGTTGGCGGTCAGGGCACTGAAGATGGCACACCGGCAGGTGGCACCCTCACTATCTCGAAGCTCACTACCGGCGACATCTACACCGACGGTGGTATTGCTCCGGGTACCCCTGACCTCATCTCGGGCGGCGTATTCCTCATCTACGGCGGTATCGCCGACAAGGTCATCAACCTGGGCTCCACCACCACCTACGGGCAAAACGATATGGTGCTCGATAACTGGGGTAAGGCCACCGAATGGATCTCTGAAGGCCGCGTCACCTCTCATGGACCCTCTGGCATTGGCTTCGTCAACTTCGGCGGTATCGACACCCTCGACATCCGCCAGCCCATTCTCACCACTGGCAAGGGCGCTCGCGGTTTCAACCTCTACGACGGCTACCTTAAGAAGGCTATCTTTGACTCCATTGCCACTACCGGTGACGGCTCCATCGGTATTCAGGTCTCCAAGCCGCTTCCGTCGCTGACCGTTAAGCGCGACCTCACCACCGTCGGAGGTGAGGGACTGAGCCTGGTACGGGGTGTGCAGGTCACCCTGCAGGCTATTGCCCTATCCATCAAGGACGGGGGCGAGCTCGACTCCATCGAGGTTGGCGGCGAAATCTCCACCAGTGGCGATAATGTACCTGCCATTGAATCAGCCGGCTCGGTCAAGGCGTTTGCTGCCACCGCCGTCCGCGCAACAGGATCCGGGGCGGACGCCGTCCGCTACCGTGCTGGATCCCTGCCTCTAGACGGCCTTTCCCTCTACGCCCGCGACGGTCAAACTGCCACCGAAATCTAAAGCAGCCCTCACCGCTAGGAGGTTCCGTACTGGTCCCGGGCCAGGCGGGCGATATGGATCGTCAGATAAGTCAGCTCATCATCGGTCAGGTTCTGCTCCAGATGCATCTCAAGCACCAGCTTCACCTTCACCGCCGCAGCAAAGGCGCGGGGGTGGGCGTCCTTCAAACTTTCAAGGAGCAGGGGGACGCTCGTGCCCGCGTCCGCAGTCTGGGCGGCACCCGCGCGCACAAAGAGATAGCGTAGGTGCGTCACGAAACGGGCAGCGCTCATGAGCGAGCGATCCACCGGGCCGCCAAAGCCAGCCCCAATCACCTCAAAAATTTGAGAGAGCACCTCAGTCATGCGGTAGGTGCCGCCCATATCCTCAGAGGCAAACTGCGAATTAACCAGGTGCATAGCTAGTGGAATTGCCTCAATCTCGGGCAGCTCAACACCCAAGCGCTCCTTGACCAGCTCCAGGGCGCGGCGCCCAAACCGCACCTCCTGCGGGTACAGCTGAGACACCTCAAGAGCCAGGGGGTAATCCACCGCCAGCCCCTCCCTGGCCCGCACCACCGCATAGCTGATATGGTCAGCCACCGGCACGATAAAGGAATGAGAAATCGTAATGCCCTCGGCCTTGACCAAGAACTCAAGCTCGGTTGCCAGGCCCAGAATCTCCGATGGAATCTTAGCCAGCGACCCAGCCAGGGTCTCATCAGGGGTGCCATGTTCCGGCACAAAAGTCTGCTCAATCAGGGTGGGATCAACCATATCGCCCTTGCGCTTACCGAAAGCCAAGCCCCGGCCAATAACCACCATCTGCTCGCCCGTGTAGGCCTGGGCCAGGGCCACATTGTTGTTATAAATACGTGAAATGCGCAACGTGACCCCCTTTCAGCTCAGACATGCAAACGTGCGAATATCCTTACCAGTCTACCGACCCGCGGTCCTTTACGGCCCCTAGGCGCCCGCGCCGTTCCCAACAAAGGGGAGTAAACTGAACCCTTCCGTACATATAAAGAATTACCTCCATACTTATGAACTCAGCACCAGCCCCCGCACGACCTCTCACCAGTATCGTGGTCACAGCTCTCATGCTGTTCTCCATGTTCTTCGGTGCAGGCAACCTCATCTTCCCCGCCATGCTCGGGGCAGAAGCCGGCGAGAACTTCACCCCCGCCATTACCGGCTTCCTGGTCACCGGCGTCCTAATGCCTATTCTGGCAGTCGTGGCGCTCGCCGTCACCGGCCGCGACCTGCAAGACCTGGCCTCTCGCGGCGGCAGAATCTTCGCTCTGATCTTCCCGCCCCTGGTCTACCTTTCCATCGGTGCCCTCTACGCCCTGCCACGTACTGCCACCGTCAGCTACGCCATGGCTGTGGACCCCTATATGTCGGCGGACGGCATGGTGCCCACCCTCATCTTCTCTGCCGTCTTCTTTGGTGTCTCCTACCTGCTGGCTATGAACCCCACCGGTATCGTCGACACCCTGGGCAAGTACCTGACCCCCGCCCTGGTGATCCTGCTGGGTGTGCTGGTCGTGATGAGCTTTATTACCCTGCGCACTCCCTCGGCTGCACCGACTGAAGACTACGCCACGGGTGCTTTTGCCACCGGCTTCGTCAACGGCTACATGACCATGGATTCCCTGGCAGCTCTTGCCTTCGGCATCATCGTGATTGCCTCCCTGCGTGAAAAAGGGGTGACCGGACGCAGCGAGATGCTCCGCAGCGTCGCCTTGGCCGGCGGTATTGCCGGCGTGTTGCTGGGTGCGGTCTACCTGGGGCTGGGCTATATTGGCGAGCATATCGCGGACGGCCAGGGATACAAGGACGGCGCAGCCCTGCTCACCGACGCCGCAGCCCAGACCATGGGCGGCCCCGGTGCCGTCGTATTCGGCCTCATTGTGCTGCTAGCCTGCCTGACCACCTCGGTGGGTCTCATCGGCGCAACCAGCTCCTTCTTCAACAAGCTGGTCCCCTCGGTCTCCTACCGCACCTGGGCTATCATCTTCACCCTGATTGCCTTCGTGCTGGCGTCCTTCGGCCTTGAAGGGCTGATGAGTTTCGCTATCCCCATCATCACCACCCTCTACCCGCCGGCCCTGACTCTGGTCGTCCTCACCCTCCTTGAGGCCGCCCTGCGCGCCCCCTGGATGAACCTCACCCACCGCTTCGCCCTGCTGGTCTCGGTGATTTGGGCCCTGCTCATGACCCTCAACTCCCAGGGGCTTGGCTCAAACGTCATCGAGCCCCTTATCAGCTGGGCCCCCGCCCACGCCTACGACCTGGGCTGGTTCGTTCCCACCCTGATTGCCGCCCTGATGGGTGCGGCTATCGACCTGGTGCAGCACCGCCGCGCGTCCGCCCGCTAAGCCGGGCGCCGAACCGGCCCCTTAGGAGGGCAAAAAGAAAGGGTCTTGCTCCCGCATCTGCGGGGCAAGACCCTTTGCTGTAGAGAGGCTCGCGCTGAGGGGAACCACAACCATCAACGCGAGCCCGTCTAACGAGTTGCGATGTGGTTCATTCAACTCAAACTTAGAAAGCCTCTAGGCAACCCGTCATAAAGTTTCTTCAAAAATAAACAATTGACAGCCTGCTCAAAACTCTACCCGATGAAGTCCAGGAAATAAACCCGCGGTGCTCATAATGGCAGGTCTTTGTGAAACATTACATCTCTGTGTCATTCATGCGACACAAAACAGCCTCCCACTTGCTTCTATAAGGACCCCCGCTTCCAGTTTGCTCCCGCTCACACTCGCATAAGAATCGCCTGTGAAAACAGCCCCAAAGCCCCCAAATAGCGGTTAAGGTACCCCTAAACTTCCGCGGTTGGCTACCCTTAGAAGTATGAGCAGCACAGCAACCGATATCGCCAAGAACCTTCCGGCCCTTGAACACCCCGACGGGTCGCCGATTCGCGCCCTCGTGGTAGACGATGAGCGCATGCTCGAAGAGCTGGTCAGTGTGGCACTCAAAATGATTGGCTGGGAGGTTAAACCAGCGGGTGAGGGCCCCGCAGCCCTGGCTATCGCTCGCGACTGGCGCCCCGACGTCCTCGTGCTCGACATCATGATGCCCGGCTTCGACGGTGTTGAGCTGCTCTCCCGCATCCGCAAGCTCTACCCCGAGGTGCCCTGCCTCTTCCTCACCGCCAAAGACTCCGTGGACGACCGCATCGTCGGCCTGGCAGCCGGCGCCGACGACTACGTCACCAAGCCCTTCTCCATGGAAGAGGTCATCATCCGCCTGCACCGCCTGGTGCAGCGCTCCGGCGTAGCAGCAGCTAACGACGCTGAACTCGTAGTCGGCGACCTGGTGCTCAACCAGGACACCCGCGAAGTTACCCGCGGCGGCGAAGAAATCCAGCTCACCGCAACCCAATTCGATCTGCTGCGCTACCTCATGGAAAACGCTAAGCGCGTGGTCTCTAAGGCCCAGATTCTCGATAATGTCTGGAACTACGACTTCGGCGGCCAGGCCAACATTGTGGAACTCTACATCTCCTACCTGCGCAAAAAGATTGATGCGGGCCGTGAGCCCATGATTCATACCGTGCGCGGCGCAGGCTACGTCATTAAACCCGCCAACCAGTAGGGCCCATGGCAGCACCTTCACAGTCTGCGGGCAGTCCTGCGCCCGCTTCGGGGCAGGAGCAGGCCCAGGACGCAGTCCCCACCGGGCTGCGCACCGCCCCCCACCTGCGCACCAAGCTCATCGCCATTCTGGTGACCATGCTGGGTATCGCCTGCCTGATTATTGGCGTTTCAAGCTACATCGCCCTCTCTAGCTCCCTCATGGACCGGGCCTACGGGCAGCTCGACGAAGCTGCCCACCGAGCGGTTTCTTTCAAACCCGGCGGTCCCGCCGGGCAGGGTGGTAGTGCTGAGGTAGACGGCTGCCAGCAGTTCAACGGCCGCACCACCCTCGACGCCCCCGGCCAAGGGCCCGGTACTCTGAGCCTGTGCACCGCCAACGGCCAGACCGTGGTGGCTGGTCTACTTGACTCGGTTGGCTCCACCCAGACCCTCAGTGACACCGACCAGCAGACCCTGCTGGCGCTCTCCACCTCTGACGGAACCGTTGAAGTAGACCTTGAGGTGGGCGAATACCTGGTTGTCATGCAGGATAACCCGGTCAGCGAGGGCGTCATCGTCACCGGCGTACCCCTGGCAGAAACCCACCGCACCCTGGCTGTGCTGGTAGCTGTGATCGCTGCAGGCTCGGTTGCCGTGATGATCGGTGCCGGTGTGCTGGGCTCCTGGATTATCCGCCGCACCATGCAACCCCTTGAGCGGGTCTCGCAGGTCGCAGCGGGCGTCGCCCACATGGACCTGGCCCTCGAAACCCTGCCCGAGGCAACCCGCGTGCAACCCGCGGACGCCCACCCCGGCGACGAGGTAGGAGCGGTTGGGTATGCCCTCAACCAGCTCCTAGACAACGTGCAGTCGGCTCTTGAGGCGCGCTCGCGCACCGAGGAGCAGATGCGGGTGTTCGTTGCGGACGCCTCCCACGAGTTACGCACCCCTCTGGCGGCTATCAGGGGGTACGCCGATATGATTCGCTGGACAGAAACCCTCACCGACCAGGGCAAGACCTCGCTAGAGCGCGTGAACTCGCAAACTGAGCGCATGTCGCGCCTGGTGGAAGACCTGCTTCTGCTGGCCCGCCTGGATGAGGGGGCGTGAACCCGAGATGACCCAGGTGGATCTGACCGAACTGCTGGTAGAAAACGTCATGGACCTGCAGGTGGCAGCTCCCTCCCATATCTGGCAGCTCAATCTGCCTGAGGATGTGGTGGAGGTGCGCGGTGATCGTTCCCAGCTACAGCAGGTGCTGCTGAACCTGCTGTCTAATGCCCGCAAGCACACGGATGAGGGCACCACAGTGACTGCCTCCCTGTCGATTTCTGCCAGCGGACGTGAGGCTATTATGAGCGTGAGTGATAACGGCCCCGGCATTGACCCAGAGTTCAAGGGCAAGATTTTTGACCGCTTCACGCGGGCGGACGTTGCCCGTTCCGGCTCCGACGGCACAACGGGTCTGGGGTTGCCCATCGCTAAAGCCATAGTGGAGGCTCATGGCGGGTCGATCGATGTGGTCTCTCGCCCCGGCCGTACCGAGTTCACGGTGCGTCTACCTTTAGCGTCGGCGTAGGCTGGGAGAGTGACTCCTACCTTTCGTACTACCTG
Source organism: Rothia nasimurium (assembly GCF_928381415.1). Classification (GTDB taxonomy): domain Bacteria; phylum Actinomycetota; class Actinomycetes; order Actinomycetales; family Micrococcaceae; genus Rothia; species Rothia nasimurium_H. The sequence continues at coordinate 80,519 of NZ_CAKMSF010000001.1, forward strand.
GCTTGTCTTTGTGGGTGGAGGGGCCGGTGCTCTCGTGCGGGCTCTGCTCCTAGCTGCCTTTCCCGTCTCTGGATTACCCGTGCCTGTGACGGTGCTACTGGTGAACTGGGCTGGTGCTTTTCTGCTGGCTTTCTTGACTGGGCACCTGCTTGCTACCGCCCCCGGTGGGGTTCTTTCGGCTGGTTCTGAGCAGCTCCGTGTGCTGGTGGGTACCGGCTTTTTGGGTGGTTTTACCACCTATTCCACCTTTGCCCTGGCGCTAGCCCAGCTCACCTTGGTGGGGTACTGGTGGACGGCTGCTGGGTATGCCCTGCTCTCGCTGGTCGGTGGTTACCTGCTGGCCTGGGCCGGTTGGCAGCTCGGGGGCAGATGGGGGAGGCGCGGACGCCCGCCCCACGCTGGTCGGTCAGCTCGTGGAGCGGGGGAGTAGGGCATGGTCTATCTTTTGGTCTTTATTGCCGGTGGCGCAGGCGCCGCCCTGCGCCTGTGGGTTGATGCCTGGGTTAAGGCGCTTGCATCAAAGCTCTGGCAAGTATCTATGCCGTTAGGTACATTCTTTATTAATGTCACGGGGTCTTTTCTTTTGGGCTGCCTCACCGGCCTTCTTGCTGCCCATATTGAGCCTATTCCCGGTGCGGAAACTTTTGTAATTACAGAAAACCTCACCCTCATTCTGGGGGTGGGCTTCTTAGGTGGCTACACCACCTTCTCCACCGCCCTGCTCGAAACCCTACGAGCCCCCGGTAAGCTGGCCACCGTCGTCCTTGCCCTCGGCCAACTATTTGCCGCAACCGCTGCCGCCGCGGCCGGGCTGGCCCTGACCGCCCTCATCTAGTCTCTCGTTATTCTTCTCTGTTATGACCCAGCTAAACCCGGTACACTCAATCACTCAGATTCTTGTTGATATATAAGGCTATGCGGTACTACTTCTACTTCTCGATTCCCGTGCTCCAGCAGGCGCTTTCCCTCTGGGCCCTGCTCATGGTGTTTATCGTGCCCGCCCTCTGGTGGTTTGGCCGCCACCTGCCCACCCGCAGGCTCCTGCGCCGCATAGCTGCCACGGGCGTCCTGGTGCTCTACGCTACCGGGGTCATCGCCTACACCTTCCTACCCCTGCCCGATAACGACGTCTTTGTCTGCCCCGACGGCTGGGGCAGCACCTACCCCCGCTTTTCTTTGGGCTGGAGCATAGAGTTTGCCATTGTCGCCAACGACAGCTTGCTCGGCGCCCTTTTTTCGATCTACGTGCTACAGATGCTGCTGAACGTACTGCTCTTCGTGCCCTTTGGCCTGCTGGCCCGCTGGCGCTGGGGGGCTAGCTTTCGCACCGTGCTCTTTGCTGCCTTTGGAACCTCGCTCGCGATTGAGCTGACCCAGCTGACCGGTATCTGGGGTTACTACGACTGCGCTATCCGAACCTTTGACGCCGAAGACATCTTCAACAACACCCTGGGGGCCGTACTGGGCTGGGGTGCCCTCGCCTCCTGGCAGCACCGCCATACCCTGCCGGGGCAGCTGCGCCGCCTCTTCGGGCGCTAGTGGGGCGGGTGCGTCCGCCTCTTTGCCCCGCGCGGACGCCCGCCCCGCCCATAGCCGTCTTAGCTGGTGGGCGGGGCTGGTGGGTGCTTGGTCACAGCATTCGGGAAAGAGGGCGATAAACCGCTTAAGTGTTAGGGCACTTTTACCCCTAAGCCTTGCCGGGTAAAACCCAATCATTCACACTTAAAGCCAAGTGAAGCAAACTATGGGCTGAAGGATCCGGCACCTGCCTGGGCGTACTAGCCCCCGACACTTGCGGAGAAACACGTGAACACCATCAGCCCCTACCTCGCTGAATTCCTGGGCACCATGATTATGGTGACCATCGGCTGCGGGGTCATCGCCACCGTCGAACTGCGCCGCTCCAAGGGCCACGGCGACAACTTCTTCACCATCGCCTTCGGCTGGGGCTTTGCCGTTGCCTTCGGTGTCTACGCCTCCCACGCCTACTCAGGTGGGCACCTCAACCCTGCTGTTTCCATCGGCCTAGCCGCCTACGGGGAGTTCGACTGGGCCATGGTGCCCGGCTACATCATCGCCCAGGTCGCCGGTGCCATGGTGGGCGCGGGCTTCGTCTTCCTCAACTACCTGCCCCACTGGAAGGCAACCGCCGACCGCAAGATCAAGCTCGGTGTTTTTGCCACTGTGCCGGCCATTCACAACTACTTCACCAACGCCCTGTCTGAGATTATCGGTACCTTCCTGCTGGTCTTCTCAGCCCTCTACGTGGGAGTTAACTTCACCCCCGTACTCGAAGGTTCAGCCCTGGCCCTCAACCTGAACCACGTGCTCAAGCCCCTGGCTTTTGGCTTCCTGGTCACTGTGCTGGTGATTGGTTTGGGTGGTCAGACCGGCTTTGCCCTCAACCCGGCCCGCGACTTCGGCCCCCGCCTCATGCACGCCCTGCTACCTATTCACGGTAAGGGTAGCTCCCGCTGGTACTACGCCTGGGTGCCGGTGTGCGCCCCCATCGCAGGCGGCATGATGGGTGGGTCCTTCTTCAAGCTCTACTACGACGGCCAGTTCTCTATCTTCCAGGTGGTCGGCGTCGTGCTGGCCCTGGCTGTGCTCGGGTTTGGCCTGTGGGCTAATAAGCACATGTACCGGTCTAAGTCGGCTGAGGTGCTGCCCCAGAGTGAGGACACCGAGGCTACCGCCGCGTCCGCCGCCGCCACCTACGTGCCCACCGGCAAAATCCCGGTCGTGCAGAAGAGGGCCTTCTGGGAGTAACCCACTCGGTGCTGTGCAGACTTCTTGGGCTGTGTGCAGGGTTTTCTCTGCACACAGCCCAAAAAGTCTGCACCGACCCTATCTAGGCGCGGTCTTGCAGCTCACTCCAGGGCTGGGTGCGGCTCACCAGATGGAGTTTGACGGTGTAGCCCGCACCCAGTTCGCTGGTGAGGGTCTCGCGCAGTCTCTCACCCAGCTGCCGCCAGGCCCGGGTTGTGGGGTTGGTGGGGTCTTCCGGGCCCATTTCCAGGTCTTCCCAGAGGCTCGCCCAATTGCCCAGTAACTGCCGGGTGGACGGGGCCAGCTCAAGATCCTCGGCCAGACCTTTACCATCGGCGTACCAGAGGGGGAAGAACTCTCCCCAGTCATTGGCAAGGGCCAGGTGCACGGTCTCTGAATGCGGCCCGATACGCCACTGGGTCACCGGGGGTAGGCCGGGCTCTTCGTAGAGATCCCTGTGAATCGCCCGCACCAGAGGTTCTAGGGAAGAGGCGGCGCGGACGTCCGCTACCTCGTACTTGCCCCCGGTAAAGGGGAGGTTTTCCTGGGCCCCTACCAGCGGGGAGCCGTAGACAATATCCCAGTTGCCGCTGCGCTGAACATAAAGGGTCATGCTGTTGAGCCAACTCAGCTTCAGCACCCAGCAATCGGTATCGGTGCTGGCCGCACGACGCAAGGTGGCGGGCCGGTAGCCCTGTTGTGCCTGGGAGTAGTCCCTGTAGAACCCTTTGGGCCACAGGCTCTCAGGCCGTGCCCCGCTGGCGGTTGCTGCCAGACCCCGCACATTGTCACAGGAGGGGCGGACGGGCACGAACCCCCACCAGCGCAGCGGAGAGGCGGGCAGGGCTAGGGTTAGATCGACCTCGGATACCGCCTGGGTGGCAGAGGTGAGATAGGGCAGGTTGCTACAGCGGGTCACTACCCCGGGCGTGAGCCGGGGCCAGGTCGCCGGGTAGGGCTGGTTGCCCAGTTCTCGGTCAATCAGGGCTCGGACGCCCCGGCAAAAGCCAGCGAGAAGCTCCAGCTCCTCGGTGAGTTCATCACCCGTAACGGCAGGTTGAAAGGTGTCCGGGCTGGTTTCGGTCAGAACGGGTAGCCCCTCCCCACCGAGTAGGGGAGCCGACGAGGCGGTAATCTGCCAGGTGCCGGCGTCCGCGCACTCTCCGTGCCCAGCGTAATAGAGGGCGCTGACCTGCACCCCCGCCGCGGTGTCGGGGCGGTAGGTGACGGTAATCTTTCCCCTCCCGGGAGGCTGGGGCAGGTGCTGTTCCACCTCTCCCTGAAGATAGACCAGAAGGGAGGGTTCACCCGCCCGCTCAAGGCTGACGGGAACCGTCAGAATACCGGCCAGGGCCGGGTGTAGGCCCGGCGCCGACGGGTAGGGGATAAAGTGATGTGAAGCACTCATAGGGCCCAGTTTAGATACCCGGCCCTATTTCTGGCTAGCCCTTATAGATAATCTCGAAGTCATCCCCTAAAACTGCCCGCAGGTTCTCTACCAGGGCCTTACCTTGGTTCTTCCACTCCAGTTCTTCCTGGTGGCGCTCCTGCTGGGTGAGGGGACGGGGAGGAATCTCACCCATCTCTTCAGCTGCCCGGGTCACCCACGCCTGTGACCAAGCCGCAAGCTCTTCCACCAGGTCAGACGGAACCTGGGGTAAATCTTCCGGGTCATAAGGGTAGGGGTACTCTCCGGCTTGCTCTAGCTCACTGGGAGCACCCCACAGGGGGAAATCAATTCCCCATTCCGGAAAAACCCGAATACGCCGACGGGGTCGCGCACCTGCGTCCTGGGGTGTCATCGTATTCTCCTGTTCCTGGCTAGCCCACTCCAGCACCTTGAGCATGAAGCGGTCGCAGGTCTCAATCTGGCTCAGCTCAATCCACTCATTGGGGGTGTGGGCCTGGGCGATATCGCCGGGGCCGCACACCACCGCCTGCACCCCGCCGTAGAGGGCGAACTGGCCAGCCTCAGTACCGTAGGTAACCTTCTGGGCCTCCACAGAACCGGGGCGCCCCGCCCACTCGTTAGCCAGGGCAATAATCTCAGCACCGTCAGCGGTTCCCAGGGCAGGGACGGCAGCCAGCAGCTCATGGGTAATACCCACGGCGTCAACAAACTCGCCGGGTGCAGCGCCAGCTAGGGCCTCAGCGTCCGCCGCCCGCGCCTTGAGGGCAGGCAGCAGGTCGTCGGCAATCTTCGCCTCAACCAGGGCAATCACCTCGCTGGTCGTCATCTGGGGAACCGTGCGGAAGTCATACTCCAGCACCACGTGCTCACCCACAATGTTGTACTGAATACCACCGCGGGCAAAGTTCACCCCGCCGGTGGAATAGGGCACCACAAACCCCTCATCAAAGGGACCCTCAGCCCGCCAGGTACCGGCCAGCTGCTCAAAGAAAGTAATAAACTCCGCCGCCTGCGCCAGGGCGTTAACCCCGTGCGGGCCCAAGGATGCATGCTTGGCAATACCCTTGAAAGTCACCCGGCCGCGGTGGGCACCCTTATGGGCAGAAATTACCTGCATCATGGACGGTTCACCAATCACCGCAAAATCAGGGTTAATACCGCGGGCCTTAAAATCTCTGACCATGGCAGGCGCACCCACACAGCCAATTTCCTCATCGTAGGAAAAAGCGAAATGAACGGGCTTCACCAGCTCTGCTTCACGCAACTGGGGCAGCAGCCACATAGCTGACCCAATAAAAGACTTCATATCGGAGGCCCCGCGCCCGTAAAGCTTGCCGTCCTTCACCAGGGGAGTGAAAGGGTCGGTGACCGTCCAAGCCTGGCCCTTAACCGGCACCACGTCCGTATGCCCCGACAGCACCACGCCGCCGTCCGTACCACCGTCAGCGGCGGGCACGGTCACAAACAGGTTGGCGCGCTCGCCATCCTCGCTGTAGGTGTAGTGCGGGGTCAGGCCGTGAGCCTCAAACTCAGCCGCCAGCAGGTCGAGCACGGGGCGGTTGCTGGTCTGGCTGATGGACTGGGCTGCGATGAGCTTTTCAATCCAGGGAAGAGATGCAGGGAGTGTCATAGCACCAGTCTAAAACCCTGGGCCCGCCGGGGCGCTAGATTACAGGGCGGAGTGGTCGCCCAGGCCGTGGAAGCGGCGGGCGTGGTAAACGGTGGGGGCGGCGTTGGCGTCGTGGCGGATGAAGTCGGTGACCTCGGCGGTAAAGACCACGGCGGGGCCAGCATCGAGGGTACCCAGGGGGCGGACGCGCAGCACCCGGCTTACCCCGTGCAGTAGGGGTTCGCCGGTGGGTAGACGATCCCAGGTGGAGGTATCACCGAACTTATCGGCCTTGCTGATGGAGAAGAGCTTGGCAATCTCGATGTTGTCGGCACCGATCAGGTGAATCAGGAAGGAATCAGCGTTGATGATGCGGGCAGCGGAGCCGGTGCGGTCCTTGAAAGAGAAAGAGACAATGGGGGGCTCAGCAGAAACCGATGACAGAGATGAAATAGTCAGGCCACCCGGCAGGCCGTCGGAACCTTCAGCGGTAATGATGGCAACGCCCGCCGCCTGCGCGCCGAAAGCCTCGCAGAACAGTTCAGTGGCGGTCTTTTCGCTGATATTTACCTGGGTGGTCATGATCGGTTTCCTTTGTGCGGCTGCTTGGGGACTACAGCGCTGGGAGCGCTTGGTCTTCAGCCTAGGACTTCGGGTGCGCCAAACCCTAGCCTTTCTCACATATTGCCCCTATGAGTAGAACTGTGACACTGTTACGTGCGCGGGCTGTAACAAAGAGTAGAAGCCGTAGCAGGTTAAGCAGGCAGGTGCTCGCTACCTGCTCCCGGTACAGCCGGACGCACCCGCCCCGCCTTCGTCGATGAAGGCGGGGCGGGCGCGTCCTTGGGGGTTCTTGTGCTACTTCTTCTTGTTCAGCTGGGCTGCCTGGGCGCCGAACTTTTCAAGCAGTTCGGGCATATCCATGGGGGCGGTGACCACCTCAATGAAGACCAGCTTGTCACGGTTTTCCTTGGCAAGGTGGCAGGCCTCGTCAAACTCGCGAACTGTAGCTGCCCGCAGAGTTAGCGTGTTGGCGTCCGTACCGCTAAAGGCTGCCGGAATCTTCGACCAGTCGTAGGCGGTGATGTCGTTGTACTGGGCCTCGACGCCGTGAATCGACCGCTCGATGGTGTAGCCGTCATTATTAATCAAGAAGACCACCGGGTTCACACCCTCGCGGATAATGGTGCCAATCTCCTGAATCGTCAGCTGGGCTGAGCCGTCACCCACCATCAGCACGCCACGGGAATCGGTATCGGCCATGGCCGCACCCAGCAGGGCCGGAATAGAGTAGCCGATAGAACCCCACAGGGGCATGCCGATAAAGCGGGAGTTGCGTGGGAACTTGCGGGTTGCCATGCCGAAGAAAGAGGTACCCATATCGACCACAACGGTGTTCTTCTCGTCCAGGTTTGATGAGAGAACCCGCCACAGGACGTCCTGGGTCAGGGCTTCGTCGGTGATCTCAGGTAGGGGCTCGTCGGTGGTGGGTGCCTCAAAGGGGGTGCCCTTCAGGCCGAGCTCTAGGGACACTTCTTTAACGATGTTCAGGGCGCTGGCCATGGTGAGCGGGGCATAGTGGCGACCGGCGATGCTGGTGCTTTCAGCACCGATGTTAATAACCCGCCCAAAGTCTATCTGATGTGAGTATATGCCGGTTGTGGTATCTGTAAATTCCACGCCAGCGCAGACCAAAACCTCGGCATCTTCCACTACCGCACGGGTATGTTCAGCCGACAGTCCACCCACGTAGATGCCCGCAAAGTTAGGCTTGGTTTCGTTCAGTACGGCCTTGCCCCACATGAGGGACGCGAAGGGGAACTTGGTCTCGGTCACCAGGGCGCGGACGTCCTGCACCGCCCCCAGACGCTCAGCCATGATATCTGCCAGCACCGTCACGCTCTTGCCGCGCATGAAGTCGGCGACGGCGTCCTTGAAGAGGGCCTCAATATCGGGCGAGGAAACGTGGCTATCCACATCGAGCGGACGCGACGGGGGAGTGGCCGGCATGGTCGATACATCAACCGGCAGCATCAGGTAGCCGGGCTTACGGTGGATGACGGCGGTGCGGATGACGCGGTCGATATCGGTCGCAGCGGTCGCCGGGTGCAGGGCCGCAACGGCGGCAGATACCTCGGACGCCATACGCATAAAATGCTTGAAATCCCCATCGCCCAGGGTGTGGTGCATGCGCAGGTGAGAATTCTGGGCCGACAGGCTGGGTGCACCCACAATGTGAATCACGGGCACATTCTCAGCGTAGGAGCCGGCAGTTGCGTTGATAGCTGACAGCTCACCCACACCGTAGGTGGTCACCAGGGCGCCCAGGCCCTTGACGCGGGCGTAGCCGTCCGCCGCATATCCGGCGTTGAGCTCATTCGCGTTGCCCACCCAATCCAGCTTCTCGTGCGCCAGCACATCGTCGAGGAAGAAGAGGTTAAAGTCCCCGGGCACACCGAAGACCTTATCTACGCCCAGCTCAGCCAGACGATCGAGAATGTAGTTACCCACGGTATAGGTCATCATTGACTCCTTGTACTAGGTAAAACAGGCCGTGTGACCTGCGCCATTTACCTTCCAGTGTAGTGGGTTTCGCCCGCCCCACCATTGGGCGCCGAGCGCCTGAGTCTTAGCCTGGCGTGCAGAATCACTGTATCTAGCACCTGTGACCTTTGTTTAAAGGTTTCAGCACCTCCTTACCGGGCTTTACTACTAGACTTGGGGAGGACGCTTTACCCCCCCGCTGTGGCCACAAACAAGGAGAACGATGAGCTGGTTCGAGATTGCAATGCCTCTACTGGTTGGGCTTATCTATCTTTTTGTTCCGGGCCTGCTGATTTCGGCGGCTGCCCGGCTACGCGGGTTTGAGGCTTTTGGTCTAGCCCCGGCGCTTTCTGTGGCAGCTATTATGCTGGGTGCAACCGTGACTCCTATGCTCGGTATTCGCTGGGCTTTATGGGTTCCGTTTGCCTCGGCTGTAGTGCTGGCTGCCGTTATTCTGCTTGTGGTTCTAGTAGGACGCTGGGCTGGGCTGGGCTCTGCTCCAGCTCGTTCACATCAGGGGAGGTGGCTTCCTCCTCAACGTTCTGTAGTGGCTAGTGCCTGGTGGTCGAAAGATCAGATGGTGTACTGGGGCAGCTTCCTTGTGGGTGCCCTCCTGCTGTGGCGCAACGTTACGAATGCTATTGGCCAGCCTGAATGGATTTCTCAGACCTGGGATAACAGCTTCCATCTCAACGCAGTGCGTTTCATTGAAGATACAGGTAGCGCCTCGCCCCTCACCCTGGGTGCAATGACAACGGTTGAAGGGGAACCTACCTTTTACCCCGGAGCTTGGCACGCTATCGTTTCGCTCATTACGATGGGCTCAGGCGCTGACATACCGGTGGCAACTAACACTATGGCTGTAGTGGTTTCGGCTATTATCTGGCCTCTCAGCACAGTTTTTATGGTGCGCCAAATTTTTAAGCTGAACACCGCAGGCGTCGTGGTGGTGGGAGCTTTCGCAGCTGCCTTTACTGCCTACCCTATTCTGTTGCTTGATTTCGGTGTGCTGTACCCGAACCTTCTAGGTATTGCCCTGATGCCTGCCGGTATCGGTCTGGTAGCGCAGCTCTTCCGCATGGTAGCGGTTCGCCGTATCTCAACCCTGCAGTCGGTGGTCTTAGGGGTCTGGGTAGCTTTGGCTATTGCGATTGCCCACCCCAACGCAATCATGTCGCTCCTGGTAATGATTATTCCTCTGCTGCTTGGCCGCGTCATTCTTAACTTCGTTACTAGCTTTAAGCACCGTGCCTACTGGGGTGCGGCGGGAGCCACAGCCCTGGGCGTTGCGCTGATTTTCATCGTGATGAACATTCTGTGGGGTGTGGTCCGTCCGCCCCAGGCCGCAGGCGAAGTGTGGGGCCCCGTCCTCACCCAGGGGCAGGCTCTTGGGGAACCCTTTGCCTTTGCCGCGATGGGCTTTAAGCCCCAGTGGTTCCTGGCCATTGTTTTTGTCATTGGCCTGTATACGTTCACCCGCCGTGCCAATGTTTACTCCCTCTGGGTGCTTGGTGCTTGGGCTGTGGTTGTTTACTTCTATGTAGCTGCCCGCTCCTTGGCATGGGAGGACGGACGCTATGAAGTCGTAGGCCTCTGGTACCACGATTCTTTCCGTCTGGCCGCCCTCTTGCCCGTTATGAGCGTTCCTATGCTGGCCCTGGCTGTGCACTGGGTAGCGGAAAAACTGGTTGCTAGCCAGTGGTGGCAGCGAACCCAGTGGGAGAGCGCCCGACGCATGCTAGTAGTCGGTGCTGTAGCCCTGTTTGCTGTAGCTGGGTTTGGCCAAACTAGCACCGCTTTGCAGAACCAGGTTGAGGCGAACTACTACGAGTATGCTCCTGACCCTGAATCTGACCTCTTGAACACCGATGAGTTCGACATGCTTGAGGTGCTCGATGAGTATGTGCCCGAAGGTGAGACCGTTGTAGTGCAGCCTTTCACTGGCGCTGCTCTGGCCTATGCAATAGCAGACCGTCCCGTGACCGCCTACCACACTATCTATTCCGCAGATGATGATGTGAAGTACGTCCAGGATCATCTGAATCAGGCTCTCACAGACCCTCAGGTCTGCCGTGCTCTGGATAACCTCAATGCTGACTACTATCTTGACTTCGGTCGTGCAGAAGTCAGCGGGCATGACCACAGTAGCTGGTACGCAGGCTTTGAGGGGCTAGCTGAATCTGGAGTGCTGACCGAGGTTCACCGCGAAGGTGATGCTGTTCTATACAAGATCACAGCCTGCTCAGCGCCCTAAGGCGGGCTATCCCAAACTGATAGACTGGGCCATACGCATGTTACCTATCGGCCGATAGATGCACGAGACAGGAAAGCCAGCCCACAGATGAACAGTGAATCTGCACCGCAGGAGCGTCCGCGCGTTCTGGTGATTATGCCCGCCTGGAATGAGGAAGAGGCTATCGGAGCGACGATTGCTGACCTTCGGGCCAAGGCTCCCTGGGTTGACCTGGTCGTCATTAATGACGGCTCTACAGATAGTACGGCCCAAGTGGCCCGCAAGGCCGGTGCTTTCGTCATTGACCTGCCCTACAACATGGGGGTTGGTGCTGCCATGCGAACCGGGTACCGGTATGCCCGCCGTATGGACTACGACATTGCTATGCAAATGGATTCGGACGGCCAGCACCCACCTGAGTTTATCGACACCCTCATTGAAGGCCTGAACCGGGCCGATATCGTTATCGGCTCCCGCTTTGCAGCCTCTGATACCTACAAGGTACGAGGCCCCCGTAAATGGGCAATGGGCCTGCTCTCCTTCCTCTTCACCCGTATCTCGGGTGAGAAATTTACCGATGTCACTAGCGGCTTCCGTGCGGTAAACCGCCGGGGCATTCAGCAGTACTGTGAATTTTTCCCTGCTGAGTATCTAGGGGATACCATCGACTCAACCGTGATGGCTATTCGTTCTGGCTGCAAGGTCATTCAGGTACCGGTAGAAATGCGGGAACGGCAGGGCGGCACTCCCTCATCAGGGCCTCTAAAATCAGCTATCTACCTGGTGCGATCCTTTTTCGCCTTCGGTATCTCCATGACGCGTAAGAAAACAGCCGGGGAGGGCTAAACATGCCGTCAAATGTCTTTTTTCTGATCCTGTCGGTTCTCATCTTCGTTATGGTCTTCGCCCAGGTGCGCAACCAGAAGATGAAGGAAAAGTACGCTGCCCTGTGGTTGCTAGTGTCTGCAGCTATTATTGTGCTGGCTCTCTTCCCCCACCTGCTGAGCACACTTGCTGACCTGACAGGCGTCATTGTGCCAGTCAACCTGCTTTTCATGCTGGCAATTATTATGCTTATCGGTATTTGCCTGCACCTGACTCTAGATCTCTCACGACTGGGGGAAGATGCCAGAACCTTGGCTGAAGAAGTGGCGATGCTCAGAGCCCAGCTAGAGCAGGGAAACGCTGAGCACCCCCGCCACCCCGTACCTACTGAAAGCCGCCCGGAAGAAGAGGGCAAATAGAGACTATGAATATCGCCTTCGTTATCAATAACTACCCCCCTAAGGTGGGCGGCCTTGAGCAGCATGTTTCTGCCCTGTCAGCCGAGCTGCACAGGCTAGGGCATAAGGTCACTATCGTAACCCTCTCAGATACACCCGGTGTGAGCGTTGAAAACGGTATCAAGGTTTATCGGCTCAAGGAATACCTCACCGTCGACGGCATCCTTGGTTTCCCATCTCTAGTGGGCCTTACCCGCCTCGCTAAGGTGCTGAAGCGCGAGAATATCGATGTCATCTCGATTCATACCCGCTTCTTTAGCATGAGCTGGTTTGGGGTTGCTTTAGGCCGAATGATGAAGATTCCCGTAGTCCATACCGAGCACGGTTCGGGCTTTGTGGTCTCGGAGAAGGCTGTTATTCGCCTAGCAAGTCAGCTGGTAGACCGTACATTGGGTGTGCTGACACTCCGTGCAGCTTCTAAGGTTTTGGGTGTTTCTCAGCCCTCCTGCGATTTTGTTAAAAAGCTTTCAGGTGTAGATGCTGAGGTTTTTTATAACGTTTCTCCCCTGCCTATGGCTGCCCCTGAAGATGTTGTCTTCCAGCGGAAAAAGCTTGTCTTTTTAGCCCGTGTAGTTGAGGTGAAGGGTTGGCGGGCCTTTCTCGAAACTGTCCAGCAACTCCATGCAGAAGATGCTGAGATTACCGGTGTAGTGCTGGGTGCTGGAGCTGATTTAGAGAAGGCTAAAGCGTATGCCGCTGAGCTGGGTATTTCTGACGCAGTAGATTTCAAGGGCTTTGTCGATCACGCAACTGTAGCTCGTGAGCTTCGCGGGGCGACCTTGGTTAACCCCACTGTGGCAGCCGAAGGGTTCCAAACCACCATCATCGATGCTTACGTTTCACAGGCAGCAATCGTTACCTACGATGTATCGAGCGCCCGGGTGCTTAAGGACGCCGGGGTTCGGGTTCACATTGTCGGCCAGCAGGGTGTACCTCAGTTGGCGGCAGCTGTACGTGCTGAGCTCGCGCAGGGCCCCCAGGTGTACCCTGTAGAAGACCTCCAGCAGTGGGGCTGGGCTAGCCAGGGTAAGACCTATGAGCGAATCATTCAGACTTTTAGGCATAAGATTCACGAGGAGTTGTAGTGGAGAAGATAGAGGGAACCCTTGCCGTTATTGTTCGTAGCGGGGAACTTAATCGGTGGGTAGATGAAGCTATGAAGTCTGCCCTCCAGAGTGACGGTATTGATTTAAAGGTTGTTCTAGTTCTGAACGGACCTAACATCAGCCTTGATGCTACTCAAATACAGTCTGAGGAAGAACAGTACCCGTGGCTTACTGATAGCAGAGTTTTGGTGTTGCGCTTTAATCATTATCTGGGGATGAGCGGTTCAATCATTGAAGGTATTAAATATGTCAATACTGAATACATCGCTAATCTCGATGGTGATGATATTGCTCTGCCCCATCGTTTTGCAGAACAGCTAGAGTACCTCCAGTCTCATCCAGATTGTGTTCTAGTGGGAGCGCGTGCTCATATGATTGACGAGAACGATCAGCAAATCGGTGATTTGAAGTCTGTGGTATCGGATGACGTGCGTAAGAGCCTCTTCTTGTTTAACCCAATCCCTCATTCATCCGTCATGTTCCGTAAGTCCGCATATGACAAGATTGGGGGGCATACTCCCGGGCTAGACCAGTGTGAAGACTATGATTTAACCCTAAGAATCGGTACCTTGGGAAAAGTTGCTGTGTTGCCTGAATTCTTGGTGTTGTACAGAGTCCATACCTCCAATTTAAGCAAGGGTGCTTCACCTCGAGGGCCTCATGTGGATTGTGTAACTCGTGGCCGCCGCCAGCTCGCGAAGACTCTTGGCGTTCCCGCCGTCCTGGCATTACCCCCGCACTTGCTGTGGCGCAGCGTCCAGTTTGTGCGGGCGTCCGGGCTTATCCGCCCCCTGCACGAGTACTTCACCTACTTCAAACGTTCTTAAAACATCGAGGGGCAGCTCAGCTGCCCCTCACGTTGTATGCACTGTTAGATGGCTGGTGCGGACGTCTGTGTTCGGCTCAGTACCTCCATGCCGGCAAGGTGCGCTGCCGCACCGATGACCGGGCTAGCCATCAAGGCCACAATGGTTTTAGTTTCAAGATCTAACGGTAGTAGCAGACAGCCAAAAGCAACCACAACGGTAACTACCCAGCCTGCAAGGTAGATGCGGTGGGCGCCCATCGCCAGGGCCGCCGTGCCTGACAGCGTTGTCACCGCTAGAAGGGCCGCAGCAAAAGTGAGAGCCGCAAGGAAAGCACCGTCGAGCTGCCCGGCATACTTCTCGTAGATTTCATCGAAAAGCCAGGGACCCAGCAGATAAGCTGCTCCGGCTCCTACCGCCCCCAGAGCTAGCAAAGCCCCTACAGGTTTAAGCAGGGCAGCGGTAGGGCGCTGGGCATGGGCCAGGAAATAAGACACCGCGACACCCTGAAAAGCTTGCAGGGGCATCATGATGGGCGCGCGAGTGATGGAGATGCCCAAAATAATCGCGGCCAGAAGTGCATCGGACTCTGTTTCTGCCTTCGAACTTGTTGCTTCCAAGAAGATAGGAAAGCCCGTAGACATAGCAGCCATAGCTACCGCGGTCCCCACAGCTAAAAGCATGCTCCGGTATGCCGCGCCTGGGCGTCCTACCAGACGCAAACGAGTCGCTGAGCGTACCCGGGGTGAGAAAGCCACAAAAATGAGCCAGAGGAAGGCCGTTGCCAAGAAAGAGAGCTGAAAGGCAAGCAGGCCGCCCCCAACCACAGATACAAGCAGGGTGCATAGGAAACAGAAAATACCGCCGGTTGAAATCAACAGGGCATATTCTGTCCAGGAACGGGTGCCAGCCATCGCCCCAATGCAGTAGACGTGGCAGGCATATACAGCCGTCACCAGGGTAATCAGAAGTACTGTTCTCCAGTCCCCTGCTGGTAGAACGGTGCCGATCCACACCGGTGTAAGAGCTGCAAAAATGAGAGCACAGGTGAGACCCACCCAGGTCGCTACCACGAGCGGGTTGTAGGTTCTCTGACGGGGGACAGAAGCAGAATTGCCCTTGCTTAAATGATGAGAGCCGATGAGGCGCGCTGACTCTTGTTGAACCCCCAACAAAGTTGCGAACACCAAAGAAGTAAGAGACCAAAAAACCAAAAAATCTTTGTTGTCTTCGACCGTTAAAGATCGGGCAGCTAGCCAGGTCACCAAGAAAGTAGTACCCGCGCTAATAATGGATGAAGCCGTAATAAAAAGCGACTGGCCGCGACTAATCACAGCTTCGGTATGTTCTTCGCTCACGGAATCTCTATCTTCTATGCCGATAAGGAAAGTATCTCTAGCTTATCCGTCTTGCCACTTCAGAAAGCGTTCTAGGGTATGCCGTATGATGGTTTTGTGCCACACTCCTCACATCATTCACCCGCTGCCCCTGTGCTCTCAATCGTCGTGCCCGCGTATAACGAAAGCGCGGGAATTCAAACGTTTCACGAGACACTTCTACTCCCAGCACTAGCTGCTGTTACGGAGCGTCTTGCTGAGCGCTCCATGGGGGCTGACCCCTACGAGATTATCTATGTGAACGATGGAAGCACAGATAATACCCTTGAAAAGCTTCAGGAGCTTGCCCAGGGGAGCACTACGACAAGAGTAGTTAATCTGTCGCGGAACTTTGGTAAAGAAATCGCTACAACGGCAGGTATCGAAGTTGCCCTCGGGCAGGCCGTCCTTATTATGGACGCGGACGGCCAACACCCACCTGCCTATATCAGTGATTTTCTATCCCGTTGGGAAGCTGGCGCCCAGGTTGTGGTGGGTGTGCGCTCGAACGATGCTGGTGGCTTCTTCAAGACCCAAGGGTCAAGGTTCTTTTACCGAATCCTCAACTCAATTTCGGAGAGTCAGACGGTACCCCGGTCTACAGACTTCAGACTGCTAGATCGAGTTGTTGTAGACGAGTTTCTTCGCTTTAGCGAACGAAATCGCATAACTCGAGGCCTCATAGACTGGCTGGGCTTTAAACGCGATTACATAGAGTTTGAAGCTCCCGACCGTCTGGCAGGTGAAGCTACCTACAGCATGCGTAAGCTAGTGGGGCTTGCCCTCAACAGTTTCACCACGATGAGTATTAAGCCTCTTTTTGCTTTCGGCTATCTGGGGCTCTTTATAACCCTGCTAGCTTTTGTCGCGGGGCTGACGATTATTGTGCAACAGTTCCTGATGGGGGATCCCCTTGGCTGGGACATCACCGGTTCCGCCATGGTCGGAATACTCGTAGCCTTCCTCGTTGGTGTGCTTTTGGTAGCGCAAGGAATATTGGCTATCTACCTGTCTCACATTTATGTCCAAGCCCAGGGGCGCCCCCTTTACGTTATTGACCGCACCTCATCACGAAACCTTATTGGCTAGTCCATGCTAGATTTCCTACAACGCAATAAAACCCTGGTCCGCTATATTCTTGTGGGCGGAACCGGTGTGCTGTTTGAACTTGCCGTAATCTTTGTGGCAGTTAAGGTTTTTTCTGCCAGCGACGCCGCTGCCGTTACTGCCAGCTACTGGCTAGGTGTAGCTTTCTCTTTCCTGCTTCAAAAGTTCTTTGCTTTTGAAAATAAGGACGTCCGGGTCAAGTCTGTGGGGTATCAGACGGTCTCCTTTGGTGTACTTCTCGCAGTCAATTACATTTTCACTCTTGTCTTCGTACACTTCACGGCGGCCTTCTTGGGTGTCTACCTAGCGCGCATGGTGGCTCTTGTCATTACCACCGGGTGGAACTTCTTTGCCTACAAGTTCATTATCTTTAGGAAGACTGGCAATGCGTAAAACTCTCATTTCTCAGCAGACCGAGCCTATGCGCCGAAACTTTCTGCCCATTGTGACTCTTGCCGTTCTCGCTGCCCTGGTTGCCGGTACTTTCCTTTATTTCGCGGCCCGTGCCAGTATCATTGCGGACGATTTTAGCTACTTCAACGTCTACGCTCACCAGGGGAACCCTTTTACCTACGTCGTAGACCACTACCTCACCCATAATGGGCGTATCGGGCAGGCCTCCCTCTTCGCCTTCACCTACGCTCTTCTAGGTCAAAGCGCTATACAACTCGTCCCTGCTCTCATGTTCCTTACCCTCGTAGCTGCAGTGGCATACATAATGAGGCGTTTGGTAAGTTTTGAGCAGTCGCCCATAGTTGTTTCGCACAGCTTAGCTACCCTTATTGTTGCCGGTGGACTTGTGCTTTCACCCAGTATGTTTGACTCCTACCTGTGGCTAACATCGAGTACTGTCTACCTGGGCGGGCTTACCTTTACCGCTCTGACCTTTTGCCTAGCTTTCTTTCTTGCAGAACGAAAAATCACAGTCCGAGGGGCTCTTGCCCTGGCCCTAGCTGCAACCTGGGCAGGTATGTTCACGGAGCCGCTGACTATCTGCACCGGCATCGCTGGTTTCCTTCTGCTGGTCGCCGGCCTTCTTAGGCGCGAAGTAACTTTACGTCTCGTAGGAGGGGCTCTCTGGCTGGGGTCCCTTCTGGGCTTTGCCCTCATCTATTTCTCACCTGGAACTATGGCTCGCAGGGAATATTATGGGACAGAAATATCTCTCACTGGAATCCTCAAAAATCTACCCTCCGACCTCTCCCTCTTCTTCGGGCACTCCTCTGACTGGGGATATCTGCTCATTGCTATCTCGGCACTTTCCCTCTACGCCCTGAGCGCTCCTACCTGGAGGGCGTCCCTGCACCCCCTACGGCTCATGGGGCTGGCTTTAGCAATCTTTACTATCTACTTCCTTGCCCACACCGTTATTGCAAAAACAGGTAGCCCCACCATCGCCCTGCGCACCTTCACCAACCCTGCGTTCGCTATGGCTATCACTAGCCTGCTAGGTCTTCTTGCCCTAGTGCGCCTCGTAAGCCCTCACAAAGCTAAAGTTCCTGCCCTGCTGGGGGCTGGCGTCCTCGCGCTTCTTACGCTCTTGCCTGCTACTTCCTACACTGCCACCACCGCTGCGGCCCTCAATCTGCGCGCAGAGCACCTGGAACTTCGTGGCGAATCTATTGCCCAACAGCGTGCTGAGAAGGGCGCCAATGAACCTATCGAGTTTGTCCCCGTGCGTATTGCACTCGTTAGTGAGGCTGTAGATCTTCAGCCTGCAGGGGCCCCTCAAATCGAGTGGGTCATCAATGCAATCAGTACCTGGTACGGAGTCGACGATGTTAGCCGGGTAGTAGTTATTCCCGAGCCTGCCGATTACTGCCTTCCCGCTAGTCATCTTGTGAAAGCAGACCTTACCTGCCCCGCCTTGTAAGCTCTCGGAGACCTAACCGGTGCCTGTGGTAGACTGCCCAAGTTGCCCAGCCATCGGGTAGCAACCGCACCACAGAGAAGCAGCATAGATGAACCGAACTCGCCACAGACACAAGCCCTTGGGCAGCTTCATTGAGCAACCCAAATTCAGGCCAGAAGTGCAAGGCCTCCGGTCCCTGGCAGTCCTTCTCGTGGTTATGTACCACGTCTGGTTCGGTAAAGTGTCTGGCGGTGTCGATGTCTTCCTCTTCATCTCAGCCTTCCTGCTCTCGCTGTCGTCCTTACGTAAGATTCAGGACGGCAAGCCCCTCAAGGTCGTCAGCTACTGGCTCCACGTCTTCCAGCGCCTACTGCCGGCGGCTGCAACCGTCATCCTGGCTACCCTGGTCGCCGCCTATTTCGTCATTGCTCCCTCACGCTGGGCATCCCTTTTAGCTGACGCCAAAGCAGCGCTCTTCTACTTCCTCAACTGGCGGCTAGCCTTCAACTCGGTGGACTACTACGCCCAAGACGCCACTCTCAAAACCCCCTTCCAGCATTTCTGGTCTCTCTCCATGCAGGGCCAAATCTTTATTCTCTGGCCCCTGCTGTTTGCTTTCGTGGCCTTTCTTGTGGGTTATCTGCGTCTGAAGGTTCTCCCCACCGCCCTATTTGTTTTTGGTACGGTCTTCGTTACCTCTCTTACCTTCTCCATTATCGAGACCTCTACCAACCAGTCCTTTGCCTACTTCGACACCCGCACCCGCCTCTGGGAGTTCGCAGCCGGCACCCTGCTCGCCATGCTCGTACTAGCCTGGCGAGTGCCGTCCTGGTTGAAGGTACCCATGGGTTGGGTGGGCGTTATCGGCCTTGTCACCTGCGGTTGGCTCCTGCCTGTTGAGCGTGCCTTCCCCGGTTACTTGGCCCTCTGGCCCCTGCTATCGGGTGCTTTCGTCATCGCAGCGGGTCAAACTGGCTCCCGCCTGGGCGTAGACCGCCTTCTCTCAGCTAAACCTCTACAGAAGATGGGGGCAATCTCCTACTGCCTCTACCTGGTGCACTGGCCCATTCTCATCCTGTACACCACCGCTATTGGGGAGCCTAAAGCGGGTTGGCTTGACGGAACCCTGGTTATTCTCTCCTCTATCGCGGTAGCGTGGCTCCTGCACAACCTTGTTGAAAAGCCTCTACGAGCCTGGGAAAAGAAACCCAGCCGCCACGCCCTGCGCCACGCAAAGCGTAGCGAGACTCCGTGGAGCCGTAAAAAGCAGGACGCTCGGGGCAGCTGGAAACGCCCGGTAGCTATTATCACTGCCTGCCTGGCCCTCATCGGTGGCGGCATATCTGCAGGCCAGGTGTGGGTAAACCAGCAACAGGAACAAGCAGAAGAACTTGCCCTGCTGGCTGGAACCGACGCCTACCCGGGCGCGCTTGCTGCGGGCAGCAGTCAGCTATACCGCAACCTCCCTATTCCCCAGGGAGACGTGCTTACCCAGTTCGATAACCTAAGCGAAAGATGCGCTACCTACAACGCCAACATCAACCCCGCCATGGCAGAGCACTGCGCAATCGACCACTGGGGCAGCTCTGATGCACCCCTCACCATCGTGGTGGGAGACTCCCACGCTGAACAGGCTATTTCGATGTACCGGCCCATCGCTGAGGCCAACGGACAAAATATGATGGCCTTCCTCATGGGCGGTTGCAAATTCCCCACTCAGCCCGAAGGTTGGGTGGAGTGCGCAGACTTCAACCGCGATGTTACCCAAGAGATTCTTAACCTTAAGCCCGCCAATGTCGTCCTCATGGGCACCGCAGCTAGCGCCACCGACACCAATGAAACGATTATTAACGGGTTAGAAAATACTGTTGAGAAATTTACGGATGCCGGCATCAACGTCATCGTCTTACGAGATAACCCCCGTTACGACTACAACATGTACGTGTGCGGCCAGGTTAACCTGCGCAATCTTTCCAACTGCTCTGTGCCTGTGAGCGAGAAGCTAGCACCTGTTAACCCGTCACTGGCCCTGGCAGAATTTAACCCCCGCGTCTACACCGTAGACCTAACCGAGCAAATCTGCCCCAACGGTATTTGCCGGCCATTGGAAGGCAACGTCTTCATTTATATTGACGACAACCACATCTCAAAGGCGTATGGTTCCACCATGGCGGTAGAGATGGAAAGCCAGCTCCTTACCCAGGGCTGGGACCCCTCAGCCGTCAACCCCACAGGCTAGCAACCACCATACGGAATACGGGTGCCCCGGCTTTGACCAGCCGGGGCACCCGCGCATACGCTCAGGGTACTAACGTACGCACACACGCCGGGCAGGTGTAGCCGAGCCGGGCGTCCGCACCCCGCAGGAAAACTATGACCGCACCCGCCACCCCGCACAAACGCCCGCGCAAGGCCGCCCTGGCCTCCTGGATCGGTTCAGCGCTGGAATACTACGACTTCGCGGTCTTCGGTACAGCCGCGGCCCTGGTGCTCAACCGCATCTTCTTCCCCGAAGACTCGGATGCCGCTGGAATCCTCAAATCCATGATGGTGCTGGGCGTCGCCTATGTGGTCCGCCCCTTTGGCGCTATGCTGATGGGCCCCCTGGGGGATAGGTTCGGACGCCGCTTCGTGCTCATGCTGACTCTCTTCATGATGGGCGGGGCGACCTTTGCCATCGGCTGCCTGCCCACCTACGACCAGGTGGGGCTGCTTGCCCCCGCCCTGCTGGTACTGTGCCGGGTCTTCCAGGGGTTATCGGCGTCGGGTGAGCAGGCGTCCGCTATCTCAATGTCGCTGGAACATGCCCACGACCACCAGCGGGCCTTCACCACCTCCTGGACTCTCCACGGCACCCAGTTCGGCTCCCTGCTCGCAACAGCGGTCTTCCTGCCCTTTGCCGCCTTACCCGAAGAAGACCTGCTCAGCTGGGGCTGGCGCGTGCCCTTCTGGCTCTCAGCTTTCGTACTGGTGGCTGCCTGGCTGATTCGCCGTCGCCTTGAAGAAGCTCCCTCCTTTGTTGAAACCCAGGCGCAGCAGGTGATTGATCCGGCCCGTCGTAAGGCACCTCTAGCTGTTGTTTTCACCCGCCACAAACGGGCGGTCGCGGTGGTTGCCCTGTGTGCCATGGTCAATACCGTGAACATGGTCTTCACAACCTTCTCAATCTCTTTTGCCACCAAGGGTCACGGCCTAGACTCAGGCGTGATGCTCTGGGTACCCATCGCCTCTAACGGCCTGAGCCTGCTCGCTATCCCGCTCTGGGCTACGGTCGCCGACCGGGTCGGCCGCAAACCCATCTTTGCTACCGGTGCCCTGGTTGCTGGCGGTCTGATGTTCCCCTACCTGAACGCTATTACCAGTGGCAACGTGGTGCTGGTCTTTGTCTTCGGTGTGCTCATGCACGGGGCTTTCTACTCCATGGCCAACGGTATCTGGCCGTCCTTCTACGCCGAAATGTTCCCCACACAGGTGCGCGTAACCGGCCTGGCACTCGGCACCCAGGTCGGTTTTGCTCTCTCTGGCGGTATTGCTCCTGCAGCCGCAACGGCTCTTGCCGGGGACGATTTTGGCAACTGGGTAGGCCCCGCCGCCTTTACTCTGGGCATGGCTGCCCTGGCAGCTACGGCCGCTTTAACTGCTCGAGAGACCGGGAAGCTCTCCTTGGCCGAGGTTGATCGGGTGCAGGAGCGCTAGTTTTTCTGAGGGCACGTCCTTGTTAAGGGAGTTTGAGGCAATCTCAGACCATAGGGTCAGCGATATACTGGCCGATAAGCTGTCGTAATTTATTACGATCATGGACACTCAAACCATCAATATTCCTTCGTCTCAGATGGGCTCTCATCGTATGTAACTGGTGTGCTGTATCCCTGCGCAGACCAATAAGATTTTCCCGTTGAAGGCTCCAAGGAATGGTAGGGAATTGATCACGTATCAGCAGGAGTGATTTGAGATCCTTGAGGTCTCTGTCAAGATAGCCTCTGCTTAGGGCAGCAAAAGTCTTTAGGATGACAGCCTGTTCAACGGGAGGAACGCATACGGTAACCGTAGTGCTAAACGCTGAAAAATACACCTCAAGCAAGATAGGAGGAACAGTGAGAACATGCTCCAGCTCGAACAGAGAATCAAGCTGTCGTAAGTCACCTTCACGAGCAAGAGGAATTGGTGCAGCTCGAATCTCCCCCGCTTTTCGGCTGGCGTTGAAGGGCTGTAGAAAATTTACTTCCTGGTACTCCCGCGTACCATGCCACCCTCGTGTATATGCAGAGCCGCCTGCTCTAGTGAAACCTGCTTGCACGAGCTGCTGATCAGCCTTTGCCAGTAACTCAAGAACTGACCTGTTCTTTACAAGAGGTGTGTCAGTATTACCTAGAGCGGCATCTGTATCGAGCGTGAATCTGGGTTCAGCGTGACCTGCTAAGGGGTAAACCTTTTGGAGAAGCATAACCATTTGCCCTCCAACAATTCGATAATCTGTTCTTCCGCTGTATGCTTGGGCAACGAGCAGTAGAGTTTCATGCGCGAGGAACTCAGCTCTACTTGACGGGGTTAGCGTAACTGAGAATATGGGCTCAGACATTAGCTCATTGCCCCTTCTAATATTTTGGTTTTAAGTATCTGAGTAGCTTCGCGGATATCTGATTCCTTGCTACAGGCCAGAGTTAAGTATGTGTCAACGGGGTCAGTGTAGATTCCAGGGAGCTCAGACTCCTGGCTCCACCATCGTGCGGTGGCAAAACGTGTGGGATCAGCTGGTATCGATATCTGCATAGTTGCTTTTTCTGGTGAGCTCTCGAAAAAGCCTTCTTCTTCCAAATCAGTGACTTTTGAAGCGAGCACTAGACATGTCTGGGGGTGCTTCCACGGTGAGTACATGTCACCAGCTACCACCCCAGCTACTGCTGATGAGATATCTGCAGACGATAGAACCTGACGAATAGTTTTAATTTGTTGAACAAGGGGTGCTGGAGAGAACCAGGATGTGACGAGGTCATGTCTGCTCGGGTAGGCGAATTCGAGCCAACGCAATAGGTCTGATTTGTGAGTGGTAGACGCGGAATCGTCATATTGTTTGAGAGTGTGACGAAGCAGGTTATAGGTGCGTGAGACGGTGGGCTGGGAGATGTTGAGTATATCGGCTAGTTCTTGTTGGCTTGGAGTTTGCGGAGAGAGGATATGTATTCGAGCCAGTGCGTAGAGATTCCAAGACCTAGGACGGTGCCCCTTCTGGGAATTTTGGGCTATGCTTTTCTTCCCGTAGAAAGTGCCATCGAGATAAGCAGAGCCCTGGTCGAGAGCAATATAACTGCTGCCCGTTTGTATGAGGTGTTCGCAGGCTCTGGGGGTAATGGTTGATGCGATAACAAGAATTGCTGAAGTTTCATCTCCACCGACGCTGCGGTGACTGTGGGACTCGTAGGGAGCTAGCTGGTGTACCTGTGCGGCTCCTACTGTTTCGAAAATATGTGTGGAGAAGGCGACAGTTTTGCTGTTGGGGAGCTCTAGCATCCAGTATTGGTGTGTGTGGTTGAGCGGCTGTTGAGGGAAAGCAGAAGCTTCGAGGAGAACACTGCCAATCTCTTGTAAGAAGCCGTGGATAGTGTATTTCGGCATTATTACCGCCTTTACGAGGGCATATACATGATACTAACTAAAATAAATATAGCGTATATGACAAATTTTATAATTTATGGTATATCAAGTTTTGGTGTAGCGCTAGGAGAGGTTTAGTTAGCTTTTCTGAGGGTAAGGACGTGCCCGCCCCGGCTTCTGTGAGCCGGGGCGGGCACGTCCTTGTTAAGGGAGTTTGAGGTAACCCTACTTGCTTGCGAGTTTGGCCTCGATGGCTTCACGGAGGGCCTGTGCTCCTTCGACCCAGGCGTCGAAGTCGCCGTTACCCTCAATGTCGGGCAGGGTGCCAGCTTCGAGACGGGCTGCGCGGAAGGCGCGGGCGATATCGTTGACCGAAGCCCCGTGCTTCTTCTTCATCTCGTACACGAAGGTGATACCCGCGTGGTTGATCATACGGTTAGCTGCGCGGGTTGCGATGATTTCGCTACGCAGAGGGTGCTCGTCGAAATATGGGCCAAACTTCTCGGTAGCAGGAGCAGGGAAGTAGTCAGCCAGGACGTCGCTGAGGTCAAGGTCGGGCTCATCGGCGTAGCCGCTGTTAACAAGGGCTGCGGTGAGGTCGATCTTTGCGTAGGCGGTGAGTACCGAGAGTTCGGGGCTGGTGAGGGGGACGTGTGCCTCTGCCCGGTCTGCCAGGTCGGCATCTGAGGGGAGCAGCTCAACCTCGCGGTCCAGGTGGACGGTTTCGGTGAGGTGGTCCATGAACTCACCGGCGATGGCATTGGTGTTGAAGGCTTCGGTGCGTTCGGCCTGAAGCAACACGTTCTGCTCGAGGTTGGAGCGTAGTACCCGGCGGCCTACTTCTTCCACCTGCTCAGCGATAAAGGCTGCGCGCTCGTTTTCGTCAAACTCGCCTGCTTCGATAGCACGACCCATGAGAATCTTGAGGTTGACTTCGCGGTCTGAGGTTTCAACGCCGGCGGAGTTGTCGATCGCGTCGGTGTTAACGAGGATGCCACCTGCGGCTGCCTCAATGCGGGCTCGCTGGGTCAGGCCCAGGTTGCCGCCCTCGGAAATGACGCGCACGCGCAGCTCGGGTGCGGTGATGCGGAGCTTGTCGTTGGTGGAGTCCCCTACCTGGCTGTTGCTTTCTTCGGTGGAGCGCACGTAGGTGCCGGTGCCACCGGTGTAGAGCAGGTCTACCGGCGCCTTGAGTATAGCGGTGATGAGCTGGTCAGCAGAGAGAGTCTCTGCGGATTCCTCGATGCCTAGTGCTTCCTTCGCTTCGGGGGAGAGCTCGATTGCCTTGTCTTTACGGGAGTAGACGCCGCCACCTGCCGAGATGAGCTCGGGGTTGTAGTCGGTCCAGTAGGCGCGGGGTAGCTCGAAGAGACGCTGACGTTCCTTGAACGATACGGCTGCATCGGGGTTGGGGTCGACGAAGATGTGGCGGGAGTCGAAGGCGCCAATCAGGCGGATGTGCTCTGAGAGCAGGGCACCGTTGCCGAACACATCGCCGGCCATGCCGCCGATGCCCACCATGGTGAAGTCTTCAGCCTGAGAATCGTGCCCCAGGGCAGCGAAGTGGCGCTTGACCGACTCCCATGCGCCGCGGGCGGTAATACCCATTTCCTTATGGTCGAAGCCTACCGAGCCGCCGGAGGCAAAAGCATCGCCCAGCCAGAAGCCGCGGTCTAGGGAGATGCCGTTAGCGATGTCTGAGAAGGTTGCGGTTCCCTTGTCGGCAGCGACTACCAGGTAATGGTCGTCCTCATCGAGGGCTACAACGCCCTCGGGGCGGACGATGGTCTGCTGGCCGTTGTCGGTCACCAGGTTGTCGGTGACATCGAGCAGGGAAGAGATGAAGAGCTTGTAGGCAGCTACACCCATCTCGTTGTACTTCTCCTGCTCGGAGTCGCGGTCGGGCAGGTTCTTGGGCACAAAACCGCCCTTGGAACCGGTGGGGATAATGACGGCGTTCTTGGTGACCTGAGCCTTCACCAGGCCGAGCACCTCGGTGCGGAAGTCTTCGGGGCGATCAGACCAGCGCAGACCACCGCGAGCAACCTTGCCAAAGCGCAGGTGCACACCTTCGAGGGCGTCACCTTCGACAAAAATTTCAAAGAGCGGCTTGGGAAGGGGGGCAAAAGAAACGTCGCGGGTTGAAATTTTTAGGGCGATGGTTTCTTTACCCTGATAGGCGTTGGTGCGAACAGTCGCGAGGACGACCTCAAGCAGCTTGGTGAAGAAATCCTGGGTTTCGTCGTCCAGCTTTTCGATATCGGCGCGCACGTCTTCAGCCGCTGCGCGCTGGGAGGCGCGGCGGGCGTCCGCGTCCTTTTCGAGGGCTGGGTCGAAGCCGGTGCTGAAGATATCGGCAATACCTGCGGCGAGGCCGGGGTTGTCGGCAAGAGCCTGGGCCATGAAGTCTTCGCTGAAGTTGGCTCCGAGCTGCAGGAGGTGGCGGGAATAAGCGTGCAGAACCTTTGATGAGAGAGCTGAAGTAGTAGTGGCTGACATCATCTGCCCTTCTAGTCGGGGAGGGCACCTTAGTGCCCTGGTGGAAATTCCAGCATAAGAGGGGTGAAGAAAGGTGGCGATACCGTTTTTGCAATGTGAGACTGTATGTCTCGAATGTGAAGAGCTAGCGGACGCTTGCTCCTTCCAGGGTGTTGAGGTTCACTCCCACGGGCTTCCCGACTACTATGTAAGTGGAACACACACCTGCGTTCCCAGATATCACAACGGAGTGACATCCGCCCCAGCGAAAGGCAAACCCTTGCTCACGAACGATCGTTCAGCCCACTGGTCCGGCAACGAAGACTGGATTAACGAATACTACCGTCACAGCTCAGCTGATGAGCTTGAAGGTTTGAGCGACCAGCAGCTTACCAACCTTGCCCAGGCGCACCGAGCCCTGGCAGAGCAGCGGGAAGCCGGTGAAGCCCTGATTTCGGTGAGCAACGACGACGCGGGCAGCACTCTCTATATCGTTGTAGACGACACCAGCTTCCTCGTCTCTTCTATCACCGCCCAAATTGCCGCTAACTGGGGCGGTATCTCGGGTCTGATCCACCCCACCTTCGTTGTAGAGCGCGACTCAAACGGCCACCTGACCAGCGTCACCGGCACCGGTTTTAAGCAGCCTGTAGCAAGCGGTGACACCGTTTCTATGCCTATTCTGCGCGATGCAGCCACCGGCAATATTGGAGCCGGCGCCACCATCGAGTCATGGATTGCCGTTCGCCTTACCTCTCGCGTTGAGGGCGATAGCATCGCCCGCCTTGAAAACGAAATTCGCTCCATCCTGATCGACGTGCGCCGCGCCGCCCGTGACAACGACGCCATGGCCGCCCGCACCCTCGACATCGCAGAAAAACTGGGTGAACTGGCAGATGTAACCCTGGGCGGCGCTGCCCACTACACCGGTTCCATCAACTCCGATGCCGACCCCATGACCCGCATCGAATCGGTCCAGGAATTCCTGCGCTGGCTTACCCGCGGCAACTTCCTCTTCATGGGCATCAAGGAACGCGACCTTTCAGGTCGCTCAGGCGACCTGCTGCTGACCGACCGTGACGGCTCTGGCCTGGGTATTCTTGCCGACACCGGAGAAGGTGACCCCATCGTCCTCACCGGCCTGGGCCTCGAAAACGCTCGTGATCCCAAGCCCCTCTACATCACCAAGGCCAACTCTCGCTCCACCGTGCACCGCCACGAGTACCTGGACTACATCGGTGTGCGCGACTTTGACCGCACCGGCAAGATCGTGGGCGAATACGTCATTCTGGGTCTCTTCTCCCGCCAGGCCTACTCCCTGCCCGCCGTCGAAACCCCTCTGGTGCGTGAGCGCGTTGCCATTATGCGCCGTCACCTGGGCTACCAGCCGGGCTCCCACTCCGATAAGACCCTGGCCGGCATCATTGAGGACTACCCCCGCCTCGAGCTTCTCCACGCCGACCTACAGGAACTTACCGATACCTTCCGTGGCATCATGGGCCTGGAAGAGCGTCGCACCACCCGCCTCTTCCTGCGTCCGGACGCCTTTGGCCGCTTTGTCTCCGCCACAGTCTTCCTGCCCCGCGACCGCTACAACACCCACGTGCGTCAGCGCCTGGAAGCTGTCTTCCACGAGTTCATCGACATCGAAAGCCTAGACTTCGAGGTCTACCTCTCTACCTCGTCCCTGGCTCGTATTTTCTTCCGTCTACGCCTGACCACCCCTAACACCATTCCTGCCCTGGATGCCAAGGCGATTGAGCGCCGTCTGCAGGAAGCTACCCGATCCTGGGGCGAGGCAACCGCGGCTGCCGTTGAGACAGCAGCTGCCGGCGAAGGTTTGAGCGCCGAGGACGGCCGTGCAGCCGCCTCAGCCTGGTCTGAGGCTGTGCCCATGACCTACCGCGCAGATTACGAGGTTGAAAACGCCGTTGAAGATATCAGCATTTTCGAATCCCTGAGTGAGGCTCAGCCGGCTGCTATCCGCATGGGGGAGCGCCAGGATCGCACCCGCGTAAAGACCTACCTGGCCAGCGCCCACACCCTCACCGAGCTGCTACCCGTGATGCAGAATATGGGTCTGGTCGTTATCGATCAGAAGCCCTACGACATCACCCCGGCAGACGGCCGCAGCTTCTCCCTCTATGACTTCGGTGTTGAACTGCCCGAGGGCGTGGAGGCAGATAAGGTCGCCACCCTCTACGAGGACGCCCTGAACGCCTACCTGTTGGGCAAGCGCGAGTCCGACAGCCTGGACCGCCTGATTCTGGCAGAGGGGCTGACCTGGGAGCAGGTCCGCGTGCTGCGCGCCTACACCCACTACCTGGTGCAGCTGGGGCAGGTCTACACCGCAGAGTTCATGTCTGATACCCTGCTTGCCTACCCT
Organism: Rothia nasimurium; assembly: GCF_928381415.1. Lineage (GTDB taxonomy): Bacteria > Actinomycetota > Actinomycetes > Actinomycetales > Micrococcaceae > Rothia > Rothia nasimurium_H. Next base: position 109,071 of record NZ_CAKMSF010000001.1, read on the forward strand.
GCCGCTACCCGCCTACTCGCCGACTACTTCGCTACCAGCTTCGACCCCGACGCTCAGTTCGAAAGCGACGAGCAGCGCGAGGACGCCCGTGAGCAGGTCTGGCGTGAGCTGGGCGGCGTCCTTGACGCCATCCCCACCCTCGACGTGGACCGCTTCATGCGCTCCCTGGCCACCGTCATGAAGGCGACCCTGCGCACCAACGCCTACCTGGACCGTCCGGCTCTTGCCCTCAAGGTGGCACCCGGCCAGATCGATTTCGCGCCTCTGCCCCGCCCCACCTTCGAAATCTTCGTTTATTCACCCCGCGTTGAGGGTGTGCACCTGCGCTTCGGCTCCGTTGCCCGCGGTGGCCTACGCTGGTCTGACCGCCGCGAAGACTTCCGCACCGAGGTGCTCGGCCTGGTCAAGGCACAGATGGTCAAGAACGCCGTCATTATCCCCACCGGCGCCAAGGGCGGCTTCTACCCCAAGCAGCTCCCCAACCCGGCCCTCGACCGAGACGCCTGGATTACCGAAGGTCGCGAGTCCTACAAGGTCTTCATCGCCTCCCTGCTCGACGTCACCGACAACCTGGCTATCGAGGCTGACGGCAGCGAAACCGTCGTACACAACCCCCGCGTTATCGCCCGCGACGGCGACGACTACTACCTGGTCGTAGCCGCTGACAAGGGCACTGCATCCTTCTCAGACACCGCTAACGCCATCAGCGCAGACTACGGCTTCTGGCTGGGCGACGCCTTCGCCTCCGGCGGCTCCGTCGGCTACGACCACAAGGCCATGGGCATTACCGCCCGCGGCGCCTGGGAGTCAGTCAAGCGCCACTTCGCTGAGCTGGGCATCGACTGCCAGACCGAAGAATTCACCGCCGTCGGCATCGGCGATATGAGCGGCGACGTCTTCGGTAACGGCCTCATGCGCTCTCGCGCCACCCGCCTGGTCGCAGCATTCGACCACCGTGACATCTTCCTGGACCCCAACCCCAACGCCGAGGTCGCCTTCGACGAGCGCGTACGCCTCTACAACCTGCCCCGCTCCTCCTGGCAGGACTACAACCCCGAGCTCATCTCAGCCGGTGGTGGTGTCTACTCGCGCGGCGCTAAGTCAATCCCGATCTCTGACCAGGTACGCGAAGTGCTGGGCCTAGACGAAGACGTAACTGAGATGGCTCCGCCCGAACTGCTCTCCGCCATCCTCAAGGCCCCCGTCGACCTGCTCTACAACGGTGGTATCGGTACCTACGTCAAGGGCTTCACCGAGACCCACGCCGCCGTAGGTGACAAGGCCAACGACGCCATCCGCGTCAACGGCCGCGACCTGCGCGCTCGCATCGTGGGTGAGGGCGGCAACCTGGGCTTCACCCAGCTGGGTCGTATCGAAGCTGCCCGCGCCGGCATCCTCATCAATACCGACGCCATCGATAACTCCGCCGGTGTAGAGACCTCAGACCGCGAGGTCAACATCAAGATCCTGGTAGACCGCCTGGTCACCGCCGGTGAACTCTCTGCCGAAGAACGCGCAGGCTTCATCGAAGCCCAGCGCGAGGACGTCGGCGCCCAGGTGCTGCGCACCAACGTTGAGCAGAACGTGCTGCTGCAGGCTGAGCGCCACGGTGTGGTGCCCGGTGTTGAGGCCTACATCCGCCTGATTCACGACTTGGAAGAGAACGCCGGCCTCAACCGCGAGGTGGAATTCCTGCCCACCGACGAGGAAATCCGCGAACGCTACGAAGCCACCGGTGAAACCCTTAACGGGCCTGAGCTGGCCGTTCTCGCAGCCTATGTGAAGATTCACCTCACCGCAGAGCTCGAGAAGACTGACCTGGCAGACGACCCCTACCTGGCCCGTGTGCTTACCGAGTACTTCCCGCCCGCCCTGGTTGAACGCTTCGGCGAGCACCTAGAATCTCACCCCCTGCGCAAGCAGATTATCTGCACCCGCGTTGCCAATGAGATGGTCAACCTGGGCGGCATCACCCACGTCTTCCGCGCAGTGGAAGAAACCGGTGTGGGGGTAGACGCCCTTGCCCGAGCCTTCTACGTTTCACGTGAAACATTTGGCATTGGCAACTCTGCACGGTTGCATCGCGGGCTCCCTGCTTCCGTTCCTCTGGAAGGCTGGCAGGCTGTTATCAAGGACTGGCAGCGTGTGCTCGACCGCCTGGCCCGCTGGTTTGCGGCCGAACGTTCGGTGGTTGTGGGCACGCCCATCGCCGAGATGGTTGAGCGCTTCAAGCCCGTTGCAGAGCTCATTCCTTCACTCAAGGATTACTTCTCAGAAGATACTCGTGCCCGAGTTCGAGCCATGCGTGACCAGGCTGAAGAATGGGGCCTACCCGAGGAACTCATCGTCAACTGGATTCGTGAGTTCGAAGCCTTCGCCCTCATGGATGTTGTGCGCATCGCAGAAGCTAACGGCCTCTCCACCGAGCAGGTCGCCCGCGTCTACTACTCGGTCTACGACCGCTTCCAGGTTGACCTGCTACTGACCACCATCTCTAAGCTGCCTCGTAACGACCGCTGGGAGACCCTGGCTCGTTCGTCCCTGCGTGATGACCTGTACGAGATTGCTGCCTCCCTGGCGCTCAACGTCGTCCAGGAAGTTGGTGAGGGCGTGGCCGCCGGAACCGAGAGCGGCGACACCGCGGTAGCCCGTTGGGTAGAGAACCACCCCGTCCGTATGGGCCGTGTGGACTCCATGCTGGCTGAGATTCAGGACGCCGCCCCCGGCGCCGATGGCCGCCCCCGCCTGGCCGTCCTGCAGGTAGCCCTGCGAACCCTGCGCGGCGCCGTGAGCTAGAAGGGCTAGCCCAGGGAATCTGATGCCCCCGCTTCTCTGTCTGAGATATTCCAGACTGATACTAGAGAAGCGGGGGGCATGTCTTTGCCCCGCATCAGTGGGTTTTAGATAATTACCTCAGCCTCTCAGCTCCCTTTGTTAGAACTGAGGAAGTGGGGAATCGGCGCTTACCTATTGCGGGGGCTGGCTGGTGGGAGCTGGGTGGCCTGCTAGCTCACCGGTGTTGTATCGAGTCAGTAGTTCTAAGAATAGGTTCTGGTCAGCCGCTGACCAGCCTACCAAGCGTTTTCTGATGAGCTTTGTCCAGAGTTCATCAGAAGTGGCAAGGACCCGCTGCCCCTCATCGGTGAGGGTGATGCGGTGCGCCCTGCGATTAGTGGGGTCGGTTTCGCGTTGCAAATATCCTTTAGCTTCAAGTGCGGCTACCTGGCGGCTAATTGTTGATTTGTCGGAGTGAAGAGCCTCAGCTAAAGCAGCTGAGCTTGCCCCTGCATGCTCTCTTACAAAACCCATGAGCAGGGATTCAACATAGCTAAACCCTGGGTCATGCCTTACCCGGGAGTTTCGATAGTCCTTAATGAGTACGCGCAGCTGGTGTAAGAGTGGGTCAAGCGTCTCATCTGCGGCCATTGATTTTTCCATCGGGTCTCCTTAGTATCAATAGTTGTATAATACAACTATCTTTGGGAATCTTATGTCAGTCATCAAGTCATCTGCCGGGGCTGTGCCGGCAATGCCTGCTTCTGCAACCAAGCACAAACACGCCCACTCGCCCATCCCCGGGATGCCTGCCCTGGCAGGCCATGCTCTGCTGAGTACACTGATGGCCTTTCTTATGCTCTTACTCTACCTAGGTGGCTTCCACCGACCGGCACCTCAAGATCTTAACCTTGCTATTGTGACCGATAATCCCCAGATAGCAGCTGCCTATCAAGCCGGGCTGCAAGAAGCTCTGGGGGAGGGTGCCCATATTTACCCTCTGGCATCTGCCGAAGAGGCAAGGATTCAGCTACAGAACCGGGAGCTCCAGGGGGCTTACATCCCCGAAGAAGGAAGGGCTATAGTCCTTATTGCTTCGGGCGCATCGGGGACTACTGCAGAAATCGTCAACAAGATATTCCAGAGTGCAGCCCAGAAACAGGGAGTAGCCCTCACCGTCGAAGACCTGGTACCCCTTGAGGAAGCTGACCCCATTGGCCAGAACTCCTTTTTCTACCTAGTAGCCCTATCCGTTGGGTCCTATGCTACTTCTCTTGCTATTGCTGCCGTTGGCATGCACAGTTCTCTCAAAGAGCGCCTGTTGATGGCGTTCATCGCTGCCCTAGCAATCCCCACCCTTTTCGTGCTGGCATCAAATTGGGGCTTCGGTGTCTTTGAGGGGCATTTAGGAGCGGCATGGGGCCTTTCCCTGGTTTATTCCGCGGCAGTTCTTATGATTGGCATAGGGCTGCGTCCCATTGTGACCCACTACAGCACCTTGCTGATGGCCACCCTCTTTGTCGGAATGAACTTCACCAGCTCGGGCGGTGTTTTCTCACCTGAGGTGCAACCTGCCTTTTTTGGCTTCCTCCACGAATTCTGGATTGGTGCTGGGTTTGTTGAGACGATGCGCAACCTGACCTATTTTCCTCAGCTTCCAAACACCCACTCCCTCGCAGTTCTCTTCGGCTGGTTGCTTGTAGGGTTCATCTGTTTGATAGCAGGTAAGGCCTGGGAAAACCGTCAGCGGCAGAAACTACATTTTGCACACTAACCTGCCAGCAGGTCGCCCTTCCCTTACCACGTACACACATTGCCCCTCACCATGTGTGAGGGGCAGTTCTAGTCACTAAAAGAAAAGTACGTCTAGGCCGCTTTAACCGGCACCCAGACCTGCATCTGAAAATCGTCAGCGGACGGGTCGCCCGGCCCATAGGCCTCAAAGACCGGGCCATTGGGCTTAAAACCTGACGCGGGCAGGAAGGTACCCATCAGGTGGTCCACCCCGGCCATGGTGCTCATGGGCACCGGGCCCTCAACGGTCGTCACCGCGAACTCACCGCCGTCCACCTTAAGGGCATTGAGGCCCAGAGCCTGCGCGGTTTCCAGGTTCTCCACCAGAATCCCCGCCATATAGTCGAACTCGCCGGCAGCGTTCATCCCCACAATCACACCCATCGAGTGGACCTCAGGCATGGTCACCCCCCGCGCCTCAGCATGGGCGGTGAGCTTTTTCCAAAGCTCGCCAATGCCGGCGCCCTGCTTCACGGTCTCGCGGAAGCCCGCAATAAAGAACTCATCCTTGTGCTCTACGCGCGCACCAATCATCGACTACTCCTTAGAAAAATGTGTATCGGCTCTATTTTAGTTGCCACACCCGCAACCGCAGCCACACGAGGCCTGCTTCGCAGATTGCCCTGATTCGGTAGAGGCCCTCTGCGACGCCGGTGCAGAATTGTGGCCACCCATCAGGTTGACCCGGTTGCCGATGTCGGGCCCTCCGGCAGGCTTGGGAGTTACCCCTGCCAGGACGGCCGCAAACCCAGCTGGCTCAGCGGCAGGAACCGTGGCGGGGTCGTCCGCACCACCGGTACCGCAGGCGGCTGCAGCTGCGTTAACCTTGGGCTGTTTGACCTCACCAAAGCGGGAGAAACGGCGCAGCTGCTCAGCAGTGGGGTACATGTAGGACACCTTGACCAGGCCCTCTACCAGCAAGATAGGCAGGACCTCCTGCCCCGCCATAGCCAGCTGATCAGCCACCGGCTCACAGTCGGTAAAGGCAGACGGGTAGGAGTCGGTGGAGTAGACGGCAATATCAAGACCCTCATCAAGCAGCTCCTGGGCTTCAGCAAGGAAGGCCTCGCGCTGGGTATCACCGGGATCGTCCGGGTTTTCGCCGATAGCGGGGATAAAAACTTCCAGAGGGGTGCTCCCCAGGGTATCGCGAGATGAGCGTGCCACTACTACTCCGTTCGTTGATTCGTGTGCTCTACCAAGCCTACGCCCGCTGGGGCTCGCAGAAAAGGTCAGGCGGTGCACCCGTAACCGGGGTGCGCCGCCTGTTGCGCCTTATCAGCAAGCTCTTAGTGGCCTAGTCTCCGATAAAGAACTTGCGCAGGGCTGAACGCAGGCTGCGGTCGTCCTGCTTCTGCTCGTCCTCTTCTGCCGGGGGCTGAGGCTCCACCTGCGCAGATGCCAGCGACACCTTCTTAGCCCGGGCCGCGATGCTGGGCACAGCATCGGTATCAGTGCTCCGATACTCCTTGCGCTCCTCGGGGGTGCCAAAAGCCAGGGTGCCGATGGTATTAGCGATATTTTTCTGCTCGGGGGAGGCCGGGACGCGGGCTACACCCGGGTCTATATCACGGATATCCTGAGCCTTCTCACCGGTGGTGACGGGCAGGTCATTGGGGAAAGCCGCTGCGGCGTAGGCACTTGCCGCCCGGCTGAGGGGGCTGGATGCGCCCTCGTCGGTAGAGCCCTGACCGTCTGCTGTGGGGGCCGCAGGTTCTCCATCGGTGCGGACGCCCGCCTCACCCTGCTCTTCAGCGGACGGCACCGGGGAGGCTTCAGAGTCGGGGGTGGCGGACGGCGCGGGGGCAGGCTCGTCTGCCTCCTGGGTTGCGAAGAGGTTCGAAGCGTTTTCTGAGGTCGTAGTGGACTTAATAACCACCGGCGCCGCGGGAGCGATGACCGGCTCAGAATCATCCATCTGAGCGGGAGTCGGTACTGCTTCAGAAGCAGGTGCTTCGTCACCCTTGGCGGGTCCTGGGGCCACGGCGGGCTCAGGCTCTGCTGCTGATTCGGGGTCAACCTCAGCCAGAACCGCACGGTAGCGAGCCTCAGTGGGAGCTAAAGTCCAGCCCAGGAAACCGGGGAGCGCGATAGGCTCAACGGTGCCTACCCAGGCGATGGTTTGCGCTAGAGGTGATGCTCCTGCTGAAGTCTGGGGGCCAGTGGGGGCGGCTGCGACGGGAGAGCTGCTCGTGGCGTCCTGACCTACCAGCTCGCCGGTCACAAAATCTGCCAATGACAGGGCAACCTGCACTGGCACTGACGCCTCACCCCGCTTGCGCGCAATAACCTGCCCCACGGTGCCCTGGGCGCCGGGCGCCAAATCAATGGCGTAGAGGTGGCTGGGGGAGTTGGCAATTTCAAGCCAGAGGCTGTGGTTCAGGACGGCTTGGACGGTGCCGTCCGTCTTTTCCGGTGCCTTCCAGGGGGCAGAATCCAGGGTGGACGCCCCAAAATCGGCCTGAGGGGTAGAGGCAATGACCTTCTGCCCGGCCACTTCGGCAACCACACCGTTGCGTACTAGGGCCCGATAGAACTTGAGCTCGGGGGTGAAGGTGAACCCGCGCTGCTTCTCTTCGGCGGCAATCTCGGCTGGGGTGTATCCCGCACTGTGCCGGCGCTTAAGCAGGGCGGAGCGTAGACGTAGCCCGTTATTTGAGACAGTGGCCCCTGAGTCTTCGACGGGTGTGTCGATGTGTTCAGTTTCATGTTCAGATGTAGGGGAGAGAGGCATCTGCTTGACGATGACCTGGCCACCTGGCGATGAGTTGATACGCACGTTATAGGAACCTTCGAAGGTTCCACTGCGAGCCAGTTCGTAGATGGCGACGGTGGCTGAGCGGGCATAATCAGCTGGGGGTGGGGCGCCTAAAGAACCCGTGATGGCACAAGCAACACTATCTAGCGTGGTGTTGTGTACGGTAAAACGGATCTCCAGGGGCTGCTGATGTGCCTCTGAATGCCATTGTGTAAGGTGTGCGAGAGCTAAAAGGTGCGGGGGGAGCTCGGAGTGCGAATCAAAACTCATAGACTCTATTTTTGCACGCCTTGGCGGGTGGGGGAGATAAGGCGTGCGCGGCTGGTGGGTTGGGATTGATTGGGTGGGCAGATGATGGGGCGGTTGTATTAATTTTTGGGGAGTATATGCAAGGGTGCGTATGTTTTAAAAATACAGGTTCTGACTAGTGTTAATAGGTATTTGGGGTGATCGGGTTTTCTCTGTGGCACTCAGGTCTAGACAGGCGAAAATTTCTTCCAGTTTTTTGTCGCCGCAGTACGGCCAAGGTGCTACCATGAAAAAGATTTTTATTACTTTTAGGGGAAATTAAAAACATGACTCACACACTGTCGCGCCGTAACGTGGTCAAGGGTAGCGCATGGGCTGCTCCCGTTGTGGTGGCTACTGCATCTGTTCCTGCCTACGCAGCCTCTTTCACCTGCCCTGACGTTGCACCTACTTTTGCTCATGAAACAGCGGAAGGCACCCATCGGGTGACTGCAACCTACAGCTTCCCTGATGCTGGTTCCTACGCCCAGATCGTTCTTGTTTCCAACGCTGAGTTGGCAGATCCCACTGGCATTGCCGGGGCTACCCTTTCTGCTGACCGTAAGACCCTCACTATTCCTGCTGGCTCTGGTCCTGTGGAATTCTCTGCAACCGCCCTTGTGCCTCAGGAGCAAACCAATAATGGGGGCTTCACTCTGCGTTTTACCTACACCATTAACAACTCGCAGTGTGGCTTCTCCTCCACCTTCACCGAGTGGGGTACCGTCGGTTCCAACTAGGTGGCATGTATCTTAATAGTCGGGTCGCGTAACCATTCTTTCTTGAAAAGAGGGTAGACGCGACCCAGACTTTTTAAGGCTTAGTCTCTCGAAGATACGACGAGCTACTGGGTATTGGTTCTGACTCTTGGGCGGGGTATCAGCGTTGCACTCAGCCCGGTGAGCAGGGCTGAGAGGCCAATGGTGAAAGCCTCGTCCTGGGGGGTGCCCCCAAGGGTTGTGTAGGCCTCTGTCATGCTGGGGTGTGTCGTGTTGGTAGTGGGGTTGTGCTTAACTGAGTAAAAAAACGGTATTCAAAGTGCTGAATTTTTACCTTTTAATTAAAAGAATATAAGAAAAATTTTAAATAACGGTGCTCACGCAAGGTTTTTCATGGAAAATACCAAGCTGAAGCTTGACTTTTTGGAAGAAATGAAACACCTAGTTGGCACGTAGTTGCGGCTAGATTGAGTGCTGTAAATTACTATTTCTAATCACAGTAGGTTACTCCCTTTAAAGTTTTATGTTGAGTGTATACTAACTCTTGTCTCGAATACTTTTTAGGGAAAAACAAAAATGTCTACTTCCATGAATCGCCGTGCCCTTGTGCGAGGTGCAGCCTGGGCTGCGCCTGTTATTGTTGGGGCGTCGAATGTTCCGGCTATGGCAGTTTCATCACCCGAGGCGCAGCTGGGGGTTGGGTCTGTGCGTGCCTACCAGCAGATATTCTCGCGTCAGCCTACCGGGTGTAACGTGACCACTAACCCCAAAGAGGGCTTTATTAACACTCTTTGCTGCGGTGCCTCGGTAACTCCGAGCAAATCAAACTGCATTCAGGATCCCAACTCTTCTGTAGGTTGGTGGATTGAGGCTGACCCTGGATATTCCGGCAGTGTCATCATCGACACCTTCACCGTGACCCATACCTTTGCTCGTCCGGTTACCTTCAATGATGCCCCCACTGCAAACGGTGCTGCATCTACCCTCGGTGTAACAAAGTGGACGAATGCCACCTACCTGGAGCCAGGGTGGTCTATCGTTTCTAGCACTCCTACTTCCATCACTCTGGAATATAAGGGTGACGGTACCCCTGTAGATATGTCTGATGCCACCGCAGGTAGCGGATTCTGCACCGGTTACTTCCTGAATTTCCGCGAAAATACCTGTACTCGCGTCGGTCAGAATACGCTCACTACTACCCGAAGCGTAGCCTATACCGATGCAACAGGTCTTAAGACTAAAACCTGGACTGTTGAGTCTACCAAAGTTTAAATTCGTTGCCTTCCTATTGATGGCGTGATGGTAGGGAGTCGCTTCCAACGATAGGACGCAGAACTTAAAGGCCAAAGTAGGGCTGGTGCCCCATGATTTCATGGGGCACCAGCCCTACTTTTGTATTTGTAGCGATATTGGGGTCTTGGGGTGGAGGCCCACACCTTGACCTGCCTGAATAACCGCCCTGTCGGGCGCGGGCGTCCGCCCCGGGGCGTGTGAGACAGGCTACCTGCCCGGCGGGTAGGGGGCGTAAGATAAGCAGAAGGATGGGCCTGATGGTGTGCCCATCACACAGATAGTTCACGAAAGGTGCACACCGGCTATGACCGTAGATGTGAAAGAACTCCTAGCAAAGGTGCCTACCGGCCTACTCATCGATGGCCAGTGGCGCGACGCCTCAAACGGCGAAACCTTCGACGTTGAAAACCCCGCCACCGGCGAAGTCATCGCCACTCTAGCTTCTGCTACCGAAGAGGACGCCTTAGCTGCCCTCGATGCCGCCTGCCGCGCAGAAAAAGAAGCGGGGGACCACGGCTGGCCCGCCACACCTCCGCGTGAACGCGCAGAAATCCTGCGCCGCGCTTTCGAACTCGTCACCGAACGGGCCGAAGAGTTCGCCACCCTCATGACCTTAGAGATGGGCAAGCCCTACGCCGAAGCCCTCGGCGAGGTCAAGTACGGCGCTGAGTTCCTGCGCTGGTTCGCCGAAGAAACCCCCCGCCACTACGGCCGCTCCCTCGACATGCCCGAGGGCACCCTGCGCATGATCACCCGCCGCAAGCCCGTCGGCCCCTGCCTGTTGATTACCCCCTGGAACTTCCCCTTGGCCATGGGCACCCGCAAGGTCGCCCCCGCCATCGCAGCAGGCTGCACCATGGTGCTCAAGCCCGCCCGCCTGACCCCGCTGACCAGCCAGTACTTCGCCCAGACCATGCTCGACGCTGGCCTGCCCGCCGGCGTCCTCAACGTTGTCTCCTCCAAATCGGCAGCAGCTATCTCCGAGCCCATCATGAGCGATTCCCGCCTGCGCAAGGTCTCCTTCACCGGCTCCACCCCCGTCGGCAAGGACCTGCTCAAAAAGGCAGCCGACAACGTGCTGCGCACCTCCATGGAACTGGGCGGCAACGCCCCCTTCCTGGTCTTCGAGGACGCCGACCTCGACCAGGCCGTCGCTGGCGCCATGGCTGCCAAAATGCGCAACATCGGCGAAGCCTGCACCGCCGCCAACCGCTTCATCGTGCACGAATCCCTAGCCGAAGAATTCTCCCAGAAGTTCGCCGAAAAAATGGGCGAACTCAAGCTCGGCAACGGCCTGGACGAAGGCGTCACCTGCGGCCCCCTCGTCGAAAAGAAAGCCCAGGACTCCATGGTTGCCCTCGTCGAGGACGCCGTTGCCAAGGGCGCCCGCGTACTCACCGGCGGTGAAAAGGGCGAGGGCGCAGGCTACTTCTTCAAGCCCACCGTGCTCGTTGACGTGCCCCTCGACGCCCGCGTCGCCCGTGAAGAAATCTTCGGCCCCATCGCCCCCGTCTTCACCTTCAAGGACGAATACGAGGCCTACGAGCTAGCCAACGACACCGAATACGGCCTGGCCTCCTACGTCTACACCGAATCCATCGACCGCCTCTACCGCGCCAGCGACCACCTAGAGTTCGGCATCATGGGCTTCAACGCCGGTGTGGTCTCTAACGCCGCCGCCCCCTTCGGTGGTGTCAAGCAGTCAGGCATGGGCCGCGAAGGGGCCGCCGAAGGTATCGACGAATACTCCTCCATCCAGTACATCGGCATCCGCGACCCCTACGCCAACTAAAGCCCAGCGGACGCCCTCCTGTCGCACCCGGTTTGGGCGGGCGTCCGCACCCCTCACCTTTTTGTAGTTACAAGAAAATCCATTACTAAGGAACCTCCACCATGGCTGAGATTGCCTACCGCCTACCCCAGCAGATCACCCTCACCGGCACTGTCCCCGGCCCCAAATCTGCCGAACTAGCTGCCCGCCGCGCCGCCAACGTTCCCGCCGGTGTAGCCTCCACCTTGCCCGTCTACGCGGCGGACGCCGACGGCGGCGTCATCGTCGACGTCGACGGCAACTCCTTCGCCGACCTGGGCTCCGGCATTGCCGTCACCTCCGTCGGTGCCTCCGCCCCCAAGGTCGTAGAAGCCGTACGCGAAGCCGCCACCCACTTCACCCACACCTGCTTCATGGTCACCCCCTACGAGGGGTACGTAGCCGTGGCCGAAAAACTCAACCAGCTCACCCCCGGCGACTTCGACAAGCGCACCGTGCTCTTCAACTCCGGCGCCGAAGCCGTAGAAAACGCCGTCAAAATCGCCCGCGCAGCCACCGGCCGCAACGCCGTCGTCGTCTTCGACCACGCCTACCACGGCCGCACCAACCTCACCATGGCCCTCACCGCCAAGGCAGCCCCCTACAAGAAGGGCTTCGGCCCCTTCGCCCCCGAGGTCTACCGCGCCCCCATGAGCTACCCCTACCGCGACGGTGACCTGGGTGGCAAGGAAGCAGCTGCCCGCGTCATCGACATGATCGAAAAGCAGATCGGCTCCGAATACGTCGCCGCAATCCTCATCGAACCCATCCAGGGCGAAGGCGGCTTCATCGTCCCCGCCGAAGGCTTCCTGCCCGAGCTGGTTACCTGGGCCCGCGAAAAAGGCATCGTCTTCATCGCGGACGAAGTCCAGGCAGGATTCTGCCGCACCGGCAGCTGGTTCGCCTCCGACCACGAAGGCATCGAGCCCGACCTCATCACCACCGCCAAGGGCATCGCAGGCGGTATGCCCCTCTCCGCCGTTACCGGCCGCGCCGAACTCTTCGACAAGGTGCAGCCCGGCGGCCTCGGCGGCACCTACGGCGGCAACCCCGTCGCCTGCGCCGCAGCCCTAGCCGCCATCGAAACCATGGAAGAGTGGAACCTCAACGCCCGCGCCGCCCGCATCGAAGATATCGCCCGCGAAAAGCTCGGCCCCCTCGTTGACGAACTCGACATCGTCGGCGAAATCCGCGGCCGCGGCGCCATGTTCGCCGTCGAATTCGTGGCAGACTCCGACTCTAAGGAACCCCACGCCACCGCCGCCAAAGACATCGCAGCAGCCTGCGCCGAACGCGGCGTCCTCATCCTCACCTGCGGCACCTACGGCAACGTCGTGCGCCTGCTACCCCCGCTGACCATCAGCGAAGAACTCCTGGGCCAAGCCCTGGACATCTTCGTGGAAGAAATCCGCAAGGTCGCGGGAAATTAATCATCTGTTGTGTATGAGCAGGGCAGGTGCCCCTGCGCCAGGAAATGGGCAGGAAATACCCTCCGCCAGGCTGACCCTCTCGTAGCTCGCCCTGGGGGCTCGCTACGATTCACGCCAGACCCAGCCAGCCTGGCTTTGAGGGTATTTCCCGCCCGAGAGCTGGCCCCGCATCCAGCTTGTTGAGTTGCATTTAGGTGCGGTACGGACGCCCCGTAAGCCGACTGGCTGGGGCTGGCATGAATCGCATGCGAGCTTGCGAGCCTGCGAGAAGGTTAGTCGGCGCAGGGGCGTCCGTACCGCACATACCCACAAACACAAAGGAGCTAAACCCATGAGCTACCGACTTGAAGACCCCACCACCGGCGAGGTACTCGAAACCTTCGACACCCTCACCGACGAACAGGCCGTTGCGGCTGTAGAGCGTGCCCACGCCGCCTACCTTTCCTGGCGCAACACCAGCGTCGAAGAGCGCGCCGCTATCGTCAATCGCATCGCCGAGCTCTTCGAAGAGCGCAAGCAGGAACTGGCCGAAATCATCTCCCAGGAGATGGGTAAGCCCATCTCAGAGGGCATCGAAGAGGCCGAATTCTCATCCGCTATCTTTGCCTACTATGCCGGGATCGCCGCCGATCACCTCAAAGACGAGCCGATTCCCTCAGAGACCGAAAATTCCGAGGCCTACATCCAGCGCAAGCCCCTGGGCGCCCTGCTGGGTATCATGCCCTGGAACTTCCCCTACTACCAGGTTGCCCGCTTCGCCGCCCCCAACCTCATGCTGGGCAACACCATCGTGCTCAAGCATGCCGAAATCTGCCCCAAGTCAGCGCTCGTAATCGCTGAGATTATGAAGGACGCCGGGCTGCCCGAGGGTGCCTACGAAGCAGTTTTCGCTAGCCACGACCAGATTGAAACCATGATCGGCCACCGCCATATCCAGGGTGTTTCGTTGACCGGCTCCGAACGAGCTGGCGCTATCGTTGCCGGTATTGCCGGACGTAACCTCAAGAAGGCCGTGCTCGAACTGGGCGGCTCCGACCCCTACATCGTGCTCGACACCGACAACGTCGCTGAAGCCGCCGCCACCGCCTGGGGCTTCCGCATGTACAACACCGGCCAGGCCTGCAACTCCAACAAGCGCATGATCGTCATGGCTGACATTTACGACGAGTTTGTCGCCGAACTCGTCAAGCTGGCCGAGGCCATGAAGCCGGGCAAGCCCGCCGAAGCGGACGAGACCACCTACATGGCCCTCTCCTCCCGCTCGGCAGCCGAAGGCCTCAAGAAGCAGCTCGACGAGGCCGTTGCCGCCGGTGCCACCCTGCGCGTCGGTGGGCAGCTACTGGACGAGAAGAGCGCCTACCTCTCCCCGGCCGTCCTCACCGATGTGCCCGTCGGCTCCGAGGTCTACTACCAGGAGCTCTTCGGCCCCGTCGCCACCGTTTACCGGGTCGAGAGCGACGAGGAAGCCATCGAGCTGGCTAACAACACCCAGTACGGCCTGGGTGGCGCCGTCTTCTCTCGGGACGAGGCCCGCGCCCGCCGCCTGGCCCAGCAGATTGACGCCGGCATGGTCAACGTCAACACCCCCGCTGGTGAAGGTGCCGAAATCCCCTTCGGCGGCGTCAAGAACTCCGGCTACGGCCGCGAACTCGGCCCCTACGGTATGGATGAGTTCGTTAACAAGCGCCTCTACTACGTAGCTGGCTAAACTAGGTTCCCTGGCTGGCAGGGGCCCATACCTTGCGGGGTATGAGCCCCTCTTTATGTCATGGAGGTCTGGAAGGGTGGGGAGGGCCTGTTCCTTTCAGTCATGTGAAGGTATGTTCACATCTGGTATTGTGACGGTACGTTCACATTCAGTGGTGTGAACGTATTGACACATAACTCTTGTAGTGCGGGAGGTAAAAATGGAGCGGAAAATCACCCATCAGAAAAATCTGGGAGCTTTTATTCATGATGCCCGCACAAAATCTGGTCTAACTCAGCAAGAGCTTGCCCAAAGGGCTAAGGTCTCGCGCGAATGGATAAGTGGTATCGAACAGGGCAAACGCCCTAGAGCAGAGTTGGGTAAAGTTCTGGACCTGTTGAAGGTTCTGGGAGTTGATATCACCCTGTCCTGGTCTGCGGCAGAGGGGGCGCACAGCCCTAAAAAAACGACACACGATATGCCCGATATTATTTTTCCTACGGACGACCAACTGAGCCACCTTTTCGGTGAGACTAGGCTGCAGCAAGAAGTACGTGCCACCCTAGAAGGTGGTAGAAAGTCATGAAACAACTCGTAGCCTACTCCTATGGTCAAAAAATCGGCACTCTTAGACAGTCAGGCGCAGGTAGTCTTTCCTTCCAATACTTTTCTGGTGTGAGTGATACTCTGCAGCTCTCAGTTGCTATGCCAGTGCGTGAAGCCCCTTACTCAGCAAAAGTCACTAGAGCTTTTATCGAGGGCCTTGTGCCAGAAGGCTACGGGGTGCGTGAGGCCTTGGGGCGGGAGTTTGGTGTTTCCCCCCGAAATCCTTTTGCCCTGCTTGAACACATTGGTGCTGACTGCGCCGGAGCGGTTCAGTTTTTCGATCCCGACAGTGAAGACCCCTCTCTGAACCTTACTGGTGAGTTAATCTCCTGCAATGAAGAAACAATAGCTAACCGTTTGAGGAGCCTGACAGATTCGGGGCAGTCATGGATTCTTCCTCGGGAGCGGTGGTCCTTGGCAGGTGCACAGAGTAAATTTGCGCTACGGCAGGAGAACGGTGACTGGTTTGAAGCTAGAGGTGCAGAACCAACAACCCATATCTTTAAGCCGGGTATTCATACCCTAAAAGACCAGGCTCTTAATGAGCACCTCTGTCTTAAGGCCTTGGGTGAAGTGGGACTAGCGGTTGCTTCCACGGAGTACCGTACTTTCGATGGAGTACCGGCAATTATTGTTAGTCGTTATGACCGTTTACGCCTAGGTGATGGGCAGGTTATGCGTCTGCACCAGGAGGATTTCTGCCAGGCAACCTCTACTCTCCCGCAGAATAAATACGAATCCAATAAAGGGCCCAGCGCCCTAAAAATAATTGAAGTTTTAAGGCTGAACGGGGCGGCTGACTCAGAAATTGAAAAATTTGTTCAAGGGCTTATCGGCAACTACCTGTTGGGTGCTCCTGACGCCCACGCGAAAAATTATTCTCTGATACACCTTCCTAATAGTCGCTTGGTTTTGGCTCCTTTTTATGATGTTGCATCAGCCTTACCCTACGAGCCGGGAGGCTCGGAGTTTGGCTATAGCGAAAACGATGGGCTTCCTGGGGTTTCTGATGAGCTGAGAAAGGCTGCTATGGCTATTGGGGGCGAACGACGCTTTGGCAAAATTTCCCGTAGACATTGGGAGAGGTTTGCAAGAGCGGCCAGCATAGACGCAGATTGGGTGGTAGCAACGGTGAGGGAGATTGCTGAGAGATTGCCGGTTGCATTAGAGACTGTATTCACTGCAGAGTCTTTGGCTATAGGAAGCAGTGCTTTGCCTGAGCGTCTGCACACGGAGGTTAAGCGTCTATCTGATGTGACGCTGACTCTCCTGGATCGTGGGCACTAGGTCATAGGGGCTAGTAGGGAGCTGGCTTTCTGGTTTTAGGTGTAGCCCTTGGCAGCTCTGCTTACCCGACTCAGCAGATTGACGTCGGCATGGACGAATTCGTCAACAAGCGCCTCTACTTCGTCCAAAAGTAGCGCCGTACAATAAACATACGTTGCAAGGACGCAGCCGCCCGCCACCCTGCCCCCGGCAGAGTAGGCGGGCGGCGGCGTCCTTAAAAATTCCCAGCGCACCCAGCGCGCACCCCTAGGAAAACACATGACACAACCCCACTCACCCTACGACGATGCGGTCTCGCCCGAGACCTCCGTCGGCATGCGGGTCAACCAGCACACCGCCCCACCCATCGCCGGGGACGCCACCGTGCGCAAACTCCGCCCCCGCCACGTCACCATGATTACCCTCGGCGGCATTATCGGCGCCTCCCTCTTCGTGGGCTCCGGTAACGTGATTCGCTCCGTCGGCCCCGCCGCCCTCATCTCCTACCTCATCGGCGGCCTGCTAGTCTTCCTCGCCATGCGCATGCTGGGCGAAATGGCCGCTGCCCGGCCCGCCATCGGCTCCTTCATGGAATACGCCCGCGTAGGCCTGGGCAACTGGGCCGCCTACCTGGTCGGCTGGCTCTACTGGTACTTCTGGGTCGGCGTGCTCGCCTATGAGGCGGTGCTCGGTGGTGAAACCATCGCGGGCTGGTTCCCCGGCGTGCCCGCCTGGGCCGCCTCCCTCGTCCTTCTCGCTATCTTTGTGGGCACCAACCTTATCTCTGTGCGCACCTTCGGTGAAGTCGAATTCTGGCTGGCCTCCATCAAGGTAATTGCCATCGTGGTCTTCTTGGTTGCCGGCCTGCTCTTCGCCCTTGGCCTGTGGCCCGACTCCACCAACACCGTCAACTACCTGTGGAGCCACGGCGGCTTCGCCCCCAACGGCTACGGCATCGTGCTCACCGGTGTCGCCCTGGTGATCTTCTCCTACTTCGGTACCGAAATTGCCGTCATGGCAGCGGCCGAATCGGAAGACCCTGCCAAGGGTATCCGCCAGGCGTCCTCGACCGTTATCTGGCGCATCCTGCTCTTCTTCGTCGGCGCTATCGCCGTGATCTGCATGGTGATTCCTTGGGACGAACTGCCCGAACCCACCAACGTGTCGGTCGCCCCCTTCACCCTGGTCTTCGAACGCCTGGGCGTGCCCGGGGCCTCGGTCATTATGCAGCTGGTTATCTTCACCGCCGTTATCTCGGTGCTGAACTCCGGCCTGTACTCTGCCTCCCGCATGGCAGCAGCCCTCTCCCAGCAGGGCTTCGGCCCCGACCTGCTGGCCAAGAAATCCCGCCGCGGCGTGCCCGTCTACGCCCTACTGGCATCCACCATCGGCGGAGTCATTGCCTCCATCGTGAACTTTGCCGCCCCCAACTCGGGTATCTTCGAGTTCATCATGAACTCGGCGGGCCTGGTCGCCCTCTTCGTCTACGTCTTTATCGCCCTGACCCAGTGGAACATGCGCCGCAAGATGACCCCCGAAGAAGTTGCCGGGCTCAAGCTCAAGATGTGGCTCTTCCCCTGGCTCAATATTGTGCTCATCGCGGGTATTCTCTTCGTGCTGATCGTGATGCTGGGCAGCGAGTCGGGCCGCACCCAGGTCTACACCTCGCTCATTGTCACCGTAGCTATGCTGGCCCTGTGGCCCCTGGCCCGTAAGAAGGTGGCGGCGAAGAGCTAGGCCGCCTTTGCAAGGTATTCCCAACCCCACGCCCTGTCACGAAATTGCGCGGACGCCCGCAGCGGTTTGTGGCAGGGTGTGGGGTT
Organism: Rothia nasimurium; assembly: GCF_928381415.1. Taxonomy (GTDB): domain Bacteria; phylum Actinomycetota; class Actinomycetes; order Actinomycetales; family Micrococcaceae; genus Rothia; species Rothia nasimurium_H. The sequence continues at coordinate 127,320 of NZ_CAKMSF010000001.1, forward strand.
TAATTTGGGGCGGTTGTTGCTACTCAGCTAAAAGGGCCAGTGGGACTACCGCTACGCCGTCCTGCCGACGGTAGGCCTGAGAACCGGTTGTCACCACCACCAGGTTCGTTACTGAACTTCCCGCCTTCTCACGCAACCATAGGAGGTGGCGGACGTCCGCGTCCGTAACGCTCGCAGTCGAGGTTCCTGTACAGATATGGTGATATCCATCTGACAAGGTCATAATCCGAATATTCCGCGCTCTACGCTCCCAAAATTCCCTATCCTACGCTACCAAAATTCCGTTCAGTGGTGGACTGCTCCGCTTTGTCCTGACGTCCGCTGTGGCTTGTGATGATACGTGGGGTTGGGTGTTTTGAAGGGGGCAACCTTGTTTTTTATATACCCCTAGGGGTATTATCTCTAGGGTGAAGAAAGAGAAAGAAGAATTGTGCTGTTAGCTCTTGCGGGCGGCCTGGCTATAGGTTTGCTCATGGGTGCCCTGGGCGGGGGTGGGGCTATTTTAGCGATTCCCCTGTTGGTCTACGGGTTCGGGTTTAGCCCGGCGCAGGCGACCCTGGCTTCCCTTGTAGTGGTGGGTGTTGGTGCTGCCGCCGGTGTGCTGACCCAAGCCCACTCGGTTGACTGGTGTCGCGGCGCTTTCTTTGGGGTGCTTGGTTTGGCTGGTGCCTACGGCGGTCGAATGTTGACCCATAGTCTCGATGGACGGTTGCTCCTGCTGGCCTTCTCTGCTCTGTTGCTGGTGGTGGCCAGTCTAATGGTACGCAAGGCACGCAGAAGCTCTGTGCGAGCCCAGGGTATGGACGCTATCTCCCACCCCTCCGCCTTCCGGCAGGGGGTTACGCTGGTGGGGGCTGCTACGGGGGTTGGCTTTTTGACCGGCTTCTTTGGTGTGGGTGGTGGTTTTGCTATCGTGCCCGCCCTGACTCTCATCTTGGGGTTCAGTATGGCAACCGCCGTGGGGACCTCTCTACTGGTTATCCTCATCAACAGCTTTGTTGCCCTAGCCCTGGGAGTTGGGGCCCTGCCGTCCTTGGATTGGTCAGCGCTCGCACCCCTGCTGGCTGCAACTGCGGTCGGTACCCTGGCCGGCACCTGGGGTGGTAGGCGGGTGCCCCAGCGTTCCCTGCAGCTAGCCTTCGCAATTTTTCTCTACGTCGTCGCAGCCTACATGGCAGCTACCACCCTCATTGAACTGATGGCATAAAGAAAGGAAAAACATGTCAGATACTACAAGCTCTCTCCCCTCAACTCTTGAGGTGCAGCAGCTGGCGCAGAACATTAAAGACTCCCACACGACCCTGCTGCTCGATGTGCGCACCGCAGCGGAATACGAGGGTGCCCATATTCCCGGGAGTGTAAATGTACCCTTGGCTCTAATTGAAAAGCACCCCGAAGAGCTGAGTGCTTTCATTGATGATGAAGCTGTCATTATCTGTCGTTCCGGTGCTCGCGCTACCCGCGCCCAGAAGCTCCTGGCTGGGGCTGGTGTTACCCGCACCAGTGTGCTCACCGGCGGTATGGAGGCCTGGAAGAAGGCTGATCAGCCAGTCAATGTGGGCCCGGCCCGCTGGGATCTCGAGCGTCAGGTGCGCCTGGTTGCGGGTTCTCTGGTGCTGGGTGGGGTAGCAGCTAGCACCATTTTCCCCAAGGCCAAGTACCTGGCTGGTGCCATTGGCGGCGGTCTGACTTTTGCGGCGGTCAGTAATACCTGCGCCATGGGTGCGGCGCTTTCAAAGTTGCCCTATAACAAGGGTGGCGACGTCACCTTGCGCGAGGCAAAGCGCCGCCTGGCCGCTACTGGTGACTCTCGGGTTAGCTAGGCCCCGCCTTAAATTTTAAAACAGGGACGCCGCACCCCCTGGCTCCTGCCCCGCGCCTTGTCAGTGCTGGGGTGGGGGAGGGGCGCGGCGTTTTGGTGTGCTGTGTGGGCCTTAGGCGAGCGAGAGGAACATTTTCTCTAGTTGTTCGGGGGTCATCTCGGGCTTATCTGAGGTAAGGCACTGCTGGAGCCCGTTGGCGACCACGGCAAAGCTGGCGCGGTCGACCGCTTTAGAGGCGGCGGCGAGCTGGGTGACAATTTTTTGGCAGTCATCGCCCTCTTCGAGCATACGGATAATGCCGTTGAGTTGGCCTTGGGCACGCTTGAGACGGTTGATGACCGGTTTCATCTCTTCGGGGTTGAGTTGCATGGCTTCTGCTTTCTTGTAAAAACTTTTTCTCTAGTATACCCCCGGGGGTTTGTTTCCGGTTGGGATTCTGCTATCTTTTAAATACCCCTGGGGGTATTTTTATATTGGTTGCACTGAAAGGATCTACCGTGCTCTTTGAACGCATCTACGAAGAAGGCCTTGCCCAAGCCAGCTACCTCATCGGCTGCCAGCGCAAGGGCGAGGCCATTGTGGTCGATGCCCGCCGCGACATCCAGGTCTACCTCGACCTGGCTGCCAAAAATAACATGAAGATTGTGGCGACCACCGAAACTCACATCCACGCCGACTACCTCTCAGGAACCCGCGAACTGGCGTCCGCAACCGGCGCCACCGTATACCTCTCCGGCGAAGGCGGGGACGACTGGCAGTATGATTTCGACGGCACGCGCCTCTACCACGGCGACACCATCCAGCTCGGAAAGATTACCGTCACCGCCCAGCACACCCCCGGCCACACCCCGGAGCATCTCTCATTCCTTATCACCGATGGTGCTGTGGCCGACGCCCCCGGCTACATGCTCACCGGCGACTTCGTCTTCGTGGGCGACCTGGGCCGCCCCGACCTACTCGACGAGGCAGCAGGCGGCATCGACACCCGCTTTGACGGGGCCCGCGACCTCTTTACCAGCCTCAAACATGTATTCATGCCCCTACCTGACCACGTGCAGGTGCACCCCGCCCACGGCGCAGGATCCCCCTGCGGCAAGGCTCTCGGCGCGGTTCCCTCAAGCACCGTTGGCTACGAAAAAGCCTACGCCTGGTGGGCTCCCTACGTGCGCAACAACGACGAACAGGGCTTTATTGACGAGCTACTCAACGGCCAGCCCGACGCCCATGCCTACTTTGCCCGCATGAAGAAGGAAAACCGGGTCGGCCCTGCCCTCATCGGTTACCCTGCCCCCGAACCTGCTGAACTCACCGCTGCCCAGGTGGCAGAAAAACTTGAGGCTGATCAGGCTATCTTCATCGATACCCGCGACCAGCACGACGTGCACAGCGGCACTGTGGAAGGCTCGCTGAATGTTCCGGCAGGCCCCCAGGCCTCTAACTTCGCCGCCTGGGTGCTAGACCCCGAACGCGAAAGCCGCCCCCTGGTCGTCCTGGCCGATACTGAAGCCCAAGCGACTCACCTGCGCGATGCCCTTTACCGGGTAGGTATCGATACCGTGCGCTACTACACTGCCGACCTTGAGCCCCTCATCAATTTCACCCCGCCCCTGGTGGCGGTGGATGAGCTAGATACAGCCTCCCGCGATGCTCTGGTCGATGTGCGCGCTAAAAATGAGTACGCCGCAGGCACCATTCCCGGTGCCCAGCAGCTCTCAGGTGGTTCAGCCCTCTGGCGCCTTGATGAGCTGCCCGCCCCCGGCTCGACCCTGCTGACCTTCTGCCAGTCCGGCGTGCGCAACTCGGTGGTTGCCAGCGGTCTGCGTCGAGCCGGTTACACCGTGCTCGAACTTGAAGGCAGCTATGCCGCCTGGGCGGGGCAGAACTAGCCGGGTGCGGGGTGGACCAGGCCACCTTTAGGAGTTAGCGCGGGTGAGCGCGGCGGCGACGTCGGCCAGTAGGGCGGGCACGTCGTCCTTATCCATCATGACCTCCAGGAAAACCAGCTTGTCGCGCGTGGCCTGGGTCAGGGCGGTCGCCTCCAGTAGCTCAGCGGCGGTGGTCACGCGCAGCATGAGCACGTCGTCCTCGGTCGCCCCCAGCGCTGCCGGAATCAGCTGCCAGTTGTAGCGGCGGATGTCGTTGTAGGGCTGGGTGGCCCCGTGAATAGCACGCTCTACCGTGTAGCCGTCATTGTTGATCAGCACCACCACCGGGTTGGTCTTCTGCTCCAGCATGGTGCCGATTTCCTGGAAGGTCAGCTGGGCTGAGCCGTCGCCAATGAGCAGGACGCCGCGCGCGCCCCGGTCGGCAATCGCGGCCCCCAGCATGGCGGGCAGGGTATAGCCAATGGAGCCCCACAGGGGCTGGCCGATGAACATGGAGTTCTCGGGGAAGCGGCGGGAGGCCATGCCGAAGAAGGAGGTGCCCTGGTCGGCCACCACAATGTTGCCCGGTGACAGTTCGCGGGAGAGCAGGGACCAGAGGACGTCCTGGGTCAGCGGGGCGGTCATGTCGATGTCTTCGTGGGTTTCTTCGTCCCAGGGCAGCAGCTCCTTGGGGGTTGCCCCGACCTCGCGGGCAACCTCGCGCACAATATCCAGGGCGGTATCGAGGGTGAGCGGGGCGTAGGTCTTACGGCCAATCTTGGCGGTTTGGGCGCCCAAGAAGACGGTGTTTTCGGGGAGGTTCTGGGAGAAACCTGCGGTGGTGGTGTCGGTGAAAGTCACGCCCGCGCAGATCAGGGCTTGGGCCTGCTCCACGGCGTCCTTGGTGCGGGCGGACGACACCACCCCGGCGTAAATGCCCGCAAAAGCCGGCTTGGACTCGTCCACCAGGGTCTTACCCCACATGAGGGTGGCATAGGGCAGGCCGGTGGCCTCCAGCATCTCAGTCAGGTTGGCCTGGGCCCCCATGCGGTGGACCAAAAGGTCGGCGAGCACCGTGGTCTGCTTGCCCGCCAGCACCTCGGTCAGGTCGGTGCGGAAAGCCTCGGCAGCGCCGGGGGAGGACAGGGCCTTGGGCACCTCCAGGGGGTCGGACGGCGGGGCCACCTCAACCCGGGCCACGTCGGTCGCCAGCAGAATATAACCGGGGCGCTTCTGGATCATCATCTCCCGCAGCACGCGGTCAATCTCGGCGGTGGCGGTAGCATGCTCAAGGTTAGCAACAGCGCAGGACACCTCGGAGGCCATGCGGATAAAGTGGCTGAAGTCCCCATCCCCCAGGGTGTGGTGCATGGTCAGGTGGGCGGCCTGGGCATCCTTGGAGGGGGCACCCACAATGTGCAGGACGGGCACATGCTCGGCATAGGAACCGGCCGTTGCGTTAATAGCGGAAAGCTCACCCACACCGTAGGTGGTCACCAGAGCGCCAATACCGCCCACGCGGGCGTAGCCGTCCGCCGCGTACCCGGCGTTGAGCTCATTCGCGTTGCCCACCCAGGTCAGCTGCTCGTGCGCAATCACATGGTCGAGGAACTGCAGGTTAAAGTCGCCGGGCACACCGAAAATATCGGTGGCGCCCAGGGAAACAAGGCGGTCAAGCAGGTAGTCGCTGACGGTGTAGGTCATGGGTGGTGTCCTTATAAATCTAAGAAGAGGAGCAAGGGGTCTTTTGCATGAGATACCTGCGGGGTGTTGCGGGTATCACTTCTATAAGAATGTTAGCGGTGAATGGCTCTATGCCTCTACATTCCATGTTTGAGAGCGGAGTGGTGAACTGAAATCATGCATCAACCCATGCCTGGACAGCGGCGCGGATAGCTTCTGAACGGTTAAGATGCTCAACCTCAGCTTTATGTAAGAGGGCTGCAAGGAGCTCCTCCTCCATGCGGACGGGAATGACCGATGCCGGAGCGCTCCCGAGGCTTGGGCGGCCACGTTTCTTAAATCGTTCTACTGCGTAACCCGCTTCAGCCTCGTCAGCCCAGGCTTGAATCTGCTCTTCTGTTACCGGGGTGCCGTTGATAGTTTCCATATAAATATCGTAATACGAAAATGCGTGCGAGAGTATAGTGGGTTTTATGACACAGCCAGATATCCTCGGCGCCCCCTACACCGCCGAAACCATCGACCTGGGCCGCGACGCAGAAGGCCCCATCGTTGCCACCCTCGTCCACCGACCCGCAGGCGCCGACGGGGCGGACGCGGCTCCCCAGCTACCGGCGTCCGCGCAGGGGCAGGACGGGGCAGCACAGCCCGCCGTGCTCTACCTGCACGGCTTTGTGGACTACTTCTTCCAGAAGGACCTCGGCGACTGGTGGGCAGCCCGCGGCCACGACTTCTACGCCCTAGACCTGCGCAAATACGGCCGCTCCCTGCGACCCGGCCAAACCCCCTTCTACACCGAAAACCTCGACGACTACTTCGAAGACCTCACCGCCGCCTGGAAGCTCATCACCGGCCGCGACGGGCACCGGCAGGTTATTCTTATGGCCCACTCCACCGGTGGCCTCATCGCCTCCCTCTGGGCCAGCCAAACCGCCCCGCCCGAGCTGGCCGCAGTCGTCCTCAACTCACCCTGGCTCGACCACTTCAACAACCCGCTTGAGCGCGCCCTCATGACCGGGTCGGTGGCGGCGCTCGCACGCCTCAAGCCACGCGCCATCGTGCAGAAGGAGCAGGAGGACGCCTACGCCCGCTCCCTGCACGCTGAGCACGCGGGCACCTGGCAGTTCAACACCGACTGGAAAACCCTCAACTTCCCACCCGTCTACGCGGGCTGGCTGGCGGCTGTGCGCCGGGCCCACCGGCAGCTACAGCGCGGCCTCGACATCCAGGCCCCCGTTCTGCTGCTAACCTCGGCCCGCTCCGGCAAACTCACAAACCCCACCGACCGCCACGACTTCGACGCTGTGCTCAACGTGCAGGGAATCCGCCGCTGGGGCCTGGGGCTGGGTAGGGACGTCACCAGCCGCGTCATCGACGGCGGAACCCACGACCTCGTCCTCTCGCCCGAACCCGCCCGTACCGCCACCTACCGGGCTATCGGCGAGTTCATCGACCGCCTCTAGGTAGCCCAGCCTAGCCTCACCCGGCGGTTAAGCGGGGGAGCAGGCAAGCTCACTCTAGACTTGCTGGAAGAAAGCTGGGGGACTCTCTACGCTTAGACCTATGACGAACCAACCGAACGAAGCAGCCCCTGCAGCTGCAGCCCCTCACTCCCACACCGGTGAAGCCCACGATATGGGCGGTGCCTACCAGGAGAAGCTCAACCGCCTGCGCGCAGCTGTGCTGGGTGCTAACGACGGCATCGTTTCTGTAGCTGCCACTGTAGTGGGCGTTGCTGGTGCTACCGCTAGCACTTCGGCTATCGGTGTGGCTGCTACCGCCGCTGTGGTTGGTGGCGCGATTTCAATGGCCCTGGGCGAGTACGTGTCGGTCTCGTCCCAGGTGGATAGCCAGGAAGCTCTGATCGCCAAGGAAAAGGCTGAGCTGCGCGACCTGCCCGAACAAGAGCTGGACGAGCTGACCGAAATCCTAGAAGAGCGCGGCATCTCCCCGGAAACCGCCCGCAAGGCGGCCATCGAAATGACCGAGAAGAACGCCCTCAAAACCCACCTGCACTTCGAGCTGGGTATCGACGATGAGGACATTCCCTCCCCTTGGTCCGCTGCCCTTGCATCAGCCGGTGCCTTCCTCATGGGCGCCCTGCTGCCTACCCTGCTGATTCTGCTCTTCCCCGAGTCCATCCGTATTCCGGTGACCTTTGCGGGCGTGCTGATCGCCCTGGCTATTACCGGCACTCTGGGCGCTAAGTGGGGCGGCTCCCCGCACTACGGCAAGGCCGCTGTGCGCGTCGTCGTCGGTGGCGCCCTAGCCCTGGCCGTTACCTTCGGCGTGGGCTCCCTGCTGGGTGCAACCGGCGTGGTCTAAAACGTCGAGATTCAGCCCCTGATTCTTTGAACCGGGGCGGACGCCACCAGGCGGGTCTGCATGAGCAGGCCCGCCTGTGTGCTTCCCGGGGGCTTGATAAAAGTTAGGCTGCCGTGCCGGGGTGCAGGCTGACGACCTCCCAGCTGAAGGCGGGGCCGGCGTCCTTACCGCAGGACGCCGGTCGCGGCGCTAGCTCGGTGCGGCGGGCAGTTGCTACCCAGAAGCGGCCGTCGCGGTGGGCGACGTGGGCGGCGTGTAGGTCGGGTTCGGTGGCGGTCATTTCCCCGGGGTTTAGGTCGTCGGGGCCTACCTGCTCACCGGCGTCCGTAAGGAGGGTGCGGACGGCTACCTCGGCTACCTGCTCGATGGGGGAGTGGGAGGAGCGCCCGCGCAGCCCGGTGAGTTCCACCCGGCCCTGCTGGGCACCCTGGGCTAAGGTCAGGGCCTGTTCGAAGGTCAGACGCCCGTAGGTGTAGCCGGTGGGCAGGCTGATAGCGACCGGGGCGAAGCGGTGCCCACCGGTGTGGGAGCACTCCCAGACGCTGCCGTCTGCGAGTTGTTCGGATACAAAGGACGCAATGGGTCGGCCCCGTACCGCGCAGCAGCGGTCACGCTTGGAGTGGGTGCAGACAAGGGTGAGTGTTTCACGTGAAACAACCGCGCCGGGTATATTTTCCGGGGTTTCCAGGGGGAGAGTGAGCAGCTCCTCCGCACCGGAGACCTCAAAGGAGTAGAGTCGGGCGGGTGAAAAACCCCTACCCCCGGTGACCGCAAGGAAGGCGCGGCGGCGGGCACCGGTGTCCTTAACCTTCTGCCCCTCACGACCGGGCTGCCGAATCAGCAGCAGGCGGGCACCCGCCTGCGCCATCTTCTCTTTAAGGGCGGCTGAGAGTTCTGCCCCAAAGACAGTTCCATCGAGAATATCGCGGCTCCAGCCGCCGGGGTGCTCCAGCAGCACCCAGAGCGTCTCGCGGGCAGCGGTACCCGGTAGGTTCTCATCAACCGGCAGGGAGCAGGAATCGGCAGGAATAGCGGGTGCGGTAGGGCTAGTCATGGGCATAAGTGTACGCCAGCGCGGGCTCCAAGGGGCGGCGAGCGTGCGTCATATCGCCGAGAGTGCGCATGACTGTTGCACGCTCAGCGATATGACGCACGCTCGCGCAGGTCAGGGCTTCGCCTGCTCATTGGGTAGCCTAGATACATGACTTCACCCGCAGACTCAGCCCCCGTAGAGCCGCAGCCACCTGTGCGTATCGACGCCTGGCTCTGGTCGGTGCGCGTCTTCAAAACCCGATCACTGGCGTCCTCCGAGGTCAAAGCCGGGCACGTGCGCATCAACAGCGAGCACGCCAAGCCCTCCCAAAAAATCAAACCCGGCGACACCGTCACCGTGCGCTACCCCGGCTGGGAACGCGTGCTCATCGTGCGCAAAACCATCTCCAAGCGCGTCGGTGCACCCGTGGCCGTCACCTGCTACGACGACATCTCCGCCCCCAAACCCGCCTACCTCACCAGCGGCGCCCTACCCCGCCGCGACCGGGGCGCAGGCCGACCCACCAAAACTGAGCGCCGCGCCCTCAACAAGCTCCGCGGCTACGAGAAAGAATAAGTATGCCCTACACCCTGCGCCCTGCCGTCCTTGCCGACGTTCCCGCCCTCTCCGCCTTCGCTAGCGCGCACTTCCCCGACGCTGCCCCGCCCGTGGTGCCCCGCGAGTTCGTGGCGGCCTTTGTGAGCGAAAACCTAGATGAGGCGTCCTTCACCCGCTATATCGAAACCGGCTCCTACAGCTTCACTCTGGCCGTCAATGAAGCAGGCGAGATTATCGCCTATTTCGGCATCGACCACGAGGCGCCCCAGCCTGCTGAAATCCCCGGCAACGCCGCCTACCTGAGCAAGTTCTACCTCTCCGCAGAAACCCGTGGAACCGGTCTGGCTAGGGAACTCATGGACGCCGCTATCGCCGCCGCCCGCGCAGACGGTAAAGACGGCCTGCACCTTGGCACCCATCAGCTCAACCACCGCGCCCAGGCCTTCTACGAAAAGATGGGATTCACCCGGGTGGGTGAGCGCACCTTCCAGCTCACTGCCACCGAAGTCGCCCACGACTACATCTACCACCTGTCTATTTAAAACCTGAAGATTGTGCAGGTCGGTGCGGTATTATGACTCTACGCCCTGCCTTCCCCCACTCGCTCGCAGCGGCAGGGCTCGAGGAGAATAATGAATTTTGAGATCCGCCCACCTGTGCCCGCAGAGGCCAGAGCGTGGGAAGAGCTGCGCATGACGTCCTGGCGTCACGCCTACGCAGGCACATTTACCCCCGAAATGTTCGCTAAGCAGGAAGAGCAGCTGGACGCCCGCGCCACCGGATTTGCAGAGTGGCTTGATTCCACCGGTGGCACCGGTGAAGATATTCAGCAGCAACTGGGCCAGCACCGCCGCGCCCTGGTGGCGGTAGAAAAGGACGTCGCGGGCAAACTCCTGGGTCTGGCCTTCGCCTCCCAGATGCCGTATGAGGTGCAGAAACTTGAAATGCTCTACCTGCTGCCCGAGGCCTTCGGCACGGGAGTTGCCCAGGCCCTGCTGGGTGAGGTTCTCGACCCCGGCCCGGCCGAACTTGAGGTGCTTTCCACCAACGCCCGCGCGATTCGTTTCTATGAAAAAGAAGGCTTCACCATCGCCCGCTCTGACGAGTTTGCGGGCCGTAAAACCTACATCATGACCCGGCCCTAGCAGCCCCACTTTTGACTGTAACGCTAAATGCCATGTGCGCGGTAACGATTCGCGCACATGGCATTTATCGTTACACTCAGCCGAGGTGGAGCGGTGCGCGGACGCCGGTGGTAGGGTGAAAGGGTCAGGCCGGGTTGGCCCCGCTGTGAGGAGCCCGGCTCGAACCCTCACCAAGGAAAACACCCTATGACTAGCTCACCTGCCGCGCCTGGCCGTCCGCCCCTGAATCGCGACACCACCGTCTGCATCTCCCTCTCGGGCCGCCCCTCAAACCACGGCATTAAGTTCCACAACTACCTCTACGAAAAGTTTGGCCTGGACTTTCTCTATAAGGCCATGACCACCACCGACATTGAGGCCGCCATTGGCGGTGTGCGGGCCTTGGGCATTCGGGGCTGCTCGGTATCGATGCCCTTCAAGCAGGCAGTGATTCCCCTGGTCAACGAGATAGACCATTCCGCTGAAGTGATTGGCGCGGTTAACACCATCGTGAACACTGACGGCTATCTTAAGGCCTATAACACCGACGTGATTGCGGTGGCCTCCCTGCTGGCTTCCCACCGGGTAGATCCCGCCCTGCCCTTCCTGCTGCGCGGTTCAGGCGGCATGGCGGCGGCTGTGGCCGGGGCCTTCTATGACGCGGGCTTCCGCACCGGCACCATCATCGCCCGCAATGAAGAGACCGGCCGCGCCCTGGCTGAGCGTTACGGCTACACCTGGGCCGCTGAGGTGGGCGAGCTAACCGCCCCTGTGATTGTGAACGTCACCCCCATCGGTATGGAGGGTGGCCCCGAGGTTGACACCCTGGCCTACCCCGCTCTCGCGATTGAGGCCGCCCAGGTGGTCTTTGACGTGGTCGCCATGCCCGTTGAAACCCCGCTGATTCGGGCCGGACGGGCTGCGGGCAAGGAAGTGATTACCGGCGGCGAGGTCATCGCCCTGCAGGCTGCTGAACAGTTCAAGCTTTACACCGGGGTTGAGGTCAGCGACGCCGATGCGGCCGAGGCAGAAGCCCAGGCCAGCTAGCTTCTTGAAAGTAACCGAAACCTTCATCTGCGCGTTCTTTGCACACGCAGATGAAGGTTTCGCTTACCCATACGGACGCCGGTAGGGTGGTTTTATGCCCTCTACACCGTCTTCTTCGCCCCGGCAGCCTTCGCTCAACCGCCAGATTCTTGCCCTGGCGGTGCCCGCCTTTGGTGCCCTCATTGCTGAGCCCCTGCTGGTGCTGGCTGATTCTGCCATCGTGGGTCACCTGGGCAGTGCCCCGCTGGCTGGCCTGACGCTGGGTTCAACCGTGGTGCAGACCCTGGTGGGCTTCATGGTTTTTCTGGCCTACTCCACCACCCCGGCGGTGGCCCGAGCCGTGGGGGCAGGCGATACTCCCAGCGCGTTTGCTGCCGCCCGCAACGGCCTGTGGGTGGCTGCTGGCCTGGGTCTTTTCTTCGCGGTGCTGTTGGCGCTGACCGCCGGCCCCCTGCTGCGTGCACTGGGGGCGGGCGGGGACGTCCTGACCCACGCCACCGCCTACCTGCTACCCTCCCTGGCGGGCTTGCCCGGTATGCTCCTGGTGCTGGCGGCGACCGGTGCCCTGCGCGGTTTTCAGGACGCCACAACCCCCCTCTATGTTGCTACCACCGGCGCTGCCCTCAACGTGCCGCTGAGCTGGGCCCTGGTCTACCCGGCAGGGTGGGGTGTGGCTGGCTCGGCGGTGGCGACGGCGGTGGTGCAGTGGGGTATGGCCCTGGCACTGACCTACGCGGTGGTTGCGCGGACGCGGACGCCCGGCTCGGCTACCAGCTCTTCCGGCTTATCGGCGCGAACCCCCGGCTGGCTGCCCGACCGCGCCGGACTGGCCGCTGTCTTCAAGGTGGGGGCCTGGCTGATGGTGCGGGCGGCCTGCCTGCGGATTGCCCTGCTGGCTACGGTCTTTGTGGTGACCAGCCAGGGGGAGAAAAACCTGGCCGCCTACCAGCTGACGATGGCTTTCTTTAACCTGCTGGCCTTCGCCCTGGACGCCCTGGCCATTGCAGCCCAGGCCCTGCTGGGTAAGGAGATGGGCGCACAGGATCTTTCAACCCGGCAGGGGCAGGATGCGGTGGTTCAGCTCAAAAACCGCCTGGTGCGGTGGAGCCTGGCCTTTGGTCTGGTTACGGCCCTGGTCTGCCCGGCGGTCGGGTTTGGCCTGGCTTGGGTCTTTACCCCCGACCCCGAGGTGCAGCGCCTCTTCGCCCTATCTCTTCTGGTGCTGGCGGTGGGACAGCCCCTGGCGGCCTACGTCTTTATTCTGGACGGCGTGCTCATCGGCGCCCAGGACGTACGCTATCTGGGTCTGGCTGGGCTCTTTACCCTGGTGGCCTACCTGCCGGTGCTGGCTGGGCTTTATTTCTGGTTCGGTGCCGGTACGGACGCTCCCGCCCCGCTTGCCGGGGGCACCTCCTGGGGGTGGGGCGGTCTGTTCGATGCCCCCACCCTGGCCTACCTGCTGCTCTGGTGCTCCTACGCCCTGTGGTACATGGGCGCCCGCGCCCTCACCCTGGGCCTGCGGGCCCGCAGTGGGGTGTGGATTCGTTAGGGGTTTTGCTGATGAAGTTTCTGGGGAATTGTGTAACGGGCAATAACTGCTAAAGCACCTAAGGCGCAGGCCGTTGCAAACAGTGTGACAAATCGGGAAAACCGGGCGTAGGAGAACCCATATAGTCCCGGAGAAATTGCTGATGTAATGATCGAAACTATCGCGCTAGCGCCTGATACACGGGCTTGCATTGTATCGGGAGCCAACTGAGCAAGTGCTACAGCGGTACTTACGCCCAGTGAAGGTATGAGAATGACAGCGCACGAAAGGCTAGTTACTGTAATCCAGTAGTTTTGGGAGAGCGCACAAAATAGCATAGCTGAGCTCAGTAGCATAAACACCATAATGAAGAGAAGTCGTGGCGTAAAACGTGCGCTGATAGTCCCGCTGAATAGGCTACCAACCAGTGCAGCTAGATTGGTGAAAGTTCCTAGCATTCCAACGAGAACAACGCTCACACCGGATGCTATGAGGTCTATTTCTATAATTGTTCCCGCACCTTCTAAGAAAAGATTAGCGGTAGCGCTGATAATAATTACGGCTGCAATAGGCCTAGTTTTGATTGCAAAAGCGAAACCTGCAAAGAGAGTAAAAAAACCGAAATCAGGTACTTCTTGCGGGCGGCAGTTAGCAGCTATGTAGGCGCGACCAAAAACAATAGTAAACCCAATGAGGATAATCCAGCTGGTAGTACTGATTATGAAGGGAAGAGATTGCCAGGCATTGAGCGTGATTCCCGCAAAGATACCAGCTATAGCAGCAGCTACTTGTGTTCTTGCAGCAATAAACCCAAAAGTTTGAGGAAGATCTTCAGGGGTTAGCATGTGGATGAAAGCAGTAGTGTCTGCACGTGAGAGGGCTGAAGAGCAGGTTGTAATGATGAAACTGATGATGACTACTATAGGGAGAGTGAGAGTATCAGTGAGAGAGCTAATAGTTAAGGTAAGTGATGTTACTGTAGCTGTAAACGCAGAGAGGGTAATAATTCGAGGTGGTGCGTAGAAGTCGGCAAGTGACCCAACGATGTTGCCTATAAGCGCTCCGGTGGCAAACGCAATGGCTACGGCTACTCCAGAGTCAATCCCACCGAGATTTTGGATAGCGATAACGGTGACAGCAAACCCTGCCAAACCTTCGCCGAAGCTGGTGAGTAAGCGGCCTGCGATAAGCGCACGCACAGCTTTCTGCGGCGTTATCTTTCGGTCTGCTGCCATGATATGAAGGTAAGTTTTCTGGGTTCCATAGGATTGCTCCTTAAGTGGAGAGGGACGGTTGATGTGTTGTGATGCAAATCTAATGTTTGCAATTTTCAGACTAATCATTGTGTGAAAATGTGTCAAGAGACACAAAAAAATTTAGGGATGTGGAGTCGATAGGGGTGGCCAGAGTGTGTAGCTTTCCCCCGAAAGTAGAGCGTCAGACGTAGACGATTCCGTTATCAAGGCCTGGGCTTACAGGTAGATTTGTAGAGATACAAAGATGGGGCAACCCGCCACGTTGGTGCGTGACAGGCCGCCCCTTGCTATGGTCGCTACTCTCACTTAGTTGAAGAAGTGTGAGAGAGCGTCAAGGAACTGAGCAATAGCCCGTAAGAGATTCGCAATGGGAGCTATCCTTTCGAGGCTCTTACGGGCGATTCTTTTTACATGAGCTCAGCCAGCAGGGCTTCGACGCGGTGCTCCTGGCCGGTGGCGCGCAGCAGCTCAATGCAGGCGTCCAGGGCAGCAGCACGGGACTTCTTCAGTCTCAAAGGCTCAAAAAACTCCGCCGCCAACTCATAGCGGCCAATCGCCAACTCACTCTGCCCGGCGGTAGCCGCAGCTTCAGCGGCAACCATCAGTAGGCGGGCTGCCCGCTCCAGAGACTCGTTCTCACGGTAGGTCTCAACCAGCTCATCCACGAGCTGCTGGCCGGTAGACTCACCGGTCGCCAGCGAAAGGCGGGCGGCGAAATCCTGAGCCAGCAGGAAAGCCAGCAGGTCGGGGCGGACGCCCGGGGCGGCGTCCCCGCCCTGGTCACCGTGGGCTGGGGCAAGAGCCTGCTGGGCCAGCTCTTGTAGCTCACGCACCGGAGTGCGAAGGGCTTCAAGCTCATTGGCACGTTCGGCAACCGGTGCCCACACGCGCACTACCTCGGCCAGCAGGGCCGGGGCGGCGCTGCCGTCCGCTAGCAGGGGCCAGGCCGTCTCAAAGAACCTGTGGACCTCAAGCGCCTGTGCCCCAGTGACAGGCCCACCGGCCAGCACCAAGAAAGCAGCCTCGGCGTAGG
The DNA here is from genome assembly GCF_928381415.1 of Rothia nasimurium. Classification (GTDB taxonomy): domain Bacteria; phylum Actinomycetota; class Actinomycetes; order Actinomycetales; family Micrococcaceae; genus Rothia; species Rothia nasimurium_H. The sequence continues at coordinate 142,595 of NZ_CAKMSF010000001.1, forward strand.
CCAGACCCGCCTCAAGGGAAGCCCCCGCAGACTCATGCTCGCGGGCCACCGCCAGGTAAGACTCCACCGGGGTGAAGGACAGGGGAGCAGCCCCCTCCACGCCCTCACCCTGGGTCTGCGCACCCGCAGCGGCGTCCGCTCTGGCTGAACTAGCCGAACCAGCTGAACTAGCCGAACCGGCCCCGTCCGCCCCGGTAGGCAGCACAATGGGTGTCAGGGCATCCAGTTGGGTGGCGGCCTCCAGGGACTCCGAGAACCGGGTATTACCCGCCCGGCGGTCAAAGGCCTGCGCTAGCGGCCGGGATTCGGCCAGTGCCCAGTCGTAAAGCTCCCGCAGGGTCGCCCGCGATGTCTGACCGGCAGGCCGCAGACCGGTGGGCATATCCTCGTGGTCCTCTAAAGCCCAGGCCAGGCCAGCGACGATATAGCGCAGGAAGTTGCGGTTATCGCCGGGATCCCCCGCCAGGTCAAGGGCACGTTTGCCGTGGTCAGCCAGCAGGTCAAAGGCTGCCTGAAGGTTCTGGCCGCGAGCTAGCACCTCAAACTCAACGCCCAGGTCGTCCGGATCATACTGGTCGCGGTTGGCCGCTGCTCGCAGTAGGTGACGACCGGCTGCTTCGCCGTCCTCCAGGTGCAGGTAGGCAAGGGCCAGCTGCCGGTGGGAAGCCGCAGGCTCCCGGTTACACAAATCTTCGGTGGGGGCACCCAGGCGGACGGCCGCCTCAAACTCCCCGTCGGTCACGTGGTCGCGCAGAATCCCGCCGTGCCTGCAGGAGCCGCAGTCCATCTCGTCCTCACCGTGCGCCAGCCAGCGGGCGCGCCAGGTCTCGGCGGCCTCGTCCTCACCAATATGGGCAGCCCACATGTACTCGGCCCGGTCAGGGGCCATCTCGCCCATGCCCGCCAGGCGGTAGCGGCGGCGCATCTCATCGAGCAGCTCACGCGCCTGCTCCTTAGAGATCTGCGGGTAGGCGGTCATATCGCCGATAATCCACTTGAACTGCCAGAAGAGGGTGCGGGCGGTGAACTCGTCAAAGTGCTCGGGGTGGGCGTCGTAGAGACGCAACAGCTTAGAGAACACCGCAAAGGACGCCGGGGTCGGCTGCCCAAAAACATAGGCCTCCACCAGGTTGAGGTAGGCCTCGGGCAGCATGGATTCGGGGCCCTCCCGTTCTAGAGTGCGGGTGATGTACTCCATGGCGGCGGTGCGGGCACTACCGTAGGGCAGGTCGCGGGTTGCGGCAATTTTCTGGGCGGCTTCGTGGGTGGACCACACAGTCTTCTCCCTTGTTGGTAGCTATCTTTAGGGCTGGCGCAGGGCAGCTTCAAGCAGCTGGGCCAGGCTATCGCTGAGCAGGTTGGTTTCAGCCCCGCGCAGGCCCTCACCGGCGAGCATGAGGGCAGAGAGGTAGAGGGTCGTCAGGCCCGGCTCAAAGGACGCGTGCTCCGGCTGGTGCAACAGACGGCGGGTATTTTCGTTGGCATCGTTGAGCACCAGGGTGCGGGTCGGCTCGGTTGCCGCCTCGGTAAAGGAGCCCAGTAACCCACCCCAGGCGCCACCGGCGTCCTCGGCCTCCTGGGCCAGGTCGCGGGCGCGTTCGGCGTCCGCATCGCGCAGCAGCACCGCGGGTACCTCGGCGGGGTCAAAGGTGCGCAGCAGGACGCCGCAGTCCTGGGCGGCGAGCACAGCCCGGGCGCGCTCTAGGCCGCGCAGCACCTCGAACTCGCGTTCCATCTCAACGGCTGCCAGGGTCTGGGTGACGTCCTTGCTGGTCAGCTCTGTGACCTTCCAGCGGGGGCGGTCAGCCAGTTTAGCCAGTAGGTCGGCGTCGTAGACGTAGCCGCCGTTGACCACCCACAGCCCCTGGGCCCGCGCCACCGGAGCCACCCGGCGGTAGGCCTCGGTGGTGGGGGTGTAGAGCACCTGCCCGGTCTCTTCAATGACCTGGGCGAGCGTGGCGATGCCGCCGGTGGTCTCAAAGGGCAGGGAGGACGCCACCACATCGAGCATGTCGTCGCTAGCCAGGGCCACTGCCCGCAGGGCCAGGGAATGGGTTTCGACAAAGCGGTCGCGCAGGGCGCTGGGCTCAGAAAGGGTAGCGGTAATCCAGGTCTTGAGCTGTTCACCGATCGCCTCGCGGGTGAGCAGAAGAATCTCGTCCTCGCGCAGCTGCTCGCGGGAGGCCGTTGGGGTCAGGGACTCCGAGTTCACCACGGCCCGCACGAAGAAAGCCCAATCGGGCAGCAGAGTGTCTTCGCGGGTGTTCACCAGCATGTTCTTCACGTAGACGCGGTGGCGGCCTGAACCCGGTGACACAGCCTGCGGCAGCACATAGGCCACACCGGTCGTGCCGGTGGCGGGCACCTCGAGCTCAAGAGCAGCCAGGGGCGTGAAGCCCAGGGTCTTCTCGGCGTAGTTAGTCAGGGCCAGGGCCCGTTCGTGCTGGTTGGGCTGGTGCTCGCCCTCCCCCTTCGCCCAGGGCAGGGCAGGCAGAGAAATACGACGCCAGATCCGCTGGCCGGCAGCCGTCACCCGAACCGCCACCTCGACCGGCAGCATATCCGCGTAGTCGCTCGCCAGCGTCACCACCGTCTCCTCGGCAACCCAGTGGGCGGCGTCCGCCCGCGCCTTAAGGCGAATCGTTGTACCGACCTCGGGAACCTGCCCGGCGGCGTCCTCACCGCCAGCGAGCTGAAGCACCTCAAAGGTGCCGTCCGCATGGCCCAGCCAGCGCACCGGAGCAGCCCCCGGCAGCACGCTCTGAGAGGTGACCTCAACCGTATCGGCAATCAAAAAACAGGCCAGCAGGCCAATACCGAACTGGCCCAAAAACTCGGCGCGGCCCTCGTTAAAGACCTCATCGCGTTTAGAGGTACGGCCAATCGTCGCCAGAAACTCCTCAGCCTGCTCGGCCGTCAGACCCACGCCGGTGTCGGTAATGGTGATGCCGGTGCCGTCCTCCCAGGGCTCCAGGAGCACCCGGGCGGGAGCGTCGACGTCCTGCTCGCGGCGGGCAGTAATAGCGTCAACCCCGTTCTGAATCGCCTCGCGCAGGTAAACCTGCGGGCCCGAATACAGGTTCTTCGACAGCAGCTCAACCAAGCCGCCCAAATCAACTTTAAAGCGCTGTGACAAGGCTATTCCTCCCCGCCGAAGGTGGAGGCCACGGTCTCGAAGTACTCCAGCGAAGTCTGCAGGGCAGCGCGCAGGTGCTCATCCAGCTGGGCGTCCGTCACCCCGCCCGCATAAACCATGCTCAGCTCAACCGGCAGCACCACAAACCCCTGCCCCTCCTCTTCAACCCGGTAGGGGAAGACCTTGGGGAAGAGGTTCTGCTGGTTCCAGGCGTTGGTGAACTCGTTGAGGGCGGGCAGCGCCTCGAAGGGGAAGGTGCCCCGGTAGCTGCCGCGCACGCTCAGCAGGTCGCGGCTGGCGTTACTGGAGAGGGTGTAGTAGAAGTAGCCCCGCTCAAAATGGAACACAGCGGCCCCGTCATCGCCCAGCTCGTAGTCCACCTCAAGGCGGTCAAGAGCCTGCAACATACGCTCATCGGTGAGCGGCTTAAGCAGCTGCGCGGCAGACTGGACGGACTCAAAGTACCCCATGGTTCCTCTTTCAACGGTGGAAGATAGTGGTGCGGTTCCTTCTATCCTATAGGTTCGGGCGAAGGTGGGGTTGGGGTGGAGGGCTAGCCTGTTATTTATAGGTGGCCCCTTTAACCCTCTACGCCCCTTCGCTCCTGCCTCCGGGGTGATACACCGGGGTAGAAACGAAAGGGCGTAGGTTAGGGGCCTTGATTCTTTAGGCGCTCGCCAGGACGGTCCGGCGGGCTTGGCGTTCGGCCTCTGCCTTATCTTCGCGGCGGTGGCGAATCCAGATGCTCAGGGCAGTGCCCGCAACAGCCAGGGCAATCCAGCCCAGCAGCCAGACAATACCCGTTGCAATACCGATGGAGCCACCGGCGATCAGGGAGCGGAAAGCCTCCAGCGCGTGAGTCAGCGGCAGCCAGGGGTGGATAGCCTGTAGGAAGGCAGGGGCTGTCTCAATCGGGTAGGTACCACCCGCCGCGCCAATCTGAACCACGGTCAGAATCAGAGCGATGAAACGGCCGGGAGCATCCAGCAGGGCAATCAGGGCCTGGTTGATAGCCAGGAAGGTGATAGAGGTCAGAATAGCGAAGCCGGTCAGGCCCCAGAAGTTCACCTCTTCAATGCCCACCCAGTAGTGGATGATGAGCGACATGACGGTTCCCTGCAGAATACCCATGAAGAGTACCGGCACCAGGGCACCGCGCAGGGTGCGCAGGCCGGAGTGGCCGCCGCGGGCGAACTTGCTGGAGATCGCCGGGTACATCATGAAGTAGGCGATAGCGCCAACCCACAGGCCCAGGGTCATGAAGTAGGGAGCCAGGCCGTGGCCGTAGGTGGACACCTCGTTCAGGCGGGTCTTTTCAATGGTGACGGGGTCGCTGGTGACCGCGCTGAGTTCGCTGGCCTGGTCGGTGGTGTAGCTGGGAACCTGCCCCACGGCGTCCCCCAGGGAGGTCGCTAGCTCGCTGTTACCATCGTTCAGGTCGCTGAGGCCGTTGGAGAGGCTGGTGGCTCCGTCAACGGCGGATCCTGCGCCTTCGCCCAGGGTCTGGGTGCCGTCGGCGAGGGTTCCTGCGCCGGACGCCAGGGAGTTGGTACCGTCGGCCAGGGTTCCTGCACCGTCGGCGAGGGTTCCTGCGCCGGACGCCAGGGAGCTGGTTCCATCAGCCAGGGTTCCTGCACCCGATGCCAGGGAGCTGGTTCCATCAGCCAGGGTTCCCGCACCGGAAGCCAGGGAGCTGGTTCCATCAGCCAGGGTTCCCGCACCGGAAGCCAGGGAGCTGGTTCCATCAGCCAGCGTCCCCGCACCCGATGCCAGGGAGCTGGTTCCATCAGCGAGGCTGTGCGCGCCGGAGGCCAGGGTACCTGTGCCGTCAGCCAGGGCAGAGGCACCGTCATTGGCCTGAGAAATTGCGGTGGCTAGCGAGCTCAAGCCGCTCGCCATAGAACCGGCCTTGTCATTGAGGGTTGCAGCCCCGCCGGCCAGGGTGTCGGCCCCGTCAGAGAGGGAGGTTGCGCCAGCGGCGAGCTGTCCGGCTCCGCTTTCAAGGGATGAAGCGCCGGCGGCAAGCTTAGTCAACCCGCCCGATTCGTTGCCGACGAGGGAGGATGCACCGGTAGCGAGGTCGCCTGATGCGCTATCCACGGCGCTCGCACCCTCCGAGAGGGTGGTGGCACCGGCGTTAATCTGTTGGAGCGCGGCAAGCCTTTGAGCGTCGCTGAGGGAGCCCCAGTTATCGATGAGCTGCTGGGAGCTGCTGGCTAGATCACTCGCGCCGGACGCGAGGGTACCGGTGGCGGTGTGGAGAGCTTGCGTGCCGTCGGCAAGGGTTTGTGCACCCTTGACCGCTGCGTCGGCGCCGTCAGAGACTGCGGTGCTTCCACTGGCGAGCTGCCCGGCGGCGTCCTCAAGGTTCTGAGCGCCGGTGGCGAGGTCGCTCGCGCCGGACGCCAGGGAGCTCGTTCCGTCGGTGAGGGCCGGTAGCTGGGAAGGTAGGGCAGAGACGCCGTCGTTGATTTGGTTCAGGCCGTTAGCGAGGGTTGCGGCTCCGCTGGCGGCACTATCGGCGCCGGATGCGAGGGATGAGGCTCCATCGTTGACCTGGGTCGCGCCGGATGCGAGGGATGAGGCTCCGTCGTTGACCTGGGTTGCGCCGGATGCGAGGGATGAGGCTCCGTCGTTGACCTGGGTTGCGCCGGATGCGAGGGATGAGGCTCCGTCGTTGACCTGGGTTGCGCCGGATGCGAGGGATGAGGCTCCGTCGTTGACCTGGGTCGCGCCGTCCGACAGGGACGCTGCGCCCGAGGCGAGGGAGGTTGCGCCGTCATTAACCTGGGTCGCGCCGTCCGCCAAAGAGGCTGCACCCGAGCTCAACTCGCTCGTACCGGACTTCAAGTCGGTCAGGCCCACCACGAGCTCGTCGGAGCCTTCCTTGGCGCTGGTGGAGCCATCAGCGAGCTGGCTGGCGCCGTCCGCTGCCTGCCCCAGGGAGTCGTGGATATCGGTGAAGCCCGCGTAGATGTTGTTGAGGTACTCGGTGGACACCTGGCTGGCCAGGGTGTCGGTGACCGCCGTGCCCAGAGAGCTGGCGATATTGCCCGAGATGATGTTGGAGCCGTCATTGGTGGTGATATTTAGCTTGGCGGTCTGGGCTGCCGCCGCGTCGTTTTCAGACACCGACGCTACATTCGCAGAGAAGTCAGACGGAATCGTCAAAATAGCCTGAATGTCACCGTTTTCGAGCTTGGTCTGCGCTTCGTCTGCGCTCATGGTCGACCAGTCAAAATTCTGTTTGCTGTCGTTGCTCAGAAGCTCGTCGGTGAGGTCTTGACCCAGGTTAAGGGTGCTGCCGGTGGCTGTGGTTGCCGGTGAATCTTCATTCACAATCGCTGCCGGAACGGCGTCAATCGTGCCCGTGGGGTCATAGTTAGCCCAGGTTAGAATGCCTGAGTAAATCGAGGGGATGATAATAACGGCCAGCAGTACCAGGTACTTCATGGGGCTGAAGCGATGCGGGTGCAGCTTGGGGCGTTTAGCGCGTGTTGAGGGCACGGGATCTCACCTACTTTCGGGTTGTTGGGATCGTGAAAAGTCTGTTTCTCGGGTTAGGAAATCACGGCTTGCATCATCTGGGCCAGGCGCTCGCCGGTGGCTTCTGCGGTGTTTTCGCCGGTGAAGTCGGTGGCCAGCCAGCGGACGGCCAGCCAGGCAACTCCGGCAGCAACGAACTGGGTGTAGTCGCTGGTGAGGTCGGGGTTCTTGGTGATGAAACGTTCGGCAACGGCCGGTCGGCTGAGAAAACGGTGGCTGAGGAAGTCGACGAGTTCGGCGACCAGGGAGGAGTTGCCCGAGATAGCCAGCACGTTGCGGTAGAAATCCGCGTCGACCTGTAGCTGCTTGAGCAGGTTGGTGCTGACCTCGCTGGTAAAGACAGCGACGGACGCGGTGGGGTCGGCGGGCAGTAACGCGTCGAAGGCGGCGCTGAGTTTGGTGAGGGCCGCGGCGTGAATGAGCTCGTGCACGTCGGCGAAGTGCTGGTAGAAGGTGGGGCGGCTGACCCCTGCGGTCTTGACCAGGGTTGTGATGCTGAGGTTGCCGGGGTCGCTGGTAGCCAGAGCCTCGGTGGCGGCGTCGATGAGGGCTGCGCGGGAGCGGGCCGGACGCGGGTCGGCGGCGCGGGCGTCCTCTGCGGCGGGTGCCAGGGTTGGGGTCATAGCGGGTATCCTCTGCCAACAATTTTTTCTTACAGATGTAAAGTTTACACTTGTAAAAAATATCGGCAAGCGGTGGGTGTGTGAGATAAGAAATAGCTGTCTAGGTAGATTATAGGCATGAGCACACTGCCCCGCCCCCTCGCCTTTGCCGCTCTGGCCTGCGGTGCTGCCGCAGCCGCGTCCGTCCTCTATCACCGCTACAAACCCCTGCCAGCTGGCCTGGGTGTTACCGGGCCCTGGCGAAGCGGGCAGGTAGAGCTGTTGGCAGACCTCACCTACACGGCCGCCGGTGAAAGCCGGTCTGACCAGCAGATTTTCACCGCTGTTGAGGGGGTCATTGAGCGGGCTACAAGCTTCTTGGTGCTCGATATGTTCCTCTTCAATAGCGACTATGACCGCTCCAGCGGGCGCACCTACCCGGCCCTCTCCCAGCGCCTCACCGAGGCCCTTCTTGCCAAGCGGGCTGCCGCCCCCGATATGCCCATCGTTCTCATTACCGACCCCATCAACACCTTCTACGGCAGCTACCCCCTGCCTCATCTAGAGCGACTGCGGGCCGCCGGGGTGCAGGTGGTTGAAACCCGGCTAGAGGCCCTGCGCGACTCTAACCCCGCCTACTCCGGCTTCTACCGGGCGGCCCTGGCACACCTGCCGGAGCTCCCCGCCGTACTGCCCAATGCTCTAGCACCGGGTGGGCCGCGCGTCTCTGCCAATGCCTACGCCAGGCTCTTTAACTTCAAGGCCAACCACCGCAAGGTGGCCCTGTCTGAGGCCGAGGCTGTGGTGGCGTCTGCCAACCCGCACGACGCCTCTGCGCCCAACTCCAACCTGGGTTTGCGGGTCACCGGTGCTGTGGTGGGCGACCTGCTGGCCAGTGAGCTGGCGGTTCTAGACTTTTCTGCTCCCGACCTTGCCCGTTCCCTGCGGGGGCTAAGGTTTGCTGGGGGTGTTAAGCTCCCGGGGCAGGCGTCTGAGGTGCAGTTGGTGACCGAGGGCGGTATTCGCACTGCGGTGCTGGAGCTGCTGGCTGGTGTCGGCGCGGGGGACAGGGTCTGCCTGGGTATGTTCTATCTATCGGAGCGCACTGTCATTGCCGGGCTTAAGGCTGCCGCAGCTCGTGGCGCTTCGGTGCAGGTGGTGCTCGACCTCAACATTGACGCCTTCGGCCGCACAAAAACCGGCCTGCCCGCCCTGCCCGTTGCGCGAGAGCTGGTACGGGCCGGGGTCCAGGTGCGCTGGTACGCCACAGGGGGCGAGCAGTTCCACCCCAAGTATCTGGCGGTTCACCGAGGGGTGGACGCACCCGCCCCGGCAGATTCTGGCAGCTTTGAGCTCCTGAGCGGGTCGGGTAATTTCACCCGCCGAAATATTTGTAATTACAACCTAGAAACCAGTCTGCGGGTGCGCGCCGCGGGTGACTCCGCCCTAGCCCAGGAGTTCTCTGCCTACTGGTCCCTGATCTGGAATAACGAACCGGTAGGCGGTGCCCAAACCACCTTCACCCTGCCCTACGCAGCCAAGGCGGGTGGGGGCGTCCTAAAATCGACCCTGCAAACCCTGGCCTACCGCGCCCAGGAGGCGACGGGACTAAGTACCTTCTAGATGCGAATGATGCAAAGTTTGTAATAAGTGCAATAAATGAAAACTCTTGCACTTATTTCACTTAATCCGATAGTCTGAGGGTGCATCAAGCGAAGAATCACTGTTACCGAGGAATACTATGACTGCGCAGGCTCTCAAAAATACTGCGACTATCGAAACAAGCCAAGCTATGGCTCAGGAAGCCCACAACCTTCTTACCCACCTTGAGAAGTCACCCATGCTGTCTGTGTCACTGACTGTATCTGGCGAGGCCAGTGAAGTGCTCGGTGCGGAACTGGTCGCTGCTTTGAAAGCAACTCTGTCAATTATTAGTCAGGGAGGGCATGCACAAGTGATTGCTGCGCCCAAAGACCTTACTACGACTGTGGCTGCCCGACGCATTGGTGTATCTCGCCCGACTCTCATGAAACTTATTCGTGAGGGAAAGATGCCGGCCCATCAGGTAGGCACCCACTGGCGTGTTCGCACAGCTGATGTTGATGCCTACAGGGCGCAGCTACTCGCTGCGAAAACCGCCGAGCAGAAAGCTGCCTTCGAAGAGCTCATGAAACTTGACGAAGAGCTTGGAGTTTTAGACTAAACAAAATAGAAATATCGCTGCTTGTGCTACCCATATCTTTAAGATGGGGTGGTATGAGCAGCGATATCTATCGGATAGTTCTCGACACCAACGTACTCATGAGCAAGACGTTGAGAGACTGGATTTTCCTCACCTGTATAGAAACAAACAATCTTTTTTATCAGGTCTATCTTTCGCAGGGTATCTTGGACGAGTTTGGTTACCACTGGCGTAAACAACATCCACACCATGATGATGCTGTACGGCAACGTTATATGCAGCAGATTATGGCTAGCGTGACAGATATCGTGGAGGGGTTTGAGGTAAATATTCCTGCTGGTTACCCTGACGAGCATGATGCGCATGTTCATGCGGCGGTGCTTGCATCTAACGCAGATGCTCTTATTACCGATGACTCTAAGCTGATAGTTTTTGGTCAAAGTTATCAGGGGGAGCACCTTCTGCCCTATGACACCATGAGCGCTGATGACTTTCTTATGCAGATGGCTCACTTCATACCCCCAGAGATTCTCGACTCGGTGTACCTAAAACAGGAAACCTATCTTGAACGTAGGAACCCTGATGCAACTGTACCTAGCTTGCTTCGACAAGCAGGGGCTTTGAATTTTGCTCGTTATCTCCAAACAGTGGTAATTCCGCGTTTATGATGCGGAGTCTCTTGGTTCAGATTGAAAACTTTAGGGCTTGCTCTTTGATGGGTCATGCTGGGTTGGGCGGTGGGTTCAAGGAGGTACGAGTCTTTCTTTATTTCATTCTGCCGGGGGAGTTCTTTTATCAGCAGGCTTGCTAAGCTGGCGGTAAGAGCCGGTAAAGAAGCCTGCTACCCGATGCCAGAAAGGACGCAGCCGTGAACCCTCAGACCGACATCACAAGCCCCCAGATCCAGAACAAGAAGCCGCACCGCAGGCTCGCCACCCTGCCCGCGGTAGCGGCGGCGGGCGTCCTTGCCCTTGCATCCCTGACCATGACGGCAGCCGAAGCAGCAGACCTACCTGCTGCGCCGGCGTCCGGCAACATTCGCGACGACGCCAACCTGCTCACCGACGCCGAAGAGAACACCCTCAACGACCTCATCGACCAGAAAAACCGGGGCACCGACCGCACCCGCTTCGCCATCTACACCACCGACCAAAGCCCCGGTGACCTGCCCGCTTACGCCACCGACCTAGGAAACGCCTGGGGCGTCGGCGATCAAGGCAAAGATAACGGCGCTGTGCTGGTCATTGATATGCAGGGCCGCGAAACCTTCATCGCGGTAGCAGACGGCGCCGGGGACTACATCAGTGACTCCGAGGCAGAAACCATCGCCAACGACGTGCTGGGCCCCTACCTCACCGACGGCAACTACGCAGCCGGACTTGAAGCTACCATCGATGAGGTCTACACGGCAGCAGAAACCGAAAGTGCCGATAGCAACCTGATTCTCTGGGGCGTCCTGGGCACCCTGGGTGCCGTTGCCGCGATTATTGTTGGGTGGGTTTTCCGTGACTACCGCAAGGTCAAGCGGGATGCCGAGGACGAGATGCGCCGGGCCAAGGAGGAGAACCCCGGCCTGAGCATTCCCGACGATATGCGCCGTGACTACATCAAATACCGCTACGCCAACCGCACCGCCCCGGCAGACCCCGACCAGCGCGAGGCCGAGCTTGCTGAGCAGGAAGCGGAGAACAAGGACACCTATACCCGCTACGCCCCCACCTTTAGTGCCTGGCTGCCCCTCTATGCGACCATGCCCCACCTCTACTCGGGCAGCAATCACGTGCCGGAAAATTCGGGGGCATCAGGGGGTAGCTTCTCGAGCGGCTCCTCCTTCGGGGGCGGCGGGGGCTTTAGCGGCGGCGGTGGAGGCGGACGCTTCTAGGACACCTCCGCCCGGCTGGCCAGGCCCAGCAGGGCCCGGTGCACGGTGGTGTCGCCGGTGAGTTCCGGGTGGAAAGAGATGCCCAGCAGGTGGCCCTGCTGCACCCCGACCACCTGCCCGGCGTGACGGGCCAGCACGGTGACGTCCTCACCCACCCGGGTGACAATGGGCGCGCGGATAAAGGCGGCCTTCACCGGTACCTGCCCGCCTGCGCCGGTAAGCTGACCGTCACCGTCCGCCCCGGTAGCGCCCCAGGCCAGCTCGGTTTCTACCGAGTCAACCTGGGAGCCAAAGGCGTTGCGGCGCACGGTCACATCGAGCAGGCCCAGGGTTTGCTGGCCTGCCGCCGGGTCCTCAATCTCCCGAGCCAGAAGAATCAGCCCGGCGCAGGTGCCCAGGGTGGGCAGGCCACCCGCGATAGCGTCAATGAGGGGCTGGCGCAGGCCAAAAATCCTGGTCAACCGGTCAATAGTCGTCGATTCCCCACCGGGAAGAACCAGGGCATCTAGCCCCTCCAACTGCTCGGGGCGCTTGACCAAAACCACCTGCGCCCCCAGCCTCTCCAGCAGGGACGCGTGCTCGGCGACCCCACCCTGCAGGGCAAGGACGCCAACAACAGGGCGGTATCCATTCATGGGAATCCTATCTCTCAAAAGGTCTAGAGGAGCTCGCTGCGCTCGCCCTGTCCTCGCCTCGCCGCTACGCTATGCTCGGCGCTGGTAGTGAATTTTTATTTCCTCGCTCGCTCGGAAAATTCACTACCAGCCACGCTCCGCCAGGCGGTGGGGGGCGGGCAGGTCTGCCACGTTGATACCGACCATGGCCTCACCCAGGCCACGGGAGGCGTCCGCAACTGCTGCAGGGTCGTTGTAGAAGGCGGTTGCCTTGACGATCGCCTTGGCGCGCGCCTCGGGGTTGCCCGACTTGAAGATGCCAGAGCCGACGAAAACGCCGTCCGCACCCAGCTGCATCATCATGGCCGCATCTGCTGGGGTTGCTACACCACCGGCGGTGAAGAGTACGACCGGCAGCTTGCCGGTCTCGGCCACCTCGCGCACCAGCTCGTAGGGGGCAGCCAGCTCCTTGGCCTTGACGTAGAGCAGGTCGGGGGCGGTGGCGTGCAGGGCCTGCAACTCGGCAATCTGGGTCTTGATGGTGCGAATGTGCTTGGTGGCCTCAGAGACGTCACCGGTGCCAGCTTCACCCTTGGAGCGGATCATGGCAGCGCCCTCGGTGATGCGACGCAGGGCCTCACCCAGGTTGGTGGCACCGCAGACAAAGGGCACTTTAAAGGCGTGCTTGTCGATGTGATTGACGTAGTCAGCGGGGGAGAGGACCTCGGATTCGTCGATGTAGTCAACCTTGAGGTGTTCCAGAATTTGGGCTTCTACGAAGTGGCCTATGCGGGCCTTGGCCATAACGGGAATAGAGACGGCGTCGATAATTCCTTCGATCATGTCGGGGTCGCTCATGCGGGCAACACCACCCTGGGCGCGGATGTCGGCGGGGACGCGTTCGAGGGCCATGACGGCTACGGCGCCGGCGTCCTCTGCGATTTTTGCCTGTTCGGGGGTGACGACGTCCATGATGACGCCGCCCTTGAGCATGTCGGCTAGGCCGCGCTTGACGAGGGGGGAGCCGGTAACGGTGGTTTCTGCGGTGTTGTGTTCAGTCATGGTTTCAACTGTGCCCGCCGATGTGGCCTAAGAATAGGGCCAGTTTCTAGCAAAGTTTTTAGACCACAGGTAGCGAGGCGGACGCCCGTCAGCACGTTTTAGGGGGCAATTTGTCCCCAAAAGCTAAAATTTTGCCCCCTCCATGCCGAAGGGTGAAGAGGTTTGGGGGACAAAACTGCAGCAAAATCTTTGAAAAAATGAGCTGATTTGCCCAAAAAACCCGACCTTGGGGACAGGCTGAAAATTTTTTCCAAAAAATTTTTTCACCAGACAAGCTAGACTTTACAAGGCAAAACAAAAATACTTGATGCGGAAAGTGGCATTTTTGTCCCCATCTCGCCTTGTCTTGTCCCCCAAACGTCCTATAAAGTTTTCAACCGAAGCACAAAGGGCTAACCCAAAGCCCACAGGCTCCACCCAGGAGCCGCACGAACCCACCCAGGGTTCACCCCGAGATTCCCCAAGAATCTCAACCACCCCAGCTCTCCCCAAGAGCTTCCCATCCCAAACAAGTACACACGAAAGAGACCCAAACCATGCTTTCTGTATCCCGCCGCAACTTCCTGTCACTGACCGCCGCAACCGCCGTAGCGACCGCACTGACCACCCAGGCAGCGCACGCAAACACCGGCATGGTACTCAACGGCAATGGCCTGGCATCAGGCGTCCTGCGCTTTACCCCCCTGGCAGACGTCAACTACACCTCCCCCTTTGCTCAGGCATTCACCGATGCTCGTGCCTTCACTACCGTAGGCACCAAGCACTCAGACGCCCTGGTGGAAGCAACCTACACCACCTCACGTCCTGCAGCAGGTACCGTTTACACCCGCGTCATCGCACGACGCAACAGCACCGGTCGTGACTACTACACCGCGATGCTCTCCATCGCCCACAGCGGCACTATGACCCTGCATATCGAGCGTGTGATGAACCACCGCACCGTTGTACTCGGTCAGAAGGTTCTGGCAACCGCAGCCCCCTCCGCCGCCTTCTCCTACGAGCTGGCTCTATCTGTCCGCGCAACTCGTCTGGTTGCTCAGGTCATCATCAATGGCCAGACCGTTGAGAGCCTGGTATCCAACGATAACCAGGTCCCCTTCCACGCAACCCCCCAGGGTGTCGGCACCGGTATTAGCGCCTACGCAGGTCGTACCGTCCCCTCTACCCACCTGGTCAAGATTGAGAAGTCCAAGGCAGATAACTGGGGCGAGCACCGCGGTGCCCTGACCGCCTCAGGCTGGGGCAAGCTCATCTTCGAGGACGACTTCAACAACGGCGCGATCGACGGCGCTAAGTGGCGCGTACGCGACAAGTCCTACGTAGGCTACGACTCCGGCGTCAACCTCAAGGAAGCCGTCACCATGGGCGACTCCTCCGCCAAGATTTGGCTGAAGAAGCTGGCTACCCCCGTCACCTACAAGGACGGCAAGCTGCGCGAATGGGCCACCGGCTACATCGACACCATGGGCAAGTTCTCCGCTGAGAGCTTCCGCCTGGAATACCGCGCCAAGCAACCCGCGTCCACCCCCGAGCACATCGGCGCCTGGGGCGGCATCTGGATGCGCCCCAACAACACCGCTCTGCTCGGTGAAATCGACATCTCCGAGTCCTACGGCTACGCTTCCGGCAAGCAGAAGGTTGATATCTCCAACCGTTCCGAGGGCACTGTGCACTACGGCCAGCAGCAGGGTAACAAGGCTAAGAAGAACGCCCTGATTCCCGTACTGGGCCAGAACCTTGCCGATGAATACCACACCTGGGCAGTTGAGAAGACTCCTGCCGGTATCAAGTTCTTCTTTGACGGGGTTGAATACCTGTTCGTCTCGTCAGAGGATCCTCGCTACCAGGCCGCACTGCCTGCTGGTGAGAAGTTCAACATCCGTTTGTGCATGCAGGCAGGCAATGCCTACTGGGGTGGCCTCGCTGAGACCACCGCGGATTGCGCAATCGAGGTTGACTACGTACGCGTTTGGGAGTACGTAGGCTAGTCAGATTCCCTGGGAAGAATCTGATGCGAGAGGGGTACCGGCGCCAGCAGCCCGGTGCCCCTTTTCGTTATGTTTGGGATAGATGCCCGCCGCGTGTGCTTCGCGGTGGGCACTTTTGTGTAGGCGGGCGGACGCCGGTGGGCTAGTATCGGGGGAGCGCGGCTTTGATGTGAGGGGAGTGTAGCGTGGCGAAGTATTCGCGGTTTGATCAGCTGCCGGTAAGCGTGTCCCGGTCGGCGCCGGGTTCTTTGCCGTCGCAGGTGGCTGAGCAGATTCGGGCTCTGGTGCTGGGTGGTTTTCTGGTGGCGGGGGATCCGCTGCCTTCTACTCGCGCGCTGGCTGATCGCCTGAATGTTTCACGTGGAACGGTTGTTTTTGCGTATGAACAGCTGGTGGGTGAGGGCTATTTAACCAGCGGACGCGGGGGCACCCGCGTGGCTGGAAACCTCACTCTGAGTGCCCCGCAGTTTCCTGGGGTTCCCGCCTCCGTGGGAGGAGCGGGTCCCGTCCAGCCCCCTGCTGGGAGCGGAGAAATGGGGCGGACGTCCGCGCACAGGAGGGTGCCGATCACCTCTCCTGCTGACACGGCTAACCGTGACCTCATCGACCTTCGCCCCGGTAGTCCCGATACCTCTCTGGTGGCAAGCTCCACCTGGCGGGCTGCCTGGCGGCAGGCGGCTGCCACTCCCGGTACGGCCTACCCGCCTGCTGGTTCCTACGAGCTGAGGGTGCAGCTGGCTGAGCACCTGAGACTCATGCGATCGGTGCTACGCACCTCCGATGACCTCTTGGTAACTGCCGGTGCCCGTGATGGCTTCCGACTGATTCTTACCGCCCTGCGGCGCAGGGTGCGCAACCGTCCGCTTCGTATTGCGGTGGAGAACCCCGGCTACCCCTCCCTGCATCGCATTCCTCTGGCCTTTGGTCACGAAATCCTACCTATCGAGGTTGATGAACAGGGGCTCAACCCTGCCCACCTGCCTACGGGGCCTAACCGGCCCGACCTCGTCCTCATAGCCCCTAGCCACCAGTACCCGCTGGGGGCTTCCATGCCGCTAGCGCGCCGCCTGGAACTGCTGGCCTGGGCGCGCACCCACGACGCCCTGCTCGTTGAAGACGATTATGACTCCGAGCTGCGCTATGTTGGCGACCCCCTACCGGCTCTAGCTTCTCTTGACCGCCCGCCCCTACCGGGTGGGGCAGAAGCCCACCCGGCCCGCTGGGCCTCCGACCGGGTGGTGACGCTTGGCTCCTTTGCCAAGATGCTGGCACCCGGTCTCAACCTGGGCTATGCGGTGGCCCCGCGACACCTACAGGCTGACCTGCTAGAACTGCGTGCCGATTTGGGCAACCCGGTGTCATCGGTCGTGCAGGATGCCATGACCGCTTTTCTGGCTGAAGGGGGAGTGCGGCGCCATACAGCGCGCATGCGTCGGGTTTACCGCGGACGCCGGGAGCAAGTACGCACAGCCTTGGAGGGTCTGGCCGGTCCGCAGGTATTACCCATGGACGGAGGCCTGCATGCAGTGATTTACCTCCCCGGCACGGACCCTGCCCGAGGCACAAGCCTTGAACAGGACCTGGTTGCCACCGCCCATTCAGCCGGTGTGCTGGTGGCCCCGCTGGGGGACTACTGGTCAGCCCGGGCAGAAACCGGTGAAGGCCTCTATGGGCTGGTTCTAGGCTTTGGTGCGGTTAGCGACCGTAAACTGGCTCTTGGGCTGGCAAGCCTGAGGCGGGTGCTTGAGGGCTACTCTTTCGATGGAGATACCTCAACAGGCCAGTAGCGCGTAACAGGCTGCCGGTAGCTCAGCGGCGGTCAGCTTGGCTGGTTAGACTGGTGGGGTGACTTTTGATTCTCAGCACTCCGATTTCCAGCAATCCGATTCCAAGCCCTCCACCCCCCACCCGGCTAGCACCGGTCAGCAGGCTGCCCCCAAGCGTCCGGCTGATCCGGCACTTGCTGCTGCCCTCACCGGACCCACCCTGGTGCACGCTCTAGTGTTTCTAGCTTTTGGTCTTACCACGGTCTTTTGGCAGCAGCCGACCCTGGGCGTCATTACCGTCATGTTGGGGCTCTATATGCTGGGCTACGCGGGGGCGTCCTATCTGACAGCGCAAACCCTGCGCCGCGTGGGTGATTCCGGCACCGCCCAGGCCTTTACCTCTATTGCCCTGGTGCAGGCCGCCGGTGGTGTGCTAGCTTTTGTGGCCCCCCGCGGGGAGTTCTGGCTGACCCTCATCGCCGCCTGTGTGTTGGGCTTGACCGGTGTGCTCAAGCTACTTGCCGGTATGCGCACTAAAGCCAGCAATCCCGCGGCCCGCGACTGGCAGCTAGAGGGAACTATCGTGACGCTTTCAGCTGCTGCCCTGCCCGTGGTTTCTGAGATTGGCGATAAGGCCATTATGGGTACCGCCGGTGGCGGCGCCCTGGTGGCCGGTATTTTCTTGGTAGTTGGGGCTCTGACCCTGCGCGCGGACGCCCGTCGCGGCTAGGAGCTGTCGGGCAAAAGTGGCGCTCACCCCGTAGACTGGTGGAGAGTTTGTTTTCAGGAGGAATGGTCTTGGCTCAGAAGAGTGAATCACCCAATCGTGGGTTTAAGGCGCAGGTGCGCGGTCCGCTGATTATTGCGGCGGTCTTGGCCCTGGTGGCTTTCTTAGGCATCGTGGTTTTTGCAACTGGCGGTACAAATAACACCCCGAACGTGGTCTTGGCTCTGACTGTTGCGGGCGCCGTTTTCGTGGTCACCCTGGTCATGTGTGCAACCCTGATTCTGGTGGAACGTCCTAACGACCCCGAGCTAGGGGAGGGTACCGGCATTAATCGGTCTTCCGCCAAGCTGTACGCGGAGGCTAAGGCCCGCCGTGAGGCCGAGACCAAGCGCCGTGAGGCTGAGGAAAAGGAGCGCTTGGCCAAGCGCATTGACGAGGCTAATGCAGCTCAGAAGAAGGGCGAATCTGACCCCTCGGCATAGGCGCCGGTAGAAGACGGGAGCTACCCTGCGGGTAGCTCCTTTCTTTATGCCTGCTGGGAGCGCAGCTGGCTGCCCCTGAGTCCCGCGGGGTGTTGCTCACTGGGGGCGGGGCCGCTCAGGTAACGGTGCAAGAGCTGGGCACTTTGTGTGCGCCCTTAAAAGGTAACGGGGGCAGGTTCTGACGCTCCAGGCGGCAACCGGTGCCGACCTGTGTGAGACTCTAGAGCGTGCGGTGAAAACCAGCGACCGCTTGGTACTTCTCGAAGTTCTGGTGGATCGCCACGATGTCCCCGACCTGCTGGAGCAGAGGGTGGAAGCCCAAAAGTAAGGGGGGTATCTTAACTTTTCCCTATGGATTTTCTGTCTGTCATGCGCTAATGCTGCATATTCTGTGTAACAGCCCGCCCACCCCTAGGCACCCGTCTATTTTTTCTGTATCGTGTGAGCTGATGCACAGAAAACTGTGCGCCCTCACGGAAGGAGGCTTCGATGACGAAGCAGTTAACCCACTACGTCGGCGGCGCCCATCGCCCCGGAACCTCAGGTCGTTTCGCCGATGTCTACAACCCCAGCACCGGCCAGGTGCAGGCCCAGGTGCCCCTGGCGTCCGCTGACGAGGTGCGCGAGGTCATCGCCAACGCCGCAGAAGCCCAGGCCAAGTGGGCTGCTACCAACCCCCAGAAGCGCGCCCGTATTCTGCACCGCTTCGTGGACCTGGTCAACCAGAACGCCGACGAACTGGCCGAGATGCTTTCGCTCGAACACGGCAAGACCGTAGCCGACGCCCACGGCGATATCCAGCGCGGCCTTGACGTCGTCGAATTTGCCACCGCCGCCCCCCACCTGCTCAAGGGCGAATACTCCGACTCCGTAGGCACCGGTATTGACGTCTACTCCATGCGTCAGCCCCTGGGCGTGGTCGCCGGTATCACCCCCTTTAACTTCCCGGCCATGATTCCCCTCTGGAAGTGTGGCCCCGCGATCGCAGCCGGTAACGCCTTCGTCCTCAAGCCCTCAGAGCGTGACCCCTCCGTGCCCCTGCGTCTGGCTGAGCTCTGGACCGAGGCCGGCCTGCCCGACGGCATCTTCAACGTGGTCAACGGCGATAAGGAGGCCGTTGATACCCTGCTCGACGACCCCCGCATTAAGGCCGTCGGCTTCGTGGGTTCCACCCCCATCGCCCAGAGCATCTACGAGCACGCCGCCCGCACCGGTAAACGCGCCCAGTGCTTCGGCGGCGCCAAGAACCACCTGATTATCATGCCTGATGCCGACCTCGACCAGGCGGCCGACGCCCTGATCGGCGCAGCCTTCGGCTCTGCCGGTGAACGCTGCATGGCTATCTCAGTTGCTGTACCCGTCGGTCAGGCCACCGCCGACGCCCTGGTCGAAAAACTGGTCGAGCGCACTAAGACCCTCAAGGTCGGTCACGCCCTTGACCCCGAAGCTGACTTCGGCCCCGTGGTAGCCGCCAGCGCCCTGGAACGCATCGAGGGCTACATCGCCGCCGGTGAGAAGGAGGGCGCTAAGCTCCTGGTGGACGGCCGCGGCGTCAAGGTCGAAGGCCACGAGGGCGGCTACTACATCGGCGCTACCCTCTTCGATAAGGTCACCACTGACATGTCCATCTACCGCGAAGAAATCTTCGGTCCTGTGCTGTCGGTAGTGCGCGTTGATGACTTCGAAGAGGCCCTGGCCCTGCCCACCAACCACGAGTTCGGTAACGGCGTTGCCATCTACACCCGCGACGGCGATACCGCCCGCGAGTTCGCCCGCCGCGTCGATGTGGGTATGGTAGGTGTGAATGTGCCGATTCCCGTGCCGATTGCCTACTACACCTTCGGCGGCTGGAAGGCCTCCGGCTTCGGCGACCTCAACCAGCACGGGCCCGACGCCTTCCGCTTCTACACCAAGACCAAGACGGTAACATCCCGCTGGCCCTCAGGCATTAAAGAGGGCGCCAGCTTCGTCATGCCCACCGGCAACTAAAGGAGGCCCACCGTGACCGATACGCCCGGCACCCAGCCGACCGAGAGCGTCCTGACCGAAAAGCGCGGCAGCCTGGGGGTTATCACCCTCAACCGCCCCCGCGCGGTCAACGCTCTCAACGCCGAGATGATGCAGCTGCTGAATACAGCCCTGGACGACTTTGAACAGGACGCCGGCATCACCGCCGTCCTCCTGCGCGGAGCTGGCGAGCGGGGCCTCTGCGCGGGTGGCGACGTGGTAGCCCTCTACAAGGCCACCGGCGAAAACCCGGCTCAGGGCGTGGACTTCTTCCGTGTGGAGTACACGCTCGACCTGCGCATCGCCCGCTACCCCAAGCCCTTCATCTCTTTCATGGACGGCCTGGTGCTGGGCGGCGGCGTTGGCGTTTCAGCCCATAGCTCCCACCGCATCGTCACCGAACGCACCCGCACCGGTATGCCCGAAACCGTTATCGGCTTCTGCCCCGACGTGGGCGGTCTCAACATCCTGGCCCGCGCCCCGCAGAACCTGGGCACCCCCATGGCTGTCACCGGCCTGCACGTGACCGGGGCGGACGCGCTCGCCGTCGGTATGGCTGACTATTTCGTGCCGTCTGAGAAGCTCGACGATCTGGTTGCTGCCCTTGAGAATGCTGAGGGGGCGGACGCCGTCACCCGCGTCATTGAGGGTTTTGCGGCTGATGCACCTTCCTCCCAGCTGGTAGAGAATGCCCACTGGATTGAGGGTGCTTTTGCCGCCGATACTGTGGAGGAGATTCTGGAGAGGGTTCAGGCGGTCGCTGATTCGGGGGCGGACGGCGCCGAGTTCGCCGGTACGGTTCTGGCGGCTCTGCAGAAGAACGGGCCGACCGGCATGAAGGTGGCTCTGGAAGCTGTGCGCCGGGCCGGTGAGCAGACCCTGGCCGAGACCCTGAATCAGGATTTTGTGACCTCCTGTAACGCCCTGGCCCATCACGATATGCGGGAGGGCATCCGGGCCCAGGTGGTAGATAAGGACCGCAACCCGCAGTGGTCCCCTGCCAGCCTCGCGGAGGTCTCGCGCGAGAGCGTCCTGGCCTTCTTCACCCCCACGAAGGCGGGGGAACTGGGCCTGGCCTAGAGACGCAGTCACCCCATTACGAATGTGACTCATATTCCCGAAAGGGTGTTGTTTTAACGCCCGCTTGGGAATATGAGTCACATTCGTTGTAGAGAAAGATAGCTCGCCTAGCCTTTGAGGTCTGGGAAGTCCGTGTCGGCGAACTCGTGGCCGTAGCCCTCGGTGGTGGTGCGGGCGGCCAGAGCGGCTGCGGTCTTCTCGCCGTGGCGGCCGTGGAACTCGTTCTCACGGGCCCGCAGTTCCACGCGGCGAATCTTGCCCGAAATAGTCTTGGGCAGCTCGTAGAACTCGATGCGGCGCACCCGCTTATAGGCGGCCAGGTGGTCGCGGGCGTACTTGAGAATATCCTTCGCGGTCTCAGCCGTTGGCTCGTGCCCAGCGGCCAGCACAATGTAGGCCTTGGGCACAGCCAGGCGGATCTCGTCGGGTGAGGGAACCACCGCAGCCTCAGCCACAGCCGGGTGCTCAATGACCACGGACTCCAGCTCAAAGGGGGAGAGCTTGTAGTCGGAGGCCTTGAAGACGTCGTCGGCACGGCCTACATAGGTGAGCACCCCGTTCTCGTCCCGCTCGGCAATATCGCCGGTGTGGTAGAAGCCCCCGCGCATGGTGTCCTCGGTTTTTTCGGGGTCCCCCTTGTACTGGGTCATGAGGCCCAGTGGGCGGGCATCGCCCAGGCGGATGCAAATCTCACCCTCGGTTTCAGAAATCTCATCGGTAGCCGGGTCAATCAGCACAATGTCGTAGCCGGGCAGGGGCTTGCCCATAGCACCAATCTTGATGGGCTGGCCGGGTGTATTGGCAATCTGCACGGTGGACTCGGTCTGCCCAAAGCCGTCTCGAATATCCACACCCCAGGCGGTTTTCACCTTGGAAATTACTTCGGGGTTCAGCGGTTCACCTGCGGCAACGACCTTGGTGGGCGGGGTTGCCAGCTGGCTCAGGTCAGCCTGAATGAGCATGCGCCAGACGGTGGGCGGGGCGCAGAAGCTGGTGACCCCGAACTTTTCCATGTTCTGCATGAGGGCGGCAGCGTCGAAGCGGGAGTAGTTGTAGATAAAGACGGTTGCCTCAGCAATCCAGGGGGTAAAAATGTTGGACCAGGCGTGCTTGGCCCAGCCGGGTGAGGCCACATTCAGGTGCACGTCACCGGGGCCCATGCCAATCCAGTACATGGTCGAAAGGTGGCCCACCGGGTAGGAGGTGTGGGTGTGCTCCACCATCTTGGCCCGTGAGGTGGTGCCCGAGGTGAAGTACCAGAGCAGGGGCTCGTCGCCCCGGGTGGGGGCGTCCGGGGTGAAATCGGTGGGAGCGGACGCCGCATCCAGGTAGTTCAGGTGGGGGTGCTTGGTCAGGGCCCCCTCGGTCTTACCGTCTGTTTCGATCACGGTGAAGTTGCCCTCAACTCGCTCGAATTTGGGCACGTTCTTGCTGTTGGTAATGACCCATTCGACCGTGCCACGGCTGATGCGTTCGTCGAGGTCAACCGGCTCAAGCATCTCGGTGGAGGGCATGAGAATAACGCCCAGCTTAATGCCGGCGAGCATAAGCTCCCAGAGCTCTACCTGGTTGCCCAGCATGAGAATCACACGGTCGCCGCGTTTCACGCCTACCGACCGTAGCCAGTTAGCCACCTGCGATGACCGCTGAGACATTTCTGCATAGCTCACGCTCACGCTGGAACCGTCCTGCTCCGCAATAATCAGGGCGGGGGCGTCCTTGCGTTCCTCGCTAGCAGCTACCTGATCAAACCAGTCGAGGGCGAAGTTGAAATGCTCAAACCGGGGCCAGGTGAACTGTTCGCGCGCGGCGGCATAGTCCTCGTGCAAGGCGACAAGCTGATCGCGAATGGTGCGGAACTCTTCGGTAACGCTCATGAGTAACCTCTTTCGGCAATAAACCACACAAAAATAGTGGCATGGGTCACGATAGGGTGCTGTGAGTCACTATAGGGGAGGGGTGGCACCCCTGCCAAGACCCTGTGGAAAAATCAACGACAGCAAGCCTGTCTGTGCGTAACGAACCAATTAATTCCCCCAAAAGCTACCCGGCAGCCCCCAAGGTGGAGTACATTCAGAGCTAAATATGGCTTGACTCACACAAAAAGTGCGGGTGAACCCCGCCCGTGAGTTGCACACGACGACGTTGCACAGGAGAGCTACCCTATGAACACCCACATCCGCGGAATGGTCAAAAACCCACCCGAAAAGCCCCTGCCCTTCCCCGACATCGACCCCTTCGGCGTCCTCAACCTGCTGCCCGACCACGAAAAAGAGTGGTTCTTGCGCATCCGCACCTACCTGCAAGAAGAAGTACGCCCCCAAATCGTTGACTACTGGAACACCGAAGAGTTCCCCCTGCATCTGCTTGAAGGTATGGCTGAGGTGGGCCTGGCCCGCCTTGAAACCAGCGGCACCTCCTGGCTCTTCCGCGGCCTGGTCTACGCAGAAGTAACCCGGGTAGATGTCTCGCTCTCAGCCCTGGTCGGTATTCACAACGAGCTGGTGCTCGGCATGATTAACATTCTCGGCTCCAACGAGCAGAAAGCTGAGATGCTCTCGAAACTCGAAAGCTTTGAACTCACCGGCGCCTTTGCCCTGACCGAGCCCGACCACGGCTCCGATATCGCTGGCGGCCTCGAAACCAGTGCCACCTTTGACGGCGAAAACTGGGTCATCAACGGCGAAAAACGCTGGATTGGCATGGGTACCATCGCCGACTTTGCCCTGGTCTGGGCCCGCGATACCGCCGACCAGCAGATTAAGGCCTTCATCGTCCCCACCGACGCCCCCGGCTATGAGGCCGAGAAGATTCGCAACAAAATCGGCCTTCGCGTCATGCAGAACGCCCACATCACCCTCACCGACGTGAAGGTGCCCGCTAGCGCCCACCTGCCCGGGGCCGTCAACTTCGACGCCGCCAACGAGATGCTGCGCAACTCCCGCGCCTGGGTGGGCTGGCAGGGCTACGGTATTCAGCTGGGTATCTTCGATATCGCCCGCGACTACGCCATCACCCGCCAGCAGTTCGGCAAGCCCCTGGCTAAGTTCCAGCTCATCCAAAAGAACATCGCAGAAATTATGAGCAACACCCAGGCAGCCCTGGGGCTCATGATGAACTGCGCCCGCATGCAAGAAAACGGAACCCTCGACATGGTTCACGCCGCCATGGCCAAGGCCACCACCACCAAGTTGGCCCGGCAGAGCGCCTGGCTGGGCCGGGAAATCCAGGGCGGCAACGGCATGACCACCGACTACGAGATGGCCAAGTTCTTTGGGGACGCCGAAATCCTCTACACCTACGAGGGCACCTACGAAATCAACTCCCTCATCGTGGGCCGGGCCCTGACCGGCTACTCAGCCTTCGTCTAAACCCCTCACCTCCCACCTGAAAGAGAGCACCATGGATCTCACCAACACCACCGCCCTGGTCACGGGCGCAGCCTCGGGTATCGGAGCAGCAACCGCCCGCGCTCTGGTTGCCCGCGGCGTGCACGTCTACGGGCTTGACCTTCCCGCCGGTATCGAGAAGGCCGGGGAGGTTGATGGCGTTACCTTCCTGCCCGGCGACGTCACCGACTACGCTGCCGTTGAAGCTGCCTTCGAGCAGGTGGGGCAGGACGAGCGCCCCCTGCGTACCGTAGTCAACTGCGCCGGTATCGCCCCGGGGGCCCGCGTCCTCTCCAAAAGGGGGCCGCACGACCCCGCCCTCTTCGCTAAAACCGTCAGCATTAACCTCAACGGCACGTTCAATGTGCTCACAGCCGGGGCAGCCCTGATGGCCACCCAGGAGCCGGTGAAAGGCACAGCCGGGCGGGGCGTCATTATCAACACCGCCTCTATCGCCGCCTATGAGGGGCAGATTGGCCAGATAGCCTACGCGGCATCAAAGGGCGGGGTCGTAGCCCTGACCCTACCCGCGGCCCGAGATCTGGCCAGTTCAGGAATCCGTGTAAATACCATCGCCCCGGGCATTGTTGATACCCCGCTCATGGCCGGTATCACCGAAGAGTTCCGTGAAGAGCTGGCTAAAAACGTGCCTTTCCCGCAGCGCCTTGCAGCTCCTGCCGAATACGCCGACCTAGCGGTCTTTATCGCCGAGCACGACTACATCAACGGCGAAACTATCCGCATGGACGGCGCCCTACGCATGGCCCCTCGTTAGATTGCGCCTTAGCTTCACCAGACCTACCAGCCCACCTTGTAAGGGAGAAGAAGATGACCACCACACCCACCATCGCTTTTATCGGCCTGGGGCACATGGGCGGCTACATGGCGGCCAACCTGGTTGCCGCAGGCTACACCGTGCACGGCTTTGACCTGGTGCCCGCCGCGCTCGATGCCGCCCGCGACCGCGGAATCCAGGTCGCTGCCAGCGGTGAAGAAGCCGCAGCTCAGGCCGATATCGTCATCACCATGCTGCCCGCTGGCCAGCACGTTCTGGGAGCCTACGGCGGACGCGAGGGTGAGGGAGGCTTACTGGCTGCCGCTCAGCCCGGCACCCTCTTCGTAGACTGCTCCACCATCGAGGTGGAGCATGCCCGCCAGGCAGCCGACCTGGCTGTGCAGGCCGGTATGCGGGCCGTGGACGCTCCTGTGTCCGGCGGTATGGTGGGGGCCGAGCAGGGCACCCTCACCTTCATGGTGGGTGGCGCTGAGGCAGACGTAGACCAGGTTCGCCCCCTGCTTGAGGTAATGGGTAAGAAGGTGGTGCACTGCGGTACCAACAGCACCGGCCAGGCCGCCAAAATCTGTAACAACATGCTGCTGGGTATCACCATGGTGGGCGCTTCAGAAGCCTTTGTATTGGGTGAGCGTCTGGGGTTGGACGCCCAGGTGCTCTATGACGTTATCTCAACTTCGTCCGGCTACTGCTGGGCGGTCAACGTCAACTGCCCGGTACCCGGCCCCGTGCCCGGGTCGCCCGCCAACCGGGACTACGAACCGGGCTTTGCCACCGCCCTGATGAGCAAAGACATGGGGCTAGCTGTCGCCGCCCTCGACACCGCAGGGGTCAACGGCGAACTCGGCAAGCACGCCGCAGATATCTATACTCACCTGGTAGAAGAAGGGCGCGGCACCAAGGACTTCTCAGACGTCATCAACGCTATTCGTGAGGCCGACGGCTCACCCGTCTCAGGCATCTAGCCCGCCTACAGCAAGGAGGAACACCGTGACCACTTACGAGAATATTCTGGTTGAAACCCGCGGACGGGTTGGGCTGATTACCCTCAACCGCCCCAAGGCTCTGAACGCCCTCAACGACGCCACCATGCGCGAGGTTGTTGCCGCCGCAACCGACTTTGACCGTTCCCCCGAGGTGGGGGGCATCGTCCTCACCGGTAGCGAAAAAGCTTTTGCCGCCGGGGCAGACATTAAGGAAATGTCATCCCAGACCTACGCCAGCATGTACGCAGCTGACTGGTTTGCTCACTGGGATAACCTCACCCGCCTGCGCACCCCCATCGTGGCAGCCGTGAACGGCTATGCCCTGGGGGGTGGCTGCGAGCTGGCCATGATGGCTGACATGCTGGTAGCTGGGCCTTCCACTAAGTTTGGCCAGCCCGAAATTAACCTGGGGGTCATTCCCGGTATGGGTGGCTCCCAGCGCCTGACCCGCGCTGTGGGTAAGGCTAAGGCCATGGACCTCTGCCTGACCGGGCGCTTTATGGGGGCGGACGAAGCCGAGCGGGCGGGGCTGGTATCCCGCCTGGTGGATCAGGACGCGGACGTCCTCCCCACTGCCCTTGAGATGGCAGAAACCATCGCTTCTAAGTCAAAGTTCGTGGCCCAGGTCTGCAAGGAGGCCGTTAACGCCGCTTTTGAGACCACCCTGGCCCAGGGTATCCAGTTTGAGCGTCGCACCTTCCACGCTCTTTTTGCTACAGAGGATCAGAAAGAGGGCATGGCTGCTTTTGTTGAGAAGCGGGAGGCAGATTTTAAGCACCGCTAAAGCTTCATGCCCTCCGAAAAGTGCAAGTGCCCTGCCAAAAGTGACGGGCACTTGCGCTTTTCAGGGGGTATCTTGAGGGTATGAATAAGACCCGCCTAAGCCCTACCGCTCCCGGCCTGTATACGGCGTCCGCGAGCGTCCGCTCCACCAACCTTGGTGCCGAGATGCCCAACCCTACAGGTAAGGGCACCACCGGCATCAATAAGCAGCCAGTAGATTCCCTGGAGGTTTTTGCCCCGGCACCCGGCTATGGCAACGGCTCCGGCGTGCGCGGGGATTTTGTGGGGGACGCCAAGCACCACGGCGGTGCTGACAAGGCGGTTTACGCCTTTGCCCGGGAAGAACTGGATTACTGGGCCGAGCGCTTAGGTGCTCCCTTGGCTGACGGGCAGTTCGG
The DNA here is from genome assembly GCF_928381415.1 of Rothia nasimurium. GTDB lineage: Bacteria > Actinomycetota > Actinomycetes > Actinomycetales > Micrococcaceae > Rothia > Rothia nasimurium_H. The sequence continues at coordinate 170,018 of NZ_CAKMSF010000001.1, forward strand.
CGAGAACCTAACTACCGAGGGTATTACCTGGAGCCGGGTTCTCATCAACCAGCGCCTGGCGGTGGGCACGGCCGTGCTCGAGGTGTCGGTACCGCGCCAGCCCTGCCGCACCTTTGCCGACTGGCTGGGTCAAAAAGGCTGGGTAAAAACCTTTACCGAGCGTCAGGACGCCGGCGCCTACTTGCGCGTCATCCAGCCCGGTACCATCACAGCTGGGGATACTATTACTTTTCTGCCTGCCCCCGACCACGGGGTGACCATGGGGCAGGCCTTTGCGGCCGCTATGGGTGATCGTGCTGCCATGCAGGCCGTGGTAGAAGCAGGCTGCTACCCACCTTTCTACCACGACCGGCTACTGGCTAAACTGGGGCGCTAGCTGGCTTGTCTGTCTACTTCATGTGGTTTATTTTTCTGATCTAGCCTTTGATGCGAAAAATGCCTTGCACCCCTTCGAAAAGTGCAACTGCCCTGCCAAAAGTGACGGGCACTTGCACTTTTCCGACGGCATCTCCCTATCGCCCGCAATGCTTTCCTGGTAAAGTAATGCCTGTAAGGGAAATCAACCTGAAAGGCATACAATCGTGGCACCTAAAATAGGCTTCCTCTCCTTCGGTCACTACGGCGACTACCCCGGCTCCAAAACCCGCACGGGCGCCGACATGCTCCACCAGGCCATCGATCTGGCCGTCGGCGCTGAAGAAATCGGACTGGACGGGGCCTTCTACCGCGTCCACCACTTCGCCCAGCAACAGATGTCCCCCTTCCCTCTGTTGGCCGCCGCAGGAGCCCGCACCTCCACCATCGAGCTGGGCACCGGCGTCATCGATATGCGCTATGAAAACCCGCTCTACATGGCAGAGCAGGCAGCCATGGTCGACCTCATTGCCGGTAACGAGCGCCTACAGCTGGGTATCTCCCGCGGCTCACCCGAGACCGTCTATAAGGGCTTTGCCCACTTCGGCTACCTACCCGCCGAGGGGGAGGACGAGTCTGACATGGCTCGCCGTCACACCGCCCTCTTTCGCGAGGCTATTGCCGGGAAGGGAATCGCCCAGAGCGTTTCTGACCCCACCCAGCTTGATCCGATTACGCCCCAGTCACCCGGCCTGCCCCGTCGTATCTGGTGGGGTGCTGGCACTCGCGATACTGCCCGCTGGACCGGCGAACAGGGCATGAACCTTATGTCCTCCACCCTGCTGTTGGAAGATACCGGTGTGCCCTTTGACCAGCTCCAGGCCGAGCAACTACGTATCTTCAAGCAGGCTTGGGCGGACGCCGGGCACGAGGGTACCCCGCGCACTTCGGTCTCGCGTTCGATTATTCCGATTATTGACGAGCAGAGTAACTACTACTTCGGCCTGCGCGCCCAGGCTGAGGGGCAGGACCAGGTTGGTATTCTGGACGGTGCTGTCTCCCGCTTCGGCAAGAGCTACATCGGTGAGCCCGACAAAATCGCCGAAGAGCTGGCTCAGGACGAGGCCGTGGCCGAGGTGGATACCCTGCTGGTGACCATTCCCAACATGCTGGGAGTGGACTTCAACCTGCGCCAGCTGGAGGCAATCGTCCGCGATATTAAACCCGCACTCTAACCCCGTTCCCGCCCCTGGCAAGGGGACCTCATTTCTTCAAAAGGACCGCATAATATGCGGTCCTTTTGAAGTTTCGGGGTCCCTTTGAGAATGAGGAGTTACTTGACCCCTTCAATCTCGGATTCAGTGACCCACTTATGGTTCTTCATGGTCATGCCACTGGAAGTGAAGTCCACCATATAAACGGTCTCATCGGTGGATGACTCAACCGTTCCCTCAGCTCCCTTCATGCCGGTCATGTGCTCAGCCTCGATGGTCACGGGGGCGCCGTCGGAAAGGCGCTCACTCCCGGCGTCCGCCAGTTCTTCCTGCACAACCCACTTGTGGTCGGTGACGGGGTCAGAGCCATCGGTGGGAGTGTAATTCACCGAGTAAGTGTAGGTCTGGTAGGCGCCCACGATGGTGGCGGTGGCCCCGTCCATACCACTCATGTGGTCAGCGGCGAGAACAACCTCGGTGCCAACCGGGTAGGTGGGGTCTGATGCTTCAGCGATACCGGCAGGTGCGGGCCCGCCATCTGTCGGGTGGTTGGCGTGATCAGCGTGGGCTGCGGCAGCTGACGAGACCAGAGCCTCAGCCTCGTTTTTAGCAGTTGACTCGTTGGACCCGCAGGCGGTCAGAGCCAGCAGAGATAGGGCAGCGAGGGCGAGGACGCGGGTAGTTAGGGTTTTCATAGTTACCTCCTAGGGTGTGGGTTGAATGTTATGAGAAGCGGAAGAGTCGGGTGGAGTTGAGCACCACGAAGACCGACGAGAAAGCCATGGCCGCCGCCGCAATCATGGGGTTGAGCAGGCCCGCCGCCGCCACCGGAATCGCCACCGTGTTATAGGCAAAAGCCCAGAACAGGTTGCTCTTAATCAGGCGCAGGGTAGCCCGCGAGAGCCGAATCGCCGTCGGGAGTGAGCCCAGGTCACTGCGGACAATGGTCATATCGGCGGCCTCCATAGCCACGTCGGTGCCCGACCCCATGGCCACGCCCACGTCCGCCTGAGCCAGGGCGGCCGCGTCATTCACGCCGTCGCCCACCATAGCGACCCCGGCCCCGCCCTCCTGCAGGCGGGTGATGGTGGCCAGCTTGTCGGACGGGCTGACCCCCGCGTAGACGTCCGCCGGGGCAATACCCACCTCGGCTGCCACGGCGCGGGCGACGGGTTCGGCGTCCCCGGTCAGCAGAACCGGGGTGAGCCCCAGGGCCTTGAGTTCTGCCAGGGCTTCGGACGCCCCCGGCTTGGGGGTATCTTGCAGGGCCAGCAGGGCCGCGGGCTGCCCGTTGAGAGCAAGGACGACGGTGGTGCGTCCGGCCTCCTGCCCGGCCAGTAGGGTGCGGGCTTGGGCTTCGCTCAGCTCGACACCTTCGGCAGTTAAGAAGCTGGCCTGACCCACTAGAGCCGTAATTTCTCGGCTTTCACCTGGGGAAACCTCTTCCAGCAGGGTGGCTCGCACACCCCCTCCGGGGGCTGACTCAAAGGCGGTGACTTCAGGCAGAGAGGAACCCGCCCCAGCAGCCTGGGCTGCCTGGGTGATAGCCCGGGCAATGGGGTGCTCAGAGCGGCTCTCAGCTGCCCCGGCCACCGCCAGCAGGCGCCCTGCGTCCTGGGCTTCAAAGCCCGCAAGGGGAGTTACCTCAGCCAGGGTGAATGCGCCGGTGGTGACGGTGCCGGTCTTATCGAGCACCACGGTGCGCAGGTGCTTGGTGGATTCGAGCACCTGGGCTGAACGAATCAGAATACCCAGCTGGGAACCGCGCGAGGTGCCTGCCAGCAGGGCCGTAGGGGTAGCCAGACCCAGGGCGCAGGGGCAGGCAATGACCAGCACCGACACGGCTGCGGTAAAGGCAGCGTTGAGGTCGCCGGTCAGCAACAACCAGCCCGCCAGGGTGGCCAGGGCCAGCCCGATGACAATCGGAACGAAAACCGCAGAAACCCTATCTGCCAGGCGGGCAATAGGAGCCTTCGTCGATTGGGCCTCGGCCACGGTACGGCTCATCTGGGCCAGCACGGTATCGGCCCCCACCCGGGTTGCCCGCACCGTCAGGGAGCCGGACGTATTGACGGTCGCCCCGACAACAGCGTCCCCAACTTCCACCTCAACCGGCACAGACTCACCGGTCAGCAGGGAGGTGTCTACCGCCGAGCGTCCTTCGACAACCTCGCCGTCCACCGCGATTTTCTCGCCGGGGCGCACCAGAAAGATGTCGCCGGGCAGCAGGTCTTTGACGGGAATCTGCACTTCCCGCCCGCCCTGCAGCACCGTGGCCGATTTAGCCCCTAGATTCAGCAGGGCCCGCAGGGCCTGGGAGGATCGCCGGGCGGTACGGTGCTCAATGGTGCGGCCAGCCAGCAGGAAGAGGGTAATCATGGCGGCGGCATCGAAGTAGAGCATGTGGTCCATGCCGTGGCTGCCAGGCGAGGACGCCCCGTGCCCGGCATGGGCGGTCATAGCCGGGTCGATAAGGAGCTGCCAGAGCGAAAAAGCGTAGGAGGCAACCACACCCAGAGAAATGAGGGTGTCCATGGTGAAAGAGCCGTGCCGCAGGTTAGTCCAGGCCGGGCGGTGGAAGGGCATAGCTGCCCAGGTGGCCACCGGCAGGGTCAGGGCTGCGACCACCCAGCCCCAGTGGGGGAACTGGAAGGTAGCAAACATAGAAATGAGAAAGACCGGCAGGGTGAAGAGCGCCGCTACCCACAGTCGCGGGGCGAGCGAATCCTGCCTGGCCTCGTCTGCCTGCTCCACGGCGTCCTGCTTGAGACTGGCCGAGTAGCCGGCCTTCTCGATGGTCTCAATCAGCTGCTCATCGGTGATAGAGGCTGGTGCAACTACGCGGGCGGTCTCCAGCGGCAGGTTGACCGAGGGTTCCACCCCAATTTTCTTGAGCTTGCGCTCCACCCGCCCCACGCAGGACGCGCAGGTCATGCCTCCCACGTTCAGATTCACGATGCGGGTATCACCGGTGAAAACCTCAGCGGTAGATTGGGTTGGCATGACGCCTTCTTTCACTTGATATGTTTGTTGTGTTTGGTGCTTATAGGGTGCTTGGGGGCGGACGCATATCGCGGGCTGTGGAGGGCGGCTTTGCCCAGCGACCCTCTTGCTCCTCGCCTGGGGGCTCGTCGCAATTCACGCCAGCCCCGGAGCCAGCTGGGCGCCAGCCGCCCTCCGTCGCCCGCGGGTGCGGGCGCGCATCGGCAGCCAACTGGCTGGGGCTGGCATGAATCGCGCGCGAGCTTGCGAGCCCGCGAGAAGGTTAGTTGGCAGAGATGCGCGTCCGCACCTGTATCGGTGATTAGCCGACGGGGGTGAAGCCGGCTTCTTCGATGGCGGCTGAGACGGCGGCGGCGTCCAGGTCGCCGGTGTGGTTGATGGTGACGGTGGATTCGCCGCCCTTGACCACATCGACCTCTACGCCGGTGACGTTCTCAATCTCTTCGATTTCTTCGCGCACGCTCATGGCGCAGTGGTTGCAGGTGAGGCCGGTTGCCTTGACGATGGTTGCTGACATGGGGTTTCTCCTTATGGGTGTGGGGCGCGGACGCCCGTACTTGCGGTGGCGGGAAGCGGTGGGCTTCCGCCGGGTTTAGCTCTTGATCAGGCGGGTAATAGCTGCCATGGCCTCACTGATTTTGTCGTCGAGTGGGGCGGTGTCGCCTGTGGCCTCTGCCTGGGTGGCAGCTTCGACGACGCAGTGCCGTACGTGGTCTTCCAGTAACTGGATGGAGACGCTGTGCAGGGCCTTGTTGATGGCAGAGACTTGGGTGAGGATGTCGATGCAGTAGACATCCTCGTCGACCATGCGCTGGATGCCGCGTACCTGCCCCTCGATGCGGCGCAGGCGCTTGAGGTAGGCGTCCTTGTCGGCGGTGTAGCCGTGCTGGTGCCCCTCGTGCGGGTTGGCCTGGTGGGTTGCGCAGTGTTCTTCGCTCATGCCTTAAGCATATACCCCCTAGGGGTATGTTTACAAGAGGGTGGTTTCTTGAAAGTAACCGAAATTGCCATAGGTGCGGAAAAAGAACGCGCTAATGAAAATTTCGATTACCTTCAGCACTGCCGGCCGATACTAAGCGCCCTGTTAGACTGGTGGTATGGCTTCTTTCATCGAGGATTACGCCCTGCTCTCAGACATGAACACCGGCGCGCTGGTTTCCCGCACCGGTTCCATTGACTGGTTCTGCGCCCCGCGCTTTGACTCCCGCGCGGTCTTCGCCGCCCTTCTGGGGGAGCGGGAACACGGACGCTGGCTACTGGCCCCCCTCGAATCGGTCAACCCCGCCCCGGTGGAAGAGATTCGCACGGAGCGTTCCTACCGCGAGAACACCTTTATTCTGCAGACCGTCTGGTTTGTGGGGGACGCGTCGGTGCGCGTCACCGAGTTTATGCCGCTTTCGGGTGGCACCACCATTGTGCGCAACGTGGAGGGCCTGACCGGTGAGGTCACCATGTACCACGAGCTGGCCCTGCGTTTTGACTACGGTAAGACGATTCCCTGGGTTACCCGCTATGAGGGGGTGGACGCCGCTGGCGCCCCCGACCCGTCCGCCGACATGCTGGTGGGGATGGCTGGCCCTCATGCCCTGGTCTTCCGGGGTGACTCCCTGCCTGAGGGTGACCCCGAATCTAAGGCCGAAACCTTCACCGTTTCTGCTGGTCAGAGTTACACTTTCACCCTGTCTTACTTTGCCTCTAACCACAATCCGCCTGCCCCGGTGGACTACCCCACGGCCCTGACCTACACCCAGGAGCAGTGGCAGGAGTGGTCCGATCTCTACAGCCCCGCAGACTCCCTGCCAGAGGCTGAAGATGAGGACGCCACTCCCGCCCACCTGCCCGAGGGCGGGCAGGTGCCCACCGGCGTCCGCGCATCTGAGCAGGCAGAGCAAGCGTCCGCTACTATTTCGGCGGTGCGCGAGGTTGAAGAGCTGGAAGAGGCTAAGACCTCATCAATTCTGCTGGAAACCGGCTCCAACACCGCTGCCCCCGAGGTCGATGAAGCCACCTATCGTGAGCTGGCCCAAACGGCTGCGAGCCAGGTTGTTGCCCCCACCGCCGAGGACCACCGCGAAGAAGCTAACGCCCGCTACCGGGAAGCCCGCCTGAGGTCCCTGCTGGTTCTACGCGCCCTGATTTCCCGTGAAACCGGCGCCCTGGTCGCCTCTGCGACCACCTCCCTGCCCGAGGTGCTTGGGGGCAAACGTAACTACGACTTCCGTTTCACCTGGCTGCGCGATGTCGCCATGGCCATGGACGTGACCCTCGCCCACGGCCACGAACGCGAAACCGCCCAGCTACGCAACTGGATTCTGCGCGCTCTGGCCAACAACCCCCGCCGCATTCACGCGGTCTACGGCCTGGCTGGCGAAAAGGACGACATCGAGCGCCGTCTTGCCCTGCCCGGCTATGAGGGCTCCCAGCCGGTCAGAAGCGGCAACGGGTCGGGTGATCAGTTCCAGGGGGACGCCCTGGGGCAGGTGCTTGTCACCTTCGCCAACCTGCGCGAAGCGGGCGTAGCAGAAGACCACCTCTCCTGGCCGATCCAGAAGGCCCTGCTCAACGCCGCCACCGAACGTATCGGCGACACCGACCGCTCCATGTGGGAAACCTTCGGCGAGCCCGCCGTCTACACCCACTCCCAGGCTATGCTCTGGGCAGCCTTCGACGCCGGTGTCTCTGCCGTGCGTGACTTCGGGCTCGACGGGGACGCCGCCACCTGGGAACACTGCCGCGACGCCGTTGCCGATGAAATCCTGAGCCGCGGCTTCAACGCCGACCTGGGCTGCTTCGTCTCAACCTACGGCGGCACCGCCGTGGACGCCTCCCTGCTGCAGCTGCCCCAAATCGGGCTCGTAGACTGGGATGACCCCCGCATGCTGGCAACCGTTGAACGTATCGAAGCGACCATCCGCCACTCCTCGGGCATGATTTACCGCTACGACAACTCCGACTCCCAAGACGGCTTTGAGGGGCAGGATAACCCCCACTTCATCTCCTCCCTCTGGCTAGCAGAGCAGTACATCCGCTCCGGACGGGAGGCGGACGGACGCGCCCTCATCGACACCGTCCTGGACTGCGCCAGCGACCTGGGGCTGATGAGCTCCGAGTACGACTTTGAACAGCAGCGCCTCACCGGCAACTTCCCCCAGGCCCTGGCCCATATCTCTCTGATCCGGGCTGTGGAGGCGCTGGGGCTGTAGAAAAAGGTGTTGAGCAGGTGGGTATACCTCTGCCTGCGACCCTCTCGCCGGTTCGCTAGCGCTCACGGGCGATTCACGCCAGCCCCGAGCCAGCAGGCTTTCGGTATACCCACCTGCTCTAAATTCTCTAGAGTAGCTTGTGCACCGCCTCCACCAGGATCAGCACGCCAAAGACCAGTAGCACTGACCCCGCGATGCCGTCGATGACGAGGGTGGCTCGCGGGTGCAGCAGCCACTTCATGGCCAGTGAGGCCAGCGAAATGATGAGGGTAAACCAGAGCACGTTAATGCCGCCGTGGATGAGGGCTAGCAGGCTGCCCATGATGAAGGGTTGCACGCTAGCGACCATAAAGGGCGGCACGCTGGCGATGTAGAAGACCGCAATTTTGGGGTTGAGAATGTTGGCGATGAAGCCGGCGAGAAAATCCTTACCCACCCTGTGTTCGCCAGCGGGGGTGGGGGCGTCCGCTCCGCTAACTCCGGGTAAGGACGCCGCAGGTGCGGGTAGTGAGGCCAGGGCGGTTTGGTCGGTTTTGAGGGCGGTCACCTGCCCCCAGCGCCTGAGGTTGAGCAGGAATTTGATACCCAGATAGATCAGGTAGAGGCCGCCAGCCACGGTGATGAGGTCAAAGACCAGGGGAGCGGCGGCCATGAGCACGGCTAGGCCGGTTGCTGCGGTGACGCCCCAAATGAGCAGGCCCGCGGTGATGCCAAAGACACAGGCGTAGGCGCTTCGTCGTCCGCCCGCGACCAGGGAGCGCAACACCAGGGCGGTGTCTGTGGCCGGGATAATCGTGATGAGGAAAGCGATGCCGGCGAAACCCATGAGGGCCTGGGTGAGAGTCATGGACTCCACTGTAAACTAGGGGTAAACCCGGTTCAATTCCATGAGTTCAAACAGTATTCATGGGATTTATCAATGAATTGGAGTGAGTGTGTACGACTCCCGCCGCCTCGAAATCTTCTACGAGCTAGCCCAGCAGGGCTCCCTGGCTGCTGCCGCCGATGTGCTGGGCTACGACCCCTCAACCGTCTCAAACCACCTGGCCAAACTCCAGGCTGAGGTGGGGCATCGGCTCTATGAGAAGTCCGGCCGCGGCGTGGTGCTCACCCCGCGCGGCCTGGAACTTGCCGACTATGCCGGGCAGATTCTCTCGCTCATGGAACGCGCCCACAACGCCATGGCCAGCGAAACCAGCCTGGCCCCGCGAACCCTCAAGGTGGCGTCCTTCAACTCGGCAGCCCGCTACATGGTGCCGCGGGTCTTTGAACTGCTCGAAGAGCGCGCCCCGCATCTGAGCCTGGAGCTCACCCAGCTGGAACCCCAGCGCTCTATCGCCGAGCTTGCCCGGCACCAGTTTGACCTGGTCATCGCCGAAGAATACGAAGGACGCCCGGTGCAGCTCCCCGTCACTCTGGTGCGGCGGGAGCTCTGGGAAGACCCCATCGTGCTGGTGGCCCCGGCGGCTATGGTGCCGCCGCAACCGCTCGATTCTCTTGCCTGGGCTGAGAGCGCCCCCTGGTGTATGGAACCTCCGGGAACGGAGCTCAGGGCCTGGTCGGACGCCTATCTGGCCGACGCCCATATCGCACCCCGCCCGCGGTTTATCTCAACCGACCTGAGCTGGCAGCTGCACTCGGCCTACGGTGGTTATGCGGTAGCCCTGCTGCCCCATCTGGTGCTTGACGGCCTCTACCGGTCAGAGGTCCCGGCTCCCAGCGGGGCTGAGCCCTGGCGGCAGGGAACCCGCACCGGAAACCTGTGGGTGAGCGAGCCGCTGGGCCGCCGCCGGGTTTTTGCGGTGCTCAGAGCGAGCTCGGAGCAGGACGCCGCCGCCCGCCTCCTCGTTGATATTCTGCGGGAGCTGAACCCGGCGTCATCAATGTGAAAATCGGCCGTCATTGCTAACCATGATGGTCATTTTCACCATGATAGTCACCATGATTTTCGCTATGAAGCTTGAACCTGCCTGCCCCAGCGGGCGGCCTTGGCGGCGCAAATCATGAGCTGAACCTGGTGGAAAATCATGAGCGGCAGAATGAGGGCACCCACGGCTCCGCCCCCGAAAATTACCGCTGCCATGGGCAGGCCGGTTGCCAGGGACTTCTTCGAGCCGCAGAACTGCACCGCCACCCGGTCGCCGTAGCTAAAGCCCAGCTTCTTTGAGACAACCCCGCTGAGCCAGAGCAGAAACTCCACCAGGGCAATCGACAGAAGAACTAGAAGCAGAATCTGCCAGGGGCTGATGCGGGTCCAGATACCCTGCACGATGCCGTCCGAAAAGGCCGCGTAGACCACCATGGCGATGGAGAGCCGGTCAACATGCTTGGTCAGCTTGTTCTTGGCAATCTCACCCACCCAGCGGCGCAGGAGCTGACCCAGCACGAAGGGCAGGAGCAGCTGGAGTGCGATATCACCAAAAACGGAGCCTGAGATGGTGAGCTGATCGCTCTGCATCAGCAGCATGACCAGCAGGGGAGTGGCTATCACGCCCACGATATTCGAGGCACTCGCGCTAACAATTGCCCCTGCCACATTGCCCTTGGCGATAGAGGTGAAAGCCACTGAGGACTGCACAGTGGATGGCACCAGGGTCATAAAGAGCAGGCCCAGGTAGAGCTCCCGGCCGATAATGCCCTGCACGGGGTAGAGGGCCAGGCCAATGAGGGGAAAAATCAGGTAGGTAAAGCCCAGAATGGTGCTGTGGAGCCGCCAGTTTTTCAGGCCCTGCAGGGCTTCTTGGGGTGAGAGCCGGGCACCGTAGAGGAAGAAGAGCAGGCCGATAGCGATTTTGGTGGCGACGCTGAACCCTTCGGCGAAGTCCCCGCGAGCCGGGAAGATAATCGCCAGGGCAACGGCGAGCAGAATCAGGGTAATCAGCGGGTCGGGGCGCCAGGAGCGCAATTTCTGGGGTAGGGCCATTTAGCCCATTCTACTCTTTGCCTTTTTCAGCCTCGTACCACTTAGCACTGCCGCGCGCGGCCAGAACCAGGGCAACAATACCTGCGATAGCGTAGAGAAAACCCATGGGGCTCACCTTCTTTCTTGAGGGCTAATAAACCCCACCCTAACCCATGCTTGTGATTTAGGCAACAGGTTGGGGTGGGGGTTTTCGCGTCGAGGGTTAGTCCTGGTCAGTGGGCGGGTTGCCAGGGGCGGACGCCGGGCGCTCACCTTCCCGAGGCGTAGCACCTGGGCCGCTACCGGCGTCCTGACCCTGCTGCTCAGGTGACTGGCCAGGTGCCTGCTGGGGGCCCTGCGGTGAGGGGGCACCGAAGCCGTTCCAGGGGGTGCGCTGGCGGTACTGCGGGGGTACCCAGCCGGTGTAGAGCATGTCGCCTACCGTGCGGTCGCGGTACTGGGCCGGGGGCCGGTAGGTGGTGTTGACTGAACCCCAGTGCTGGTTGTCGGCGCGTTCGGGGTAGGTGGCCAGATGGTCGGTGGCCTGTAGGGGGTCGGCCCAGGCTTCGGCAGGCTCTGCCGCCGGAATCATGGACAGCGGGTAGGGCGGGTTGTTCTTGGGTCGCCAGATGAGGCGGCCGGGTTCGGTGCGGTCGCGCAGGGCATGGGCTCGCCAGGTGACCGGCGGGTGGGTGGATCCGATGTTTGCGAACCAGGTGAAGAAGCCGCGCTCGTAGACGGCCCGGTTGGCTAGTTCGTGGAAGTTCACGTCGTTCATCAGGTACTTGCCAGCGGCGAGTACGGTGGTGGTGGTTTCGGCGCCGTCGGGGGCGTAGCGGTAGCCGAAGTTGTCGGCGGTGTATTCCTGGGTGCGGGAGAGCAGGTTGCCGAGGATTGGGATCTGCATGAAGAAGCTGGTGAAAATCAGGCGGAAGTAGCTGACGTGGCCGGCGGCGATATGCCCTACCTCGTGCCCGATGATGAAGCGCAGGGCTTCGGGGTTGCGGGCTGCACCACCGATTTCGAAGAGGTCGGAGTAGATGGCGATGAAGCGGCGGTGCCCGTGGCCCGAGGCGAAGGCGTTGATTTGGCCGTTGCCGAGCACGACGTAGGCGTCGGGTACGCGGCGCAGACCGGCGGCGTGGGCAGCTTCAACAACCATCTGGTAGGCCTCGGGGAACTGGGTGGGGGTGATGCGCACCCCGCTGAGGCGCAGGCGTCCGTACATGGCACCGCGTACAAAGAAGATGCCCAGGGGCAGGTAGATAGCGATGGCGATGAGTTGGCCAATTAGGTTGCTGATTTGGTAGTTGACGAAGTCGTCCCCCAGCACGCTGGTGAAGAGTGAGTAGATGAGGTAGATACCGCCGCCCACGTAGAGCATGATGGTGAGCGCGTAGGCCATGACGACCAGGGGCAGTTCCGCAGGGTGGCGCAGCGCATTGAGGAACTTGAAGGGCAGCAGGGATTGGAAGCCGAAGAGCTTGGGTGCGGGCAGGGGCGAGAGGGGCCGCTGGCGCATATCTTCGGGCAGCCAGCCGCCGCTGAGGTCGTTGGGCAGGGGCTGGGTGAGGCCCTGCTCCTTGCTGTGTGCGGACGCCTGTGGGCCGGGCTGTTGCGGGTAGGGCGGGGTGGTGCCGGGGTTGTTCTCACTCATGCGGTTTCCTGCTGGTTAGGCGGTGTGTTTTGGTTCCACAGTAGCAAGAAAGTTGGTGAGCGCTGTGTTCTGGGCGAGCTGGTTGAGGGTCGTTACTTGGCTACGTGGGTGGGATGGATCCTGAGGGTGCAGGTTTCCGCCTGTTGCTGACGAGATCTGCCGGTGTTGAGCTGTGCTCTGTGAGGGGGGACTAAAAATTCATATAATGTTTTAAATAACCTCTTGTACGCGATTTGGGTCGGCGGTAGAGAGCGAATCATGAGGATATCTCCTGATACCGAAGTCTCAGCCAGAGACGGCTGACCAAGCACTCCGGGAGCACCGAATGAGGGTCATCTCAATATCAAAAGTTGTGGCGTTGGCGTTTATTGTACCTACGACGTTTGGATATCAAGGTATCCGTGTAGATAAAAATGGAATAGTTGACACCTGAGGGTCGTAAATGTTTGAGATAACACGATTAGAAATTATCAACAGCGGAATTTTGTTTCTCCTTGCTTTTGCTATTGCATACAGATTTATCCGCTCGCAGCTCAACGAAAAGTAGTAGAACCTGTGCCACTAGAAAATGTTCAGTGGCACATGTATCCTTTGCCAAATCAATTTTTGTATAGGTAACACTAGCCCTTAATTCTGAGGTTCTGATTGCTCCTGGCAGCGGGGTGGCTGAGGCTTTTCTAATGCTGTATCTGAGGAGACTTGATTTTTATTTCTATCGCTTATCTGTCGAACTACATCTGGTGCATCGTTAATATAGGCGTAGTTCTTTTCCTTTTCTTCTGGTGATTCTGTGAGGGATTTTTCTATCTCTGAAAAATCCCTAAAAGATGATGTGTGGCAGATGATGTCGTAGTAGCTATCGAACTGTTCTTTGCTGAGGTTTGATAGGGCCTTACTCTCATCAGCTACCGGTTCATATTGGCGCAGGGGTGGCGCAGTGGCTTGGGATTTTGTGTCTGGAGATTCTTCTTTGATAGTTCCCGTTCCGCAGCCACTTAGGGTTAAAGCCCCTAGAATTACCAGAGTTCCTATTTTCTTCATTTTAAAATCGTTCCATTTAGCATTATTTAATGATGTTTTATCCGAATCAGTTCTTCTTATTGGGCAAGGGAGTACCTTTCAATTTTCTCTATACTTGGATATACCCTGCTTGAATAGTGTGTCCTGTATGGCATCTCAAACTCCTGGTTTGTATTCTCGCGCCACACTGTCCAGACTTTTGCTGTAGGTAAGCTTGACTCTAGTGAATGATACATAACCCGTCCCTTGCCAAAGCCGGGGGAGACTGTTTTGGCAGAGCGAACGTTTACATCGAAGACCCCTTTTTGTCTAAAATGAAAAGTTTCACCAGAGGTATTTCTAATCTGGTAAGTATTTCTCAGTGATGATTGAGTTTTGTTCAGTATTCCGATTCTGGAGTTTTCATGTACGCTTTGTGCGCGATATTTATGGGTAATGCTCTGCTGTGTTTCTGTTGTTTCATCATTTTGATTTTTAACAAAAACGGGGAGGGCTTTTAAAGCTTCCTTTTGTTGGTGAATAATCTCTTCACTGTACCCCATTTCCTCTAGTTCTTGCGGTGAAATGATATAAGCTGATTCGCTTAGAATTTCACTATAATAGCTGTTTGTGGTACTTATATTTTCAGAATGCTCTACTTGTGAGGAGATTGGAGTAGCGTGTGCGGTATGCGGCAATAGAAAAGTAACTGTAAAAAATAAAACAGAAATCTTACCGAAAAATTTAGCATTCACTTGGTTCTCCTTGAGTGCTTGGTCAGCCGTCTTTGGCTGAGACTTGGGGATCAAGAGTGAGTTCTTGTGCTTCTGACTTTAATACCTTGTTTAGAACTCAGTCAAGAACCTATCTAAAAATACTGAATAGATTGTTCGGCTGCTTCTTCGTAATGGTGTAACTCTAGCCTGTGGGTCTTGCTGTCTAGCTAGCAACAAAGTACAGGGTCTTCTTTTAGGGTGACCCCTTAAAATCTGTGTATGACGTGTAATACGATTGAAGCATGACAGTAGAAACAACGGCTCGGAAAGGGCTCACCTTTCGCCCCTCTCACGATGTGCGCCAACGCCTTGAAGCGCTCTCGCACAAAACTAATCGCCCTGTTTCCTTCTACATCAACACCTTGTTAGAAGAACACCTGGCTGAATTAGAACATGCCTTTACTTTGAAGGCCGATGCTGAATCAGTGCGTGCAGGTAAACAGAAAACATATAGCCTGGATGAAGCTCGCGCGGAGCTCGGTCTGTGAGTAACACCTGGAGGCTAGAGCTAACTCCTCGAGCTCTCAAACAGCTGAAAAAGCTGGATAAGCCAGTTGCCCAACGTATTTTAGAAGAACTGGAAAAACTAGAGGGTTTTGAGCACCCGCAGAGCCACTGTAAGGCCCTGACCGGCAACTATTCGGGGCTGTGGCGCTATCGAGCAGGCTCCTACCGAGTGATTTTGGATATTGATCAGGGTACCTTGGTCCTTTTGGCCTTGGAAGTTGGGCACCGTTCTGCTGTTTATCGGTAAGCGCGTGATTGAAAGAGTAGACAGTAAAGGGCTGCAACCCGGTGCATTGGGTTGCAGCCCTTTACTGCGCTCTAGAGCTTATAAGGCTTAAGCACAACCAGGGCATCAGCTCTATATAAACCCTTGTTCAGCTGCGATCTCTAGATACTGCAGGAAAACCTCATCGTTGATATCACCGGGTCTCATGTAGGGGCCTTCTTCGGGGTCTTGTGGGCGTTTGGTTGGGAAGCCTATCCAGCCTCTAAGGTAGCGATCTAGGCTATTGCCCATACCACGGGAGCCGTACATTTTATAATCAGTGATACGCCCATCTTCTGCCATGAGGATGAGTGAGATTCTGTGCCCCAAGTCGTGTTGAGTTGAAATAATGCGGTATTCAAGAGGGACACCTGAGCTGCTTTGATCGAAGAGTAACTGCATTTTCCATTCTGCAATTTCAGCTCTTTCTTCTGCGGTTTCGGTATATCCTCCGTTGAATATTTTATCTGTTTCGTAAGTATCTAGGGGCCAGGATATTGTGTTGAGCGTGATGGTGTATAGGGAATCTACTGTGTCTGCTCGTATTTCTTCGTCACGGTGGTAGCCGTCTGGTTCCATATAGGCAAGGGGGAGCTGGTAGGCACCGTATTTTTCTTCAAGAAGAATGTAGACCTCTTCTTTGGCGGGTTGTTGTGGGTTAGCTTTGAGCCAACGGTTGAGGAGATTATTTTTTTCTTCTGGCGTTAGCAAGGTCTGCCTCTTTTCTGCGGAGCTCATGTGAAGAACTTTTCGTGAAACCTTCTTTGCCTTCAGCTTAGAGTTGGATAAAAGCACTGTAGCTAAAATTGTAAGGCGCGTCACCCAAAGAGAAAAACGGTAGTTGAAGTATTTTTCAACGGGAAACTTACGTGAGACCCAGCCTGGTGAAATCCTGCGTCGATGTCTTGACCACTAGCTAGAAACGAAAAGCGGGGTTTCTTTCGAAACACAGTAAAGAACCGTAGTTCGAAAGAAACCCCGCCCTACAGTGGCGAAGCCCTAAAACTTAGGCAACCAGGGCCTCAGTAGCCTCAGCGATAGCCTTTTCCTCGTTGGTGGGAACAACCAGCACGGGAATGGCTGAGTCCTCGGTGGAGATGATGCGGGGCTCGTCGCCGCGTACCTTGTTGGCTTCGGCGTCCAGCTTGATGCCCAGGGCGCCCAGACGCTCAACAGCCAGCTTACGGAACTGGTGGGAGTTCTCACCAATACCGGCGGTGAAGACCAGGGCCTTAGCGCCACCAACAGCCACATGGTAGGCGCCAATGTACTTAGCCAGGCGGTAGGAAGTCATGTCCAGGGCCAGCTTGGCGCGCTCGTCCCCAGCTTCCATAGCCTCAACCACGGCGCGCATGTCGTTGTTGCCAGCGATAGCGAGCAGACCTGATTCCTTGTTGAGGATATGGTCCATCTTCTCGGGGGAGATGTTGCCGCGCTGCATGACATTGGTGAGTACTGAGGGGTCGATGTCGCCAGAGCGGGTACCCATGACCAGACCAGCCAGGGGGGTGTAGCCCATGGAGGTGTCCAGGCACTTGCCGCCCTGGACGGCGGTGATGGAGGCGCCATTGCCCAGGTGGGCGATGATGCCGTTGAATTCTGAGCGGTCAATGCCGAGGAATTCGGCGGCAACGCCGGTGACGTAGTCGTGGCTGGTGCCGTGGGCGCCGTAGCGGCGTACGCCGTACTTCTCAACGAGTTCTTCGGGAACAGCGTAGCGGTAGACGTGCTCGGGCATGGTGGAGTGGAAGGCATTGTCGAAGACCGCGACCATGGGGACGCCGGGGTAGGTGGCCTGAGCTGCCTTGATACCCAGAACGTGGGCGGGGTTGTGCAGGGGTGCGAGGGGTGAGAGCTCATCGATGGTTGCGGTGACCTCGTCGGTAATCAGGACGGGCTCAGAGAAGATGTCACCGCCCTGAACCACGCGGTGGCCGATGGCGTCGATGGTCTTGCCGTGCAGGGGCTCAACCAGGGCCTTAGCCATGATGTCCAGGGCTACGGTGTGATCGGGAATGTCAGCTGAGCCGATGTTCTCAACCAGGCCCTTAGCGATGACCTGGTTCTCTTCACTGGTAGCGGCGGTGTCACGCACCTGGTACTTCACAGATGAGGAACCGCAGTTAATAACGAGTACGAGCATGAAGGTGTTTTCCTTTAGTTACTTAGTGAGTGAGGGGGCACGCGGACGCCCGCGCCTAGGGCGCAGGCGGACTCCCCGAAAGGCGACTGGCTGGGTCTGGCATGAATCGAGCGAGCCCCCCAGGGCGAGCTCGAGAAGGTTAGTCGCCGCAGGGGAGTCCGCTGCGGCCGTTATGCCAACCCAACCCCGTGCGTCCTATTACAGGGTCTGAGCCTGGATCGCGGTGATAGCTACGGTGTTGATGATGTCATCGACGGTAGCGCCGCGGGAGAGGTCGTTGACGGGCTTGCGCAGGCCCTGCAGGACGGGGCCGACGGCTACAGCGCCGGAGGTCTGCTGAACAGCCTTGTAGGTGTTGTTGCCGGTGTTCAGGTCGGGGAAGATGAAGACGGTTGCCTGACCTGCGACCTCTGAGCCGGGGAGCTTGGAGGAGGCGATGGACATGTTGGAGGCTGCGTCGAACTGGATGGGGCCCTCAAAGGCGAAGTCGGGGTTGGCTTCGCGTAGCTTCTCGGTGGCTTCAACGACGAGTTCGACGTCGGTGCCGGAGCCGGAGGTGCCGGTGGAGTAGGAGAGCATGGCGACCTTGGGGTCAACACCGAACTGGCGAGCGGTCTCGGCGGAGGCCTTGGCGATGTCGGCCAACTGCTCTGCGTTGGGGTTGGGGTTCACGGCGCAGTCGCCGAAGACGAGCACGCGGTCTTCCATGAGCATGAGGAAGACGGAGGAGACGACCTTGACGCCTTCGCGGGTCTTGATGAATTCCAGGGAGGGGCGGATGGTGTTGGCGGTGGTGTTCACGGCGCCGGAGACCATGCCGTCGACGATGCCCTTGTGTACCAGCATGGTGCCGAAGTAGGAGGGGTCCATCATGCGGTTCTGTGCGCCTTCGAGGGTCATGCCCTTGTGGGCGCGCAGTTCGGCGTAGGTTTTGGCGAAGTCCTCGGTGTAGGTGTTGTTGTCGAGGTCGATGATGGTGACGCCGCGCTTGCCGTCCTCTGCGATGGGCAGGTCGATGGATTCGCGCTGGCAGATTTCTGCGATTTTTTCGGGGTTGCCGATGAGGGTGAGGTCGCAGAAGTCGCGGCGGACGATGATGGAGGCTGCGCGCAGGATGCGGGGGTCGTAGCCTTCGGGTAGGACGATGGAGCGGCGGTCGCTGCGGGCCTTTTCGATGAGGTTGTGCAGGAAGCGCAGGGGGGTCATGGTTGCGGGGCGTTCGAGTTCGAGGCGCTCGAAGAGTTCCTTTTCGTCGACGTTGCGGAACCATTCGCCGAGGGCGGTTGCGATTTTGCGGGGTTGGCCGAGGGCGAGCTGGCCGCGCACCATGGAGACGGCGCGGCCGGCTTTGAAGGTGTCGAGCTGGGTGGAGAAGACGGGGAAGGGTGCCTTTTCGACGAGCTGGCCGATGGCGGTGTCGCCCTTGAGTTCTGCTGCGAGGCCGCCGGTGAGGAGTAGGCCTGAGGGGGCGGGGAAGGTGGGGGAGAGGGCGGACGCGAGGGTTGCGACCATGATGTCGGTTCGGTCGCCGGGGACGATGACGAAGTCGCCGTCGGTGAACTGGGAGAGGAAGTTGGAGACGGTCATGGCCGCGATTTTGATGTCGTGGATGTCGCGGTCGAGGAAGTCCTGGCTCATGCCCTCGTGGTTGAGGCCGAGGTTGTAGACGACTTCGGCGACGGTGGGGAGTGAGATTTCGGGGAGTTCGGGTAGGACGTAGACAGGGCGGTTTGAGGGGCCGCGCTTGACGTTCTTGAGGATTTCTTCGCGCAGTTCGGGGCGGGCGCGGTTGACCATGACGGCCAGGACATCGACCTTGGCAGCATGGAGTTCGGTGCGGGCTACGTCAACAGCGTTGACCACATCTGAGACGGTGGATTCCTGGGCGCCGACGACGGCGATGACGGGGGTGCCGAGGTCTTTGGCGAACTGGGCGTTGAGGTCGAATTCTACGGTTGCTGCGTTGTGGGAGAGCAGGTCGGTGCCGTCGACGATGATGGCGTCGCAGTGCTTGGCCATGTCGGAGTAGACGGAGACGGCGATGGAGGACATTTCTTCGTGGTCGCCGGAGGCCAGCAGTTCGCGGCAGCGTTCGAGGGAGACACCGCCGCGGGCCTGGGCGTCGCTGAGGTTGTACTTGGTGCGGAGCAGACGGATGAGGGGGTCTTGTGACTCGATTTCGCCGCTGAAGACGGGGCGGAAGAAGCCCACGCGGTCGGTTTCTTTGAGCAGGGAGTCGATTAGGCCGATGGCGATGAGGGACTTGCCTGAGCCCTGGTTCATCGCGGAAATGTACATGCCGTTGGTCATCTGGGTCTACATCCTTGTGGCTGTGTTTTTGTGGGTTACGGTGACCGTGGGGCTACCGTATGCTTACTTCTGAGTTTATTCCTTTGTGTGGGCTTTAGGGGCGGAGCGGCGTGCGTTTGTGTGGTATCTCATGAGGGGCGGACGCTTGCTGACAGTCTGTGCCCGCGCGGAGCGCAGGCGGGTGGTTAGGCTGGGTTCAGAACTATCGTCTGAGAGAAGAGTCTTATGTCTGCGAAACTCACCCGCCGAGCCCTTGTGAGCACCCTCCCTCTGCTGGGCTTGGTGGCCTGTAGCGGTTCTACCGAGACCACTGCCGGCGCTTCTGCCCCCGCGAGCGGTGAAGCTGCGGCGGGCGTCCGCACCGATGCTGGCTACCAGCTCAATGCCGTGACGGACGGGGCCCCCACGGTCACCCTTTACACCGATCTGCAGTGCCCCTACTGCGCTAAGGCCGACCCCAAGTACCGTGAAGCCGCTGCCGAACTGGAGGGCACCATGAACGTGACGGTACGCCATTTCCCGCTGCCCATGCACGCCAATGCCGTCCCTGCGGCCCAGGCAGTGCAGGCTGCTGAGGCCCAGGGGGCTTACGTGGCTATGGCTGATCACCTCTACACCCACCAGGCCGACTGGAAGGAGATCACCGACACCGCCCAGTTCGCCACCCTCATGGGTGACTACGCCGAAGAGCTGGGCCTGGACCGCGCCCGTTTCGAGTCTGACCTGGCAAGCGAAGAGGCCCTGGCCCTGATTGAGCAGGAGTACCAGGACGGCATCGCCGCAGGTGTGAAGGGCACCCCCAGTTTCGTGGTGGAGGGAACCAAACTGGAGAACGTGGACTCAGGCACCAGCACCGCCGATATGGTGGCGGCCTTCAAACAGGCGGCCGGGCTCTAAACGCGTTACCCTGGTCACCGCCCGCTGTGCCCTCTAGAGTTGAAGGTATGAAGATAGCCCTCGCCCAGATGCTCAGTACCAAGGACGTTGCCCGCAATATCGAGACGATCCGTGAATACACGGCGCTCGCAGCAGAGCGCGGTGCCCGCCTGGTGGTCTTCCCCGAGGCGGCCATGCTCAGCTTCGGCGGGCGGCTGTATGACGATGCGGCCCAACACGAGCTGACCTTCCGCACCGCCCTCGCTAACATCGCGCGTGAGAACTACGTGACCGTGGTGGCGGGCGGCTTCGCCCCGGTGCAGCTAGCTGACGAATGGAACCTGCGGGTCTACAACAACCTCTACTGCTTCGACCAGAACGGGGTAGAGACTGTCTACACCAAGATGCACCTCTACGACGCCTTTGGGTTTAAAGAATCTGAGGGGGTCAAGGCCGGTGAGCAGCTGGTGACCGTCACCGTGGACGGCACCAAAATTGGCCTGGCCACCTGTTACGACGTGCGCTTCCCCAAGCTTTTTGCCGACTACTCCCGGGCAGGGGCTAAGGCGACGATTGTTGCGGCGTCCTGGGCTGGGGGTGAGGGGAAGGTGAGCCAGTGGCAGATTCTCACCAGTGCCCGTGCCCTAGATTCCAATATGTTTGTGTTGGCTGTTGATCAGGCATCGCCCACCAGCGCTGACCCGCGGGCAGATATTACCCAGCCGACCGGCGTGGGCTGCTCCCGGGTAGTTTCCCCCTTCGGTGCGACCCTGGCTGAGGCCGGTGAAGCTCCCGAGATTCTGGTGGTTGACCTTGACCTCACCGAGGTAGACCGGGCCCGCCAGGCCCTACCCGTACTGGCGAACGCCAAGCTGGACTACTAGAGAAAGAGTCTTCTGACATGGGTTTCTTTGATATTTTCACCGATAAAACTCCCGCTGAACCCGCTGAGGCCCAGCTCATGGCGACAGCCTACGGGCACGTGCAGGGCGTGGGCTTTCGCTGGTGGGTGGCCGGTATTGCTAAGCCCCTGGGGCTGGTGGGCTACGCCAAAAACATGGACGACGGGTCGGTTGAGATTGTCGCCCAGGGCAGCGCGGACGCCTGTGAGCAGCTCCTTGCCGAACTGACCGGCGGCGATACCGCTGGTAGGATTGATCATGTTGACTCTGACATCACCCAGCCGGTTGGCTCCTATAAGGGGTTCGGCATTTACTAGAAGGGCACACCATGGGCCACTCGCACGGCCACTCCCACAGCCATGCCCACGGGCATTCCCACGGCAGCGGGGCTAACGAGCGCCGCCTTATCATTGTGGTGGTTATTGCCTGGTCATTGGTTGCCTTCCAGTTGACCGGAGCCTGGCTGACCGGTTCCCTGGCCCTGCTCTTTGACACGGTCCACGTTTTCACCGATGCCCTGGGGGTCAGCGTTGCCCTGGCCGCCGCGCGTCTGGCCCGCCTGCCGGCGTCCTCGCGCCACACCTGGGGGTTCCGCCGGGTCGAGGTGCTCTCGGCCATGTTCCAGGCCGCCGTGCTGCTCGGGGTTGGGCTCTTTGTGCTTTACGAGGCGGTGCAGCGCCTGCTGGAACCTGCCCCCATACCCGGCCTTGAAGTGCTGATTTTCGGCGTCATTGGCCTGGTGGGCAACATCGTGATGATTGCGGTGCTGGTGGGCGGCGACCGCACCAACTTCAACATGCGGGCCGCCTTCCTGGAAGTGCTCAACGACGCCCTGGGGTCGGTGGCGGTTATTATCTCGGCCCTTATTATCTGGCGTACCGGCTTCTACCAGGCCGACGCCCTAGTGGCTGTGCTCATCGGCCTGCTCATTATTCCGCGCACCGTCAAGCTCTTCCGCGAAACCACCTCGGTCCTGCTGGAATCAACCCCGCGCGGGC
This sequence comes from Rothia nasimurium, assembly GCF_928381415.1. Lineage (GTDB taxonomy): Bacteria > Actinomycetota > Actinomycetes > Actinomycetales > Micrococcaceae > Rothia > Rothia nasimurium_H. Next base: position 192,127 of record NZ_CAKMSF010000001.1, read on the forward strand.
TTGATCTCGACGAGGTCCGCCGCCACCTGGAAAGCCAGCCCCACGTGGTTGCCGTACACGACCTACACGCCAGCCAGATTTCCTCCGACCTGCCGGTGCTCACCGCCCACATTGTGCTCGACGACGAGTGCTTCACCTCGGGCCACTCCGTAGAGATTCTCAAACACCTGCAAAGCTGCGTGGCTGAGCATTTTGAGGTGTCCATTAAGCACTCCACCTTCCAGATGGAGCCGCACTCCCTGGCTGCCGACGAAGACCTGCGGCACCTGCACTAGACCGGAAAGGGGCTAGGCTAGAGAACATGTCACGCACCATTCAACTTTCTTTTTCTGGCCTGAGCGCATCCGTTGCCCCTGACGGCTTCTCAGCGACCGGCCGGATTCTTGAAATCGGCGGGGCAGAGCAGTCTCACGTGGATCTAGCCCACCCCGACTTCATCTTCTACGAGTACCTACGCCGGATCGGCAACCTGGTTGATCTTCAGGCTGAGCCCGGGGCGCCCATCACCGCCGCCCACCTGGGGGCAGGGGCTCTGACCCTGGTGCGCTATATTCAGGCCACCCGGCCCGGCTCAGCCCAACTGGCTGTTGACATCGAGCGGGAGCTGCCCGGCTTTGTGATGGAGCAGCTACCCCTGCCAGAGGGTACTAACTGCACAATTTTGATTGAGGACGCCGCCGCGGCAGCTCCCAGACTGAGGGATGAGTTGGGTGCCCCGGGCGGTCTGGATGTGGTCGTCCTCGATATTTTCTCGGGCTGGGAGGCCCCGCCCCACCTGACCACCGCCGAGTTTTACACCGACCTGCGCGAGGCCCTGGCCCCGGCAACAGGTGATAGTGCGGGCGGCCTGCTGGCCGTCAATGTGGGCGACGATGCCGGTCTCAGCTTCTTCGTGGCCCAGGCCCGAACCCTATTAGAGGTCTTTGAGCACGTCTGGTGTCTGGCTGATACCACCATGCTGGGCGGCCGCCATGCGGGCAACCTTATTCTGGTGGGCTCCCATGTGGCCCTCACCCAGGACGCCGCGACCTACCTGGTGGGTGCCGGGCCGCACCCGGCGTCCGCCCTGGACACCGATGAACTGGTGGAGCTGCTCGACAAGCTGGGCTAGGGGGGCGTCCACCTGGGCGATGGTGCTGGTGACGGGTGCGGGTTCGCCCGCTGCCCGCTGAGGGCGTGAGGTGACGGTGATGCCCATGGAGGCTACCGTCAGCAGTAGAATTGCCGTCCAGCGTAGGGCTCCGGTGTCTTGGGAGAGCAACAGCCAGCCGCCGATAGCCGCGATGCCGGGTTCCAGGCTGAGCAGAATAGAGAAGACATTGTTGGGCAGGCGGCACCCAGGCCGCCAGCCCCGTCGATGAGCCTGCCCACGCGGGAGCTTGCCAGAATATAGCAGGCCCAGAAAAAGCCTGCGACTAGTGCAAAGGCCAAGCCCAGGGTGGAGATATGTTCGGCCCCGAAGGCCTTTTCAACTCCGATGAGGGCCATACCGATGGTGGCTAGCCCGATCCAGAGCCCGTCAATGAGACGGCGGGAAAGCACCGCTGCGAGCACGAGCGGGCCGATAAATTCTACAGACACCGCCAGTCCCAAAGGCAGCAGCTCGATGGCGTGGTAGAAGGCCCCGTTCATAAAGGCAAAAGATGCCCCGAGTAGGGCCACGGCAATCCACTGGGGTAGGTCCCAGGCCCAGAAACGGGGCCGGGTAAGAGCGCAGATGACTAGGGCAGCTACCCCTAGCCGCAGGGTAGTGACGCCCCAGGCACCCAGCTGGGGGAAGAGCTGCACCGCAAAAGCCGCGCCTATCTGTAGAGAGATACAGGAGCCGATCACGAGAAGCACGCCGGTGGTCTTATCGGAGTCGGTGAAACGAGAACGAACTGCCTGCACAGGTGCCTTCTTTCGTGAGGGGTACTGCAAACAGTGTAGGTGGCTGCCTGCCGTAGGGGTGGCGCTGACCGCCAAATGTTACGGTGTCGCTCACACATGTGGCGGCCGGTGCCACAGTTACCGCCTAGAGGTGCTGCGTAACCTGTCATGCCCAGGGCATACACGATAGCAAGCACACTGTGTTTAGGGCCGTTTGCCGGTAAACTAAAAGCTATGTTCAACTTCAACGCATCTAGCGCTTTTGACGCTAACGGTCAGCCCAAGCCCGCGGTTACCCGCACCGTAGACACCGTGCTGAAGGTTCAGCGCCCCCTGATTGTTTCCATGCTCAAGAAGATGCGTGAGAAGCACCCCCACGAGACCCCCGACCAGATCGCCAAGCGCCTCGAAAAGGCCTACCTGCGCGATGTGACGGTCGGTGGCGGTGCCGTGGGCGCAACCGCTTTTGTGCCCGGTCTGGGTACTGCGGCGTCCGTCGGCCTCTCTGCCCTGGCGGTGGGCGGCTATCTGGAGCGCACCGCTATCTACGCGCAGGCTATGGCTGAACTGCACGGCGTGCACGTTGATGATCCCGAAAAGTCCCGTCTCATGGTCATGGCTATCATGCTGGGTGAGGACGGCTCCGTGCTTATGAACTCGATTCTGGCCCACACCGGTAAGACCGGTGGTGTTTCCCGTAAGTGGGGCATGATGATGGGCTCCAAGGACTCCGGCAAGATCTTCAGCATCGAGCGCACCATTCGCAACATGTTTATTAAGCGTTTCTTGACCCGCCAGTCCGGCGCCCTGCTGGGTCGCGCCCTGCCCTTCGGTGTGGGCGCTGTGGTGGGTGGCGGTGCCAACCTGGCTCTGGGCAAGAACGTGGTCAAGTCGGTCGAGCAGACCTTCGGCGCCCTGCCCGCTGTTTTCCCCGATGCCCTGAACTCTGACCGCGCCCCCAGGTTTGAGGGCGGTCAGGACGCCAGCACCTCCGAGGGTGCGCAGAGTGAGACCGCGCAGCTTGAGAAGTAAAGAGAACTGTCATGGGTTTTAACGACAACCTAGATAACAACTACTCCCAGCGAGGCTCATCGGGCGGCAACGGCCGCTCCGGTGGTGGCGGTGGTGCGAACCCGCTCATGATGATGCTTATGGGTAGCGTGGCTCGGAAGTTCGGTATTCCCGGCGTGCTTGTTCTTGGTGCTATCTTCCTTTTTGCCTCGGGCGGCCTTGGTGGCCTGACTGGCGGTAGTTCTAACTCCATGTACGGCACCGAAGCCCAGCAGGACCAGGTTACCGGCGCCGGGAACTTCGACCACTGCCAGACCTATGAGGACGCCAACCGCTACGATGATTGCCGTATTCTGGCGACCGGCGTGAGCCTGGATATGGTGTGGGAAGAGAAGCTCCCTGCTGAGGCGGGTATCTCCTACACCGCACCCGACCTGGTGCTGGGTGAGGGCCAGCTCTCTACCGGCTGCGGTACCGCCAATATCTCGCAGACTGGCCCCTTCTACTGCCCGGCTGACCAGACCGTGTATATGTCGGTTCCCTTCTTTGATCAGCTCAAGGCTATGGGCGGGTCGAACGGTGATTTCGCGGTCATGTACGTGACCGCCCACGAGTTTGCCCACCACATTCAGCAGACCATGGGCACCCTGAAGTACTCCAACTACCAGGACCCGGGTGCTGACTCTGGCGCCGTGCAGGTTGAGGTGCAGGCCGACTGCTATGCCGGTGTCTGGGCCTCCCAGGCTGACAAGGGCGAAAATGCCCTGCTCGACCCGCTGACCGAGAGCCAGATCCAGCAGGCGATCGATACGGCCCGCGCCATCGGTGACGATGCGATTCAGCGTTCTTCGGGCCAAGAGGTTAACCCCGACCTGTGGACCCACGGCTCGTCAGAACAGCGTGTCAGCTGGTTTACGAAGGGCTACACCGAGGGCACCATGGCAGCGTGCGCCCAGCCCTTCAACTCCTAGCTAGTAGCAGGTAGAGTGCTCGCGGGCACGTGCCTGTCTCTACAGTAGGGACCAGATTCCTCCCAAAGTACCTAACGTCCACACGGTATACGGGAGGGATCTGGTCCCTTCTTTTAACCCTTGAAACGAGAACGGGCGCGGACGAACGCGCGGGCAGCTAGGCGGGCACCCTTGGCGGTTGCCCCGTCGGCTGCCGCCAGTTCCGCTTCGGTGCTGGGCCGTACCTGAGTTTCGGTCACCACCGGGGCCGGGTCTTCAATGGCGGACGCCGTCACCGGCTCGGGTGCCTCAATCTGGGAGGGCTTGATCGGCTCGGGCTCATCCAGGGCAGAAGGCGCTACCGGCTCGGGTGCTTCAATGGCACTGACCTCTTCGGCAGAAAGTTCTAGCAGGTCAGCGTCATCATCGGCGGGTACCGAGCCCCCGCTACCCTGCCCCGACCCGTCGACCGGGCCGCCGGCGTCCTGCCCGCTGTTCAAGACCGTGAGGGTGCTGGCAGGTAGCTGGTCGGGAGCTGCCCCCAGGTTCTGGTCTACCTGGGCGATAATCTGCTGGGCAAAATCCCGGCGCATCTTCTGACTAGCGAAAACAGCGCCTCCTGCCTTGACTAGCTGTTCGCCTGCCTTGACCAGCAGCAGGGTCTGGGGGTTGCGCAGGCCGATGGCGGCTACGGCTCCCAGAATGTTCATCTGCTGGGTGGTTCCACCACCGCGGGGGGCCTCCTGCATCTGGGTGAGAATATCGTTGACCTCGGCCCCCAAGATAGCGGTTGCGGCCTCGTCGCTGCTTTCAACCTGTAGGCCGTGTAGCAGGGCCATGCCGTGTAGGTAGGTTTTGACGGCCTGGGCACTTCCCACGTGGGCGGTGGTGTTAATGCCCTTGTTGGCGGCCCGGCTGTAGGTGGCCATGCCCTGCTGCACCGCGCCCAGGTGGGCGGCTGCCTGGGTGAGCCCGGCGACGCGGCGGTTGCGGGTGACGCTGCCGAGGACGTTGGGGGTCAGCTCTTGCGCCCCTGCCTGGGCTGACCCGACCAGGGTGAAGTCGCGCACGAAGATTCCGCCTAGGCGCTCTGCTAGGTCGGCGGGGGTGGCTTCGGGGTAGCGGGTGCGGAGCTTGCGCAGGCGGCGCACGGCTAGCGGGGTCTGCTCGGGCGAGCTGTCTGCGGGGCGGGAGTTCTCGGTCATACCTTCTATCTTAAAAGTGAAAACCTCTCGGGGGAGTAGAAAACCCCGCCAGGTATGACGGGGTTTTCTTATGTGACCTGCGCGAGTCAGCCTTTAGCGGGTGGCGTGCTCCAGCAGGGAGGGGGCCAGGCCGATGTAGGTAGCCGGAGTGAGCTCAGAGAGCCGGGCTTCGGCGTCCGCACTCAGACCGAGTTCAGCGACGAATTCCTTGAGGCGGGCGGCATCGACGCGGTGGCCGCGGGTCAGCTCCTTGAGGCGCTCGTAGGGATCCTCCATGCCGGGGACGCCCGCGATTGCTTCGGCGCGCATGACCATCTGGATGGCCTCGGCCAGAACTTCCCAGTTCTCGTCGAGGTCTTGGGCGATGACGTCGGTGGCGATGTCCAGGCGCTCCAGGCCCTTGACCACGTTCGAGATAGCCAGCACGGAGTGACCGAAGGCGACGCCGATGTTGCGCTGGGAGGAGGAGTCAGTCAGGTCGCGCTGCCAGCGGGACTGCACCAGGGTTGAGCCCAGGGTGTTCAGCAGGGCGTTGGAGATTTCGAGGTTGGCCTCGGCGTTCTCGAAGCGGATGGGGTTGACCTTGTGGGGCATGGTGGAGGAACCGGTTGCGCCCGCAACGGGAATCTGGCGGAAGAAGCGGATAGAGATGTAGCTCCACACGTCGGTGCAGAGGTTGTGCAGCACCTGGTTGAAGTGGGCGATGGAGGAGTAGAGCTCAGCCTGCCAGTCATGGTTTTCGATCTGGGTGGTCAGGGGGTTCCAGTCCAGGCCCAGGCCGGTGACGAACTCTTCTGAAATCTTCTGCCAGTCGGCGGTGGGTACAGAGACGACGTGGGCGGAGTAGGTGCCGGTTGCACCGTTAATCTTGCCCAGGAACTCGGCGTTTTCAACGTGCTTAATCTGGCGGTTCAGGCGGTAGGCGAAGACAGCTAGTTCCTTGCCCAGGGTGGAGGGGGTAGCGGGCTGACCGTGGGTACGGGAAAGCATGGGCACGTCGCGGGCCTCTTCTGCCAGCTTCATGATCTGCTCAACCAGGCCGCGGGCGGCGGGCAACCAGACGTTGGTGACGGCGTCCTTGATGCCCAGGGCGTAGGAGAGGTTGTTGATGTCTTCGCTGGTGCAGCCGAAGTGAACCAGGGGCTTGAGGTGGCCCAGGCCCAGGGGTTCGAGGCGGCGGGCGATGAAGTATTCTACGGCCTTCACATCGTGCACGGTGACGGCTTCGATTTCTGCCAGCTCGGCGGCAGATTCTTCGGTGAAGTCGGTGACGATGGCGCGCAGGCCGGCCCGCTGCTCGTCGGTGAGGGGCTCAAGACCGGGCAGTACCTGGTGGTCGCAGAGGTAGATGAACCATTCGACCTCAACGTGGATGCGGTCGCGGTTGAGGGCGGCTTCTGAGAGGTAGTCGACCAAGGGTTCGGTGGCGGCCTTGTAGCGTCCGTCGAGGGCGCCGAGGGCAAGACCCGCGCCGGTGAGGGAGTGACGGCCAGAGGGCAGAGTGGTGCAGTTTTCGCGATGAGACATGTCTCTAGTTTCTCACGGCTAGGTGGGGTGGCGCACGTTTTCGCGGGGGTGTGAGATGGGCTTTTACGGGTAAGCGGTGGCTGTCGTCAAGGGGTGTGAACTCGCTGCGTCATCTTGCGTCACGGCTGCACCAATTTTGGGGTGGTGTGCGCGGACGGCCGAGGCGGGGCTTATCCACAGGCGGGCGGACGCTGGCGCCCCGCCGGGTGCTGCTTTTAGGGTGTGGGCTAAGGAATCGCCCGTAAAAGAAGTGAGGAGGAAAAGCGATGCCTTCGGTGTATGAGCTTGTCGCGGCTGCGGGCAGGGTTGGCCTGGGAAGTCAGGGAGCCGCGAGCGCGTCCGCGGGTGCCCTGGGTTTGGCTCAGCGGGTGCGGGAGTGGTCTGCTGCGCTGGCGCAGCAGGTGCTGGGGCAGGCGGACGCCGTCGGGCAGGCCTCTGGGCAGGCTTTAGCTGCGGGGCAGGTGCAGTGGGATTCTGTGGCTGGCCGTGCCTTTCAGGGGGCTTTGGAGGCAGAAGGGGGTGCGGCTAGGGCTCTGCAGGGGGAGTTGGAGGCCGGTGCCCAGGAGGTGCGGTTGGCCGGTGAGGCTGTTGCTGCTGAGCTTGAGTTGGTGGCTTCTGCTATCGGTGCTGCCGGGGCTGCTTTTGATGCCGCCTTAGCGGGTATGGCGGTGCTGGACGATATCGACTTTGACGACTTTATTGTGCACGCCGAGCGGGCTAATCTACCTGCCCTGCACGGGGCTCTCACCTCGGCTATGGGCAACCCTCTGCTTGCCCGTGTGAGTGCTACTTTGGCAGGAGAGGGGTGGTAGGCGTGGTCGCAGCATACGTTTCTGGTGCCCCTGGGGCAGGCCCTTCGGGCGGCCGTATCTCGGTGGAGTTCTCTGAGCTAGAGCCCCTAGCTCACCAGCTTGCTGCCGTAGCTGGGCGGTACGAAGAAGCGAGCCGGGAACTGGGTGGTCTCACTGCGCGTGTGGCTCTTTTGGCCTCCCTCGATCTGACGGGGGCAGGTAGCCGCGCCCTGGCGTCCTTGGGTACCAACACCCTAACGCTCACCACCCTGGTGGCGGGTATGCGGGGCCTAGCCCGAGGCGTGCAGAGCGCCGCTGAGAACTACCGGCAGGCGGAGGACTTCGCCAATCGGGTTATTAACCAGACGAATCAGGCTCAGACCCTGGGCATGGCGGTGCTGCGTGGCACCCAGTCGGCCTTCGGCTACCGGGTTGACCTGCTTAAGCTGGTTGTTAAGCGGGGAGCGGTGCTGGCGGTGGTCTACGCGAAGGACGCCTTCTTGCTGGCTCGCACTACTCCCGATGGGCGTAAGATCATGCAGGATACGACTAAGGGACTTAATAAGCTGGCGCAGGTAACGGGTACGACCGGGCGCTTGCGGGCTACCCGCGACATGACGGATGTGCTCAGCCCCAGCCTGCGCGTCGATAACCTAGACCCCGGTAAGAGTATCCCCCGGCTTGAACCCAATGGAGCCGGTCGGGAACTACCCCTGAGCGCCCGCGGAATCGCCGAGCACTTCCAGCGCATGGAAGGCATAGAGAGCCGGGGCGATGAGCTCTTTGAAGCCGCCCACTACCAGGGCGCCTGGGACCACGTCATGGTTCAAACCCTCTACAACCCAGAAACCGGTGAAACCCAGTACCTGGTCACCATTCCCGGGACGGACGGTGACGGCGAGCGCGAGGATTTCTTGCAGCCCTGGCGCGGGGGCACAAACACCTGGGCTGGCACCGCCGGAAGTGCTACCTCGGGGTATGGTTCTGACCTAACCCCTAATCAGTACACAGCCCTGATGACCCAGGTAGAGCGAGCACTGGAACAGGCAGGGGCGGCTGAGGGCAGCGGCGTGATTCTGGCCGGGTTCAGCCAGGGCGGGCTAGCTGCCGGTGCGCTCGCGGCCAATACGTCCTTCGGTTCCCGCTATCGGGTTAAGGGGCTTATCACCCAGGGCAGTCCGGTGGACGAGATCAAGGTACCTGCGTCGGTGACCCACGTTGATACCCGGTATAAGGGTGACCCCGTCCCCTACCTTCAGGGTGACCGCCCCGACTACGCGCCCGATGCGTCTACCGTGATGCAGCACAGACCTGCAGACGCCTCGGTTCACGGGGCTGCGGACTACGTGAAGATCGCGGGTGCTAACCCCGGTACGGAGCAGGTGATACCCGAGCTGCAGGGCTTGATGGGCGGCTACAGCGTGGTAAAAACGACGATTACCGCCGGCACGACCCAGAAGCCCGACATCACCCGCACCGAACAGGAACAGATGGCTATAGCGGGAGTTGGTAACGCTGTGCACGCGGGGGCTCAGAAAATAGGGTTGGGCAACCGCTTAATCAATAGTTCCAGCATTAACCCCTCTGACCTCTACCAGGACGCCGACTCAGCCCTGCGCACCTTAGATACTGAGGTGATACAGAAGGGGGATCGCTGGCTCGATACCCAGCTGCGCAAGGTAGAAATTGGCGGTGTGCAGCTCTATAACCCCACCATCACCCTGCCAGCGGTGGGGGAGCAGCCGCCTGCGCCTGTGCTCGATAGCAGTATCCGGGTGTATGAACCCACCGCCCAGCAGCAGGTACGCAACCTGACCAACCTAGCTGGGGTGGGTGACCTCATCAGCGACGAAGCAATCGATGAGGGGGTGAGAGTCTTTTTGCCCGCCAGCTCGACCCCGCCCGAGTGAAGTACCGGGGCGGAGCCAGGCTAGGAGGCGGACGAAGCGGCGGGCTCTTAAGCTGCCGGGTAGAGGGGGTTATGGCCGGACGCTACTCGCTCGGTCTCCCGCACCGGGGCAGGGGCGGTAGCACCGGCGTCCGTATTGAAGGGGGAGCCGCCCAGGGCCTCACGCCCGTGCGGGGTGAGCCAGCCGGCCAGGTCAGGGCCTGTGGGCACGATGCCGGTGGGGTTGATGTCCTCGTGAACAATAAAATAGTGTTCTTTGATCTGCTGGAAGTCCACGGTATCGCCAAACCCGGGGGTCTGGAAGAGGTCGCGGGCGTAGCCCCAGAGATTGGGCATGGAGGCCAGGGTCTGGCGGTTGCACTTGAAGTGGCTGTAGTAGACAGCGTCAAAGCGTACCAGGGTGGTAAAGAGGCGCACATCTGCTTCGGTGATGTGGTCCCCCATGAGGTAGCGGCGGGTGGCCAGGCGCTCTTCAACCCAGTCTAGGGCCGCCCAGAGGCGGTCGTAGGCTGCCTCGTAGGACTCCTGGGAACCGGCAAAACCGCAACGGTAGACCCCGTTGTTGATTTCGGTGTAGATACGCTTCATCACCGCCCGCATTTCCTCTTCGAGCTCAGCGGGCCAGAGGTCAGGGGCTCCCTCGCGGTGGTAGGCCTTCCACTCCTTCGAGAAGTCCTCGGTAATCTGCGGGAAGTTATTGGTGATAACGCCACCTGATTCAATATCGACGATAGCGGGTACCGTAATGCCGCGGGGGTAGTCGGGGAAGCGGGCAAAGTAGGCCTGCTGTAGGCGCTCAATACCCAATACCGGGTCCTTGCCGTCTTCATCGAGGTCAAAGGTCCAAGAGCGGGCGTCGTGGGTGGGGCCGGGTAGGCCAACGGAGAGAGCATCTTCGAGACCTAATAGGCGGCGGACGATCAGGGTGCGGTTAGCCCAGGGGCAGGCGCGAGCGGCTACCAGGCGGTAGGCGCCGGGCTTGACCGGCCAGAGCTGGTGGTCGGGGTCAAGCTGGGCAGTAGTGGCGGGGTCTGCGACAATGCGGTCTTCAATGTAAGTGGTGTCGCGGTTGTATTCTTCCCCGGCGTGCACGTAGGAGCCGCGGGTGGAGTGTTCTGTCTGTTCGGTGGTGCTCATGCTTCCACCCTCTCACAAAATACTTTCAAAGTAAAGTATTTTGTGAGGGCGGAGAAAGGCTTGAACCCCTCTAGTGCGAAGGCAGTGTCAGCCCGCGGTACATACGGGCTGTTCGCGCGGGAGCCCAGGCGCCACCGCAGTCAATGGGGAGCCCCTCGTCCTTAAAGCCCCGGCGGCCATAAAACTCCCGAGCCCGCTCATTGCCCACGATGTACCAGAGGTAGGCAGGTTCATCAGGGTAGAGAACAGCATCAAAAAGAGCCGCCCCCAAGCCCGTGCCGTGAGTCGATGCAAGAGTATAAAGGTGGGTGAGCTCCCGCGTCCCCTCATCAACCGGGGGCAGGCCAATCTCTAGCTCCCAGGCCAGGGGGCCGGGGCGGGACAGCGCAAAACCGACCGGGGCGTCCCAATCAATCTCACCTCCCACCGCGCAGCTCAGACCACCGGCGGGCGTCCATGCCGGATTCTCGTAGGCAAAAAAGGCGCGGGCACCGGGCGCTGCGATATTCTCAGCAAACTCTTCCAACCAGCCGTCCCGCTCAGCCGCCTGCCGGGCCCCAAAACCGGGGTCTACCAGCCCGTTATAGGTCTGCGCCAGGCACCGTAACTGCAGGTCAACATACTTCTCGGCGTCCTCAGCGCCCACCGGCGCCACCACATACCTGCCATCAGCTACAAAACCCACGCGCGTCCGTCCTTTCACATCACTGTCACTGCCCTCTCACTCTAGCAAGCTCCGCAGAGCCCGCCCCACCCACTAGGCTAGAGGGGTGGCAAAACGCAGACGAACCCCCAAAAAACAGGTAGAAACCCCCGAAGCCCTCGTTGAAGGCACCTACCCCATCGACACCGGCATCGCCGAACTCATCGAAGACGACTACACCCCCGGCGGCTGGGTGCTCGAAATCAACGGCATGGAGTCTTCCCACATCGTGCTGGGCCAGCCCCGCGAACTCGACTTCGAGTACATGCGCTGGCTAGCGGCCGTTATCGAGCCCTTCATTGACGCCCACCTCGACCCGGCTAAGCTCCGTATCACCCACCTGGGCGGCGGGGCCTGCTCCATGGCCCGCTACCTGGCCGACGTCTACCCGGCCTCCCACAACACCGTCGTCGAACTCGACGGCAAACTCGCCGCCTACGTCCGCGAATGGTTCGACCTGCCCAAGGCCCCCACCCTCAAAATCAGGGTCGGTGAAGCCCGCGCCGTCACCGAAGGTTTTGCCCCGGCATCGCGCGACATCATCATCCGCGACGTCTTCGCCGGCTACATCACCCCGGAGCCTCTCACCACCCTCGAATTCACCCAGCTGGCCGAACGCTCGCTAGCCCCAAATGGGCTCTACATCATCAACTGCGGCGACGACCGCTCCCTGGCCGGTGCCCGGGCCGAGGCAGCCGCTATCGCCCAGGTCTTTGAACACACCTGCATTGTGGCCGACCCGGCCATGCTCAAGGGACGGCGCAAGGGCAATGTCATTATCGCTGGCTCCCACGCGCCCCTGCCGGTAGCCGGTGATCTGGCCACCGCCGCCATCACCAAGCGCCTGCTGGGCGGCGGGGTACCTGCCCAGTATAAGGACGACACCTGGGTGCGCGACTTCGCCCGCTCGGCTACCCCGCGCCGCGACGCCCAGCCCGAAGCTGACTTGGCGGCCTTGGACCGAGAGCTACGTAAAGAATAGGGCTGGGTTTGGTTAATGTGGTTCACCAAAGCTACCCAGTGACAGAACACCTCATATCACTATTAAGTATCAGTGATAAAAATTTTTTCTCAGTGATAATTGTTAGTGAGAGTATTCTATACTTGACCCATGGAATGGTCTGCTCACACTCTTGAAGAAACACTTGTAGCGCTCCGTGAGCGGGGATTTGATAGTACCGAGATTGAGGTCAAAAGTGCCCACCAGGGACTGCCTCAAAATCTAGGCCAAACTCTGTCTGCCTTTGCTAACATGCCTGATGGAGGCACCCTTATTTTAGGGGTTGATGAGAAAAGAAATTTCTCAATCGTAGGCGTTGCTCCTGAAGTTGAAGCTGGTGTTGCCTCATTGACAAGAGAACATGTTCATCCCAGCCCTCATTTAGATTTTCACTCTTTCACTTTTAAAAGTGAGAAAGAAATTCAGCCCTGTACTGTTCTTCTTGTAGCAGTGAAGGGGCTTAATGTATTAGACCGGCCGGCCTTCTACAAGGGCCAGGCCTACCTGCGGCAGTCAGATGGTGACTACCCCATGAACGACAGTGAACGTCGCATGATTGAGGTAGCCAAATTACATGCCGAAGAACAAATTTTCTATGACCAGGCTGCTGTACCTAACAGCAGTATCGATGACTTAGATACCCAGTACCTGAAGGTTTACCTGTCCAACGCCCGATCTAGCTCTAAACGTCTGGCTAAGTACAGCAAAGATGAAGACGTTTTACGTGTTAAAGGTTTGCTGACAGCAGAGGGGCAGGTGACTCTGGCAGGTATGTATGCGCTAGGGAAGTATCCCCAGGGGTTTTGCCCAGCTTTGACAGTAACGGCTGCCGTCCGACTTCCTGGTGCAGAAGGTGTTCGTACCCGAAATCGGCGAGATTTTGATGGCCCTCTGCCGGATTTGCTCGAAGATATCATGGACTGGTGCGCGGAGAATATTCCTACCGAGCAGGTTTATCAGCCGGATGGGCATATGATTGACCGCTCAATTCTACCCATGAGAGCCGTGCGAGAATTTATTGCTAATGCTCTTATTCATCGTGATTTGGGGCCCTCGACCTTGGGCGAAGGAAAGAGCATCCAAATTCGTCTGGATAGTAGTAAAGGGTTGTTCATCGAGAGCCCCGGTGGCCTTAGAGGTCTTTCAGTTGCTCAGCTGGAGTCCATGGATCATACCCAGGCGGCTGTTAACCAAAGACTTTATGATGCTGCAAAGTATCTGCGCACTTCTGAGGGTGACCGCCTGATTGAGGGTGAAGGCGGCGGGATCCAGGAAGGTTTCTCTGCTATGGCTCAAGTTGGTTTGCGTTTGCCTCAGCTCATCAATAGCGGGGTCAAGTTCAAGGTCATTCTCTGGTTAAGCCAGCTGGAGCGCAGGCAACTGGTCGGACAACAGGGAACTACTTTTTCCCCGCTATCTTTCAACACGAATATTCCCGCCAACCAGTCTCGCCCAACACAGGTAGCTAGCTCCTCACCTAAGTTTGGAAAGAACTCCCCTCTGGTTCTAGCGACTTTGAGTCATGAGGGCACCCTGTCTGCAACGGAACTTGCTCAGAAACTCAACCTCACTTTGGCTCAGGTACGTTATGCCCTGCGTCCTCTGATAGATTCTGGGGCTGTTATTCGAGAAGGCGGGCAGGGTAGCCACTCTACTGTCTACCGGGCTGCCTAGTTTTCAGCCTCAGCTGAGCTCACCGTCAACGTAAAACCACACCCCGCCGTCCTTAGTGAAGCGGGAGACCTCGGTCTGCACTCCGCGTACCCGCTCGTCCTCCGGCGTCCCCGGCACTGACCTGTAGTAGGCGGCGAACTCTACGCCGCCGGTGCTGTCAAAGGGGCCGCCTGCCGTGCTGAGAATGTCGAGTCGGTACCAGCGCAGGCTGTCGTCGAGGTGCAAGGACGTCGGCCGCGTGCTCGGGTGCCAGGTGGCTAGCAGGTAGTCGGGCAGGCCCACCGCAAAGGCGGTGAAGCGGGAGCGCATCAGCGCTTCAGGAGTCGGTGCAGTTAGTTCGCCGGCCTGGGCAAACCGGGAATGGTAGCGGCCGCAGCAGGCGCCGTACACTTCGCCGGTGCCGCAGGGGCAGCGGGTATCGGGTTCAAGCATGCCTCTATTAAAACAGGTAGGCAGGTGGGCAACCCGTCCTCTTTAAAAGCAAATACCCCAGTTTTTGTGCAGCTACCTCGGGTAAAAACCGGGGTAACTGCACCAAAACTGGGGTACTGAGGAAAGAGGAGGGTTAGGCGTGCAGCCAGCCCTCAATCACGCCCATGCCGAAGAAGACCAGGAAGGCGGCTGAGACGATGTACATAATCGGGTGTACTTCCTTACCGCGGCCCTGTACCAGGCGGATGAAGGTGAAGGCGACGAAGCCGGCACCGATACCGTCCGCGATGGAGTAGGTGAAGGGCATCATGATGATGGTGAGGAAGGCAGGAATGCCCAGGCCCCAATCGGTCCAGTCGATGTGAACAGCCTGGCGGACCATCAGGAAGCCAACGACCACCAGGGCAGGGGCTACAGCCTCGAAGGGCACGATGGAGACCAGCGGGGAGATGAAGACAGCCAGCAGGAAGAGGGCACCGGTGACGATGTTAGCGAAGCCGGTGCGGGCGCCTTCACCGATGCCGGTGGCGGATTCCACGAAAATCTGGTGGGCTGAGGACGATGAGCCACCACCGAGCACGGAACCGGCGGCGTCAATCAGCAGAACGCGGTCGATGTTCTCAATCTTGCCGTCCTCATCGATGGTGCCAGCTTCAGAGGCCAGACCCACGGAAGTGCCCATGACGTCGAAGAAGACAGCCAGCAGGATGGCGAACATGAGCATGGTTGCGCCCAGGGTGCCCAGGGATGAGCCGGAGAAAGCGCCGACCATATCAACGGAACCCAGCAGGGAGAGGTCGGGGTGACCGATCCACTGGGTGGGGATGCCGGGGATCATGAGGGACCAGCCGGTGGCTGAGTCCATGGAGGAGCCGGAGGGCCAGACCTTTTCCAGCACGATTGCCAAGATGGTTGAGGCAACTACACCGATGAGAATTGCACCGCGCACGTTGCGGATGAAAAGGGCGACGGTGAGGAAGAGACCGAAGAGGAAGACGAAGATGGGCCAGCCCTGCAGGTGGCCGCCGGCGCCGAAGGAGACGGGTACGGTGGTGCCTGCGGCATCGGGCATACGGCGGACGATACCCGCGTTGACCAGGCCAATCAGTGAGATGAAGAGGCCGATGCCCACGACGATGGCGGTCTTGAGCGATTCGGGGACGGCGTCGAAGACGGCGCGGCGGAAGCCGGTGAGCACCAGAATAGCCATGACGATACCGGCCCAGACGACCAGGCCCATAATCTGGGGCCAGGTCAGGTTGGGGGTGGTTGCGATGGTGGAGGCCAGCAACGCGTTAACGCCCAGGCCCGCCGCCATGGCGAAGGGTTGCTTGGCCCAGAGGCCCATGATGATGGTCAGGACGCCCGCCACCAGCGCGGTTGCTGCAGCGACGCGCTCGACGCCGAGGGTGTTGCCTGCGCCGTCGGGGCCGAGGCCCAGGATGAGGGGGTTGAGCACCACGATGTAGGCCATAGCGAAGAAGGTCGCTAGACCGCCGCGGACTTCGGTGGAGAGGGTGGATCCGCGTTCGGTGATTTTGAAGTAGCGGTCGATGGCGCTGGTGGGCGCTGAGGGTGCGGGTTTGTGAGCCGCGGTGTTCTCAGAAGACATTCGTGAAAATCCGTAGATACTCGTGTGGGTTTGTGTGGCCCAGAAATGAAAGTGCGCCGTCTTTGGTGCGGACGGCGCTGATGTACCTGTCTAGTGTACGCCCGTGTGCCGGTTTCTGGCGAGAGCGGCGGGTGTGACGCTGTGCAAGGGGAGGGCGCGAACGCCCCGCTTCTCCTGTTGGGGAGGGCGGGGCGTCCTTTTGTTTTTTAGAGCGGACGGCTGGGGTAGAGCTCCTGGGCTTCTTGCCGCTTGGCGCGGATGTGGTGGATAAAGCTACGGGGGCTCGTGAGCTCGGTGAGGTCAAGGGGGTTTTGTGGGTCGCTGAGGGGGCTAACGAGCTTCCAGTTGCTACCTAAGTTGAGGACGGACTGGTGTTTGACGTCGTAGTAACCGGGTTGCCCGTTGAGGGCGATGCCGCGGGCCCCGTGGAGGGCGCCGGTGAGGTGGTGGTGGAAGCGGCTGGTGATCCATACCTGGTGGGGGGCGTAGGTGAAGTTTTCACGCCAGAAGCGTGAGAAGGGAATGAACCCGTCGTCGGCTACGAGGTCGCGGAGGGCGTCGTAGCCTGCGTAGTCGTTGCCGGGGATGGCTTCGACATAGTAGGTGCGTTCCTTGGGGATGTCGAAGTGCTCGATTTGGGCGCGGGCGAAGGCGAGCATTGCTTCGTGGGCCCCGGGTTCGAGGGCGTCATTTTGTATGCAGAGGTAGAGCTCTTCGGGGCGTCCTGTTTGAAGGGCGGACGCGGGTGACTGGCCGGGTGGGAGCAGCAGGGCGTCGTCGAGGCCGGTTTCTAGGCCGAGTGCTTCTGCGCTGGGTAGGTCGCGTACGCTGACGTGATCGAAGTCTCCGAAGGTTTCGTCGTTGCGCGGGGTGAGGCCCTGACCTGTGGCAAAGAGGCGGGCGCCTGAGATGTCACGGGTGGCGCGCATGGCGTCTACGAGTAGCTGGTTTTCGGGCCAGAGGGAGTTGATGTAACCGCCACCGAGCAGGTGCAGGGTGCCTGCCTCCCGCAGGTCGATGATGCCCAGGTCGTAGTTGGGCGTGCTGAGCTCACGGATCTTATCGGCCGGGGTCCTGGAATCGCCCTGGAGGTGCTCGTGAATTGCCCGGAAGAGGGTGTTGGTGACGTGCAGTTTGGGGTGGGCGTGTTTGAAGAGGGACGTCGCATGGCCCGGTTCGCGCACATCGAGCCAGACCTCGGTGGCGGGGTGGGTTGCTGCCAGGTACTGGAGCCAGCGCAGGGTGATGAGTTCGTCGCCGTAGTTGGGGTAGCCGGCCATGGAGATGAGGTAGATGGGCTTACCGGGCGCGGGCGCTTCTTTGTGTTCTACCGGTGCAGGCGCTGGGGCAGGTGGGGTGGGGGAGTCCTTGCGGAGGAACTTATTGAGCATGCGGGCTAACTCCTGTGGGCGTTGCGGTGGATGAAGGTTACGAATTACCTTATGTTTTGAGCGTGCGGGAGGTCTTTTAAATCTTCGTGTGAGTGTGTGGCAGGGCACCTGCTGGGTGTAATTATAGGCCGGGGCTGCATGGTCCTTTGTGGTGGCACTCTGGGGGAAGCAACATAGTGAAAAGAAAGGTATGCCTGCTTCGATACTCTGAGTATAATTTAGGCAAACCTAACTTATAAGAAAGGCTAGCCGTGGATTCCGCGTCCTACCCCTCCATCGACACCCTGACCGTCCGCTCGCGCGCCGTCGTCCTGACCGACCGCCCCGCCCGCTATGCCAAGCAGCTCGCTAGCCACTTCGGGCATAAGATTCTGGCTGAAGAGATTGAGGGTGGCCACCGCCTGACCTTCAACCGTGACGGCAATTTCGATGGCTACGGCGATGTGCTGGTGCAGGAGGTTGACGGTGTTGAACACCTTGTCCTGCTGACCTACGCGGAGACCCCCGAGAAGCGTGAGCGCCTTGAGGGTGTGCTGGGCCGCCACCTGGAACGCTTTGGTGAGAAGGACGGTCTTGCCGTCACTTTCGTAGCCCTCTAGGCTCTTGCGGTGTGCGGGTGTATGTTTGAAACTGAAATTTTTTCCCGCTGCACCGTTGGAGCGTTATGAGCCAGAGAGACCCTCGCGACCTTGAGGTTGCCCGCGATTTTCTTGCCGAGTTGGCCACCCGCCTGAATCTTGACCCTGCCCTGATGGAGCAGACCATGCCCCATCTTCTGGGTATGACCAAGCATGTGGCGCACGGGGTGGTGCGCCCGGCAGCACCCCTGGCTGCCTTCCTGGTGGGTTACGCGGCCGCGCAGGCAGAAAACCAGGCGGACGCCGGTCAGGCGGGGGAGCGCGTCCGCTCGGCTTTGGAACAGGTGGAGGCCTTGATCGAGGAGTACCGGGAGAACCATGGGCAGGCTTAACCGCACCGCCCCGGCTACCCGGTACGTGCTCAAAGACGACGGCACCTTTTCGGTAGACCGCCGGGCTGACGCCCTCACCGCTGAAGAGCCCCTCGAAATCAGGCTGGATGGCCAGACCGTCACCACCACCATGCGCACTCCGGGGCACGATATTGAGCTGGCCCATGGGTTCCTGCACGCCGAGGGGCTGATTAGGAGCGCCGCTGAGATTAGCACCGCCCGCTACTGTGCGGGGGCGACCGGGCCGGACGGCGCCAACACCTACAACGTGCTTGACCTGACCCGCGCAGTCCCTGAAGCTACGCACCCCAGCCCGGCGGGCGGCGTCCTACCCCTCTTTGAGAAGGCTGCACCCCTGCGCCTGACCGTGACCAACTCGGCCTGCGGGGTGTGTGGGTCGGCCTCGATTGACTCCATTATGGGCAAGGCCAGTCGCCCCATACCGCCCACCGCGCTCACCCCCGAGCAGGTGCTGGAACTGCCCTCCCGCCTGCGCGACCACCAGGTAATTTTCAAGAAAACCGGTGGTATTCACGCTGCCGCCGTTTTTGAGCCGTCCGGCGAACTGCTGGTTGCCCGCGAAGACATCGGCCGCCACAACGCCGTGGACAAGGTGGTGGGCCACCTGCTCATGAACGACGGGCTGGAGCCCCCAGCCCCCGGCCTACCGGGGCGGACGCTGGTGGTCAGCTCGCGGGCGTCCTTTGAGCTGGTGCAGAAGGCGGTGCTGGCCGGTTTCTCGGCGCTCGTGGCGGTTTCGGCCCCGTCCTCGCTAGCTGTGGATCTTGCCAAGGAATCGGGCCTCACCCTGGTAGCTTTTGCTCGAGAACGCCGTTTTAACCTCTACTCTGGCCAGTTGGCTCAGTAACCTGGCCCACATCGCGCTACACTGGGGTGTATGAGCACGGTAAGCAAGCACGAAGACGTCCCTGTTGTCAGCCGCGTGAGCGAAGAAGCCACGGCCTTTGATAATCCCAAGATTGGCCACCGCACCAAGGTTGCGGCGGGCCCCGGTGGTGTGCTGCACGCTATGGCCCACGCGATCCCGGCCCGCGGTCTGCTCCCCCTGATTAATATGAACCAGCACGGCGGCGTCGACTGCCCTGGCTGCGCTTGGCCCGAACCCCACCAGAAAGACATGAACGTGGTGGAGTTCTGCGAAAACGGCGCCAAGGCGATCGCTGAGGAGACCACCCCCGAACGCGCGGGCGTCGATTTCTGGGCGCAGTACTCTGTGACCGAGCTGCGCGACAAGACCGATTTCTGGCTGGGCAAGCAGGGCCGCATCACCCAGCCCCTGCTCTACGACCGCTCTAGCGGCGACGACCACTATCGCCCCGTCACCTGGGAGCGCGCCTTTGAACTGATTGCTGAGCAGCTCAAGAAAACCGACCCCACCAAGGCCGTTTTCTACACCTCGGGCCGCGCCTCCAACGAGGCCGCCTACGCCTTCCAGCTGCTGGCCCGCCGCCTGGGCTCCAACAACCTGCCCGACTGCGGCAACCTCTGCCACGAGTCCACCGGCGTCGCCCTCAAAGAGGTCGCCGGCCTGGGCAAGGGCTCAATCACCATGAGCGACCTCGAAACCACCGACCTGCTCATCTCGGTGGGGCAGAACCCCGGCACCAACCACCCGCGCTCGCTGACCAGCTTCAAGAAGATGAAGGAAAACGGCGGCAAGATGGTGGTGCTCAACCCCATGCCTGAAACCGGCCTGATGGCCTTCCGCGAACCCCAGTCGCCGGTGGGCATGATTGTGCCCGAAAAGCTGGCGGACGAGTACCTGCAGGTGCGGCTGGACGGTGACCGCGCCTTCTTCCAGCAGCTCAACAAAGAGCTGATTCGGCGCGACGCCATTGACCACGTTTTCATTGAGAAATTTACGGATGGCTTCGAGCAGCTACGCGAGCACCTTTTGGGTCTGGACGACGCTGAGCTGGAACGCGGCTCTGGCATTTCGGCTGCCCAGGTGGCGCGGGTTGCCGACCTGGTAGAGGCCTCTGAAAACGCTATTGTCTCCTGGACCCTGGGCGTCACCCAGCACCGCGAATCGGTGGGTACCCTGCGGGAGATGATGAACTTCCTCTTCCTCACCGGCAACATGGGCAAGCCCGGGGCCGGTTCGGCCCCCTTCCGCGGCCATTCGAACGTGCAGGGCAACCGCACCGTGGGTATCTGGGAGAAGATGCCCGAGCCCTTCCTTGCGGCTCTTGAAGACTACTTCGGCTTCCCCGTCCCCCGCGAGCACGGCCTTGATACCGTGGACGCCCTGCGCCAGATGCGCGATGGGAAGAACCAGTTCTTCATGTCCCTGGGCGGTAACCTGGTGCGCGTTGCCTCAGATACCACCGCCTGCGAGAAGGCTATGAGCAGCCAGGAGATGACCGTCCACCTCTCGACCAAGCCCAACGGGTCGCACGCCTTCCCCGGCGAGAAGGCCCTGATTCTGCCCGTCCTGGCCCGTACTGACCGCGATGTGCAGGCGTCCGGCCCGCAGAAGATTACCGTGGAGAACTCCTTCGGTATCGTCTCTGCTTCTATCGGCAAGCGCACTGCTAACGATGACCTCGACCTCAAGTCAGAGGTAGAGATTATCTGCTCGGTGGGCCGTGAAACCTTTGGTGATGATTTCTGGCAGCCCATGATTGACGACTACGGCGTGATTCGTGAGGCTATTGAGGGCACTATCCCCGGGTTTGAGCGCTACAACGAGCGGATTGAGAAGCCCGGTGGTTTCTACCTGCCGAACGGCCCGCGTGAGCGCGTCTTCAACACCGAAACCGGCAAGGCCCGGTTGACGGTCAATGAGACCAACGTGCTGGAGGTTCCCGAGGGTCACCTGCTGCTGTCGACGGTGCGTTCGCATGACCAGTTCAATTCCACGATTTACGGGCTGGACGACCGCTACCGCGGCGTGCGCGGTGGCCGCCGCGTGGTCTTTATGCACCGGGACGACATTGCCGCCCTGGACCTTGAGGACGGCTCCCTGGTGGATATTGTGTCGGTCTGGGAGGACGGCGAGCGTCGGGCTCCTAATTTCCGTGTGGTGGAGTACGACCACGCCCGCGGCTGCTGCACCGTCTACCTGCCCGAGGGCAATGTGCTGGTTCCGCTTGATTCGGCGGCGAAGCGCTCGAACACTCCGGTGTATAAGTCGGTGCTGGTGCGCCTGGAATCGCTGGGGCGTAAGGCTTAACCGGCGGTAGCGGGCGGACGGCCGGGCCTCGGCCCGCCCAAGGTAATCGAAAGCTTCATCAGCGCGTTCTAAGAACATGCTGATGAAGCTTTCGATTACATTAGATACTAGAAGGATGAACCGGCTAAAAACTCAAATACATCTAGCCACTCAATATCACCTGTTGAAGGGGCGAATCTATCACCTGTGAGTAGGAGGCAACGCGCTCCGGGGGATAGTCGCTGAAAAGGGGCTAATTCTCGTGCTAGGGTTTGCTCAGATTCTGTTGTTAGGGCTACCTGAATATAGATTGTGCGCCCTTCTTTCTTGGCTAGAAAGTCTATTTCACCTTCGGGGACCTGCCCGGTGGTGACTTCAAAACCCCGGCGGAGAAGTTCTAGGTACACCATATTTTCGAGGTCTCGACCCCTGTTGTAATCCCGTGACCCTAGCAAAGAATTGCGTAGACCGGGGTCTACGAAGTACATTTTCCCGTTGGTCTTTAGCCACTGCTTCCCTTGGGTGTCGTACCGGCGGCAGCGGTAAAGTAAGTGCGCGTCGACCATTAACTGTAGGTATCGATCTACGAGCTCAGATGAAACATTCCTGCCGTGTGACTTGAGTTGTTTCACGATGGAGAGGGTTGAAAGTTCAGAGCCTGCGTTATCAAAAACGAAACGGGCTACTCGCAGAAAGGCTTCGGTATCACGTATCTGCCCGCGTAACGCTATGTCCCTGGTAAAGATTGAGTCAAAGAGACCGGTGTTGAGCTGTCGTACTACTTCTTCGTTGGTTGTTACAGCTGCTGCTGGGAAGGTACCCCATTTGATCCATTGTTGGTAGGCCTGAACTGCTCCTGTGAAGTGTACCCCTGAGTGTTCTCGGAAACGAGTAAATTCGGTCAATGACAGGGGGAGCATGGATATCTCGATATAGCGCCCTGCTAAATAGGTGATGGACTCAGAAATGAACATTGACGCGTTGGATCCGGTAACACAGATTTCAAGATTCTCGCGGCTACGCAGTGAGTTTACGACGCGAGCCCAGTCATTTAGTTCCTGAACTTCGTCGATGTGTAGAAACCGTACTTCGTGGTTTTCTATCGTTTCGAGAACATGTGCGTGGAAGATCTGCGGATCTCGCAGGTTGTCGTTGCTCATGTCTTCAAAATTGATAGATAGTATCTGGTGAGGGGCAACCCCGTGGCTTATGAGGTGTTCTCGATACATTCGAAGTAGGGCTGATTTGCCGCAGCGTCGTACGCCGGTAATGACCCGTACAAGAGCGGGGTCCGTGATGCTGGTTAACAGGTCAAGGTAGCGGTCGCGAGCAAGAAGCTGAGTCATAATTTCGAATATACCTGAAATTAAGTGAAATCTGCCCTGTAATTTCAGGTATACCTGAAATTACAGGGCAGATGAAGTTTTAGTCCAGCACCGGGAAGTTGTGGTGCCCGGCGTGTACTAGGAGCTGCGTGCGGGTGGTGACGCCCATCTTTTTGTAGACCTGTGAGAGTGTGTTTTTGACGTTTGAGAGTGAGTAGTTCAGCTCTTCCGCGATTTCCTGGTTAGTGTGCCCCAGGCAGACGAGTTTGGTGATGGCCTGCTCTGTCTCGTTGAGTTCGCTCCAGGGGTCACCCTGGGGTGGTTGGGTGAGGTTCATGGAGATAACCAGGCTGGCGAGGGCCCGCCGGTCGATGATGGCCCGCCCCTCAACCGCAGCTGTGACCGCTTGTTTGATTTCCTTGGCGCGGGAGTTTTTGAGGAGGTAGCCGTGGACGCCTGCGGCGAGGGCTTGGCTGACGTAGCTGTAGCTATCGAAGGTGGTGACGGCGATGATTTTAGTGTCTGGGTGGGTTGCCAGGATGTGCCGGGTGGCTTCTATGCCGTCCATGACGGGCATGTTGAGGTCCATGAGGAAGACCTCGGGGCGTAGGGTATTGGCGATGGTGATGGCTTCTTGCCCGTTGCGTCCTGTGGCGATGAGGTTGAGGTCGGGGTCGTTTTTGATGTAGAGGCCCAGGAGCTCGTTGAAGTCGGGGTCGTCTTCGATGAGGGCTACGGTGGGTTGGTGCATGGTGGGTGCTTTCTAGGCGGTGGCGAGGGGCAGGTGGATGGTGAGGTTCCAGGTTGTGTCTGTTACTCCGTAGTGCATGGTTCCGCCGAGGGCGCGGATGCGCTCACCTATGCCGACAAGCCCGTAGCCGGTGCCCCGGGTGTGTTTTTTGGGGGTGGCGGGGTTGGAAGTGGTGACGGTGACGCCGGTGAGGTTGGGTTTGGCGGTGACGGTGATGGTGCAGCCTGGTTGGGCATAGTTTTTGGCGTTGTGGCAGATTTCTTGGATGAGTTTGTGGAAGGTGGGGCGCACGCCGTCGGGTAGGTTGGCTTCGGTGATGGTGATGTTTTCGTGCAGGGTGAAGCCGTGGTCGGTGAGGTCTTTGCGGGCTTGGGCTAGGGTCTGGGTGAGGTTGATGGTGGGGGCGGACGTCTGGGGTAGGGCTGTGGGGTCGGCGTCTCCTCGGGTGGTGCGGATCAGCAGGCGCATGTCTGTGAGGGCTTTGTGGGTGTGTTCTTCGATGGTGTGTAGGGCGGCGTCTTTGTCGCTGGGGGTGATTGCGTCGAGTCCTTGGCCGGTGGTGAGGCCGATGACGCTGATGTGCCGGGCTACGGTGTCGTGAAGTTCGCGGGCTAGGGCGCGGTTGGATTCAGCTACCTGTTCTTTGTAGTCGGCATATTCCTGAGCCAGGGTCTTTTTCTGTTCCCAGGAGATTCGTAGTGCTAGGGGAACAAAAAATAGAAGAACACAGAAGGATAATGACACGATGAGCCAGCTGAGAAAATTTTGATTTACAAACCCGCTGAAGAAAAATAAAAGTACGCTAACTCCTAATAAAATAAGCTGCCTTGAGCTAGCTAGAAAAACTGCTAGGGGAACCCCAAAAAATATTCCTAGGTAGAAGAAACTGTTATCGGGAATATGAGTATAAAAGGAACTAATTACAAGCCCAACGCAGAAAATGTACGGGGTGAATATTTTCTTGGCATAGAAGGTGTAGAGCAGGAGCGTAAGGAGCAGCAGAGACACTAGGTTGTAGAAGCGGTCTGCTCCAGAAAGATAGGGTACCTGTAGAAAGTCACCAAGGGTCACCAGAACTGTAACGAAGAGTAGAGTAATGCGTAGTTTCCCTGTTGGCTTTATAGCAGGGAGGTTACGGGTGATTTCGAGGTAGTTCATATGGATTTCTATTTTTTACAGAGTCGTAGATGTTCCAAAAATTTTGGACAGCCGATAGCTAACTCTACTTCTGGGGTGGCAGAAGTGGGTGCGTGGTGGCCGTAAAGGTGATTTTGTGCAGGTAACGCTAGGGTAAGGGCAACTAACAGGGTTGTCAGAGTCGCTTTCATCTGGATCTCCTTTGACATAGTTGGAGTTCTATGCCTAGGAATACAGGGTTTTCGGACAAACTTCAAGGGGTTATAGGGAAGTCGGTACTTAAGTATTGACCTTGCCTCCGTCGGCCGTTTTTCCTTGCCTGGGGTGCTCTTCGATACCTACTATTGAAATGTGACAAGAAACCTGCGGAGAAACACCAAGGGGTTTCAGTTATCCGCTATATCTCAGTTATTCAAAGGGGAATGAAATGTCTACTTCTATCCTGGGCTGCCTTACAGTTTTTATGCCTTAAAGATGGATAAAAAATCAGTCTGGGTTCTTTGTTTGTCTGCATTTTTCACCTCTATCAGTTTAAAAGCATTAGAATCGTGACATTCAGGTGTAGCTTGGGCTATCTATGTTGCGATACCGGCACTCTTATTGCTTTTGACCACAGGAATATGGTGGAAGATTAATAAGCCGTCAGGATATTAACCCAAATATTTTAAATAGGAGCAAAGCATGACTTCAGAAACTCTCAGCTCGCTTCTGAGCTACATCACCTACGGTGGTGCAATTGCTACCTTGTGTGTTGCTACGGTAACTCTGTATCGGCACCAAAAAGCTAAGCGTGAGAATCAGTAAATAGACACCGCTAGGCCTGCATCTCCAACTGTGAGATGCAGGCCTGGCGGTTGTCTAGAAACACTTCAGTTAAAGTATGCACCTGACTGTTTACTTCTATGTCTGCCTAGTTTGGGACTGCTGGCGTGAAGAGGAAAATACCCTTAAGGAGTGTTGAGCCAAGTTTCTAAGCACAACTCAGTACTTAAGTACTGAAGGTGCTTCTACCTCTTGAAAACTTCAGATGTGTCTGCTGGAATAATTACAATTCTTGGTATTCAAAGGAGATTGCACCATGCCACGTCGAGCCCTTCCCCTTGCCCTACTCATTCCGCTGCTGGCAGCCTGCTCCAGCGGCGCGTCCACTACAGCTGAGGCACCAAGCTCCACCCCGAGCGTCCGCACCACCACTGTGCCGCCACCTGCTACCACAGCAACCGCCAGCCCCGAAGAGCTGGCAACTCAGGGCCCCACTATTTCTAACGAAGATATTCAGCGGGGCATCGACACCGGCAATATCTACGTGCTCTACTCCGGCGTCATGTGCTTCGGTGGCACACTAGCTGACCCCACCGAGTTTGCTGAGCAAGAACTAGCCAGTGACTACATGAGCGAGGAAGAATACCAGCAGCACTACAGCCAGATCCCGGCAGAAGTCCTTGCCCAGAGCGAGAACAACAAAACCGGTATCTTCACCGCTCCCCAAGAATGCCTAGACGCTGGCTGGTCCCAGGCCGGAGCCATCTAAAGCACCCCGCACCCCCGCCCGCATCTGTTACATCTATTACGACCAGCCTCTACCCGCGGTAACCCCAGGACTTACTCTGTAACCGGGGCGACGGCGTCCGCCCCAAACTCGGTAGACTAGAGCAGAACCAAAGTCCCAACCCGCCGTGCCCACCTACGCCCGGCGCCGAAAGGAAAACCCGTGTCAACCGAAGCCCCCCGCGCCCTGCGCGTCGCCGTCATCGGTGCAGGCCCCGCAGGTATCTACGCCGCAGACATCCTCACCAAAAGCGAAGAAGTCCGCACCGGAGCCGTGCCCGTAGCCATCGACATCTTCGACCGCTACCCCGCCCCCTTCGGCCTAATCCGCTACGGCGTAGCCCCCGACCACCCCCGCATCAAGGGCATCATCAACGCCCTGCACAAGGTGCTCGACCGCGGCGATATCCGCTTCTTCGGCAACGTCAACTACGGCACCGATGTCACCCTGGCCGACCTGCGCAAGCACTACGACGCCATCATCTTCGCAACCGGCGCCATCAAGGACGCCGACCTCGACATCCCCGGCGTTGAACTCACCGGCTCCTACGGCGCGTCCGACTTCGTCTCCTGGTACGACGGCCACCCCGACGTGCCCCGCACCTGGCCGCTGGAAGCCAAAGAAATCGCCGTGCTCGGCAACGGCAACGTAGCTCTCGACGTCGCCCGCGTGCTCTCCAAGCATGCCGACGACCTGCTCGTCACCGAAATCCCCGACAATGTCTACGAGGGTCTCAAGGCCTCACCTGTCACCGATGTGCACGTCTTCGGTCGCCGCGGCCCTGCCCAGATCAAGTTCACCCCCCTCGAACTGCGCGAACTGGCCCACTCCCGCGACGTTGACATCGTGCTCTACGAAGAAGACTTCCAGTTCGACGAGGCCTCCCGCGAAGCCATGGAAACCAACGCCCAGACCAAGGTCATGATGAAGACCCTCAATGGCTGGCTCGAAGAGCAGAAGGAAAACCCCGGCACAGCCTCCCGCCGCCTGCACCTGCACTTCCTGCAGTCACCCGCCGAAATCCTCGGTGAGCACGGCAAGGTCACCGGCATCAAGATGGAACGCACCGAGCTCAACGGCAACGGCGGCGTTACCGGCACCGGCGAATTCATCGACTACCCCGTGCAGGCCGTCTACCGCGCCATCGGCTACTTCGGCTCCGAACTGCCCGAGGTTGGCTACGACAGCGAACGCGGCGTCATCACCAACGTTGAGGGCCGCGTCATCGACGACAGCGACGTACCCGTCCCCGGCCTCTACGCCACCGGCTGGATTAAGCGCGGCCCCGTCGGCCTGATTGGTTCTACCAAGTCAGACGCCCTCGAAACTGTCACCCACCTGCTGGAAGACCGCGAAAACCTTTACACCGCCGAGGCAGCCGACCCCGCAGCGATTGAGACCTTCCTCGATCAGGCCGGCGTCCGCTACACCACCTGGGAAGGCTGGCACCGCCTGGACGACCACGAAAAGGCCCTGGGCGCAGAGGCCAAGGACGCTGCCGGCGAGCCCCGCGCCCGCATCAA
This sequence comes from Rothia nasimurium, assembly GCF_928381415.1. GTDB lineage: Bacteria > Actinomycetota > Actinomycetes > Actinomycetales > Micrococcaceae > Rothia > Rothia nasimurium_H. The sequence continues at coordinate 219,768 of NZ_CAKMSF010000001.1, forward strand.
GGTGGTTGACCGCGACGAGATGACGGCGATTTCACGCGGCGAGCAGTAGCTCACTGCCCCGGCCCTGTCTCTAGTAGAAGGGGACCGCAAAACTTAAAAGGGACCGCATATTATGCGGTCCCTTTTAGGTTTTAAGGTCCCCTTGGGGGAAACGGGCGTACAGAAGCGCGGACCAGTGCGGATGTCCGCCGCCCCTACCGCATGAGCACCCAGTCCAGGTAGGGGTTGAGGAAGAGGCCCGACGGGTCTAGCTCTTCGCGCAGCTCCACGAAGTCGTTGAAACGGGGGTAGAGCTGGGCGAGGGCGTCCGCGTCCTGGGTGTGGAACTGACCCCAGTGGGGGCGTCCGCCGTGCTCCTTGAAAACCCCTTCTAACACCCTGAAGAGCTCGGCGTGGGGCTGACGCCAGTAGGCGCGTGCCGAGACATAGAAGGTCTCCCGCCCGTAGGCCTGCGAAAGCCAGATGTCGTCGGCGGCAGCGGTGCGCACGACCAGGGGGTAGGCCATCTGGCTACGGTAGGACGCCAGGTGGGCGCGCACATCGCGCATGACGTCGGCAAACTGCGACATATCGAATGCGTATTCCATATTGTTTTGCCGCACGGTGCGGTGAATAGTGAAAACGCGGGCCGAGTAGTCGGCGTAGCGGCGGTTGCCCTTAGCCCAGTTGGCTACCCTGTTCAGCGTCGGCTGCGCCGCAGGCACCTTAGCCCCGGCGTAGCTGAGCGCCGAGAATACCCCGTTGTTGAGCAGATAGTCGCCGCCGTAGCGCCGGGCCTGGCTCAGGGCAGCGCTGGCGGGCATGTAGCCGTCGGTGAGCAGGGCCAGGCGGGTGAGTCTGCGGGTGCGCACCTCGCCGGAGCCCGGAAACCAGCTAAATTCGTAGTGGTCAGCCCCGCGGGAGCGGTCTTCAAAAGAGTGCACGATGCTCTCGTAGGTGTGCCCGCGCTCAGCCGCGTGCAGGCGGAACTGGGGCACCACGTTAAAGGTCAGCTCTACGATGATGCCCAGGGCGCCCAGGCCGCAGAGGGCCGCTGAGAAAATTTCCGGGTTCTGCTGGGGCGAGCAGGTGAGTAAGGTGCCGGTGGCGTCCACCAGTTTGAGCTCGGCAACCTGGGTGGCAAAGATACCGTAGCTCAGGCCGGTGCCGTGGAAGCCGGTAGAAATTGCCCCGGCCAGGGTCTGCTCGTCGAGCCGCCCCAGGTTGGTGAAGGCCAGGTTGTAGTGGCCCAGCAGGCGGTTGGCCTCGCGCACGGTGGTGCCCGCCAGGAAGGTGGCGGTGAGGTTATCGGGGTCCACCCGCACCAGGCCGGTGAGGTGCTCCAGGGTCAGCATGGTGCCGACCGGCTGCCCAATGGCGGACGCGCTGCGCCCCCGCCCCACTACCTTGACTCGGCTACCTGCCGCGGCGGCGTCCTTAACCTGCTTTTGCAGCTCAGGCACCGAACGGGGCGCAAGGACGCCTGTGGGCTGGGTGGTGTGTTGGCGGGCCCAGGTGCTCCACAAGGGGCTTGTCTGCGGGGTATCGGCCATAATCTACCTCGATTCTTGCTCGTACATGCCTATTTTCCCACGAAGAGGTGGGCGCTGGCTGAGAGTCTGGGCGGCCGGTCACAGCTTGGTAACAGTTGGCTCACAATTCGATCAACCTGCCTGTTTTCGCTTGCCCGGGCCAGGGCGGCTGTGATGGGGTGGAAGTACTGGAGAAAGGAAGGTACAACACCATGAACAACTCTTCACTCCGTATTTTTGCCCGTTGCGGTTCGGCTGCGCTCGCCCTCGGGGCGCTGACGCTCACGGGGCTTGCTCCCGCCCAGGCCAGCGAGGCCGGTACCGCGGAGCAGCCGTCGCTGGTCACCAGCTCAAGCACCGGTACCCTGCCCTGGGCTCCTGAAGATTACGCCTGGCTGGGTGCTCCCACCGATGAGGGTTTTATTGCTCCCGGTACTCCTGGTGCCCCCGGTTTTATGGGACAGAACTTTACCCGCGGGGCTGTTTTCTATAACGAGGTAACGGGCACCCATGCTGTGCACGGTGCTATCTATGACCTGTGGCGTTTTGGCGCGGTGACGGTGGGTGACGGCTCTGCCCTGTACAACCTGATTCCTGTGACCGATGAGCAGCCGGTGGGCAGCGGCGTGCGTCAGAGCTTCGCCCAGCCGGGCTTGGCTAGCGGTAACGTCTTCTGGTCTGAGGCTACCGGCGCCCATTTTGTTGAGTCCGGAACCCCGGCGGGCGATTACTTCAATGCCCAGGGCGCTGTAGATGCCTTTGGCTTCCCGGTGGCTGAGGTGCAGCAGGTAGGGGATGCCTCAGTGCTGTACACCGAACAGGGCGTACTCACGGTGACCGCCTCCGGCGCTGTGTTTAGCTCCCTGGGCTAGGTGTTTCTCAGCGAGCGTGCGCCGTATCGCCGAGCGTGCGCATGGCTACTGCACGCTCAGCGATATAACGCACGCTCGTTGGCGCAAGGACGCCGCCACCCCACTCCCCTGCCCAGCGGCAGGGGAGTGGGGTGCGGCGTCCTCGCGCCGCGTAGTTCAAAAATGAATAAGTGCGGTAATGAGGCGAAATAAGTCACGCTGCTCACGAGGGGAGGACTAAACTAGAAGTAGGCCCCGGCAGCAGCGCCGGCAACCCGGCTGGCAGAGCGGGGTCATCATGAATCTAAGGAGATGACCATGACCGAACACGCTCTCACCTTCGGTGAAAAAGCAGTAGCTGCCCGCAACGACATCGCAGAAGTGGCCAACGCAGCCGGCGAAATCATCGTCGGTATCGACGGTTCCGAACAGAGCTACGGTGCCCTGCGCTGGGCCGTACACGAGGCTGAAGTCCGCAAGGTGCCCGTCCGCATGGTCACTGCCTACTCCCTGCCCGTCTTCACCGGTACCGGTTTCGACGCAGGCTACTCCATGGTTGACGAGCAGGCCCTGACCGACGGTGTGGCCCAGATTCTCGACGAAGCTCACTCCCGCGTGGGCGAAACCAGCGTTGAACTTCGCGCTACGGTCGAGACCGGCGACGCTACCGCCGTCCTCCTGGAACTCTCCAAGAAGGCTGAGCTGATGGTGGTAGGTTCCCGCTCTCACGGCGGCTTCCTGGGACGCCTGCTGGGCACTGTTTCTACCTCCCTGCCTGCCCACTCTCACTGCCCCACCGTGGCAGTTCCCCAGTCCTATGCCGAGAAGATTGAAGCTGACCCCGGCATTCTGGGCGGCGGCCAGTCTGTGGTTGTTGGTTCGGACGGCTCCGACGAGGCCCGCCTGGCCATGATGCAGGCAGCCGACGAAGCTTCCCGCCGCGGCGTCAAGCTCACCCTGGTCAACGCCCTGGCTCCCTACACCGGTGCGCTCAACTGGGTGCCTGCCGCTGTGGACTTTGAGGCCCTCTACCGCGAAATTGCTGATTTGCAGCGCAAGGCCGCTGAATGGATTCGCGGCTACTTCCCCAACCTGGAAATCGAATTCAAGCTCATTGACGGCTCACCCGTTCAGGTACTGCTAGAGGCGGGTAAGGCAGCTGACCTGATTGTGGTCGGTACCCGTGGCCGTGGCGGTATCGCCGGTATGTTGTTGGGCTCCACCTCCCAGGGCATCCTGCACAACACTCAGGTGCCGGTCATGATTGTTCCCCAGCTCGATGACCCCCGCATCGATCAGGCCCCCGATGCCGGCGTTACCTGGGGCTAGCCAAAACGTAAAAGCACTCTAGTCAGCTTCTCTCGCAAGGAGTAGGCTGGTTGTAAGACAAGGCAGGATAGCTCCCGCCGAAGCTCCTTTTCAGGCTGAAAAGGGCTCCGACGGCGCTATCCTGCCGTCTTTTTTAAAAAAGTTCAAAAAATTTTTGGTACGGACGCTTGATGCGGCAATATCGGTTCTGGCTAGGTTGTTTATGTGTATTGCCGGTTACTTTTGCGTGAATTTTGTGGTGCAGGGCACCCAGCTTTTGACCCAAAATGTCCCGAATGGGCAGTTTTCGATTTGCGCGCCTGTTTGAACTCGCGTAATGTATTACTTGTTCGAGCGACGGGCTGAGGAAACAAAGCCGGTCACGATACAGCGAACTAGCCCCTATCGTCTAGCGGCCTAGGACGCCGCCCTTTCACGGCGGTAACACGGGTTCAAATCCCGTTGGGGGTACTGTGAAACCTTTGGTTTCACGGCCATGTAAGAACTTCGGTTCTTGCGTATGGCCCCGTAGCGCAGTTGGTTAGCGCGCCGGCCTGTCACGCCGGAGGTCGCGGGTTCAAGTCCCGTCGGGGTCGCTCCGACCGCGTAAGTTCTCACTTGTGGGAAGACGCGGTTGTGGCATATCTAAGGGTATGCCTGGCTCTGTAGCTCAGTTGGTAGAGCGTGCGACTGAAAATCGTAAGGTCACCGGATCGACGCCGGTCGGAGCCACGAAATCCACTCTCTAGGCTTCTACATGAGAGTGGGTTTTTTGTTTTAAAACAAAAAACAGCCCCAGCCTGTGGGTTCATAGGCCGGGGCTGTTTTTAGTTAATCTCAACAATCACCGGGGCGTGGTCTGAAGCGCCCTTGCCCTTACGTTCTTCGGGGTCAATTTCGGCGCCCACAACCCGCTGGGCCAGCACGGGGGAGTAGAGCTGAAAATCAATGCGCATCCCCTCGTTCTTGGGGAAGCGTAGCTTGGTGTAGTCCCAGTAGGTGTAGGGCACGGTGGTATGCTCACGAGCCACATCAACCAGCCCCAAAGGCTCTTTAAGAAAAGCCCTAAAGGCCGCCCGCTCAGGCTCGGTCACGTGAGTCATCTGGTTTTCCCTAAAGAAGTCGATATCCCATACATCCTCATCGAGCGGGGCAATATTAAAGTCTCCCACCAGGGCAAACTGGGCTGCGGGGTCCTGCGCTAGCCAGCTGGCGGCGTCCTTGCGGAGCTCCTCAAGCCAGGCCAGCTTATAGGGCATATGTGGGTCATCGATACCGCGACCGTTGGGCACGTAGAGGCTCCAGACCCGAACCCCGCCGCAGGTGGCCCCGATTGCGCGGGCCTCAACGACGGCGTCCTCACCCGGCTTGCCAAAAGCCGGCTGGTTGGTGAAGGTGCGCTGAATGTCCTCAAGCCCCACCCGGGAGGCCAGCGCCACCCCGTTCCACTGTGACAGCCCAAAATGGGCCACCTCATAGCCCGAGTACTCAAAAATCTCGTAGGGGAAGGTCTCGTCGGTGGCCTTGGTTTCTTGGATAGCTAGGACGTCTACGTCGCTGCGCTCTAGCCAGTCTTCCACGCGGTCAGCGCGGGCACGGATAGAGTTCACGTTCCAGGTAGCAATTTTCATGTCACTAGCCTAGCAACCCACCTGCCCCCTTAAAAGTGCAGATGCCTGTCACTTTAAGCAGGGCATCTGCATTTATGACAGGGTACTTGCTGTTTAAGAACTGCCTGGAATAGGCTGGGATTCGTGGGCGTTAGGTTGCTGAAGCAAAACCCGCCCCACCTCAAACGAAAGAGCATGTATGGCAGCGGCCCCCGCTATTGAATTCCGGTCTGTCACCAAGAAATACGGTGACACGGTGGTAGTAGACAACCTTAACCTCAGTATTCCTCGGGGGAGCATCACGGTTTTTGTGGGCCCCTCGGGCTGCGGTAAAACGACCTCCCTGCGCATGATTAACCGCATGGTAGAACATACCGGCGGGGAGATTCTGGTGCGGGGAGAAGCCAACACTTCTCGACCAGCCCACGAGCTGCGCCGCTCTATGGGTTATGTGCTGCAGCAGGCGGGGCTCATGCCCCACCAGAGCGTGCTCGATAACATCACTACCGTGCCCCGTCTCAAAGGGGTGTCTAAGAAGCAGGCCCGTGCCGAGGCCCTAGAACTTCTCGACACGGTGGGCCTGGACCGCGCATCTGCCAGTAAGTACCCGGCCCAGCTATCGGGTGGCCAGGCCCAGCGAGTGGGCGTGGCTAGAGCCCTGGCGGGGCAATCAGATATTTTGCTCATGGACGAGCCCTTTAGCGCCATCGACCCCGTGGTGCGGGCTGACCTGCAACAGAGTCTTCTCGACCTGCAGCAGAAGCTCCAGCGCACCATCGTCTTCGTTACCCACGATATCGATGAGGCTGTGCTCCTGGGGGACTACATCGCCGTCTTTGCCCCCGGCGGTACTATCGCCCAGTTCGGCACTCCCGAAGAGATTTTGCGGGCCCCGGCCTGTGATTACGTTGCTTCTTTTGTGGGGCGCGACCGCGGCATGCGCCGCCTGACCTTTGCCGGGGCGGGGAACGTGGCCGTCCGCCCCCTGCAGGCCGCTGAGGCCGAGGGCTGGCAGCTGAGACTAGCGGACGGACGCCCCGACGGCTGGGTCACCGGCGGCAGGCACCTGCCCGGTGGTTCCCTCTTCGTGCAGGGTGGAACCCTGCGTGATGCCCTGGATTCGGTACTCTCTTCTCCCTCCGGCTGGGGTGTGGCGGTGGACGAGCAGGGCCTGGCCCTGGGCCTGCTGGAGGCCGATAACGTGCTCGAAGCAACCCGGCAGGAGCGCTACCTGCGCTACGGCCTGGAAGCCCCCTGGGCCCGTCCTAACGGGGCCGACAGGGGTCGAGAGTCCACCGACGAGACCCCCGGTAGCGGGGCGTCCGCATGAACTGGTTTCTAGCCAACCTGCCCTATATCGGGCAGCTCACCGCCCTGCACCTGGCGCAATCGGTCATACCTGTGCTGGTGGGCTTCGTCCTTGCCCTGCCACTGGCCCGCCTGGCGCTGGGACGGCGGGCAGACGGGCGCTCCACCGAGGCCTACACAACCGCCGGCCGGGTGCGTAAAGGGGCGGTCGTCAACGGCGCTGCCCTGCTCTACACCGTGCCCTCACTAGCGCTTTTCGTGCTCATGCCCCTGGTGCTGGGCACCTCCATTACTTCCCCGCTCAACGTCTACGTGGCGCTGACTATCTACGTGGTAGCCATGATGGTGCGCAGCGCCGTGGATGCCTTCGAATCGGTCTCACCCATCACCCTCGAAGCTGCCACAGCCGTGGGCTACACCCCGCTGCGCCGCTTCTGGCAGGTTGAGCTACCCCTGTCGCTACCCGTCATGATCGCCGGTTTACGCGTTGCCCTGGTCTCGAATATTTCTATGGTGTCGGTGGGCGCTGTTATTGGCATCCAGTCCCTCGGCACCCTCTTCACCGACGGCCTGCGCCGGGACCTACCGGCTGAAATCATCACCGGAATCCTGCTCACCCTCGTCCTTGCCCTCGTGCTCGACCGCCTGCTGGCCCTGGTCGGCGCCGCGCTCACCCGTTGGAGGAACCCATGATTTTTCAGGACGTCTGGGCCTGGTTCACCGCCCCCGGCGCCTGGGTGGGCACCGGCGGTATCTGGCAGCGTCTTGGCGAGCACCTGGCCTACTCCGGCCTGGTGCTGCTGGTCGCGGCGGCTATCGCCCTGCCGCTCGGTGCCTGGGTGGGGCATACCGGCAAGGGGCAGAACCTGGTCGTCGCTCTTACCGGTGCCCTGCGAGCCCTGCCCACCCTGGGCCTGCTCACTCTCTTCGCTCTCTGGCTGGGACTGGGGTTGACCGCCCCTGCGCTTGCCCTCGTCATACTGGCGATCGCCCCGCTCCTGGCGGGCACCTACGCCGGTATCGCGGCTGTAGATCCCGTTATTAAGGACGCCGCCCGCGCCCAGGGTATGACCGGCTGGCAGGTGCTCACCCGGGTAGAAATTCCCGTGGCCCTGCCCCTCATTTTCGGTGGCATCCGTAACGCGGTGCTGCAAATTATCGCAACCGTCACCGTGGTTGCCTACATCAACCTTGGCGGGCTGGGGCGCTACCTCATCGATGGGCTGGCGGTGCGCGACTACACCCGCATGGTCGCGGCCGTCCTACTCGTTGCAGCCCTCGCCCTCATCGTCGATGCTCTACTTGCCCTTGTACAAAGAGCCCTCACCTACCCCGGACTAAGGTAAACACCCATGACATCACCCCGCCTCACCCGACGCTCCCTCTTCACCGGGGCAGGACTCGCCGCCGGGGCTCTAGGCCTTTCCGCCTGCGGCCTTGACGGCTCCACCGCCTTTGGCAGCGGGAGCACCACCGGCACCATTACCGTAGGCTCAGCCGACTTCACCGAATCACAAATTATCGCCGAAATCTACGCCGCAGCCCTGCGAGCCCGCGGCCTAGACGCCACCACCAGCCCCGCCATTGGCGCCCGCGAAGCCTACCTAGGGGCCCTCCGCGAGGGCACCGTCTCGGTGGTGCCCGACTACTCCGGCAACCTCCTGCTCTACTTCGACGCAGAGACTACAGCCGTCACCTCCCAAGACATCGTGCAGGCCCTCCCCGCCGCCCTGCCCGACGAGCTGGGCGTTCTGGCAGCCTCGCAGGCAGAGAACAAGGACTCCCTGGTCGTCACCGCCGCTACCGCCGAAGAACACGGTCTGACCAGCCTCGACGACCTCACCGCCCTCAGCGGCCAGCTCAGCCTAGGAGCACCCCCGGAATTCGCGGAAAGAGCCTACGGCCTGCCCGGCCTAGAGCGCCTCTACAGCTTCACCCCGGCGTCCTTCGAACCCATCAACGACGGCGGCGGCCCGCTCACCGTCTCAGCCCTGGCCGACGGCACCGTCGACATCGTGGACCTCTTCTCCACCGACCCCGCCATCACTGCCAACAACTTCGTGGTGCTTGAAGACCCCAAAAACATGATCCTGGCCCAGCAGGTACTACCCGTTATCAACACCCGCCAGGTCTCGGTAGCAGCCGCCCGCGTCCTCGACGAGGTATCTGCCCTGCTCACCACCGAGACCCTGATTGAGCTGAACACGCGCGTCTCCGGCGCCGAAAAAGCAGCCCCCGCCACCGCCGCGGGGGACTGGGTGAGCGAGAACTTCGCGTAAATCGTAACTCAACACCGTGCTGCAAAAAGGGCAGGGGCATAGGCTACCGCCAGCGACCCTCTCGCTCCTCGCCTGGCGGCTCGTCACGATTCACGCCAGCCCCGAGCCAGCTGGCTCGTAGCCTATGCCCCTGCCCCCTCCGAACGTACGGCGGGCGTCCGCGCTCTTAGATCGCTGCGGGGAAGCTCTGCAGCTTGCCGCCGATCATGGTCTCAAGCACGCGAATTACCTGGCAGGAGTAGCCGAACTCGTTGTCGTACCAGACGTAGAGAATGGCGTTATCGTCACCGGAGGTGATGGTGGCCAGACCGTCCACTACACCGGCGGCGCGGGAGCCCACGAAGTCGGTTGACACGACCTCGTGTGAGTCGGTGTAGTCAATCTGGCGGCGCAGGTTGGAGCGCAGGGAGCGCTCGCGCAGCAGGTTGTTGAGCTCTTCCTTAGAGCCGACGGGCTTCTCAAGCTGAAGGCTCAAAATAGCCATAGACACATCGGGGGTGGGAACGCGGATGGCGTTACCGGTCAGCTTGCCCTCCAGCTGGGGCAGGGCCTTAGACACTGCCTTAGCGGCGCCGGTCTCGGTAATGACCATGTTCAGGGCAGCGGAGCGGCCGCGGCGATCTCCCTTGTGGAAGTTATCAATCAGGTTCTGGTCGTTAGTGAAGGAGTGGACGGTCTCAACGTGGCCACGCTTGACCCCGAAGACCTCGTCCATGACGGCCAGTACGGGGGTGATGGCGTTGGTGGTGCAGGAGGCCGCTGACAGTACTGTGTCGCTATCTTCGATGATGTCGTCGTTGACGCCGCAGACGATGTTCTTTACGCCCTTGCCGGGAGCGGTGAGCAGGACGCGCGCTGCCCCCTTGGCCTGTAGGTGGCGGGAGAGGCCGTCCTTGTCGCGCCAGCGGCCGGTGTTATCGACCACGATAGCGTTCTCAATGCCGTGGGCGGTGTAGTCGACTTCGGCCGGGTCAGAGGCGTAGATGAACTTGATGGGGGTGCCGTTGGCGATGATGGTGGAGTTCTCTTCGTCCACGCGGATGGTGCCCTTGAAAGCGCCGTGGACGGAGTCGCGGCGCAGCAGGGAGGCGCGCTTGTAGAGGTCGTTGTCGGTGTTCTTACGAACAACAACCGCGCGGAGCTTGGGGCCGGCGCCGGTGGAGCGCTCCAGCAGGATACGAGCCAGCAGGCGGCCGATACGACCGAAGCCGTAGAGCACGACGTCCTGCGAGGCAGCTTCAATCTGGCCCTTCTTGCCGACAACGGGAGCCAGTTCTTCCTTCAGCCAGGCCTCAAGATCACCGGCGCCAGAAGCCTCAAACTTGCGCTGCAGGCTGGCCAGACCCAGCGAGCAGGCACCCAGGTCAAGGGTGCTCACAATTTCAAGGATCTTCAGGGAATCAGCCGGGTTCAGCTCAACGTCATCAATCTGACGGGCAAAACGGTGGGCCTTCAAAATCTGGATAACAGACTTGTTGATCAGGCTGTGGCCGTGAATAGAGACAACCACATTGTTCTCTCGATTCAGCTTGCCAATCAGGGGGATCATAGCTTCGGCTTCAGCCTCAGAGGCAAGCCACTGCTCGTGAGCGTTGTCGGCAGAAATAGTCATGGTGTGACCTCTTCCTCGATGAGTAGCGTCATTGAACTCATCGGTTAGCAGCGCGGCGGTGCGCTGGTAGCTGGTGACTGGCGGCCCACACCCCGATTCATGCACGGGCACGACGAGCTGGTGGGCACTACAGACCTAAGTTTATAGTTTGTTGTCTCACATGTGGAGTTTGTGACGCGAAACTTATCTGAGGTCAGGGCCACAACCGGTAAAATAAGGGCATGCTCACTGTCATTGGCGAAGCCCTCGTAGATGTTGTCCAGCGCCCCGGCGCCGAATCCCACGCCCACCCCGGCGGTTCCCCCATGAACGTTGCCGTTGGCGTCTCCCGTCTGGGCCACGAGGCCCAGTTCATTGGCCGCTACGGCAAGGACGCCTACGGTGAACTTATCGACGCGCACCTGCGCGCCTCGGGCGTCCTGCTCCCTGTCGGTGCTGACGCCAAAAAGACCTCCGTTGCCCAGGCAACTATTGGCGAAACCGGCGCCGCTGAGTACGAGTTCGATATCGACTGGTCACTCGACGCTGCCCAGGCGGCGCTCGACGAGGTGGGCAAGAACGCCACCGCAGTGCACGTGGGGTCTATCGGTGCCATGCTAGAGCCCGGTGCGTCCGCTGTGCTCAACACCGTCAAGCAGGCAGCCCCCCACGCCCTGATTTCTTACGACCCCAACTGCCGCCCCTCCATCGTGCCCGACGCTGCAGAAGCGCGCGCCTGGGCTGAGAGCATCGTGCGTCACTCGGACGTGGTGAAGGCTTCTGACGAGGACCTTCTGTGGCTCTACCCCAACCGCACCCTGGAAGAATCAGCTCGGGCCTGGCTGGAGCTGGGGGCCTCCCTGGTGGTTGTAACCCGAGGCGAGATGGGCCCCTGGGCTATCACCCGCAAGACCTCGCCCGACGGCATCGCCCTGCCCGCCTACCGGGTAGAGGTTGCCGATACCGTGGGTGCAGGTGACTCCCTCATGGCAGCCCTCATCGCGGCTCTGCTTGACCGCGACATCAAGGGCAAGGGCGCCCGCGCCGCTATTGAGCTATTGAGCAAGGACGACCTCAAGGAGATCCTGGCTTTCGCAGCGGTTGCTGCCGGCATCACCGTCTCTCGCGCGGGTGCGAACCCGCCCACCCGTGAGGAACTGAATGCCGTTCTCTACTCCGAGGGGACCGCATAACTTCAAAAGGACCGCATAATACGCGGTCCTTTTTTGATTTTCAGGTCCCTTTTCGGCAGGGGTGATAGTCAGTAGACTGGGTAGTACATGGTCACAGCCAATCAAGGAGGATGAAGCCCCCATGCTCAACCGCGACCCCTACGCAGACCTGCCCGACCTACCCACCTTTACGCTGACGTCCGCCGATATCAGCGAAGGCGAGACCCTGCCCCGCGCCCAGGTCTCCGGCATCATGGGAGCAGGCGGTGAGGACGTCTCGCCCCAGCTCTCCTGGAGCGGCTTCCCCGCAGAAACCAAGTCCTTTGTGGTGACCTGCTTTGACCCGGACGCCCCCACCCCCTCAGGCTTCTGGCACTGGGCGGTCTCTAACATCCCCGCCTCGGTCACCGAACTGGCCACCGGCGCCGCCGAAAACCTGCCCGAAGGGGCCCTGGGGCATCTCAACGACGGCGGTACCCGCGGTTTCGTCGGCGCAGCCCCACCCGCTGGCCATGGCCCCCACCGCTACATCTTCTGCGTCACCGCCGTTGACGTGGAAAAACTCGACATCGACGAAAACGCCAGCCCCGCCGTGGTCAACTTCAACCTCTTCTTCCACGGCGTCGCCCGAGCCTTCTTAACGGCGACCTACGAAGAAGAGAACTAGAGGGCTTGCCTAAAGATAGATGAAGCAGACTCACAGCGAAGCTGCTGGCTCGGCGGCTGGCGTGAATCGCTTGTGAGCGTCAGCGAACCAGCGAGAGGGTCGGCAGCGAGCGTGAGTCTGCGGAATCTTTCTAGCAAGCCTCTAGAATGTAAAGCATGATTAAACTGATTGCCAGCGACCTGGACGGCACCCTCATCGGGAGTGATTTCAGGTTCCGCCCCCGCACCCTGCAGGCCCTGCACGCGGCGGCGGATGCTGGCGTCCGTATCGTCTTTGTGACCGGCCGCCCCTTGCGCTGGTTGGCTCCCGTGCTGGAGCAGCTGGGCGAGGAGTGGAACGGCGAGAACTCTTTTGCCTTCTGCTCTAACGGTGCGGTGACGTTCGATATTGCCCGTTTGCAGGTGGTTGCCACCCGTACTATCAGCGGGGCTGAAACTTTGGCCCTGCACGCCGAGTTGGAGCAGGCTTTCCCGGGAGCTCTCTATATCGCGGAGACCCTGGAGCATGTCTACGTGCAGGGAACCTATGACCCGCACGTGCAGGAAGATACCAGCAAGGTGGTTGAGGGGCGGCTGGAAGAGATACTGGTGCCCGAGGCTGAGGTTGTTAAGTACCTGCTGTTCCGGGATGACGCGGTACCTGCCGACCTGCTGGTCCGCGTGCAAGAGATCGTGGGGGAGCGGGTATCTGTAACGCGCTCTGCCCCCTACCAGCCCCTGGTGGAAATTGCGCAGCGGGGGCTGAATAAGGGTCGGGTTCTGGCTGACTTCGCAGCTTCGCTGGGCATTGCCCCCGATGAGGTGGCGGCTTTTGGTGATATGCCCAATGACTTTGAGATGCTGGACTGGGCGGGCCACGGCTATGTGATGGCCTCGGGCCTGCCGGAACTCAAAGACCGGGTGGGGCGTATCTGCCCGGGGTTTGAAGAGGACGGCGTTGCCCAGATTATCGAGCGCATGCTGACTGAACGCGAGGGTCGCCAGGCCTAAGTTACTGACCGGTAATATACTGGTTCTTATGCCTTCACACGCATTTTCATCGTCTTCACCTGCCCGTACCCAGATTTATGCCCACCGGGGGCTCGCTGTAGGGCAGGCTGAAAACACCGAGGGTGCCTTCCGCAGTGCACTGGCTGCCGGAGCGCACTGGCTTGAGACCGATGTGAATACCACTGCGGACGGCCAGGTTCTGGTCTTTCACGACCCCACCCTCAATCGTTTGGTGGGCCGCCCGGGCCGGGTGGCTGAGATGACCTGGGATCAGCTGCGCGACCTGAGCCTGGTGGGCGGCGGTCGGATTTCTCGCCTGCGCGACATGCTCGAGGCCTTCCCCGAGACCCGCTTCAACATTGACCTGAAGGACGCCGGCTCGGCGGCCGAGGTTGCGCGGGTGCTGGTAGCTGCCGGTGCGGTAGAACGGGTGCGACTGGCGTCCTTTTCGGAGCGCCGCCTGCGGCAGGCGCAACGGGCGGCCCAGAATCTAGGGGTGCAGATTCCCCTGAGCGCCTCACAGCCCGCATTTACTTTCTTTTATGTCTTATCACGCATACACCCTAGCCTGTGGGGTGTTTTGAAGCCGCTAACTGGCAAGTTTATGCTGCCCTTTGATGCGGTACAGGTCCCTGCCTATCACCGGGTAGCTGGCCGCCGCCTGCGTATTGTGGACCGTAAACTGCTGGCAGCTGCCCGCCGCGCGGGAGTGGAGGTGCACGTGTGGACGATCGACGATGAACGCACCATGCGGGAACTGATAGCCCTGGGGGTTGACGGAATCGTCACCAACCGCAGCGACCTGCTCGCGGGCGTCCTCGCTTCCTAAACAGCAACAAGGGGACCGCAAAATCAAAAAGGGACCGCATAATATGCGGTCCCTTTTTGGAAATCTGGTCCCCTTGTAAGCGCTCCGGGGCAGGGGAGAGGCTAGTGGACGTCTCCCTTAGCCTCGGTCGGGGTCAGCGGCTCGGGGTGGGCCTTGGAAGCCTTATTGAGCGCCGCCATCAGGTGGTAAACCACCAGGGTTGCGGCAGTACCCAGGGCAATACCGGCGAACTGTAGGTCGCCAATATCCCAGGTGTAGTCAGCAATACCCACAATCAGGGCCACAGACGCGGCGGTCAGGTTGACCTGGTTTGAGAAGTCCACGCGGTTCTCAACCCAGATACGCACACCCAGCATGCCAATCATGCCGTACAGTACGGTGGCAGCGCCGCCCAGCACACCGGCAGGCACAGACGCCACAGCGGCACCAAAAACTGGGAAGATCGAGAGCAGGACGGCGAAAATCGCAGCGACCCAATAGGCGGCGGTGGAGTAGACCTTGGTTGCCGCCATAACACCGATGTTTTCGGCGTAGGTGGTGGTACCCGAACCGCCGCCGGTACCGGCTAGGGTGGTGGCAAGGCCGTCCGCCATGAGGGCGCGGCCGGAGTACTTGTCGAGATTATCCCCGGTCATGAGGGCAACGGACTTCACGTGACCGATGTTCTCAGCAACCAGCACCAGAATGACGGGAATGAAGAGGCCGGCCAGGTTCCAGTGGAATTCGGGGTGCTGGAAGTGGGGCAGGCCAATGAGGCCCTGCTCAGCCCAGGTCTTTTCGATGGTGGTGAAGTCAACCTCGCCGCGCAGTACGGCGGTGATGTAGCCGATAATAACGCCCAGCAGGATCGACAAGCGGCCAATCATGCCCTTGAAGAGTACAGAAATCAGGATGATGGAGCTCAGGGTTACCAGGGCGGTAACGGGCGCTTCCATGAAGTTGTTCTTGGCGGACGGTGCCAGGTTGAAGCCAATCAGCGCCACGATGGAGCCGGTGACGACCGGGGGCATGAGCTTGGTTAGCCAGCCGGTTCCGGCGACCTGAACAATCAGGCCAACAATGAACAGGGAGACACCTGCCATGACGATACCGCCCAGGGCGCCGCCGGGTCCGTACTGGTTGGTGGCCGCTGCCAGGGGTGCGATGAAGGCGAAGGACGACCCCAGGTAGGAGGGCACGCGTCCTGCGGTGATCAGCAGGAAGAGCATGGTGCCGATACCCGAGAAGAAGAGGGTGGTGGCCGGTGGGAAGCCGGTCAGCAGGGGCACCAGGAAGGTCGCACCGAACATGGCAACGACGTGTTGGGCGCCGATGCCGATGGTGCGGCCCCAGGTGAGGCGTTCGAGGGGGCGGACGACCCCGCCGGGGGTGATGTTCTTGCCGTCGCCGTGCAGGGACCAGGCGAGGCCAAGCTGGGAGCCCTTTTCGGGCTGGGAACCGTTAGACATGAGATGCTTTCGCAGTGTGTGGGTAAATCGTCCTTATTTTACGCCGTGGAAGAGGTGCGCGGACGGCTGTGGTTTCAGCGGGTATGTGTGATGTTGGCTGAGATTCTGCGTAGCGCAGACCAACTCAAAATATGTATCAGGGTTTGCACCGTGCGAACCGCACAGAAATAAATGAAATATTACAGGCTCTATGAGACCGGGGTCATCGACAGGTAAACTAAGTATGCCTACTCTTTAAAAGGAGAGAGTCTTGCCGTCCTTGCCCCGCGGGTGACGGCTCCTACCGCCGCCGACCCTAAGGGCCGATACGTGACCACAGTTCTTGCGCTTTTCCTGCTTGTGTCCATAGTGACCCCCTGGCTTTACCGCCGCATGGGCACCTCAACCTTCTACCTGCTGGCCGCTATTCCAGCTGCCGTGCTCGCCCTGGTGCTGACTAAAACCGGCCAGATTCTTGGCGGCACTCCCTGGAGCGAGAGCTACCAGTGGATTCCCGAGCTGGACATGGCGCTCACCTTCCGCATGGACACCCTCTCGTGGGTCATGAGCCTGCTGGTCCTGGGTGTAGGCTCCCTGGTGCTTTTCTACTGCGCCAGCTACTTCAAGCACTCCACCGGCGATAACGGCCAGTTCGCGGCCTACCTCTTCGGCTTTGCCGGTGCTATGTTCGGTCTGATTACCGCAGATGACTTCATTCTCTTGTTCATCTTCTGGGAAATCACCACCATTCTCTCCTACCTGCTCATCGGCTATTCCCGCCACCGCCTCTCAGCCCGCCGTTCCGCCCTGCAGGCCCTCACGGTCACCACCGCTGGTGGCCTGGCCATGCTGGTCGGTATCGTCATGCTGGGCTACAGCCTGGGCACCTACTCTCTGGCCGAACTCGTGGAGCGGGGCCCGAGCGTCCTTGCCGCCGCCCAGGGTGGTCACGGCCCCCTCAGCTACGGTCTTCTCTCCGCTGCCCTCGTTCTGATTCTCTGCGGTGCGCTCTCTAAGTCAGCTATCTTCCCTCTGCACTTCTGGCTACCCGGGGCTATGGCTGCTCCCACACCCGTTTCTGCCTACCTGCACGCGGCGGCGATGGTCAAGGCCGGTATCTACATTCTGCTGCGCCTGGCTCCCGGCTACGGCGAGGTGGCAATCTGGCAGAACGTCCTGATTATCTTCGGCGCCTTCACCATGGTGTTCGGCGGCTGGGCCGCCCTCAAGCAGACCGACCTCAAGCTAATTCTGGCCTACGGTACCGTCTCGCAGCTGGGCTTCCTGGCCCTGGTGATCTCCGGGGGAACTCCGGACGCCATCTACGCGGCTATGGCGCTCATGGTGGCTCACTCCCTGTTCAAGGCAACCCTCTTCCTCTCGGTCGGTATTATCGACCACCAGTCCGGCACCCGCGACATCCACAAGCTCTCGGGTATCTACCGCCGCGCCCCTAAGCTGGCTACCGTCGCCACCATCTCAGCGGCCTCCATGGCGGGTATTCCGCCCCTGGCCGGCTTTGTGGCCAAGGAAGCGGTACTCGAAACCTACCTCTCCCACACCACCGGCTGGCAGGGGGCAACCACCCTGATCGCCATCGTCCTGGGCTCTATTCTCACTTTCGCCTACTCAGCCCGCTTTGTCTGGGGTGCCTTTGCCGTCAAGCCTTACGCCTACATGCACAAGGAAGGCGTCAAGTACTGCCGCGTAGAAAAGGGCACTGCAGACTTCGAAGAGGTCGACAACGGCGATATCGATATCAACACCCGGGCCCTGGCCCGCAACCGCCGCGGCCAGAAGCTCAGCCCCGATACGGCCTTCCACCCGGTCTCCTTTACCTTCCTCTTTGCCCCGGCGGTGCTGACCGTCCTGACCCTTGTCTACGGCCTTTACCCCGAGCCGGTGCACCTCTTCGTCAAACCCTTCCTGAAGGCATTCCCCGAAACTGCCGCCGAACTTGAGCTCCACCTGGCCCTGTGGCACGGCGTCACCCCCGCCCTGCTGACCTCCCTGGTCATCATGGCCATCGGCGCCCTGCTCTTTATCTTCCGCAAGCAGATTGAAGAGCTGCAGGGTATTCTGCCCTCGGCCCCCAGCGCATCTATCGTCTACCGCGACGTGATTGACGCGCTGGATCGCCTGGCCGTGTGGGTCACCGGTATGACCCAGCGAGGCTCCCTGGGCTTCTACCTGGGCGTCATTCTGATTACCGCGGTGGTGGTGCCCTTCGCGGCCCTCTTCGTCAACGAAACCCCGCCGCTGGCTAACGTGCGCGTGTCTGAGTCCCCGGCCCAGTGGGCTATCGCCGTGGTCATGATCGTGGCGGCCCTGGTCGTGGTCTTCGTGCGCAAGCGCTTCTTGGCCATCATGATGGTCTCGGTGACCGGCTACGGCATGGCTATTCTCTTCGCCCTGCGCAGCGCCCCCGACCTGGCGACCACCCAGCTGCTGGTTGAAACCATTGTGCTGGTGGCCTTCGTGCTGGCTATGCGTGTGCTACCCCGCCAGATTCCCCGCATCCGTTCCAAGGACGGCAAGGACGGGGCCCATAAGACCCTGCGCGTCATCATCGCCCTGGGCTTCTCGGCCCTGATGATGGCCCTGGCCATGTTCACCTTCTCGTCCCGCTCCCTCGACCCCATCTCGCTCGAGATGCCCCGCCTGGCCTACGAAATTGGCCACGGCTACAACGTGGTCAACGTGACCCTGGTCGATATGCGTGGCTGGGACACCTTCGGCGAAATCTCGGTGCTGGCTCTGGCAGCTACCGGCGTTGCCTCCCTGCTCTTCATCGAAGGACGCGCCGACTCAGCGTCCGCGCGCAGGCTCGACACCCAGGCCATGAAGAAAATCGAGAGCTCCTTCGCCAAGCGCACCCAGATCACTGTGGCCCAGCGCGTGGCCGGCCAGTTCTCATCGGTAGAGCGCGACCCCTTCATCGTGGCAGGTCGTACCCTGCCCCCCGAGTCCCGCTCGATTCTGCTGGAGGTTATGACCCGCCTGCTCTTCCACACCCTCATCATCGTCTCCTTCTACATGCTGATTGCCGGCCACAACCTGCCCGGCGGCGGTTTCGCAGGCGGCCTGATGGTGGGCCTGGCCTTCGCCGTGCGCTACCTGGCCGGTGGCGGCGCGGAGCTGCGGGCGGCGTCCCCCTTCTCCGCCGGCACCTTCCTGGGCGCTGGCCTGGGCATTGCCACCCTCTACGCCCTGGCTCCGGCCCTATGGGGCGACCCCATCTTCTCCAGCTACGTGCTGGACTTCTGGCTGCCGGTCTTTGGCGACGTCCACTTCGTCACCGCCACCATCTTCGATATCGGCGTCTACCTGCTGGTCGTCGGTCTGGTGCTCGACATCCTGCGCAGCCTGGGTGAACGCATCGACCTCAAGCTGGTTGCCGAGCGCCGTAAGAAAGAAAAGCAGGCCCGCGACAAGGCACGAAAGGCATAAACCATGATTATTGACCTCAGTCTGATCCTGGTCATGGGCGTGCTTTACGCCGTGGGGGTCTACCTCATTCTTGACCGCTCCATGACCCGCGTGCTCCTGGGCCTCATGCTCATGACCAACGCGACCAACATCCTGATTCTGCACGCGGGCGGCCCTGCGGGTCTGGCCCCCTTCTACAGCAAAGACATTGCCGCTGAAGACTACTCCGACCCGCTCCCGCAGGCCCTGATTCTGACCGCTATCGTGATCTCCTGCGCGGTGACCGCCCTGATTCTGGGTATTATCTACCGCTCCTGGCTGCTCTCTAAGGCCGATGAAATTACCGACGACGCCGAAGATATTCGCGTGGCGGAGCAGGACGCCTTCGATAAGGAAGAAGACGCCGCCGCCGAGTTCGATTCTTCTGAATTCGACGCCGACGAAGCGACCCGCGAAAAAGAGTTCAACGAAGCAGAAGAGAAGAAGAAAATTAGCCAGACAAGCGCCCAACAGACCGTGTCAAGGAAGGGGGACTAGCCCGTGGATATTGCCCAGCTCGCCCCCCTCTGCATCATCATTCTCTTCCTGGCCGCCGCCATTACCTTCATTTCGAAGAAGGACAGCGTGCAGCGCGTCATTGCCTTCGCCGCGGTAGCTATTACCCTGGTGTTTGAGGGTCTACTGCTGGCCGCAGTGTGGGACGCAACGCCCCAGACCGTGCACCTGGCAGGTTGGGAGGCCCCCTTCGGTATCACCATGGTGGTTGACCAGCTCTCAGCCCTCATGCTGGTGGTCTCCTCGACCATCTCCCTGGCGGTGCTGGTCTTTGCCACCGGTCAGAACCTGCAGGACGAGGACGACGAAGTACCCATCTCGGTCTTCTACCCCACCTACCTGCTGCTGCTGGCGGGCGTCTCTAACGCCTTCTTGGCGGGAGATCTCTTCAACCTCTACGTGGGCTTTGAGATCCTGCTCATGGCCTCCTACGTGCTGATCACCATGAACGCTAACACCCCGCGTATCCGGGCGGGCGTGACCTACGTGGTGGTTTCGGTTGTCTCATCCATGCTCTTCCTCACCGCTATCGGCTTTGTCTATGCCTCGGTGGGCACCATCAATATGGCTGACCTGTCACTGAAGCTGGGTACCCTGCCCGAGGGCACCCAGATGCAGCTGCACCTCATGCTGCTGATTGCTTTCGGTATCAAGGCTGCGGTCTTCCCGCTCTCCCTCTGGCTACCTGACTCCTACCCCACAGCCCCGGCGCCCGTGACCGCCGTGTTCGCGGGCTTGCTTACCAAGGTGGGTGTGTACGCGATTATCCGTACCGAAACCCTGCTTTTCCCCGAAGGACGCCTGGATACGCTTCTGGGGGTCGTGGCAGGTCTGACCCTGTTCGTGGGCATCTTAGGTGCCCTGGCCCAGGGCGATATCAAGCGTCTGCTCTCCTTCATCCTGATTAGCCACATCGGCTACATGATCTGGGGTATCTCGCTGGGTAACGAGCTGGGTCTGACCACCGTGGTCTTCTACATCGCCCACCACATCGTGATTCAGACCGGCCTCTTCATGGTGGTTGGCCTCGTAGAACGCCGGGCCGGCTCAACCAACGTGCGCCGTTTGGGCGGCCTGATGAAGACTGCCCCCGTCCTGGCCCTGCTCTACTTCATTCCCGCCATCAACCTCGGCGGTATCCCGCCCTTCTCCGGCTTTATCGGTAAGGTCGGCTTTATCGAGGCGTCCGTAGAGAACGGTAGCGCCCTGGCCTACATCAACGCGGGCGTGGGCGTCCTGGTCTCCCTGCTGACCCTGCTGGCCCTGGCCCGTGTCTGGAACAAGGCCTTCTGGCGCCCCGCCAAGGAAGCCGAAGAACCCACCCCCGAACTGGTCATGGCCGAGCACTCCGACGACCCCGCCCATTACGAGACCAAGCCGATTCCGGCGTCCATGATGGCCTCCACCGTCTCCCTGGTCGTGGTGGGTGTGCTGATCACCCTCTTCTCAGGCCCCCTCTTCCAGCTGGCAGATAACGCCTCCGACAACCTCTTCAACCCCGACGTCTACATCAGCTCGGTCTTTGGCCCCGACGCCCCCAGCCGGGCCGAGTACCTCGAACAGCAAATCGTCGATAACAACTCCCAGGAGGTGAACCAGTGAAAAAGCCCAACCTCTCACACGAGAGCCTGATTCACGCTATCCCGCCCTTCCTCTGGCTGGTCTTTGTCTGGTGCGCCCTCTGGCAGGACTTCTCCCTGCGTTTCATCGCCTTCGGCGCGGTGCTGGCGGCCCTGACCATGTCGGTCTTCCGGCTGCCAACCCTCTACCTGTCGAACCGCTTCAACATCTTCTACGCGGCGAGGTTTGTGGTGGAGCTCTTCTGGAACATCGCCAAAGCATCGATTGAGGTCATGTGGCTAGCTGCCACCTTCCGTCCGCCCCTGCGTAACTCGGTAGTGGCCGTACAGCTACGCACCCGCTCTGACCTGCTACTGACCGCCGTTTCGCACACCATGTCGCTGATTCCCGGCTCCGTGGTGGTTGAAGTGGATCGCTCCCTGTCGGTGCTCTACTTCCACGTGCTCAACACCTCCACCCCGGAGGAAATCGAGCGGTTCACCCGCCAGGTGGCCTACTTTGAAGACCTGATTATCAAGGCCGCCGGCAGCCGCGAAGAATACGACGCCCTCAAACAGGACGAAGAAGCCGACCGCGCAGCCAGCCGAAAGGAGCACGCATGACCTGGGCTATCTGGGCCACCGGCCTGATTCTGACCCTAGCCACCTGGGGCACCGTCTACCGCGTCTGGAAGGGCCCTGCCCTGCTAGACCGTGTGCTCGCCAGCGACGTGCTGCTCTCAATTCTCACGGCCGCGCTCTGCGTGCTCATGATTTATACCGACAGCCAGTTCTTCCTGATTCTGCTGGTGGCCCTGGCCATGATCGGCTTCGTGGGGTCGGTGACCGTGGCCCGCTTCGCCGATAACTCCAAGGCGGACGAGAGCACTCCGGTTTCCCGTCTGAATGAAGGACGCCCCCGCCGCCGCTCCCGCAAGAAGGGCAGCAAGTACGCCCCCGGGGAGCTGGCAGAGGACACCGATAAGCAGGGGCACGATGGTGCCCACCCCGTGCGAGCGAGCAAGGACCTGGGGGAGTAAACCGTGAATCTTGATACCGTTTTCGATGCCCTGACCATCATCTGCATGATTCTGGGTGCCCTCATGTCGCTGGGTGCCGCTATTGGCCTGGTGCGCTTCCCCGACCTGCTCACCCGCCTGCACTCGGGCACTAAGCCCCAGGTTTTCGGCATGATTCTCATGCTGCTGGCTGTGGCCTTCCACTTCCGTTCCTTGGCGCTCCTGCCCGTACTGCTGGTTATCCTGCTTCTGCAGATGCTCACCATCCCCATCTCGGGGCACATGATGGGTCGCTCTGGCTACCGCAACAAGCACTTCCGCAAGGACGACCTGCGCCACGACGACCTGCGTGCCCTGGTCGATGAGGTGGAGGGGAACTAGCGAACCTAGCCTGGGGCGTCCGTCCGTCCCTACCCCGCAAGGGGACCGCAGAACCAAAAAAGGACCGCGAAATATGCGGTCCTTTTTTGGTTCTGCGGTCCCCTTTCAGAAGAAGTGGCGAAGGGCAGAAAGTTAGGAGGTTACGGCGTCCTTCTTTGCCTTGCGGTAGAGGGCCCAAATAATCAGGATGAAGACGACCGGAGCCAGGTAATAGCCGCCACCCTCAACCCACTGGTCACCGAAGATGCCCAGGACATCGGGGTTGCCCGCCGCTGCGATAATACCGGCGTTGATAACGCCCCACAGTGACTCGCCCACGATCATGCCGGTTGCTACCAGCACGCCCATGCGCTCGGCGCCCTCAGCGTTACGCTGCTTGGCAGCCCAGCGGTTGTAGAGGAAGCCCAGCAGGGCGCCAACGGGAATGATGAGGGTCAGAGCGATAGGCAGGTACATGCCCATACCGACAGCCAGGGCAGGCAAGGAGTACTTACCCTTGGTGGTAGCGGTCAGAACCTCGTTGATGGCAATAATAACCACGCCGATAATAGCGCCGAGGCCCAGCAGTTCCCAGTTGAGGGAGTTGCCGAAGATACCCTCGGCTACGCTGGAGAGCAGGGCAGCCTGAGGCGCCGAAAGGGCCTCCTCACCAGCACCGGGGGAGCCAGCGAAACCGAAACCGGTCAGGAGCAGCTGCAGAACGGGCGGGATGATGGCAGAGCCGAAGAGAACACCGACAATCAGGGCAACCTGCTGCTTCCAGGGGGTAGCGCCGACGAGCTGACCGGTCTTGAGGTCCTGCAGGTTGTCGTTAGAAATCGTGGCAATACCGAAAACCACGGCAGCGGTGAAGAGGGTGTAAGCGACCAGGGAGGCGGTGTCTGCGTCGTTGCCGATGACGGTCTTGATGAGCAGGGCCGCAGACAGGACGACGATGATGCCCACACCTGAAATGGGTGAGTTCGATGCGCCGATCAGACCTGCCATGTAGCCGCAGATAGAAGCTACAATCAGACCCACAAGCAGCACGTAGACGATGGAGAGAACGATGAGGGTTCCGGTGTGGTGGGCAATGGCGGTGTCCTTGACGAAGAGCCAGAGCAACAGACCGACCGGGATCATGGCGCCAATGGTTACACCGGCGACGGTGGAGAAGGGGATGTCACGCTCGGTGATATCAACGGTCTGGCCAGCCTGGCGGGCGCGTGAAGCAACAAGAGAATCTTTGATGCCCTTAACGATGGGGCCGATGATTTTGACGAGGGTCCAGACCGCAGCAACAGCCATGGTACCCGCACCGATGAAGCGGACGTCCTGGGAGAAGGTTGAGGAGACAACGTCTGAGATATCGCCGGACGCCGGTAGCAGGCCTGAGGTGCGCATGGGCAGTAGCACGCCGTAGGAGATGAGCAGGCCAACGATCATTGAGATACCGACGGCCAGGCCAACCAGGTGGCCAACGCCGATCAGAGCCAGGGAGAAGGAGGTACTGATCATGGTGCCACCCGCGCCGAGGCGGAAGAACTGGGTGAAGCCGCCTGCTACAGCCTTCAGCGAGGTCAGGACGGCGAAGCCAGCAGATGCCAGTGAACCCCACACAATCATGCGCAGGCCCTTCTGATTCTCTTCGGCAGAGCCCTGGTCATTGCCGACCTTGAGCACCTCAGCTGCTGCTACGCCCTCGGGGAAGGGCAAATCTGAGCCGGTGACCAGTGCACGGCGTAGAGGGATGGAATAGGTAACGCCCAGGACGCCGCCGATAGCGCAGACAAATGCTGTGGTCCAGTAGGGGAAGCCCGCCCACCAGCCAATCATGACCAGGCCGGGCAGAACGAAGATAATTGCTGAAAGGGTACCGGCTGCCGAAGCGATGGTCTGCACAATGTTGTTCTCCATGATGGAGTGGTTCTTAAAATTGCGCAGAATTGCCATGGAGATAACGGCAGCGGGAATAGAAGTGGCGAAGGTGAGGCCAACTTTGAGGCCCAGGTAGACATTCGCAGCCGTGAAGACCAGGGTGATAAGACCACCGAGGATAACAGCGCGGAGCGTAAACTCGCGGATGGGACTGGAGGAACCAGTGGGGGCTGGTGCCTCTACTTTACGTGAGGACAAGATCAACTCGTTTCCAAAAAATATGCCAATGCGGTGCGTTTCAGGTGGAGCTGCTTCTGAAACCAGCCTCAACAATACTCCTGTTACTTAGCATATTTAAACTTCAGAGTGCATATATTTAAAGATGCAAAGGTAGGGTCCGTACCTGTTGGCGTTGGGTGAAACGGCTAGCCATGCAGAGCTATCTAGGGCTAGAGTAAGGGGCGAAATAACCAACCGAAAGGCAACGCTATGAACGAGGATCTACGTCAGGTCACCGTCGATGAAATCCCCGCAGGGGCCAAAATTCTGGACGTGCGCGAAGATTACGAGTGGGTAGAAGGCCATATCGAAGGCGCCCAGCACATTCCCCTGGGTGAGGTGCCCGAGCGCTACGGCGAAGTTCCCCTCGATGAGGACGTCTACGTCATCTGCCGCGCTGGTGGCCGCTCCTTGCGCGCCGCAGCCTACCTGACCCAGTACGGCTTCGATGCCATCAACGTTATCGGCGGTATGGGTGCCTGGCAGGACGCCGAGAAACCCATGGTCTCAGAAAACGGCGAAACCCCGCAGGTTCGCTAGCTTGATGGCGGGTAGCTGCGGTTTTACCTGCGCAAGCCACCCTTGGGCGTCAGCCTCGAGCCAGGCTTGCGCAGGTAAAACCCCTGCCTACCCCGTTACAATGAGTCGGTGACTTCTCTAACCTGTCGTGCCCTGAATTTCCCGGTAGACCCCGCCGCCGCTTTTCCTCTACTGGCTGATAGTTCTCCCTATGCTTTCTGGCTGGATTCGGCCCGCGACGAGTCTCCCATGTCCCGCTACTCCTACCTGGGGGCGCCCCTGAGTGGGGGAGTGCTGCGCTACGCGCAGCCGGGGCAGGTGGACCTACTTGATGTGAGTGGACGCCCCCAGCAGACCTACCGCGGCAGCATCTGGCAGGTGCTTCCCGACTTCCTGGAGTCCGCGCCGCGCCCCGAACTTGGCGAGGGTAAGGACGCCCCGCCTGCCGACGTCCTACTGGGCGGCTATGTGGGGTTTATGGGCTATGAGGCTCACGCAGACCTAGAAGTCACCGCCTTCCACAGCGAACACCCCCAGCGGGTGGCCCGCACCCCCGACGCCCTCTGGATGCCCGCCACCCACTACCTAATTTACGAGCACGATAGCGGGAAAGCCTGGCTGGTTGGGCCCGCTGACTGGGTTGAAGAGACCGCACAAAAACTGCTTAAAACCAGCACTTCACCTGAATCTATAGCCGGTCAAGAATATGCTTCGCGGGTAGTTTTACCCGACTTCCCCCTGCCCGATCGAACGGACTATCTAGCTGCTATTGCCACCGCCCAGGCCGAGATTGCTGAGGGCAACAGCTACGAGGTGTGCCTGACGGCTGAGACCTCCCAGCAGCTGCCCACCCCACTGGGTGCCGATGAACTTCTGAGCCTCTATCTGGCCCAGCGGCAGGCTAACGCCGCCCCCTATGCCGCCTTCTTGCGGTGCGATGACTTCACGGTGCTCTCGTCCTCGCCCGAGAAGTTCTTGACCGTCACCGCTGAGGGCCGCGCCGAAGCCAAGCCCATCAAGGGCACTGTGCCGCGGGGTGCGTCCGCTCATGAAGATGCCCAGGCGGCCGCCTGGCTCGCGCATGACCCCAAAACCCGGGCCGAAAACCTCATGATCGTGGACCTGCTCCGTAACGACCTCTCCCTGGTCTCCCACCCCGAGAGCGTGCGGGTGCCGGTGCTGATGGGGGTGGAATCCTACTCGACCGTGCACCAGCTGGTCTCGACCATCGTCTCCCAGCTGCGTCCGGGCATCACCGCCCTAGATGCGGTCGCCGCCTGCTTCCCCGGCGGCTCCATGACCGGGGCGCCCAAGGCCGCCACCATGGCCATTATCGACCGGCTTGAGGGCAGGGCCCGCGGGGTTTACTCCGGTGCCCTGGGCTACCTGGGAGCGGACGGCTCAGCCGCCCTCTCCATCGTCATTAGGACGCTGGTAGCCCACTCGGGCGGCCTTATCACCCTGGCCGCGGGTGGGGCAATTGTCGCTGACTCCGACCCGGCCGCTGAATATGACGAGATGGTCACCAAGCTCCGGGCGGCTGTGCCCAGGTAGCACCTGGTAGGGGCTGCGATAAGGTAAATAACCCTGTGAGCTGTGGGGTAGGCGGAAGCCTGCCCCTCTTTTTTTAAAAAACTCTTGCGCTTCCCCGCTCTGCAACTTAGGTTAATTACATGAGTAACTAACCAACTAGCCTGCCCGCTGGGCAGGTTAGGTAACCACACAGAAGGAGGTGCTCATGCTGACCGGTGACAAGCCGATCTTCCAACAAATTGCAGACCATATCAGCAGCGAAATTCTGGCAGGAACCTATGCCGAAGAAAGCCAGGTTCCCTCCACCAACGAATTCGCTCTCTTCTACCGGATCAACCCTGCAACCGCCGGTAAAGGCGTCAACCTCCTGGTCGACCAGGGCGTTCTCTACAAGAAACGAGGTATAGGCATGTTTGTGGCAACGGGGGCACAAGACATTCTGCGCACTAACCGGCGGCGCGACTTCATTGCCGGCTACATCACCCCGCTCATTGATGAGGCCCGTACCCTGGGCCTGAGCCAGGACGAGGTTCTCACGGCCCTCCGCGCCGGTTTCAATGTTGAGGGCGGTGGAGGCGCGAGCTCCCTGCAGACCCTCGGCGAAAGCGGGGAGCAGTCATGACGGCAGTAGTACGCACCCAGGGCCTCACCAAAATCTACGGCTCCACCGCAGCCCTCTCAGACATTAACATCACCCTGGAGGAGGGGCTTATCTACGGTCTGGCCGGGCGAAACGGCTCCGGTAAGACCACTTTGCTCGCTGCCCTCGTCGGGCAGGTTACCCCCACCAGCGGTTCTGTTGAACTCTTTGGTGCCAAGCCGAGTGGGCGCATCCTTGCCCGAACCCACTTTCAACGCACCTACCTGGCCTACCCCGACGGACTGAAAGTGCGGGACGTCCTGAGATTGGCAAGCCTAGCGTATCCAGCCTGGAACGAAACCCTGGCTGATACCCTCATCAAGGACTTTGCCCTCAACCCTGCGGCCAAGGCTCGCAAGCTATCCGATGGGCAGGCATCCGCCCTAGGAATCATCGTTGCCCTCGCCAGCCGGGCAGAACTCACCCTCATGGACGAACCCTACTCCGGCCTGGACCCTGTCGCCCGCACCATTTTCTATGACCGGCTCCTAACTGACTTTGCCCTCAACCCACGCACCATCGTCCTCTCCACCCACCTGCTCAATGAAATTGCGCCCCTGCTAGACCGCGTGCTGATGCTCCGTGACGGCGCCCTCGTACTCGACGGGTCCCACGACGAGGCTGCCACCAGCGCCCACGAAATTGCCGGTAGTCAAGACGCTATCAACGTCTACCTAGCCCGTACTGGACTAGTGGACGCCGTCGCCCGGCAGCGCGCAATCGGTTCGCTGGTCACAGCCCTACTCGCCGCCCCGCTCACCGAAACGAACGAACAGCTTGCGGTCTCGCTCGGAGTTCACATTCAACCCGTCAGCCTGCAGGACTCCCTGGCCGTACACAGCGACGCCACCTACTCACCCCTACTTGAGCCCCAAGGAGGTCGCCATGACTAGCACACTTCACGCTGAGCCCCTCTACCCAGCTCTACCGGAAGCACAGCCCACCCGTACCGGGGGAGGTACTCGTACCGTTTTCCGTATGCTCCTGAGCGAGCGGGCTACCAGCATTCTGCTTCCCCTGTTCCTGCCGCTCGGTGTTGCAGTACTTATGCTGGGACTCGCTTGGGTTCATGCGGTTCTGACCGGCCACCCGCTGGCGGACTACAGCGGCTTCATTAACCACAACTCTATGCAGGTCATTATCCTGCCCCTGGTTCTGGGTGTGACTATGCTCCTCAGCTACCGGTCACATGCCCGGCTCATACTGGGGATGGGACTAGGGCGCTGGGACTACTTCCGTGGCTACCTCTCCTTAGCCCTCTACCGGGCAGCCCTTGCCACACTGGTCTACGCTGTAACCCTTGCCCTCGAATTGCTGAACAAGGGCTATGGGCGCGGGTGGCAGGTGTTCAACCAGGACTTCGATACCTGGTCGTTTGCCTTTGATAAGACCTACAGCACCCTGGGGCGGGCATACGCGGTAACAGATTACCTAGCTACCTGGTTTATCGTCCTGCTGGCTGTGCAGGTGGCAGCCCTCTTTATTGCCATAGTCTCCCTACGCTGGGGGTCTCTGGCGATGTGCCTGATGCTGTGTGTAGTGGTCCTGCTCATCTTCAATATTTCCCGTCAGCTCTTCGGTGCAACTGCCTGGGATATGGGTATTGGCACCCTCTGGGGCCAGTTCCATTCCGATTACGATACCTACAACGTCTGGGAGCTAGCTGCAGCTCAGGGCGGCGTCGCTGACCGGGATATCTCTGTATTTGATCATCCTCCCCTTGAGTTGATCGTGTGGAAGTACGGTTTGCTCGTCTTCCCCCTCTGCGCCGCCTACCTGCTCTCCGCTGTGAGCTGGGCCCGAGCGTCCCTACGCTAACCTGCCCTGCCTGCTACCCCCTAAAAAGTGCAAGTGCCTGTCACTTTTCACGGGGCACTTGCACTTTTCGCGGGGTAAATATCTGCCGGTCTACTAGACTAAAAGGCATGACTAACCTCTCCACCACCCTCCCCATCGAAGAAGCCCGCGAACGCCTGCGCGAGCTCATCAGCGAACTAGCCGTCGTGCGCGGCAAGGTCACCCTGGCCTCCGGTAAGGAAGCCGACTACTACGTCGACCTGCGCCGTATCACCCTGCACCACGAGGCCTCCCGCCTGGTTGGCCAGGTCATGCTCGACCTGCTCGACTCAGCCGGAATCGAATTTGACGCCGCCGGCGGTCTGACCATGGGTGCTGACCCCGTCGGTCACGCCATCATGCGCACCGCTGGCGACCAGGGCCGCGCCATCGACACCTTCGTGGTGCGGAAGGCTCAGAAGTCCTACGGCATGGGCCGTCAGGTTGAGGGCCCCTCAGTGGAAGGACGCCGCGTGGTAGCTGTCGAGGACACCTCCACCACCGGCGGCTCCGCTCTCACTGCCGTCGAAGCCCTGCGCAAGGCAGGCGCTGAGGTTGTAGCTGTTGCCGTTATCGTTGACCGCGCAACCGGCGCCAAGGAGCACATCGAAGAGGTTGCGGGCGTTCCCTGCCTCTACGCCTACTCCAAGACCGACCTGGGCCTGGACTAAGTGGCAGACCTAGAAGCAACCGAGCCCGAAAGCGAGAGCCCGGAGCGGGAAATCGGCGTCGGCCCCTGGGAAGGCGAATGGCCAGAAGGCGACCACTGGGACCCCGAGCTGCTGCGCGAGGGCGACCGCCGCAACGTCCTTGACCACTACCGCTACTGGACCATGGACGCCATCATCGCCGACCTTGATACCCGCCGCCACTCCTTCCACGTAGCCATCGAAAACTGGCAGCACGACCTCAACATCGGCACCGTGGTGCGCACCGCTAACGCCTTTCTGGCGAAAGAAGTGCACATTATCGGCAAGAAGCGCTGGAACCGACGCGGGGCTATGGTGACTGACCGCTACCAGCACGTGCGCCACCACCCTACCGTCGAGGACTTTGTGACCTGGGCGAAAGGTGAGGGGCTTGCCATCATCGGCATTGATATCTTCCCCGACTCCAAGCAGCTGGAAACCTACGACCTGCCCAAGGACTGCGTCCTGGTCTTTGGCCAGGAGGGGCCCGGCCTGTCAGAGGAGATTCACGCGGCCGCCGAGGCAACCCTGTCTATCGAGCAGTACGGCTCCACCCGGTCTATGAATGCAGCAACCGCTGCCGGCATCGCCATGCATGCCTGGATACGCCGTCACGAGTTCGGCCAGCGGGTGAGCTAGACCTGGGAGCGGATGCCCGCCCCAACGGCGTCCGTCGCGCCTGCCTGCTGTGCCAGTTCGTTCGTGCCCACCGGCGTCCGTACACCAACAATCCGCTGAGTGTCCACGAGAGTCGCGGAGTGCCCACAATTCTTGTGGGCACTCCGCGATTTTCATAAGCACTTGCATTTCTGCAAAAACTTTCCCCCTGAAGTATTTTATTAATGTACTAGCGGGTCTAGAATAGCTCTGTAGGTGAAAGACGAGAGCAAAGAGGTGCAGCATGGCTACGAAACCAGAACCCAACAAGAACCCCCAGGGTGCACCCGCTACCCAGTTGCCCACCACCAGCAGCCCGCGCAAGCTCATGACGGCCCTGCTCACCCCGCTTTTCATGGCCCTCATGGCTATTTCGGTGGTCAACGTTGCCCTCACCCCCATCGGGAACTCCCTGAACGCAGGCTCCAGTCAGACCCAGTGGGTAGTCTCGGGTTATGCCCTGGCCTTCGGCGTGCCCCTGGTTGCGGCAGGACGCATCGGTGACGCCACCGGCCGCCGCCGCATGTTCATGATCGGCGTTTCCTTCTTCACCCTAGGCTCCCTGCTCAGCGCTATTGCACCCACCATCGAAATCCTCATCGCCGCCCGCGTGCTCCAGGGCCTCGGCGCAGGCTTCTTCAACCCCCAAACCACGGGCATCATCCAGGCCAACTTCACCGGCCAAGCCCGCGCCCGCGCCTACGGCATGTTCGGTACCGTGGTGGCGCTCGCCGTCATTGTGGGCCCGGTGCTCGGTGGCTTCCTCATACAAATCTTCGGCGATGCTCTCGGCTGGCGCATGATGTTCCTGGTCAACGTGCCTATCGGCCTAGCCGGGCTCCTGCTGGCCCGTCTCTGGGTGCCCAACGACCGGGCGTCCGCACCCTCGCACGGAACCCGCCTCGACCTTGACCCCGTGGGCATGGCAACCCTTGCCCTAGCTATTTTCGCGGTTCTCTTCCCCTTCGTGGAGCGCAGCGGCAATCTGCTGGTCTGGGTCACCCTGCCGGCCGGCCTAGCCCTGCTGGCCTTCTTCATCGCTTGGGAGAAGCGCTACAAGAAGGCAGGTCGCCCGCCCATGCTCGACATTGATTTGGTGACCAAGCCGGCTTTCCGCAACGGCATTATGATCGTGACCCTCTACTTCTTGGGCAATACCAGCGTCTGGCTGGTGATCCCCATTTACGTGCAGAACCACCTGGGTCAAAGCGCGCTGACCGCCGCCCTGATTACGATTCCCTCGTCCCTGCTGTCTGCTTTTGCTGCTCCCTGGGCAGGACGCCGCGTGCTGGCTATGGGCCGCCGCATGGTGATGCTGGGGTTCGGGCTGTCGCTCACTTCGATTCTTGCCACCATGCTTACCGTCACCCCGGTTGAGCAGGGGCTGCTGCCGGTCTGGGCTCTGGCGGTGCCTCTCATCTTGATTGGTGCCGGTGGTGGTCTGGTGATTTCTCCCAATCAGACCCTCACACTGGCCTCCGTTCCGCCCGCTATTAGCGGTGTGGCCGGAGGCGTGCTGTCCCTGGGCCAGCGTATGGGCACGGCAATCGGTACAGCTATCATTCCCTCGATTCTCTACGGGCTAGTTGAATCGGGTGCCCACTGGAACGTGGGGCTGATTGCCTCCTTCGGGGCTATCGTGCTCACCCTCTCGCTCGGTCTGACCTTCACTATCGCTGACCGTCGCCGCGAACTGCGCGAGGGGTAACACTAGCCCGCGCCCGCTTCATAAAAGTGCTTATCAGGTACAGTAAAAACATTCCCTGTACACACATTCCGCCTAGGTTAGCCGTTTCTTAACCAGAGCAGCTACCTACGGCATCAGCACACACAATGGAGTGAGGTTGATATGGACAAGCCCCACATCACGGGTGACCACCTGCAAAAATACAGTGCAGCTCCCACCCAGGCCATCGACCAGATTCACCGCTCGCGCGGCTCCCAGGCGCCAGAGGTTGAAGCCGGCGAACGCAAAAAGCGCCTCATCGGCCTCTTCGGCGGCCTGCTTGCAGCCGCCCTGGTTTACGTCATCATGCCCGGCGACGTACCCGACGCCGCGCGCCTGACCGCAGCCACCGCCGTCCTGATGGGTGCCTGGTGGATGACCGAAGCCCTGCCCATCCCCGCCACAGCCCTGCTGCCGCTGGTGATTTTCCCGGTCTTCAACAGTGACGTGAAAATCAACGATATTGGCGCTAGCTACGGCAACAACATCATCTTCCTTTTCATGGGCGGCTTCCTGCTCGCCCTGGCCATGCAGCGCTGGAACCTGCACCGCCGCATCGCCCTGCTGACCCTCAAGGTCATGGGCACCAAGCCCTCCATGATGGTTGCGGGCTTCATGGTAGCCACCGGCTTTCTCTCCATGTGGGTCTCGAACACCGCCACCGCCGTCATGATGATTCCCATCGGTGTCTCCGTGCTCATGCTGATTGCCCAGGCCAGCGGCACCACCGACATTAAAATTGAGGACGGCGCATCCCCCGACGACCAGGCCGTCAAGGACGCTGTGATCAAGTCCGACTTCGGAACCGCCCTCATGCTGGGTATCGCTTACGCCGCCTCCATCGGCTCCCTCGGCACCCTGATCGGCACCCCGCCCAACACCCTGCTCGCCGGTTACATGGCAGACACCCACGACGTGCACATCGGCTTTGGTCAGTGGATGCTGGTGGGAGTACCCCTGTCGGTGATCGTGCTCTTTGTCTGCTGGTTCCTGCTCACCAAGGTGCTCTTCAAGCCCGAAATCAAAGAGATTCCCGGCGGTAAGAAACTCATCGCCAACGAATACGCCAAACTCGGTGCCATGAGCTCGGGTGAACTGCGCGTGCTCATTATCTTTATCGCTGCCGCCCTGGCCTGGATTTTCGTCCCTATCATCTGGTCTAAGTCACCGCCCATCACTGACGCCGGTATCGCCGTTGCCGTTGGCCTGCTGCTCTTTGCGCTACCCGCCGGTGGCACCGCCAACAAGGGCGTGCGCCTCATCGACTGGGAAACCGCAACCAAGCTGCCCTGGGGCGTCCTGCTCCTCTTCGGCGGCGGCCTAGCCCTCTCCGGCCAGTTCACCAGCTCCGGCCTCACCCAGTGGATCGGCGACTCCGTCGGCGCCCTCGGCACCCTGCCCATCCTCGTCATCGTGCTGCTGGTGACCACCGGCGTCATCTTCCTCACCGAACTCACCAGTAACACCGCCACCGCAGCCACCTTCCTACCCGTCGCCGGCGGCATCGCCATGGGC
This sequence comes from Rothia nasimurium, assembly GCF_928381415.1. Classification (GTDB taxonomy): domain Bacteria; phylum Actinomycetota; class Actinomycetes; order Actinomycetales; family Micrococcaceae; genus Rothia; species Rothia nasimurium_H. The sequence goes on from NZ_CAKMSF010000001.1 coordinate 253,504, forward strand.
ATGGGCTACGACCCCATGCTGCTCGCCATCCCCGTCGCCCTCGCCGCCACCTGCGCCTTCATGCTCCCCGTAGCGACCCCGCCCAACGCCATCGCCTACGGCTCGGGCTACGTCACCATCGGGCAGATGGTCAAGGGCGGCCTCTGGCTCAACCTCTTCTCCATCGTGGCAATCACCGCAGTGACCATGACCCTGGCCATGTGGATCTTCGCGCTGTAGGCCGTATTCAAAAGGTTTGGCAGGCTCGCGCTGGCTGCGACCCTCTCGCCTGGTTCGCTTCGCTCACATGGGCGATTCACGCCAGCCGCCGAGCCAGCAGCTGCGCTGCGACCCTGCCTCACTCACCTTTTGAATACTCCTCACTAAACCCATAAAAACCCAACACCCTAACACCGGCAAGCACCAAAAGCCGGTGTTAGGGTGCTTAAGACCCCCAGAAACACATGGTTTTCTGTGGGTTTATGTCCGAAATTAGTGTGGGAAACCTACCCTTTACCGCCGTGCCCTTGGTAAACTGAAAAGCAGGCAGGCGCTCGCCCCACCGCGTCCTTACACGCACCGGGTGCAGCACCAACTCACACCAGGCCACCAACCGGGTGGCCCCACCGACAACCAAGGAGTCAGCATGCCTATTGCAACCCCTGAAGTCTACGCAGAAATGCTCGAAAACGCCCGCGCCAAGGGCTTTGCGTACCCCGCAGTAAACGTCACCTCTTCACAGACCCTGAACGCAGCTATCCGCGGCTTCGCAGAAGCAGGCTCAGACGGCATCATCCAGGCCTCCACCGGTGGCGCCGCCTACTGGTCAGGCCCCAACAAGAAGAACATGGTTGTCGGCTCTCTCGCCTTCGCTGCCTACGCACGCGAAGTTGCCAAGCAGTACGACGTCAACATCGCCCTGCACACTGACCACTGCCCCCAGGACAAGCTCGACGACTTCGTGCTGCCCCTGCTCGCAGAGTCAGAGAAGGCTGTAGCCCGCGGCGAAGACCCCATCTTCAACTCCCACATGTGGGATGGCTCCGCTATCTCCCTCGAAGAGAACCTCAAGATCGCTCAGGAACTGATCGAGCGCACCTCCAAGAACCACCAGGTTCTCGAAGTTGAAATCGGCGCAGTTGGCGGCGAAGAAGACGGCGTTGAAGGCGCTATCGATGACTCCCTCTACACCACCGTTGAGGACGCCATCAAGACCGTTGAGGCCATCGGCCTGGGCGAAAAGGGCACCTACATGGCAGCCCTGACCTTCGGTAACGTTCACGGCGTCTACAAGCCCGGTAACGTTCACCTGCGCCCCGAACTGCTCAAGGAAATCCAGACCGAGGTTGGCGCCAAGTACGGCAAGGGCGAAAAGCCCTTCTTCCTGGTCTTCCACGGCGGTTCAGGCTCCACCGAGCAGGAGATTGCAGATGCAGTTTCCTACGGTGTTATCAAGATGAACATCGACACCGACACCCAGTACGCCTACACCCGCCCCGTTGTGGACCACATGTTCCGCAACTACGATGGCGTGCTTAAGGTTGATGGCGAGGTCGGCAACAAGAAGACCTACGACCCCCGCGTATGGGGTGCAGCTGCTGAAGCTGGCATGGCCGCTCGCGTGGTTGAGGCTGCTCAGCAGCTCGGCTCCGCTGGTACTTCCGGCAAGTAAGCCCTGTAGCTAGGTTCGCTAGCCTAGAACAAAGGCGCCGGACGCTCCCGCTTGTGCGGGTGCGTCCGGTGCCTTTGTGTTGTGGTGGTGAATGTGCCGCGAAGTGCGGACGCCGGCCCCGGCTAGACGATGGACAGGAAGGTCATGATGTTCACCAGGTTGGTGAAGTCGATGAACATGCCGCCGACGATGGGCAGGATGAAGAAGGCCAGCTTGGAGGCCTTGTATTTGGTGACCAGGGAAGCCATGTTGGCGATGCCGTTGGGGGTTGCGCCCATGCCGAAGCCGCAGTGGCCGGCGGTGAGGATAGCTGCGTCGTAGTCTGCGCCCATGGCACGGAAGGTAACGAAGTTAGCCCATACCCACATGAGTGCAATCTGGGCTAGCAGGAGCACGATGAGCGGGATAGCCAGCTCGGCCAGCTGCCAGAGCTGAATATTCATGAGGGCCATCGCCAAAAAGACGTTGAGGCCGATGTTGCCCAGCACTTCAACCTCCTGCTCGGGCACGAGCTCGTGGTATTCCTTGGAGTTGCGGCGGTCGCTGATGTAGCGCAGGGCGATGGCGATGATCATGGGGCCCATGTAGCTGGGGAAGGCGGCGCGGTCGGTGAGCTGGCCAACCAGGTAGTTGAGGGCCTCGGTGAGGTAGCTACCGATGAACATGGCGACCAGGATCATGATGAAGCCGTGCAGGATGCTGTCGGCGTTGAGCTTGCGCGGGCGTACGGTCAGCAGGGCGGTGTTGATGTTGACCTGGTGGGAGGGTTCCTTCTCGAGCAGGTTGTGCTTGATGATTAGGCGGTTGGCGACGGGGCCACCCATGAGTGAGCCGGCGATGAGGCCGAAGGTTGCGGCGGTGTAGGCGACGGTTTCTGCACCGGTGACGCCGGAGGCTTCAACGAGCGGGGCGATACCGCCGGAGACGCCGTGGCCGCCGGTCATGGGGGTGGAGCCGGTCATGAGCGCCAGGGCTGGGTCGACGTTGACCACGGGGGCGACCAGGACGGCCACGATGTTCTGTGCGATACAGAGACCCGTTGCGACCAGCAGGAAGAGGCCTACCTTTGAGCCGGCTGACTTGAGCACCTTGAGCGAGGCGCCGTAGCCGACCGAGGTGAAGAAGATGACCATGAAGAAGCTCTGCAGGGTGGTGTCGAACTTGATGGTCAGCACCCCGGTCTGGTTGAGGACCAGGTTGACCAGGGAGAAGAGGAAGCCGCCGATGACGGGCGAGGGGATAGCGAAGCGCTGGAAGAAGTAGAAGCGGTTCTTAATCCACATACCGAGTAGCAGCAGCATCACTGCCCAGCCGGCGGACTGAACCATGGTGAGTTCAAGCGTCATAGGAGTCTCTCTGTATCTATGTGATCGTGTGTGTTTTCCACTTCGTCGGCGAAGTTGACCTCTCACACTATACGGGACACCTCGGTGTGGTGCGGCTGGGTTTTCGTCACAGCGGGGTGCGCGGACGCCTGCCGTCGGCAGGCGTGGGAGTAGCTGGTGGGTGGCGCGAGGCTTAAATACAAAAAAGGGTGTTTTTGGGAGTTAGGGGCGTTTGGTTGTGGTGCTATCTCCCAAAATGGGGTGTTTTTGGGAGATGGGGTGGCATAAGATTTCCTGTAACTACCAAAAAGATGAGATTTTGGGAGATAGGGGAGCATGAAAAAATACCGGAGCCTCAAATCCATTTTTCACCAGTTCGACCGGCAGACCGCTGAAAAGTACGCGCAAGACCGCCGCGAGATGGGCTACGAAACTGGCTTTATGGTGGGCGAGCATAGCCTGTTCTATGCGGTGACCCCTCAGCTTCTTCTTCTGCAGGAACAGATCCTGCTGAATGAGAGAACGCTTGAAGAACTAGCAGCTAGCCTTCCCGCGACTGCCCGGGCGAGTTATCTCTATGAACTTATTACTCAGGAAATCTCAGCGACGAACGAGATTGAGGGGGTTCGGTCCACTCGGCAGGAGATACAAGAGGCCCTCGACGCTGAACCTTCTGACAATAAAAAGTTTAGAGAGATAGCCCGTCTCTACGTGGAGCTCTCACAGGGCAAAGTGAATGTGCCGCGCTCTTTAGAAGAGATACGAGCAACCTACGACCGTCTCTTCGGCGCAGAGATTGCCGATGAGGATCGGCCTGATGGCAGGCTTTTTAGGGCTGGTCCTGTCTATGTGCATGATGGCTCAGGTGCAATCATTCATGCCGGTGCCCGAGGTGAAGAGGTCCTCGAACAGCAGCTGCAGGCTATGTTGGACCATCTTGAGAGTGCTGATGTTCCTTTTCTTCTGTCGCGGGCTGTTTCTCACTTTATGTTTGAGGCGGCCCACCCCTTCTATGACGGTAATGGGCGGTTTGGGCGTTTTCTGTTGAGCGCCCAGCTGCAGGAGGTGCTCTCTACCTACACGGTGCTTACGCTCTCACGCGTTGTGAACCAGAAAAAAGAGGAGTACCACAGGGCCTTTAGCGATGTTGAAGAGCCCCTTAACTACGGTGAGGTTACCTCTTTTGCGCATGTCATTCTAGGTTTTATTTATGCTGCCCAACGTGAGCTTCTGCATGATTTTGGGCAGAAGAGAGAGCTGATAGAGTCACTGCGGGAACGGGTTGATGGTCTCAAAGACGGTAGTTTTGAACTGGCGTCTGGTGCATGTGAAGTGCTTCTCATCGTAGGGCAGACCTACCTGTTGAGCGGTGCCCGCGGGCTTACCTGGGATGAGCTGACCCAGATGCTTGAGAAATCACGTAACACAGTTAGGGCCTATCTCGAGGAGCTAGAGCAGCAAAAACTCATTGAGCGCACCTCGTCCCGCCCATTGCGCGTGCGGTTGAGTGAGACCGGTAAGGCCCTCCTTTTCCCCGGGCACGCGTAGACTTTTTGTAGTTACAAGAATTTGAGTTGAATGGAGTACCCATGTCACTTGCCGGTAAGAACCTGCTAGATGGCCCCGCCCCCACCCTGCTGCCTGAGGAGCCTGAGCTGACGGCCCGCGTCCGCGCCGGTGAGGCTCCCGCTGATCTTGCGCAGGCCTTCCCCAAGTCGTCGCTGGCCTGGGCCCTGCTGGCCGAAGAAACCTTGAGCGCCGGTAGGACCCTTGAAGCCTACGCCTATGCGCGCGTGGGCTACCACCGCGGTCTGGACGCCCTGCGCGGCAATGGCTGGCGCGGGCACGGCCCGATTCCGGTCAGCCATGAACCGAACCGGGGCTTCCTGAAGGCCCTGCTGATTCTGGGTCAGACCGCAGCAGCGATCGGTGAGACGGACGAGGCTGAGCGTATCGAGAAGTTCCTGAACGACTCCGACCCGGCTGCCGCCGCCGAGCTGGCCTAGGTTGTATCTAGGTTCTCCAGTGGCTCTAGATGTTGAGCAGATTACCTTGAGCAGGCTCAACACGCGAGCAGAAATCGGGTAGACTATAGAGCAACATTCATCCCCGTTGCGTACGGTCCTTTGTGACTGGCTGATCCGTTAGCCGTGTACGCTACGGGGATTTTTCTATAAAATTTAGACATGATTCTGCCTTCAGACCTGGCAACAAAACACCCTCCGCAACGTACCAAACCATGGCTTGATATAGACCAACAGGTAGCCAAACTAGAGATGCGTGGGTTGTCTTTAGACGATTCGCAGCGGGTTCTTTTGGCTAGCTTCCTTGCACACCAGAACTATTACCGTTTCAGTGGTTACTTTAAGCAGTTTATGGAACCTGGTCAGGCTGATAAGTTCAAGCCGGGAACAACTCTCGAACAGCTTCTAACGGTCTACTCGCTTGATAATCAGGTGCGGCTACTGGTTTTTCGTGGTGTGCAGGTAATTGAACCAATTATTAGAACACGGGTAGCTTTTCGCCTGGCTGAAGGACCAGAAAACGGGCCTACCCGTTATCTTTTGAGAAGCGCCTACGAGCCGTCTCGCCCAAGTAATCTGCCGCCTCGTGGAATGCCTCTGGCTGATTGGCAGGCTAAACACGCGGGTCTTACTCGTAGCCGTGAATCTTTGATGAGAAGTATTGAAGACACCTTGAGTCGCGAGGAACTGTATCTTCAGCACTTTGTGAATCAGGGGCAGCAGGTTCCTTTGTGGGCAATGGTTGAGGCGATGTCTCTCGGGGATCTCTCAAAGATGGTGAGCACCTGGAAAGATACCAACCAGATACAGCGTCTGATGGATGATTTAGGGTTTACACGAGCTGAGGAACTACGTCGAGCTATTGGTAACGTAAATTTCTTTCGGAACCTAGCTGCTCACCACAACCGATTGTGGGGTAGGCGTCTTACTCGTCCTGTTGCAAAGTCACCGTGGAAAGGAGCAACAGGTTTAGAGTATTCGGGATTACCGGTGGAAGCTCCCGCTCATATTCTGCGTCTGTTGTCTGATTGGGTGGACCATATTCAAGGAGACCAGACGTATTCAACTGAGTTATGGCGGCTTATCAGTAGCGATGCAACGTATGAAGAAGGAATGCTTTTCCCGTCTCTATAGATGCCTTCAGATTTCCGACCCCACCGCCGCTGCCGAGCTCGCTTAGTCGCCGTCCGCCCCGGGTTTTCTATGAATATGAAGAAAACCCGGGGCGGGTTGTTTTTGTTCAGCAAAAGGGCGTAGGCTGATTAATGCAACATTTTTCAACGACGAAAATGAATGGGAGACCCCCTCATGCGCATTGGCGTACCCCGCGAAATCAAGCCCCAGGAACAGCGCGTTGGCCTCACCCCCGACGGCGTGCTGGCTCTTGTTCAGGCTGGCCACGACGTGCTGATTGAGAAGGACGCCGGGTTCGGCGCAGGCTTTTCCAATGAGGAATACGAGAAGGCCGGGGCTACCCTGGTCAGCCAGGAAGAGGCATGGACTAAGGCCGAACTGCTCGTCAAGGTCAAAGAGCCGATTGAGCCCGAGTACAAGTACCTGCGTGAGGATCTGACCCTTTTCACCTACCTGCACCTGGCTGCTGACAAGCCCCTGACCGAGGCCCTGCTGGCTGCGAAGACCCGCGGTATCGCGTACGAGACCGTGCGTAACGGCCGTGCCCTGCCCCTGCTGCTTCCCATGAGTGAGGTTGCGGGCCGTCTGGCTGCTCAGGCTGCGACCCAGTACACCATGGCTACCGAGGGTGGTCAGGGTATTCTGCTGGGTGGCGTGCCCGGTGTTGCCCCCGGCCGCGTTGTGGTTCTGGGTGGCGGTAACGTGGGTACCCACGCCGCCAAGCTCGCTGTTGGCGCTGGTGCTGAGGTTACCATTCTTGAGGGCTATGGCCCCCGCGTGCGTGAACTGTCTGACCTGTTTGGCTCCAGCGCGCGCGTGCTGAACTCCACCCCCGCGAACATTGAGCGTGAAATCGCTGAGGCCGATGTGGTGATTGGGTCGATTCTGGTTCCCGGCGCTAAGGCTCCTAAGGTTGTGCGCCGTGAGCACCTGAAGACCATGAAGCCCGGCACCCTGCTGATTGACGTCGCGATTGACCAGGGCGGCTGCTTTGAGACCTCCCGCCCCACCACCTATGCTGACCCGATTTTTGAGGTGGACGGCATCCGTCACTACTGCGTTGCCAACATGCCCGGTGCTGTGCCCCGCACCTCGACGATCGCCCTGACTGACGCAACCCTGCCCTATGTGCTGAAGCTAGCTGCTGGTGTAGACGAGGCTCTGGAGAATAACCCCGACCTGGCCCTGGGCCTGAATACCGACGCTGGCAAGATTACTTTTGCCGGCGTTGCTGAGGCCTTCCCTGAGCTGCCTGCCGCCTAGGTTTTAGAGGTAGCTTAAGGGTGCGGACGCCCGCCCCACCTTCCTGCCCTGCGGCAGGGGAGTGGGGCGGGCGTCCTTGTTTATTTTCGGGCTACTTGCTGTGCTTGCCTGTGTAGGGTGGGCGCACCGGCAGGAGTCTGCGCGCCAAGAGGTAGAGCATGTACGCTAGCGCGGCGTGGAGGGACGCTGTGCCCCACACCGTGAGCGCGAGTGATTCCGGTAGCAGGGTGTAGAAGAGGAAGGTTCCTAGCATTGTGCCTGCCAGGCCGAGAAAGAGAATCCCGGCCCCGTGCCAGGCGTACTTGCCCTGCCAGGGAACACGAGCCATTTCAAGGCCGACTCCGCCGAGGAAGATAGAGACGAATCCCAGCCAGTTGCTGTCGGCGTATATGCCCCAGGCTATAGACCCATAGCCTAGGCCAATGACCAGGGCAGCTGCGGGAGAAGCCCCGATCATGATGGGGTCTTGGCTTGGTTCGTGTGCCGGGGTGCTTGTCATTCCTGCTCCCTGCTGAGGGGATGGTAGCCGGTCATGACCCAACGGCTAAACGTGAAAGCCAGGGCGATAATGGCAATTAGGCGCCAGGTCTCCTGCGCATTGCCATTAATGGCGGGCTCTAAAAGAGCAATGATGGCAATCATATAAATCAGATTGCTCGCTATCTTGTAGCTGGGTTTGATGTCGGAGGGGGCAGTCTGCGCGGGCTGGCGCGCAAACACGAAACTGTACGCCATGACGCAACCGAGCCCCACAAACATTAGCGGGTAAAGCTCGTACATGATAGCGGTTGCCACGAACGCTACTCCTGCAGTGTAGAGCAGGGTCGGTGCCCAGCGGTTGCCGATGCGCTCCTCGTGGGTGTAGGGCGCGGACGCCTGCTGCACGGCTGGCCGGGACTGGATGGTCTGTTCGGTCATGAGAATCTCCTCCTTGAGATTTCTACCATTGTAGAACTGTGGGCTCTAGTCAGGCTAGGGTTGCCCGCTATTTGTTGTTGTGTATGGCGGTAACCTCCTTGTTGTCTGCCTACTCCACCCAATTATATCATTGCTTACTATTTGGGAGGATAGAGAAAAGGTCGCAACCTTTTGGTTGCGACCTTTTCTCATACACACACATTTCTTTCGCACCTATCCCCTAGGGGAGGAGCTTCAGAGGTTACACACATTTCTCTGAAAGAGGTGACTCATCGTCACGGTGAGATTCTCAGTCTCTTGAGGTTGCGAGGTTTTCTCTCCTCGTCCTCATGTCTTTAACTATGGCACCCTAACCTTTGAACTCAATTCGGGGAACCTGTGCGAAACCTAAGAAAATACTTTTCTTGTGAAGTTTCTTGGGTGAGGGGCTGGGTTAGCCGCTGGTGCAGCCCCAGGCGTCCGCACCTGTAGCGCAGTCCTCGGCAACCAGGCCAACCTTGGTGCGCCAGACTCGCACCAGCTGCGGGTCGCTGGTACGGCTGACTGTACCGTCGATGACCTGCCAGGGCCCGCCATCGACGGAGTATTCACCGCGGTAGGTGGTGGTCAGGGCGAAGTAGTAGTCGCCGGGGTCTGTGTAGCGGTGGGAGGTGTCGGTGGGTTGGTCCCAGACGTCCGCGCCGAGCTGGTAGCCGGGGTAGGTTATTGGCCCGAGGGCGGCGCCGTCTCCGTAGTCGAAGGTGTAGGAGATGGGGGTTGCGCGAAGTACGACGTTTTGGCCGTTGATGGTGCGCGTGAATTCTTGTGGGTTGGGGTCGGCCCAGAAGTTGGTGTTGTAGTTTTTGAGGGTGTGAGGTGCGCGTTCTTGGTGGGGTGTGGCGGCTGCGATGGGGAAGGTGTCGAAGTCGTGGGTTGTGAGGGTGACGCGGATGGTGCGTAGTACGGTTTGCCCGTTTTCTTCGGCGATTTCTAGGCCTGCAGCTTCGAGTTCTGCTGGGGTGAGGGGGACGCAGCCGATGGGGCCTTGGGGAGTGTTATAGGGGGTGTCTGCGCCGTCGGCCCAGTCGGCTGGGACGAGGGAGAGGACGCCGAGGTCACCGTTGCCTGCTAGGCAGTAGGTTCCCGGGGAGGGCGCGCCTCCTACTTGGAGGGCTGCGCGGTTGGGGCCTCGGGGCTTATCGAAGTAGATGAGTTTAACCGCAGATGGGAGACCCTCATCGTGGACTTGATACTCAGGAGGAGCCTCATCCGAACTATCTACACCATCTTCAGACTTGATAAAGCTCTCAATGATATCGATTTTAAATCCATCATCGTCTGCCTCACCTGATGAGGTAGCATGAGCCCCCGGAGATACGTTCAAAACAGCTAGTAAAAGCGCACAAGAGATTGAAAATACTTTAATCCGCACTAGTTAATCTCCTTTGTGCTGAGTACCTTCCAACCCCCATCTTGGAATTTCAGGCGAAAATCTACGCCCTTACTTATTGAATCTGAGTTGTCGTTATAGATTGCTTTACCGTCATACCAGAGAACAGAGTCTTCTGCTTCAAAGTTGCTCCCGACTGAGTATTCTCCGTTTCCTAGAGAGACAATGAGCTCTTTGTTGTAGTGGATGGTAAGTCCACCAGCGACAACCCACCCCCCTGAAGCATAGATTTCTTCCAGTGATTGATAGAATTCATGTTCTTTAGTATGGGATTCGTCGACTAGTAGTTTCACCTCTGAGGTATCGCCGGTCTGGTAAGCATAATTGCGCATCTCCTGCCAGTACACAATAAATTTTTCCATCGCCTCTGGCGACTCAATATTCATGCCTTCTGGAGCAACCGGTTTGGGCACGTTCTGGGCGGGGCCGTGCTCGTCAGCAGCGCGGTATTCACCTTCGGGTGCTTTTGAGCCACCCGAATAATTGGTTTCTTCTGCGCTGGCAGTTTCCTCAACGGCGCTCGCAGAGGTGGCTGCTACTGCGGAGGTCGTGGTGCTTGAATTTGGTTCGGGAACCGACCCTGTGGCCTGCGCACCGCAACCGGTAAGAGCTAGTAGCGCGATAGCTGTTAGGGCAAGACTGCGGGTGGGAGTGTGTTTCATAAGGGTCTCCTGGTGACATCTTTGTGACTAGGTCTTATGTGTGTTTATAGTGCTGGGTTTGTGCCATGGCAAGAGTTTCGGCCCGCTTGCCCGGTTTTTGACAGCAGATTACGCTGAAGACGGCCAGTTATCCACAGGTCTTGCGTCTGACGTGGGCTAATAGGCCTACAGAGAAGGGCCTATGAAAGCATTTGAGCAGGTAAGAAAGCAAGCGGGTCAGGGGGGAAGCTGAACCTGTTGTTCATCCTGTTTCTCTATCTAACAGTGCTCCAAAATATAACGAGCAAAGCGCCCCTCACATGGTGGTGTGAGGGGCGCTTGTAGTAATTAGGGCATTGGCTAGAAAAGGGTATCGGAAGAACTATCTACCGTATTAGTGAGAGATGCATTCTCGCGCTCTAGCCCGTAGTGGCGGCGATTGATAGCCTTGCCAAGTGCGTTAGGGATGCCCACGACTAATGCGTTGCCCATGCAGAAAGCACGATGTCCATCAGTTAAGCCCGCATCAGTCCAGCCCTTGGGGAAACCCTGAATCTGATCTAGTTCATCGGGAATAAGACGGCGTAGGCGACCTGATTTCGTCTTCACAACATGTTTAAATCGTGAGGCACCTGCTCCGCCCTCGCCGGTCAAAATGGTGCGTGCCGGGCGGTCGAGGGGGTCGGGGAAGGACATACTACCTTCTGAGTAGGTGTACTTGAATCCACTAGCTTTATTAATGCGTTCTTCCTTTTTTCCACCCTTAAGGTATTCCCAGGCCTGGATTTTGCTAGGTTCAATAAAGAACTGGTCTGGCACTTCGGTTTCGTCGACCACGATATCGCCGAGAGTAAGACATTTGCCTGTGTACAGAGCTTCTGGCTTCGCGGTATAGATTTTACCCTGCTGCATTACGCCGGCATCTTGGAACCGTGAGGTTTTTGCACCTAGACCAAAGTTTTGAGTCACTTCAAAGGGGTCAATACTAATGCTGAAGTTATCTTCGCGAGTCAGGTTCTGGGTAATAGGGAAGGCCTCAGCAAAAACCCCTTCGGTACGCAGGGTTGTTTCTAGGTTCCACGTTGTGTCGGTAAGTTCTGCATAGATATATACACGTTTACGCTTCTGGGGGTGGCCATAGTCAGCTGCGTTAATAACGCGCCACTCAACGGAATACCCCAGCGAGTAGAAGCATGAAAGAATAATTGCGAAGTCACGACCACGCTGTTTCGAGGGTGATTTCAGTAGTCGGTCTACATTTTCGAGGACAACGTAGCGAGGCTTCTTCATCTCTAGCGCACGGTAGATATCCCACCAGAGTACGCCCTTTTTGCCTTCAATGCCGTGTGATTGAGATAAGGGCTTGGAGACAGAGTAGTCTTGGCAGGGGAAGCCGCCAACGAGCATATCTGCGTCTGGAATAGTGATTTCACCATTCTCGGCCATGGTGAGAGCTTTATTGATGTCTTCGTTGAGGAAGTTTTCTTCACCAAAACGTGCAACATAGCAACGGGCAGCAAACTGCTTGGTGGGTGTTCCTGGGGGTTCCCACTGGTTAGCCCAGACTGTCTCAAAGCTGCCAGCTGAGGGCAGGGTAAACCCATCTTTGTTGTAGCCTTCGAAGCCCAGGCGGAAGCCGCCAACGCCCGCGAAGAGTTCGATTATGCGAATCGGCTGGTCGGCCACTCTGGAGCCTCCTGTTGGGGATAGTTGGTCTCAATGATTATAGATCAGAACGGGTGTTCTGATCAAGATTTTCGGAGGAGTTTTGAGGCACAGTGCTGTCTGATTGGCTTGAGCCGTAAATAACCTTGTATTCTGAGCTGCCTGCAACTTTTTTCTTAACTATCGTTGATGTGTTCCTGGATTTTGTGTTTTTTATCTTTTCAACCAGATAATTTTCAAGACCTTCCAATCCGATAATTACTGTTGGTGTAATCAAGAAATTCATATGAGGTTTGAGCTGTTTTATATATTTTTCGTAGGTTCCAATTGCGCCGTCGAACCCACCGTTCGCCTGAAGTGTGCTTTTGGCGGTAATTACTATTCCAAATTTTGTTCGTTTATCTCCATCGAGAGCTTTTTGCACATGGTTTATTTCAGAAGCTAGGACTGGTTTCATCAGGTTTACCAATGCTGCACTGCTGTGGTTGAAGGCAACTTCAAGTGAGAATAGTCCAGGATATGCGAAATCAAGGCGCCATGCTTTATTCTTAGATCCCTTTTCTACATCTGAGTAATTTTTGTCTTTGAATATGTAAACTTCTTTTTCCCATCCGTTTTCCAGAAGCTTATTTCTTAGTGTTTCGTTTAATATTATAGAAATACTTTTGTCGTTTTTCTTATCGTCTCTTATTCGTTTGATAAATTTATCTAAAATTTCATCCTCATTGATATTTTGAATTATTTTTTCAAGTTTTTCAAAAACTTTTTTGGCTTCCTTGTCGCCTCTAATTATTTCCAATCCATATCTGTGTGAATATAGTTCGTACTTCATGATTATCTCTTTTCTATATCTCTTCTGCTATTTTTTGCTTGATAAGGTTTGTATTAATCCAGAAGGCCTGGTTTGTTAGTCGTTGGCCGTCAGGTAGCTGATTGGCATCACGCTCTACATTACCTACATCAGGCCTTCCATCTGTAAAACGGTATGCTGCTTTCTTGGCGCTGGGACGGATATGGCATACAGGGTTTTCCGATGCTTTCATGAAGTTGTTTTTGTAGGTTCCGCCTTCAAGGCGTATCTTGACGCCATCTCGAAGTTTCTGCTTGGTATCAAGCCAGTATTCATAGGCAGTGCCGGTGTTATCTTTGAATTCCACACCGCCAATTAGGTGAACTGGAACAGACCAGAAGAAAGCACCCCGAAGGTAGTACCCATTATCGTCCTCCTGGAAAACTACGAACAGATAACGTTGGCCTGCGAGCAGCGAGTACCATTCGGAGTCTTCCCACGAGGTCTCAGCGTGAAGGTCAGCAAACTTGAAGTTTTTAAGTTTTAGCTTCTCCTTAATCGTCCCATTCTTCTGAACTCGAACAGTCCGAACACTGATACCGGCTTTCTCGAACTCCTCAATACGTTCCCTCTTTGAGCCAAAGAGACGCCAAGTGAGTGCATTGTGAAAGTTTTTGGCAGTGGAGTCGAGGTCTGGGGCTATCTCTGTCGCTAGCTCATGGGAATACCGGTTCTCAAAAGGTGCCAGCATCTGCAGGACAACATCATCAAAGGTGTTATCTTCAAGAAGCTGAGAATCGTTGATGAGTCGATCAGCCTCTTCCTGCTCCTTCTCAAATCGTTGAGCTAGGGCGGTCATATACGACTGCTTGAAAGAAAAAGCGCGGCTCTTCGCCGGTATGTATTCAAGAGACCCATCTTCATGAACTAGTGGGTAGAACTGGGCTCGTAAACTTTTCTCAGCCGTAGCCCCTTTCGTGCAAGCCCCAAGGTAGTTAGTCATACCCTCACTCAACTCGTGAGCTCGGCCAGCTTGAATCATGCTCACGATTTTTCTGTAGTCTTCTTTGATAATTTCAAGGTCCTCACCCGAAATCTGAAGTCTATTGATGAGGCTGATGCGTTGCTCGGTACTTTTGACGGAGCGGTCTCGAAGATAGCTGATAAGCAGAATATCGGAGGACTTTTTCTTTAGCGAAGAATCTTCGTAGTCGAGCGGAATTTCAGAGTTATTTGGAATCATGGAGAGCACCAGGCGTTCACCGGCTTTGATAACTCTCTGCTTTTTTCTGTTATTGCCGTACTCTACCGGGGAAACTTTGAGCTCCATGCCTGCTTCTGCGAAGTCAGGAGCCGACTCTGAGTTAGCTGTATAACCGAAGTAGTGCTCTTCAAGTAGGTTGCCTAGTGCACCTTTACGATTCTTGTCTGTGTAGTTCGGAGCTGGCAAGTGCTCTGAGAGCTTGAGCGAAAGGACATCCTCGAAGGTCAGACCTCTGAGGAGCTTCGCATAATCTACAATTTGTTCAGCATCCTTGAAACCATCTTCTTTAAGTGCGCTGAGTGAGTTTGAGATTTTCTGGTTCAAATTAAAATCAACCGACATAGCATCACCCTGATATCTAGAAGTATCTTTACGAGATGGGCTGGCGCCCCTGCCCGATTACATAGCTGTTATAACTACTTTATGAGCGTCTTTCGGACGTAACTTTGTCTATTGCTAGATATACAAGTGCTGTAACGAGGAAGGACGTCATGGTGGCGCCTATCGGAGACAAGAGGCTATATGCAAAAACCCAGGCTGTCAGTGACCCCAGCACCCAAGCTCCTACTGCAGGGTACCCAACTGCAAATCGATATGTGGTGAGGGGCAAATATTCACCACGTTTAACCAAGTAGTAGTCGCATATCATGACAGCAAATACGGGCACGAAAAAAGCCCCAATGAGTAGTAAGAAGTTTGTAAAGTGGTCAAGCAAAGCTATCTGACTCGCCCCCAGGATAGAAATCAAGCCAATAACGGAAGCGACTATCTTATAGTTTTGTGCCTTACTCGGCAGTACGGTCATGGCTGAGTTCACCATCCCATAGACCACCATAGAATTTGTTGCCATCACAGATAGAAATACGGCAACAGCAAAAGCAGGCCCAAAAGCCTCTACAAGCGGAACAGGGTCAAAAGGCGCTTCAACACCGCGTGCAATGACTAAATAGAGGGCCAAAGTCGCACCTAAAGACATTGCAAGAATTGTTGATGCACAGTAACCGATGAAGCTACCCGCAGATGTCTTAGCCGTATGAGAACCGAATCTGTTGAAATCTGCTGAAAGTACCGTCCAGGAAATAGCTGTTGCAAAGACTGCATCGAATGCTAGGCGAGAAGTGTAAGGATTTTCAGTCGCTGAGACTGAAAGAAATGAGCTTAGAGGGACCTCTTTGAAGCATAGCCACAGCACATAGCCCATGCACGCGAGAATCAGCACGGCAAAAACAGGTTCTACTTTGGCAATAGCGCTATGGCCAAACAGTGCCAGCGCAACAACTACTACTTCGCAGATTACAGACCAAAGCACCGGATTAGAGTATCCAGTCGCTCCTGCAACTAGCGCGTTTACTGTTACACCGGCAAGGATAGCCTGAACCCAGCTCCAGCCCATTAGGACCACAATATTGCCCACTGCGGGAATAAGGCTACCTTTTATACCAAATGAGAACTTCGTGAGCTCCATGGTGGCGTACCCAGTTCTTGTTCCCATACTGCCTACGGTAACTAGAACTAGAGCGCCTAGAAGGGTTCCTAACGTAATCACAAGAAGTGCTGCCCCATAGGTTAGAGAAGGCACAAATAAGGTGCCTGTGAGCATCGTCGTAACCACGAGATTTGCTGCTAGCCAAACACCCATGATGCGAGGTGCTGATGAAGTCTTTGCCCCAGACTGTAGAAGGCTCTTATCGAGTATGGGCTGAGGCTTGGTGAACTGGGCTGACATAACATCAATACTAAGTGTTCTGGGTAACAGAATGAAGTCGGTTGGTCTTTTCATATGTTCTAACACTGTGCTGAGAGAAACTAGCTATACAGATTGCGTTATGGAGTGGCTTTATGACGTGCAGAGGCATTGAGATGAAACAGGCTTACAGCGAAGCTGCTGGTTCGATGGAGTGAGCGGGTGCGAGCATGCGAGCACACAAGAGCGAATGGAATCCGCCGCAAGGCGGGGCGTGAATCGCCTCGTGAGCGAAGCGAACCGGGTGAGAGAATCGGCAGCGAGCGTAAGCCTGTTTCACCTCTTTCAAACTTCTGATCCCGCTATATGGGCAGCCCCCGGTACAAACCTCCACTAACCCTCCGGCAAGAAGCCGGGGTGCAGCGTCCACCCGCTAAACTAGACCCCATGCGCTACACCTACCTCGGCCCGTCCGGAACCTTCACCGAAGCAGCCCTCCTCACCGTCCCCGGTGCCCCCGACGCCGAACGCATACCCGCAACGTCCGTCCCCGCAGCCCTCGACGCCCTGCGCGACGGCACCGCCGACGCCGCCATGGTACCCATCGAAAACTCTGTTGAAGGTGGTGTGACCGCAACCCTCGACGCCATCGCAGCCCTCGATGGGTCCCTGCGTATCGTCCGGGAGGTGCTGGTGCCCATCACCTTTGTGCTGGTTGCCCGCCCCGGCACCACCCTAGAGAGCGTCAAAACTATCTCAACCCATACGCATGCCTGGGCTCAGGTGCGCTCCTGGGTGGCTGAGAACAAGCCCAGCGTGAACTACCTGCCGGGCTCGTCCACCGCGGGTGCCGCCCTGGGGCTGCTGAATGAGAATCCCGGCTACGAGGCTGCTATCTGCTCGCCCGCTGTGGCCCAGGCTCACCCCGAGCTGCAGGTGCTGGCCCACAATATCGGCGATAATAAAAACGCTGTCACCCGTTTCGTGCTCGTCGCCCGCGACGCTGAAACTCCCGCACCGACCGGGGCCGACAAAACCACCCTGGTCATCCCGCTACCCCAGGACCGCCCCGGCGCCCTGCTCGACCTGCTCGAACAGTTCTCCACCCGGGGAATCAACCTCTCCCGCATTGAGTCCCGACCCACCGGCGAATTCTTGGGAGCCTACTTCTTCTCTATCGACATCGACGGCCACCTCTACGACGCCCGCGTGCGCGATGCCCTGCGCGGCATCCACAGGGTCTCACCCGGCGTGCTCTACCTGGGCTCCTACCCGCGAGCCGACAAGCGCCTGGCAGCGGTAGACCCCATGCACGATGAAGAGTCCTTCAACGCTGCCCGCGACTGGGTGGAAACCCTCTTCCCGGGCGGGCGGCCCGAGGCGCTCAAGCACAATATCTAGAGCCGCAAGAGCCTCTGCCACCAGAGGCGCTGCTGCTCTACTAGCTCCTCGCGGGCATTCACAAAATCACTGAGCGAACGAATCTGCATGTCATCAGGGTAAACTTGCACCTTGACCGCAGCGGGGAGCACCTGGGCGTGGAAATCGCTGACGTCACCGAGCACGTCCCCGTCCACCTCAACGGGCAAGCTGGTATTGGGGAAGTAGACGCGGACGTCCGTACCCACAAAGTGCTCGACAACCGGGTAGCGCACCCGGGTGGGGCGCAGAATAAACTGAGCCGCCATACGCACCCAGCTACCCAGGTTGCGCGGAGTCAGCACAATCACCTCAAGCTGCCCATCGGAGAGCTGAGCTGTCTGCGCAAGATTCACCCCACCCTGAATCTTGCCGGTATTGGCAACCAACACAGCCCGAATCTTGCGGCGAACGGGCGCACCGTTATTCACCGTAATCACCGCTGGGCGGCGGCGGGTGAACATGTGCCGGGTGCTGGCCTCAACATAGGCTAGCCAGCCGATACGAGCCTTCAAATCTTCGCGAGTATCAGTCATAATCTGGGCGTCGAACCCGGCCCCGCCCATGACCACAAAATTAACGGGGGGCAAATCCTGCTCACCCTTCATATCCATACGAATCATATCGATGGTGCGGCTCTGCCCGTGCAGGGCAATATTGATGCAGGCGTGCAGGTCATTGACGTCCATGTCGAGGTTGCGAGCCAGCAGATTACCCGTGCCCAAGGGCACAATGCCTAAGGTGGCAGTGGTGCCCGCCAGGCCGTCCGCTACAGCGCGTACGGTGCCGTCACCACCGACAGCCAGCACAATCTCAGCCCCGTCCGCCACAGCCTGCTGGGCCATACCAAAGCCGGGGTCGTCCGCCTCAGTCTCATAGAACCTAGCCCGAGGCCAATCAGCCAGGCCCAGCTCGGCTGTAATCATGCGAATCACCGAATCAGCCCGATCCTTGGTGGGGTTATAGACCACCGCAACCTGCTTCGGTTCACCCGGTTCCAACATACGGTGCAGGGGCCGGTAGACCGGGAAAAGATCAGGACGTTCCCGCCTGCCCTTGCGCACAGACAGCGCCACCCCGCCCAGGGCAAGAGCAGAAGCAGCAGTAAGGGATACACCGAGAGTTGTACGCGAAACCATATCACCAGCATACTGAAGAAAACCGTGTGCCACCGCCCGGCGTCCGCGCGCCTGTCATCGCAGCGACAACTACGGTAAATTTAGAGGCATGATTGACATTAACCTCCTGCGTGAAAACCCCGACGCCTTCCGCGCCTCCCAGCGCGCTCGCGGCGCTGACGAAACCGTCATCGACCAGATTCTCGAAGCGGACGCCACCCGCCGCACCTCCATCAACGAGTTCGAGAAGCTACGCGCCGAACAGAACGTCTTCTCCAAGAAGATCGGCAAGGCCGCCAAGGAAGAAAAGCAGGCCCTGCTCGCTGAGGTTAAGGAACTCTCCCAGAAGGTCTCAGAAGCCAAGGCTGCCGCCGACGCCGCTGCCGCCCGCCAGGAAGAACTGGTCGCCGGCGTAGGCAACCTGATTATTGACGGCATTCCTGCCGGTGGCGAGGACGACTACGTGGTCGTCAAGCAGGTAGGCGAACCCCGCAACTTCGAAGCAGACGGCTTTGAACCCCGCGACCACCTTGAAATCGGCGAACTGGTTGACGGCATCGACATGGTGCGTGGCGCCAAGGTCTCAGGCTCCCGCTTCTACTTCCTCAAGGGCCACGTAGCCCGCCTGGAGCAGGCCCTCATGTGGATGGCCCTCGACCAGGCCACCGCCAACGGCTTCACCATGCTCACCACCCCCACCCTGGTGCGCCCCGAAACCATGAACGGCACCGGCTTCAACGTCGAACACGACGACGAAATCTACCGCCTCGAGCGCGACGACCTCTACCTGGTCGGCACCTCCGAGGTCGCTATCGCCGGCTACCACGCCGACGAAATCATCGACTTCGAAAAGGGCCCCAAGAAGTACCTGGGCTGGTCCTCCTGCTACCGCCGCGAAGCCGGCTCCGCAGGTAAGGACACCCGCGGTATCATCCGCGTGCACCAGTTCAACAAGGCCGAAATGTTCGTCTACTGCCCCGTCGAGCAGGCAGAAGACATGCACGCCAAGATGCTGGCCTGGGAAGAAGAAATGCTGGCCAAGTGCGAGCTCTCCTACCGCGTCATCGATACCGCTGCCGGTGACCTGGGCTCGTCCGCCGCCCGCAAGTTCGACTGCGAAGCCTGGGTACCCACCCAGGGCGCCTTCCGCGAACTGACCTCAACCTCCAACTGCACCACCTACCAGGCCCGCCGCCTGAACGTGCGTGAGCGCATGCCCGACACCGTCACCGCAGATGGCAAGACCAAGAAGGGCGGCACCCGCACTGTCGCCACCCTGAACGGTACCCTGGCGACCACCCGCTGGCTGGTTGCAATCCTGGAAACTCACCAGCAGGCAGACGGCTCCGTGCGTATCCCCGAGGCCCTGCGCCCCTACATGGGCGGCCTTGAGGTTATCCCCGTAGCAGCCTAACCCCGTAAGGTACCATCTACTTCGGAAAAGACCACCTCGTTTGTGGGTATAACCGACGTAGATGGTACCTTCTGCTTTTAAGCGTGACCGAGGAAGGGAGCTCCCATGCCCAACCGTACCCGTGCCCTACTGGCCAGTGTGCTGGTGCTGGTGGCGGGCGTCCTTGCCGCCTGCACCCCGAGCGGCACCGGGCAGGACGCCGCCGGGCAGGCGTCCGCGCAGAGCGCAACTCAGGAAAAGCCCCGGGTGCTTGCCACCTTCACCGTACTCGCAGACATGGCTAGCGCCATCGGCGGCGAGCACGTTGAGGTTGAATCTCTCACCAAAGCCGGGGCTGAAATCCACGGCTACGAGCCCACCCCATCGGATGTGCGCAAGGCAGCGGACGCCGACCTGATCCTCGCCAACGGCCTCAACCTCGAAGCCTGGCTTGAGCAATTTTTGCAGGACGCCGACGCCCCGGCTGTTACCGTCACCGAGGGAATTACGCCCCTCAGCATCGCCGAAGGGGAGGGGGAGGGCTACCCCAACCCCCACGCCTGGATGAGCCCGGTTGCTGCCAAAACCTACGCCGATAACATCGCGGCGGCCCTGGCCGACCTCGACCCGGCCCACGCCGACAGTTACCGGGCCAACGCCGAAGCCTACAAGCAGGAACTCAGCCAGGTACACCAAGAACTCATCTCCGCCATCAGTAATCTCCCCCAACACCAGCGGCTTCTGGTGACCTGCGAGGGCGCCTTCTCCTACCTGGCCGCCGACGCCGGTCTCGATGAAGCCTACCTCTGGGCAGTGAACTCCGACGGCGAAACCGGTGCCCGCCGCATGATGGAACTCTCCGACAAGGTAGCGGGCAGCGCCGTGCCCGCCGTCTTCTGCGAATCCACCGTGCCCACCCGCACCATGGAACAAATCGCCACCGACACCGGCGCAACCTACGCCGGAGCCCTCTACGTCGATTCCCTGTCTGACGCCGACGGCCCCGTGCCCACCTATCTCGATTTAATCCGCTACGATACCCGCCTCATGGCTGAGGCCCTCAGCCAATAACCGCCCTAAACTGAGGTTCTATGACTGCACCACCGCTGCTCCAGCTCACCGATGTAACTGTCACCTACGGGGCACCCGGCTCCGGGGCCGTACGCGCCCTGAACCGGGCGTCCCTGCACGTTGCCCCGGGGAGCATCTGCGGGCTGGTCGGCATGAACGGCTCTGGCAAGTCCACCCTCTTCAAGGCCATCATGGGCGTGGTGCCCGCATCGGGCAGCGTCCGGGTTGACGGGCTCGCCCCGCGTGAGGCCCGCAAACAGGGCTTGGTCAGCTACGTGCCCCAGAGCGAGGACATCGACTTCACTTTTCCGGTCTCGGTGCGCGACGTGGTCAGCCAGGGGCGCTACAGCCGACTGGGCATCACCCGCCACCTGGGCGCTGCCGACCGGGCCGCCGTCGATACCGCCCTCGAACGGGTCGGGCTCACCGACCTAGCCCACCGGCAAATCGGCAACCTCTCCGGCGGCCAGCGCAAACGCGCCTTCGTTGCCCGCGGGCTGGCCCAGGGAGCCCGTCTGTTGCTACTCGATGAACCCTTCGCCGGCGTCGATAAAAAGAGCGAAGCCATGCTCGTGAGTCTCTTCAAAGAGCTACGCGCCGACGGCGCTGGCATACTCATCTCAACCCACGACCTGGCCAACCTGGCAGACCTGGCCGACACCGCCGTCCTGCTCCGCAACGAAGTGCTGCTCACCGGCGACCCCGCTACCGTGCTGGCCCCCGAGAACATCGTGCGAGCCTTCGGAATGAACCCGCTGACAGAGGAAAACTAATGTACGAACTCTTCATCGAACCCCTTACCTACGGCTTCATGCAGCGGGGCTTGCTGGTCACCGTACTGGCGGCTTTAGTCTGCGCCCTGCTTTCTTGCTGGCTGGTGCTCATGGGCTGGTCGCTCATGGGAGATGGTATCTCCCACGCCGTCCTGCCCGGTGTTGCCCTCGCCTACATTCTGGGTGCCCCCTTCGCCCTGGGCGCCCTACTTGCCGCCCTGGTAGCCGTTGCCCTTATCGGCTCGGTTGCCGCCCGCAGGCGCGTGCGGGAGGACGCCGCCATCGGCATCGTCTTTACCGTCATGTTCGCCCTGGGGCTGGTGCTCCTCTCAGCCTTCCCCTCCCAGGTTGACCTGCACTCGGTGATTTTCGGTAACGTGCTGGGCGTATCGTGGGCGGACGTCTGGCAGATCGGTCTGCTGGCTGTGCTGGTCGTTGCCGTGCTGCTGGTCAAACGCCGTGACCTGGTGCTCTACGCCTTTGACCCCGGCTACACCCACGCCATTGGGCTTAGCCCCCGCCTGCTCTCCAGCCTGCTGCTGGTCGCCCTGGCCCTGACCTCTGTTCTGGCCCTTCAGATTGTGGGCGTCGTGCTGGTGGTTGCCCTGCTGGTAATCCCCGGGGCAACAGCCCGCCTGCTGACCGACCGCTTCACGTCCATGTTGCTGATCTCGTCGGCGGTCTCCCTGCTGGCGGCCCTGGCCGGTTTCTTCCTGGCCTACCTGCTCGATATCTCAGCCGGCGGTACCGTCGTCCTGGCCCTCGGCGTCCTCTTCGGCCTGGCCTACCTCTTCGCCCCCCGCCACGGCCTGCTGGCCGCTGCCCGGGCTAAGCGGGCGGTGGAGGCCGGGCAGGGCTAGGCAAAGAGCTGAACGGAATATCTCTAAACTGCCCAACAGGACTTCATCAAAGTGCGGAATAGATTAATCACAAAGTGCGGAATAAAATATCTCTAAACTGCCCAATGAAATTGTTGCAAAGTGCGGAATAGGGGTATAGGCGTGCCCGGACAGTACATTCAAATACCGAATCGGGAGAGTCAACGCGCCAGGTCTCGTTAGGGCAACTGCTGGAGGGGCAGGCTCCACGGGCCGCAGCCCCGGACGTGAGTATCAGCGAACTTGTAGACCGCATGTGCAGGGGCGGCTGGCCCGCCTTTATTCACTTACCCCTAGATGCGGCTTTAGAGAACCTTCGGGACTATGTATCAACCGTTGCCGACGTAGATATCCGCACACCTGATGGGGTACGCCGTGACCCTGCCCAGGTGCGGCGTTTGCTGAGATCCCTGGGGAGGGGCGTTGGCACTGAACTCAAATTTTCTACGCTGGCGCAAGACGCTGGAATCAATAGAGATACAGCCACTGACTATATCGCTGCGCTCTCTCGCATTTTTATTCAGGTCGAACAACCCGCATGGTCTGCCCACCTGAGGTCTAAAGCGACCCTGCGGAACTCCCCCAAACGTCATATGGCCGACCCCGCTCTGGCAGTCGCCACCCTGGGAGCCACGCCTCAGAAGGTGCTGCAGGACCTCGATTTTGCGGGGCAGCTCTTTGAATCGCAGGTCGTGCATGACCTTTCGGTGTATATGGGAGATCAGGGCACCGTGTCTCATGCCCGAGATTCTTCAGGCAGGGAAGTGGATGCCGTGCTAGAGCGACACGATGGCAGATGGGCCCTCGTAGAAATCAAGTTGGGTTCCCGCGACGAAACGGTGGAGAAGGCAGCTACCTCTTTAAAGAACTTCAGAGACCAGCTTGACCTTAACCGCTACGAGTACAGCCCAGAGCTTATTGTACTGACGGGCGGCGGCCTGTCCTACCAGCGAAAGGACGGCGTCAAGGTGGTGGCCTTTACTGCGCTTACTCAATGAGTTCTGTCAGGGGGGGCGGGGGCGTCCTCACCACTAGGCTTCACGCGGCGCTCACCTTGCCTTAACCCGGCTTTTGTATAGTCTGGTCTACACGAGAAGAAAAGAGACACCGATGATTTCAGAGATCAAAGACATGCAAACCCTGCCACTACGCCGCTCCACCTGGCAGAAAGAAGAAGGTGCCAAGTACCTGGTCGCTATCGATGTTGATGGCACCCTGGTCAACCATGACGGCGCCATGAGCGAAGCTGTCAAAAAGGCCGCTCAGGACGTCGTGGATGCCGGCCACCACGTGGTCATTTCCACCGGACGCTCCCTGGGCGCCACCCTGCCCATCGTCGAGATGATTGGGCTGACCCGCGGTTACGCTGTGAGCTCCAACGGCGCGGTTACTCTCAGTATCGACCCTTCCCTTGAGGCTGGCTACCGCATTATCGACAAGGTCAGCTTCGACCCCTCCAACGCTATTAAGCTACTCAAAGCTAAGCTGCCACATGCCTCCCTAGCCCTTGAAGCACCCGACGGCACCGTCTACGCCACCGACAACTTTGAGGACTGGTCCTTTGGGGTTAACACCGTCAAGACCACCCGCACCGAGATGGCTGCTATGAACTCGGCCGTGCGCGTGGTGGTTTGCTCACCCACCGACACCCCCGATGACTTCAAGCGCGCTATCTACGACTCGGGTCTGCACGGGGTCAACTACGCAGTGGGCTGGAGTGCCTGGCTCGATGTAGCTGCCCACGGGGTTTCTAAAGCAACCGCCCTGGAGCAGATCCGCCGCAAACTGCGCGTGGACCCCCGCCACACCATCGCCATCGGTGACGGGCTGAATGACAAGGAAATGATCCACTGGGCCGCCCGCGGCGTGGCTATGGGCCAGGCCCTACCCGAGGTGGCAGAGCTGGCTACGGACGTCACCGGTTCGGTCTACGAGGACGGCACGGTGCCGATCCTGCGGGACCTGCTCTAAAACCATGAGGCTTATTCATAAGGGGTTCCGCAGGCTCACGCTCGCTGCCGACCCTCTCGCATGGTTCGCTTCGCTCACAATGCGATTCACGCCAGCCGCCGAGCCAGCAGCTTCGCTGTGAGCCTGCTCCACCTACCCTAATGAATAAGCCCCCATATATCCCCTCTATACCTATTGGGTGTAGGGGGATATTCTTTATCTATGATTCAGCCCATGACATACAGAGTAAAAACCAATTTTAACCCTGTGGCATGGCCTTGCGCAGATGGGTAGGAACTCATGATTGATGAAGATAGCGTCATCATTGCTAACCAGCATCAGGGCTCTCAGGGGGGGGCAAACTGTTCCGTCCTTAAGAACTATTGTGCAGGAGCGGTTACTCTCTGCCTTTTAGCTCTGGCTACCGCCTGGGCGCGCTGCTTACTCCTGGATTCAACCCTCATTTTTAATCCAGCTGACTACGGAGTCTACCGTGGAACCGGGGTAGCAGTGCTTGCCGGGGCTGACTTTTATAGTCAGAACATTACCGGGGTGTACGTACCCCAGGGGCTCCCCTTCGTGTACACGCCCTTTACCGCTCTGTTACTGATCCCTTTAGCCTGGCTGCCGGAACCGCTAGGGATTGGGGGCTGGACCTTCCTCAACTGCCTGGCGCTGGGCATCCTGCTCCTGCTCAGTCTCATCTACGTGCGCCCGCACCTCACCGGCGTCCGCCTGGCCGCGGCACTCTCCGCCACCTACCTGCTTGCCCTACCCCTGAACGTCGTAGCTCAGCATCTTATCTTTGGGCAGATTAATCTGCTTCTTGTTTCTCTCTGCCTCATCGACATGGTTCGCCCACAGACCCGCTATCTACCTCGCGGAGTGCTGATCGGGCTGGCAGCCGGGATCAAACTGACTCCGGCTCTTTTTATTCTTTTCTTCTGGGTAAGCGGACGCCTGCACCCGGCTTTGACGGCAACGGCGACAGCCTCAGCTACCGTAGTCCTGGGGGTCCTGCTCCTGCCTGAACCCAGTTCAACCTATTTTGGGTCTAAACTCTCT
Source organism: Rothia nasimurium (assembly GCF_928381415.1). GTDB lineage: Bacteria > Actinomycetota > Actinomycetes > Actinomycetales > Micrococcaceae > Rothia > Rothia nasimurium_H. The sequence goes on from NZ_CAKMSF010000001.1 coordinate 278,959, forward strand.
GGCCTGGAAAATGTTGTCGATTTAGGAACCAACTTTGCTACTTCGGGTAACAGCTCTCTGCAGGGGGTGGCTGAACGCTGGGTTGGTACCCATTCTCTGCTCCTGTTAGCACCCTTACTGCTAGCTGTTGTAGCGGTAGCGTTTTCCCAGGCCCACCGAGAGTTAGCGTGTGGTGATGGTTTTGCTGCCGCCGCAGTACTCGGTTGTGCTACTTGCCTGCTTTCCCCGGTGTCCTGGTTACACCACTGGGTCTGGGTTATACCCACTCTTGCAGTGTTGGTTACCCGTGGGCGAGCTGTACGTGCTCTGGCCATTATCTGGATGTTAGCCTGCCTAGCTCAGCTCACAGACCTAGGTGACCTAGCAGCTCATGCCGGCTGGCCCATCATACCCGTTGAAATAATGCGCTCCTCTATAGTGCTGCTGGCCCTGCTTGCTATGGTGGTCTTACATCTGACCCGGAAGAGAAAGGGCCACCGTGACCACCTCCGTACCAGCTAAAGGCCTGTTGCTCTACGACCCCGACTGCGGCATCTGCCAAAAAGCCGCAAGGGTACTCACTCACCTCGGGCTAGAAGCCCAGGTGTGCCCTGGCCACTACGACCGCCTAGAAGAGCACGGCGTCGATTTTGAGCGCTTCATGCGCCAAATCCCCTTCATCACCCCCACCGGGCACGTGGCCTACGGGGCGCTCGCCATCGCCCTAGCCCTGGCCACCAGCCGGTACGCACCCGTGCGGGTGGCGGCGTCCGCCCTGAAGAACCCCCTGCTGCGCCCGCTAGCTGAGCGAGTCTACCTGCGTATTTCCATCAACCGCGCCACCGCCTGCCAGCTCAAGCCCTAACGGCTCGACGGCAGAAAGAAGCCCAGCATGCTCGCAGTCCTTGAAGGCTTTACCATCATCGCGGTCGTGGTGGGCGTAGGCTACCTGGTCGCCCGCCTCGACATTCTGCCGCCCAACTCCGGGCTCTCCCTCAACCGTTTTGCCTTCTTCGTAGCCCTGCCCCCGCTCATGTTCGTGACCATGGCCGGGGCTGACCTGCACGTTATCTTCTCCGGCCGCCTTCCCGTGGCTATCTTGAGCTTCGCTACGGTCGCCCTGCTTTTTGCCGTTATCGCCAGGTTCCTGCTCAAAAAGGACGCCGGTACCGTCACCGTGGGTGCCGCAGCCAGCGGCTATATCAACGCCAACAACATGGGCTTGCCCGTAGCAACCTACATCGTGGGCGACGCTGCCCAGGTAGCCCCTATCCTGCTCTTCCAGCTCCTGATTGCCGCCCCCATCGTGCTTTCCATTCTGGACGCCATCTCGCACGGGGCGGTCTCCATGAAAGCCGTTGCCACCCAACCCATCAAAAACCCGCTGATTATCGGCTCAGCCCTGGGCCTGCTGGTTAACGTGCTCAACCTGCAGGTTCCCGATGTGGTGATGGAGCCCTTCCGCATCTTGGGTGGTGCGGGCGTACCGCTGATCCTGGCGGCCTTCGGCATGTCGCTGCGGGGCTCCAAGGTGCTCGATACTACCGGCCAGCGCCTCGAAACCGTGCTTGCCGCCAGCTTTAAGAACCTTCTAATGCCGCTGGTTGCCTACCTGCTGGCCCGCTACGTCTTCCACCTCAGTGAGAGCGATATCTTCGCGGCCACCATTCTTGCAGCCCTGCCCAGCGCCCAGAACATGTATAACTACGCGGTGCGGTACAACGTAGCAACCACGCTCTCCCGCGATATCGTGCTGCTCAGCACCCTGGGTGCTATACCCGTGATTCTGGTGATTTCATTCCTCTTGCACTGACAGTTTGCCGGTGCCTGGCCTACCGCTTCTGCCCCTCCAAGCCCTCAAGCAGCTCGGCGACCAGCGCGTGAGAGGCAATCTCCTCGTGCCAGTAGGAGCGCACCAGGGTCTTACTCACCGCCTGGGAGGTAATACCCAGAGCCTGAGCCACCGCCTTTTGCTGCCCGCGCACCCCGGGCACCAGCAGGTCAAGTACCCGCCACTCGGCTTCGGTACGGGCGGACGCCACCCGGTAGAGCAGGCGCAACAGGCCGGTCACCTGATCCGCCCGCACCCCCTGACCAGCTGCATGCACACAGATACCGCGCGGCGGTGCCCCGGTCTGGGCCTGCTCCACGGCCGACCGAGATAGGCTCAAGGCAGAGCCCGAACACTCCGGGGTAGAAACCGCCCCCAGGGCCGCTGCGAAGCGCGGCCGCACCAGTTCACCGGCCCCGATACCCACCCAGAAGCCACCAAAACGGGCCCCGAGTAGGGCGGCGGTGAGGGCGTCCTCGGCCTGATCGAAAGCCCCCTGCAGCTCATCGGGGTAGGTGCGGGTAAAAGCAACAGTGGGAGCCAGCTGTTCGAGACGGTTCTCCAGGTCGGTGAGATCCGCCCGAGCAGAGCGGGTGATGAAGGTCAGTACAAACATGTCTTTCAGTATGCCCTAGAGCGACCTGGCAGGAAACTAGCCCTCACCCCAGAGCAGGGTTTCGGCGTCCACCCCAGCTAAGAAGAGCTGCTCCTGGAGCGGCTGGGCGCACTCAATCGGAAGCCGGATGCTGCTGCAGGTCAGGTCATAGCCCAGGTAGGCGGTCGCTGCATCGAAACCGGCTAGATCCCGCCCCAGATCCCGGCAGAGGTGCACCACCTGTTTGAGGTCGGGCGCTGATCCAAAGACCCAGAAATAGTCGGGGCTTGTGAGCTGAAACAGCCCCAGGGGAGCACCGGCTCCCGCTTGGTCCCGTACCCGCACCCAGCCGCCTGCCGGGTCGAGGTCGCCGGGGCCGTCCTGCGGGGCTAGAGGGTCGAGCGTCCAGGCCCGGGTGCGCTCTAGCCAGTCGGGCAGCTGGGGCATATAGAGGGTGTCGCCCTCCCCGCCCCAGGGCGTAGCGTCAAAACTGCGGGCATACATGGCAGACCAGAACTCGCTACTGCTACACGAAACCCCCACGCTGTTGAGCTGGGCCGGGTCGCTCGGCGCCGCAAACTGGCCGTGCTCGGCGTCCTCGGGGCTGGACGCTGCCAAATCAGCCAGGTAGGCCTGATCCCAGTAGGTGGGCCTGGTAGCATACCCCTGCTCGCGCAGGCGCTCGTCGATACGCTGCAGGTAGCGGGGCTCGCCCAGGGCCACGGTCTGCCCGTCAAAGTGAAAGAGATAGGGGGAATGCTTACGGTGGGTGGGGGAGAGGGGCATGCTAACTCCTAACGGTGGGGGTATCGGGGCGGACGCCCGCCTCCCCCTCATCGGGGAAGGGTAGGGCTGCCCGCTCAAGGCGGATAAAGGCACCCAGCAGGGCTAGCGCCTCGGGGCTGGTGGGCAGAAAGTCGGTAAACCGGGTTGAACACACCACTACCGCCGCCCACATGCCGCGGGACAGGGCAACATTCAACCGGTTGGGCGAGAGCAGAAAATCGGTTCCGCGGGGGCTATCACCGGCACTCGAAGCAGCCATCGACACCAGCACCACCGGAGCCTCCTGCCCCTGGAACTTATCAACCGTACCGACGCGCACACCCCCGCCGTCGGCGTCCGCTAGCCCCGCCTCCAGCAGGGCCGCCCGGATCGTATCAACCTGGGCGTTATAGGCTGCCACCACAATAATGTCTGAGGGGGCCAGGGGCGCTGCCTGCTCGGGGGCAGCCAGGTGGGGAGTCCACAGGTGCCCCAGGAAGCCGCGGGCCAAAGCCACAATCTCATCAGCCTCTTCGACTGAAGCCGTTGAGTTACCCCGGTGCTCTATCGTGCGCAGGTAGACCCCGGGCTCCCACCCCTCCAGATGCCTCTCAGTGCCCGAAGGAGCGGACGCCAGCCGCCCCTCATACGACAGGGCCGAGACCGGGGCGCACAGGGCAGGGTGCATACGCCAGGTGACATCGAGAAAATAGCCAAACTCTTCGGGCAGCACCGTACGGCCCGCTGAAAGCCAGCCCAGGGCAGACTCGTCCACCGGGTAGGGGTGAGTGCCCTGCGTGACCTGGGGTAGCTGGGCGGGATCGCCCAGGAGCAGCAGGTTCTTGGCCGAACGGGCCACCGCCAGCGTATTGGCTAAGGAATACTGGCCCGCCTCGTCAATGACCAGAAGATCAAGCCCCTCAAACCGGAACTTGCGGTCAGAGGCGAAATCCCAGGCCGTACCGCCGAAGATACGGCCACCGGGCTCGTCCATAAACCGGGCGACCTCAGGATTACGCACTTCGCGCCAGGGGAAATTCGGGGTCTGACTCTTGCCCGCCCCCTTAGCAATCTGGTCGGGGTCAACCCCGCCATTACTGATACAACCCAGCAGCATGTTCTCAACCACCGCATGCGACTGAGCCACAATGCCCACCTTCCACCCGGCAGCTACCAGACGGCCAATGACGTGCGAACCCACAAAGGTCTTGCCCGACCCCGGAGGGCCCTGCACCGCCACATACGACCGATCCAGCTGGCTCACCGCCTGATAAATAGCCTGCACCGTCGCAAGAGAACCGTGCGTCTCTACAAAATCCTGCGGACGCGGCAAAACACCGCCCCCAACCAGCCGCGGCGGAACACGACGAATCATATCGGTACCCGCTGACGCCGGTAACTCAGGCAGCACCCGGGCGGTACGCGCCGCCAATTCAAGTAGAGCCTGCTCCTGGGCCTGTGTCGGAATGGGCTGCCCGGGAGTGAGCGCCATCGGTAGATGTGAGTAGGTTTCAGGTGGCTCACCGTCTGAGGTCTTCAAACTCTCCCGCACCGTAATCCGCACCAGGTTAGGCTGACCCGCCTCATGCTCCGGAATCTCCTCTAACTCCACAATCTCGGTATTAAAGGCACCGGCCCGCTCAGCCTCCACCGGCAGTACCCCTTCATGCAGAGCCGCATAGGTTAAAGCCTGCTGCCGAGCCTCCCGCTCCAAAAAAGGCGGAAAAGGGCGCGTATACATGGCAAAGAGGTTGCTAGCGCCCACCTTCACCGACGAGCCCGGAGCAAGTCTCGCCACCCCGCTCAGCAAACGCACCGTGGACCGTGCCCGCTCCGGACGATGCCAATCGGCAACCACCTGCAATCGCCCCAGCAAAACCACATCACGGGCGTCCTCCCAATCCTCACGGGGAGCCGTAAGCCGATTGAAATGATCCCACCAGAACTGACGGCGCTCGCGACGATGGTAGCCCGTCGCCGTAGCCACCATAGCAACAGCCTGCTTCTGGGGCTCTAGCTCGCCACCGGCGTCCAGGGCCTCAACAAACCCGCGTAGAACCCGCTCGGTATCCGTCTCGTCTTCAGCCCTCCCCGCCTGCACCAGCAGCTCGTTCAGATCAGCCAGGGGAGCGGGCTGCACCAGCTCATCGTCGACCGATCGGCCCGCTAACCCCAATAACCAGGCACGTAACTGAGATAGAGACAGACCCGTGCGATACAGACTACGAGCAAGTGCAGAGCGCATAGCTTCGGCCTGCTCAGCACGCCCTTCCTTCTCGGCCTGTACCACATCGGCAAAGGCCGTCACCGGAATATCAGGGGCAGGCTCAAGCCCCTGAGCGTAGAGGGGCTCAATAGCGGTCAGTGCCCGGGTGCCCTCGCTCAAACGCATCGACCGGCGCAGCACCTCAGAAAGGTCAATGAAAACACCCTCCCGCTGCATATCGGTGAGATAAGCTTCGCCAATCCCGTGCATCGACGCTAACTGCTGAAGAGCAGCTATAACAGACGCCCCAAAGTAGTAGACCCGCAAACCGGGGTTCAGCTGGCGCTGATGGTGCAGCATACCGAGAAAATCGGCTAACAGCCGCCCTTCCGCCGCCCGGTCAGACGCCCAAAACTGGCTAAAGAGGGGCTCCTCGCCAGGCTGATCAGCAAGGTGAACAGCACCTAAGGTATAGACCAGCCCCCAAGCTAACTCGGGGTGGGCTGCCTTCCCATCGCGCCAGAGCGGGTCAGACCGCAGACTTATAAAAAGGTCGCCCGCGCTCGCTCGCGGAAGCATCCGTAAGGAGTGCCGGGGCAGGAGCTTGTAAGAGACAGTATGTTCCTGCCCCTCCCGCTCTACCACTACTGCCCCGTCTGGCTCTGATACGCCGGTCTGTAGGGCGGCCTGCTCTGCATAGCGGCGTACGAGAGCCGGAAGCTGAGGCTGGCCTGCCAGGGCCGCCAGCTCGTCGATACTCTGAACACCACAGCGCTCGTAGATAGTCTGCCGTGACTTCGCCGTCATACCCGAAGTCAGGAGCATATCTCGGTGCTCTCGCACCATCACCTGGCAGGTATCACAACGCCCGCACCTGGTAACCTCTGGGCTACCGGCTTCTATAAACCAGCTCACCGGGGCAGCCCCTGGCTCCCGATGGGCGGTGAGGAGCTCTATAAGACGCTGCCGCTTCTGCTCGAATACCGGTGTAAGGGTAGCAAGCTCGTGTAGGGACTCCACGTTATTGCCCAGAATGAGCGAGACGTAGGGGTCACAGGGGATCCCCTCTCTATGCAGCTGGTCGGCATAGGCAGCGACCTGAAGGAGAGCAGGGACGCGGGCTGTACGTGCCAGCTTAGTATCAACTACTCGATAGCTCCCGTTGGGCTGTTTGACGAGGAAGTCGGCACGCCCGTGAAAGGACCCGTCGAAGAAGCTGGCCTGGAAGACAACATCTGCGCCTGCACGCAGAGCTTCCAGGGTCTCTACCCGCTTCTCTTCAAGGGCCTGCCGGGTGTAAGCCTGAGGCGGATTCACCTCATATACCCCCTGCCCCGTTGCAGGGCTCCAGCTGCCGTAGGTGTCTCTAAAGTTTTGTAGGATACGTTGCTCATGCGCTTCTCCCAGGGCCGCAGCTCTGCGAAGCTGAGGGTCTTCAATGCGCTCTAAGCGGGGCACCCTGCCTAACGCCTGGTCAAGAGCATAGAGGGCGGCAAATTGGCACTGGGCTGAGAGCACCAGGTCAGAGGCTGAGTAGACCAGCGATTTACCAAGGGGTTCAAGGCCAGACGCTAGCGGCGACGGTGCGGAATCTGCATCGATGAAGAACATGGGGCTCCTAGAGGTTACTGTCTTCAAGGCTAGCAAGGGAGACTGACATTTTAGGGAGCTCAGGGGACGCTCACCCCACGCATAATTGGTCCGTACCATTTGAGGTATTTAGAACATAAATTCTATAAGTTACTATCAGGTATAGAACAAAAACTTTGAAGATGTAATCTGAATCATATATACAAATTTTGCTCATATCAGACCCCTCTCTTTTTGCGCGGAGCTTGCTTGCTGCGATTGGCTTGCGGGTATGTAATGAATGGGAGATTCTGCAACTCTCGGTCGATCATCAGACCTGAATTAAATCCCAAAAAAACATCACAAAATGATCAAAAATAGGTCACGATTCTATAAAGTTGTGTTCAGCAAAATCCCCCTTTGCATCATTACCACTCGAAAAAGAGGAATCTGAATGAAGAGCATTCTTGAAACCGCGCGAGCTGTTCAGCCGACTCGCCGCCAGGCGGCCGTCCTTGCCCTAACCGGCCTGGCAGCTACCACTGCAATCACCGCAGCAACTGCCGCCGCATCAGACATTCGCACTGTCACTGCCGCCCAGCGCGCTGCTGATCAGCAGACCCTGCTCAACCTCATCAATGCCTACCGCGCCCAGAACGGCCTGGGGGCAGTCAAGCACTCAGCCACCGTTGCGTCCGTCATGGAGGGCGAGGCTATTCGCCAGTTCAAGGGTGGAGCTTTCTCCCATGGCACCGAGTTCCTTTATAATTCCAAGGTGCAGGGCTACAGCTTCGTACGCGAAGTCATTGCTCTTTCCTACAATGACGATCTCAACCAGCTCCTCAACTTCTGGAAGAGCTCGCCTCCCCACCGTGCCGCTATCCTAGCCCCCCAGGCCAACGTCATCGGCATCGGCTTCTGCTACGGCCACGGCACCTCCCTGCCCTGGCGCGTCCTGGGCAACGTTGGTATCTACCGCTACGAAGCAGGCAAGGGCCCCAACGACTACGTCTCTACCATCACCAGCGTCAGCACCCTCTCCAGCGGCTCTTCTGAAGTAAGCGCCTATGCACTGAACGACAAGCTGGCCGACCACTACAACGCAAACGGTGGCGTGGCGACCTTCGGTCTACCCGCTGGCAACTTCTTTACCTCTGTTGACGGTGGCATCGTCCAGAACTTCACTCAGGACCGCACTATCTACTGGACTGCTGCAACTGGCGCTCAGAATGTTTACTGGGGAGGCGCCATTGGTGGCCGTTACGCAGGTCAAAACTACGAAAATGGTAGCTGGGGCTACCCCGCAAGCTCAGAGTATGAGTTTATTGGTAGCATGCGTCAGGACTTCATCAAGAACGGCTCTGTTACCTCGGTCTACTGGACCCCCTCCACCGGTGCCCGCGCCATCATGGAGACTGGAGCTATCTCTGCCCACTGGTACGCCCTGGGTGGCCCCGCAGCTATCGGCTTCCCTGTAACCGATGAGGTGCGCTGGATTGATGGCGTCACCCGTGTGACCTTCTCTAGCGGTACCACCATTAACTGGACTGAAGCCCGCGGCGTCTGGGTAAGCTAGTCCCCGCTTTTAGACCTACATGTGAAGGGCGGCCCCACATCTGTGGGGCCGCCCTTCTTGTATCCGCCTACAGCTACTGGTTACTGAGGGTCGCTGCGAACCGGTCCACGGTGTTTTTGGCGGAATCGGTGTCTTCAAGGTCGTTCATGATAACCGAGAAAACCAGTACCCGCCCTGATTCTGTGACGGTGTAGCCGGTGAGGGACAGCACGGAGTTCAGGGTTCCGGTTTTCGCGCGGACGACCCCGCGTCCGCCGACCTCGTCGGCGTCGTTAAAGCGGGTTGCAAGCCCCAAGGTTCCGCTGTAGCCGGCTACCGGTAGACCCTGCAGGGCGAGGCGTTCGCTGGTGTTTCCCTTGACCGCGCGCAGGGCAATGCTGGTGAGCAGTTCGTTACTGACCTTGTTGTTCATGGAAAGGCCGCTGAGGTCCATCTGGGTGTAATTGGTGGGTAGACCGGCAGAGGCTAGGGCATCGTGGATTGCACTTATTGCGCCCTGGGTGGAGCCGTCGCCGCCGGTGGCTACGGAAAGATTGCGTCCTAGGGTCTCAGCCAGCGAATTATCTGTTTCCTGCATCATGAGGGCAGATTGCTGGGCTGCGGTGGCTGACTGCACAGCTGCAATCTCGCGTCCGCTGCTGGGGGCAGTAACCTGCTCGCCCGCGGTGAAGGTGAGCCCGGCGTCCGTTCCTAACCTATTGAGAGCCTCTACCAGCACCTGCTGCACTTCTGCCGGGGCGTTGCTGGGGCGGCTGCCGCTTGATGCGGTTCCGTCGCTGGTGGGGGAGTAGTGGGAGTAAAAGGCGAGGGGGGTAACAGCACTGATAAAGCCGGAGTCGATATCTTCCTGGGCCCACTCGGGGTTGAGAGAGCTACCCGAAAAAATAGTGGTGTCGAGATTCAGAGCGAGAGTCTTGCTGCTCACACCCTGTTCGGTGAGTGCCGCGATGGTGCGCTCAGCCAGGGTCTCAATGCCAGCGTGGCCCATGACCGCTGTGGGGTCGGAGTGCCCTGGCACCAGTAGGGTGTCGCCGCCGGCAACCAGGGTAAGGGTTGAGTCGTCGTTGAGGTCGACGGACGTGGTGAAGCGGGCTTGCGGTGCAGTGGTCAGTAGGGCGTAGTCCACGAGCAGCTTCATGTTGGACGCCGGGGTTCGGCTCGTCTGAGCCTCACGGGAGTAGATGCTCTGGCCGGTTTCTGCATCAAGAACCTGGGCAGAGAAAACCCCCTGGCCTAAACCGTCAAGGACGCTATCGAGCTCTGTGCTCAGGGCAGCTGAATCGGGGGCAGCACCGGTGCCTGCTTCTGTCACCGCAACCGGAGAGGCCGTGATATCGGGGGCTACTGAGGCTTCGCGAAGGTCTTGGGCCTCCTGCCAGGCCGGTACAGCCCAGGCTCCTGCTGCTGCGCACCCGGCTGCGAGCAGGGCAGTAACCACCCAGGCGGTCAGGGGGCGTCGGTGAGAAGTGGCCATGAAACCTCCACAGGTTAGCTCTTGGGCAAAGGTGTCTTTCTCTCTAGGGTATATGCCTAACCTTTGAAGCAGGGGCATGTAATACGGGTGACACTGGCGCGCCTGCCCTGTAAAAAGGCTCCAGCCTGCCGGTTCTCGGTTAGACTAATATGCCGAACCACTCGCGCGTAGCGCGGGTCAAATACACCACTCAACCAGGAGGTTCCCCTTGGAACTCGACGTCACGATTGAAATTAACCGCGGCTCACGCGTTAAGTACGAAATTGACCACGAAACCGGTCGCCTGCGTCTGGACCGCGTACTGTTCACCTCCATGCAGTACCCCACCGCCTACGGCTACTTTGAGGACACCCTGGGTGAAGACGGTGACCCGCTCGACGCCATGGTTATTCTCGATGTTGACGTTGTTCCCGGTGTGCTGGTTGAAGCCCGCCCCATCGGTGTTTTCCGTATGACCGACGAAGCTGGCGGCGACGACAAGGTTCTGTGCGTTCCCGCAGACAAGCGCTACGACCACATCCAGGAAATCGGCGATGTTGCTGACCAGCTCAAGGAAGAAATCAAGCACTTCTTCGAGCGCTACAAGGATCTGGAGCCCGGTAAGTGGGTTAAGGGCGAGGGCTGGGAAGACCGCGCTTTCGCTGAGAAGCTGGTAGCTGAGGCCCAGGAGCGTTTTGAGAAGTCGCACTATGAGTCCGCTGCTGAAGCTGAAGCAGACGAGAACTAAAGACTTGGTGGGGTAGCGAAAGCTAACTAGTGCCCCCATCGGGATAGGAGGCTGGGCCCTGCACGGGGCCCAGCCTCCGCCCCTTTAAAGGCGTGGACGCCGGTGGTTGGCTGGGGTAGGCTGGGGCGGCTAGGAGCCGGTAGAGTGGGGTGGCATGAGCTCATCTTCCTTGCCTCTGAATTTTTCTTTAGCCCATAAGATTGCCGGTGTGCTGGCTCCGGCTGGCCCTCGCGCTGAGGCCGCGGCTAAGCGGCGGGCTGTTGAAGAGATGCGCTATGCGGCAACCGCTGCTGTTGACCATGTGCACGCTATTACGCAGCTGGCTGCGGCTGAGAACCTGCACGACTCTGAGCTGTTGGTTGTTGATAGGTCTACCTGGGTGAAGGCCAATACCCAGTCATTTGATGTGATGCTAGGCCCTATCGCCCAAGAGGTACTGGGTCAGCGCCTGGCTCAGCTCTCCGATGCCGAGCACGCTGTGACCGAGATTGGCGGGGCGGCGGAAATTGGGGGAGTGCTGGCTTTCCTGTCTACCCGCGTCCTGGGCCAGTACGACCCCTATGCGGCGCTCGCCGGCCACGGGGCACCCGGCGGCCGCCTGATGATTGTGGCTCCCAACCTGATGAAGCTGGAAGAAGAGCTGAACCTTGACCCGGCTGACTTTCGTCTCTGGGTTGCCCTGCACGAGCAGACCCACCGGGTGCAGTTTGCCGCTGCCCCCTGGCTGCGTGACTACCTGCTGGATCTCATGCATCGCCTGGGCCGCGAGCTGGGGGAGACCACCGAGAACCTGCCTGAACGTATTGCCGCTGCCGCTACCGGGGCGGTGCGGGGCATGAAGAAGCAGGAAGCGCCCGGGGCTAGCCCCGAGGCAGCCACTAGCGGCGCTACCCTGCTGCTCAGCGACGAGGGCAAGGAACTGCTGGACCGTATCACCGGCGTCATGAGCCTGCTGGAGGGCCATGCCAACGTAGTAATGGACGCCGTTGATTCGTCCATCGTCCCTTCCGTTAAGACCATCCGCCGCCGTTTTGAGCGTCGCAGCCAGACCCAGGGCTTCTTCCCCCGCTTTATGAGCAAGCTGCTGGGTATGGACGCCAAGATGGCCCAGTACAAGAACGGCCAAAAGTTTGTGCAGGCCGTGATCGACGAGGTGGGTATGGAGCGGTTCAACCGTATTTGGCAGGCCCCCGAGAACCTGCCCACCGTGACAGAAATTCATGCCCCCGCTCGCTGGATTGAGCGGGTACTGGGCGCAGATCTAGAGGAAGAGAAGAACTAGTGCAGCAGCGTAAAACCCGTCTGAACCCCCTGGTGGGAGCTGCCCGCCGCGAGGTCGCCGGTGTGCTGGAGCAGGTATTTGGGGCAGGTACGGTTGCTCCCACCGGTTCGTCAGGACGCCTGGGCGCAGGCCCAGAAGCAGGGAAGGTTCCCCTGGTGCTGGCTGCCGTATCGGGTGGGCCCGACTCCTTGGCCTTAGCGGTTCTGTTGGCCCACTTTAACCGGCGGCAGGACGTGCGCGTGGGTGCGGTTGTGGTTGACCACCAGCTTCAGGACGGCTCAGCCCAGGTGGCTGAGCGCACCGCCCAGATTCTGCGGGAGCTGGGTCTTAGCCCGGTGCTGGTAGAAACCGTGACCGTTGAAGAGGGTAAGGAGGGGCCCGAAATGGCGGCCCGTACCGCCCGATACGGTGCTTTCGCCCGGGCGCTGGCCGCAACCGGGGCGGACGCCGTTGCCCTGGGCCACACCCTCGACGACCAGGCCGAAACCGTACTGCTGGGCCTGGCTCGGGGCTCTGGCACCCGTTCCCTGGCGGGTATGCCCGTGGACCGCACCGAAGACCACCCCGCCGGCCCTGTACGGGTCATCCGCCCTCTGCTCACCCTGCGCCGCTCTGAGATCGAAGACATCTGCGCTGACGCGGGTCTGAACCCCTGGCATGACCCCACCAACACCGACCAGTCCTTCATGCGCGCCCGGGTGCGCCACAGCGTCCTGCCCTACCTTGAAGAACACCTGGGCGGCGGCGTAGCTGTATCCCTGGCCCGCACCGCGACCATTGCCGGTGCGGACGCCGACTACCTGGCGTCCGCCGCCCGCCAGGCCCTGAATGACATACTGGTGGACGCGGACGCCCTCACCCCCGCAAACACCGATATTGCGGGCCTGCTCGGGGTGGAGCCCAGCAGGGACATGGTTCTGCTCAACCGCGCTGCGCTCGCCGCCCTGCACCCGGCCCTGCGCACCCGCGTCCTCGCCCTTGCCCTCGAAGCAGCCGGGGGTATCGCCCCGGGCTTTGAGCGCCTCGCCGCCCTGGACGCCTTTGCTGCCGAACACTCCGTGGCAGGTCCCCTGCAACTGCCCGGGCACATTTCGGCCTACCGCCGCCGCCCCGGCGCCACCATCACCCGAGCAGGTCAGAGCTATAACCTCAAGAAAACCGGCCTCATCGTTTTACTCAAGACCACCCCATAAACCATACTTAAAGGTGAACACGCGCTTTGCACCACCTCCGGGGCAGGGCGCAGAACCTTTGAACCAGCAGAAAGCGATCAACCGTGGACGCACTCGACGTACAGAACGACATCAAGCACGTTCTCTTCAGCAAGGAAGAAATCGACGCCAAGATTAAGGAACTTGCCGCCCAAATCGACAAGGACTACGAAGGCCGCGACGTACTGCTGGTCGGCGTACTCAAGGGCGCCATCATGGTCGTCGCCGACCTCTCCCGCGCCCTCAAGGCCCACTACACCATGGACTGGATGGCAGTTTCCTCCTACGGTTCAGGCACCAAGTCCTCCGGCGTCGTCCGCATCCTCAAGGACCTCGACACCGACCTGACCGGCCGCGACGTGCTCATCGTCGAAGACATCATCGACTCCGGCCTGACCCTCAAGTGGCTCCAGCAGAACCTGGTATCCCGCGGGGCTGCCTCTGTAGAAATCTGCACCCTGCTGCGCAAGCCCAAGAGCGTCAAGACCGACGTTGAGGTCAAGTACGTCGGCTGGGACATCGAACCCGAATTCGTAGTGGGCTACGGCCTGGACTTCGCCGAGCGCTACCGTAACCTGGACTGCATCGTCACTCTGGCCCCCCACGTCTACTCCTAAACAGCGAGCACGTGTCAGAGAGCCCTGGTAGACTCCCCTCCGCCGGTGCTTTAGCCCTGAGGTGAAAACCTTGAGGCATCAAGCAAGTACCCAGCAACTTTAGGTACATTAGATAGGTCTAGGCCCACCTGCACCCACTGCCGGGTGCTGGGGCTACCTTTGTGCGGGGCGCACACCGCGCCCCGCCCCGTTATTTTTGTGGAAGGCGCGGCTGTGCAGAATACGGATAACACCTCTGACCCCAAGAAAAAGGGGTTCTTCAGCAAGCTCATCTCAGGGCCCTGGTTCTGGGTACTGCTGGCAGTTCTCATTGCTGTGCCCATGATCTTCGCAAACTCTCTGGCAGCCTCAACCCGCGTTGATACCAACGTGGGTATCGGTCTGCTGAACGACGAGAAGGTCGTCAGCGCCAAAATCTTCGACGGTGACCAGCGCGTAGACCTGGAACTTAAAGAAGACTACGTGAACCCTGCCGGTGAGAACCAGGGCAAGAATGTAAGTTTCTACTACGTTCAGCCCCGCGCCACTGACGTTGTTGCGGCCATGGATGACGCCAACCTTGAGTCCTACACCGATCAGCCGGTGCAGACCAACTGGTTCACCTCCATGCTGTCCTTCATCCTGCCCTTTGTGATCCTGGTGGCCCTCTTCTGGTTCCTCATGTCACGCATGGGCGGCGGCAGCAACCAGATCATGAACTTCTCCAAGTCCCGCGCCAAGAAGTTCAACAAAGACAACCCCACCGTACGTTTTGCTGATGTCGCCGGTGTTGATGAGGCCTTAGCTGAACTCGAAGAAGTCCGCGAATTCCTGGCTGAACCCGAGAAGTTCACCCGCCTGGGCGCCAAGATTCCTAAGGGCGTACTGCTCTACGGCCCTCCCGGTACCGGTAAGACCCTGCTGGCTAAGGCTGTAGCCGGTGAAGCGGGCGTCCCTTTCTACTCCATCTCCGGCTCCGACTTCGTTGAAATGTTCGTGGGCGTGGGTGCCTCCCGCGTGCGCGACCTCTTCAAGGAGGCCAAGTCCAACAAGGCCGCTATCATTTTCGTCGACGAAATTGACGCCGTCGGTCGTCAGCGTGGCGTCGGCATGGGCGGCGGTAACGACGAGCGCGAGCAGACCCTCAACCAGCTGCTGGTTGAGATGGACGGCTTCGACGGCACCTCTAACATCATCGTTATCGCGGCAACCAACCGCCCCGACGTGCTTGACCCGGCCCTGCTGCGTCCTGGCCGCTTCGACCGCCAGGTCGGTGTGGACGCTCCCGACCTCAAGGGCCGCCAGCGCATCCTCGAGGTACACGCAACCGGCAAACCCATCGACCGTCGTGTTGACCTAGCCTCCGTCGCCAAGCGCACCCCCGGCTTTACCGGTGCTGACCTGGCCAACGTCATGAACGAAGCGGCTCTGCTGACTGCCCGCGACGGCGGTAACGTCATCGACGAACGCGCTATCGACGAGGCAATCGACCGCGTCATGGCAGGCCCCCAGCGTTCCTCCCGCATCATGAGCGAGCACGAGCGCACCGTCACCGCCTACCACGAAGGCGGTCACGCCCTGGTTGCAGCTGCCCTGCGCAACTCAGCACCCGTCACCAAGATTACGATTCTGCCGCGTGGCCGTGCCCTTGGCTACACCATGGTCATGCCTCAGGACGACAAGTACTCCACCACCCGCCACGAACTGCTGGACCAGATGGCCTACGCCATGGGCGGCCGCGCAGCCGAAGAGCTGATCTTCCATGATCCCTCCACCGGTGCATCCAACGATATTCAGAAGGCAACCGATACCGCCCGCAAGATGGTGACCGAGTACGGCATGAGCGCTAAGGTCGGCTCAGTTCGACTTGCAGCTAAGGAATCTGACCCCTTCCTGGGCGGTGGCGCTGGTGGCGGCAACAACTTCTCCGACGAGATGGCCTACCTGGTGGACCAGGAAGTCGCCGCCTTGCTGGAGCAGGCCCACGATGAGGCCTACGAGATTCTGCGCGATAACCGCGATGTACTCGATGCCCTCTCCCTGGCCCTGCTTGAGAAGGAAACCCTGCTCGAGAACGACCTGGCGGAAATCTTCGCGGGCGTGCGCAAACGCCCCGAACGCGACCACTGGTACTCCAAGTCCAACCGCGAGCCCTCTGCTCTTCCCCCGGTTAAGGTAGCTAAGGCAGAAGCCGATGAAGCCCCTGCCGCTGAAGAGCCGATCGTTCAGCAGCCCACCGTTGACCCCATGGATCCCGGTAACCCCCACCCCGGTGCCGCAGGCCCCGCGGGTAACCCCGATGTTGACCCCCTGGGAGGGCCCCGATAATGGCAGTTGACCAGCCCCGTATCGAGGCCGCTATTCGCGAGATTCTGCTGGCTATCGGCGAGGACCCCGATCGTGACGGCCTACTCGATACCCCGGCCCGCGTAGCCCGTGCCTACGATGAGATGTTTGCCGGTCTGCACCAGAGCGCCGGCGATATTCTGGGTACCACTTTCGACATTGACCACTCCGAGCTGGTTTTGGTCAAGGACATTCCCTTCTACTCGACCTGCGAGCACCACCTGGTGCCCTTCTTCGGGCACGCCCACATCGGTTATATCCCCGGTGGCGACGGCAAGGTAACGGGTCTGTCGAAGCTGGCCCGCCTGGTGGATGTCTACGCTAAGCGCCCCCAGGTACAGGAGCGTCTGACTACCCAGGTGATTGAGGCTCTCGAAGAGCATTTGCAGCCCACCGGTGCGATTGTGGTGATGCAGGCTGAACATATGTGCATGTCCATGCGCGGGGTGCGGAAGCCGGGAACCAAGACGGTGACGAGTGCCGTCCGCGGGGCCCTGCGCGATCCCGCTACCCGTGCCGAGGCGATGAGTCTGATCAACGCCTCCTGATTTCTCCCAAGGGGACCTGATTTTCAAAAAAGGACCGCATAATATGCGATCCTTTTTAGGTTTTGCGGTCCCCATGGCTTAGGCGGGCAGGTAAGCGGGTGTTAGCCTGGGTGCATGACTCTTCCCCACGCGCACGGCTCCTACGACAACCTACCCACTGACCGCACCCTGATTATGGGTATTCTCAACGTCACCCCCGACTCCTTCTTCGACGGTGGCTTGCACGCGGACGCCGCCACGGCAGTTGCACACGCCAAGACCCTGGTTGCCCAGGGGGCAGACATTATTGATGTGGGCGGCGAATCAACCCGCCCCGGGGCTACCCGCGTTGACCTGGCTGAGGAACAGCGCCGCGTCCTGCCCGTCATAGAAGCTTTAGCTACTGAAAATATCGTCATGTCGGTTGATACCCTCAACCCCGAAACCGCCCGCGCCGCCGTGGCAGCTGGCGCCCACATCATCAACGACGTTGCCGGCATGAACCTGCGCGAAGACATGATTGAGACTGTCGCCGAGCTGGGCGTGCCCTACATTCTCATGCACTCGCGCGGCACCTCCATCACCATGGACTCCCAGGCCGTCTACACCGATGTTGCCGGTGAGGTCTTCAGCGAGCTCTTTACCCTGCGCGAGCGACTGCTTGCCGGGGGAGTGGCACCCGAACAAATTATTCTTGACCCCGGCCCCGGCTTTGCTAAGCAGGGGGAGCAAAACTGGCAGATTTTAGCGGGTCTGCAGACCCTGGCCGACGAGGGGCACCGGGTGCTGGTGGCTGGTTCCCGCAAACGCTTTATCGCCCGGCTTTTGCAGGAGCAGGACGCCGCAGCCTCCGGTCTGCCGGCAGAGCAGGTTACTGAGCGCCCGGCTACTGAACGGGATGTTGCCAGTGCAGCCCTTTCGGTGATGGCTGCTGAGGTAGGAGCCTGGGCCGTGCGCGTCCATAATGTGCAGGCGACCGCCGATGCCCTTGCCGTGCGCGCAGCCTGGCGGCGGGCGTCCGCCCGCTAGGGGCAGCTGGGCTGTAGCCGGGTGCGACACAGAAGCGTCATAAATGAAAATGTCTTTGTGACTTTAAGCGCTTTAGAGGTCGTACTTTAGGCCCGCTTAACTACCGCTTTTCCCAGCAAATACCCGAGTGAGGCTGTCTTTAGGTATGTCTAAGGGCACACGCAGCGGTCACTGAGCAGTGCCCCCGGGGCGTGGATAATGGCTACAAAGCACCGGCGCTTCAACCCTGAACTACCACCGGTGAACCAGACTCGGTGAAAGGTGACCATGCACGATCACAGCTCATCGTCGGGCCAACGAGATTACTCCCGTACCGACCGCATTACGCTCACTGGCGTGGGTAGCGTGGGCTACCACGGCGTACTCGACTCTGAGAAGCAGACCGGGCAGCCCTTCTTCGTCGATATCACCATGTTCACGGACTTCACCCAGGCTGCCGCCACCGACAACGTCGCGCACACCGTCAACTATGCCGAAGTAGCAGAGGTAATCCGCGAAATCGTGACCGGTGAATCCCTCGACCTTATCGAAACCCTGGCCGAGCGTATCGCTGCCGCTGTGCTCGAGAAGTTCCCCCTGCTCGCGGTTGAACTAACCGTGCACAAGCCCAAGGCCCCTATCGAGGTGACCTTCGCTGATGTGTCGGTGACGATTTTTAGGGAGAAGCATGCCGGTTAAAGCGATCCTTGCCCTGGGCTCTAACCTGGGCGATAGCGAAGACACCCTCATCAAGGCGATTGGTGATATCTGCTCCCACGAGAAAATCGCGGTAACCAAGATTTCCCCTATCGCTATTACAGCTCCCGTGGGCGGCCCGGCTGGCCAGCCCGATTACGCCAACATGGTGGTCGAGATTGAGACCAGCCTGCGCCCCTTCCTGCTACTGGAATACACCCAGCAGATTGAGCAGAAGCACCACCGCACCCGCGACGTCCGCTGGGGCCCGCGCACCCTCGACATCGACATCATCGATATCGCCTCACTTGAGATGGACGACCCCGACCTCACCCTGCCCCACCCGCGCGCCGCTGAACGCGCCTTTGTTCTGGAGCCCTGGGCCCGCATGGACCCCTCAGCCCTGCTCCTCGGCTCATCAGTACGCCAGCTGGCAGATGACGCAGCGGATGCCGGTGGCATCCGCGAGTTCCACCCTGCCCCGGTGGTCTGCGCGTGAAACTGCGAAGCCGGGCCC
Source organism: Rothia nasimurium (assembly GCF_928381415.1). Taxonomy (GTDB): domain Bacteria; phylum Actinomycetota; class Actinomycetes; order Actinomycetales; family Micrococcaceae; genus Rothia; species Rothia nasimurium_H. The sequence goes on from NZ_CAKMSF010000001.1 coordinate 297,864, forward strand.
TTGCACTCTTAGCGGGTGTAGGCGTTGCAAGCGGGGCGGTCCTCAATCTCCTGAGTATTCAGTCAGGCGGCCCCGAGCTGTCCCTGCCCGCCCTCACTCTGCTCGCTGCCCTCATCCTGGCAGGTCTGGCCCTCTACTTCGCCCGGCAGGTCTACCGGTATAGCCGGGTGGAGACCCGTAAGAACGCCGGTTCCATGAACCCCCTCATGGCCGCCCGGGTTGCTGTCTTCGCCCAGGCCCTGGCCCTCACTGGCGCCCTGGTCGGCGGCTGGCAGGTAGCGATTGTGGTCTACCAGGTGGGGCTGGCGTCCGCCCGGGCCACCGCCCAACCTCTCATCGAGAGCCTGCTTGCCCTCGCCGGCGGCCTGGTGATGCTGGTTGCCGGTATCGTCGCCGAGAACTGGTGCAAGGTACCTCCGGGGGATGAGGACGCCGGTGGTGGGGTCGGCGGGGCCCGCCCGCAGACCGGCCCCTTGGCTCGTAATAAGCCGGACGCCTCGTCATAAGGTAACCTTTGGTTTAGCTTTCTCATCTCCGTGCCATAATGGTGTAGACCACACCCTGACATGTATACGTAACGAGAGAGCACCATGAACGAGCCGCAATTTACACCTACCCTGCCCCCGCTCGACCTTGATGGCCTGGGCAAGCAGACCATAGATCTACCCGAGGTCAGTTGGAAGCGGGTTTCGCCCAAGTACGTTCGGGTTAAGCTCATCACCTCTCTCATCTGGTCTCTTATTCTGCTGGGAGTGGCGTCTCTACCGCTTATCATGACGCTTGTGGTGGAGAGCTGGAACTGGGCACCCTGGGCCTACTGGGGCCTACCTGCCCTGGTGCTCATCTGGCGGCTGTGGGCGCTGATACTGGTCAAGCGTCGGGTGCAGGCTATCGGCTACAGTGAACGCGCTGACCACCTACTCAAACGCTCCGGCCTGCTCTTCCATTCAGTCACCGCCGTACCCTACGGGCGTATTCAGTACGTCGATGTGTCCTCTGGGCCGCTCGAAAATGCGCTCTCACTGGCCAGCGTCGAGGTAAAAACCGCGGCCAACAGCATCACCATTCCGGGCCTGGCCAAGAGCGATGCTGACCAGCTGCGCGAGGTTCTCACCGACCTGTCGGACGCCAGAATGGCGGGCCTCTAAATGAGCGAACAGGTACCCACTTCAGAATCCCCGGCTGTTTCCACCGATATCACCGCCCGCGAAGAAGCCGCCCTCACCTGGCGTCGTGCCCACCCGCTCTCGCCCCTGGTGCGGGCCTGGCTGATTATCGTCGTTTTCATCTACACCATCGCTAATAACCTGGTTGACGACCTCTTCACCGGCGAAGAACCCCTTGACCTGCGCGAACTTGGGCAGAGCGGCCCGCCAGATACAGTCTTTCTCTCTTGGACGAGCATCTTCGGGGGCTTCTGGTTCCTGGGCGTGCTGGCCGTCTTCTTCCTCCTCTTGTTACTGCCCTTCCTCTCAACCTGGTTCTTCTACCGTTTTGCCGTCGATGACCGCAATGTCTACATCAAGAGCGGCATGCTCTTCAAAACCGAGCGCAAAGCCCGGCTGGATCGGGTGCAGTCCATCGACGTGAACCGTCCGTTCATGGCCCGCTTACTGGGCTTAGCTGAGCTCAAATTCGATGTGGCAGATGGTGATTCCTCAGCCCTGCGCGTGCAATTCCTCAAGTACTCCGAGGCCCGCTCCCTGCGTGAGCAGCTACTGGCTCAGGTGCGCACCCTCAAAGCCGACGCGGCAGACTCCCCGGCGCCGGCGTCCGCTCCTGCCGACCAGCCCGCCCACCGCGACATGGCAGACCGCCTGAGCGACCACCTCACCGAGAATTTTCTGGGTATTAAGGACGCCGGTGAGCAGCTCATCGTCAAGGTGCCGGTTGCGCGGCTGCTGGGGTCGATGGTGCTGAGCCTGGGCTGGGCTGTGGGCCTGCTGTTCCTCTTGGGCATGGGCGGGCTGATGTTCTGGGCAGAGATGTCCCTGGGCGCTATTTTCGCTTCGAACGTGGCGGTTATCCTGACTATCGTTTCGAGCGCCTGGAAGCGCTTTAACACCGGCTTCAACTTTTCGCTTTCCACCAGCCCGGACGGCCTGAAAACCCGCTTTGGCTTTACTGATACCACCACCCAGACCCTGCCCGAGGGCCGTATCCAGCGTATTTCGGTGGAGCAGCCCCTGCTGTGGCGCATGACCGGCTGGTACCGAATCAAGGTCACCTTGCTCGGTAAGGGCAGCGACCAGGGTGAATTCGCCGGGGAGCTGCTGCCGGTGGGCACGCTCGATGACGTGATGCGGGTGCTACCCCTGGTGCTCCCTGCCCAGCAGGACGGTGGCGTGTCACCTGACCAGCTCTTAGCCGGCCTGGCGGGAAGCGGCACCGATCAGGGCTTTACGGTGTCCCCGGCGTCTGCCCGCTGGTTTGACCCGTTCACCTACCGCCGCAACGGTTTTGCGGTGACCCCTCTGCTTCTTTTGGTCCGCTCGGGTCGTTGGGTGCGCCGCCTCTCCTTCGTTCCGCACAGCAAGGTGCAGAGCCTTGAACTGAGCCAGGGGCCCCTACAGAAGCGGGCTGGGCTGGCTCATCTGTCGCTGCGGGTTGCCGGGGGAACCCTGTCTACCGCGGTGCATAACGCGGACGCCGAGGTCGCCCGCGCCCTGACCGTCCGCCTGGCCCAGATGGGGGTTGCGCCTGCACCGGTGCCGACATCTGCGGACGCCGGGAAAGGCTCCGGTACATCTTCGCAGCTCCCGCCCTACGAGCTCCTACCTCTGCCCGATACTGAGATAGGAAACTGATGGGTTTACCTACAAAGGTTCCTGCGCTTCAACTAAATCAGGGGGCCAAAGCCTTTGACGAGAATGTTATTTTCTCTGGTGCTTCTGTCACGCTGGAGCCAGGAGTGTATTACACTTTGACTGGCCCTAACGGTTCCGGTAAGTCGACCCTCATGAGTTGTCTTCTTCTGCATCAGGATTTATCCGAAGGGCAGGTGCTCATCGATGGAGTACCGGTGACCTCTGCGTCTGAGGCCTTCCGTTTACAGGTTTTTGGGCTCAACGACGCGCTGGGGTGGCTTCCTGGCCTAACCGTAGGGCAGCATCTTGAAATACTGGCCGATGAAGGCCCTAAGATCGCTCAAAAGCTGGGAATGGCTTCTTCTCAGCGTATGAGCGTGCGTCAGGCGCTAGAAGAACTTGGAGTACCCCAGGCTTATGACAGAGAACCACACACCCTGAGCTCTGGCCAGGAGCAACGCTCCCGCCTTGCGTCCTTGTTGCTCCGTCCTGCCCGTTACTACTTTTTGGACGAGCCAGAAAAGCGTCTTGATACTGCTGGAGTGGAGTGGATTGCTCAGTGGGCGGAGTCCACAGTCTCTGCTGGGGCAGCGGTTTGTATAGCCACACATGACCCGGAGCTTAACGCGTTGCCAGGAACTAAAAATTTGGTGTTTCCGTTGGAGACTGATGGGCTGGGTCTGGCGGCCGAGAACGCATGGTAGCGCTCAGGACGTTAGGGTATCGGCTCGGTGCGGTCTATAAGGTATTTTTCTACCTGGTTTTCTGGCTTGCACTTGCAGGGTCATTCAGCGTCTCCCTGCGTCAGGTTCGAGGATCCTACCTATATTTCACATTAGAAGATTTCCAAGCGCCCGGTTTCTTTATGGGCGGTCTGCTGATTGCAGGAGCTGGGCTAGTCTGGCTCTTTTATCAGTTGGGACCGTTGGCTTACTCGCCGGCTGAACTCTTTTGGCGTTACTCTGGACTTTCATATCCCAGCCGTAATCCCTGGCATTTTCGGGCTATACGGGTTGCTTTAGGCATATGGGCCCTGCTCTCCGTAATGCTAGCGACTATTTTTGCGCCGCTCTCGGTGACTTGGTTGGTGGGAACGACACTGGGCGCTGTCGCGTTTGGGGTGCTTATGCTGCACGGTATGGCTGCGGCGCAGCTACTGAGACGGCTAAAGTTTCTTTTGGCTTGGGCAGGTCTGGCAGCGGTTACGGGTCTTCTATTGCTCATCGCTACGACCACCGATTCAGTCATAAGCGCAAACGTTGCTTTAATCTACTGTCTTGGAGCGCTTGTTCTGTTCCTCGGAATACTTGGAACGCTTGTGCTCGTTATTTCAGCTCAGAATAGTCCTCTGGAACGGGTTGCTGCTACTCAGGGGTTTGGGAGAAGTACGCTGCTTCTATACGCCGTCCGTAATCTCAGCGGAGCACAGGGTTACCGCTACTATGGTGGGCAGAGAGGTACCTTCCGCAGAAAACTTGTGAACTCCCGTTCTTACCTTCTATCGCTGGCTGCTTTAGCTGATAGCCTGGCCCCGCTCGTTCTTATTACCTTACTGAGCATCCCCCTGGGGATCTTTGTGGGGGTCGGGTTCGGAGCGTCTGGCATCGGTATCGTAACGATTGTAGGTGTCTGGTTGATTGCCTTCTTCTACCGTTGGCTACCTCGGGAATGGTCAGCCCAGCTGCCTCTTCGGCAGTGGCTTACAGCTCCTTATTTTTCAACCTTGTTGGGGTTTATCGTGGGCGCTGGCGTTGCTACGGTAATCTATGCCGTGGCAATGACCATCATCTTTCAGCTTCCGGGCATTATTACGGGCGCTGCTCTCTTTTTCGGGATTGCCGTGGCGCTAGGAGAGGCTGACCCTCTACAGGAATACGACTACAGCCTTGTCGTTGCCCTGCCGTCGGGATTAGTGGTTCCGGTTCAGCCTCTGGTAGCTGCGAGTACCGTTGCTTTTCAGATTGGGGTGGTTGCGCTGGCCGTTTTTAGTGGCACTATTCAAGGGCTACTTATTCCCCTAGCCTTCTGTCTGTGGCGTCTTGGGCAGCACTACAGTAAAGGCCGTACCCGGTAAGAGACTGCTCCCGGTAAACTAAGCAGGCAGGACGCAGACAGAAAGGTGCCCCGTGCAAACCAGCAACCATCTTAAGCCCGCCCGCCTGGGCATCGGCGTAATCTCAGCAGGCAAGGTGGGGGCCGTGCTCGGCGCAGCCCTCCGTGCCGCTGGGCACCTGATTACCGGCGTCCATGCCGTCTCAGAAGCCTCCCACACCCGAGCCGAAGCCCTGCTCCCCGGCGTCCCGGCGTCCACCATCCCAGAGATCATTACCACCAGTGAAGTGGTGCTCCTTGCCGTACCCGACGATGCCCTGCCTGACCTGGTCAAAGGCATAGCCGAAACCGATGGCTGGCGCCCCGGGCAAATCCTCATCCATACCTCAGGGCGGCACGGCACCTCCGTCCTTGCCCCCGCCACGGCCCAGGGAGCTATCGGCCTAGCCATCCACCCGGCCATGACCTTCACCGGCCTCTCCCTCGACCTGCCCCGCCTGGCCAACACCAGCTTCGGCGTCACCGGCCCAGCCCCCTTCACTCCCATCGCTCAGGCCCTGGTCGTTGAGATGGGGGGAGAGCCTGTCCTCATTGCTGAAGGCGACCGCCCCCTCTACCACGCCGCCCTTGCCCACGGATCCAACCACCTGGTTACCATCACCGGCCAGGCCCTCCAAATCCTGGCCTCCATCGGCATCGAAAACCCAGCCCGCTACATAGAGCCCCTGCTCAGAGCATCCCTCGACAACGCCCTCGCCAACGGCGATAGCGCCCTCACCGGCCCCGTCGCCCGCGGAGACGCCCACACCGTAGCCGCCCACGCCCAAACCCTCGCCAGCTACGCCCTCGAAGAAAACGCAGACGACATCAAGGCCGCCTACCTGGCCCTCGCCCGCGCCACCGCCGAACGCGCCCACAGCCGCGGAGCCCTCACCGATGAGAGCTACCATGCTGTGCTTCAAGCGCTCGCCGGGTAAACTGGGAGGGCGCAAAACACGAAAGGACCCCTCACCACCGTGACGAGTCAAGCCCCTATCGCACACACCATCACCGATCTTGGCAACGAAATGCTCCTGGCCCTCACCACCGCCAGCCGCCGCCGAGACACCGGTGAAACCCCCGCCGCAGAGAAGCCCCTCACCGTAGGCTATGTAGCCACCATGGGCGCCCTGCACGACGGTCACGCCACCCTGATTCGCCGTGCCCGCGAACAGAACGATGTTGTGGTGCTCTCTATCTTCGTGAACCCCCTCCAGTTCGGGCCCAACGAAGACTACGACCGCTACCCCCGCACTCTTGAAGCGGACGCCGCCCTGGCAGCTGAAGCTGGTGTCGACGTCATTTTCGCCCCCACCGTTGAAGACATGTACCCCGGTGGCGACCCCAAAATCACCGTGGTCTCCGGCAAACTGGGTACCCTCTTTGAGGGCAAGACCCGCCCGGGCCACTTCGACGGGGTGCTGACCGTAGTCAATAAGTTCTTCAATATCCTCAAGCCCCTGGTCGGGGAGGCTAACCTCAACGCCTACTTCGGGCAGAAGGACGCCCAGCAGCTGGCCCTCATTCAGCGCATGGTCAAGGACTTCAACCACGATGTCACCATCAAGCCTGTGCCCGTGGTACGTGCGGACGACGGCCTTGCCCTCTCCTCGCGCAACCAGTACCTGAGCGCTGAAGAACGCGAAGCAGCCCTGGTTCTGTCCCGAACCCTGGCCACCCTGCGCGAAAAGTACATTACCGGTAGCTTCACCGCTGAGGATGTCGCCCAGGCCCGCGCCACTATCGACAGCACCGACGGAGTGCACCTGGACTACCTCGAAGTCGTCGACACCGACACCTTTGAGGCCCCCCAGAGCGAACAGGCACGTGTGCTAGCGCTCGTGGCAGCCTACGTGGGCTCCACCCGCCTCATCGATAACATGGAAATCAACTAAGACCTCTATACCCAACCTAAGAACAGGTACATCATTGACTGAACAGGGCAACACCCCCGCCGAAACCACCGCCTTCGACCACGGCGTCTCAGAGCAGATGCAGATTCGCCTCGAAAAGCGCGCCAAGCTGCTCGAATCTGGCCGTGAAGCCTACCCCGTGGGCGTCCCCGTCACCCACACCATCACCGAAATCCGTGAGAAGTACGACGGCAAGCTCGAAGCAGACCAGACCACCGGCGACATCGTTGGTGTGGCCGGACGCGTCGTCTTCGTCCGCAACACCGGTAAGCTCTGCTTCGCCTCCCTGCAGCAGGGCAACGGCACCCGCATCCAGGCCATGATCTCCCTGGCCAGCGTGGGCGAAGAATCCCTGGCTGACTGGAAGGCCCTGGTTGACCTGGGTGACCACGTCTTCGTCAAGGGCGAGGTCATCTCATCCCGCCGCGGCGAGCTCTCCATCATGGCGGACGAATGGCAGATGGCATCCAAGGCCCTGCGCCCCATGCCCAACCTGCACTCCGACCTAAACGAAGAGACCCGCGTCCGCCAGCGCTACCTCGACCTGATGGTGCGCGACGAAGCCCGCGACCTGGTCATCAAGCGCGCCAAGATCACCCAGACCGTGCGTAACGTGCTGAACGACCACGGCTACATCGAGCTAGAAACCCCCATCCTGCAGCTCATTCACGGTGGTGCGGCAGCCCGCCCCTTCGAAACCCACCTGAACGCTTTTGACCAGCCCATGACCCTGCGCATCGCCACCGAGCTCTTCCTCAAGCGCGCTGAGGTAGGCGGCCTGGAACGCGTCTACGAAATCGGCCGTGTCTTCCGCAACGAGGGCGTAGACTCCACCCACAGCCCCGAATTCACCACCCTGGAATGCTACGAGGCCTACGCCGACCAGTTCGTCATGGCCAAGCGCATGCAGGAAATCATCATGGCCTGCGCCGACGCTGTGGGCGTACACCAGATCGAAACCGAAGCCGGCACCATCGATCTGACCGGCGAATGGAAGTGGCTGGGCGTCTACCCCGGCCTGTCCGAGGCCGTGGGCGTTGAGATTACCCCCGCCACCACCGCAGAAGAACTGCGCGCTATCGCCGAGAAGCACGAGGTCCCCGTTGACCCCAAGTGGGACGCCGAGAAGCTAGTCGTTGAGCTCTTCGGCGAAATCGTGGAGCCCACCCTGATTAACCCCACCTTCGTCTACGACTACCCGCCCTCAGCCCAGCCGTTGGCCCGTCAGCACCGCTCCGAGGCCAACCTGATTGAGGCCTGGGACCTGATTATCGGCGGTATGGAGCGAGGCACCGCCTTCTCCGAGCTCATCGACCCCGTGATTCAGCGGGAGCGCCTCACAGAGCAGTCCAAGCTGGCTGCCGGTGGCGATGACGAAGCCATGCAGCTCGACGACGACTTCCTGCGAGCCCTGGAATACGGTGCGCCCCCCATGGGCGGCCTGGGCTTGGGCATCGACCGCCTGATTATGCTCTTCACCGGCGTAGGTATCCGCGAGACCATTCTCTTCCCGCTGATGAAGCCCGAAGCTGAGTAAAACGTCCTAACGCTCTTGTGCCCGCCTGGCAGCCTGCCGGGCGGGCTTTTTCATGTCCTGTTTGCCAGTTACCTGGGGTAGATTGGAGGAAGTGTATCTGATGTGTTCAAAGGGCTTCGCAGGCTCGCGCTCGCTGCGAGCCTGCTACAGCCATTGTTTCGACAAGTCTTGTAAACCCGAGAAAGGTAGAGAAGAGATGGAATTCCTGATTGGCCTGGTTCCCTCCATAGGCGCGGGCCTGGTGCTTTATTTTATTTTGCGCTGGATGAATCGTGCTGACCGCACCGAGCGTGCTGCCCGCCGGGATATCGAAAAGGACGCCGAAGCCTGGTACCGCTCTGTAAAAAACGCAGAAGGAACACGGGATCCTTTTGGAACATCAGAAACTAAATAAAAGTCTTTTTGTTCTCTGAAGCGTGACTTTATTTCCTTTTTGAGAAAAGAATATGTACTATTTATTTTAGTCATCAAGGGTGACTAACTCGATTGCGTGCCCCACAGAAAAGGGTAGAGGCGGAATATCCTCTTATATGTGCTTCCCTACCCAAAACGCGATTGAGTTCATATTCCCTCAACAGATTCATCCAAGGAGAAAATAATGGCTCAGAAGGTCAAGATTATTCTTGAAGACGATCTCGACGGCGGCCCCGCAGAAGAAACCGTACGTTTCGGTCTCGACGGCGGCCAGTTCGAAATCGATCTTTCTAGCGCTAATGCTGCCCGTCTGCGTGACGCCATCCGTCCTTTCGCTGCTAAGGCCCGCCGCGTTCAGGGTGCCCAGCGCACCCCCGGCCGTCCCGCAGGTTCACGCACCACCGCTAAGCGCAACCCCGAAATCGCTGAAATTCGTAAGTGGGCCCAGGAAAACGGCTACGAGGTTTCTAGCCGTGGCCGTATTCACCAGAACATTCAGGACGCCTACTACAAGGCTATGGGCAAAGAAAGCAAGTAAATAATCTTCTTCTTGTCTCTATGAGGCGGAACCCGCTGAGCGGGTTCCGCCTCAATTATTTATAAGCGGCCTATAAAACATGCGTGTAGAAGAAAAATTGGGTGATGTTTCGGCAGGTCTTATCGAGTAAATGAAGCTTATTCAATAAGTGCGGGTGAAGCATGCTCACAGCGAAGCTGCTGGCTCGATGAAGTGAGCGAGTGCGAGCGCGCGAGCACACAAGAGCGAACGGAATCCGCCGTCAGGCGGGGCGTGAGGGTCAGGCTTACGCCTATTCCGCCCGCAGATTAATTTCCTCGCGCGCTCGGAATCTGCTGGGCTTCATCCAGCGTGAGCATGCGGAACCCTGATAAATAAGCCCCATTCATTCCGTGGCGAACAGCGCCCCGCGGGGGTGAAAACGCGCGTAATCTTTTGGGTAATAGTAAGTTTCCAAGGAGTGTTCAATGTTTGAACGGTTTACCGACCGCGCCCGTCGCGTCATCGTGCTTGCCCAAGAAGAAGCACGCATGCTGAACCACAACTACATCGGTACCGAACACATTCTGCTCGGTCTGATTCACGAGGGTGAGGGTATTGCGGCTCGCGCTCTTGAGTCGCTCGGTATTAATCTCACTGCCGTGCGTGACCAGGTGCAGGACATCATCGGTTCTGGCCCGCAGGCGTCCAGCGGTCATATTCCCTTTACCCCGCGCGCTAAGAAGGTTCTTGAGCTGTCGATGCGCGAGGCTATCCAGCTGAACCACGGCTACATTGGTACTGAGCACATCCTGCTGGGTATGGTGCGCGCTAATGAGGGTGTGGGTAACCAGATTCTGACCAAGCTGGGTGCTGAGCCCGCTAAGGTTCGTCAGACCGTGATGGACCTGATTTCTGGCTACCCAGGTAACAACAACGGTGAGGGTGGTAAGGAGACCGCCGGTGTGGGTGCGGGTAACTCCCGCGAGGGCACCCCGGCTGGGTCTGCCATTCTTGACCAGTTCGGACGCAACCTCACGGCTGCGGCGCGCGAGGGCAAGCTTGACCCTGTGATTGGTCGCCATAAGGAGATGGAGCGCGTTATGCAGGTGCTCTCTCGCCGTACTAAGAACAACCCCGTGCTGATTGGTGAGCCCGGTGTGGGTAAGACCGCCGTTGCTGAGGGCCTGGCTCAGGCGATTGTGCACGGTGATGTACCTGAAACCTTGAAGGACAAGCACCTTTACACCCTGGATCTGGGTTCTATGGTGGCGGGTTCCCGCTACCGCGGTGACTTCGAAGAGCGCATGAAGAAGGTGCTGAAGGAGATCCGCAACCGCGGCGACATCATTCTCTTCATCGATGAGATTCACACCCTGGTCGGTGCAGGTGCCGCTGAGGGCGCGATTGACGCTGCCTCAATTCTGAAGCCCATGCTGGCCCGTGGCGAGCTGCAGACTATCGGTGCAACCACCCTCGATGAGTACCGTAAGCACATCGAGAAGGACCCCGCCCTGGAGCGCCGTTTCCAGCCCATCCAGGTCGATGAGCCCAGCCCCGAGCTGGCTGTTGAGATTCTCAAGGGTCTGCGCGATAAGTACGAAGCTCACCACCGCGTGACCATCTCAGATGAGGCTCTGGAGACCGCCGTTAACCTGGCTCACCGCTACATCTCTGACCGCTTCCTGCCCGATAAGGCTGTTGACCTGATTGACGAGGCCGGTGCCCGCCTGCGTATCAAGCGCATGACCGCTCCGCCCGAAATCAAGGTGCTTGAAGAGCGCATTGCCAAGCTCAAGGGCGAGAAGGAAGAGGCCATTGCGGCTAACGAGTTCGAGAAGGCAGCTGACCTGCGCGATAAGGAGCAGAAGCTGGTTGCTGAGAAGGAAGAGGCTGAGCAGCAGTGGCGCAACGCTGGTGACGCCTTCGGCGAGGTGACCCCCGAGGTTATCGCCGACGTCCTGGCCTTCTCCACCGGTGTTCCGGTCTACAAGATCACCGAGGAAGAATCCGGCCGTCTGCTCAAGATGGAAGAGGAGCTGCACAAGCGCGTCATCGGCCAGGAGAACGCCATCAAGGCTCTCTCCCGTTCAATTCGCCGTACCCGTGCTGGCCTCAAGGACCCCAAGCGCCCCGGCGGCTCCTTCATCTTCGCCGGCCCCACCGGCGTCGGTAAGACCGAGCTGGCTAAGGCCCTGGCTGAGTTCCTCTTTGGGGATGAGGACGCCCTCATCACCTTGGATATGTCGGAGTACCAGGAGAAGCATACCGTTTCCCGCCTCTTCGGTGCCCCTCCCGGCTACGTCGGCTACGAAGAGGGTGGCCAGCTGACCGAGAAGGTCCGCCGCAAGCCCTTCTCCGTTGTGCTCTTTGACGAGGTTGAAAAGGCTCACGCCGACCTCTTCAACTCCCTGCTACAGATTCTGGAAGACGGCCGACTGACCGACTCCCAGGGTCGTGTTGTGGACTTCAAGAACACCGTGATCATCATGACCACCAACCTTGGCTCCCGTGAGATGGCCCGCCGTGTACCCGTTGGCTTCCAGCAGGTAGGCGATGACCAGGGCTCCTACGAGCGTATGCAGGGTCGCGTGATGGAATCCCTCAAGGAGCACTTCCGCCCTGAGTTCCTCAACCGCGTGGACGACATCATTGTCTTCCCCCAGCTCTCCGAGTCTGAGATCCTGCAGATCGTTGACCTCTTCGTTGCCCGCCTGGCTAAGCGCCTGGCCGAGCAGGATATGTCCATCGAGCTGACCGATAAGGCTAAGGCTCTCATGGCAGCTAAGGGTTACGACCCCTCCATGGGTGCCCGTCCGCTGCGCCGCGAGATGCAGCGCAACCTGGAAGACCCGCTCTCTGAGAAGATTCTCTTCGGTGAGATCAAGTCCGGTGAGAAGATCACCGTGGACGTTGAGGGCGAGGGCGACCTGGCCAAGTTCACCTTCTCGTCAGCTCCCCTGGGTGAGTTGGACGCCGAGGCTTTTGATAAGGCCTTTGGTGAGGATGAGAAGGATCTGCCCGCAATCCCCGAAGCTGAGGTAGCTAACGAGACTGCCGAGCAGCGTTTCGAGGCTGAAGAGGCCCGCGAAGCCGACGAGCGCTAAGCCGCCTGCGCAAGCGTAAGCCGCCTGTGGCGTCCTGATACCAAGGACGCCGCAGGCGGCTTTGTGTTGCGCTGGTAGGTTCGTGATGCTTCTGTGATGGCTCTTGATAAATGTAACCAAAGCTTGACCAAGTTTTCAGCTTGTGCCCAGCTCTTTAAGGCTTGCGCTCAAGGCTGGCTTGCCATACTTGAGTCATACGGTTCGACAGAGCCCCTGAAGACTCAAAGCCCCGGTGTGTGGGGCTACTTTAGGACAAGAAGACTCTTGTGTGTATGTGTGTGTAATGATGTAAATCAGCTCTCGCACCGCTTAGCGGTCGGGGGCTGATTTATTGTTTAAGGGCCTCTGCGTCTCACGCGGCTTTGGCCCCGAGCAGGCCGGGCAGTAGCCTTGAGGAATGACTGATGTGACCGTCCGCCCCGCCACCGTGCACGATGTGCCCGCTATTCAGGGCCTGGTGCGCCCCCTGGCCCTTGAAGGAATCCTGCTTGATAAAGAGGCAGTGGCCTACTATGAGGCTATCCAGGAGTTCCTCGTCGTTGAGGACGCCGCCGGGCAGGTTCTCGGCTGCGGGGCCCTGCACGTGATGTGGCAGAATATCGCTGAAATTAGGACGCTGGCGGCAGCTCCTGCTGCGCGCGGTCGGGGAGTGGGGCACGCCCTGGTGGCCGCTCTGGTGGAGCGGGCCCGGCGGCTGGGCGTAGCCAGTGTTTTTTGCCTGACCTTTGAGGTGGATTTCTTCAAGCGCCAGGGGTTTAGGGTGATGGAGAACCAGGATCAGATTGACCCTGAGACTTTTATGGAGCTGCTGCGGTCGCACGATGAGGGTGTGGCTGAGTTTCTTGACCTTGCCCGGGTGAAGCCCAATACGCTGGGAAATACCCGGATGATTCTGGAAATCTAGGGGGCTGGGCTGGAGGTTTTCCTTCTGCAGGTCTGGAATATGCCCGGCTTTTAAGGTAATCTAGTTCACAACTTCTGAAAGGTGTGAACCATGAATCATCAGGATTTGCAAGGAACATACCGTCAGAAAAAGCGACCCGGCATCGTTGCCGGCGCCGCACTCGGCTTGAGCCTTTTGCTCGCCGTTGCTGCCTCGTTTTTCCTGGCGGGAACTTCAACTTTAGGGCGCTCACCGAGCAGTGAGCCTATTGAACACATTACGGTGACCCGTAAGGCAGCAGTACCCGGCTATTCCGACGCCCAGTGCTGGCAGGCTTTCACCCGCGTGGCCGAAACGAATATTCTGGGCAAGGAGCTTCTGGCCCATAAGTTCTCCGTTATCTGGTGCGCGAAGGACGGCGGCATCGTCTACCAGCAGGACGCCACCACGGTTGACTACGAGGGCCCTAACATGCGCTCAGACCCGCCTGCTAACCCCGACTATTCACTGGCCTATGAGCTGGATTCCCTTGAGTCATACCGCACGGTTATTGGCCGCATGGTGAATAACAGTAGTGGCCTGCCGAGCTACGGTTTTGAACGGTGTGTGGCCTTTACCCTCGACGCTGAGGGTACAGCGGAAGGAGAGCTCTCGTGCGTTCCCAACTAGACCTTGATCAGGTACCCGGTACGGTTCTGGCTGAGAACGGTCGCCCGGTCTTTTTGCAGACAGTACCCGGCCTCTTTGCGACCTGGGTTTATCCGCTTGCTCTGATTCTGCTTTTGCTGGTGAACCAGCCCCTAGCCCTGTGGCTGGTGCTAGCCGCTGGTGTTTATGCCCACGGGGTGCGCTACCCCAGGGTCTATGAGGTCTTCTACCCGGTCTACTTCTATCTTTCGGTAGTGCTTGTGGCCCTCCTGCCCGTGGTACACCTGGTGCTTACCCTGGCAACCGGGGTGAGTGTGACGGACGGGCGTCCCTAGCCCCATCGAGAAAGCGAGGAGAACCGTGAAAACGAGGCATCACACCATCGTGCTAGGGCGGGTATGTACCGCTGTGCTGGTTATTCTGCCCCTCTTGCTGGGCTGGCTTGTTTCTAGCCAGCAAATGAAGAACTGGGACCACATGCGGAATAATGACGGTGCGCTACTTGTATCGGTGAACTCCTGGAGCGTTAGCAACCTGGTGACGGGATCAACCCGCGATAAGATCACCGAAAAAGAAGCGGCCCTTTATGCAGACCATCAGTGCTGGCAGGCGAGTACCCCGGTGACAGAAGAAAACCTGCTGGGTTCTGACCTGACCACCACGGTTTTCTCACTGGGCTGGTGTACCGACGGCTCTGCCATCACCTATCTGAGCAACCTCACCTACACCTCATCTAGCTTTTCCCTGCTTGGCGATAACTCGGTCTACGACAGGGAGCCTGAGGTATGGGAAGAAAAGGGTTCGACAGCCCGGGTATCGGTGGTACGGGAGTTCAACCGCACCAGCCTCAACAGCTATGGCTACACCCGTTGCGTGAACTTCTTCATTGACAGCGAGGGTACCGCAGAAGCGAGGCTGACATGCTAAAGAGAACAGACACCCACTACGACACCACCGGCCGTCAGGTCTACCTCAACTACCGGCCGGGCTTCTTCGCCCAGCCCTGGTACCCGGTGCTGGTCTTTGTGCTCCTTATTCCCTCTGCTCAACTCTTGTCCCTTATTCTGCTCATCGCAGGCACATACGCAAACGGGGTGCGCTACCCCCGCCAGCACGGGGTCTTCAAGCGAGGCTACTTCTTCTTCTCCTTCATTGCTGGAGTGGTTATTCCCTTCGCAGCGATTTTCTGGGGTAGCGCAACGGCCGTGAGCTTCGGTTAAAGGCTGACCCTGCCGCCCTCAACCTGCCGGGCGAGGCCGTCCGCCAGGAGCCCCGAGAAACAGCGCTCAACCTGCTCCGGCGGGGGAGTGAGCGCCCGCAGCTTCGCAACAGCAGGAACAAGACCCTCGGGAACAACCATATCTACCCGCCCCACACTGGTCAGCAGCTGGTCCGGCACCGGCTCCTGGGCGGCGCGCAGCACGCCCATCATGGCACCCCGCAACTGGCGGTCGGTACCGGCCCAAGCCTGGCCCTTAGGCACATAGTCGGCCTCGGGGCATCCTGCCGCAACCCAGGCACAGGAATCCACCACCGGGCAGCGCTCGCAGCTCGGGGCTTTAGCGGTACAGATGAGCGCTCCCAGCTCCATGACCGAGACATTCCACAGGCAGGACGTCGCCAGGTCAGCGGGCATGAGCTCGTCAGCTAAACGGGTTTCGGCTGCTGTGAGTGCCTTAGACGGCAGCGCCTTGCCCGAGATAAGGCGGGCATGGACCCGGCGAATATTAGTATCAATCACCGTGGCCCGCGCCCCAAAGGCAAACACAGATATAGCCGCAGCGGTATATGAACCTACACCGGGTAAAGCCAGCAGCTCCTCGTAGCTGCCGGGTACCTGGCCACCGTGCTTCTGAACGATAGCCTGGGCCGCAGCATGCAGCCGCAGGGCTCGGCGGGGGTAGCCCAGGCGTCCCCAGGCACGCACAGCTTCACCGGAATCCTCAGCCGCCAAATCAGCGGGAGTAGGCCAGCGCTCCAACCAGGTTTCCCACACCGGTAAGACCCGCTTGACCGGAGTCTGTTGCAGCATAAACTCGCTAACCATCACCTCCCAGGGCGTATTACTCCCGGTACGCCAGGGCAAATCGCGGCGGTGCTCCAGGTACCACCCGTTAATCTCGGTGTGCAGGTTTTCAAGTTCCTGGGGAGTGAGCTGGCTCAGCGGCAAAGTAAAAGACACTCCAACACTCTAAAACACCTGTAACCAGGAGGACGAACACAGCCCAAAAGTTCCGCAGGTGGCATAGAAAAAGGTACTCTAGATGTATGTCTGAAAACGTTGATTCACAGGTGGAAGAAGTCTCACCCGAGGTCTACCGCCGCCGCCGCATTGTTGCCGTCCTCATCCTGGTCCTTGTCCTGCTCCTCATTATCGGCCTCATCAGCTGGTTAGCAGGTCGCGGTAACAGCTCCGACAACGCAACCGCCACCGCAAGTACCTCCACCAGCGCTGAAGCCTTCAGCGACTTTAGTCAGCGCGCTACCGAATCAGCGACCCCCTCAGAAAGCGCTGAGCCCAGCGACTCCGCAAGCGCCAGCGAATCAGTATCAGCCGACGCAAGTGAATCAGCCGCCGCCAGCGCAGAGGCTACCGAATCAGCCGAGCCCACCGCGTCCGCTGAGCCTAGCGAATCAGCTGAACCCACTGAGTCCGCCTCACCCACCGAGGTTGTTGCGGCCGCCTGCACCGCAGCCGACCTGCAGGTAAGCCTGACTGCCGACCGCAACAGCTACGCAGCGGGCCAGAACCCTGCCCTGGCCGTTACCTACACCAACACCTCGGGTAACCCCTGCATCGTGACCGGCGGTGCCAACAACGTAGACGTTAACATCACCTCCGGCCCCGCCCAGGTCTACAACTACGCCCAGTGCTACGCCAACCCCGTCGAAGACGCTGAAGTTGCCGCAGGTGCCACCAACACCACCGCCCTGACCTGGAACCGCTCCCTCAACGTCCTGGGCTGCAACACCTCAGCAACCATCCAGCCCGGCTACTACTGGGCAACCGCAACCGTCAACGGCGTGACCTCACAGCCCGTCCGTATCATCGTCACCGGCTAAGAACCTTAGCCTCACAGACCGCTACTGCCCCGGCCCGCCCTGCGCATGCCGGGGCGGTGCCGTTCCCGGGCTAAGCTGTGCACTAAAATTGGTGGAGTGCTAACGGTTTATAGTGAATCTCTGCTGAAAACAATCGCCCAAATCGCCCCCGGTACCGAACTCCGCGAGGGCCTGGAACGAATCTTGCGCGGCCGCACCGGTGCGCTGATCGTGCTGGGCAGCGATAAGACCGTAGCGCAGATGTCGTCGGGCGGGTTTGCTATCAACACCGAATTCTCTGCCACCCGCGTGCGGGAGCTCGCCAAGATGGACGGCGCGATTGTTTGCGACAAGGACGCTTCCACCCTGCTGGCGGCAGGAGTGCAGCTGCTACCCGACCCGTCCATCGATACCAATGAGTCGGGTACCCGCCACCGCACCGCAGAACGTGTGGCAAAACAAACCGGCTTCCCCGTCATCGCGGTGAGCGCGTCTATGTCCCTGATTTCGGTCTATACCGAGGGAATCCGTTACACGGTTGAAGACACCCAGTCGCTCATGAATCGCGCTAACCAAGCGATTCGTACCCTCAATAGCTACACCGAACGCCTAGAACAGGTGCTCCACCAGCTCTCTTCCCTAGAAATCGAAGCCAACGTAACCCTGCGCGATGTAGCCAGCACCCTACAGCGCATGGAAATGGTTCGCAGAATCACCGTAGAGGCGGGCCACTACGTGGTGGAGCTGGGCAACGTGGGCCGCCTGGTTGCTCTGCAGCTTGAAGAACTGACCACCCACGACCTGCCCGCCACCTGGGTCGTCTTGCGCGATTACCTGCCCGCAGACACCAGCCCCGAAGACCTCCAGGCTGCTGTGGACGCTCTGGCCCAGCTTGACGATAAGGAAATCGTTGACCCCCTGACCATCGCCCGCACCGCAGGGTTGGGTGAGGAACTGGACGCCCCGCTCCACCCCCACGGGCACCGCCTACTGGCCGGTATCAAGTCCATGCCGGGGGCGGTCGCTGACCGCCTGATCGACCGCTTTGACGGCCTACAGTCGCTGATGGCTGCCAGCCTCGATGACCTGCGGGCCGTTGAGGGCATCGGTGAACAGCGCGCTCGCGTGATTCGAGAATCCCTCTCTCGCATGGCCGAAAGCTCGCTCTTAGAGAGATTTATGTAGGCTTTAGCTGGCAGCGCTTAAAGTGTCAGCCACCGGCCTTATGCTGTTGATATGGCTACCCGTAAAACAACCCGCTCACGCTCCGCTAACGCCTACCGCTGCACCGAATGCGGTTGGACCACCGCTAAATGGGTGGGGCGTTGCGGCGAATGTCAGTCCTGGGGCACCGTAGAAGAAGCTGTCGGGCCGGTTGCCGCGAAAACCACCGTGGCATCGAGCGTGCAGGCGCCCGCCCAGCCCATTGGGCGGGTTGATTCCACCGTGGCCCAGTACATGAGCACCTGCAACCCGGAGTTCGACCGTGTCTTAGGCGGCGGTCTGGTGCCGGGGGCAGTAATTCTTATGGCCGGTGAACCCGGCGTCGGCAAATCCACCCTGCTGCTCGATGTAGCCGCTACCTTTGCCCGCGGCGAGTCAACGGGAAAGCCCCACAACGTCCTGTATGTGACCGGCGAAGAATCAGCCGCCCAGGTCAAGCTCCGCGCCGACCGCATCGGGGCTCTGGCCGATACCCTCTACCTGACCAGCGAAACCGATCTCGGCACCGCCCTGGCCCATATCGAACAGGTCAACCCCGACCTACTGATTGTGGACTCGGTACAGACCCTGGCCTCATCCGAGGTCGAGGGGAGCGCCGGTGGCGTCACCCAGGTGCGAGAGGTGGCCGCCTCGCTGATTGCTGCCGCTAAACGCCGCAATATGTGCACCCTGTTAGTGGGCCACGTGACCAAGGAGGGCACTATCGCTGGCCCCCGCCTGCTGGAGCACCTGGTCGATGTGGTCTGCCAGTTCGAGGGCGATAAACACACCCCTATCCGTATGCTGCGGGCTATCAAGAACCGCTTTGGCCCCACCGACGAGGTGGGCTGTTTCGATATGCACGAGGACGGCATCGCCCCCGTCACCGACCCTTCGGGCCTCTTTGTCTCCCGCACCCCGCACCCGGTCTCGGGCACCTGCGTTACCGTCACCATGGAGGGCCGCCGCCCCCTGCTCGCCGAGGTTCAGGCTCTGCTCGACACCAGTGCCACCCCGCAGCCCCGAAGAACCACCAGCGGCCTCGACAGCTCTCGTATATCTATGCTGCTGGCTGTGCTCCAGAAGCGGGCCGGGTTCAACGTGGGCAAGCTAGACTGCTATATCTCAACGGTGGGCGGGGCTAAGATTTCTGAGCCGTCCGCCGACCTGGCCTGCGTCATCGCCCTGGCCTCCGCCGCCCAAGATAAGCCCCTGCCCCGCAAGCTGGCGGTCTTTGGCGAAGTCGGTCTCGCGGGTGAGGTACGAGCTGTTCCCGGCATCCGCCAGCGTATCGCCGAGGTCGGGAGGCTGGGCTTTACCCACGTGATTGTGCCTGCCTCACCGGCCGGTGTGGGTGATGTACCCGCCGGGGTGTCGGTACGCGAGGTCGCCTCACTGGGGGAGGCTCTGGCCCTGCTCTTCCCCGGCCAGGGCTAGTCGCCCTTCTCCTTCTTGAGGTTCTGCTCGATTACGGTCAGCTGGGCTGTGTTCAGGGCCTGCTGCTTCTCAACCCTAGCGGCGCTGTCGAGCATCTGGGCGGACGCGTCCGCCCCGGTTCCCGCAGGCGGTACGGCAGGCATACTGCGGGGGTCGCGTACCGAGGCTTCGCGAATCTCCCGAATGGGGGCGCGGTCTTTTGCGCGAAGAACCGTGGTGAGCTGACGGGTATCGTCCCGGTGCTTCTGCTCCACCCGCTGCCGTTGGGAACCCTGCTGACCACCGGCGTCCGCATCAGCCTGCACCGGGAGCATCGTAGTGGTGGGGGCGTGCTCCGTCATGGAATCACCCAGGGGCACCAGCATATCGACCGCCTGCTGGTGGGTCAGGCCCGAAGCCTCCAAAAGGTCGACCACCAGAGGGCGGAGCATCAGCACCAGGGCCTCAGCCTCCATGGTGCGCACACCCATCATGTGCGGCTCCAGGCGACCAGCCAGATGTGAGAGATCACGGCGGGCCTTCATCTTCCGCTCGGTACGGACGTCCGCATCGGGGGCAGACATACCCTCACCCAGCGCCTCCACCGCGTCACCAATACTCTTGAGCGCCTCAGCGATAGAGGTGATAGCCTCTTGCGAAATATGCACGTTATTGATGGTTGAAGCGAGTCGGCGGTTAAGCACCCGGGTGTTGCGGATAGCGTAGTCAATCTTGCTCAGAGCCTGTGAGTAACGGTCGAGTTCCTTCATATGAGACCGGCCAGTCCAGGCCAGCTGGGCCATGCCCTTTGAGGTAATAATGTCCTTCTCACAGGTGTTATAGAGAGGCTGTAGACGACGGGCGGACGCCAGGGCATGCCAGGCCTCCTTGCCGTCGTAGTGCTCCATCGCCTCACCGGCATCGCGGAAGACCGCAGCAAAAGCCCCCATCATCGTGCGGGCATTCTCACGCGGGATGCGACGCGGGTCTTTAGGGAAGAGGAACATGAGCAAGAAAGCGCACAGGCCACCGACAATACCGTCTAGGCTTCGGGCAAAAGGCCCGTCAACATTCGGCGGGAGCAAGACCACCAGGCAGGACTGCAGACCCATCTGAATCGTGAAAATAATACCGTTATCCAAAAAACGGGCCAGCATAATAGACAGGAACATCACAAGCCCTGCCTGCCAGATGCCCCGACCCAGGGCCAGCATCATCATGTCACCCATCAAGATACCCAGGGTCACACCAAACGACACCTCAAGGATGCGGCGGGCGTGGGTAGCGCCGGTGATATAACCCAGAGAAACAATGGCAGCGGTTGCCGCAAAAATCGGTTCGGTATGCCCCAGCACCTTCTCCGCAAAAAGATAGGCCCCGATACCCGAGACCACAATCTGAAGAGACTGGAAAAAGCCGTCCTTCATACGCTGCCAGCCCAGGCGACTATGATCCTGAGCTCGCTTCTTTAAACTTTTAACCTGCTGACCAAAACCCATACCCACCATTCTAAACCCGCGGCCTCAACCCGACCGCCGGCGTCCTTAACCCTAACTGTGCGCCCCCTGTTCACCCACCGTTCACCCACTGCTAGCCCACCTGCTACCTAACGCTCCTAAAGTCAGATGCGTTAGACACCGTTCCCTTCCTACTCACCGTCTCACACAGTTCTCACACGAGACAGGGTAGGGCACACAAACTCAAAGGAAATCACCTGTGAAGGCTAAGTCACTTGCTCGTTGGGGCTCACTTGCAGCTGTAGGCGCACTCGCATTCACCGCTTGCGGTTCAGACAACGCAACCGGCACTGCCACCTCCTCAGACGCAGGTTCCAGCGCAGCTTCCCTGCCCTCCACCCCCCTGACCGGCGTCGGCGCCTCATCCCAGCAGGCAGCAATCACCGCTTGGGAAACCGGTTTCGCTAACCTGGGCGGCACCGTACAGTACTCACCGGACGGCTCCGGTGCAGGCCGCGAGGCCCTGCTCGCTGGTGGCGCTAAGTTCGCCGGCTCAGACCGCGCTCTCAAGGCTGAGGAATGGGAACAGTCCAAGGAGGTATGCGGCGACGGCGGCGCCATCAACATCCCCGTCTACATCTCCCCCGTAGCTGTAGCCTTCAACCTGCCGGGCGTCTTACCCCTGAACCTGGACGGCGAAACCATTGCCAAGATCTTCAAGGGCGAAATCACCACCTGGAACGATGCAGCTATCGCCTCACAGAACGAAGGCGTTACCCTGCCCGACACCAAGATCACCGTTGTCCACCGCTCAGATGACTCCGGCACCACCCAGAACTTCACCGAATACCTGGCTGCCGCCTCTAACGGTGCCTGGGACGTAGAAGCAGACGGCAACTGGCCCTCCCAGTACGCCGGTGAATCCAACAAGGGCACCTCCGGCGTTGTCTCCACCACCTCATCCACCGAGGGTGCTATCACCTACGCGGACGCCTCAGCCATCGGCAACCTGGGCAAGGTCAACGTCAAGGTGGGCGACTCCTACGTTGAACTCTCAGCAGATGCCGCTGCCAAGACCGTTGAACTCTCAGAGCGCGTCGGCGGCATGAACGAGAACGACATGGCAATCAACATCAACCGCACCCCCGAGGACTCCACCGCCTACCCCGTTGTGCTGGTCTCCTACCACATCGTCTGCTCCGGCTACTCCTCAGAAGACGACGTCACCCTGGTCAAGGCCTACGAGAACTACGTAGTCTCCGAGCAGGGCCAGAAGGACGCCGCTGACGCGGCCCACTCAGCGCCCTTGACCAGCGCACTGACCGCTGACGCCCAGAAGGCTATCGAATCCATCACCGTTACCCAGTAACACCGCGTTCATCAAGGTGCGGCCAGGTCTCCGACCCGGTCGCACCTTGACCCGCGTCAAAACGACAAAGGTTTCACATTCCCATGTCAACCACAGCAGCACCGCAGCCGGGCACCAGCAGCGCCCGCGCGAAAACCAAGGACCTTCCCGATGTAGGAAACCCGGCGGCAGATAAAATCTTCTCGGGTATCTCCCTCGGCGCCGGCGTCCTTATTCTTATTGTCCTGGCAGCTGTCGCTATCTTCCTGGTCGCCCAGGCCCTGCCGGTTTTCACCGCAGACCCAGCAGACCTCACCAGCGGCAGCTTCATTCAGTACATCATCCCGCTGACTATCGGCACCCTCATTGCCTCGACCATTGCCCTGCTCCTGGCAACCCCTATCGGCATCGGCGTGGCTCTGTTCATCTCCCACTACGCCCCTCGCAAGCTGGCTAAGGGTATCGGCTACGTGATTGACCTGCTGGCCGCTATCCCTTCCGTTATCTTCGGTGCCTGGGGCGCTTCGGTACTGGCCCCCAAAATCGTGCCCTTCTACGACTGGCTCGCCACCTACCTGGGCTTCATCCCTATCTTCGAAGGCCCCGCCTCACAGACCGGTAAGACCATCCTGACCGCGGGCATCGTCCTGGGCATCATGATTCTGCCCATCATCACCTCTATGTGCCGCGAAATCTTCATCCAGACTCCCACTCTGCAGGAAGAAGCAGCCCTGGGTCTGGGTGCCACTCGCTGGGAGATGATTCGCATGACCGTCTTCCCCTTCGCCCGCACCGGCATCATTTCCTCCGTCATGCTGGCCCTGGGGCGTGCCCTCGGTGAAACCATGGCAGTGACCCTGGTACTGGCGTCCGGCCCGCTGACCGCCTCCATCATCAAGTCCGGGAACCAGACCTTCGCCTCAGAGATCGCCCTCAACTTCCCCGAGGCCTACGGTCTGCGCATGTCAGAGCTGATTGCAGCCGGCCTGGTGCTCTTCGTCATCACCCTCATCGTCAACATCCTGGCCCGCATGATCGTGGCCCGCTACAAGGACTTCTCAGGAGCTAACTAATGTCTGTAGCTACCACCTCATCCCGCTTCGCCAGCCGCCAGGCCCCCAAGTGGCTGCCCCTGGCCGTCGGCGCAGGCTCCCTGATTCTGGGCGCCGCCGCCAGTGCCCTCACCGGCTTCTCTATCGCAACCTTCGCCCTCTTTGCAGGCATCATCTTCGTGATTGCCGGCCCCCTGGCCGTCACCTCCTTCGAAGGCAAGCGCAAGGGCCAGGACGCCTTCGCCCGCTACCTGGTCTACGGCACCTTCCTCATCGCCCTCATCCCCCTGGTCTCGGTGCTCTACACCGTACTCGCCAAGGGTATCCCCGGCCTGTCAGGTAACTTCCTGAGCACCTCCATGAAGGGCGTCACCGGCGTACACGATAACGCCGCCGCTGCAGGCGAAGGCCCCGTATTCGGCGGTATCTATCACGCCATCATCGGTACCCTCGAAATTACCCTGCTGGCCACCGTCATCTCGGTACCCATCGGCCTGCTCACCGCTATCTACCTGGTGGAATACGGCCAGGGCAAGTGGCTCTCCAAAGCCATCACCTTCTTCGTGGACGTCATGACCGGCATCCCCTCCATTGTGGCGGGCCTCTTCGCGGCCTCCTTCTTCGCCCTGGTATCAGGTAACCCCATGAACCGTATGGGCCTGGTAGCAGCTGTGGCCCTGTCTGTCCTCATGATTCCTACCGTGGTGCGTAACGCCGAAGAAATGCTGCGTATCGTGCCCAACGAACTGCGCGAGGCGTCCTACGCCCTGGGCGTCCGTAAGTGGCGTACCATCATGAAGGTCGTTATCCCCACCGCTATCTCGGGCATCGCATCGGGCGTAACCCTGGCTATCGCCCGCGTCATCGGCGAAACTGCCCCCATCCTGGTGACCGCAGGCTTCGTCACCTCCATCAACTGGAGCGCCTTCAGCGGCTGGATGGCAACCCTGCCCACCTACATCTACTACCAGATCATGACGCCCACCAGCCCCACCGCCGCCTCGGTCTCAGAGACCCGCGCCTGGGCTGCCGCACTGATCCTGATCATCATCGTGATGGTACTCAACCTCATCGCCCGAGCCATCGCCAAGATCTTCGCCCCCAAGACCGGCCGATAAACCCAGCAGCGCACCCGCCTAGCGCGCTCACCGGCCCCACAAGACTTTTAGAAAAAGGAAAACTCCATGTCAAAGCGCATCGACGTTGAAAACCTGAACGTGTACTACGGCGACTTCCTCGCGGTAGAAGACATCTCCATGGAAATCGAACCCCGCACCGTCACCGCCTTCATCGGCCCCTCAGGCTGCGGTAAATCCACCTTCCTACGCACCCTCAACCGCATGCACGAGGTAATCCCCGGCGCCCGTGTTGAAGGTAAGGTACTGCTCGACGGCGAAAACCTCTACGGCAAGGGCGTTGACCCCGTGGTCGTCCGCTCCCAAATCGGTATGGTCTTCCAGCGCCCTAACCCCTTCCCCACCATGTCCATTCGCGAGAACGTGCTAGCGGGTGTGAAGCTCAACAACCGCAAGATCTCCAAGACCGACGCGGACGAGCTGGTCGAAAGCTCCCTGCGCGGTGCTAATCTCTGGAACGAGGTCAAGGACCGCCTCGACAAGCCCGGCTCAGGCCTCTCCGGTGGTCAGCAGCAGCGTCTGTGCATCGCCCGTTCCATCGCGGTCAAGCCCGATGTGATCCTCATGGACGAGCCCTGCTCCGCCCTTGACCCCATCTCAACCCTGGCCGTTGAAGACCTCATCAACGAACTCAAGGAAAACTTCACCGTCGTCATCGTGACCCACAATATGCAGCAGGCAGCCCGCGTCTCAGACAAGACCGCCTTCTTCAACATCGCGGGCACCGGTAAACCCGGCAAGCTCATCGAGTATGCCCCCACCCAGGAAATCTTCAACAACCCCAGCCAGAAGGCCACCGAAGACTACGTCTCAGGTCGCTTCGGCTAAGCCTAGCGCCCCGCTATCGCCCGCTCTCAGCGGGCATAACAAAACTTCCCTCACCCGTAGCTGTGCGGGGGAGGGAACACCATGGGAATGTGTGTGCCGCCCGGCCCCCTAACTCCTTTCGCTGCTGGAAAGGACGGGGTCGGGCGGCTTTTTTAGTGTGGCACCCCGGCTTACACCGGGGTGCATCTTGTCTGCCGGTGCGTGGCTATTCGCCGCGCATCTTGCGGCGCATCCAGCCGCGCAGGGTGGCGTTCTCTTCGGCTTCGATGAGGGAGTCAGCCAACTCGGCGTTACGACGCTCCAGCTCGTCGGCTCGAGCCTGGGCCCGGTCGCGCTGGAGTAGACGCTGGTAGTCCCAGGAGAGGGCCCTGTCGGTCTCTGCGCTGGCACGGGCAGCAGCCAGTGAAATGTCTGCGATATCGTCGCGTACTAGCAGGTTGGTTATGTTCCACTCGCCGGTAAAGATGGTGGGGGTGTTGCCCAGTTCGCGGACGGCCGGGGCAGCCTGCCCTGCCCCGTGCAGGAGGACGTGGGAGGCGGCGTCCCACCAGCTGGCGGAGAAACCGCGCAGCTGCTCGGCTCGCGCCAGCAGGGTTTCAGAGAGTTCATTGCGGAGCTGAATGACTTCGTGCAGGGCTTCAGCTGGGGCATCAGAATTGAGCAGAGCCAGGGGAATGGCGTAGTTTTCAGCCCCGTACTGCTCCATCATGCCGCGTACCCGCATGTCGGTGAAGGCATCGGGCAGCAGTGCCACGAAGGGAACACCCGCTGAGAGGGAGAAGACACCGGGGTGGTAGCGGGTAGAGACCGCGATGAAGGCGCCGCGATGAACCTGCACGGCGTCGTCCGTGTGCACCATGGGCAGCTGCACGGGGTCGGAGAACATGTGTGAAGCGATTTCGGCGTGCACTGCCACATCGCCCTGGTCGGTCAGGGGCTCGCCCATGTGGGGCAGGAAGACGGTGCGCAGGCCGTATTCGCGGTGCATATCGTCAAGCAGCTGCCCGATGACCCGGGCCTGCCCCGGGTTAAGGCCCGAGAAAGTAGCGCAAATATAGTGTTCGGGGAGGTCTACGACCGGGCGGCCGGGCAGGGAACGCTTCTGGTGCTGGTAGAAGGTAGCGTCGTCCACAATCAGGTGGGAGTCGATATCCGCGTTATGAGCCCATGCATGCGAGAAGCGCTCCCGCATACCCACGAGCTGGGCTGACGAGAGCATATCGCGCAGGGTCTCGGCGTCGGCGTCGGTGAGCACCGGCCCTACCGACTGGCCAGAGATAACCAGGGGAATCTCGTGGGCTTGGGCTACCAGAGCGTAGGCGGCGCGTTCGTAGAGCAGGTGCCCGGTAGCTGAATTCATGTTACCGCCACCGGCAATGACAATGCCGTCCATATCGGCTACCTGGCGCACGAAAGTGGTGATGTCTTCGCTGGCAGGGTGCCCTGCGAGGTGCTGTCTGACCTGACCCAAGAAAATCTCGCGTTCGGCAGGGGGAGCCGGGAAGTCAAGGGTCTTGATATAGCCGGTGGCAGAGCCGATATAGGCCTGGGACCGGTCGATGTTTTGGGTTGCGATAAAGACTTCGTAGCCGCGGCGGGTAAGTTCAGCGGCGGTAGCGATGCCCATGGCTTCGTCGCCAACGTGGTACACAGACTGCCCTAGGTCTGCGAGCACTAGGATGCGAGGCATAGTAGTGGTTTCCTTTCACAAAGCCTGGGCGCGCTACGGGGAGCGCCCTGAGTGCCCATGCCTGGTGGGCAGCTTTGAGGTGGTGCGAGTGGTTTCTTATATACAGTCTAGTCTCGCATTGTTTGCGGTGGGAGCGCTACAGCAGGGGGGAGAGCGCTAGGAAGAGGATTGCAGAGAGGACGAAGCAGACTGGCATGGTGATAAACCAGGTCAGGATAATGCGGAGCACGATTTTGTGGCGCACGGCGGCAAAACGCTGGTTTACTCCTGAGCCGAGGACGGCGGAGGCCGCTAGGTGGGAGGATGAGACCGGGGTGTTGAGGAAGAACTGCAGGAGCACCATGGCCAGCGCGGTTGAGCTTTGTGCAACGGCCCCACGGAAGGGGTCGACCTTGACCATCTGGTGTGCGAAAGTATAGCCGATGCGGGAGCTACCTCGGGCGGTGCCGAAGCCCAGCACCATGGCTAGGAAGAGGGCGGAGATGATGTAGGTGGTGGGGTGTACTTCGAGTCCGGCGGAGAGCAACAAGACGGCGTAGATGACGACGGCTCGCTGCCCGGTTTGAATGCCGTGAATCAGGGAGATCAGCGAGTTGGCGAGGGAGAGGACGCTGCGGGAGAAGCGGTTGACGGTGGAGGGGTAGGAGCGTTGGAGCAGGCCGTAGAAGGGGAAGACTACTGCCCATGCGAGGACGAAGAGGACGATGGGGGCCAGGACGAGGGGCACGAAAAGGAAGGTGGCAAGGGGCTCAGAGAAGGGGCTGAAGCTGCCTAGATCGGTTGAGCGTGCGGCCCATGCTGCTCCGGCTAGTCCGCCGATGAGGGCGTGGGTGGAGGACGACGGAATGCGGAACCACCAGGTAATAATGCCCCAGATAATAGCTGAGATGAGGGCTGTAAGAATGAGCCCCAGACCGGTGTTGTTGTGGGGCACAGTCAGCCAGTGGGTGGTGACGGAGCCCAGCATGATACCCGTGATGGCCATGCCGATAGCGTTGAAGAGGGCGCTGGTGCGCAGGGCTATTTTAGGGGTGAGTGCCCTGGTTTTGACGGGTATGGCGGTGGCGTTGGGGGCGTCGTGAAAGCCCGTGACGAAGGTGAAGGCAATCAGGGCCAGGCAGCTGAGGGCAAAGAGGGTGAGGGTCACTAGGATTCCTGCACGATGATGCGGCCGATTTCAGTGGCGACGGTGCGCATGGCTTCGGACGCCTCAATGAGCTTGTGCACGAAGCGGGTGGTCTGCAGGTAGCGGGTTTGCTTGTAGCGGTCCTGGATGTCTGCATCGTATTCTTCGGCAATGCGCACGGCCTGCTTGGTGATGCGGAGCATGGTGATCCAGTAGTCGTCCAGGTCGCGCAGGGTGCTGAGTTTGGGGATGATTTCGGTGGTGAGCACTGCCTGGCGCTGGATGAGGTCGAGCAGGGTCGCTGCCTTAGGGGAGAAACGCACGATGTGGTAGAGATGCAGAATGTTGGCTGCTGAGGTGAGCTTTTCAACGACGTTGTTGAGTGAAACAGCCAAGGTGTAGATATCTTCGCGGGGAATAGGGGTTGAGAAGGAGCTGCGCACAGCGGTCATGGTGGTGTGCAGCATGTCGAGGGTTGCGGCCTCGTGGGTGAGGGTGCGTTCCAGAAGTTCCGGGTAGCGGTCTTCGGGGGAGCCCACCATTTCTGAGAGCAGGGCTGCAGCACCTGTAACCTGCTCTGAGAGTGTGGCTAGGGCGGTCAGCGAGGTGTTCTCTTGGGGGAACATACGTTGAAGCATGGGCCAGCTCTCCTGGGTGTGGGCGGTGGGCAGGTGCTGAGCTTATGGTACCGCGCCAAGGTTAACGGGATGGCGCTCGCCTGTAATGCGGGCGGGCGCAAAAGCCGGGCTGCCTGCCTCGTGGAAAGGGAGGCGGAGCCCGGCAACTGCGGTATGAAGTTTAGCGATGTCAGGCTGGGAGCGCCTCTCGGCGGAAGGCCGCTCGAAGCGGCTAAAGATTTGGAGCCCGGGGCTACCTATTAGCAGCCTGACATCTTGGTATCCATCATTCTCCTGTTCGTCAGCGGTGTCAACCCCGGGTGGCGATCCAGGCTGTTTTACCTGCCGGGGAGGTGCTGCCGCGGTCTTTAGTCGAGGGTTCCAGCCCGCCAGTTGAGGGCTGCTTCTTCGAGCTCGCGCGCGGTTCCGGTGAGCCTGCGAGCAGCGGTTCGCAGGCGGACGGCCCGCGCAGCGGCCTCGTCGCGCACCTCGGCTGAGGGGCGGTGTAACTCGGCCACCTCATCGGGGTGACCGCCCCTGGGCGAGACCCGCTGGCCGTGCCTCAGCTCCAGGGCGACGTCGTCCTGCCCCAAAGCCAGCACGCGGCAGAAAGCCGCAAAGCGGTTGAGGGCCACGTCGAAGTCACCGGTGTAGGCGCCGGCCAAGATGGCATCAACGGTGGTGCAAATTTCGTCGGCGGTAGGCGGCGAGGGCACCCCTGCCAGGGCCTGAGCCAGGTAGCTGGAGTGCATGCCGCGCTCGTAGTAGTGGCTCATGAGCTGAGAATTAGCGCGAATGACGCCGCGCAGGGCGTAGATGCGCCAGAGGGCGCCGGCAACGGTCACGGGGGCTGCCCGCGACCAGAGTTCGGCGACGGCTTCTATACCGAATTCGTCGGTGTAGCGCACCAGGCGCTTGGTGACGGAGGGGTCTTCGTTGGCGCGTCCGCGGGCTAGTAGGGCGCGGGCGGACGCCTGGGCGGCAGTTGCGAGGTCTTCTGGGCTGCCAGCCCCCTGGTAGCGTTCAAACTTTTCGGTAGAGAGGCGGACGGGGCGGTGGAAGCGGGCGTCAGAAGGCATGCCTACCAGTGTAGAACTGCTGAGGTACTCAGCGAAAGGCTATGCGCTGAGAGGTAAAACTCGGGTGCGGGTGATAATGCTGGTCAGGAGCAAGGCCGCAATGGTTCCTGCCAGGGTTTGGCCTGCCAGGACGGCGATTTGGAGCTGGGCGGCGAGCAGGGGAGAGGCCCCTCCCATGAGGGCGCCGACGAAAGTTCCGGGCAGGGTGACGAGGCCGGTAGCACGGGTCTGGTCGAGCCCTGGGGTAAGGGCCTCGGTGATGGCGGCTTTGGTGATGTCGCGGAAGGCGACCGGGGCGGTAGCTCCCAGGGCTAACCAGGCCTCAATCTCCCCCTGGCGGGCAGCTGTGAGGGTGGTGAAGTTGCGTGCTGTGAGGGTTGTGATGGTCATGGTTCCGCCAATGATGATGCCAGCAACCGCTACCAGGTTTTGGGTGGAGTAGGGCACCAAGCCCAGGGCGAAGATCAGCAGGACAGCAAGGAGGGCACCTAGGGTGATGGATAGCGCGGTTGCTGCCAGGCCCCGGTGGAACTGTTTGCTGTGCTTGCCGGAGGTGATGGTGGCGGTGGTGAGCATCAGGGCGATGAAGAGCACCAGAGCCCAGGGGGCGGCCAGAATACCCTGTAGCAGGAGGGCGATGACGGCGAGTTGCAGGCAGGCCCGCAGGATAACGATATAGGGCTACCAGCGGAGCTGAATCTTTTGGGCAGCGAGCGCAGGGCCGCGGTGAGGCCAACGAAGAGCAGGAGGGCTGCGGCGTAGTGGGTGAGGGGGCTGTTCAGTAGGGCGGTCACACAGCTATTAGAGCACGGCGGCGGTGCGGACGCCTGTTGCGGCCGGGTTTTTGGAGCTTTGCGTCACGGGGTGTATAGTGGAAGGCGCTGAGTTTACTCAGTGGATGCGCCTTTAGCTCAGTTGGTAGAGCATCGGACTTTTAATCCGTGGGTCGTGGGTTCGAGCCCCACAGGGCGCACAAGAAAACCCCGCCTCACTAGGTAAAACTAGTGGGGCGGGGTTTTGTTCTAGGGTCGAAAAACCCGGCAAGTCTCGATAAACTCTCGAAATTCAAACCAAGTAAGCACCCAACACAGCCGCATTATTCGGGGCCTCAGAAAGCCGCTGAATATAGTACGCAGCAGTAATATCCGTCGACGAGTGCCCTAGCTGTGCGCTCGCGTCCTCCAAGCTCGAGGTGCGGGCTAGCAAGGTGGCGACCGTCTTGCGGAAGATATGCGGGGGCACCGGGTAATCTACCCCGCCAGCCCTAAGCTGTTCCCGCAGCCGTTTACGGAAGTTTGAGGGATCAACGGGCCCGCCGGTAGCTGAGGGGAACACCAGCGCCCCGGGCACCTGAGCCCACCCGGTGCTCGTTGCGTGCGCTGGCAGGTGGTGCGCCCGCCGGTGCTCCAGCTGCAGGGCCAGCGCAGCAGGGATAAAGACCCGGCGCATACTGTCGCGGGTTTTGGTGTGTGGCTGTCGCACGGCCCCGCCGGGGACGGTGATAACGGTTCCGTTGATGTTTACCGATTCACGCCCGGGGGTCAGGTCTACGTCTTCCCAGCGTAGGGCGAGCGCTTCGCCGATTCGGCAACCGGTGGCTAGGAGTAGGTCGACGACGGCGGCGACTTCGCCGGTGAGGGCGGCGCGTATTTGGGTGACCTGTGTGGCTGTGAGGGCTTCTACGGGCTTTTTGGGTTGTGCCGGTAGGATCACGTCACGCACGGGGTTTCTGTGGGTGCAGTCGTTGGCTACGGCTGTTTTGAACATGCCTGAGAGGACGGAGCGGGCTAGTTTTGCGCTCGCGTGTCCGTGTGTGGTGCGTATGGCTGCTAGGCGGGCGGTGAGGACGCCGGGGGTGGCTTCTTGTATGGTGAGTTCGCCGCAGTAGGGGAGTATGTACCGGTCTATGGTGTACCGGTAGCGGGTGAGGGTGTTGGGGGCTTTGCCGGTGTTCTTGTAGTCTTCCCACCAGTGTTCTGCCAGGGTGGTGAGTCGGCTGTGTGGGGTGAGTTGTCCGGTGGTGTGGCTGGTGTGGTGTTGGGTGGCTTGTGCGAGTTTGTTGCGGAGTTTGGTGGTGGCTTTGGGGGCGGTGGTGTCGCGGGCGGTGACGGGTCTGTTTTTGCCGTCGTAGCCGCGTACCCATGTTTTGGCTTCTATGGTGCCGTTGGGGAGTGTGCGGGTGCTTATTTTGCCGTGGGAGCCGAGGGGTGTGCGGGGTCGTGGCATGGTTAGTTTGTCTTTTCTGGGGGTAGGTGGAGGTCTGGGCGTAGGCCGGTGACTTCGGTGGTCACAGGGCCTATGCCGCGTTCCTCTATTGCCTGTTCAATGTCAGGGTTATTGAGGGCAAGTAGCTGGACGCTCTCGCATAAAAGCATCCATAGGGTTAGATTCGTGAGGGCTTCCTTCACCCTCCCCTCATGTTGCCCCCGGTAGTCTTTCCCTAGTTGATATAGGTGCTCGTAGCTCTCCAGGTAGGGCACGATGTTTTCAGCCGTTTCTGTAAACTGCACTTCAAGGTCTCTGCATACTGTTCTGACTAGTTCATTTGTTGCCTGGGTTGAGTCTTTTTGGACTAGGGCGGTTATGTCAACGCCTAGCGCATGAGCAACCTCCAGCGCTTCATCTAGGCGCATGGTTCGCCCGCCCTTTTCAGTGCGCCCGACGACTGTGGCGGTGTAGGTTTTTAGCCCTGCCTGGACAAGACGGCGGGCAAGCTCGTTTTGTGACCAGCCGCGGGCTTCGCGTAGTCGCTGCATGTTTTGGCCTACGGTGTTTTCTTTTTCTTTGGTGCTCATGTTCTTAACGGTAGCGCACCTAGTACCCTTTTGTAGCTATTTGAGTACATGGGCTTGCTAAATCTCTCTATATCACTATATGCTAAACCCATACACACCCCTGTGTAGGGGTTTACGAACCAAAGGAATGAAAACATGCCCACCAAAACCCGCACCCGCCCCGAACGCGAACACGAAGAAGTCTTCACCATCGACGACCTCGCCAAACGCCTAGGCGTCTCAGGGCGCACCGTCCGCAACTGGAGATCAAAAGGACTAGACCCCGTAGCGATCAAAATCGGCGGCTTTATCCGCTACAAACTCTCAGACATAGAAGCCTGGGAAGAAGCCCACCGCGAGCGCCGCTAACCACCCCCTACCGAAAGGAAAACAACCAATGACCACCCAAGTTGCAGACCTACCCCTTGGAACCTGCTTCAGTGCCCGACTGACTAAACCGAACGAGGACGGCGACCGCCTAGAAGATGACCTGCGCTACTGCCAGCTACTTCAAATGCCTGACGCCAAGACACCCCACGTCACCATCTACAAAGCCAACTGCGCCCCCGCAGGGCTGTACCTCGTTCTCGACCACCTGGAAGTGGTCGAGGTCTACGGCATGGGAACTTTCAAGACCACAACCGCAGCAGTCTAACCCCGCAGGGCAAGCAAGAAGCGCATGAGAGCAGACCCCACAACCGCCCTCTACACCGCCTACTTCACCCGCCGATTCACCACCGGGCTAACCCCCATGAACTGGCACACCACACAGGCCGTAGAGCACCACATCAACCGGCTCATAGCCGATAACCCCCACGTCCCCACAGACGCCTACCTCCAAGCCCTCACCACCGCGCTCGCAACCACCCTCACCGCAGCACACGGCACCAGCGCAGAAGAACCCATACGCGCAGCCCTCAAAGCCGCACCGCTACCCACAGACCACCCCACCACCGGGGCATAAAAAAGCACCCGCCCCCTTCTCTTCTCACCAAGAAAAGAGGGGGCGGGTACCAAAGAAAAAAGAAAACGAGGTTTCCTCATGAGCCATCCTCGCTCACCACACAATTCTACCAGCACCCCACCCGCACCAGGGCACCTAGAACCCGGTCAAACCCTAGATTTTGACCCCACCGCGCCCCTGCTGCACTACTACCCGATACACAACCCCACAGGGCCCGCCCTCTGCGGCGAGTGGGCCCCCGCGCAGGGCTGGGACACCCACCACGCCACCGCCACAAGCCAGGGCGCAACCGTCTGCCCCGCGTGCCAGACCCTCCACGCTACCCTGCCCACCATAGAGGGGGCGTAGGTATGAGCCCGGCACCCCTCAACCTCGAGAACTGGCACAAGCTCACCGGCGACAAACCCGACGACGTCCTCTACTACGCCAACCGGTGGCGCGGGCCCCACCTTGACGCCCAACTCACCTACACCCCCGGCGAAGAGAACGAACAGATCTACTTTGACGCCTCCCTCCACGACGGCACCCTAGAAGAAGCTGTCGCGCTCGCGGACGAACTACAGGCTTGGCTTACCCGCGTCCACGCTGGGGAACGGTACGCCCATATTGAGGGCCTTAACCCCTGGGAGTACACCCACTACCTGACCGGCACCGGTGCCAGGTTCTGCGGGTGGGATCCAGAGAACAACGAGCTACCCACCGGCCCCGTGAAACCAGCGGGGGATATCTGCCCTAACTGCCGTGAGGCGTACCAGCGGCACCAGGTAGCCGCTCTAAATAAGCTGCTCACCCTGCCCGCAGCACCAAAGGAGGTAAGTAATGAGCACCCCTAACGAGTTCCCGCCGGTGCTAGTTGGCACCATCGACGCAGAAGCAATCTGGACGGCTGTTAAGGGCGAACAGTGGGGGGCTACCTACCCGCCCACCTACGGGTATGTGATGAACGCAGGTAAGCCAACGGTTCACCTGACCATCAGTAACCTCGACGACTCTACGAGCACTGATGAACTGGCTCTAGCGTTGAAGCGGCACCTTGCGGCCGCTACCCGTGAGTTTTTGACCCCTTACTTCGAGCGGTTTGCAAAGAAGCGCGGGGAAGAGCAGGAGGCTCTTAACCGGGCTCGTATGGGTGCGAGCGCTGCCAGTGAGGGCTCTGGGTCTGTTGATCTAGGTAAGGGTGCTACGGAATGAGTCCTTGAGTTTGTTATGGGGGTGTGTGGCTGGTTAGCCCTGCTGCCCTCCCCTGTTAGTTTTCCCCTCTCTCTTTTGGGGGGTGCCCCCGCCTATCTGCACGAGTCGCTAAAACATCTAGCAGGTGGGTGTGGGGCAGAACCCCGCCCACCTGCAACAGTTTGGCGACCGAAACAGGTGGGTGTGGGCAGAACCCCGCCACCTGCGCTTGCTTGGCGGCTACAGCAGGTTGGGCGGGGAGAGACACCAAAAAAGGCGCCCGGGGCTTAACCCGGTTCCCGGCTCACCTGCACCAAGAAGTCAGACACAAAAAACACCCTAGAGACCACCACACCCCTAGAAGAAAGACCAGCCTATGAACACCACCCCCGCCCCCACCGGTGGCGGCACCTCACCCCTCGTCACCGCCTTTGAGCTCCACCACGCAGGGCTATCCGTTATCCCCATCAAGACCGGGGAAAAAGCTCCCAGCGTGCCTTGGAAGGACTACATGCAGCAGCAACCTACCGTCGCGAAGCTAGGGGCATGGTTCAAACCGGGGCAGTTCACCGGTCTAGCTGTCGTCTCTGGTGCCGTCTCAGGCGGGCTAGAAATGACTGAGATTGAGGGTAAGGCTGTGCCCTCCCTGCCCCTTATCAAACAGGCTCTAGAAGCTGCTGCCCCGGGCTTGTGGGAGCGCCTGACCTGTGTTGAGCGCTCGCCCTCTGGTGGGTATCACTGGTTCTATCGGCTCACCGGGGCACCGGTGCCGGGCAACACCAGGATAGCGGCCAACGAGAGTAATGAGGTGCTTGCTGAGACCAGAGGGGAGCGGGGCTATACTATCGTGGCTCCCACTGGTGGGGAGCACCACCCTACGGGCAACCCGTGGGTGAGGGAGGTGGGGCGGCTCTCAGCCCCGCCGGTGCTCACCGTCGAAGACCGTGCCCTGCTGCACTGCACCCTCTTTCACGTGCTAGATAAAACAGGGCGCGGGGTGTGCCCTGTGTGCGGGCTTTATGCTGACCGTACCGAACCTCCGGCACCAGCTGAGTCGGTGGCCCCTGTGCGCTCGCACCCTGTGGCGCTTACGGGCCCTGCCGGTGAGGGTTCGGTGAGCCCGCTGGATGATTACGCGGCCAAAACTGACATGATTGAGCTGCTGCTGGGGGCGGGGTGGTCTTTGACCCGTGGCACCCGGGCAGGTGAGCATGTGGAGCTGACCCGCCCCGGACGTAAACCGATTGAGGGTAGAAGCGCCACGGTACATAGCGACCAGGGCGCGCAGGTGCTGCATGTGTTCACCACCTCCACGGACTTTGAGGCCGGTAGGTCGTACACGACGGCGCAGGTTGCTGCGGTGTTGTCGCACGGTAATGACACCCCGGCGACTATGAGCGCCCTAGCTAAGGATCTGAGGCGTGACGGGTACGGGCAGGGCGGGCAGGTGGCTGGTGTGGACGTCCTGAGCTTCTTCACCCCTGGCAAGCTTGAGAACCACCAGCAGACCCCTGGCACCGCCCCTGCCCCGGGTCTTGCTGACCCGGGGCAGGGGCCCGCGAGCGCAAAGGAGCCCGGAGAGGCCCTAGAGGTGGACGTACGCGCCATAGAAGCCAACCTAGCCCGCCTATCCCTAGCGCAGGGCACCGCAGACGGCACAGACCAGGCCGGGGCCCTCGTATTCATCGCCCATCACATCGATTCTGTGAGAGCTACCCATCAGGACGACAAGCACATCTGGCACACCTGGGAGGGCAACCGGTGGGTACACGGGGCCGTTGGGGGCATACGAGCCCGCTACATGCAGACCATGACCATTAGAGAGAACGATAAGGACAACGTGAAGAAAGATAAACGTAAGTGGCAGGGCGCTCGCAGCATGGACGCGGTGTTGAAGATGGCCGCGCACATGCCAGAGGTGCTTGTGTCAGACGCTGACTTTGATAACCGCCCCTACGAGCTGAACACCCCCGGCGGTATGGTGAACCTACGCACCGGCGCTGTGCTGCCCCACGACCCGGCACACATGCACTCTAAGATCACTACAGCAGACCCCACCGATACGACGGGGCGGGAGCAGTGGGAGCGGTTTATCACCCGCATACTACCGGACGAGCAGGTGCGGGAGTTCATGCAGCAGGTGGCCGGTGTGGCCCTGCTAGGGCGGGTGGTTGAGCACATTTTCATCTTTGCCTACGGGCAGGGGGCGAACGGTAAGAGCGTGTTCTTTGATGTGCTGATTGAGGTGTTGGGGGACTATGCGACGACCGTGGACGCGGCGACCATCATGCATAAGCGTAACGAGCGTGAGACGGCCCTAGAGTTGGGCAAGTTCGCTAATCATCGTTTGGTGGTTATGTCTGAGGTGAACATGGACGACCGGATTAATGAGGCTATGGTCAAGACGCTCACCGGTGGCGATAGGCTGCATACTCGTTCTTTGTACCGTAATGGGCAGGTGGTGCGGCCGCAGCACACCTTGTTTATGGCTGGTAATCACCGCCCGGCTTTGCCCTCTGGTGGTGGGCATAGTATGTGGCGTCGTATGCGGGTGGTGCCTTTTACTGAGCAGATCCCGCCGGGGGAGCAAGACCCTTTGTTGAAGGAGAAGCTGTTGGAGCATGGTGGTGCTGTGTTGGCTTGGGCTATTGAGGGGGCGGTTAAGTATGCGAGCGCTGGGCGTTTGGTGACGCCGGTGGCGGTGGCTGCTGAGACGAGGGCTTATCTTTTGGCTGCTGACCCGTTTGAGGCGTTTATGGCTGGTGCGTTGGTGTTTAGGGCTGGTGCGAGTGCGGGGGCGTCTGATGTGTCGCGGGCGTTTGAGGTGTTTTGTGCTAATAGTGGGCTTTCTGGTGTGGGGTGGCACAGGCAGGAGTATCCGCGCCGGTTGAGGAGCGCCGGGGCCGTCTTAGGGCGCACGAACAGCACCCGCATTTATGAGGGGGTGGAGCTTCTACTAGAACATCAGTGGAGCTACCCGGGCGAGAGCTAGGGGAGCAGATAAGGGGCCGTGTGGCCTGTCTATTCTAGGGTGAGCCGTTAGGTAGTGTGAAGAGCTGCCTAACGGCTCTTTTTTATGCGCTCGCAGGTGGTGACGCACTTTTGAAACTGCGTCACTAGTCCGTCACACTGCGTCACCCAGTAAGCCCCCTTTCTTTTGTGCATGTCTAAAAATAGTAGGCAAAAGGTGACGGAAGTGACGCAGTGGTGACGCAGTTTTGAAATTGCGTCACCCTACTTTTGCCTAGTCAGAACACAAAAGTGACGCGAGTGACGTTAATAATGAAAAAACCGCCCCTCAAGAAAAAAAGGGGTATAAACACCCCTAAAACCCCTATGGGAGCTTCTTTTTCAGAATTAGCGTCACTTCCTACACTCCCCCATTTTGCTGCCCCTGCTGCACGGGGCCCGCAACACCCCACCCAACCTGTCTAAAAAACCACCTGCCCCCCTTGCTACCCTGACCCCATGAACACCAGCACCCACCCCACAGACTGCACAACCTGCGGCGACCCCACCACCAACACCCCCTACTGCTGCCACTACTGCCAAACCCTCGACCAACCCCACCACACCAGCCGCCAGGATCACCCCGGCAACTGACCAACACCCACCACCAACCACCGCGATTACCCCGGCAGTTCACCCCACCCCCAGCGAGCGCCCCCACCAGCCCCATGCACCACCCTTAAAGCGGGCAACCCCATGCACCACCAGCGGGTAGCGATTTACCTACCCCGTGGCGTCCTCTGCTGATGAACCTAGATCTCTAGCCCCGCGCCCTGCTCGCCCTCCCACGGCGTCCGCCCCTCTGCTGTCCCTGCACCTCCCACCCTGCAGCGTGTGACGGCGTCCCGGCGTGCTCGCGCCCTTTGGGCAACTGTGGTGGAAATCGAAACGGTTGATACCCCGCCGGGGTGGGCTAGGTGTGCCCCCTCTGCCCCCGGGAGCGTGCCCCACAGCCCCGCGTGTGGCCTGTGTGGTGATTGGGCACCCTGGCCTATTCCAGCCCCGCAGAAGAGCGCACAGCGCCAAGGGGTAGGGGTTAGGCAGGGGCTAGGACGTCCTAGAGTCCCCTGCTGCTATCCAACTGACCGATAGTGACCGCGCCGCG
Source organism: Rothia nasimurium (assembly GCF_928381415.1). Lineage (GTDB taxonomy): Bacteria > Actinomycetota > Actinomycetes > Actinomycetales > Micrococcaceae > Rothia > Rothia nasimurium_H. The sequence continues at coordinate 336,776 of NZ_CAKMSF010000001.1, forward strand.
GTCGCCGCCCCTGCAGCTGCCCGTCTTGATACTTGCCCGGTCTGTGCTGACCTCCTAGCAGAGGACAGCCCCGGCCCCCGTTCTGCTCTATCTCCTGCCAGCAGTACAACAGCACCAGCGCTAAACCCCTACCCCGGGGGAGGTGCCCCCCCATAGGGGTGTGACCCCCTTCGGGTATAGTCACTTCCCCTCGCAGGGGTTTCTAACGCGTCTCACAGTCTCGCGTTGCCATCTCAGCACGCCACAGCGGTTCTAATCGTGTCTCACAATCACTTCAGGAATCCGGTAACAAAAAAGCAGGTGCCCCACCTCCGGCTGCTTCTAGGTCTCCTCGTGTGAGACCGCCCTGTTATTTCAAGGTTGCAGAGGGTAGCACCTGCCATGTCTCAACTTTACCCATACCCCGGCACTGGCCCCAGCGCCCCCGCCTATGAGCCAGAATTAACCCCCACAGCCCCGAACACAGCACCTACGGGAGAATGAGTCGCCCCGCCTATTCCAGCCCCGCAGAAGAGCACACAGCGCCCCGGGGGTGTTGTGGTGCCCTGCGAGCGCATACGGGCGGCGTCCCTCTCCCTGCTGTCCTGTGTGGGGTGTGGGGCTAACAGGTCTCGATAAACTCTCGAAATTCAACGGTAAATAGAGGGTATTCAGATGGTAATAAAAGTTGCTGGGCTCGTTGTTTTGCCTTGTCAGAATGTTTTTAGAGAGTAATAGGTGTCACTAGGTGAAATGCAGAACTTACATTCCGTGGGTCGTGGGTTCGAGCCCCACAGGGCGCACATCGTATAGCCCCGTTGGTTCCCTATGTTTACAAGGAACTAGCGGGGTTTTATTTTTTCCTGAAGCCATCGTTTGACAGGGTTATAGGCAGAAAAGTGTCTCCCATGGTTCCTAGTATTACACTGAAGAGTGAAAACCCCGGAACGATCCCTGCTCTTTGCACATCGCCGGGGTTACTGTTTTAGCAAAGTAACCAGCATGCGCAGTGAATCCTTGTTTAGGTTTCTGGAGGCAACCAAAGCGAAAACTTTTCATCCGTGGGGCTGGTGGCAATCTGTGTTCGATAGTGCCCGACACACTTCTTAATATTTTCCCTGTAAAGCTTCCCTTTCGGAATAAGTAGGCGTAGTATTTATTACATCAATGAAATGCAACTTCGAAGGAGAAGATGACCATGTCACGCGAATTCAAGACCGTAGCTGTTCTGGGTACCGGCGTCCTGGGGTCTCAAATCATCATGCAGGCAGCCTGGCACGGCAAGAAGGTATTTGCCTACGACGCCTTCCCCGAAGCCCTCGAAAAACTAACCGACCGCTGGGCCTGGATCCGCCAGGGCTACGAACAAGACCTTCCTGACTACACCCCCGAAAAATTCGACGAAGCCATCGCCCGCATCGTCCCCACCAGTGACCTCAAAGAAGCGGTCGGCGACGTTGATATCGTCATCGAGGCTGTGCCCGAAAACCTCGACCTCAAGCGCGAAACCTGGGCTAAGGTAGGGGAGCTGGCTGACGAGCGCACCCTGCTTGCCACCAACACCTCGTCCCTGCTGCCCTCTGACTTTGCAGACGCCAGCGGCCACACCGACCGCTTCCTGGCTATCCACTACGCCAACCGCGTCTGGATCCGCAACACCGCAGAGATTATGGGCACCGCCAAGACCGACGAAGAGAACATCAAGGACGCCATCCGCTACGCCGAAGAAACCGGCATGGTTCCCGTCCACGTCCGCAAGGAGCAGCCCGGCTACCTGCTGAACTCCCTGCTCATTCCCTGGCTCGATGCTGGTGCAAAGCTCTACGTCAATGGCGTAGGCACCCCCGAGGAAATTGATAAGGCATGGACCATCGCCACCGGTACCAAGTCCGGTCCCTTCGCCGCCTACGACACTGTAGGCTTCAACGTCGCCTCCCATATTGCCTCAGCAAGTGACGACGAGACCGTGCGCGAGTTCGGTGCCAAGCTCAAGGAAGCTCTCGAAGCTGGCTTCAGTGGCGTTGCCGACCGCAAGGGTTTCTACCTCTACGACGAGGACGGCAACATCACCGGCGCCAACGACTACTGGACTGAAAACTTCGGTCAGTAACCTCAAATCCCTCTCCTCTGCACAAACTGCCCGGGAGATCCTGACACAGGATCTCCCGGGCAGCTTTCAGTGTTGGATTCAGTTGACCATGCGGTTAGCGTTCAACGGGGCGCAGACCGGCAGGGTCCTCTGCGCCCCATTCAGCCCAGGAGCCGTCGTAGACAGCCAGCTCGGTATAGCCCGATACATAGGCTGCGAGGGCGTCAATGCAGGCGGTCACGCCGGAGCCGCAGGAGAAAATCAGGGTTTCAGCATCCCCTGCCACCGCATCCACGGCTGCCTTGACTTCTTCGGGGGCGCGGAAGCGCCCCTGCTCATCGAGCAGGGAGGTGAAGGGCAGGTTGACGGAGCCGGGAATATGGCCAGCCCGCAGACCCGGGCGGGGTTCGGGGGCAGTGCCGGCAAAGCGTTCGGCGCTGCGGGCGTCAATGACGGCGGCATCCGGGCGTTCAGCTAAGGCCTTGGTGGTCAGGGCGTCCACAAAGAGTCCGCGATCCTCAGCCACAAAGGAGCCGGGCACGAAGGGCCCCTCGTTGAGAGGGAGCTGGCTGAACCCGGCTGCCTCCCAGGCGGGCAGGCCACCGTCAAGGACGGCCACGTTGTCGTGCCCCATGGCCACAAACATAAACCAGCCGCGAGCGGCAGAAAACATGCCCTGGCGGTCGTAGACCACGATGGCGGCGTCCTTGCTGATACCCAGGGCGCGTACCTGAGCTTCAAAGTCCTCAGCACCCAGCATGGTGTGTACCCCTTCGGGCGCGCTGAACTCTCCGTCAATATCGAAGCGGCGGGCACCGGGTATGCCCGTGCTTGCCCCGGCGAACTCGCCCACTGAGGCGTCCAGAATCACCAGGTTAGGGGCGGCGATGTTAGCTGAGAGCCACTGGGCTCCCACGATGGGAAAGCGCAGGTGAAGAGCGGAAGTTTCGGGCATGATTAGCCTTTCAATGAGGTGTTGTTACCCTCCCATGCTACTGACGTGGCAGCTACCTGTGAAAGGCTGCGCCCCGGCGTCCTACCGTATCAAAGGCAAGGACGCCGGGGCGCAACTAGCCGGGCAACCGGAGCTTGGGGCTGGGCGGCACCCTCGCACGGGCCCTGTTCGCTATTGGTGAAAGTTGTGGGGTGCTGAGCTACCGTTTCGCCCACTGAGCTGGCCCCCGGCGTCCGTTTGCCCCTCCACTAGACTTAGAAACAAGTACCCCAACCCCTCAAGGAAGCCATGCCCATCAACAACGCAGAAACCGTTACTATCCTGACCACCGGTGGCACCTTCGACAAGGTCTACTCCGTCGCCGGTGAACTGGAAATCGGCGAACCCTCAGTACCCGAGCTGCTCAGCTACGTACTCACCGACACCGCTTTTGAGGTTCAAAGCGTGCTCAAGCTCGACAGCCTCGACATGGTTGATGCCGACCGCGCCGTGCTGACCGAGGCCCTCAACGCCGTACAGAACGACCGCATCATCATCACCCACGGCACCGACACCATGCCCGAAACCGCCCGCTACCTCGAAGCCAACGCCACCCTCGGCAACAAGGTAGTTGTGCTCACCGGGGCCATGCAGCCGGCGTCTATGCGGAAGTCCGACGCCAGCTTCAACCTGGGGGCAGCCATAGCCGCCCTCAACCTGCTCGACCCCGGCGTCTACATCTCAATGAGCGGCCGTATCTTCCCCGCCTCAGCCGTCAAGAAAGACCGCGCCCGCGGTATCTTCGAAATCGCGTAAACCCTGGTGAGCCGGGCAATAGGTCGGTAGGCTTAAAGCAAGTACCTACCACCCACTGACCAGGAGGACCCCGTGAGCCAGCACCCCGGCAACGACAAGACCACCGGCAACTACCAGCCCCAGCAGCCCCCTGCCTACCCTAATCAGACCCAGCCGCCGTCCTATTCGGCAACCCAGCAGGGCGGCCACTACAACGAGCAGGGAGCCTACGCGGGCTACGCCCAGGCCTACGGTCAGGGCTTGCCCGCCCATATGGACGCTCCCGAACGCCCGCAGGCCCTCAAAACTGCCAGCCTCATCATGTACGTGATGATTGGACTGGGCGTTCTGGGGTCTATTCTGGGCACTATCTTCTACCAGGAGATTCAGCAGGCAACGAGCAACAGCATCCTCTCCCTCTTCAGCGGTCTCATGAGCGAAGAAGACTTGGCAGCGGCAGAGGCCGAGATTGCAATGACCGCAGACACCGGCTTTGCCACCGCTGGGCTTATCGTGGGCTTGGTCTTTGGCCTGATCTGGTCAGCCCTGCTCGTCTTCTTCACCATCATGATGAACAAGGGTCACAACTGGGCCCGTATCGTGCTGACCGTCGTAGCGAGCTTCCAGATTCTCAACCTGCTCATGGGTGCACTGACCCTGCTTCTGATCTTCCACTGGACCATGCTGGTAGACCTGCTCGCGGGTGTTCTCGCTATCGTCTTTTTGGTCTTCGTCTGGAAGAACCCCGTCTCAACCTACATGCGTCAGATCAAGGCCTACCAGCAGTGGAAGCTGCAGCAGGCCTACCTGGGTGCTGACCGGGGCCAGCGCTAGTGCCCCTGCCCCAACAGCCAGACCCGGTGGCGGGCGGCGTCCTTTCGCCCGGGAGCCTGCGGGCCGAGGCTACCGAGCTCCTTGCCCGCCTGACCGGCAACCCGGCCGCCGCCTTCCATCCCGGCCAGTTTGAGGCCATTGAGGCCCTGGTGCAGCAGCGCCGCCGGGCCCTGGTAATCCAGCGAACTGGCTGGGGTAAGTCGGCGGTCTACTTCCTCTCCGCCCTGCTCCTGCGCAGGCGGGGGAGCGGGCCCGCCCTCATCGTCTCGCCCCTGCTGGCCCTCATGCGCGACCAGGTAGAGGCCGCTGCCCGTGCCGGGGTGCGGGCAGCTATGGTCAACTCATCGAACGTGACCGAGTGGGACGCCGTGCGCGCCCAGCTCGCTGCCGGTGAGCTCGATGTTCTGTTGGTGGGCCCTGAGCGGCTCAACAACCCGACCTTCCGCTCAGACTGGCTCCCCGAGCTGGTACGCACCTGTGGCCTGCTGGTCATCGACGAAGCTCACTGCATCTCCGACTGGGGCCACGACTTCCGCCCCGACTACCGCCGCATCCGCGACCTGATTGCGGCCCTGCCCACCGGCGTCCCCGTGCTGGCTACCACCGCAACCGCTAACGAGCGGGTGGTGCAGGACGTCGCCGAGCAGCTCGGCACCCGGCAGCAGGGTAGTGCGGGCTCCGCTGATGAAGTCTTTATTTTGCGGGGCCCGCTGTCCCGCGACTCGCTGCGTCTGGGCGTCCTTACCCTACCTACCGCCAGCGACCGCCTGGGCTGGCTAGCCACCCACCTTGGCAGCCTGCCGGGCTCTGGCATTGTCTACACCCTGACCGTTTCGGCGGCCGAAGACACCGCCACAGCCCTACGGGCCTCTGGCTACGAGGTGCTGGCCTACACCGGTAAAACCGACCCCGATGAACGGCGCGAGGCCGAAAGCGCCCTGAAAGAAAACCGGGTTAAAGCCCTGGTCGCTACCAGCGCCCTGGGAATGGGCTTCGATAAGCCTGACCTGGGGTTTGTGGTGCACCTTGGGGCGCCCTCCAGCGCTGTAGCCTACTACCAGCAGGTGGGCCGAGCCGGTCGTGGCGCTATCAAGGCCGATGTGCTCCTGCTGCCCGGCAGTGAAGATAGGGAAATCTGGGACTACTTCGCCACCGCCTCCATGCCCACCGAAGAGAACACCGGGGCTGTCCTGGCAGCCCTGGCCGAGGCCACCGCCGCAGGGCAAGAACTCACCGTACCCGCGCTTGAAACCCGGGTAGATGTGAAGCGATCTTCGCTGGATTTGCTTCTCAAAGTCCTGGCTGTAGAAGGTGCCGTGGAACGCGGCTCCCGCGGCTGGGTAGCCACCGGTAACCCTTGGCACTATGACGCCCCGCGCTACGCCCGGGTACGCCAGGCCCGCCAGCGCGAACAGGACGCCATGCTGGCCTACCAGCACACCAACACCTGCCGCATGGTCTTCCTCGCCAGCGAACTAGACGACACCACAGCCCGCCCCTGCGGCATCTGCGACGTGTGCGCCGGCCCCTGGTACCCCACCGGCTTCAACCCGGCCCTCACCGAGCAGGCCGGCTCAGCCCTCGCCCGCGTGGGCGTACCCATTGAGCCGCGCGGCATGTGGCCCACGGGCCTCGACCGGTTGGTACCTCACGCCGTGCACGCGGGCACCGGCAAACCCCTGCGCGGCAAGATCGCTGAGGCTGAACGCGCTAGCGAGGGCAGAGCGCTCGCCCGCCTCACCGACCTGGGCTGGGGCAACCGCCTGCGCGAGATTTTCGCCCCCGGACCCGACGGGCAGCCCGTGGACGGCCCCGTCCCCACCGACCTGGGCAGGGCCAGCCTGCAGGTACTGGCCGAATGGGGCTGGGCAGAGCGCCCGGCTGCCGTCATCGGTCTACCCTCGCCGGTGCGTCCGCAACTCGCTTCGTCGCTGGCTCGCGGTATTGCCTCCGCCGGACGCTTGGTCAATCTAGGCGACTTCGAGTTAGCGGACGCCCCCGCCCACTTCGGCGGTAACAGCGTCTTCCGCTGTGCCGGGGTGCTGAACGCCTACCGCCTACCACCGGCGGCGGCCGACTATCTGGCGACCAACCCGGGCCCGGTTCTCGTCGTCACCGATAGAATTGACTCTCGCTGGTCAACCACCGTCACCGCCCGTACCTTGCGGGCAGCCGGTGCGACCGCCGTCCTGCCCTACGCCCTGGCCCTTACCAACTAAGTACGCGCCGAAGGAACCATGCCCCGATCCGCCCTGCCCACGCGTCCGCGCAACCTACAGCACGAAGCCCTCATGCGCCAGGCCATCGACCAGGCAAAGCTGGCCCTAGCCAGCGACGATGTGCCCATTGGCGCGGTGGTTGTGGACGCCAGCGGGCAGGTCATCGGGCGCGGCTACAATCGGCGCGAGGCCGATGCCGACCCCACCGCCCACGCCGAAGTGATCGCCATTCGGCAGGCCGCCGAACACCTGGGGAGCTGGCGGCTAGAGAGCTGCACCCTGGTCGTCACCCTCGAACCCTGCCTCATGTGCGCCGGGGCTATCCTGCTGGCCCGCCTGCCCACCGTGGTGATGGGGGCCTGGGAAGAAAAAACAGGGGCTGCCGGGAGCGTCTACGACGTGCTGCGTGACCGCAAGGTCAACCACTGGGTAGAGGTCTACCCCGGGGTGCTTGAGAGCGAATGCGCCGAGCTGCTGACTACTTTCTTTAGAAAACATCGCTAGTAGAGGAGGGGCTGCCCTAAAACGCCCCGCAGAAAACTGCACAGCCGCCCCACAATCATGTATCTTTGAAAAAGAAACATTATTTTTTCAAATACGGTAAGGGGAAGGTGTGACCACGCAACAGGTAGAAGCGGTCGTCTATGCGCACCAAACGCCGGTGGTTGAGGCGAGCACACGCCGCCCCGGGCGCACAAATAAGACCCAGCTCAAACTCTTTGAGGCCGCCATGGACATCATGAGCGAAGGCGGCCCCACCGCGACTACCGTAGAAGACATTGCTGAACGCGCCGGAGTCTCAAAGGGCACGGTCTACTACAACTTTGGGTCGAAGAAGACCATGATCGACCAGCTCCTGCAGTACGGTGCCAAGCTGCTGCTGGCCGAGATGACCACGGTCGCCAGTAAGCATGACGACCCGCGAGAAGCCCTGCGGAGTGCCCTGCACGCCGCCATTATCTATCTGAGTGAGCACCCCGGCTTCGCCCGCCTGTGGGTCTCTGAACTCTGGCGGGCCGGTGCGGACTGGTCGCCCACTACCGACCTGATCCGTGCCGATATTATGCGCTTTATCCGCGAGCTCATTAGCCGTCTGGCTACCCGCTACACCGTGCGCACAGACCGTTCCATTGAGGGGGTTTCCCTCATTATCTTTGGTGCTGTTTTTATGCTCTCCATGGATGAAACCCGCCACGGCGCAGAACGCACCCCCGAAGAGGGAGCCGAGCTCGCCATGCTCACTATCGACGGGTATATCCAGGGCTAGAACCCCGCCCGCAAGCCTCGTTGAGTTGAGTGACCGGGGTATCTAGGGTAAAATTTCCAGAGTTTGGTGACGTGTCCGAGCGGCCGAAGGTGCAACACTCGAAATGTTGTGTACGGTAACCCCGTACCGAGGGTTCAAATCCCTCCGTCACCGCCACAGGTAAAAACCCGTTTCACCTAGTCAGAGCTAGGGGGAACGGGTTTTTTCATGCCTAAATGAGGCTCCGTGACAAAAATCTGACATAAACCTGTCAAGCGGTGATACCCGTGTGATACTCGTTTGCCCTCCACCTCTATACCTAACTGTGGCACCGACCGTCATATGTGGCAGTGCCACCGCCACATTTGGGAGTCACCGCAACATGTAGCGCTCGTGAACACAGTGTTGGCTGGCAACTCTTTACGGACTGGCGCCCAATGGTAGCTTTTAACTATGCGTATTAAAGTTCTGGACCACCCCCTGGTTGACCACAAAATTACCGTTCTTCGCGATAAGAACACCCCCTCCCCGATTTTCCGCCAGCTTGTTGACGAGCTCGTCACTCTGCTGGCCTACGAGGCTACCCGCGAGATTCGCGTTGAGCCCCGCGAAGTTGAAACCCCGGTTGCTACCACCGTCGGCTCGCACATTGCCAACCCCCGCCCCCTGATCGTGCCGATCCTGCGCGCCGGTCTGGGCATGCTAGAGGGCATGACCCGCCTTATTCCTACCGCTGAGGTGGGCTTCCTGGGTATGGCTCGCAACGAGGAAACCCTGGATATCGTCACCTATGCCGAGCGTCTCCCCGAGGATCTCACCGGCCGTCAGGTCTATGTGCTGGACCCCATGCTGGCCACTGGCGGCACCCTGATTGAGTCCATCAAGTTCCTGCGCGCTCGCGGCGCTGAGCACATCACCTGCGTATGCGTACTGGGTGCCCCTGAGGGTATTGAGGCCCTTGAGAAGGGCGTTGACGGCCTTGAGAACGTCGACCTTTTCCTGGCCGCCCAGGACGAGCGCCTCAATGAGAAGGCCTACATTGTGCCCGGTCTGGGCGATGCCGGTGACCGCCTCTACGGGGTCGCTGAGTAGGGATTTTTAGCTCACTGCCTTTAGCCTAGGGGTAGCTCGCCAGGTGGCGGGCTGCCCCTGTTTTTGTAGGGGCGGACGCCTGCTGCGGGCCCGGTACGTGATGGCAAATATATTGCATGGTGAGATTTGGCCACAAAAAGGTATTGACATTTGAGTTTCAGGCGTTCTAGCTGTCTGGTTTTTTCGCTAGGTAAAAATATGCAGAAAACCGGGGGTGTCAAGGCTTTATTTAGAATCTAGGGTGTAAAAGTATGCCGTGGGGTGTAAGGATTTTCATCTTTGCTGACCCTCGCTCGGGGGCTAGACTCAGATAAGTTGAAAAAATACGCGAATATTACTTGCTTTAAATACAAATTCGGACAACGATTAAAAGTAGACAGCAGGCCCACCCGCACACGGGGTTTGCTTTCTAGCGGAACCACACACTAATGCTCGACTCATACAGGGAGAAGGTAGGCAAAATGTCAGGTGCACCGGGGTATGTTCACATCTCGCAGCGCAACCGTTCTGCCGCTCAGCGCCAGCAGGGTGTAGCCGGTCATAGCCGTGGTATTGCAAAGCAGCAGCCCGCTAATCTTCGCCCTATGACCTACAAGCCTGAGCCTCCGCGCGCAGCTGCGCAGGAGAACGAAGCTCGCGGCTTCGTCATTTATGTTGGCCTTAGCGAAGAAGCTGCCGCTAACCATGGAACCTCTTTGGTGCGAATCGTCCAAGATACCCGCGCCTATGTGCAGAACCAGGTGCCTGGCGCCGAGTCCTACGCAGCTGTGGCGCTGGCCCCTGCCGATGCGCAGGGTAGCGACCTTGAGGTTGTCCGCAATGCGCTGGGTGACCCCACTGCCGTGCATTACCAGCCTGAGGCGGTACCGGCGTCCGCTCATCACGGTGGCGAGGACGCCAAGCCCACCCACTCAGTGGGCGTGCTGATTGATCTTTCCCGCCGCGAGGTTTACCTGGACGGCGAACTGCTCAACCTCACCTACAAGGAGTTTGAGCTCCTCAACTACCTGGTTGAGAACGGCCAGCGAACCGTAGCCCGCGAAGAGCTACTCACCAGCCTGTGGCGTGATGCGGAAGAAATCCCCAATGAGCGCACCATTGACGTGCATATCCGTCGTCTGCGCTCTAAGCTGGGTCGCCTGTCGAATACCGTGCGTACCGTGCGCGGCCAGGGCTACCGCTTCTACGAGCACCCCGAGGTTGTTGTCTGGGCGGCACCGGAATACTCCATCTAATCTCAATTGCGTGTGCAGGGGCGTCGTGACCGGCTAGCAGGCTGGTGGCGGCGCCCCTTGTGTCTGTGCGGACGCCCCAGCCCGCTTGCCCGCGGCTGGGCAGGTGGGCGGTAGTAGAGTAGAGGGCATGACTGTTCCCTCTCTGAAAACTTCGCTTGTTGGCTCTGGGCCCATTAAAACTGTCTTTTTACACGGTCTGCTGGGGCGGGGTAAGAACTTCACCCGAATCGCTAAGGGGCTGGGGGAAGACGTGCAGACCCTGCTGGTTGACCTGCCTAACCACGGCGCTAGCTACTGGACAGAGAGCTTCGACTATCGGCAGATGGCAGACCTAGCGGCTGAGGCCGTTGAAGAATATAGCGCCGGTGAGCCCATCGTGCTCATGGGGCACTCTATGGGCGGCAAAATCGCTATGCTGCTGGCCCTGCGCCACCCCCACCTGGTGAGCAAGCTGGTGGTTATTGATATTGCCCCGGGGGAGTCCAAGGGGAGCTTTGAAATTCTTATGGACTCCATGCTGAACCTGCCCATCGAAACCTACACCACCCGTTCCCAGGCCGATGCTGACCTTGCCCTCAATGTGCCAGCTGCTGGCACCCGAGCCTTCCTGCTACAGAATCTGACCATGTCAAAGGCCGGTAACTCCTGGGAACCCAACCTACAGATGCTCCGTCGCCACCTGCCTGAGATTATGGGCTGGCCGGGGGGTGACGGAGTTTTTGAGAAGCCTGTGCTGTGGGTTGCAGGCGGGGACTCCCCCTACATCACAGACGCTGACCTTGAGCCCATGAAGAAGCTCTTCCCCCTGGTGCGCCGTGTGGTGCTGAAGGGGGCCGGGCACTGGGTGCACTCTGAGAAGCCCGAAGAGACCATTTACCTGCTCAAGCGCTTTATCGGCCTCGACGGTTAGGATGGGTGTATGACCGATTTCGTCCTGCCACGTCACGATGCCCGCACCCTCATTATCATGCGCCATGCTGAAGCTGACTGGGGGCTTGACGATTTCAACCGCCCGCTGACCCGTCATGGGAGCGAGCAGGCCCAGCGGGCCGGGGAGTGGTTGAAGGAGAAGGGGCTGATACCCGAGATGCTGGTCAGCTCAGCGGCACTACGCACCAGGCAGACCACAACCTGGGTTTCAGATGCCCTGGGAGAAAAGGCCCCTACCGCCAGCCTGGATGAACGCCTCTACAATGCACCGGCCTCAGCCCTGCTCACAGCTATCAATCGCACCCCCGCCGGGGTGCAGTCCCTGATGCTGATTGCCCACCTGCCCGGAGTTCAGGACGCCGCCCTGCAGCTGGCCCGCCCCGATTCAGAGTACGAGGCGCTGATGGATGCCTCCTACGGGTATGCCCCCTCGTCCCTGACCGTTTTTGAGGTAAGCGGTGACTGGGACCAGCTGATTGAGGGCGAGGCCCGCCTGACCCATTTCGCAACCTTTTAGCGGGCGCTGACGGCGGGCGTCCGTACCTGTGGCGCTAACCGCCAAATGTGGCGGCGGCATCGCCACATTTGGCGGTTAGTAGCACACCTGCCAGCAGAGTGCCGTGAAGGTACAGAAAAACCCCGGTCGACCAAGGTCAACCGGGGTTTTGTGGCGGAGACGGGGGGATTTGAACCCCCGGTCGAGTTTAACCCCGACCCTTCATTAGCAGTGAAGTCCATTCGGCCGCTCTGGCACGTCTCCATAGTCTGTGTAGAGGCTCGTCAACGTGGCCTAGCAACACAGCTCTACCCATACTAGCGACAAAAGTAGCGGCGGTCAAAACCCCGTGAGATGCAGACGCTAACCCTGGAGCTTGCTGTGGACCACTTGATAAAATGGCACAGGTAACACTCAGCGCCCAACGGTAAGGAAATCGGCATGTCAGAATCGTACAACCAGCAGAATCCCCAGAATTCAGGTCAGAACTACGGCTCCTACAGTGCGCCCAGCGAGCAGCCCTACGCCCAGAACTACAACCAGCCCTACGGCCAGGTTGCTGTAAACCCTGAGGGGCAGAAGCACGCCCAGAACGCCATGATTTTCGGCATTCTGTCCATCGTGATTGCGGGCCTCGGCGTAGTTTTCGGTCCCCTTGCCCTCTCCCAGGTCCGCAAGGCTGAATCCTACGGAGCTGAGGCAACCGTCGGTAAGGTCACCGGCTGGATTGGTCTGGTGCTGGGCATCCTCTCCCTGCTCTTCATCATCGCCTACATTGCCTTTGTCGTTATTTTGATCGGCACCGCCGGTACTTCTTCTACCTACTAGCGCTAGAAGTCTTTTACCTAGAGAGCGGGGGCAGGCTGAGACCTGCCCCCGCTTTTGTCTCTGAATCCGGGTATGAAAAAACCCGCTCCCTTACGGAAGCGGGCTTCTTGGCGGATGGTGTGGGATTTGAACCCACGAGACGGGGTTGCCGCCTACTGGTTTTCAAGACCAGCTCCTTCGGCCGCTCGGACAACCATCCAAACTGTGCTGAGCACTTCTACTATGGTACACAGTTGCCGCCCTAAAGCAAAATAGTGGCCTTTGTGCCCTTGCTCTCGTTAGGCTGGGGATAGAGGTGGGTGGTAAGCGTCCGTCCGCCTAGCTGCCCCGGTAAGGGGCGGAAAAACCTGTGTGAGAAGGAGTTCCCCATGCGCGCCATCCTCGAAGAAGAACACGGCGGCCCCGAGGTGCTGGTCGTGAGCGAGCAGCCGACGCCGACACCTGGCCCCGGCCAGGTGCTGCTACGGGTGGCGGCCAGCGGGGTCAACCGGGCGGACGTCTCCCAGCGGCAGGGCTTTTACCCTCCTCCCCCTGGGGCTAGTTCCATCTACGGCCTGGAGGTCTCGGGCACGGTGGAAGCCGTGGGGGAGGGTGTCGACGAGGGCTACCTGAACCTGGAGCGGGTCGCCCTGCTCGCTGGCGGTGGGTATGCCGAGTACGTGGCGGTGGATTTGAACCACACCCTGCCGGTGCCCGAAGGCGTCAGCCTCGAAGACGCCGCCGGCCTCATTGAGGTGGCTGCAACGGTCTACTCCAACCTGGTTCTTACCCTGGGGGTTGCACCCCGCCCCGAGGGCAACGACGGCAAAACCCTGCTCATTCACGGTGGTACCGGCGGCATTGGTACCCACGCTATCGAACTGGCTCGAGCCCTGGGGCTGCAGGTCTTTGCCACCGGCGGTAGTGACAAAAAGTGCGACTTCATTCGAGCCCTGGGTGCTGAGGCTATCAATTACCGCACCCAGGACTTTCGCGAAACCGTCCGCCAGCTGACGGACGGGCGCGGGGTTAACTACATCCTGGACGTTGTGGGTGGAGCCTACCTAGAAGAGAACATTAAGACCCTGGCGGTAGATGGCTCTATGGCCGTCATCGGCCTGCAGGGCGGGCCCAAGGGGCAGCTCAACCTGGGCTATATGCTCCCGCGCCGCTTGAGCGTGCACGCCACTTCCCTGCGCTCGCGGTCGGCTGCTGATAAGGCCCGCATCGTCGACGGTGTGGGGCAGCTTGTGTGGCCCCTGATTGAAAGCGGGGAGATCTCAAACCATACCAGCGCCGTCTTCCCGCTTGAGCGGGCATCAGAAGCCCATGCCCATTTAGAAGCCGGGGAGCATCGCGGCAAAATCCTGCTGACCCCCTAAACCGCGGGCGTCCGCGCATCTGCGGCGGGCGCCCTGCCGGCCGGTGAACGAAAAGCGGCGTCACAAGCGCCGTAATATGTGACCTGGTGCCCATAGGGGAGTATTGTGTGAGTGCACACACCCACACGGTTGTGGGACATCACAGTCACATTGGAGCCTCACCATGTCACCACAGAGCTCTTCAACCCTAGAGCAGGAGCGGCCGAAGCCCTACGTCGACCCCGACGTGCTCGATGCCGAACACCGTACCTGGAAGCCCAAAACTATCGCCATCTGGGCCCTCATCGCCCTGGTCGGAGCGGTTTCCTGGTCCATGATCGCTATCTTCCGCGGCGAAACCGTCAACGCCATCTGGTTCGTCTTCGCCGCCGTCTGTAGCTACCTGATTGCCTACCGTTTCTACGCCCGCTTCATCGAAGCCAAGCTCACCCAGCCCGATGACCGCCGCGCGACCCCCGCCGAATACGACGCTGACGGCAAGGACTACGCCGCCACCGACCGCCGCGTACTCTACGGCCACCACTTCGCCGCTATCGCGGGCGCTGGCCCCCTGGTAGGCCCCGTCCTGGCAGCCCAGATGGGCTTCTTGCCCGGCACCATCTGGATTATCGTCGGCGTTATCTTTGCCGGCGCCGTGCAGGACTACCTGGTGCTCTTCTTCTCCATGCGCCGGGGCGGACGCTCCCTGGGCCAGATGGCCAAGGAAGAGCTAGGAACCGTAGGTGGCTACGCCGCCATTCTGGCAACCCTGGCCATCATGATCATCATTACCGCTATCCTTGCCCTGGTCGTGGTCAACGCCCTGGGTGAATCCCCCTGGGGTGTTTTCTCGGTAGGTATGACTATCCCCATCGCCCTCTTTATGGGCGTTTACCTGCGCTACCTGCGCCCAGGTAAGGTGGGCGAAGTATCGCTGATTGGCTTCGTCCTGCTCATGGCCGCTATCGTGGGCGGCGGCTGGGTCTCCAACACCGCCTGGGGTATGGAGTACCTGCTGCTTGACCGCGTCACCCTGGCCTGGTGCGTCATTATCTACGGCTTTATCGCCGCCGTCCTGCCCGTCTGGTTGCTGCTCGCCCCGCGCGACTACCTTTCAACCTTCATGAAGGTGGGCACCATCGTGCTGCTGGCTGTCGGCATTATCGTCGTCCGCCCCGAAATCACCGTCCCCGCCATCAGTGAGTTCGCCGGCCGCGCCGACGGCCCCGTCTGGTCAGGTTCCCTCTTCCCCTTCCTCTTTGTCACCATCGCCTGTGGTGCGCTGTCTGGCTTCCACGCCCTGATTGCATCGGGTACCACTCCCAAGATGGTTGAAAAGGAACGCCAGACTCGTTTCATTGGCTATGGCGGCATGCTCATGGAATCCTTCGTCGCCATCATGGCCCTGGTCGCTGCTGTCACCATCGACCGCGGCATCTACTTCGCCATGAACTCAGCAGCCGGGGCAACCGGCGGTACCGTCGAATCAGCGGCCGTTTTCGTTAACTCCCTGGGCCTGACTGGCGTGCACGTCACCCCCGAACTGCTGCAGGGCACTGCGGACGCCGTCGGCGAGCACTCCATCGTCTCCCGCACCGGTGGCGCCCCCACCCTGGCTGTGGGTATGGCGCTGATTCTCAACCAGATGCTGCCCTGGTTCGAACTCACCAGCTTCTGGTACCACTTCGCCATCATGTTTGAGGCCCTCTTCATCCTCACCGCGGTGGACGCCGGTACCCGCGTAGCCCGCTTCATGCTCTCAGATACCCTGGGCAACTTCTTCCCCAAGTTCCGCGACCATAACTGGCGACTGGGCGCCTGGCTGACCACCGCCGTCATGGTGGCAGGCTGGGGTTCGATTCTGATTCTGGGTGTCACCGACCCGCTCGGCGGCATCAACACCTTCTACCCCCTCTTCGGTATCGCCAACCAGCTGCTGGCTGCTGTTGCGCTGGCTGTCTGCCTGGCGATTGCCGCGAACAAGGGCCGCTTCAAGTACCTCTGGATTATCGCCCTGCCCCTGGTCTTCGACCTGGTCGTTACGGTGGTGGGCTCCTACCAGAAGATTTTCTCGTCCAACCCCGCTGTGGGCTACTGGGCGAACCACTTCCGCTACAAGGACGCCCTGGCGGCCGGTGAAACCTCGCTGGGTGCGGCGAAGGACGTCGCTGCCATGGAGGCGGTTGTACGCAACACCTTCGTGCAGGGCTCGCTTTCAATCCTCTTCGTGGTGCTGACCCTGGTGGTCGTTGTTACCGCCCTGATTGAGGTCGTCAAGGCTAAGAACGGCCACGCGAAGGAAAGCAAGGAAAACCCCTACATCGAGTCGAAGCTCTACGCCCCGGCTGGCATGATTGCCACCCCCGCCGAGCGGGAGCTAGAGGCCCAGTGGCAGGAGTTCTACCGCAAGCACCCCGACCAGATTAGCGGTTCTGCCGGGCACAGTGGCCACTAGGAGGGGAGCATGAGCATCCGTTCTTTCCTCGCCCGCGTCCGCTGGTTCGCTAACGGAGTTATGGGCGCAGATAAGTACCAGAAGTACCTGGCCCACCACCGCGCCAGCGGCTGCGCCCACGCTCCTATGACCGAGCGGGAGTTCTGGAAAGACTACACTGACTCCCTCGATAAGAACCCGGGAGCTCGGTGCTGCTAGCTGACCACGGTAGGTACCATCGCAGTGAGAAAAACCCACGAACTAGCTGGGTATTTCTGACTACGATGGTACCTTCTCTGGGGAACAGCGATATTAGGGTAACCTAAGTATGTAGACCTCGTGAAAGGAGTAACCGTGGGTATCAAAGACTTCCTGCAGAGCCGCAGGGACGACGCCGAACTCGGCAAAGGCCTCTGGCGTCGGGCCCACGACCGCTTCGTCCGTGGACTCGACCGCTTCCACCAGATTCTCGAACGCGTGCCTGCCGGGCCCACTCTTGAAGAGCTCGTCCCCCTGGCCAATGACCTGGCTGACCTGCTGCCGCGCGTCCGCACTGTTGCCGCTGAGGCCCAGCGCCTGGCCCCCAGCGAATCAAACGATATCCCCGCTTCTCCCACCGGGGTGTACTCCGACCTGCACCGGGCGCTTTCCAAGGCGGGTAACTCCCTAGCCCTTTGCGCTGAAGCCCTGGCTATGACCCGTTGCGCCGGTGATTGCGGCACCGACTGCACCCGCACCGCCACCATCGCCCGCCGGGTTGAAACGGTGCAGCAGCACGTTGCGGACGCCGAAGCCCGCCTGGCTGCCGCCCGGCAGGAGGTGCTGGCCCCGGCGTCCTAACCGGTTCTGTCACCCATATCGCGTAGCTATCCCCTAAAAAGTGCCTGCCCACCTGCACTGCTAGCCGGTAAGGTAGGTGGGTGCCCGTTCGCGCTTTCTCAGGGCACCGCCACACACCGCACCTGAATCAGAGGGGACTTCTACGCCATGAACCGCTATGCCCACATTGACGCAATGCGCGCTTTTGCGGTGCTGCTGGTGGTGTTTTCCCACGCCGGGCTGACCTTTGTGCCGGGTGGGTCGGGCGTAACGATTTTCTTTGCTATCTCGGGCTTCATCATCACCTACCTGCTGCTGCGGGAGCGCGATAAGACCGGCGGGTTTGATGTGCCGGGCTTCTATATCCGACGCCTGCTCAAAATCGCTCCGCCCCTGATTCTGGCGATTGTGATACCCACGCTGGTCTATCGGTCGATGGGTGGGGCCGTCGATACCCTGGACTTCCTGGGGCAGGTCTTCTTCTTCTTTAACCTGCGCTACCTGGACTCGCAGATTACGGTACTGCCGGGTACGCACGTGATGTGGTCCCTGTCGATTGAAGAGCAGTTTTACCTGGTCTTTGCCCTAATCTGGCTGGTGCTGGTGCGCTGGACCGTCTACCGGCGGGCCCTGACGGTACTGGGTGTAGCTGTGGTGCTCTACTCGTCGCTGTCTCGCTGGGTTCTGCATGACGCCGGCGCTAGCACCGATCGCATCTACTTCGGCACCGATACCCGCATGGAAGCTATCGCCATCGGTATGCTCACCGCCCTCTGGTACCACCGCTACGCAGCGGACGAGATGGTGCTGGGGCGGGAAGTCGCCGGCCGACGCTACCGGTCGGGGGCCCTGATTCAGGACGGACGCACCATCCCACTTCTAGGGCGCAACTGGGTGCTTTTCGTCGCCCTGGGGGTTTACCTGCTGACCCTGGTCATCCGTGATGAGACCTTCCGCGATACGGTGCGCTATTCGCTTCAGGCATGGGCGGCATCCGCCGTGATGCTCTGGGGCCTGGTTGCTTCGCGCCAGCCCCTGGGCGCTACTGTGCACCGCTTCTTGGCCTGGCGACCCCTACAGCTGATTGGCCTGTCGAGCTACAGCATTTACCTGGTGCACGATGTGCTTTTCAAGGCCCTGGAACCCCACCTGCACGGGCTTCCGACGCTGACCCAGGTTGCCCTGCTGGCCCCGCTGGGTATTGCCGCCGGTGTGGCGATGTACCTGGTGATTGAAGTGCCGGTGATGCGCTTTAAAGACCGCTACTTTGGGGCAAGCTGGAAGAAGCAGGCGGCAGCGGCCGATACTCCCGGCCCCATGGGAACTAAGAGCTAGAGAAGGGCTAGAGCAGCCCCTCACTCCGGGCTGCCGCAATTGCTGCCGTGCGGTTATCGACGCCCAGCTTGGTGTAGATATGCACCAGGTGGGTCTTCACCGTGGCCTGAGAAATAAAGAGGGCCTCAGCCAGCTCCTTATTGGTAGCCCCGGTAGCCAGTAGCTTGAGCAGCTCCATCTCGCGGGCCGACAGAGAAATAGCGGGCCGCTGCATACGCTCCATCAAGGCCGCCGTGATCTCGGGCGACAGCGTCCGCTCACCCCGCGCCGTCGCCTGCACCTGCTCGGGCGGGGCGTCCTTCAGCAGATAGCCCAGGGCCCCTGCCTCAATAGCCGCAACGATATCGCCCTGGGTGTCAAAGGTCGTCAAAATCAGCACCGGCGGCCCGCCCGCAGCCTTGAAAGCGCGGGTTGCCTCGATGCCGTCCATGGGCTTCATCTGAATGTCCATGACCACCACATCCAGCGCCGCCCCAGCCCGGGCCTGCTCCGCGGCTACGGCGAGCGCCGTCGACCCGTCAGCTGCTTCGGCAACCACATCGATGCCTTCAAAGCTTTCGAACATGGCGCGCAGGCCGGCGCGCACAACGGGGTGGTCATCAACGAGTAGGGCGCGGACGGTCACTGGGCCTCCTGGTCGGGTCGGTGCTGGTTGGTCTGATTGAGGGGGATACGGGCTGTGAGGACGGTGCCTTCACCGGGGGTGCTTTCAACGTCTAGGCTACCGTCGAGGTGGGCAACGCGCTCGCTGAGGGAGGTGAGCCCGTAGCCGGTTCCGGTTTCGCTGAGGGGGCTGGTTTTGAGGGTGCTAGACCCCAAGGGATGAGGGGTGAATCCCCGGCCGTTGTCGAAGATGTCGAGGGTGATGTCGTTCGGCCAGATGCTGAGGGTGAGGGCAGCGCGGCTTGCCTCGGCGTGGGCTGCGACGTTGGCGAGGGCGCCCTGGGCTATGCGCACGAGGGTCGCTGAAACCTCCTCGGGCAGGGCCTTGGCGGTTTCTTCGTCACCTTCAAGAATGAAGGCACAGGTGAGGGGTTTACCTGCGGCCCTCTGGGCGGTTTCGGTGGAGGTGGCAAGTGCCCTGAGTGCAGAGACTAGGGAGTCGTCGAGGGCCGGGGATGAGAGATCCCGAATAAAGCGGCGGGCCTCAGCCAGGTTGGCGGCGGCAGAGTCCTGGATAACGCGCACCTGGGCGGCTGCGGCGTCCGCCTTTCCTTCCTGAAGCGAGGACGCCGCTGCCCGGGAAACCAGCACAATAGACGAAAGCCCCTGCGCCAGAGTGTCGTGGATTTCGCGGGCCAGGCGCTCGCGTTCTTCGAGCTTACCGGCGCTGTACTGCTGCTGGACGAGCTCGGCCTGCACCGCGCGAAGCTGCTGGGCAAGCTGGTACTGGCGGGCGGCGTCGGCGCGCAGGGCGCGGTAGGTGAAGGAGATGACGATGGCGAGCAGGGCCCCCAGGGTGGGGCCGATGAGGTAGCCGGGGGCTATACCTTCTGAGTGAAGGTAGTCGAGGCCAAACCCGGCAGGCCCCACCAGGGGCAGGGCAATGGCCAGGGCGCAGAGGACGAGGGTGGCAGCTACCCCCGCTATGGGGGCGAGCAGGTGCAGGTAGAGGAACATGATGGGGAAGACCACCCAGGTGAAGGAGCTATCGAGCGCCATAAGCCCCAGCCACAGCAGGGTGATGATCAGTAGCCACAGGTGGGCAGGGGTAAAGCGGGCTGCCTGCCGGTAGCGGGCGGACGCACCTGGCCGGGGGAAGAGGTCGGGGAAGGTAGCCGGTAGTCCCCGCCGGTTCTCGTAGACCGTTCCGGCAAGGTAGATGCCCCCGAGTACCAGTGAGAGTACCCCGAGCGCGGCATGACGTACCTGGTAGACGCTACCGATCAGGGCTAGCACCGCACCGAAGCACAGCAAAAAAGCGAACATCACGTGCAGGCTCACTCGCAGAATCTTGAGCACCAGCAGGGTTTGCTGTGAGGAAGTAGCGGGGAGGGGGCTGGGTGCGGTCGTCATACAAACTCACTTTACCTTTAGCTGAGGCTGTGCAGGGTTTTTGGGCTGCGTGCAGAGAAAACCCTGCACCCAGCCCAAGAAGTCTGCACAGCGGGCGGGGCCGCATCAACCAAATGGTTGATTCCAGGTTCAACCCTTACCCCGATGTGGGCAACCCCCGGTGGGAGCTTGAATAGAAGTATCAAGTTTTCCTGTGTTTGAAAGGTAGTGCAGTCATGTTTGTCGGTTGGCGTGACATCCTCTTTGCTAAGGGCCGTTTCACCCTGATTGGGGCGACCGTAGCCCTGATTACCCTGCTGCTGGTCATGCTGACCGGCCTGACCGGCGGGCTGGGTAACCAGAACACCGATGCCCTTGAAAAGATGGGGGCTGACCGCTTCGTATTCGCCCCGTCTGAGAGCGGGGGTAAGGCGTCCTTCACCGATTCCGCTGTCACTGCCGGACTGCAGGAGGAGTGGCAGGCAGCCGGGGCGGACGCCACCCCGGTCGGTTTCCTCACCGGCAAGGTTGAGGGCAACGGAGCCGCTTCGATGAGCCTGATCGCTACCCCCGCCGGTTCTGACCTGGCTGAACACACTGCGCCCCTGCTCCAGGGCACCGAGCCCGGTGACGGCCAAATCGCCCTGCCCACCAGCGTCGCTGAAGAGATCGGCGCGACCGTAGGCGATACCGTTACCTTCTCGGGCACCGATGTGACCGTCTCAGGTATCACCGAAGACACCTTCTACTCCCACACCAACGCAGGCTGGGCAACCACCGCCACCTGGCAGAACATCACCCACCAGCGTGAAACCGAAGGGCAGGACGCCGTGCTCGGCACCGTCCTGGCCGTAACCGGTAGCGCAGACTACACCGCCACCGCAGATGCCACCGGAACCCAGGCCCTGACCACCCGCGAATCATTCGCAGCCCTGCCCGCCTACTCCTCCGAGAACGGTTCCCTCAAAACCATGCAGGGCTTCCTCTACGGCATCTCCGCCCTGGTGATTATCTCCTTCTTGACCGTCTGGACCATTCAACGCGCCCGCGACATCGCCGTCATGCGCGCCCTGGGCGCCTCCCGCACCTTCCTCACCAAGGACGCCCTCGCCCAGGCAGCCGTGATTCTCGCCGTCGGTGCCGCCCTCGGTGCCCTGGTGGGCTGGGGCCTCGGCACCCTGGCCGCAGGAGCCGTACCCTTCCAGCTCTCTACCCTCACCATCGCCGGCCCCGCCGCCGGCATCTGGACCCTGGGCATGGGCGGCGCCCTCATCGCCCTGCGCCGCGTCGCCACCGTAGACCCCATGATTGCCCTCGGCGGCAACTAGAACAGAAAAGAGCCTCACCATGACTGACCTGCTCACCCGCCCCCTGGCCGACGAAACCTTAGCTGCTCCCAGCGTCCTTGAACTGCGCGACATCGTGCTCGACTACCCCGACGGCGTAGACGCCGACGGTACCCCGCGTACCATGCGCGCCCTAGATCAGGTGAACCTCACCGCGAGCCGCGGAGAGTTCATCGCCCTGACCGGTGCCTCTGGCTCGGGTAAGTCCTCCCTGCTATCGGTTGCCGCCGGGCTCATCACCCCCACAGCCGGGGCCCGCCTGATCAACGGCACCGACACCACCGCCTATAGGGACGCCGACCTTGCGGCCCTGCGCCGCACCGACATCGGAATTATCTTCCAGCAGCCCAATCTCATTGCCTCCCTCACCGCCGCCGAACAGCTAGAACTCACCGCCCGCATCAGCGGCGCTCGCGGGGCAGAACTCAAAGCTGCCCGCTCCACCGCTGCCGACCTGCTCGACATGGTAGGGCTGGGCGAAGCTGCTAACCGCCGCGTACACCAGCTCTCCGGCGGCCAGCGCCAGCGCGTCAATATCGCCCGAGCCCTCATGGGCTCGCCTTCCCTGCTCCTGGCTGACGAGCCCACCAGCGCCCTTGACGCTGAACGCTCCGCCGCCATCGTCGAGCTCCTGGCCAACATCACCGCCGAGTTCAAGACCGCAACCCTCATGATCACCCACGACCTCGATCAGGTTCAGCTCACCCACCGGGTAGAACACATGGTTGACGGCCGACTCCAGGCCTGACCGGGAGCCTAGGTTTTACCCAGAGAGACAGCCCTCCCGGGCCCCAGCGGGCAGGGTAAACTTGAAGAGGTCAAAATAACCTTTACAAGGACACACCCGTGATTAACTTTCACCGTAACGAACGCGCAGCCTCCCTGCCCGCCCGTCTCTCCCGCTCCTGGCTACTGGTCTCTGCCGCCGCAGGCGAAGAAACCATCGCCGCAGCCCTCGAATCAGAGGCCGACTCGGTCATCATCGACATCGAAGACGGCTGCCCCGAAGAGCAGAAGGACGAAGCCCGCGAGCACCTCAAAACTATGCTCAACAGCGGCGCTTCAGCCTGGGTTCGCATTAACGGTATTGAAAGTGACCACTGGGCCAAAGACCTTGAAGCCCTCAACCGGGCGAGCGGGCTCAAGGGCGTCATGCTGGCCATGACCGAGCACCCCGACCACGTCACCCGCACCGCCATGATGCTCCCGGCAGGTACCCCCGTCATCGCGCTCATCGAAACCGCCCTGGGCATGGTGAACGTTGTGCGTATTGCCAAGGCCCCCGGCACCTTCCGCCTAGCCTTCGGCGTGGGCGATTACCGCCGTGACACCGGCGTATCAGATGACCGCATCGCGCTGGCCTTTGCCCGCTCCCAGCTGGTGCTAGCCTCCCGCGTGGGCGGCCTGGCAGGCCCCATCGACGGGCCCTCGGTGGGCAAGTACGGTGGCGACCTCCTCCAGGACTGCGCTATTACCACCAGCCACGGTATGACCGGCAAACTCACCCTCGACCCCGCCCAGGCAGAAACCATCAACGTCGGGCTAGCCCCCAGCGCCGACGAGATTAAGTGGGCCCGAGAACTCCTGCAAAAGAGCGAAGGGGATTCAGTACCCCAGGATGGCT
The DNA here is from genome assembly GCF_928381415.1 of Rothia nasimurium. Lineage (GTDB taxonomy): Bacteria > Actinomycetota > Actinomycetes > Actinomycetales > Micrococcaceae > Rothia > Rothia nasimurium_H. The sequence goes on from NZ_CAKMSF010000001.1 coordinate 360,346, forward strand.
CCTACCTGCCCCGTCTTGCCCGCGCCCGCAAGGTCTCATCGCTGGCCAAGACCTACGGCCTGTGGCGTAGCTAGAAGAACTCCCAGGTGGCAGCGGTAGGATAGGCAGCGTGAAGAAATATCTTGGTTTTCAAACGCGCAGGACGCCCAGCGGCGGCTTCTCCCGCGGGTTCCTGCTGCTCTTTGCCCTGCTCCTCGTGCCCTCACTGGCCCTCTGGGGTTTCTACCGCTGGCTCTTTGCCAACGACACCCACCTGCTGGTGGTACCTTTCTTGGCGGTTATCACCGCCTGGATTTGGGCCTATCTAATTGGCTACGGGGCCGAAAACCACATGGACAACGACTAGCCCACCCGCGCAGGCTCGGGTGTCGCCGGAAGCGGGCGGACGCGTCCGCACGGGCGGTCTATAGACAACAAAAAATCTCGCGGCCCGCACCTGAACCGGTGCGGGCCGCGAGATTTTTACTGATGGAGCCCCCAGTCGGATTTGAACCGACGACCTTTTCTTTACGAGGGAAATGCTCTACCCCTGAGCTATGGAGGCATGCTCCCACCCCTTCAACAGGGGCGAACGAAAGAAAACTTTACCAGAAAGAGAGGGCCTCAACCACCGGTTGCCTGCACCGCTGACCAAAAGAGCGGTACCCCCAACCCTAGATTTTGTGGCCTGCGACACTAGAATGGATGGCATGACAAGTTCACAGCGTTCCGGGCTGCACCCCCGCCCGGTTTTCAATCAGCTCCCCAAGTACGCCGCAGGTAAACCTCCGGCACCGGTTGAGGGGCTTACCCAGTACAAGCTCTCATCCAACGAGAACCCCTTCGGCCCGGTAGCCTCGGTCGCTCAGATTCTGGCTGAGTTTGATACCGTCCACCGCTACCCCGACCCGCTCTCCACTGCCCTGCGCACTGCCCTGGGGGAGCACCTGGAGGTTGACCCCGAGGATATCGTTACCGGTGCAGGAAGCCTGGGCGCCCTGACCCAGATTCTGACCACCTTTGCAGGTACCCACGCCGACGGTGTGCAGGACGAAGTTATCTACGCCTGGCGCTCCTTCGAGGCCTACCCCATCTGCGTTGGCCTGGCCGGTGCTAAGAGCGTGCAGGTGCCCAACCTGCCCAACGGTGCCCATGACCTAGATGCCATGGCTGCTGCCGTGACCGGCCAGACCCGCGTCATCCTTATCTGCACCCCCAACAACCCCACCGGCCCTGCCGTCACCGAGTCACAGGTGCGCAACTTCCTGGCCAAGGTACCCAGTGACGTACTCGTGGTGATTGACGAGGCCTACTTCGAGTTCTGCGCGGCCTCCGAGATTCCTGAGGGGCAAGAGCCTCCCGTCAACGGCCTGGACGTCTACCCCGACTACCCCAACGTTGCTATTCTGCGCACCTTCTCCAAGGCCCAGGGCCTGGCTGGTTTGCGCGTGGGCTACTCCATCACCCATCCCGAGGTCACCGCTCACCTGCGCGTGGGTGCCACCCCCTTTGCGGTCAGCGCCCTGGCCGAAAAAGCCGCCGTGGCCTCCCTTGACCATAACGATGAGGTTATGGAACGAGTGGAGCACCTGGTGGCTGAGCGTGAAAAGGTCGTCGCCGGTCTCAAAGATCTGGGCTACTGGGTACCCGAAACCCGAGCCAACTTCGTCTGGCTCCCCCTGGGCGAGCACTCGGCAGCCTTCGCTGCCCTGGCAGAAGCCAACGCCCTGTCCGTGCGCGCTTTCGCCGGCGAGGGCGTGCGCGTGAGCATTGGCGAGGACGAGGCCAATGCCCGCCTGCTCAAAATCGCAGCAGAGTTCGAAGAACGCACTGATAAGCCCCTCTAGGGCAGGCGGACGGTAGGCGGGCAGGGCTGTCCGCCCGCCTACCCCCAACTTATTTGCAATTAATCCCTCAAAATTCTAAAAATAGGCCCTCTCTGCCCCTGAGCAGGCGTAGGGTTAAGAAAAGGTAGTAACAGAGCAAGACCGGAGACCCCATGTCACAGACACAAACCCCAGGTAACTCCTGGGGAATACCAGAGCGTATCCAGCTCATGAACGAAGCGGGTGAGACCACCCCCCACACCAGCTTCTCAGCCTACGCCGACGAACTCAGCGGCGAAGACCTCAAAGACATGTACCGCACCATGGCCCTGACCCGGCGTTTCGATGATGAAATGACAGCGCTTCAGCGCCAGGGGCAGCTGGCCCTCTGGGTTCCCTCCCGCGGGCAGGAAGCTGCCCAGGTGGCGTCCGCCCGTGCCCTTGCCGCCAACGACTACATCTTCCCCTCCTACCGTGACCACGGGGTGCTCCTTGAACGCGGTATCACCCCCGAAGAAATCACCCCCCTCTTCCGGGGCTCAGGCACCCTGGGCTGGGACGCTAAAAAACACAACGTGCACTCCTACACCCTGGTGCTGGCCGCCCAGGTGCTCCACGCCACTGGCTACGCCATGGGGCTGAACCTCGACGCCGAGATCCAGGCAGAAACAGGTCAGGCCCAGACCGGCCAGGGTCAGGCGACCGACCCCGAACAGGACGCCGAGAAGCCCGCCGTAGTGGTCTACTTTGGCGACGGGTCAACAACCGAAGGCGACGTACACGAATCTATGGTCTTTGCGGCCAGCTACAACGCGCCCGTCCTTTTCTTTGTGCAAAATAACCACTGGGCCATCTCTGTGCCCTTTAGCGTGCAGTCCCGCGTGCCCATCTCAACCCGAGCCGCCGGTTACGGCTTCGAGGGCCTGCGCGTGGACGGCAACGACGTGCTAGCCGTCTACGCCGCCACCCGCTACGCTATGGACAAAATCAGGGCGGGGGAGGGGCCCGTGTTGATTGAGGCAGAAACCTACCGGCTCGGCCCCCACACCACGGCCGACGACCCCACCAAGTACCGCCCCGAAGACCACGGCGCCACCTACGAGCCGCTCGACCCCATGGTGCGCCTCGAAGCCTACCTGCGCTCCACCGGCCAGGCCGATGACGCCTTCTTTGACGAGGTCACCAACTACACCAAAGAGCAGGTGAAGGGCGTCCGCTCCTACGTTCTTGCCAGCGAACCGGACACCTTCGAAACCTACCTGGACCGCGCCTACGCGGCCCCCCACCAGCAGGTGGAGGACGACCGCGCCTTCTACCGCGCCTACAACGACGGCTTCGAGGAGGACTAAACCATGTCAGACCAGACCCCTCAGCAGGGCACCGAAACCCTCACCCTGGCTAAGGCTATTACCCGCGCCCTACACGATGAAATGACCGCCAACCGCAAGGTTCTGGCCCTGGGCGAAGACATTGGCAAGCTCGGTGGCGTCTACCGCGTAACCGACGGCCTGCAAAAAACCTTTGGCCCCACCCGCGTCATGGACACCCCCCTGGGCGAATCCGGCATTATCGGCACCTCCATCGGCATGGCCCTGCGCGGCTACCGGCCCGTACCCGAAATCCAGTTCGACGGTTTCGTCTTCCCCGGCTTCAACCAGATCACCTCGCAGCTCTCTAAAATGCACGGCCGCACCCACGGCCAGTACGAGGTGCCCGTTACCGTCCGTATTCCCTACGGCGGCATGATTGGCTCGGTAGAGCATCACTCAGAGTCCCCCGAGGCCCTCTTCACCCACACCCCGGGCCTGCGCGTGGTGACTCCCTCGTCCCCCCACGACGCCTACTGGATGCTCCGCAAAGCCATCGCCCACCCCGACCCGGTCATCTACTTCGAGCCCAAGCGCCGCTACTGGATGAAGGGCGAGGTCAACTTCGCAGATACCAACTTCGACCCCTTTACCGCCCAGGTGGTGCGTGAGGGCGATGATTTGACCATCGCCACCTACGGCCCGCTGGTTCCGGTGGCTCTGGCTGCCGCCCAGGCCGCGGTTGAGGACGGCCACTCCATCGAGGTCATCGACCTGCGCTCCCTCTCACCGCTTGATATCCCCACCATCGAAGCTTCGGTACAAAAAACCGGGCGCCTGGTCGTGGCCCACGAGGCCCCCACCTTCGGCGGTATCGGCTCAGATATCGCAGCCGCCATCACCGAGCGCTGCTTCTACCACCTCGAGGCCCCCGTGATCCGCGTGGGCGGCTACCACATGCCCTACCCCGTCTCCCGCGTCGAAGAAGAGTACGTGCCCGGCATAGACCGCCTGCTCGAAGCCGTCGACCGTTCCCTGGCCTACTAAAGCCCGAAAGGCACACCATGTCACAGATCTTTAACCTGCCCGATGTGGGCGAAGGCCTCACCGAGGCAGAAATCCTCAGCTGGAAGGTAGCCCCCGGCGACACCGTCGAGGTCAACGACGTACTCGTTGAAATCGAGACCGCCAAGTCGGTCGTTGAGCTACCCTCCCCCTACGAGGGCACCGTGCAGGAGCTCCTGGTCGCCGAGGGCGAGACGGTAGAGGTCGGCACCCCTATCATCGCTATTGCCGGGGAGGGCGCCGAAGAAGGCGGGGGGAGTAGGCCTGCGCCAGAGCGTCCGGACGCCGCCCCCCAGCAGGCTGCCGCACCGGCAGGGGAGCAGGGCGGTGGCAACGCCCTGGTAGGCTCAGGCCCCAAGGCCGACCCCGTCAAGCGCCGGGCCCGCAAGAAAGCTAGTCCGCCCGCTGTTGCATCAGCCCAGCCGCCTGCGGTACCTGCCGGCGCTGCTGCGTCCGCTCAGGTACCCGCCTCTGCACCGCTGGGCACCGACAGCCGCCGCCAGCTGCTGACCGGTCTGCCCGCCCGCGCGGGCAAGCTCCTGGGCGAAGGTGGCAAGGGAATGCTCCGCCGCCTGGGAAGCCATGAGCTGCCCGCAGAAACCGGCACCAGTGAGGTGCCCCGCCGCCAGCCCCTGGCCAAGCCCCCCGTGCGTAAGGCCGCCCAAGACATGGGCATCGACCTAGCCCAGGTGACCCCCACCGGCGACCAGGGGCAGGTGACCAAGCGAGACCTACTCAACTACGCAGCCCACCTGAGCCTGAGTGAGCAGGCCAACGTCACCGAAACCACCGACCCCACCAGCTTCTGGATCCCGGCTGGCGCTGGCGGCGACCGCATAGAACGTATCAAGGTCAAGGGCGTGCGGAAGGCTACGGCTAAGGCCATGGTCGAATCCGCTTTCAAGGCCCCGCACGTCTCGATCTTCGTGGACGTGGACGCCACCCGCACCATGGAGTTCGTCAAGCGACTCAAAAAGTCCCCCCAGTTCGAGGGCGTCAAAGTTACCCCGCTGCTGATTCTGGCCAAGGCCGTCATTTGGGCTACCGCCCGAACCCCTCAGGTTAACGCCACCTGGACCGACTCTGAGATTCAGATTAAGCACTTCATGAATCTGGGGATAGCAGCTGCCACCCCGCGCGGCCTGATGGTCCCCAACATCAAGGACGCCCAGACCATGAACCTGCGGGAGCTGGCGCTCGCCCTCAACGACCTAACCACCCGAGCCCGCGAAGGCAAAACCCAGCCCGCTGAGATGCAGCAGGGAACCATGACCATCACCAACATTGGTTCTCTGGGTATTGATACCGGCACCCCGATTATCAACCCCGGTGAGGCCGCCATCATCGCCTTTGGCACTATCAAGCAGAAGCCCTGGGTTGTAGACGGTGAAGTGATTCCCCGCTGGGTCACTACCCTGGGTGGCTCCTTTGATCACCGGGTACTTGATGGCGATCTCTCCGCTAAGTTCTTAGCCGATGTGGCTTCGATCCTAGAAGAGCCTGCCCTGCTTCTGGATATGTAAAAACGCTGGGAAAGCACAAGGCCCGGGCACTGTAAAAGAGTGCCCGGGCCTTGCCGCACACGGTAACCTCGCTGGTCCCGCTGGAAGTTCAACCTGATGGTTAAAAACCAACGGAACAAGTGTGAACATAGTGAGGCTCCCGCCGGTTAGGGCGGGAGCCTCACAACGCCAAGGTACGAAACCTGGAGCATAATCCGAATTATCTCCCCCAAGAAATCCGAATCTATGGGCACTGAGCCCACATGGGTTCAGGTCTCGTAGGTTACCTTATGCCCTTGAAGTACCTCCCTTGATAATCTCTGGGTCAGTCCCCCAACGTCGCCAGAACACCGAGTCCCCCGACTCGATGCAAGAAGCACTCAAGTTACTTAAATTTTAGCTGAGCCCATCGGGGGTTGTATGTCCTCATATAGGGCGACACTAGGGCGTAAGCTGTGGGCAGTAGCCTGACTACTTCCCTCAAAATGCCCACAAGACTGCCCCACCAAAGGTGGAATCTCCAGACTATATAAGCTCTAGAAACGCTCAATCACACCGGTCTGCGAAATCTCGATAGCGCTAGGTTCTTCATCCTCTGAATTACCATCGTGTACCAGCATCACGGCGGTCTGGTCATCGGCCGGGAAGGCACGCACTGTGATAGTACCGCCAGAGGCGTTATCAAAAAGATCAACCGCGCACTGGGTCAGCGCTAAGGAGACCCGCGACGGCAGAGCCGAACCGCGCTCGTCCAGAATATCTACCTTGACCCCGCGCTGGCGAGCCAGCCAGGCGGCGTCCAGAATCTCCTTATTGACGATGTAGCGGCCGCGAATCGTATCGCGCAGCTGGGCCTCGGTGAAACGGAATTCGTCCATCTCGGTGCGGGTCACCGGCGACTCGTTGTAGGCGATACGGTGCAGCATATCCTCGGTCAGGGCCCGGACCTCCTGCACACGCTGGGTGGCAATAACGCCCATATCGGTCTCTTCGGCTCGCCCGGCGTCCGCGATAATGCGCATACCGCGGGCCTGCCGGGTCTTTGAGACTGCTTGCTCAATCTGTTTGGGCACAATCATGCTCACCAGCATGAGCAGGAAGGGGATCGCGAACTCGGTAGAGAGGGTCAGGCGAGTATCGAAATAGTTGGTGTGCCAGCTGAGCACCAGGGCCATGAACCCCAAGAAGAAAAGCCAGCCAAAGAAGGTATGGCGGCGCAGCACCAGCCCCGCAGCGAGCAGGGTGTAGGCCATCAGAGGCCAGGATAGGTTAGAGAAGGTAATCGAGTGGCTGATGGCGCTCAGCGTGGTATCGACCGAGTTCAGAGCCAGCACCATGATGACGGGCATCATGACGTCGGGCAGAGCCAGACGCTTGGTGGGCAGGAAGACCGGCAGGGCGGCTAGAGCGTAGAGACTCAGCAGAATTGCCCAGTGGGGGGCGCGGGTGACGGTGTAGTGGTCGTACCAGAAGAAGAAAGACCCCAGAATCAGCAGGGTGACGGTGCCTAGAATGAGGGTGAGGATGCGGGAGCGGTAGTACTTAGCCAGCATTGGGTTCCTCATGGGGCCACTGGACGACGACGCGGGTACCCTTCTCGGGTGCCGAGGTAATGGTGACCATACCACCGGCGTCCTCCATCGATCGAATCATCGATACGCGCACGCCCAGGCGGCGGAAGTCGATGTCGCTCATGGAGAAGCCCTGGCCCTTATCTGAGATGGTACACAGAATGTAGGGGCGTACCTCGTCGGCGCGGGTGGAGTTAAAGGGGCGTCGCATTTCGGTGCGAATCGAAATCTGGGTGGTACGGGTGCCCGAGTGACGGGCCGAGTTAGACACCGCCTCGGTCACAGCGTGGGTGAAAGCTCGGGCTGCGGTGTAGGGCAGGGTTGAATCCGGGCTGGCCAGGGGGTGCTTTTCGATGGAGTCTGAGACAAACCGCAGGCGCTGGTTCCAGGGTTCTACACCTTCTGCGATCTGCTCGGTGAGGGCCTGGAAGGTGATGGGACGCTGGGGTTGGGACTTGAGGGCTTCTTCTTCGAGCACGCCGATGGCGCGGCGGGCCAGCAGACGGGTACGCTGGGGTAGCTCGCCGGGGTTGCGGCTGGCATCGAGCAGGGCTGCCATGACGTTATCGTGCACCAGCTTGTCGAAGTCCTGCAGCTCCTTGGCGTAGTCACGGGAGCGGTTGAGCAGTAGCTGGGCAGAGAGGGTCTCGTAGTAGGTTTTATCTGATTCGCGGACGGCGTTCAGGGCAAAGCGGGCCAGACCAGCTAGCAGGGCGCAACAGAAGCCTAAATAGGTAACTCGAATAAGGAGCTCTGTGCCATCGAGCGGGGCTCCTGTGAGCAGGTGGGCTGTTACGGAGCTAGCCACCAGTAGGACCGGGAAGACCACGCTGTGAATAATGCTTTCACGAGGGCTTTCTTCAAAGACCGGTACCAGCATGGCGTAGATGCCAAAGAGCCAGGACCAGGGGATAGCCGAATTCTCAGCCCCCTCGGTGAAGGGCCACAGGATGTAGGAGCCGTAGGCGATGACCAGCATAAAGCTGACCACCTTGGCAGAGACTTCCTTGCGGATGCCGTTGAACATGAGCAGGGCTGCGTGGGCCACCAGCAGGGGGATAACCGCCAGATACCAGTAGGAATCGCCGCCACGAATCTCGGAGATATTGGCAAGTGACTGGCAGAGCAGGCCTACCGCAACCAGGGAGTAGATGATTTCCAGGGTGCAGTAGAGGCCGAAGGAGCTCGGGCCCATCAGTCGCTGCTGCCCGGTGGTGAGGGAGAGCGACTTGAAGGAGAAGGAACGGATGCGGTCCGCCCGCGACGGTTGTAGCGCGTGGGCTAGGTCCCGGGAGGCGCCGCCGGTGGTGGTAGACAGGGTGCGTCCTTAGGTCTTCGCTTCTTAGAGGTTGCGGTCTGCGGTGGAGGTGTCTTCCATGGAGTCGACCAGGCCGTCTTCGATGGCGCGAATACGCAGGTCAATCTTGGTGGGGGCGGGGCGGCCGACGCGGGCGTACTTTTCGCGGATGCGGTCGATGTTGGTCTTAACAGCGGACTGCTTGATGCCCATACGGCGGGCTACCTGCACCTGCGCGAAACCTGATGCGTAGAGGCGCAGGGTTTCCTGCTCGCGGGGTGAGAGGTTGGCGCGGGAGAACTCGTGGTCACCGTCGATTGCTGCTGCCAGTTCCTTGGTGACAACGGCCTTGCCTTCGGCGATGTTCTTGGCTTCTGCCAGGGCGTGTTCCAGGGGTTCTGACTTGCGCACCAGGCCCAGGGCCCCCGCTTTGAGGGCTTCACGAATCAGGCCGGGGTTCTCGCCGATGCTGAAGATGAGCACCTTGATGCCGGCGCGCTGCAGAATATCGACGTTTTCTGAGGGGCGGGACTTATCTTGCAGGGAGAGGTCGAGCAGCACGACGTCGCAGTCGCGCTTGAGCTTGCCCAGGTCAGCGGACGAGGGGTCGGAGAGGCTGCGGCCCAGAGCAACGAGCAGGTCGGCTGCGGTGGGGGCTGCGGCGACCAGTTCGATTTCGCTGGCGCCTGCTGCGACTGCTCGCATACCTTCGCGGACGACTTCGTGGTCATCGACAATGCCTACGCGTACTACGCTCATGATCCCTACTTACCTCGTGTGCTGGCGCAACCTTCACCTGTGGGCGGTGGCTGCTCAGCGGTTGCTGGGTGTGGTGCGGTGAGCAGACTGGGGTGTTTTTCTTACGAAAATATTTTACAGGCAAAGTGTGGTTCGTGGGCTGAACTGTGGGCGCGGTGACGCGCTCTTACTGTTTTAGCGGCTGTGGGCGTCCGCGGTAGTCAGGGCACGGTGGTAGCGCAGGCCCAACCCGGCTCCTGCGAGGGCGGCAAGAAGAGCTAGGACGCCGGTGGCCAGGACGGTCAGGGCACCGATAGGTAAATCGGGGGCCAAGAGCGGCTGGAGGGCGTAGGCGGGTGCTAGGGGGTGTGTGAGCTGGGCAGTTGCCCAGGTGAGCAGGGTGGCAAGCAGAACGCCCAGGGTGCTAACAGCCAGGACGCCCACAGCCTGCTTGCTGGGGGCTAGGGCCGTCATGCGCGAGGCGGTGTAGCCGCCAAGCCCGAAGGCAAGGGAGAGAACAAGCGCAACCGTGATGAGCCAGGGTAAGGCCTGGGCGCGGCTAGCGGGTGCAGTGACCGCCAGAACCGTTTCGGTGAGGCCGCTGTAGGTAGATACTCCCAGCAGCCCCATGAGAGTTCGAGCTAGGGCCAGGCCCCCGGTGGCCAAACCGTAGGCAACCAGCGCACCGCAGAAAGCCGGGATGAACTGCACCCGTTTGAGGGCAGCAGCGGGCATCGTCGCGCCCAGATTCGCTGCCGGGCGGGCGGACGCCGGTACCGCCTGCAGGGGCTGGGCAGGAGTTGCCGGTTCAGCAGAATAAACCTGCTGCGTGGGCTGGGGCTGCGCCTGGGGCGGTGCGGTCTGCTGGTACTCCTGGCCCGCCTGCGGGCTGCGCTGGTAGCGGGTAGCCGAGACCCCGGCGTCCGCAGGGGTGGGCGCCTGGCTGCTGCCAGCGTCCTGCCCGAAGGTACGCGGGTCGAGCACCCGGGTGGGGTCGGAGTCCTCAAAGACCGCGTCCCACTCATCAAAGTCGCGGCGGTTCTGGGACGGCTCGGTCACCGGTACCCCTTTCTGTAGTGGAAATACTTAGGCTAGCCCCAGAGCCTGGGGGCTGTACTGGTGGGCCGGGTCGGCGGGGCGCTCATCGGCATTCACATACTTAATGACCCGTGCGGGGTTGCCGACAGCCACAGCATTGGCCGGAACATCCTTGGTCACCACGGCCCCGGCCCCAATCACGGCATTCTCGCCCACCGTGACGCCGGGGCAGAGGATAGCCCCGCCGCCAATCCAGACGTTGCGACCCACCGTAATCGGCAGGCCACCTTCCCACAGGGCCTCGCGGTCTACCGGATTCAACGGGTGGGTGGGGGTCAAGAACTGTACATTGGGGCCCACCAGGACGGCATCGCCAAAGGTAATGGGGGCAACGTCCAGAAAAACGCAACCAAAGTTAAAGAAACAGCCCGCCCCGATATGGGTGTTGACCCCGTAATCGAAGGCCACCGAAGGGCGAATCATCGACCCCTCACCAAGCGACCCCACAATCTGGGCCAGCACTTCCTGTTTGCGCTTATCGCGGGCCCGGTACAGACGGGTGTACTCCTCAACCAGCTCCACCACCCGGTAATGGGTATCGGCGCACTCCTGGTCGGGGCGGTAGGCAAAGCCCGCCGTCATCTGTTCAAAGACGCTCTTACCGGCGCGCAGTTCATCCCAGTTCGTCATGCTAGCTCCCATACATCAGGGTCATTAGAGCAATAATCGCCAGACCAACCCCGATTGCAATGAGACCGGCAATAATCATGCGCTTGTTAATCTCTCGCATGAGCTCCCGGAATTCCTCGGGGCTAATATCGTCATTTCTACGTCGAGCCATACCCCTAAGTATGTCAGCTCCACCGCCCCTGTGGCACAATCGTGTGTATGCAGTCAGCCGAAAATTCACCCCAGACCGACACCGACTTCCCCTTAGCCCACCGCCCCTGGGTCAAGAACTACCGCGAAGGCACAGGACGCGACGTAGACCTGCCGGAGACCTCCCTCTCCCACCTCATGGCAGAGGCCGTCCGCACCGTTCCCCACAAAATCGCCCTCGAGTTCTTCGGTGCCACCACCACCTACGGCGAACTGGGCGACCAGATCCTGCGCGTCGCTGAAGGCCTCCGCAAGGCCGGTATCCAGCACGGGGACCGCGTTGCCCTCGTCCTGCCCAACTGCCCTCAGCACATTGTGGCCTTCTACGCGATCCTGCGCCTGGGCGCCGTCGTTGTAGAACACAACCCCCTCTACACCTCAGCTGAACTGCGCCACATGTTCGAAGACCACGGGGCAAAGGCCGCCATCGTCTGGGACAAAATCGCCGACAACATCACCTCCCTGCCCGCCGACATCCGCCCCAAGAACATCTACGCGGTCAACATGATTGAAGAAATGCCCTTCACCATGCGCACCGCCCTCAAGCTGCCCATCGGCAAGCTCAAGGAATCCCGCGAAAAACTCGAAGGCACCGCCCGCGGCACCACCCCCTGGCGCCAGTTCATGAAGAACCAGCCCCTGGCCGCCGACCACCACCGTCCTACCGCCTACGACCTGGCGCTACTGCAATACACCTCGGGCACCACCGGCCTGCCCAAGGGCGTCATGCTCACCCACCGCAACCTCGAATCAAACGGCCGCATGGGTGAAGAGTGGATCCAGCCCGGCAACGATGAGGTCATCTACGCCGTCCTGCCCCTCTTCCACGCCTACGGCATGACCCTGGGGCAGACCATCGCGGCAGTGTGTAAGGCACGCCTGGTGCTCTTCCCCACCGTAGACATGGACCTGATCTTCCGGGCCATGAAAAAAACAACACCCACGATTCTGCCCGCAGTTCCCCCTGTCTACCGCCGCATGCTTGAAGAAGCTAAGAAGCGTAACGTCTCTTTGCAAGGTATCCGTTATGCGGTCTCTGGTGCTATGCACCTGCCCACCGAACTCGTCGCAGAATGGGAAGAAGCCACCGGGGGCCTGCTCGTAGAGGGCTACGGCCTCTCTGAATGCTCACCCCTGGTCTCCTGCAACCCGCTCAACTCCACCCGCCGAGCCGGTTCTATTGGCGTGCCCTTCCCCTCAACCGATATCCGCGTCGTTGATCCCGAAACCCTCCAGGACGTCCCCGACGGGGCTGAGGGGGAACTGCTGGTACGCGGCCCCCAGGTCATGCGCGGCTACTGGAAGCGCGGCGAAGACACCAGCAAGACCCTGCTGCCCGGAGGCTGGCTACGCACCGGCGACATTGTGCGCTTGGATCACGACTACTTCATCGAAATCGTTGACCGCATCAAGGAAGTCATTATCACCGGCGGCTTCAACGTCTCACCCACTGAGGTTGAAAACGTGCTCAAGCAGCACGACTCGGTAGCGGACTGCGCCGTTGTCGGCCTGCCCGATGGCTCAGGCGGTGAAAAGGTTACCGCAGCAATCATCCCTGCCGAGGGCCACGCCATCGACCCCGAAGAGCTCAAACAGCACTGCTACGAGCGCCTGACCCGCTACAAGGTGCCCAAGAACTACTACGAGGTCGAGGAGCTGCCTCGCTCCATGCTGGGCAAGACCCTGCGCCGTAAGGTACGCGAAAGTCTCGAAGCCAAATACAGCTAGGCTATGCAGGCTCGCGCTGGATGGAGCCCAGCAGATTCCGAGCGCGCGAGGAAATAAATCTGCGGGCGGAATAGGCGCAAGCCTGACCCTCACGCCCCGCCTGACGGCGGATTTCGTTCGCTCTTGCGTGCTCGCGCGCTCGCACCCGCTCACTTCATCCCAGCCAGCAGCTGCGCTGCGAGCCTGCTCCGCCTATCCTGATAATAAGAGCTAACCTCGCAGCACGCCCTGCAGGGAGCCGTCCGGCCCCAGCAGGGCGTAGCTGTCTGCGGTCTGCGCTAGGCCAAGGGCAGCAGCGGGGACGCTGGTGGCAGCCCGGGCTGCTTCTGCTAGGGGAACCCCGAAAGCAACAGCCTGCTCCACTGCCCGCGCCAGGGTGAGCGTACTACCGGCAATTGTCTCGGTGCCCTTGATTCGGGCAACGGAATCCTGCACCTCTACCGCTAAAGAACCCAGCCGGTAGGGGCCGTCTGCGCACCCGGCGGCAGCCATCGCGTCCGTCACCAGGGCTACCCGACCGGGGGCAAGCGAGAAGGCTGCCCGCACCATAGGCCCGTACACATGAACCCCATCGCAAATAAGCTCCAGGGTCACGTGCGGGCTATCAGCTGCGGCGGCAACCGGGCCAGGCTGACGATGGTGTAGAGGGCGCATGGCGTTGTAGGTGTGGGTCAGCAGGGAGGCACCCTCATCGAAAGCGGCCTTGGCTTGTTCATAGGTGGCGTCCGTATGCCCTACAGCAACCCGGATGCCCAGCTCCACACAGCGCCGCAGAGTAGCTAGACCGGGGTCGGTCTCGGGAGCCAGGGTAATCTGTAGGAGCCTACCTTCAGAGGCCTCCCAGAGCTGTTCAAGGGCGTCGGGCGTGGGCACCCGGAGAGTCTCGGGGGCGTGGGCACCCTTGTGGGCGGGGGAGATAAAGGGCCCCTCAGCGTGAAACCCGTGCAAGGTGGCCTGCCCCGGCACCTGCTGACCCATCAAGGGGAGCAGGGCCTTCATCGTGGCCTGCATCTGCTCCAGGGGGTTAGAGACCAGAGACGCTACCAGGGCGGACGTACCCGCCTGCCCGTGCACGCGCAGGGCGGCAGCTACATCGGGGGCATCCTCAAAAGCTATGCCGCCCCCGCCGTGGCAATGAATATCGGTGAACCCCGGGGCTAGAAGCCAGCCTCCCGCATCGCGCACCTCAGCCTGGGCTAGCTGGTCGGCACTTAGCTGCTGCTTCCAGGTTTCACCCTCACCGGCAGCCAGCAGGCGCTCGCCTTCTACTAGGGCCCAGCCGGTGGGGCTGGCCGGTGAGGTGAGTCGGGTCAGAGAGTGAAAAAGAATAGTGCGCGACATAGGGGCCCCTTATCAATACGTCATATTTTTGTGCTGGTGGGTATTTATACATATATTTTCGTACTATATTCTTATGGAAATAATTATATGTGATTCAAAGGACCAAGCGGGAGCTTATGCTGCCTCCCTTATTGCTATGGTGACCGAGCGAAATAATCAGCGGGGCACCTCAACCGTGTGGGGTGTGGCAACCGGTTCATCGCCTGAGAGCACCTATGAGCATCTTGCTGCCCGGGTTCAAGCTGGTCTCGATGTGAGCGCAGTGAGCGCTTTTGCTCTCGATGAGTATGTGGGGCTTGACCCTGCCCACCCGGAGTCCTACCACAGTGTCATTGATGACCAGGTGGTGCAGAAGGTAGGTCTGAGTTCCGAACGCGTGCATGTGCTCAATGGTATGGCCGAAGATATTCCGGCTGAGTGCGCCGCCTACGAGGCCGCCATAAAGGACGAAGGCGGAGTTGACGTGCAGATCCTTGGTATAGGCGCCAATGGGCATATAGGCTTTAATGAGCCTGGCTCCTCCCTAGCATCTCGTACCCGCATCAAGACTCTGGCTCCCAAGACCGTGGCAGATAATGCCCGCTTCTTCAACGGTGATACCTCAAAGGTGCCGGTTCACTGCCTTACTCAGGGCATCGGTACCATCATGGAGGCCCGCAAAATCGTGCTGGTTGCTGACGGTGAGAACAAGGCGGCCGCTATTGCTGGTATGGCCGAGGGCCCGGTGACTGCCTCTTGCCCCGGTTCGATTTTGCAGCTGCACCCTGACGTCACCGTGGTTATCGACGAGGCAGCGGCCTCCCAGCTTAAAAATGCAGAATATTACCGTTTTGCCCAAAACAATATTCCCTTTTTCCAAAAGCCAGAAAATATCGGGGCATAAAAATATATAAAAAGGGCCGGGGCGTAAATGTTGCCCCGGCCTTTTTTATTTATTGAGTCATTGCCTCTTTAAACCAACCCGTAATAGAAATCGGGTGGGTGATGGCGGTGCCGACGACGACGGCGTGGGCGCCAGCATCGAGAGCAGCTCGGGCCTGGGCGGGAGTGTGCACGCGTCCTTCTGCGATGAGGGGGCGGCCCAGGTTACGGGCGGCGATGGCTTCGAGGAGTTCGAGGTCGGGGCCGTTGGTTTTGGGGCGGGCACCGGTGTAGCCTGCCAGGGTGGTTCCGATGAAGTCGGCACCGGCCTCTGCCGCGGCAAGAGCAGAATCGAGGGAGTCGCAGTCTGCCATGACCAGGGCATTTGACCCCTCATGAACCCCGCGCACAACCTCAGCCAGGCTCAGACCATCAGGCCGGTCGCGCAGGGTACCGTCGAGGGCGACGATGTGGGCTCCTGCCTGGGCAACGGCGAGGGCGTGGTGCAGGGTGGGGGTGATGAAGATGCCGTCGTGGCCGTCCTTCCAGAGCCCGATGACGGGTACCTCCACGGCAGTGCGGGTGAACTGGATATCTGCTAGGCCTTGCACGCGTACGGCGGCGGCTCCACCGAGGACGGCGGAGGCGGCGACCTGGCCAGTAGTTCGTGGGTCGCGCATGGGTTCGCCAGGGTAGGCCTGGGCGGAGACGATGAGCTGGCCTGCGAGGAGGTCGGTGAGCTGGTCGGGAGTGAACACGGTGTTTTCCTAGCGGGTGACGAAGTCGGGGATGAGGGTGGCGGCCCCGAGCAGGGGCGCGTCGGAGCCGAGGGTGGCGCGGACGATGGTGGTTTCGGCAGCCTGCCCCAGGGCGGCGCCGAGGTAGGCGGCAGCCATGTCGTTCCACCAGCGTTTGCCGAGGTTAACGACACCCCCGGAGACGACGATGAGGTGGGGGTCGAGGATGGTGGCCAGGTCCCCGAGGGCGATACCGGCGGTGCGGGCTCCAAGGGCGATGGCGTCACAGGCGATAGGGTCACCTGCATCGGCCAGGTGTTCGAGGTCGAAGAGGTTGGCGGCGGGGCTTTCGCCGCCGAGGCGGTGGTAGCTGGAGACGATGCCGGTGCCGGAGGCAACGGCTTCTACATGGCCTGTTCCGCCGCAGGTGCAGGTGATGCCGACTGCCCAGGGGGAGGAGAAGTGGCCCACGTGCCCGGCTAGGGAATGGGCTCCTCTCATCTGGGTACCTCCGCTGATGTAGGAGCCGCCAACGCCGGTACCGAAGGCTACCATGAGGCTGGTTTCGGCGGTGGAGGTGGCACCCTGCCAGGCTTCGCCCAGGGCGTGGGCGTGGACGTCATTGACGGCATAGGCCTGCAGGCCGGTGCGGTCGGTGACGATGGCTGCCAGCGGGGTGCCACTCCAGTCGTGGATGAGGTTGGCCGCGGTAATGACCTGCCCTTCTTCACCGATGACGCCTGCGGATCCGATACCGATGCCGACGGGCTGGTAGCCGCGGCTGCGGGCCAGATCGGCGAGGTCGGCTAAGGCAGACGCGGTGTGCTCGGCGAGTTTGGTTCCTCCGGCCTGGGCCTGGGTGGGGATTTTATCCCGGTGCAGGACGCCGCCGGTGGGGGAGATGATGCCGAGGGCGGTTTTGGTGCCGCCGAGATCTGCGGTGAGTGCTACGGGCTGGTGGGTCATGAGGGCGTCCCTTTCTCAGGTGGAGGGGCTAGATGAGCCCGACTGATTCGACGATAGAGCGGATACGCTGGGTTTCGGTGTCGCCGAGGGTTTCCATGGGCTGGGACATGGTGTTGGAGTCGAGTACTCCCATGACCTGCAGGGCGGTTTTGAAGGCGCCGAGGCCTGCGGCGCCGCCGGAGACGCTGGGGGTTTCGACAAAGACGATGTCGAAGAGGCGGGCCAAGCGGTCCTGTTCGGTGCGGGCGGTTTCCCAGTCGCCTGCGCGGGCTGCCTCGTAGAGGCGCTTGTAGCCTGCGGGGTCGACGTTGCCGAGGCCGGGTACGAGGCCTGCGGCGCCTGAGAGCATGGCGCCGTCGCAGACAACTTCGTGGCCGGTGAAAGCGGCGAAGCCGTCGAGGTCGCGGGTAGCGAGGGTGAGCTGGCGGAAGGAGACGTCGTCACCGGATGAGTCTTTAACGCCCGCAATGACGCCCTCGCGGGCTAGCTTGGTGAGCAGGGGCAGGGGGAGCTTCTGCTTGGTGCGGACCGGTACGTCGTAGGCGAAAACGGGGACGTCGACAGCGTCGGCGATAGCGCGGAAGTGGCGTTCTTCTTCGAAGGCATTGTCGATGGCGTAGAACTGGCTGGTAACGACGATGGCCTCACCGCCGATGGCCAGCAGGCGCTTGGCTTCGTCGATGACGCGGGCGGTGGTCATGTCGTTGATACCGACGATGAGGGGGACCCGGCCGGCGATGGCGTCCACGCAGGTTGTGAGCACGGTTTCGCGTTCTTCGTTGGTCAGGTAGAGGACCTCGGATGAGGAGCCCAGGGCGAAGATGCCGTCTACTCCGCCGTCGATGAGGTGGTCGATGAGGCGGCGCAGGGAGGGAATATCGAGGGCACCGTCAGCGGTGCGGGGGGTGAGCAGGGGCGGGATGACGCCGGAGAAAGCGGGTGCGGTCATGGGGTGTTCTCCTTGGTTGGGTGGGGGCGGCGCGGTGGCTCGACTGTGAGGGGCCGCGCCGCCCGGGTGGGTGGTTTAGACGTGGAGCAGGGTGGGAGCTGCCCCGAGCAGGGTGCGGGTGTAATCCTGGCTGGGGGTATCGAAGACCTGTTCGGCGCTGCCTTCTTCGACGATCTTTCCCTTATTCATCACGCAGATACGGTCAGAGACGTAGCGGACGGTCTGAATGTCGTGGGAAATGAAGACCATGCCGAGGAAGAGCTCTTCCTTGAGGTCTGAGAGCAGGTTGAGCACCTGGGCGCGCACCGAGACGTCGAGGGCGCTGGTGGGCTCGTCCGCCACAATAACCTTGGGTTCTAGGGCTAGGGCGCGGGCGATGGCGACGCGCTGGCGCTGGCCGCCAGAGATCTGGGAGGGCAGGGCGTCCGCTGCTGAGGCGGGCAGGCCCACCAGGTGCAGGAGCTCGCGGACGCGGCGGTCGCGCCCGGCCTTGTCGCCGATGCCGTGCACGTCCAGGGGGTCCTTGAGGATGTCTTGCACGGTCATGCGGGGGTTGAGGGCGGTGGAGGGGTCCTGGAAGACGATGGAGACGTCCGAACCGAACTCCTTGCGCAGGGCGGCGTTGCGCTTGAGGGCGCTCTTACCCTTGAAGAGCACGTCGCCCCCGGTGGGCTTTTGTAGCCCCACGATGATGGAGGCCAAGGTGGACTTGCCACAGCCCGATTCGCCGACCAGGCCGATGGTTTCGCCGCGGCGGATGGCCAGGTTCACCCCGTCCACAGCTTTGACAATGTTGGGTTTGAAGATACCGCCGGTGCGGGCCCGGTAGTGTACCTGCACGTCTTTGAGCTCGATGATGGGTTCGCTGACGCGGCGGACGGCGGCGCGGCCGGTGGTGTTGAGCAGGTTTTCTGCTGCGGGGGTCACAGGCTGGGTGTTCATGCTGTCTCCTGTGAAGTAGTGGCGGGGGCCAGGTGGGAGGCCCAGTGGTGGTCGGTATCGCCGGGGACGGGGGTGAAGACCAGCTTCTGCTCGGGGTCAGCATCGGGGCGCTGGGAGCGGGGGGCGAAGCGGTCGCCGGTGGCGAAGTCGGAGGGGGAGGGCACGGTGCCGGGAATCTGGTAGAGACGCTCGGAGCCGGACTCGATGGAGAGCACGGAGCCGAGTAGGCCTCGGGTGTATTCGTGCATGGGGTTGGTCAGAAGCTGGCTGGTGGAGCCTGCCTCTACAATCTGACCGGCGTACATGACCGAGATACGGTGGGCCACCTGGGCTACCAGGGCCAGGTCGTGCGATACGAAGATCATGGCGAAGCCCAGCTGTTCCCGCAGTTCGTTGAGGAGCTTGATAACTTCGGCCTGCACGGTAACGTCCAGGGCGGTGGTGGGCTCATCGGCAATAACCAGCTTGGGGGAGCGGGAAAGAGCCATGGCGATCAGGACGCGCTGACGCTGACCACCGGAGAGCTCGTGGGGGTAGGAGGCCAGGGTACGCTCGGGGTCGAGCTTGACCAGGCGCAGGAGCTCTTCGGGGCTCTTGCGACCGCCACGGCGGGTCAGCTGCTTCATCTGGTCCTTGATGAGCATGGAGGGGTTCAGGGAGCTGAGGGCATCCTGGTAGACCATGGAAATCACGGATCCACGCAGCTTCTGGAACTCGGCTTCTGAAGCCCCTACCAGTTCCTGGCCTTCAAAGAGCACGGAGCCGGTAATCTTGGCCTTCTTATCGAGCAGGCCGATGATCGCCAGGGAGGTGATGGATTTACCCGAGCCTGACTCACCCACCAGGCCCATGGTCTGGCCCTCGGTGACGGTGAAGGAGACACGGTCGACGACCGGGGTGTCACCGAAGCGTTCGGGGAAGTAGATGGAGAGGTCCTTGACTTCCAAGATGACGCGGGCGGACGCGTCCGCCTGCAGCCGGTCGGTACGGCGGGCTTCTGCCCCCTTGAGCTCTTCGAGCACACCTGCCAGGTTAGCTGCGGCGACGGCGTCCCTTTCGGCTGCCGAGCGGGAGCCAGCGTGCTTGACGGGCCCGCCCCAGGGGGTGGCGTCCTGCCCCTGTGCATCGGGGGAGGTGGCCGCGATGGACTTATCGTCGGCGGTGGAGGGCGCTGCGGTCAGGGCACCGGCGGTGGTGCCAGCGATAACGGAGGAGTCATCGATTTTGACCTTGCGGCGCAGCTTGGGGTTGACCATGGCGTCGGTCATGCCCTCAGAGAGCACGTTGAGGGCCAGCACGGTCAGCAGAATGACGGCACCTGCGAAGGTGGTAGCCCACCAGCCGCCTGCCAGTACCAGGGCGCGGCCGTCGGCGATGACGTTACCCCAGGAGGGGTTGGGCGGGCGCACACCGGCTGAGAGGAAGCTTAGGGATGCTTCGAGGATAATGGCGTCGGCGACCATGACGGTGGCGAAGACCAGCACGGGGGCGATGGTGTTGCGTACAACGTGCTTGAGCAGGATGTAGAAGCGGGGGGCTCCCATAACGCGCTCGGCGCGAACGTAGTCTTCGTCCCAGGCGGCCAGCACCTGGGCGCGGACCACACGGGCCAGCTGCGGGGTGTAGACCACGGCGATGGTGAAGATAATGGTGCCTACCGAGTTACCCAGGGAAGCCAGCAGGACGGCTGCTAGGGCAATGCCGGGGAAGGCCATGAGCACGTCCATGACGCGCATGATCAGCTCGGAGACGAACTTGGAGCTGGTCGCTGCCAGGGCACCAAGAATACCGCCCATGATGAGGGCCAGGGCAACAGCGCCCAAGCCGACCTGCAGGGAGGCACGGGCACCGTACATCAGACGGGAGAGGATGTCGCGGCCCTGGCGGTCGGTACCGAAGAGGTACTCGGAGTTGGGTGCGCCGATGGGGGCACCGGTGGAGGCCAGCGGGTCATGGGGAGCCAGCCAGGGGGCGAAAATCGCGACCAGGGCGATGATGGCGAGGAAGCTGAGGGCGATTTTGGAGCCGGTGGGGAGCGCCCTGAATCGGATGCCTGGCGCTGAGAGGCGTTCTGCTAGTCCGCTACGCATGGTTAGACGCTCCTGATACGGGGGTTGATGAGTAGGTAGAGCAGGTCAACGATGATGTTGACGAGCACGAAGGTGACGGCGATGGTGAGGACGACGCCCTGAACCAGGTTGATGTCGTTACCGGTGATGCCGATGAAGATGAGGTTGCCCATGCCGTTGAGGGAGAAAATCATTTCGATAACCACAGCACCGCCGAGCAGGTAGCCAATACGCAGGCCGAGCACGGTGACCGGGGTGATGAGGGCGTTGCGGAGCACATTCTTGGTGATGACCTCGCGGCGGGGTACGCCGTTGCCGATGGCGGTGCGCACGTAGTCCTTGTCGAGTTCTTCAACCATGGAGGTGCGGACGGTGCGGGTCAGGGAGGCGCTCACCGGGATAGCGAGGGCCACGGCGGGCAGGAACATGTGGGAGAGCCAGGTGCCAAAACCGCTGCCGGGAGGGGCTGAACCGCCGGTGGGGAACCAGCCCAGGGCGAGGGCGAAGTACTGGATCATCAGAATACCCAGCCAGAAGGAGGGGGTAGCGATGGAGGCCATGGAGAGCACACGGATAATCTGATCAGGCCAGCGGTCGCGGTAGAGGGCGGCGATGACGCCGAGAATCAAGGAGGCTACCGCAGCAATGAGCACGCCCAGGAAGGTCAGCTGCAAGGTGGTGGGGAAGGCTACCTTGATCTGGTCGATAACGGGCTGAGCCGGCGGAGTGGTCATGCCCAGGTCGAATCGGATAAGCCGGGAGAGGAAGGCGAAGTACTGGACGATGAGCGGGTCGTTGAGGCCCCGTGATTCTCGGTAGGCTTCTTTGGCTTCTTCTGAGGCGCCTTCACCCAGGGCGATGGTTGCTGGGTCGCCGGGGGTGAATTGCAGGATGACGAAGACCAAGATGGTGACGCCCAGAATCATGATGGGCAGGGCGATAAGGCGCCTGCCGAGCAGTCTGAGAAAGTTTGACACGGGTCTGGCTCCCTGAAGTTTTAGGACGGGGCCGGGGCAGCTTGGGGGTGGATGGGCGCCCCGGTGGGGTTAGAGGTCTTGTGTGGGGCCCGGCACCTGCCCAGTAGAGGGCGGGCAGGTGCCGAGCGGGGTGTGAAAAGGGGGTGTGATGTGTGGAAATGGGGTTACCTTTTCACGGGTTACCGGCTGATCCAGCTGGGGGAGGCTGGGCCGGTGGAACCACCTAGGCCTGAGTGGTGCCTACGTTCTGGAAGGACAGGCCGGTGGTGGGAATGGGGGCGAAGTCGGTGAGGGTATCAGCCGACCAGGCGGTAGGCAGCTTGCGGTGGAAGAGGGGGTAGAGGGGGACGTTCTCTGCCACGATGTCGAAGATGCCCTTCCAATCGGGGCTTTCAGATGAGACAGCCTCAGCCATGGCCTCCTGCAGCTGGGTGTATTCGGCGGTGGTGGACCAGCGGAAGCGCTTCTCGGGCCAGGTGGCACCGCGGTACCACCAGGAGAGCAGCAAGTCGGGGTCGTTGCCGAAGACGGAGGGATCGCCGGGGGCCAAGACGACATCGAAGTCACCGGTGTCGACGTAGTCGGAGTAGAGGGAGGAGCTCTGGGAGTCCTGCAGATTGACCTCGATACCGGCGTCCTTCAGGGATTCCTGAACCAGCTGGGAGCACTGCTTGACCCAGTCATGGTCGGTGGTGCGCAGGGTGATGGAGAGGTTCTCAACCCCGGCGTCCTTGAGCAGCTGCTGGGCCTTGGCCTTGTCGTAGGTGTAGACGGTGGAGGCCTCGGCGTAGTCGGGGTGTTCCTTGTGCAAGAAGGAGGTGGCTGCGGTGGCGTTGCCCAGCAGGCCGGTGGAGATGACCTTCTCGATGTCGATGGCGTAGAAGAGGGCCTGGCGTACTTCCTTCTTGTCGAAGGGGGCCTTGGCGCAGTTGAACATCATGAAGAGCAGGCCGAAAGACTGCACCGATTCAACGGTGACGCCGTTGGTGTTCTCCAGTACGGGGATGCTGTCGTAGGGCACGGACTCGATGGCCTGGACGCGCTGGGAGCTCATAGCGGTAACACGGGCTGAGGACTCTACCAGGATCAGCCACTTCATGTTCTTAGCGAGAGCGGGGCGGGGGCCGTTGTAGTCGTCGAAACGCTCGAAGGCGATGTGGTCGCCCTTGGTGGCAGAGACGAACTTGTAGGGGCCGGAGCCGATGGGGTGGGCACCGAAGGCCTCGATGTCATCGGTTGCCGAAGCGGGCATGATGTTGACCAGGGCGATGCGGTCAGCAAAGAGGGGGAAGGGCTGATTGAGCTTGAACTCTACGGTGGCGTCATCTACAGCGGTGACGGTGTCGATGAAGTAGAGGAACTGGCTGAAGAGGGATTCTTCTGAGGTGTAGAGCTCGAAGGTGGAGACAACGTCTGCGGCAGTAACCGCTGCGCCGTCGTGGAACTTAGCGCCTTCGCGCAGGGAGACGCGGTAGGTGGTCTCGTCAACGACCTCGGGGTCGCCGGTTGCCAGGGCGTTGTAGCGCGCGCGGGTAGCGGGGTCGAGGCCGTAGAGACCCTCGAAGATGTGCATGTTGGCGGCGAAGGGGGCTGCGCCTGATGCCTGCGAGGGGTCGAAGGTGGTGGAGACGTCGTAGGCGATAGCGGCGGTGATGGTGCCGTCGTTGTTGGCACCTGCGGCGTTGCCGCTAGCGGACGAGTCGGTGGTGGTTGATGAGTTACCGCAGGCTGCGATGGAGGCGGCAAAGGCGGTGGCTGCGCTGATACCGCCGGCAATCTTGAAGAAGCCGCGACGTGAGGTGTCAAATTCCTTGACTCGGGTGAGCTGTGACATCGATGTCTCACTCCTTTAGGGGCTGCGCTCCGGGAAGGAGCGGGAGGTTGTCTAACTAAAGTGGAGGTAGGACGTCCTACCTATATCCTGTATAGTAGTGACGGACGTCTAACTTGGTCAAGCAGAAGATGTAAGAATCAGTAGTATGAACCACCACGACTCATTCACCAGCACCCCGGCAGAAGCCGCCCTGCCCACCTTCCCGCCCCCGGCGTCCTCACTGAGCGCGGCCCAAAAACGCCAGCAGCAGCTGCAAAACGACATCATCGCCCTCATCTTCCGGCGCCAGCTGGGCCAGGGCGACCCCCTGCCCACCGAACAAGAGCTCATTGACGAGCTCGGGGTGGGCCGAAATTCCGTGCGAGAAGCCCTCAAAGTGCTTGAGGCCCTCGGCATCGTTGAGGTGCGCCACGGCTTTGGCACCTTCGTGGGCGGTAACGCCCTGACCTCCATGGCGCGGGCCCTGAGTTTCCGGGGCCAACTAGCCCTCTACCACGGCGGCCAGGAGGCCCTGGAGCTGGTTGAGGTGCGCGAAGCCCTCGAAGTCGGTTTGTTACGCGCGGTCATCCCAGTCATTACCCCCGACGAGCTGGCCAAAATCAAAGCCGCCTATGACGATATGGAAGCCAGCGTGCACAACGGCATCTGGCTGGCCGAATGCGACCAGCGCTTCCACGCCGCTATCTTCGAGCCTCTGGGCAACGAGCTGCTCTCCCGCATGCTCGATGTCTTCTGGCAGGTCTACAACAACATCTCTGGCGTGCTCGATACGGTAGCCCCCCTCGACGAGGGGCAAACCTGCACCCTGCTCGATGCCCACCGCAAGCTCTACGAGGCCATTCGAGATAAGGACGCGGACGCCGCCACCCGGCTTATGAGTGAACATTTTGTGGGTATTCGCGCCCGCCTCACCTCCTGGCAGGCCAACTGGCTTGCAGAAAAAGAAAGCTGAACCCGGCCGTCCTTTTATGACGTTTTATGACGCCGTAACTTTTTGTTGCGGTCACACACGTGACATATGACCCAAAAAGAAGCCGCATTGGGGAGCGGTGGCGCCACAGTGTTCTAATAGAAGAGGCGTCTAGCCTGGGCGCCCGAAACCACATCAGCACACAACGCTAGAGACGGTGCCGCTGAACCGTGGCCGCACACACCACTATTTCTCAACAGAAAGATTCATAGCCGTGAAGAAATTTGTTGCCACTCTGGCTCTCGTACCCCTCGCATTCGGTCTTGCAGCTTGCGGCTCATCCTCCAGCGACGACGTCGTCAAAATCGGCGTAGTAGGCACCGACCCCTCCAACGACAAGCTCGTCGAGGTCGCAAAGGCAGAGGGAATCAACATCGAAATCGTTGAATTCTCCGACTACACCCAGCCCAACCCCGCCCTGAGCTCCGGCGAAATCGACCTCAACTGGTTCCAGCACATCGCCTACCTCTCCAACTACAACGTAGAAGCTAACGACGACCTGCAGATCGTAGGCCCCACCGTTATCTACCCCATGGCGCTGTTCTCCAACAAGCACGACTCCATCTCAGCACTGCCCCAGGGCGCTGAAATCGCCATCCCCAACGACACCGTCAACGAAGCACGCGCCCTACTGCTGCTCGAAGCTAACGGCCTGGTCTCCTTCACCTCAGAAACCACCAGCCCCACCGTTGACGACATCGACACCGCTGCCTCCAAGGTCACCGTCACCCCCGTCGACGCAGCCCAGACCGTGCTGGCCCTCGAATCCGTTGACGGCTCCGTCATCAACAACGACTTCCTCAAGGACGCCGGCCTGAACCCCAAGGACGCCCTGGCCCAGGACGACCCCGCTAACGAGTCAGCCCGCCCCTACGTCAACCTCTTCGTCTCCACCGCCGATAACGCCGACAACGAGACCTACAAGAAGATCGTAGAGCTCTACCACACCGAAGAAGTACAGGCCGTGGTACAGGAAGACACCCAGGGCACCGCAGTAGAAGTAACCACCGAGGTCTCCGAACTGCGCTCCACCCTGGCAACCCTCGAAGAGCAGAAGCGCAACGGCTAAAACACTAGGTGAAAGCTCACCCTTGAGCTAGCTCACGCACCCCATAAGCGGCAGCCAACCTGCGGTAGGCTAGACACTTCGGCCCCGTCCGGTGCCCAGCTCTAGCCCCGCAGCGGCTGCCGCTTTGTGCACCCACCCCAGCAGGTGCGTCCGCCCGCAGCCACAGCAAGCCCCCAACCGAAGAAGAAGACATGACCGAACAGCGACTACAGCCAACCGGGCCCCAGCCCATGGTCGTGCTGAACAACGTGACCAAAGAGTTTAAGGTCGGCAAAAAAACCGTCACCGCCGTCAACGGCGTAGACCTCACCATCAACAAGGGTGAAATCTTCGCTATCATCGGCTACTCCGGTGCCGGTAAATCAACCCTGGTACGCCTGATCAACGGCCTAGAAGCCATCACCTCCGGCTCACTCACCGTCGACGGCTTTGAAATCGCAGGTAAACGCGAATCCCAGCTGCGCCAGGTGCGCACCAACATCGGCATGATCTTCCAGCAGTTCAACCTCATGAACTCCCGCACCGTTGCCGGCAACGTCGAATTCCCCCTCATCATCGCAGGCTGGGACAAGGCCAAGCGCGCCGAACGCGTAGCAGAGCTGCTGGACTTCGTAGGCCTGGCCGACAAGGCCAAAAACTACCCCGACCAGCTCTCCGGCGGTCAGAAACAGCGCGTCGGCATTGCCCGCGCCCTTGCCACCTCACCCTCCCTGCTGCTGGCTGACGAGTCCACCAGCGCCCTGGACCCCGAAACCACCGCTGAAGTGCTCGACCTGCTCAAAAAGGTCAACGCCGAGCTGGGCATCACCGTCATCGTCATTACCCACGAAATGGACGTCGTCTCCACCATCGCCGACCGCGTCGCCGTCATGGAAAATGGCCGTGTGGTCGAATCAGGCAACGTCTACGACGTCTTCTCCAACCCCCAAACCGAGGTCGCCCGCCGCTTCGTCGGCACCACCGTCAAGTCCCTACCCGTAGGCGACGAAGCCGCCGACCTCAAAGCCCGCCACAAGGGCTACCTCATCAACATCGAAATCACCGAAGGCAACAACGGCATCGGCAAGGTACTCTCCTACCTTGGCTCCCGCAACGTCTCCTTCAACATCGTGCAGGGCGGCCTCGAAACCCTGCAGGGCAAGAGCTACGGCAACCTCACCCTCGAACTGCTCGGTGATGTCACCAGCCTCGACGCCGTGGTCGCTGAGCTCAAGACCGTCACCCGCGTGCAGGAGGTACGCTAACCGTGGACTCAACCTTCGTCACCGACAAACTTATCCCCGCCCTCGGCGACACCCTCTACATGGTCTCACTGACCATGCTGGTCGCCGGTGCCCTAGGCATGATCTTCGGTCTGCTGCTCTACACCACCCGCCAGGGCAACATCCTGGCTAACCGCTTCGTCAACATCCTGCTGAACGTCGTGGTCAACGTGGTACGCCCCATCCCCTTCATCATCCTGCTCGCAGCCCTGGGCCCCCTAACCCAGATGGTGGTCGGCACCCGCCTGGGCGTCAACGCCGCAATCTTCGCCATGGTCTTCGGCGCAACCTTCGCCATCGCCCGCATCGTCGAGCAGAACATGGTCTCCATCGACCCCGGCGTCATTGAAGCAGCTCGTGCCATGGGCGCCTCCAAGATGCGTATTCTCTTCACCGTCATGATCCCCGAAGCCCTCGGCCCGCTGATCCTGGGCTACACCTTCCTGGTCATCGGCGTAGTCGACATGTCAGCTATGGCCGGTTACATCGGCGGTGGCGGCCTGGGTAAGGTCGCCCTGGTGGACGGCTACCAGCGCTTCAACGAAGTCATCACCTGGTCGGTTGTCGCCGTCATTATTATTCTGGTGCAGCTCATCCAGCTGGTGGGCAACATGCTGGCCCGCAAGGTCATGCGCCGATAAGGTAGCTCGGAGGACGTGCGGAGAGCGGGGCTGGCAGGCACGCTTGCGTCTGCGACCCTCTCATTCCTCGCCTGGGGGCTCGTCATGATTCACGCCAGCCCCGTGCCAGCAGACGCCGCGCATGCCTGCCAGCCCCAGCCAGCCGGCTCCCAGCGCATCCGTGTGTCCTCTTCTGACAGCCAGCCCCGAGCCAGTAGACGCCGCGCATGCCTGCCAGCCCCAGCCAGCCGGCCCCCAGCGCATCCGCGCGTCCTCTTCAGCCTGCCAGCCCCTCTTTCTGCTAGATACCCCAGTTTCGGTGCAGATACCCCGGGTAAAAACGGGGGTACTTGCATAAAAACCGGGGTAGCTAAGGGCCGGTTCCCCTGGGAGCCGGCCCTTTTGCTCTCTAGTCGTTTTTCTTGCCGCTAATCCAGGACGAGTCGTAGAGCCCTCCCACCCCCGGCCCGTTCCCGCCGTTTCGGCCAGAGCCGCGCTCAAGCTCCTGCTCGTAGAGACGCTCAGCAAAATCGGTGGGGCGCATGAGCCGCTCGTCATCCTCATCATCGTGGTCGGTGAACCGCGAGAGCGCAAAGATGCCGTACAGCAGGGCCGCAAAAAGCAGGAAGAAGAAGGCAAGCTCAGCCCACATAATCACGTAGTTACGGCGTAGCTCCGGGGTTGCGTCGCTGTAGATGGCAGGCACCACCAGAAAAGAAGCCACTGCCAGAATCACTGCCACGATAGTGAGGGAGTGTGGTAGCCAGTACCAGCGGCTGCGGGGCCGTTTGCCCTGCTGGGTGTCGGGGCCCGTCCGCGCCGGGCGGGCGGCGTCCTCTGACTCTAGCGGGGCGGACGCCTGCCCCGCCACCTGCTCCCCGGTAAAGGCCTGGGGCGGGAGGAAGTCGCGGTAGTAGGCGCGTTCGTCGTCGCTGAGGTCTTCGAGGCGGCGGCCGTAGCGGGAGGGGCGCGGGTTCTGCTCGGGGTCTGTCACTGCTCGTCCTTGAGAAGGTGGTGAGGGTTAGCGGTCGCGGTCGGGCAGGTGCCCTACCCAGGCGTCGAGCTGGGCGAGGAAGGCTGGGTCGGTGAAGGAGCTAAACCGCCCGATACCTGCTGTCAGTAGGGGAGTGGGGGTGGTAGCGTCCGGCTCTACTTGGTAAATCAGGCAGTTGGTGCCAGCTGCGGTTGCGGCGGTCATGCCGGTGACGGAGTCTTCCACGGTGAGGGCCTGCTCGGGGGCAAAGCCCAGGCGGCGGGTTGCTTCGAGGTAGATGTCGGGGGCGGGTTTGCCTTCTTTGACGTCGTGGAAGGAGACCCAGGTATCCAGGTAGGGGGCGTAGCCGAAGTGGGTGAGTTTTTTGGTCAGCAGTTTGCCGCCGGAGTTGGACGCCACTGCCATGGGAATTTTGGCTGAGAGCAGCTGAATGGCTCTGAGAGCACCGTCGATGGCGGTGACGCCGCGGTCGATGATGTCGAATTCGGTGGTGGTGATGGTGGTGTAGACGCTGTCGCGGAAGGCTTCGGGGGAGCCGTTGAATTCGGACGCCAGCGGGGTGAGGGCCGAGAGACGGTCGGCAAGATCCCCGGCTGAGATGCCGACGAGGGAGGCTTCGAGTTCGGGGGTGAGCTCTACCCGGTAGTGTTTGAACATTTCGGCCTGGATTTCGCCCCAGAGGGTTTCGGAGTCGAGCAGGACGCCGTCGCAGTCGAAGACGGCGCAGGCGGGGGCAAAGTTCGCGGGGGCTGAGTGAAGTTCAAACATGGTTCTATGCTCTCATACCGGGGTGGGCGGGAGCACCTGCGGCGTGGATTATGAGTGGGGCACCCCTCTTTCTAGGAGGATTCGGAGTGGATCTGTTCTAAGAATTCCTCAAATTTTTGTGGCGAAAAAGCTGCGTGAACAGCTTTGGGTCCCAATCTACATTTGCGATAAATGCTGGGCCGTCTGGAGAGGATACCGACTCAGCTATCTTTTTGTTATTAAAGAATTTCTTAGTGAGTTCGTGGGCGCTAAATTCAGCCCATGTGCTACCGGCGCTTATTCGGCTGATTTGCGGGTTCTGCCCTAAATCAAGTTCCTGTCGTATGAGCTAAGTATAAAGTAATAAGGACGCTGGAGCCCGCCCGCACAAACAAGCACAGACCCCAGCGCCCTATTGTCTTGCCAGAAGTGGAACAAGTAGAGGTTTAACGACTCAAATCCAGGCCTTCAATGCCAACAATGTCAGTATCTGAAAAAGGGAATTGCCAATAACCAACATCCACTGTCACCGTCTGACCCTCTAAAAGATCAATACGATCAGCAACTTCGTCATGGTTCAGTCCATTGCGGGGGCCGTAATATCTCATGCCCTCGCAGTCAAGGCTTTTAACATAAATATAATAACTACTAGAGGAGGACTTGGAACCAGATGATCCCGCAGCTGCCCCTGAAATGGTGCATTCTTTTTCGTAGTTGAAGATTTTGTTGAAGGGGGTGGCAAATAATAGTGAAGTGACACTAAATACCATAGGCCCAACAAGCAATAAGAAAAGAAAACCAGCAAAAATCCTCCCTCGAAGAGTCTTAGCCCTGCCAGTACCCACCGAGGATTCTTCAGCACCTGAGTCGTTCATCTTTGATGTCTCATTCACTTTCATTACTCCTTACACTCTCATCCACAATAACCTTCCCCACCGACGTCATACCACCAGCAGCACCAAGAACCGTGTGATACACAATCTCGGTTACATTAGACCTGTTCTTCCGAGTATCACAAAGAGCCTGCTTCAGAGCCATCAGAAGCATATCGAGAGTATGTAAAATCGAGGAAACACCCCAGCCTACAGTTTTCCGACTGAAGACATCAGTAATGAAAGCTGTGTAGCAGAACCCGCTATCTGTACGGACATAAGTAAAGACTGCGCCATACAGGTGATCCGGTGCAATGGCGGGTAAATTTACGGTTCACCAGTACAAGCGCTTAAAGAAGCAACCTAAAATATTTAATTCAGCCGTAGGAAACTCAATGTCACAACAGCGAATATCTTGGGCGGACGCTCCGCTATGGCGCAAAGTCGCAGTCATTGTACTAGCACCTTGCTCTGTACTTCTCTTCATCGGTCTTGGTGCCTCCTACGTATTAGATCTATTCTTCCCCGGCACCTAAGTCTGCACCGTAGACTCAGTGCGACTACGTAACAGCTCAGGAGGCAATGGAGGGGCGACCGCATCAAGATCAGTCCGCATTGAAAGTAGCGATTGCGGCCTTATCGTCATTACCTCCGTGCGGTACTCAGGGGATACAGATATGAATGAGGCTGCACTTGTGGAATTTTTGCAAGATCATCAAGGGGAGAAGTTTGAATTTGTTACGGATTTTATTCAATTCCCAGATGCATTAGGCGCACAAGGTATTACGTCTACTCAGTCTATCGAATAATAGCTTTAAGCCTTCCTCTACGAATTAACGGGAGTCTTTTGCTTCATTGCCGCTGCCGGGTTGTATTAGGTAACTGATGCCATTAGATAGCCTAGATAGGATCCTTTACTTCCGGATAGGATACCCTTCGAGATCAGCAGCTTTAGCTTCATAAGGCCATGTGAACAAGCGGATTGGCCCAACATAAAAACGAACTCTCTCGTTCTTTTTCTTATTCAATTCATCGGCTAGATCCTGCGCTGTATCAAAACCATCGTTGTACATTCGTACAAAAACAATAGTTCCACACTCTTGTGTCTTAACTGTCACACTTG
This sequence comes from Rothia nasimurium, assembly GCF_928381415.1. Lineage (GTDB taxonomy): Bacteria > Actinomycetota > Actinomycetes > Actinomycetales > Micrococcaceae > Rothia > Rothia nasimurium_H. The sequence goes on from NZ_CAKMSF010000001.1 coordinate 391,609, forward strand.
GGGTTGAAGCAGAGGTTTTTACACCTCCCCCGCCATTACTTCCAGTGGCACTGATGACAGTGCAGTCAATAGGGCGATCGAAGTTTAAATTAATCAGATAATACCCGCCTGTAATAATCAAAAACCCAACAAGAATAAAAGTGAACAATTTACCGCCAGGTCTATGATTAGCCTCCTGCTTCACGATGTGACGCTGGTTAGTGATTATTTTATTTTCTTCATTATTTTTTTTCATAGATTACTGGCTCTCTTGATCTATTGGCACTCCTGGAATGTCTCCTTTTAGAAGATCGCGACGACTCAAGCTCACACTGTCCAGGTGGTTAGGAACTGTGTCATCAATTATTTGACTTGTCCTTGCATCAATATACTTTCCAGAAGATGTAGAACCACCCGTCAAAGAGTTTTTAAATCCCTCTTCAATAAATTTCAATGGAGTTTTCTCTTGATTGTCATTGTTCGGCGATAACAAATAGTTGGTACCACCAGCTGCAAAATCAGTTATCCGGTCAATCGCCACCTTCTCTATACCTTGTGCTCCTCGAAGCACAACAGTACCTTCGGCAACGCCTGGCGTTAACATACCAAGCCCAAAACCAGTCCCCGCAGCATGCACAACACCAGAAACCGTAGGCTTATACCCATTTTCAGCATTGAACCAATAACCACCAGCATTATTCACTGCCCCAGAAACAGCACCCTCCACTGCCTCACTCACCACACCAGCACTAGTGTACTGCCCAGCTATATTCTTCCCCCACTGGCCAGCAACCTGCACAGCAGGCTGCGCTTTAGAGAGCACTGGAGCAGCAGCTGATGAGATACGAGAAGTTACCGGTGAGGCAAAGGACGCAAGTCTTGATGCCGCAGGCGCTGTCCAAGATCGTGCTGCCCCGAATGCACTTGAGATTCCAGACCGTGTGCTCGATAGTGCTGAACCGATTTTAGTAACAGCAGCACTGTTGGTGAAGGTGCTGGCGAATCTGGAGGACGCTAGCGCTGAGGTTCCCATGCTTGCTAGTTTTCCTAGCCCTCCACTAACGAAACCTACTGCACCGTCAACCAGAGATTTTTTGAGGCTTACTTTTCCGCCGAAGATTTTTTGGGTTGCAACTGATGCGCCGAAAGATAATAGTCCGCCGACTGCTGCCATGCCCAGCCATCCGAGGGGGCCGGTTGCCATGATGGCTATACCTGCCACGATGGTTGCTGCTGCGATGAGTCCTGCATGGTCGTTGAGGAATTGTTCGGCATGGCGGTATAGGCGTTCTCCTGCCCGGCCTCGGACATCAGCCCGGTACTCCCGAAACTCCCCAGCCGTCATCGGAGACAAACCCCACGGATCCACCAAACCCACCGGAGCATTCCCCACAAACGCATACACATTCGCACCCCAACCAGCACCAGCTGGGGAGGCAAGAGGATCAACCGAGATAAACCCACGAGCTACCGGGTCATAGACACGCGCACCCAGGATCTCCAGACCAGCAACCTGCAAAGATCCAGCAACCGTCACCCCAAAGAAAGGTTCTAGTAAACAATCAGGACGACGCCGTCCCTGGCTATGAGGATAAAAGGAAGGGGTAATGGTACCCAACAAGACACCAGCACCCCACAAACCTACAAACGATACCCATACCCCAGTGCATAATCCCCCTCAGCAGGTAACTGAAAAGGAGGAAACACCAACACCACCTGCTGACCCCGATACCCATCTAACTCAGCAGCCATCTCATCCCAAGACCCAGCAGGAGAAGGAGACAAAACCTTAGACACATAGACAGTTCCGCACTCCTGCGTACGGATCTTCAACTTAGTACTGGAAGTTGATAACCCGCCGGTACCACTGCGGTTATTGGAGACTTCTGCAGAGATGATGGTGCACTGCTTATCAATAGGATTCTTTTGACTATATGCGTTATACAAAGGAACGCCAATCATAGATAAAAAACTGAGGAAAACAATAATCAGTAGGAAAAAAGTAACCCATTTTCTAGGCTTTTTGTTTCCTTTTTTGCTTAATTCATCAGTAAAAAATATATTCATTTTTCTACTCATTAAGGTAACGGTGTGACGGGTCGAATTGCGTCCGCAGACGAAGAAGAAATTCCGCCTGAGACGCCACTGAGCATGCTCTTAAGGCCCTCCTTATTGGCATCTGTGATATTCAAGGAATTCTCCTGGGGAGTAGCGACATAATTGAATACACCTAGAGCATAGTCGGCACCTCTATCAATACCGTAACCAGCTATATTTTCCACGGCGGATCCCGATAGGTAGTTCTGCCTCAACGGCGTTACCCTCGGCGACAACACCCCAACCCCCAAACCAGAAACCGTCGCCCGAACATAACCACCCACAGTATGCTCCTGAAATGATATGTACTGGGTTTCGGTCACACCCACCACCCAAAAAACTAACACATCACACAATATCAACTAAAACATCATCAACCACCTCCTGCGGAGTCCGATAACCAAGGCCAGCATGCAACCGCCGCTG
>NZ_CAKMSF010000002.1:0-371107 GCF_928381415.1 Rothia nasimurium
TCCTGACCGAGCTGAAGAACCGTGGCACCGCTGATATCTTCTACCTGGTCTGTGATGGGCTCACCGGCCTGCCTGAGGCCGTGAATGCGGTCTATGAACGCACGATTGTGCAAAACTGCGTCATTCATATGATCCGCAATTCCATGCATTACGCCCCCAGGCAGCACTGGGAGGCGATTTCCCGGGATTTGAAGCCGGTCTATCAGGCGGTGACCGAGCAGGCTGCGCAGGCGGCTTTGGAGGCCTTTGGGCAGAAGTGGGATGAGAAGTACCCGGCTATTAGTGCTTTGTGGTGGCGTCGCTGGGAGGAATTTATTCCTTTTTTGTCGTATGAGATGGAGGTTCGTCGGGTGTTGTATTCGACGAATGCGATTGAGTCTTTGAATGCTAGGTTGCGGCGTTCTGCCAGGTCGCGTGGGCATTTTGTGTCTGAGGAGTCGGCTTTGAAGTTTATGTATTTGACGGTTCGGTCTTTGGATCCTTCAGGTGCTGGTGCTCGGCGGTGGATGAGTCGGTGGAAGCCGGCGTTGAATGCTTTTGCTATTGTTTTTGGTGATCGGTTGCCGCAGGTGGCTGGTCGCTAGATTTGTTGTGGGTTTACACCGTTAATCTGACAGTCCCCCGGGGGTCCACTGGACTGTGAGAGAGGTGGGCAGGTCACCCATGGGTGCGGCAGAGGGTTGGGTATTGTCGTCCTGATAGAACCATTCAAGGGGGATGTCGGTAGCTTCAGCGGCTCGTTCGATTAGCTCGTCGGGCACACTGCGAGCACCTGATTCATAGCGGGAGTATGTGACTGTTGATACGCCTACCTTTTCTGCGAACGCCGCTTGTGTAAGGTCGACGTGCTCTCGTGCTTTGCGTAGGCGGTCGAGGATGGTAAAGGTTGGTAGGGTCATGGTTCTATTTTGCCTTAGTGGATATATTTTTGCCAGAACTGAGCAATAAGAGATGGTTCTATTTCCGTCATGGTGTACTGTTTATGATTGATGGATATTTATATATCCATTCAGGAAGATGTTCTTACTTTACGGTTCTTGATTCCTGGTCTTGAGGCTTGCAACCTCGGGCGAACACAAGCAACCGCCCGGTTCGCTAGCGCTCACTGGGCGATTCACGCCAGCCCCGAGCCAGCAGCTTCGCTGCGAGCCAGATTTCGCCGAAATAAGCAATCGCCGAATAGTGTTAGTTCTCAGGGCCTAGAAGAAAATCGAAGAATCCCTGGCTCCGAAATATCCCACCTATCCCGGAACCGGGCCCTGCAACATCATAGGAACCATAAACATCATGCACACCAAAATCTATGAGGCTTATTCAAAAGTAGACACGCACCCCACACCCACCAACTAGACAACGGCCCCACCCGCGGCAAAAATATGAGCGTTAAATCTCTACAAATAACCTCAAGCCATACCGGACAAGACCGTTGCTACACCAGCGTACAACCGGCCTCACAGCCACGCAATTCGCCACACTCATCACAGCCCTCACCCATCACCTCACCTGGTCAAAACCAGGCGGAAGACCACCAGCGCTAACCCTCACCCAAGCCCTCAAAATCACCCTGCTCTACCACCGCCACAACCTCACCGAAGAACTCCTCGCAGAACTTTTTGCTGTCTCTCAATCGACAGTCTCACGAGCTATCAACACCATCGAAAAGGCCCTGGAGAAGATTCTCACTCCGCTGACTCAGCCTTTGAAAGAAAGCCTCAAAGCACCCGGGTCCTTAGTAGTTGACGGGACTCTGATACCCACGTGGAATTGGCGATCACTTGGTAAAACAAATTTCTCTGGAAAGCACAAACGAGCCGGATTCAACCACCAAGTCATTTGCACCTTGGATGGAAAGTTGCTGGCTATCACAGACCCGGTGCCCGGGGCCAGGCATGATGCTTACGCCTTCAAACATCATGGCTTGGAAAGATATCTTGATAAGAGCACTGTGGCTGATAAGGGCTATATCGGGTTGGGGTTGGCTACCCCGGCCAGGCGTAAGCCGGGTCAGCGGCTGAGTCGGGAGCAGAGGCGGAATAATCGGGTGCTGAATCGGCTGCGGTCGGTGGTGGAGCGGGTTATCGCTCATATCAAGACTTGGCGGATTCTTCACACGGGGTTTAGGCGGCCGTTGGGGTTGTATGGGCGGGTGTTTTCGGTGGTGCGGGGGTTGGTGTTTTTGGCTGCGGGTGGGACTTTTGAATAAGCCTCTTTCTTGTTTCATTACGCAAAGTAGCTCAACATGCTTCAAAGAACGTATATGGCTTCGTTCCGTTACAGGCCTGGGACCGTATCTGGACAGATGAAGACCTATATATCAAATATGGACTAACGGATGAAGAAATCTCCTATATCCAGTCTGTTGTTCGTCCCATGGAGGAAGAGCTGCGGTGAGTCAAAAGATTGAAGCGCTCCTCCCTGAAAAGCCCTCAGCCCGTCTCAAGGTCTACGCTTGGACGCCGAATACCCCTCCTGCTGGTTATGAGGGTCTCATCAAGATTGGCCAGACCACCCAGGCCGATGTCAATGACCGTATTCGGCAGTCTCAAGGGCAAATGCAGCAGGAATACACCCTCCACATAGATGTCCTAGCAGAGCGTCAGGATGGCAGTCTTTTCAGGGATAAAGATGTCATTAACCTTCTCAAGGCTAAAGGGTTCGATAACCCCGCTATTGGGTCGTCGCGTGAGTGGGTTCGCTGCACAGTTGCCGATGTATTAACAGCCATTGAGGAAATCCGTTTAGGCCAGGTCTTTTCAGGTAAGCGCCACCAAACTTTTGGGCTCCGCCCCGAACAACAACGTGCCGTAGATTTTACCTACGATTACTATTTTTCACTCTGGCACGAAGAACCCGATGTTACGCCCCGATTCCTGTGGAACGCCAAAATGCGTTTCGGTAAAACCTTTACCGCTTATAAGCTGGCCCAAAAAATGAATGCACAGCGCGTTCTGGTTGTTACCTTCAAACCAGCAGTACAGTCAGCCTGGCAAGAGGACCTTGAATCTCACATTGATTTTGAGGGATGGCAATACCTCAACGCGTCGAGAAAAGCCGCCCAGGAAGAATACGACCCCTCACGGCCACTCGTATATTTTGGGTCTTTCCAAGACCTAATGGGCCGGGACAGAGCAACAGGGCTCATCAAAGCTAAAAATGAGTGGCTCCACACCATTAACTGGGACCTTGTTATTTTTGACGAGTACCATTTCGGTGCCTGGCGTGATAAAGCAAAGGAACTTTTCGAAGGCGAAGAAGCCAAGGAACGTCAGGCAGAATTTAAGGCTGAATTTCACGACTCGCTTAGGACTTTTGACGAAGAATTAGATGAACTCGACAATTCCGAAGAGGACTTCCTACCTATCACTACCAGGGCCTACCTTTACCTCTCAGGTACACCTTTTAAAGCTCTAACCAGTGGTGAGTTCATCGAAGAGCAAATCTTTAACTGGACCTACACAGATGAGCAGCAGGCAAAAACTGATTGGGAACAGGAGCACCCCGGCGAGTTTAACCCCTACGGTTCTCTACCTGAAATGCGCCTGATGACCTATCAAATGCCTGACGACATTCTATCGATTGCAAGTCAAGGCGAGTTTGACGAGTTCGACCTCAACAGTTTCTTTGAAGCAACAGGAACTGGGGCTGAGGCTAGGTTTGTGCATGAATCAGATGTGCAGAAATGGTTAGACCTGATTCGTGGTGAACATGCACCAACTCAGCTAGACGCTCTCCGTTCAGGTTCGCGTCCGCCTTTCCCCTACGCCGACGTTAGACTCTTACCATATCTACAGCATTCATTCTGGTTCCTGCCTAATGTTTCAGCTTGTCATGCTATGGCTAGGCTTCTGAAGGCCAGGCACAATACCTACTGGCATGATTATCAGGTTTTGGTTGTTGCTGGTGCCGAAGCTGGGGTAGGTGTTGAGGCTTTACCGCCCGTTCGTAACGCTATTGGTGATGGTTATAGCTCTAAGACGATTACGCTATCGTGTGGAAAGCTCACCACGGGTGTGACGGTTAAGCAATGGTCTTCGATTTTAATGTTGAGGAACTTGTCGAGCCCTGAAACATATTTTCAGGCTGCTTTCCGGGTTCAATCGCCCTGGTCAATTAGGAATCCTGATGGTGATGATCCCAGCAGAGAAGATATCTTGAAGCCTGTTGCTTTTGTCTTTGATTTTGCACCGACGCGGGCTTTGCGTCAGATAGCTGAGTATGGCCAAAAGCTGAGCCCGTCAGAGTCTAACCCTGAGAATTCGGTGGCTGAGTTGGTTAAGTTTTTGCCCGTGCTTGCCTATGACGGTGCGAAAATGACTCAGATTGATGCTGGGAGCATTCTTGATATTGCTATGGCTGGTACCTCTGCGACGCTTTTGGCTCGTAAATGGGAGTCAGCTGTTTTGGTAAATGTTGATAATGCGACGCTTCGTAGGGTCATGAATAGTGAGGCTGCGATGGAAGCTATCATGCAGATTGAGGGCTTCCGTGCCTTGGGCACTGATGTCATTGAAACTGTAGTAAATAAGAGTGACAAGGTTTCTGAGACGAAGAAGTCTAAAGGTGCTTCCTTGTCTGCACGCGAGAAGAAGAAACTATCTGCGGAAGAGAAAGAATATAAAGATAAGCGAAAGAAGATTCAAGAAAAGCTCATCAAGTTTGCAACTCGCATTCCTGCTTTCATGTATCTCACCGATTTCCGCGAAAATACCCTGCAGGACGTTATTTCGAGGATTGAACCAGACTTGTTTAAGACAGTTACGGGCCTGAGCGTTGCTGATTTCGAGTTACTGGTTAGTTTGAGGGTTTTCAATTCGGTGCATATGAATCAGGCAGTTTTTGCGTTCCGCCGCTATGAAGATGCCTCACTCACCTATACAGGTATCCGTAACCATAAGAACCTCCGGCAGATAGGTTTGTACGATACTGTGATAAGTCTTGAAGGTGAACAAATTGCAAAATAATAATTTAGCGATGAAACAATTCAAAGAATTAATCAGAACTACAGGAATGCATTATTAAAAAATCTTGAATTAAACAATAGAATTAATTCAGTTTTTAAAAACACACCACCTGCATTAGCTATCGTCAACCCGCAGATAAAAGATTCACTCCACAGGGTTAACTCCCTTCTAGATTCACCAATTCTAAAGCAAGCAATTAAAAATATTGCATCTGCATTCAGGTTTATATTTCCTGAAAATATTAGAACATGCTTAAACAATGAAATATTCACCGTAGATGATTTACTGAACTTTATTGAAGAGTATAGCATTGGTATTTACCAGGTACCCAAATCTGACGTTCTCGGCAAACTAATCAATTCTGCGAATAACAATGAAGTTGCCGGTGTGCTTCTACAGCACAAGGATGAACTCATTGATGAATGCTTAATAATTTTAAATAAGTTAGAGAAGGATGAAGATTATTCTGAAATTAAAAATTTCGCCCTAGAATCCATATCAGCTTTTAGGTCTGGTCATCCGACTGCGGCCCAGACATTGCTTGCTGTGACTCTTGAAAAATTTATTAATACATTTGTTCCTGATATCCCTCTCCAAAAATCCCTCAAGACTAAACGACCTGAAACCAAGTCAGAAGAGTTATTAGAGGGTGTCCCTACCGCAGACTACCTAATACTTGCTCCAATTCATAACGCCTTCCGGTACTATAAATTCAATACCCACATTGTCCCCCAAAGTTTTAATAGGCACGCCACGATACACAACCCTGGCATAGAATCCATCAATAGCATAAATTTCATCCATGCTCTACTATTAATCACCAGTTGCTTACGTTTCATCAGTGACCATAAAAAGGGCTCATGAGACTAAGAGGCATATTCAAAAGTCTGGAGTGAAACAAGCTCACAGCGAAGCTGCTGGCTCGGGGCTGATGTGAATCGCCTAGTGAGCGAAGCGAACCAGGCGTGAGGGGCGGCAACGAGAGTGAGTCTACGGAGCCCCTTATGAATAAGTCTCAACGGTTCACAACCTAGAATATTCAGATACCCATTAACCCATTGTATCTACACTACTTTTCCTCTTATTTTTCCCGGAATAAACCCCCTCCCCTGCTCTTGTTGACTTGTAAGCTCTCCTCAGCCCCACAACGAAAGGCACAGCCCGTGCAGAATCAAGCCATCAAGCAGCTCGTCCTCGACGCCGCCCAGCGCCGCCGCGCCATCAAATTCTTCGACCCCGAGAAGAAAATCAGCGACGACGACATCACCTACATCCTCGAAACCGCTCGCCTCTCCCCCAGCTCCGTCGGCGCTCAGGGCTGGCGCTTCGTCGTCCTGCAAAACCCCGAGATCCGCGAAGCCCTCAAACCCTTCAGCTGGGGAGCTGCTCGCCAGCTCGGCGGCGCAAGCCACTTCGTCCTGATCCTAGCTAAGCGCAACATGCAGCACGACGGCCCCCATATGCAGGCCTCACTTGCCTCCCGCAATCTCTCCCCCGAAGACCACGCCAAAGCCCTCGAAACCTACAAGAGCTTCCAGGTCAACGACATGGGCCTCACCGACGAGCGCACCCTCTTTGACTGGTCCGCCAAGCAAACCTACATCGCTCTGGGCAACATGATGACCGCCGCCGCCCTCATCGGTATCGACTCCTGCCCCATCGAAGGATTCAACGCCGACAAGGTCAACGCCCTGCTAGCCGATCACGGCATCATCGACCCCGAAACCGAAGGCATCGTCACCATGCTTGCCCTTGGCTACCGCGCTGAAGAGCTGCCCTGGCCCCAGACCCGCAAGCCCGCCGAAGAGGTCATCACCTGGGTTGAGTAGCAGGCCCCACCCCACCTGCAACTTCAGGTAGCACAGAAGCCCACCCCGCCGCCGTCCGCATCAGGACGGAAGCAGGGTGGGCTTTTCTCCACCCAAAATTTACGCTTGGAAGGCCTCTGCCCATTCCTTCTGCTGGTTTTACTCAGTAGCTCACACCCGCTACGCCTGGACCGTCCACCAGACTCTCGCTGCGCCCATCAAAAGCGTAGACACTGCGAGAGTCTGGTGGGCATTCGATGTGCGCCCGGCACCCCAGCCCGATGCCCCAGCGCGACGTCCCAGCCCCGCTCCTCCTGCCCGGCACTCCAAGCCCCAGTAAGACCACAAAAAGGACGCCGCCCCTCACTACCCTGCCCGGTGGCAGGAAAGCGGGAGGCGGCGTCCGCACCCCACCTGCTAGGTGGGGAAAGACAAACCTAAAAAGACTTAGGCAGCCTTGGGAGCTGAAGTGTCCTCAGGCAGGTTGTTCTTAGCGATTTCAACCAGAGCTGAGAAAGCAGCAGGCTCGTTAACAGCCAGCTCAGCCAGCATACGACGGTCAACCTCAACCTCAGCAGCCTTCAGGCCCTGGATGAAACGGTTGTAGGTCAGGCCCTCAGCGCGTGCAGCTGCGTTGATACGCTGGATCCAGAGACGACGGAAGTCGCCCTTCTTCTTACGACGGTGGTCGTAGCTGTATACCAGTGAGTGAGTGACCTGTTCCTTAGCCTTACGGTAAAGGCGTGAACGCTGGCCACGGTAGCCTGATGCACGATCAAGGATTACTCGGCGCTTCTTGTGCGCGTTAACCGCGCGCTTCACACGTGCCACGTGTGTCTCCTAACGTCTTGTGTCCTACCCAGCTAAAAATCTAGCGCTGGTGCAGGAGAGAAAATATCTACTTTTGGTGCGCCCACAGGGGGCGAAGCTTCAAAAAGAAGGAGCTTACTTGCCCAGCATCTTCTTGATGACCTTAGCCTGGCCGCCGGTTACGATCTGGTCAGATGCCAGACGACGGGTCAGACGGGATGACTTGTGCTCCAGGTAGTGGCGGCGGTTGGCCTGCTGGCGCTTAACCTTGCCAGTACCGGTGAGCTTGAAGCGCTTCTTAGCACCAGAGTGGGTCTTCTGCTTCGGCATGAGCCGATTCTCCTTACGTTCTACCCTCGCCCCGGTTACAGGGTGAGGAACTGAAAAACTCAACGACCCCGGCGGGCGGGGAAGTTTTAAGGGTGTTCTGCCCGCTCACCGGTGCCCTTATCTTTCAATAAAAACAGCGGTAGAGCGAACGACGACCAAGCACGAAACCCTACACGAGCTCGCGCCTGGTTGTCTAAACAGCTCCTATTCGGCTGACGCCTGTGCCTTGAGTTCCTCGGGCATTGCATCTGCCAGGGAGTTAGTTACAGGGGTTGCCTCAGTGGTATTGACGCGTTCGCGACCCTTGCGGCCACCTGACTTCTGGCTTTCACGGCGGGCTTCCTGCTTGCCGCGGAGCGGAGCGAGAACCATTACCATGTTGCGACCGTCGACGCGGGGGTTGGACTCTACGGTGCCAACCTCGGTGAGGTCGTTTGCCATGCGTTCAAGCAGACGCACACCCATCTCGGGGCGCTGCTGTTCACGACCACGGAACTGAATCATAGCCTTGACCTTGTCACCGCCGGCGAGGAAACGACGTGCGTGCCCTACCTTGGTTTCGTAGTCATGGGTGTCAATTTTGAGGCGGAAACGGATTTCCTTCAAAGAAGCGTTGACCTGCTTCTTTCGAGATTCACGTGCCTTGACTGCGGCTTCGTACTTGTACTTGCCGAAGTCCATAAGCTTGCACACAGGCGGCTTAGCGTTGGGAGCAACCTCAACCAGGTCGAGGTCAGATTCCTGAGCAAGACGCAGTGCATCTTCTACGCGGACAATACCGACCTGTTCACCGCCGGGGCCGACGAGTCGAACTTCCGGAACGCGAATGCGGTCGTTGATGCGTGGATCGCTAATGACAAAGCTCCTGTTGCTTGTGGTGGGGGTGTCCCCGTGAATTTCTGTGGGGGTTGAAAAAAGCCCCCGGTTGCGGCTTGGCAAGCGGAGGCTTAGGTTACCTACCCAGGCTGAAGGCGCGGACGCCGGTAGTCGGCGCTGTGAGCCTTCGAAGGTTTCCCTTGCGGGAGCCTGGGGCTGACCCGGTTGCCAGAGTCGGCGGCAGCGGGTGGGAACTTAAGTTCCACTTGCAAACAGCTCTTAACATTACTGGGTTAGGGGCGGTTTTTCAAGGGTTTTGGCTGTTTTTCTTGGGGCGGACGCCGGTGGCCGGGTTGAGTGTGACGGGCGATTCACGCTCGGTAGGGTTGGTGTGAGATTCTAGTAACCATGAGCAACGAAACTAGCTACCGTTTTGAAGATTCCGCTGAGCCCGGCGAGGCACTGCCTGAAGGCCTGACTGCCGAGCAGGTTGAAGAAGTTAACGCCCAGATGCGCGATATCGCTGAGGTTCCCGCCGTTGAGGTCATTACTACCGCTGCTGTTCACCTGATGAGCGCTGCTGCCGTCAAGTGCGGCCTGGCTGCTGAAGAGAACGCCGAAGACCTCAAGGATCTTGACGAGGCCCGCAAGCTCATCACAGCCCTCGCCGGCTTCGTCACCGCAGCGGCCCCCGAAATTGGCTCCCAGCATGCCGCTCCCCTGCGCGACGGTCTACGCTCCCTCCAGCTGGCCTTCCGCGAGGCCTCCCCCTACCCGGACGCCCCCGGCAAGGGCCCCGGCGAAAAGTTCACCGGGCCGGTCTTCTAAGCCGATGCCAAGGCAATCTGTACGGAGTCAGCCTGCTCGGCGATAACCCGGTTCAGGGCGAGCCCCTGCTGGAAGGTGTGCACGGTCTGGTTGACCTGTTCCTGGGTAAGGCCGGGCCGGAGCTTGAGCATAATCTTGAGTTCTGGCCCGTGCCCGCCGCCTGCGAGCACGCGTCCGCTCGCAGTCTGCGAGTAGACCCCGGTGCCGGGGCCTGCCTCAACCGCGACTACAGCTGACAGGGGCGCAGCAATGTTGCTGAGTTCCTGGGCAACCTGCGGGTTACGGTAGGAGGGCACCCATTCTTCGCCCTTGGCAATGGCCCAGAAGGCGGGGCGGCGCAGTACGAAGGTGAGGTCAGCGCCCGGATCTACCACGATGAGCTGGTTGTCATCTTCTACGGCTGACAGGGCGGTTTTACGCATGTCAGCGGCAACCGGGCGGGCTAGGTCGTGCCAGGCGGTGAGCGCGTCCACGTTGGTGAAGATCGGCAGGGCGCGGCGTCCGTCCGGAGCTTGAATACTCACCAGGGCCATATCCGATTCTTTGTCGGAGACTAGCCCCTGCTCGGTAATTTCTGCCTGCGATAGTTGAGCTACCACGGGTGCGAAAATACGCACCGAGCGCAGGGCATCAACCACGGCAACCTCATCGACCTCACCGGCTTTGAAAGCTTCAAGAACTTTGAGCAGGGCGGGGTCAGTTTTTCCGTCATCGCCGGGGAACTGGTGGGTGTGGCTGGTGCCTTCCCCCAGGTTGCGCCCTTCCCAGGGTTGCCCGCCGGTATCGGTTTTTTGACCGGCGGACGCCAGCTGGGCAGCAATATGTGCGGGGAGTTCCCGGCGGGGTGCGCTGGGGTCTCCGGGGTTGCCGTGCCCGTGGGTGTGGGCGCGGTGCACGCGATCTGAAAAGTCAGTCACTAGGGGCGACCTGCGACGTCGAGTGCCTGGGCGAGGGTGAATTTGCCGGCGTAGAGGGCCTTACCGGTGATAGCGCCCTCAACTCCGTGGGGCACCATGGTGCGCAGGGCTGCAATGTCGTCCAGGGTTGCGATACCGCCGGAGGCGACCACTGGCTTATCGGTGCGCTCAGCGACCTTGCGCAGAAGTTCCAGGTTGGGACCCTGCAGGGTGCCGTCCTTGGTGACGTCGGTGACCACGTAGCGAGCGCAGCCGTCCTCGTTCAAGCGGTCGAGAACCTCCCAGAGGTTGCCGCCTTCCTTGGTCCAGCCACGGGCTGCCAGGGTTTCCCCGCGTACATCTAGACCAACAGCGATGATATCGCCGTGCTCGGCGATAACCTTGCGAGTCCACTCGGGGTTTTCCAGGGCAGCGGTGCCCAGGTTGATGCGGGCTGGGTTCAGGGATAGGGCGCGTTCCAGTGACTCGTCGTCGCGGATTCCACCTGACATCTCGATTTTGATGGAGAGTTCCTGGGCTACCTCGGTCAGAATTGCGATGTTATCGCCGCGGCCAAAGGCAGCATCGAGGTCGACCAGGTGCAGCCACTCAGCACCGGCATTCTGCCATTCCAGAGCAGCTTCGACGGGGGAACCGTAGTTAGTTTCAGAGCCAGCTTCGCCCTGCACCAGGCGCACTGCCTGGCCGTTGGCTACGTCGACTGCCGGCAGCAGTTCGAGGCGATCAGTCATTATTCTCTCCTTGGGAGTATGGGGTAAGAGTGAAGTTTTAGGAGGGGCTAGGTATACGCTGCTGGCTGCCTAGCTGTAGTTCATAACCACGTACAGGCCATAGCCGGCGAAGGCAAGACCCACCAGGAGCAGAACCAGCTGGGCTACCCAGGTAATTTTCTGCCTGTAAAAGGAGTAGGCTCCGCCAATGAACATCATGCCCACGGTCATCAATAGCAGACCGGACGTTGTTGCAGACATCGCTACTGGCCCCCGTCCAAGCGTCCGGTCACAGGCAGGGAGTCAATCCAGTTCTTGAGCAGGCGAATGCCCGCTTCACCCGACTTTTCGGGGTGGAACTGAGTAGCCGCCAGCGGCCCGTTTTCTACGGCGGCGATAAAGTCGCCCCCGTGGTTGGCCCAGGTAACCTGGGGCGGGAGCATCGCTTCGTTGTTCTGGTCGAAGGTCCACTCCTGCACACCGTAGGAGTGCACAAAGTAGAAGCGTTCGTTCTCGATACCGGCAAAGAGCTTGGAGCCTTCGGGGGCGCGAACGGTATTCCACCCCATGTGGGGTACAACTTCAGCCTTGAGCTTTTCAACGGTGCCGGGCCACTCGCCCAGGCCGTCGGCTTCAACTCCGTGCTCAACGCCTTTTTCGAACATAACCTGCAGACCCACGCAGATACCAAGCACGGGGCGTCCGCCCGCAACGCGCCTGCCAATCATGCGGATAGCGTCTGCTTCTTTCAGACCGTCCATGACGGCCTTGAAAGCGCCCACGCCGGGCACAACCAGGCCATCGGCACCCAGGACGTCTGACTCCTTGCGGGAAAGCACAACACGCGCTCCCGCTTCTTCAAGGGCGCGGACGGCTGAGCGCACGTTCCCTGCCCCGTAGTCAAGGACGGTGACGGTGGGCTTCTGCTGTACAGCTTCGCTCATTATAGAGCTCCCTTGGTCGAGGGGATACCGGCGTGGCGGGGGTCGGGCTCTACTGCCTGACGCAGGGCGCGGGCGAGAGCCTTGAACTGGGCTTCAGCGATATGGTGGGGGTCCCTCCCGCCTAGCAGGGTGATGTGCAGGCAGATACCGGCGTGATAGGCGAAAGCCTCAAAGACGTGGCGCACCATTGACCCGGTGAAGTGCCCACCGATGAGGTGGTATTCGAAGCCTTCGGGCTCACCGGTGTGGACCAGGTAGGGGCGGCCAGAAATATCGACCACGGCAGAGGCCAGAGCTTCGTCGAGGGGCACGGTGGCAGTACCGAAGCGGCGGATGCCCGCCTTATCACCCAGTGCCTGACGGAGCACCTCGCCCAGCACGATGCCGGTATCTTCAACGGTGTGGTGCACATCGATGTGGGTATCGCCAGAGCACTTGATGGTCATGTCAATCAGGGAGTGCTTAGACAGGGCGGTGAGCATGTGGTCGTAGAAGGGCACACCGGTGTCGATGTCTGATACGCCGGTGCCGTCGAGGTTAATTTCGACGCTGACGGACGACTCGCTGGTCGCCCGCTCCATCTTTGCAATGCGGGGGCCGATGCCGGTGGATGATCCGGTTGGTACTGCCATGTCTGTCTCTTTTTCTAAGGTATCTGCCGGTGTTGATGGGGCTACGCGCTGCGCTTAGCGCTCGAAAGTCTGCACGTAGTCGGTGAGGTGGTCTAAGAAGGCACTGGTCTCGGCTTCGGTTCCGGCGGTGACGCGCAGGTAGCCGGGGATTCCGTTATCGCGCACCAGGACGCCGCGTTCTAGCAGGTAGTTCCAGGCAGCTTTTTCGTCCTTGAGCCCGCCGAAGAACACGAAGTTAGAATCCGATACAGCCGGTTCTAGTCCCAGGCCGGTGAGGTGCTCCACGATGCGGTCGCGCTGGGCGCGGATGTCGTCAACGTTAGCCAGCAGCTGGGTGCGGTGACGCAGGGCTGCAATCGCGGTTGCCTGGGTGACGGCTGAGAGGTGGTAGGGCAGGCGAACCAGGCGGACGGCGTCGGCAACAGCGGGATCTGCTGCGAAGTAACCCAGACGGGCACCTGCAAGTGCGAAGGCCTTGCTCATGGTGCGGGAGACAACCAGGTTGGGGCGGCCAGGTAGAAGGGTGAGAGCGTTCTGGGTGCGGTCTTGGGCGAACTCTGCGTAGGCCTCATCGACCACGACGATACCGTTGTAGGCTGCCACCGCATCGTAGACCGCTTCGATAACGTCCAGCCCCAGGCCGGTGCCGGTGGGGTTATTGGGTGAGCAGAGAATAACGATAGAGGGTTTGTGCTCTTCAATTTGTTCAACTGCTGAAGCTGCGGTGAGGGAGTAGTCGGCTGCGCGGGTACCCGCGATGAAAGCGGTATTGGTGCCGTCTGCCAGCAGGGGGTACATAGAGTAGGTGGGCACGAAGCTCATGACCGAGCGGCCGGGGCCGCCAAAGACCTGCATAAGTTGCTGGAGAATCTCGTTGGAGCCGTTAGCTGCCCAGATGTTTTCGGGGGTCAGACCGTGCCCCAGGTAGTCTGCGAGTTCTGCTCTGAGGGTATCGAACTCGCGGTCGGGGTAGCGGTTCAGGGCTACGGCGGCCTCTGCTACATCGCGCGTGATGGCATCGATGACTTCTTGCGGCATGGGGTGGGTGTTCTCGTTAACGTTGAGGGTTACCGGAACATCAATCATGGGTGCGCCGTAGGGTGAACGGCCCCGCAAATCTTCGCGCAGGGGCAGGGCTTCGAGTGCTGTGGTAGTTTCGGTCACCCCCCTAGTGTAGCGACCTAGCCCCGTACGCTGCATTCTTGTTTCGCAGTCTGGCATAGGGCACCGCTCTTTTTCTTACTGTGACTGAGCGTAGACAGGCACCTCAAGAACCTGACCGGGAACCAGCTGTGCGCTGGTGAGGTCGTTAATCTGCATGATGCGATTGATGACGTCGCGGTTATCTTCGCCCGGGGCAACCTCCGCTGCAATCGACCACAGGGTGTCACCGTGCACCACGGTCACTGTCTGACTGACAGGAGCGACCGGGTCAAAAGTAGCGCTCTTAGCTTCCCCCGGAGCTATAAAGGTCAAGGCACCGAGTACCACCAGGGCTAGGAGGGTAAGTAGTGGCAGGCCCCTAAAGACCAGGCGGCCGCGGCGAGTGAGCCGAATTTTTTGGCGCTGAGCAGCAGCGGTACGGGGTGCACTGTCAGCACGCACCTGGCGGGTGGGCACAGACACTACTGCGGTCTGCCCAGCATTACGCGGGGCAGAGGTAGGGCTAGTGGGAGCCGGGGCCGCAAAGCGAATGCGGTACTGAGGTTCCCTTATAGCTCCAGCCGAGATAGCAGGCTGGGCCCTGTGGCGAACAGTAAAAGTAGCAGCCTGATCAAGGGGCTTCTTCAAAGAAGTACGAGCCATAAACTCGGGCAAGGCGATGGTGCTCATAAGTCTTTCTCCTGATTCACGCTCAAACATTCAACCAAAAGTCGAATCTTTGTTCTAAAATTTCTTCGTATCTATGTTCTATCAGAAAAATCGAACATAGTCGAGAAAAATTAGAACAAATGTTTGAATAACCTGTTTGCTTGACATAGTCTTAGAAGACCACTTGATAGTGAACACCGGGTGGCTGACATTTTAAGAACCAACAGAGACGAGATACCGTGAGCGAACGAACTCCGCAGACTCCGGCAAGCCCGCCCCACAAGGGCTCTCGCCCCCTCACTGCCCGCCAGAAAAAAATTTTGAGCGCCATTTCAAGCGCTATTGATGAGCACGGCTACCCGCCGTCTATGCGTGAAATCGGTGACCTCGTTGGTCTCGCTTCACTCTCATCTGTTACCCATCAGCTCTCTCGCCTCGAAGAGATGGGCTATATTAGGCGCGACCCCAAGCGTCCGCGCGCTATTGAGGTTCTCACCGGCGAGACCTCCCCCGAAGAAGTAAAGCCTGAAACCAGCGTCATCACGCTACCGATTGTGCCTACCTTCGCGCAGACCGACGATAACCTCGCTACCGTTCCCCTGGTAGGCCGTATTGCTGCGGGTTCACCCATTGCCGCTGAGCAGGCAATCGAAGACGTCATGACGCTCCCCCGCCAGCTAGTAGGTCAGGGTGACCTCTTTATGCTACGAGTCAAGGGAGACTCCATGGTCGATGCTGCGATTTGCGATGGCGACTGGGTGGTAGTGCGTGCCCAGAACACCGCCCAGAACGGTGACATCGTCGCGGCCCTGCTCGACGACGAGGCCACCGTTAAGACCTTCCGCCAGCGCGATGGTCACACCTGGCTACTACCCCAGAACACCCAGTACGAGCCCATCCTGGGCGATAAAGCCACCATCATGGGTAAGGTCGTCTCCGTACTGCGCAGTCTCTAAGACCTAGTCTCTCACTAGTCGATTGACTGTTTGAGGCGCTCGAGCGCTCCCAGTACAACGTCCTTGCGGGTTGTTGTCCAGAAGGGCGGAAGGGACTTCACCAGGTAGGAACCGTAGCGCTGAGTAGCGATGCGGGAGTCAAGGACGGCCACAACTCCCCTGTCACCGACCGACCGCACCAGGCGGCCAGCACCCTGGGCCATGCGTACCGCAGCGTGGTAGGCAGAAACAGCCATAAAGCCGTTACCGCCAGCAACTGCTACCGCCCGGGTACGCGCCTGCGACAGCGGATCATCGGGGCGGGGGAAGGGAATACGGTCCATCATGACCAGGCGGCAGGAGTCGCCAGGAACATCCACGCCCTGCCAGAGACTCATGGTGCCGAAAAGACAGGAATCGGTGTCCTCGGTGAACTCCTGCACCAGGGCGCGCAGAGACGACTCTCCCTGCAGAAGAATGTTCAGGTCGGTGCGCTCCCGCACGTACTCGGCAGCCAGCTCGGCCCCGCGCTTAGAGGAAAAGAGCCCCAGCGTGCCGCCACCCGAGGCGGTCACGAGCTCAACGATACGGTCCAGCTGTTCTACCGAAACTCCCCTCCCAGGTTTAGGCAGGTCAGAGGCTAGATACAGCACGCCCTGCTTGGGGTAGTTAAAGGGAGACCCCACATCGATACCGTCCCAGCGCGGAGCGTCCTTACCCATCAGCCCCAGGGCACCAGCGGCGGCGTCAAAACTTTCTCCCACCGTCAGCGTCGCAGACGTCAGCACCACGGTGCGGTTTTCGAAAAGACCTTCTCGCAGGTAACCGGCAACCGAGATAGGTGCGATGTTCAGGGTGGCGGGGTCATCGTCGGCTGCCGCCACATACCCCCTGCCGGGCTCCCAAGAGCCGGTACGAGAAACCCAGATGACCTGATAAAGCGGGTCAGCGGTCAGCATCTTCTCTGAGGTTTCGTGCACCTCGGTCAGGGCAGCACGCGCCATCTGGCGGCCGGCGTCGCCGTCCTTGTCCCCGCTCTTCGTATCGGTGAGGGCCTGACGCGCCGCATCGCGCACGCGTTCCATGGCAGCGGCAACCCGGTCAGGCAAGCCCTTGGGCATCATCTCGGCGGGTACCCCGTTGAGAGAGTCGTCAAGGGCGAGCGCTGCCTGTTCGAGTGCCTTGTGGTCGGCGTCCGTGTGCCGCTTGAGGCTGCGGGCAACCTTGGTAATAGCGGCCGGTGATAGTGCCCCGGTGACGGCACCGGTGACGCGGTCAGCCAGTTCGTGGGCCTCGTCGATGATGGCGATGTCGTGGTCGGGTAGCACCGCAGCGCCCTCAAAGGCGTTGATAGCGAGAAGGGCGTGGTTGGTAATGACGATATCTGATTCAGCTGCTCTGGTTCGGGCCATCTCGCTGAAACATTCTTCGACCAGGGGGCATTTTTTGCCCAGGCATTCTGAGGCTGTGACGGCTACCTGCCGCCATGCCTTATCGCTTACGCCTGGCAGCAGCTCGTCGCGGTCGCCGGTGTCGGTGGTTTGTGCCCATTCGCGAAGGCGCACAACCTCTTCCCCCAGTTTTCCGGCGGGGCCGGTGGCGCCGGTAGTGGCATCTATATCGAAAAGGGCGTCGCCGTCGTCCTCGGGGTAACCACCTTCCAGCTTGTGCAGACAGACATAGTTATTGCGGCCCTTGAGGATGGCCACATCGGTTTCATGTTCGGGCTCATCTCCCAGTGATTCCAGCAGGCGAGGTATATCGCGGTTGACAATCTGGGATTGCAGGGCCAGGGTTGCGGTTGCCACCACGATGGGCTTTTCGGCGGTCTGGGCGGCATAGATAGCGGGCACCAGGTAGCCCAGGGACTTACCGGTGCCGGTACCTGCCTGCACCAGCAGGTGCTTTTCAGTCTCCAGGGCGCGGGCAACGTGGGCCGCCATGGTCCGCTGACCATCGCGCCTCTGGCCACCGGAGCGTTCCACCACGGTGTCCAAGAGGTGCAGGACGGGCTGGGCACCGGGCAGGGTTTCTAGCTCCTGCCCGGTGGGTGCGGTGACGTGTTCCTTCATGCGCGCTGAGTTTCAACCGCCCCAGAGGCGATAGCTTCATCGATTTCAGGTTGCAGAACCTCGAGCAGGTCTTCTTCCAAAACGTACTCGGCCAGGTCAGAGGCTACCTCATCACGCACCAGGGCCTGCACGTAGGTGCCGTCAGAGACAAAGGCGGTACGCAGGATTTCAGCGTCCCATTCGTGCAGGCGGGAGACAACGCTGCCTGCTGAGTAGGGCACCAGCATGTTGAGCTCGATGGAGGGGCGAGGAATGGTGTCAGCAATTTTCTGCTGTAGCTCTTCGATTCCCTCGCCGGTGCGGGCTGAAACAACCACATGGTTGGGTTCCTTCTGGCGCAGGCGCTCAATCACGAAGGGGTCAGCGGCATCGGCCTTGTTGAGCACGATGATTTCGGGGATGTTCTGAGCGTCAACCTCGGTGATGACCTGGCGGACAGAGTGGATCTGCCCCTCGGGGTCGGGGTGGGAGACGTCCACAACGTGAACGATCACATCAGCGTCGGCAACTTCCTCAAGGGTTGAGCGGAAGGCCTCCACTAGCTGGGTGGGGAGGGCGCGCACAAAGCCGACGGTGTCAGAGAGGGTGTAGCCCACGCCGTCCGGAGTCTGGGCCTTGCGCACGGTGGGGTCCAGGGTAGCGAAGAGGGCGTTTTCAACCAGCACGCCGGCGTCGGTGAGGCGGTTGAGCAGGGAGGACTTACCGGCGTTGGTATAACCGGCAATCGCAACGGACGGTACCCGGTTACGTTTGCGGTTCAGGCGCTTGGTCTCGCGGGCAGGAGCCATGGCAGCGATTTCTCGCTTGAGCTTGGCCATGCGGGCGCGCAGACGGCG
Organism: Rothia nasimurium; assembly: GCF_928381415.1. Taxonomy (GTDB): domain Bacteria; phylum Actinomycetota; class Actinomycetes; order Actinomycetales; family Micrococcaceae; genus Rothia; species Rothia nasimurium_H. Next base: position 18,412 of record NZ_CAKMSF010000002.1, read on the forward strand.
GCGGTCCATTTCAATCTTGGTTTCACCGGGGCCGCGGGAGCCAATACCCTCACCACCGGCGGCTCGGCCACCGGCCTGACGGGACAGGGACGCACCCCAACCGCGCAGACGCGGCAGCATGTATTCAAGCTGGGCCAGCTCGACCTGGGCCTTACCCTCTCGGGACTTGGCGTGCTGGGCGAAGATATCAAGAATCAGGGCGGTACGGTCAATGACCTTAACCTTGACGATATCTTCAATGGCGCGGCGCTGGGAGGGAGCCAGTTCGGCGTCCACAATCACGGTATCAGCGCCGGAAGCTTCAACGATGTCTTTGAGTTCAAGTACCTTGCCTGAGCCCAGGTAGGTGCCCGGGTCGGGCTTGAGGCGGCGCTGTACCAGGCCGTCCAAAACCTCAGAACCCGCAGTCTCGGCTAGAGCGGCCAGCTCACGCAGGGAATCTTCGGCTTCTTCCAGGGTGCCCTCAGACCAAACACCTGCCAGCACAACGCGTTCAAGGCGCAGCTGGCGGTATTCAACTTCGGTGACGTCATCGAGTTCGGTCGATAGACCGGCCACTCGGCGCAGAGCACGGCGCTCTTCAAGGTCCTGCTGGTCACCATCGTATTCGGAATGTTCACGCTGGTTATCTGAGAGTTCGCGGGCCCTCTCATCGAGCACACTACCGTTGCCCTGTGCCCGCCCCAGCACGCGGTCTACTGTACGTCTCAGCTGTTCATCTGAGGGAAGTTTGGGGTCATTGCTGGGGGTTGAAGTCTCGGTCATAGTACCTTTCGAGGTGGGTTGAGGCGTCCTTCTATTCTAGCTTTTCCGGGGCGGTAAGGGCAGGGGCTTAGCGTAGAATGAACGTCTATGAGTAGCGCGCACTATTTTTCTGAAAACCCCACCGGCGATTTTTCGCCCCAGCCTGTGACTGTTGAGCTGGGCGGACGCCGGGTGCAGGTTCTGACCGCTTCCGGCATCTTTAGCCCGGGTGGGGTTGATAAGGGAACCCGTATTCTCCTCGATGAGGCCCCCGCCCCGCAGGGGGCGCGCATGCTCGATATCGGGTGCGGGTGGGGCCCGATTACCCTGACCCTGGCGATGGCAGCGCCTGATGCTGAGGTCTACGGGGTCGAGGTGAACTCCCGTTCTGCCCGGCTCACCGAGATGAACGCTGAGCGCCTGGGTCTCACCAACGTGACGGTAGCTGCCCCCGATGCCCTCGATGAGTCGCTGACCTTCGATACCATCTGGTCTAACCCGCCCATTCGCGTGGGCAAGGACGTTCTACACGGCATCATGCGCACCTGGCTCCCCCGCCTGGCCCCCGGCGGTACCGCCTACCTGGTCGTGCAGAAAAACCTGGGCTCAGATTCCCTACAGAAGTGGCTGGCTGAGACTTTCCCCGACCTAGAGGTAGCCCGCTACGCTACCTCGAAGGGCTTCCGCATTCTAGAGGTGCACCGCCCGGCGTAGCACCATCACCGCATCGGGTATGGTTGCAGGCTCGCCCTCGGGTGAGGTGATATCCCGAATCCACTCTTCAGCTAGCACAATCTCAATATCGTCACGGCTGTGGGTGAGGGCTCGGGCCTCTTCGGTAGCCTGTACCATGCGGGCCCTGTGTTTGCGGGCGTCCTCGGGGTCAGTGAAGGAGGGAGCACCTGCGTGAGCCACCGAGATGAGCTCCCCACCGGGTTTCAGCAGGTCCAGGGCCGCTGCAAGCAGGGGCAGGCGGTCAAAGTCAGCGTAGGACTGCAAGAAGCTAGTGACAATCAGGTCAAAATGCTGGTCGGTAGACCAGTCGGTGAGATCAGCGTCGATAAAGCTGGTCTCCAACCCTTCGGCTGCCGCGCGGGCGCGAGCGCGCCCCACCGCGACGTCCGAAATATCGATGCCGGTGGCCTGCCAGCCACCAGCTGCCAGCCAGAGCGCGTCCCCACCTTCGCCGCAGCCAAGGTCAAGGACGGTGCTGGGGGTACGATCTCCGATGAGGGCAACCAGTGAGGCATTGGGCTTGCCCGACCACATCTGTTCCCGCTCCGAGTAAATCTCGTTCCAGAGTTCCCGGGTATTTTCTTTCGTTTCAGTCATTTAGCCCAGCAGCACCTTGCCGGTCATGGCGGCGGGGCCAGCCAGGACGACGTGTTCGAGGTTGTCGGGGCCCAGAACGAAGGTGACGGCCAGGGTGCCGCCGGGTACGCGTACCAGCCACTCGTCGGGGGCGTCCTCCCCTCCCCAGAAGCGGGTGGCGGCGGCAGCTGCGCAGGCGCCGGTACCGCAGGAAAGGGTCTCGCCAACTCCGCGTTCGTGTACGCGCATGCGGATGGAACCGATGTTTTCGGTGGCGGGGTCGCCGTCCTCTGCTGAGATTTCTTCGGGGACGACGAACTCTACGTTGGTGCCTTCAGGCGGGTTGGGTGAAACCTTGGGGGCCTCGTGTAGGTTCAGCCCGTCAAGCTTGCCGTCGGTGCCCAGCATGACAACGGTATGGGGGTTACCCATGGTGATGGAAAGTGCCCCGCGGGGAGTGCGCAGGCCCTTGGCGGTCACCTGGGCGTCGGTGCCGTTATCGCGGGCCATGTCACCGTTGATGAAGCCCCACGGGCCCATGTCGATGGCGTAGCCGTCTTCGGTACGACCCACGGCCTTGATACCGGCGCGGGTGGCGATGAGCAGGCGTCCGCCCTCTTCAAGCTCAACCAGTTTCTCGGTCAGCAAGTAGTCAACGAAGGCACGCACCCCGTTACCGCACATCTCAGCGATTGAGCCGTCGCCGTTGCGGTAATCCATGAACCAGATAGCATCGGGGGCCTCTTCCAGCAGGTGAGAGGCAAAATCCAGGTGCTCGGTCTTGACCGCGCGAATAAAGCCGTCAGCGCCGATGCCGAAGTGTCGGTCGGTCACCTTGGCGATCAGCTCAGCCGGCAGGTCGAGCCTAGCTTCGGGGTCGGTGACAAAGATGAAGTCGTTACCGGTTGCCTGCCCCTTGGTGAGGGTCTTGCCGGTCAAATCGCCCCAGACGGGGGTTTCTACGGTGTGGGTTGCCACGGGTTTTGCCTTTCCGTTGTGGGGCGCTTTTTCTTCTTAGTCTAGTGCCTGGTAGCCCTTGATGATGGCCAGGGCCTCGGTAAGCAGATCGGGGCTGGACCAGTCAAGCCAGTGCACCCGTTCATCTGCCCTGAACCAGGTGAGCTGGCGGCGGGCGAACTGGCGGGTGGCGGTGACGGTATCTTCAACTGCCTGGGCGACAGAATATTCCTCACCGGCAGGCAGCAAGCCGCGGGCGGCGTCCAGAACCTTGAGAAATTCCCGGTAGCCGATAGCCGCCGGGGCTGTTTTGCCCCGGCGCAGGCCCTTGGCTTCGAGGGCTTCTACCTCGGCCAGCAGCCCGGCTTCTTCCATGGCAACTACCCTCTGGTGCAGCCGCTGGTGCAGCTGGGCACGGTCGCCGTTCAGCCCGATTTGCAGGGCGGGCTGGTGGTAGGTGCGGGTGGGCATAAAGGACGAGAAGGGGCGGCCGGTCACCTCAAAGACCTCCAAAGCGCGCACCAGGCGGCGGTCGTCCTTCACCCGCTCAGCTGATTCAGGGTCAACCGCGCGCAGGCGCTGAAGCAGGGAGCCGGGGCCGGACGCCGCCAGCTCAGCTTCCAACCGAGCCCGCACCACCGGGTCGGTTTCGGGAAATTCCAAAACGTCCAGGGCGGCACGCACATACAGGCCAGACCCACCGACCAGAATCGGGTAGTTCCCGCGAGTGCGAATCTCATCAAAAACCTGCCGGGCCTGGGACTGGAAGGTAGCGACCGAGGCTTCCTCCGTGACATCGAGGGTGTCGAGCAAGTGGTGGGGAACCCCCCGCATTTCTTCGGCAGTGACCTTGGCGGTGCCGATATCCATACCCCGATAAAACTGCATGGAATCGGCATTGATACACTCCCCGCCCACAGCCCGTGCCAGCTCGATAGCGAGGGCGCTTTTACCTGAGCCGGTGGGGCCCACCACAGCGATGATGGGCAGGGAGCTGCTGGCGGCGTCCTTCTCTGCCATGGGTTAGAGAGCGGGCTTGAAGGTGGGGAAGCCCAGGGAAACCGGGGTACCGGGCACCTGGGTGGTACCGGTACCGCAGGAGTCGGCCTGGGCGCGGTCCCAGGCATCACCTGCGCGGGAGCGGCGCACCGAGTACTGGTCGGCAGTGGGGTCAGAAATCAGGTGGAAGGAGCCAGCCTCAGTGATGGGCAGGGTCACCAGGTCGCCGGGGCGGGGCACCTCGCAGCCTTCGGGAACGGTGAAGTGAACCAGGCGCTGGTCGCGGGCACGGCCCGACAGGCGGCCGGTTTCTTCGGCCTTGCGCCCTGACTCTGCGGTAACCATCAGCTCAACGGTCTTACCCAGCTGCTTACGGTTTTCTTCACCGGCAATGCGGTCCTGCAGGGCAATCAGACGCTCGTAGCGTTCCTGCACCACAGCCTTGGGCACCTGGTTGGGCATGGTCGCTGCCGGAGTGCCGGGGCGAATCGAGTACTGGAAAGTAAAAGCGGACGAGAAACGGGACTCCTCCACCACGCGCAGGGTCTCCTGGAAGTCCTCTTCGGTTTCGCCGGGGAAGCCGACAATAATATCGGTGGTGATGACGGCATCGGGGATGCGCTCGCGCACCTTCTCCAGGATGCCCAGGAACTTCTTGGAGCGGTAGGAGCGCTTCATGTCTTTGAGCACCTTGTCAGAGCCGGACTGCAGGGGCATGTGCAGTACGGGCATAACGTTGGGGGTTTCAGCCATTGCGTCGATGACGTCGTCGGTGAACATGGCCGGGTGGGGGGAGGTAAAACGGACGCGCTCCAGCCCCTCAATCTCGCCGCAGGCTCGCAGCAGCTTCGAAAAGGCCTGACGGTCGCCAAAGCCCACACCGTAGGAGTTGACGTTCTGGCCCAGCAGGGTCACTTCGATAGCGCCGTCGTCGACTAGGGCCTGTACTTCTGCCAGGATTTCGCCGGGGCGGCGGTCTTCTTCCTTACCGCGCAGAGAGGGCACGATGCAGAAGGTACAGGTGTTGTTGCAGCCCACCGAGATAGAGACCCAGCCGGAGTACACGTGGTCGCGCTTGGTCGGCAGGGTGGAGGGGAAAACCTCCAGGGCCTCCAGCAGCTCAGCCTGGGCCTCGTTGTTATGACGGGCTCGCTCCAGCAGGGTAGGCAGGGAGCCAATGTTGTGGGTACCGAAGACTACGTCGACCCAGGGGGCCTTCTTCAGAATGACGTCCTGGTCCTTCTGCGCTAGGCAGCCACCTACGGCAATCTGCATGCCCTCGTTCTCACGCTTGACCGGGGCGAGCTGGCCCAGGTTGCCGTAGAGCTTATTATCGGCGTTTTCGCGCACGGCACAGGTGTTGAAAACGACCAGGTCGGGGGTGGTTCCCTCTTCTGCGGGCACGTAGCCTGATGCCTCAAGTAGGCCGCTCATGCGCTCTGAATCGTGTACGTTCATCTGGCAGCCGAAGGTACGCACTTCGTAGGTGCGGGTTTTGGGTGCTGCCACGGGCTTGTCGGTGTTCACGTCAATACTCACCCGTACAGTCTACTAGGTTGCTATTCTGGGCTCTATGCCGGTTCGCCCTTCTCCCTCATTCTTTGCATCACGTGCCGCCCAGGCTGCGAGCGCCTACTCCCCTAGTGCGGTGGAGCAGCCCGTAGATTCCCCCGCTTTTTTGCGTCTGCTGGCCGGGCTTTTAGAGCGGTCTGTGGAGCTGACCGGCGTTCAGGTTGCTGATGTCGAGGTTCTGTCGAGCGGGATGCGGTCGGTGGTTGTTCGGGTGCGGGGTCATCGCGGGGCGAGCTGTGTGCTCAAGTATTTTCGCCGCAAGGACTCAGCCCGCAACTCTGGCGGTTTTGGCTACCTTCGCGAAAAACACGGCCTTGCTGCCCTGGAGCAGGTCGCACCGGGGCTCTACCCCCGCCTGCTGGCTGCTGACGACGCTGCCCGTCTGCTGATTCTTGAGGATGTCACCGGCGGCTTCTCGTCTGCTATCAGCTTGGGTGAGCTGCTGCTGTCGTCCGGGGCGGACGCCGCACCCCGGCAGGCCCTGGACGCTTGGGTGAATACCTGGGCTAGTATTCTGGGCTCCCCCGCCCAGGCTGCCGCCCAGGTATCTTTTGCCGCTGAGCTTGCGAGCGCTGACGCGCGGGCGTCCGCACCGGGGTCCCTACCCTCACCCCAGCTTGCCTTCAAGGGCCTGCGCCGGCTGGCCGAGAGAAAAGGTGTGCCGGTGGGGTCGGTTGAGTTTACGCAGATGGAGCAGGCCGTGGAGGGAATTATCTACCCGGCGCCGAGTGAGAGGGTGCTGTCGTCCGGCGATTTTTCTCCGGCCAACCTGCTGTGGCAGGCGGCCCCTGGGTCGGGGGTTCGCGGTATCGACGCTGAGGGAACTTGCTGGCACCACTGGGCGCTACCGGTTGCTAAACTCATGCTGGGCTTCCCGTCCTGGCCTGAGGGGCCGGTTTCAGCGGGCCTTGTGGAGAACACTCTGTGGCAGGGGGCCGTACAGCGTTTCTATGAGCAGGTGGCTCCGAGCCCCCGCGGGAGCGCACACGATGACGCCCAGGTAGCTGCAGCAAAGGTAGCGGTGCAGGCGATTATGGCAGAACAAAATGTTCTATAAATGTTGGATTTTCCCTCACCCCGTATAACCACAGGCATGGGTATAGTTCATAATTTCCGCAGATAACTTGTTTCACTCTGGGGAAACTCGGGATTCAACCTCTCCCAGAGTGTCTCCGGCCTGATTCTTCCACGAAGCGTTGCCGCTTCTACTATTGCCAGCAACAAAAGAAGCTGCTGACGAAGGGCTATTAAATTTAAAGTTATCCAGCAACTCGTATGTATTTGAGATATCAGCTACTCGCTCTTCTCGCACACGACGGACGATGACGGGAGCAGAAGATGAAACCACAGAACTAATAGAGCTACCCTTCAGCACAACAAAACCTTCAGTAGTCTGCCGCCCTTTCGCAAGGTAGCCATTCCCTGCCAGGAAATAGTCAGAGGGTGCCGTGTCTTGAGAAGTGCTTTCGACAGCAGAGGGGGCGTTTTCTCTAATCAGCGGCTCAAAGATGTCGTACCCTAAAGCTCCTACTACAAGTTTTGCGTAGTCGATAAAGTCCTCAAGTTCTGACTCTTTTTCTTCTGTTACATGCCCAGAGTTGGGGTTATTCCCATTCTGTATGTCGTATCGACCGGTCTCACGAGCAATGTTATAGAAACGATTTTCAAGATAGCTAATCTCGGTCGGACCGAAAGAGTTATTTGAGGTCGTTAGGACAACCGCTTCATTCCAGTAGTCTTTCTCCGGGTCAGCCCTATGTTCAAATAAACGTCCGATGAGGCCTCGACCATTGCTGCGTAGATTCGATTGCCCTATATAAGCGGATTCCCCGGCGTCCGCCTGCCGCCCAGAAAACAAAATATATACACCGGTTTGGTTTAGATGTTCTATCCGTTGCGCTTGGTCGAGCATTGTGCGAGGTATTTTGTAGGCAACCCCTGTCCAGTTAGCCAAAGTACATTTGACCCGTTCACTGGGTGTACCGTCCATTAGGTACAGGTTGATACTTTTCCCTCTGCGCATTTTTGCTGTTTCCCTTCTACGTGCTTTTCATCAGCTAATCATAGTAAGGAGAGTCACTGCTCATACCCATCTCCTGCGCGTAGCTCTCGACCTCTTCGCGCACCACGCTAAAAGCTAGGCCCGCCGGGTAGCCCTTACGGCCCAGCATAGCCACCAGGCGGCGCATAACCTTCTCTTTCTCAGCCCTGTCCCCCAGATCCATTGAGGGGCGCAATTTTTTGCGCACCAACTCGTGGGCGTCGGCGCGCTCGTCCTCCTCGGTGCGCTGCTCCAGAGCTATTTCGGCAAGCTCACCCTCAACCCCCTTGGTTTTCAGCTCCCGCCGGATAGCCGACCGCGACAGCTTCTTCACGTTCATTCGAGTACGCACATACATGTCGGCGAACTCAGCGTCGTTAATCAGGTTGACCGCCTCAAAACGGTTCAGGATATCCTCAATAACCTCGGCCGAAATTTCTTTCTCAACCAGCTTTTTCTCCAGCATGGCTCGGGACTTAGGCGAGGCAGCCAGCTGATTCAGCACAATATTTTTAGCCCGCGTAAATTCGCTCTCCGGCTCCTTACCGGCGCGGCCTCTCTTCTCGGGCATGGGAGTGACCCCCTGCACCAGCATCTCTTCGTCGGTGACCGGCTCGTTCAGGGCTGAGCCTTCACGGAAGAGGGGCTGCGAGCGCTTGCGCTGGGGAGCTTCGTTCTCTGGGGCGGACGCCGCCCCGATGGCGGGTGCGAAGGGCGAGCGGGCAGCGTATTTGGCGGGCGGCTTGCGGAACCCTTTTTTGAAGTTGGGGTTGCGACGGCGGGTGTATTTGCCCTGACGGGCTGGTTCCGCAGCCTCGGCTGCTTCCCCACCGTCCCGGTTACTGGCCGCTGCGGCTGATGCTTTACCGGTATAGGGGGTAGCGGTTTGCGTACTGGCGTAGGCGCCAGACTCCCCCGGGAGGTCCTGGACCAGGCCCTGTGCCGCCGGGTGCCAGGCCGGGTACTCCTCAGGGGCAAGAAAATCTTCGACTCGTGGGTTTTCTGCGCTCACATTCCCCTCCTACTACCTACATCGTGTCATGTCGAAAGCCGCCACTACCGGGGCTTTTCCCGGTGGTGGCGGCTACTAGCTCGCTGTTATGAGTTTAGAAGTTCTCAGAGATATCATCGAGCGGGTCAACAGAGGTGCTGGGCTCTACCTCGTCCAGCTCTTCCTCTTCGCCCTCAATGATGCCGAGCTTGACCATAGTCTTGTACTTGATCTCTTCGGTCAGTTCGGGGTTGTCCTTGAGGAAACGGCGCACGTTTTCCTTACCCTGGCCCAGCTGATCGCCCTCGTAGGTGAACCAGGCGCCGGACTTCTTGACCACGTTGTGCTCGACGGCAAGGTCAAGAATACCGCCTTCAACAGAGATACCCTCACCGTAGAGAATATCGAATTCAGCCTGCTTGAAGGGCGGAGCCATCTTGTTCTTGACGACCTTGGCGCGGGTACGGTTACCGATGGGGTTAGCGCCGTCCTTGAGGGTCTCAATACGGCGAATATCGATACGTACCGAGGCGTAGAACTTCAGAGCCTTACCACCGGTGGTGGTTTCGGGTGAGCCGAAGAAAACGCCAATCTTTTCGCGCAGCTGGTTGATGAAGATAGCAGTGGTGTTGGTTGCTGACAGGCGGCCGGTAATCTTACGCAGAGCCTGGGACATCAGACGGGCCTGCAGACCCACGTGGGAGTCACCCATCTCGCCCTCAATTTCGGCGCGGGGCACCAGAGCGGCAACGGAGTCAACCACGATGATGTCGATGGAGCCAGAGCCCACCAGCATATCCATGATTTCCAGGGCCTGTTCACCGGTATCGGGCTGGGAGACCAGCAGAGCGTCGGTGTCTACACCCAGCTTGGCTGCGTAGACCGGGTCAAGGGCGTGTTCAGCATCGATGAAGGCTGCGATACCGCCGGCCTTCTGCACGTTAGCCACAGCGTGGAGGGCGACGGTAGTCTTACCGGAAGATTCAGGGCCATAGATTTCTACCACGCGGCCGCGGGGCAGGCCGCCAATGCCGAGGGCGGCGTCCAGGGCCAGAGCACCGGTTGAAATAGTTTCGACCTTGCTGGCCTCGCGGTCTCCCAGGCGCATGACGGAGCCCTTGCCGTAGTTCTTATCGATCTGGGCAAGGACGGCCTCAAGTGCCTTTTCGCGCCCTTCGGCGGGCACCTGACCTACTGACTGCATGCGAGTTTTCGCTGCCATGTATGTTCCTCATTTCTTATCGCGGTACGAGAGTTCTTCTCTGGCTACCACGGTAATACCTAGGGCTGACACTTTAAGGGTTCAGCGCGAAGATTTTGAAAATCTGTGGATAACCCGGTTATGTGTCGCGGGCTGCCGGTCGTTTGTTCACAATCCTACAGGAATTCGAACACATTTTCTATTAAGTACGAACGACTTTCTAGCCTAGGGTCGCGGTTCGATATCGGGACCCAGCTGCCGTTCCACAGGAACGTCCTGCACCCGGCAGATAGCCAGCCATACCTCGCGCACGTTGGCGCCGGCGTCCAGGGCTTGCTGGGCCGTCAAATCACCGAAGTCCCCGGGCACCAGATCACGGGCTAGATGGCGGGCATAGACCGGACCAAACTCATGATCCATCGCCGCCCAAAATTCGCTGAGCTTCATCTTATTCCTTCCTCCACAGTACACAGACACCACAGAACACGAAGAGAGCCGAGCCCTTGCGGGGCCCGGCTCCATCTCTTAGTTACCTAAAGAGCGAATCGTCTAGCGAGTTGCCAGGGGGCGCTCGACGGCGGGAATATCGCGGCTTGAGGTTGCAGCGATACCGTATTCACGCTTGAACTGTTCTGAGAACTCAGCGGGTACGGTATCGGGTACCGAGAAGCCTTCTTCAACAGCCATGCGGGCTGAGACTTCAGCCAGCATAGCTGAGAGGGAGATGTTCAGTGCCTGGCAGATGGAAGCCAGCAACTCTGATGAGGCTTCCTTCTGGCCGCGCTCGACCTCGCTGAGGTAGCCCAGTGATACTCGGGCTGAGTGGGAAACTTCGCGGAGGGTGCGGCCCTGGCGCTGGCGAACATCGCGCAGAACTTCGCCGATAGCGTGGCGGAGCAGGATTACTTTACCGGTGTCTTGGGCGGGGGCAGCGTTCTCGGTCTGACCCACATCCTTCCAACGGACGACACCGTTCACGGATACGGGCTGCTTAGTCATTTTTATACCAATCTCCTGGTTGTCATGCTCCCGTTATATCAGGAGCGGGTGTTATCAGCCTATCGCATGTTCGCGCTTTCGTCAGCTGACCTCAAGAATATTTCGTTTACTTACGACTTTTTCTTGTTACATCTATCTAAACCCACAGGGCTGTGTTTTCATTCCCTGTTAGCTGAAAAATTCATCTGAAAATTTTCTGGGAGCTTACTTAGCGGTTTCAGCAAGAAACTCTGCAAGCAGGTTCAAGGCATCGTGGGCGGCTTGGGCACGAATTTCTGCCCGGTTGCCCGCATAGTTTTTTTCAAGCACGCGGCCGCCCCCGCTCGCCGGGTGCGCTACGGCCAGGTAGACGCGCCCTACCGGTTTACCGTCGCAGGGCTCCGGCCCGGCAGCCCCGGTGGTGGCTACGCCGAAATCAGCTTCGCAGACCCGGGCGGTTCCCTGTGCCATGGCGATTGCGACGTCCGGATCTACCGCTCCCCGCTCAGCCAGCAAACCGGCAGGTACCCCCAGTACAGAAGCCTTGACCTCGGTGGCGTAGGAGATAACGCCACCCCGATACACCGCAGATGCCCCGGGAACGGTGCAGATGAGCTGGCCTACCATACCCCCGGTCAGGGACTCTGCCGTTGCCAGCTGAGCACCGGCGTCCGCCCCCTTCTGCGCCCCATCGGCTGCGCGAGCTACAGCAGCGGCAACCAGGCGGGCAGCTGCGCGCTCAAGGTCCTGAGCCATCATCTCTACCATGCCGGGCTACTTCCCCTGAGCCGCGAAGAAGTCGCGGCGCAGCTGCATGGCCTTGATGACGTAGTCGATACCGGTTACTACGGTCACGACCACCACAGCGGCCATCACCAGGTAGCCGGGCCATAGAGCCCAGGAACCCAGCTGCCCCAGCGGGAGAATCATCAGCACCAGCGCCACCGTCTGCAGCACGGTCTTGAGCTTACCGCCCTTAGAGGCCGCCATGACCCCGTACTTGATGATGAACAGGCGCATCACCGTGATACCCCACTCGCGCACCAGAATGACGATGGTGACCCACCACCACAGCTCCCCCAGCATGGACAGCACCACGAAGGCCGCCCCGGTGAGCAGCTTATCGGCGATGGGGTCAGCAATTTTACCGAAGCTGGTAATCAGGTTGTTTTTGCGGGCCAGGTAGCCATCGAGCCAGTCGGTAATCATGGCCAGTACGAACACGGCGGCTGCCCACCAGCGCAGGCTCAGGTTGGCCTCGCCGTGGGGCCCGCCGGCCCAGAGGGCCCAGACGAACAGGGGAACCATCACAATACGCAGGGCGGTCAGCGCATTCGGGATGTTCCAGTTAGAAGCGGTTGCGGTCTGGTCGGCCACGGTGTTCTCCTTAGGGTGGTTCCGCCCCGCTCGCGATAAGCGGGGCGGACGCCGTCGGTTGGGTCTGGCAGGGAAGGCCGGCTAGCGGCCGGTCAGGTTCCAGGCGTCTTCGCTGTCGGGGTCGTCCGCCTCGTCGTAGTAGTCAACGGCCTGCGGCACCCCATCGTTCATGTGGGCTACAGGATCCCCGCCGTAGGGGTCGCTGTCTACAGGGGCCGGGGGCTCTTCACCGCGGATCTTAGCGAGGACGGCGGGCAGGTCATCGGGCTGAACCAGCACGTCACGGGCCTTCGATCCCTCAGAGGGGCCAACGACTTCGCGGGATTCGAGCAGGTCCATCAGGCGCCCTGCCTTAGCAAAGCCCACGCGCAGCTTGCGCTGCAGCATGGAGGTCGAACCGAACTGGGTATTGACCACCAGTTCGGCTGCCCGCAGCAGGTCATCCAGGTCATCCCCGATGTCATCGTCAATCTTCTTGGAGGGTGCTGCGGCAATCACGTCGTCGCGGTAGACCGCAGGGGCCTGCTTCTTGACGTGCTCAACAACCTCGTGAATCTCAGATTCACCCACCCAGGCGCCCTGCACACGCATGGGTTTGGAGGCGCCCATGGGCAGGAAGAGGGCGTCACCCTGGCCAATGAGCTTTTCAGCGCCAGGCTGGTCGAGCACCACGCGGGAGTCTGTGACCGAGGATGTCGCAAAGGCCATGCGGGAGGGCACGTTGGCCTTAATCAGGCCGGTGACCACATCAACGGACGGACGCTGGGTCGCCAGCACCAGGTGGATACCGGCAGCGCGGGCCAGCTGAGTGATACGGACGATGGACTCTTCCACATCACGCGGGGCAACCATCATCAGGTCGGCAAGCTCGTCCACGATCACCAGCAGATAGGGGTAGGCCTTAATCTGGCGCTTGGAACCGGGCTCCGGCTGAATCTTGCCAGCCTTGACGGCCTTGTTGAAGTCGTCCACGTGCTTGTAGCCGTAGTGGGCAAGGTCGTCGTAGCGGGCGTCCATCTCTCGCACCACCCACTGCAGGGCCTCGGCGGCCTTCTTGGGGTTGGTGATAATGGGGGTAATCAGGTGGGGAATCCCCTCATAGGCGGTGAGCTCCACGCGCTTGGGGTCCACCATGATCAGGCGCACCTGGTCGGGGGTGGAGCGCATAAGAATGGAGGTAATCATGGAGTTCACGAAGGAGGACTTACCGGCACCGGTGGCACCGGCCACCAGCATGTGGGGCATCTTCGCCAGGTTAGCGATGACGAAGCCGCCCTCGACGTCCTTACCCACACCCATGACCATGGGGTGGTCGGTAGCGTGGGCCTTAGCCGAGCGCAGCACGTCGCCCAGCACCACGATTTCACGGTCGGTGTTGGGAATTTCGATACCGATAGCACTCTTACCCGGGATAGGCGAGAGGATGCGTACGTCGGCAGACGCCACAGCGTAGGCAATGTTCTTGGACAGGGCGGTGACGCGCTCCACCTTGGTGCCGGGGCCCAGCTCAATCTCGTAGCGGGTGACCGTGGGGCCGCGGGAGAAGCCGGTGACCTCGGCGTCAACGTTGAACTGCTGGAGCACGTTGGTCAGGGCGTCAACCACCTGCTCGTTGGCTTCGGAGCTCTCCTTGGCGGGTGGGCCGGCCTCAAGCATGGATTCGGTGGGCAGGGTGTAGGAGCCGGTGGAGGATTCCACGACCAGTTCGCCGCGGGGCTGTTCGCTGGCTTCGGCAACGGTGTTGTTTTGCAGGCGGGCGGACGGGCGCTCGGCAGCAGGACGGTCAGCAGAAGGACGAGCCGCGGTGGGTACTTGCCCGGAACCTGCGGTAGCAGGCTGGGGGGCAGATGCCTTGGCTGACGAAGCGGCACCAGCAGCGGCTGAACCAGCAGCAGCTCCGGTCAGGGCAGCGCCCAGCGAGGCAGCAGAAGAGCTGCCCTTACCGGGGCGGGGCACAGCAGGGGCTGATGCGGGGGCGGGTGCTGATGCAGGAGCAGCAGCCGGTCGGCTAACAGGCTGAGGTGCAACAGTCTCGGGCTCAAAGCCGTCACGGTCTGCTTCTACCGGTTCAGGGCTATAGCCGTGATCCGCGGCAGCCTGGCGGGCCTGGTCCAGTCGCTGGGCCGGGGCGTCCGAACGGTCTTCGTCGGGGTAGCTGGCAGAAAGCTCGTCCTCGCTCTCCCACAGGCCCTGGTCAAAGAGCTGGGCCTGCTGCTTGGCAGCCTTAGCCGCCGCTTTCTTCTCGCGGCGGGTCTGCTTGCGGGGTGCTTCTACGTCAAAGGCCTCAACAGGTCGGTTTGACGTCTTGGCGGCACGGCGGGGTGCCGGGGCCACCTGCTCAACGCGGGCGGTCTCGGGGTCAGCCTCAGAGCCGTCATCGATCACAGCGGTCTGGTAGGCCTCGTCCGCCTCGTAGCGATCTAACCTGCGGTCACTCTCGGTACGGGGGCCAAAGCCCAACCAGCCCAGTAAGCCACCGCGACGGCGGGGAGCCGGGGCGGGGGCGTCCTCGTAGAGATAGGAGCGGTCGTGGTCGCCCTCTAGCACGCGAGTTTCGGCCTCGTCCTGAGAACGGGAGGCACGGGAAGGACGCCCGGCATCAGCGACCGAACCGTGGGGCTTCTCCCCCAGCATCAGACCGAAAATATGCATTATCTTAGGCCAAATCTGACGCAGGGGCGTATCGGTGGCCACCAGCAAACCGGCCAGGAAAACCAGGGCAATCAAAAGCCATTCCAGCACATTCACGCCGCCTACGATACGGCTGGCAGGGGTGCCAATCAGCACACCAACGGTACCGCCGCCGCCCCAGAATTTATCAAAACTCGATGAGAAAGAGGGGTAGCCCGCCACCTTAGCCCCCATCATCGAGGCAGAGACCGTCATGATGGTAAAGCCAATGGCGATGCGGTTGTTAGCTCGCACCTCCAGCGGGTGGCGGAAGATACGGATAGCAAAAATCAGGCAGAGAATGGGAATCAGCAGGGAGCCCTGGCCGAAGAGACCGCCCACAGCGATGTGCCACAGGTGCAGGGGCCACTCGTACCACGACAGGCTAGCGGGGTCCGCCCGCCAGCCCCACCATTCCACGCCGGCGGTCAGCAGGCCGATAGCCAGCACCAGCAGGGCACCGCCGTCGCGGCGTTCGTGGAGTTCAATATCGGTGCGGAGCTCGCCCATTCGGCGTACGGCACCGCCCACGGTGAAGGCCAGGGCCTGCCAGGCTCCTACCAGGGCACGCACAAAGGCGTTACTTTCCTGCGGGGGTGCTGACGAGGCCTTCCGGCTTCTACCTTGAGCTGAGGTTGAGCGACGTGAGGACGTCTTGGAGCGGCTCCCCGCGGCGCGGGGGGCTGATTTACTCGATGCAGACTTTCGCGGAGCCATTCTTCCCAATACTGCTTGATGATCGGTTGCGTTTAAATAGCTTACCCGGCGGCAGGTAAAACTGCCGCCGGGTATGCTCAGAGGTTGCTAGTTGCCGTCAGCCTCGGGGGTGTGGGTCTCGATGACCACGGGCACAATCATGGGCTTGCGACGCAAGCGGCGGGCTACCCAAGCCCCCATGGTGCGGCGGACGATCTGCTGCAGCTGATGCGTGGTGTGCACACGCTCAGGAGCCCGGTGCAGGGCGTCCTCAAGGGCTGCGGTGATCTTGGGGGTGATGTCGTCGAAGACGGAATCATTTTCGGCGATACCGCGGGCGTGGATGTCGGGCCCGGTGACCACGCGCTTGGTGGCGCGGTCAACTACGGTGACGATAGAGACGAAGCCTTCTTCGCCCAGGACGCGGCGGTCCTTGAGGTCATCTTCGGTAACGTGACCTACAGACTTACCGTCAACGTAGACATATTCGCAGGGTACCTGACCGACAATGTCAGCGCGGCCGTCACGCAAATCAACGACAGTACCGGAGTCACCGATGATCACCCGATCGCTCTTGATTCCGGTTTCGATGGCCAGCTTGCCTGAGGCCAGCAGGTGGCGGACTTCGCCGTGCACAGGCATAACGTTCTTAGGCTGCAGAATGTTGTAGCAGTAAAGCAGCTCACCGGCAGCGGCGTGACCTGAGACGTGTACCTTAGCGTTGCCCTTGTGAACCACGTTGGCGCCCAGCTTCATCAGGCCGTTGATCACGCGGTAGACAGAAGTTTCGTTACCGGGAATCAGGGATGAGGCCAGGATAATGGTGTCGCCCTTTTCGACCTGGATCTTGTGGTCGCCGTTGGCCATACGGGAGAGAGCCGCCATGGGCTCGCCCTGGGAGCCGGTGCACATCATGACAATCTGCTCGGGGCGGTAGTCATCGACCTTCTTGAGGTCAACCAGAATACCTTCGGGTACGTTCAGGTAGCCCAGCTTCTCTGCAATGGTCATGTTGCGCACCATGGAGCGGCCGACCAGGACCACCTTGCGGCCACGTTCAGCAGCAGCATCGAGCACCTGCTGGACGCGGTGCACGTGCGAGGAGAAAGAAGCAACGATGACGCGGCGCTTAGCATCGCGCATAACGTTGGAAATCACCGGGCCGATGTTCTTTTCGGTCGGAGTGAAGCCGGGAACCTCAGCGTTGGTGGAGTCGGGCAGGAAGAGGTCGATTCCCTCTTCGCCCAGGCGGGCGAAGTGACGCAGGTCGGTGATGCGGCCGTCCAGGGGCAGCTGGTCCATCTTGAAGTCGCCGGTGTGCAGGACTTTGCCCGCCTTGGTGCGGATGAAGACTGCCAGGGCATCGGGGATGGAGTGGTTAACGGCTACGAATTCACATTCGAAGGGGCCGAAGCGCTCAACCTGGCCCTCAACAACGTCCATGGTGTAGGGCTTAATGCGGTGTTCCTGGAGCTTAGCTTCGACCAGGGCCAGGGTCAGCTGGGAGCCCACCAGGGGAATGTCGGGGCGCATACGCAGCAGGTAGGGTACAGCGCCGATATGGTCTTCGTGGCCGTGGGTCAGCACGATCGCCACGATGTCCTGCAGACGGTCCTTAATGTAGTTGAGGTCGGGCAGAATCAGGTCTACGCCGGGCTGGGACTCTTCGGGGAAGAGCACGCCGCAGTCGACCACGAGCAGTTTGCCGTTGATTTCGTAGACGGTCATGTTACGGCCGACTTCGCCGAGACCGCCCAGGGGTACTACACGCAGGGTGTCTTTTTTCAGTTTGGGGGGAAGGTGCGGGCTTTCAACTGTTTGCATAGTTTCTCTTTCTTTTATTTTTTCTTTTCTGAATACGGGCAAAGCGGGCCACCCAAAATCGCCGTGATTTTGGGTGGGCCCGCCGGGTACCCGCAGTACGTTTTTACTTGACCAGGGTTGAGGCGATGATGGAGCCTTCGAGGTCGGAGCGCATGAGGGCGGCTTCTTCGTCGGTAGCCAGTACGTGCGGCAGGCGCACGGTAGCTGAGTCGAGGATGCCCTGCCAGGTGAGAATCTGCTTGGCGGCGACGCAGCCGGGTACGCGGCTCATAGCGGCGCGGACGACCGGGGCCAGGTCCAGGTGCAGTTTCTGGGCGGTTGCCAGGTCACCGGCGACGGTTGCGTCGATCAGCTGGCGGAAGTGTTCGGGGGCTACGTGGGAGGTAACGCCGACGAGGCCGACGGCTCCCATAGCCAGCCAGGGTAGGGTCAGCCCATCGTCGCCTGAGTAGTAGTCCAGGTCGGTGGTTTCCATGACCTCGGTGGCAGCGGTGAAGTCGGCCTTGGCGTCCTTGACTGCCACGATGTTCTCGTGGTCTGCCAGGGCACGGTAGACGGCCGGGGTGATGGGGATACCGGCGCGACCGGGGATGTCGTAGAGCATGACGGGGGTCTTAACCGCGTCAGCGACAGTGCGGAAGTGGGCTTCAAGACCGGTCTGGGTGGGCTTGTTGTAGTAGGGGGTGACCACAAGCAGGCCATCCACACCAACAGCTTCGGCGCGGGAGGCCAGGTGCAGGGTATGGGCGGTGTCATTGGAGCCTACACCAGCTACGATTTTGGCGCGGTCGCCCACGGCTTCCTTGACGATGCGGAAGACCTTTTCGTTTTCCTCATCGGTCATGGTGGAGTATTCGCCGGTGGTGCCGCAGACGATGAGACCGTCGTGGCCGCGGTCCACCAGGTTGGTGGCGAGCGCGGCGGTTGCCTGCTCGTCAACTTCTCCCTGTGCGGTGAAGGGGGTGACCATGGCGGTAAGCAGGCGCCCGAAGATGGGTTCTGCTGCGGTCGTTGTGTTCTGTACGGTCTCAGACATATCTACTACGTTACCTTATCTGGCTGGGTGGGGTGGGGTGAGTTTGATTAAAGGCCTGCGTTATTCCGGGGCGGACGCCGGTGGGCAGCCTGGCTTTAGATGGTGACCTGGGTGGGGTTTTTGCCTCGGTGCAGGGCTATGGCGGTGCGCATGGCTTTGCGGGCGCGTTTTCGGTCGCCGGAGGCGTCATAGGCCAAGGAGAGACGGAACCAGTTCTTCCAACTGGTGGGGTCTTTCTCGGTGGCTGTGGCGTAGTGGGTGAACTGTGCGTCGGCTGCTGCGCGGTCGATGCGGCCTGCTTCGGTGCGGGGCAGGGTATCTTCGGGTAGCTCCCCCGCTGCGGCGAGTTCCTGCCCCAGGGCTTGGGTGCGGGAGCCGAAGATGATTTCGCGGATCATAGCCCAGGCACCCAGGACGGGTAGGACGATGAGGGCCCCACCCAGCAGGGCGCCTAGTGCCCCCGCGTTCTGCAGGAAGATGAAGCCTCTTTGGGCTGTGAGCACCAGGTAGAGGCTGAGGGCTACCGTCACCAGGGCGGCGAAGGCTTTACCTCGCCCACCGGCGTCCACCGCGATGAAGACCGCGCAGAACACGCCTACTGCCAGCAGGAAAAGGCGGGTTCCCAGCGGCAGGGGCAGGATGAGCACGGTGAGGATGGCCAGGGTGATTGCCCCGGCGGTGAAGGCGCGCAGCGAGGTCACGGGCTAGTCCAGGTTGAGGTAGCGGTCAAGGCCCACGGTCAGGCCGGGGTGCTGTTCGACCTGGCGGACGCCGAGCAGGACGCCGGGCATGAAGCTGGTGCGGTCAAAGGAGTCGTGGCGGATGACCAGCTGCTGGCCGGCGTCGCCCAGCAGGATTTCCTGGTGGGCGGTCAAGCCGCGCAGGCGGACGGCGTGCACGTTGACGCCGGCGACCTTGGCACCGCGGGAGCCGCCCTCATCGGTTTCGGTAGCGTCGGGTGAGGCGGGCACACCGGCTTCGGCGCGGGCTGCTGCAATTTTGTGGGCGGTGTGGACGGCAGTGCCCGAGGGCGCATCGACCTTGTTGGGGTGGTGCATTTCGATGACTTCTACTGACTCGAAGAACTTTGCTGCCTTAGCGGCAAATTCGGTAGCCAGGATGGAGCCTATGGCGAAGTTGGGGGCGATGAGTACGCCCACCCGAGGATGCTCGGCAAGCAGGGCTTCGAGGGAGGCTAGGCGCTCTTCGTTCCAGCCGGTGGTACCGACCACCGCGTGAATACCGTGTTCAACGGCAAAGCGTACGTTGGCTTCGGTAGCGGAGGGAACGGTCAGGTCAATCATGACGTCCGCGCCGTACTCGACTAAGAGATCTAGGGAGTCTCCGTTGCCCAGGGCAGCTACCAGGTCCATGTCTTCTGCGGTGTTGACGGCCTTGACCGCCTCTGAGCCCATACGTCCTGCGGCGCCGACAACAGCGACCTTCCAAATCTTGCTCATGCCTCTATATACCCCTTAGATAGTCGTTAGCTTGGGTGCCGGGCGGCACCTGGCGGTACTCGCTCACACGCACAGCACCGGCTGGCGCAGGTATCGCATCAACAAGCCACATCACACTACTCTAGCGAACGGGGTAGCCCCACTGCACGCCCTGTTGCGCCCAAGCGTCCTTTCACCTGCGCTAATACCCGAAAGTAGGCGGGGGCATTTCAGCATCCGAAACCGGTTTCGGCCCGCTGAGTGCTAAAAGACCCGGCGGGTGCGACACAAGAAAACCCGCCCAGCTCTTACACTAGAAAGGTGCGCCTGCACCCCAGCTCACCGACCCAAGGGAACTATGAAAGACGATCACGTTTTTTACTCTGCCGTGCACCCCCACGAGGGGCAGCGACGCTTTGTCCTGCGCGGTCTCGACGGCGTACGCGCTATCGCGGTGCTGCTGGTGCTCGTGTACCACTTTTGGCCCCAGTACCTGCCCGGGGGCATGATTGGCGTTGATATTTTCTTCGTTATCTCGGGTTATCTGATTACTGCCCTGCTACTGCGCGAGGGTGCCTATACCGGCAAGATGGATATCGTTTCTTTCTGGGTGCGGCGTCTACGCCGTCTGGTGCCGGCTTTTGCCCTGCTGACGCTGGTGGTGGGGTCCTTGGCTCTGCTGGTGGGTGGGGACGCCCAGGTGGGGTTGGGCCGCCAGATTCTCGGTGCTTTTACCTACTCGTCGAACTGGCTGCTGATCTGGGCCGGTAACGACTATTTCACGCAAACCTCTCCTGAGCTCATGACCAATTTCTGGTCGCTGGCGGTTGAAGAACAGTTCTACCTGTTCTGGCCCGTGGTGATGGTCTTTGTTTTTATGTTTACCGCTAAGTGGTGGCAACGGGCTCTTGTTCCTGGCGTTTTGGGTGCCCTATCACTGCTAGCTGCGGTCGTGCTGGGGCTACTGGGTGCTTCCACCACCCGCCTCTACTACGGCACCGATACCCACCTTTACGGCCTGATGCTGGGTGTCCTGCTGGCCATGATGATTCCCTGGTCCATGTACCCGCCCGTTGATGACCGTCTCTACCCCCTGGTCGGCTACGGCAATGGTATCTGGGGCTGGCTGCGCCAGCTGGTCGGCTGGGTGAGCCTGGTCGCCGTTCTGCCCTTTGCCTTGACTCTTTCAGACCACAGCTCCTGGCTCATGCCCTGGGGCCTGCTGGTGGGTTCTCTTTTGGGTATGGGCATTATTCAGGCCCTGCTTCCGGACGTCCGCGGCGGCACCTCCGGGCTCTTTCGGGGCTTGCTGTCCCTAGCTCCCCTGCGCTGGATCGGCCAGCGCTCCTACGGTATTTACCTCTGGCACTGGCCCCTGATGGTGCTGGCCCACTACACCTTTGGTGCGGCGCGCTCCCCCTGGGTGAACGTCGGTGTGCTGTTCTTAACCCTGATTGTTGCGGGTCTGTCGTATATGTATGTGGAGCAGCCCGTGCGCCAGCTGGGCTTCCGCGGGGCACTATCAGCCTGGTTCTCAGCCATGGTGGCACCCGCTGGCCGGGCCCTACCGGTGGGCGCAGCCGTCCTTGCCGGTGTAACCCTGATTGCCACCGTTTTTGCGGTACGCACCGCACCGGCTATGACCGAAGCCGAAGCTGTGGTGGCTGCCGGTGCCAACTATGCGCAGGCGTCCGCACCGGCTCCCCAACCCAGCAGCGCTTCTGCCGTCCCTACCGCCTCAGCAGAACCCAGCACGTCCGGCCAACCGTCGGAAAGCCCCAGCCCCTCCCCCAGCGCTTCCGCTTCGAAGGCGGCCGCTGTTGACGGGTCCCAGGTGACGATTGTTGGCGACTCGGTCACGCTGGCGTCGTCCATTGCCCTGGGGGAAGCCATGCCCCAGGCACTGGTCAACGCTGAGGTTTCGCGCACCAGCTCCGCTGCCCTGCCCATCATTGAGCAGTTGGTGGATTCGGGTCAGATGCGCGAGGTGCTGGTGCTCTCGGTGACCGCTAATTCCACTTTTACGTTCGACCAGCTTGAACAGCTCAAGGCTTCGGTGTCGCCGAATGGTGAGCGCAAGATTGTGCTGGTCACCGGCGTTGGCCCGGCAAACCTGACCTGGATTGAGCCCTCTAACCAGGTAATTCGCGAGTTCGCGGCACAGAACCCCGGCACGGTCTTTATCGCTGACTGGCAGGCCGCTGCCAAGGGCCACCCCGAGTACCTGGTCTCCGACGGCGTGCACCCTCAGGGCGAGGGCCTGACCGTCTATGCTCAGACCGTCAAGGACGCGGTGGCGAAGGCGCTGGCAGGATAAGGTCGTTGCAGGGCCGGGCCGTCAGGTCTGTGCCGTGTCACGGGCTGTTCCCCGGTTCCTGGCGTCCTTCCCTCGTTTGCCCGCTTTTCCCCTCACTTTGTACCACGTGCTGCCCAGATTTAGCCCCAAATGTGGGCAGGGCGCGGTACAAAGTAGCTAGAGTGGTGCCCCTCTGCGCACTTCAAGCATTGCAGCAATTTCACTGGCTACCTGCTCCGGATGGTTTCTCACCTGCACCCAGCTATACCGAAGAACAATCCAGCCCTGATTCTGCAGCTGTTTCTCACGCCTGCGCTCTGACATAACAGCCCGATCGGTAGGCCCGTAGTCCGTGTATTTGATGTGGCCGTCAAACTCGACAATGACCTTCTCATCCTCGTACAGAAAATCAGGTCTATATACCCTACCTCCAACCACTACATTTACTTGCTGTGCAGGTCTCGGTAGGCCACCGTCAATAATTGCGATCAATAGAAGAGTTTCACCGGGGCTTTCGCACAGGCTACTGAGATACGGAAGTGTAGCCCGCGCTCGGCGTGCTCCCCGGCCCTTGAGCCTATACAGCCGCTCTTCTACAGCTTCACTCGTTGTAAGTTGCCGGTTCAAAGCCGAGTTGATAATGCACACCGATTCGCTCAGCTCCAGGTATCTCGCACAGTCATCGAGTGTCTGTAGCAGGCTAGTTGCTCGCACTGTTCCTGATATGTATGCGATAGGCACAGAAGGTTTTACAGTGTAATGTTTGATGATTCCTTGAGCGCGGCCTCGGGTATTCGAGCCAGCCAGAATATCGACCAGGTTCTCTGAAGCAATGACGCTAAGGCCATGGAGCCAGGCAGCGCTCCTGTGGCTGAAGATAGCATCAGGGTTCTGTTTTGCATAGGCAGCTATGGCGTAGGGGTATCGCTCAGCTGGTCGCAGAGAGTTATAGATAGAGCTTGGGCAGAATATGCCGGGGCGTAATTGCACGAGCTCGCCGCGGTGCATTTTGCGTGTGATGGTGGAGTTGCATAGGCCGGCGGCTACAAGTTCGGCACGGGTGGAAACGAAGGTTAGAGGTTCAGCGATCCGCATAGGGTGAGTTTGGCTCACCGTGTCTGAGGTTTTCTACCATACGGCAGCTTGTGGATAGCTGATAGGAATTTTGTGCCTAGCCAGGGGTCTTTGGGGCGTTCTTTTGGTGCAGTGAAGACGCTTTGTTTCGCCTTCTATCCACAGGGGTTGACCGGCTGTCGTTTACTCGCTTCGGGGGGCATCCGCCTGCCCTGCTTTCCCCTCACTTTGTACCACGTACTGCCCAGTTTTAGCCCCAAAAGTGGGCAGGGCGCGGTACAAAGCGGCGAGCTGCCCGTAGAGAGCGCAAAAAAGAAGGACGCCCGCAGATAAGCAGGCGCCCTCCCTAAAGTTTATTTGACGATGGTGGTGACCCATTCCTGGTCTGCCAGATAGCGGGCCAGGTCGTTGACCTGGTCAGCGGTAACTGACCGAACCCCATCGAGCAGCTCATCGATCGAGAGGAACTTACCCGAGTCTAGCTCTGCCCGGCCCAGGCGGCTCATGCGGGAGCCGGCGTCCTCGCTTCCCAGCACGGTGGAACCGCCCAACTGCCCAACGACCTTCTCAAGTTCTTCTTGTGTGATACCGTCGCGCACAAAATCGTCGAAGGTAGAGCGCATGAGCTCGGTAACCTGCTCGGCCTTGGCAGGAAGGCAACCGGCGTACATGCCAAAGTAGCCGGCGTCTGAGTAAGAGCCGGTGAACGAGAACGTGGAGTAGGCCAGGCCGCGCTTCTCACGGATTTCCTGGAAGAGACGGGAGGACATTCCCCCGCCCAGAGCGGAGTTGAGCACGCTCATGGCGTAGCGGCGCTCGTCGCCGGCGATGAGGCCGGGGCAGCCCATCACGATGTTGGTCTGTTCAAAGCCCTTGTCGAGGGTTTTTTCGCGGGCACCGGGAACAATCTGGCTTTGCTGACGGACGCGGCGCGGGGCAGGTAGGGCACCTTCAGTCAGGTCCCAGCCGCGGTTGGCCAGGGAGTCAAGGACCAGGTTGACGATTTCTGAGTGGTTGAGGCTACCTGCTGCGGAAATGACTAAGCGGTCGGGGGTGTAGAACTTCTTGTAGTGTTCCCAGACCTTGTCGCGGGCGACGTCGGTGATTTCCTGCGGGGTACCACCGATAGGGCGCCCCAGGGGGTTGCTGCCCATAAGCTGTTCAATGAAGGATTCGAAGGCGACGTCGGTGGGGTCGTCCTGGTCCATGGCGATTTCTTCGAGGATGACGCCGCGTTCCTGTTCAAGCAGGGCGGGGTCTAGTTTGGCTCCGGTGACCATGTCGGCGATAACGTCGATAGCCATGGGGGTGTCCTCATCGAGCACACGGGCGTAGTAGCAGGTGTGCTCCTTAGCGGTGAGGGCGTTGGATTCGCCGCCTACCCGGTCAAAAGCGTGGGCGATGTCGAGGGCGGTGCGGCTTTCGGTGCCCTTAAAGAGCAGGTGTTCGAGGAAGTGGGTGGAGCCCAGCATGCCGGGCTGTTCGTCGCGGGAGCCTACCCCTACCCAGAAGCCGATGGAGACGCTGCGCTGGGAGGGCATGCGTTCGGTGATGACGCGGACGCCGCCCGGTAGCACGGATCGGCGCACTTCGTTGCCTCCCCCACCGGCGTAGATGAGACGGCCGGTGCGGTAGTTGAGCTCGTCGGTGAGGTCAGCGGTTTCAAGGGGTAGAAGGACGGGCATGGGCCTGCTTTCTGCTGTTCTGGAATACCTGTTTAGTATGCCAGATTTTTCAGTTTAGAATCTGGGGAAACGCTTTACCATCACAAAATATGACTATATTTTTTAGACAAAAATAGCTGAAGGGATTAGGGGCATTTTATTATTTAGTCTTTTTTTGATTAGATAACTAAGGAAACATATTTTTATCAGAAGGCCCTTTAGTTTTTATGAAACACCACACTCGCATCGCGGCCACTCTGCTATCGTGCGGAGTTGCAACGCTCCCCATTGTTGCTCTCCCCCAAGCTGTCGCAGAGACCACCGCACAACAGGTTACTCCTGCAACGCAGACCCAGGCGTCGCTTTATTCGCCCCAGTATGATCAGAGCGATTCTTACTTAGTTGTGGTTCCTGACGAGCGAACTTTTTACCCGCCCGTAGATTATTCTGGGGAGCTGCCTGAGGGAACTCGCTTTTCAGCTGCCCCGGACACCCCAAGCTGGATTTTTATTGGCCCTTACGGGGATATATCTGCCTCGCCTACCTATGATGTAGAACCGGGCACCTACACGATAAACGTTCTTGTGACCTACCCCGATGGGTCAGTTGATACCCTATCTCAGCCCATAACGGTCATCAACGATTACTACAGCTCGCACATTACAGGTGATTATTTCCCCGTAACCCAGCTCTCTTGGGGGCAGGAGCTCCCTTCCTTTGATTTACAGATGCCCTGGGAGCCCGGAGTGGCCTTCTACTTAGGAGAGCATTCAAACCCCGAATGGATTTCTGTTTCTAGCTCAGGGTGGATTTCTGGCTCAGTCCCGGCAGGAACTCGTCCTGGTCGCTATGACTATCGAGTAACTGGCTACGGTAACTACAATGTTCAGTTGCAGTACGACGGGTCTATTATTGTTACCGAGCCTGCCGGGCAAGAAGGTCTGTGGTATCCAGAGAATCTTTCTGTTGAACCAAATGGCCGCTTAGAGCTGGCTCCTCCTACTTTTGCTAACGGGTCTAAGGCACAGGGAGTTTTCTCTGCGACCGCCGAAACCCCGTCGTGGGTAGCTATTGCCAGCGATGGCTCTGTGGTGCTTACCCCCGGTGGTGGAGTGCCGAGTGGCCACCACAAGATTCCCCTGAACTTCGTTGGAGAGGACGGGGTGCAGCGCGAAGTCCATCTGGCCGTGGAAGTAGCGGAGTATAGCGACGTTATCTCTGTATCTACAGAGGAAATCTCGGCGACAAAAATTGTTCCGGGTGGATCGTTCAGCAATAACTTAGTAGTCATAGGCAACGGCGGCGCTTTACCCACTGGCACCACTCTTTCTCTGAGATACTCAGACACTGATATTGCAGCAGTTAGTCTGAGTGACGACGGGCGGCAGATTCAGATTCTGATATCCCCTGATGCTCATGTGTCAACCACCCCTTGGTCGGATACAGCCTATCTGCAACTCACCTACCCTGATGGGTCACACGATAATCTCGAAGCGCACTATAAGGTTGTTGCCCCGCCCGTTCCAGAGGCAACTCCGGAGCCTTCCTCGGAGCCCGTAGCCCCTACCCCCGAGGAGACCTCAGAAGTAGCTGTTCCTACAGCTTCAGCTGAGCCTACGGCTGCTCCCACGTCTTCTGTGGAGCCCTCCGTAGCTCCTACGCCAACCGAATCCGTTGCTGTTCCCTCAGCATCTGCGGAACCTTCCGCGACTCCTACTCCGGCAGAATCAGCTACAGCTACAGCTGAGCCTACCGCCGCTCCCGTCGTTACTGATGCTGCGGCTGCTCTTCCGGAAGTCACCGAGTCAGTGGTGGCTCCTGTTACGACCGCTGCAGTTGCGACATCGCCCACCTTTGTACCGTTTGTAGAACCTACCTTGTTAGCAGCTAGTCAGTTGTCTGTAGGTCAGTTGCCTACCCATGGTCTGCCTCTGCAGGGCCCTCGGGTGGAGCAAGCAAATGCTGCATCGCAGACTGCTCAGTTGAGTGAAGCAAGCTCATCGCAGGCGGCGGCTTCGCCATCGAGTTCTGTTCAGCAGTCAGCTCAGCCTGCTTTGGCCCGTACCGGAGCTGGGGATAGTTTGACCATTCTGTCTATGGTGGGGGCAAGCTTGTTCTTTGTAGGTGGCATGGCATTAGTTGCAGTACGTCGCCAGGCTAGATCAAAGTAAAGTTCAGAGCATAAAGGCAAGGGGCAGGAACTCAAAGTTCCTGCCCCTCTTCTTTTTTATGGCTGGAGTACCGGTTTGATAAGCGGTGCCAGGCTTTCAGCAAATGCCTGAGTGATATGTGTGGGGTCTGTATGAGTCAGATATTCCCCAATAACTACAGGGCACGTACCATTGACGCATGTTACAGCTAGTGCATCAAAACGAGTCACAGTAGTTGCCCCGAGCTCGGCAGCATCTACAGCACGCTGTTCTGCTGCTTCCTTTTCCTGTTGGTAGCTTTGTAGCTCAGCAGAGCAATCTGCTGTTGTCCCGGTCTTAGTCATACAGCTTCGTGGATCACCGGTAAGCGCAGGGGAACCAAGCACGCTGATATGGCTGGTGTAGTTTGCAAGTTGCTTGAGCGTCTGAGCCGTTGCTTGCTCCCAGTTCTCTGACTTTTGAGTTGCATCGGTAATAATCTGCCCAGCTTCATTGAGCTGATACTCATAGCCACCTGTTGCGCTCGCAATCACGATGAGGTCTGGCTGCACCTTTTCAGCGAGACCGAACATGGCTTCACGTGTGGTTGCACATTTTTCAGCAAATCCGCTTGCTTCAAAATCAGCTTCCTGCCGAATCGACATAATTGAGCAAGAGCCTACACCAGCAGCGACGACTCGGTCTGTTGCCTCGCTCGCTGCAACAACTGCTGGAGTCCAGGCCATTGCGACTGAGTCGCCAATAACAAGTATTGTGCGTTGAGCAGACTCTTCGCTTGCACCCCATTCACAGAGCTTTAAGTCTGTGGCTCCAAATCCTACAGCGCAGGAAGTCGATGGGGCCATTGCTTCGCCCATCTGCTCCTGGGTGAGTTGGTTGGGTGAAGGGATAAGCTGGTCACTCCACTCTGATTGAGTTGAGTTTGCAATAGCGTTCTCGACTTCTTCCAGTGTGTTGTAAGTAGTTGTTGCTGACGCTCGTTCTACGTTCATGGTCTGAGGCGCAAGCACAGCGTATTTTGAGGGCATAAACTGCCATACGGTCATAGCTGCAATGGCAACCAGGATAGTGGCAGATACCAGGTTTCCAGCCTTAATCCAGGTTGAGGGCAGTTGGTTTCGCTCTTGCTTTTCCCAGCTACGAAGTAGGTTCGAATGGCGGAGGGGGTTCTCTACAAGGTAGTAAGAGAGCGCTGAGAGTCCGAATGTCAACACCAGGCACCCCAGCAGAACCAGGTTGGAGTTACTGAACCAGGTTGTCATGAAAATAAGGACGGGAAAATGCCATAAATAGAGCGAATATGAGATATCACCGATCCATCGCATGACAGGATTTTCAA
Source organism: Rothia nasimurium (assembly GCF_928381415.1). Lineage (GTDB taxonomy): Bacteria > Actinomycetota > Actinomycetes > Actinomycetales > Micrococcaceae > Rothia > Rothia nasimurium_H. The sequence goes on from NZ_CAKMSF010000002.1 coordinate 46,771, forward strand.
GTCCAATCACCACGGGAACTGTCTGCTGTTGAGGCAATAGCACTAAGGCTGTTGCAATCGCAGGGACAAGGGCGAAGGGTCCGGGGAAAGGAGTTGCAGCAGTAATAGTAAATGCAGAGACGAGGAGCAGAGCAAGCCCCACTAGGCCAAGGTATTGGCTGTATTTCCTTCTAGCGCCTAGTCGTGCGGCCAAGGCACCAATCGCGAATTCACAGGCTCGTGAAATGGTATCGAAGTAGGCCCACTGTGCTCGGTAGTCTGTGAAGAGAACTGCCCATAGCGCAGAAAGAATAATAGTCGCGATAATTGCAATATCAACCGCGCGTTCTGGTTTTTTGAACCTGCTACCTATAGCCCAGGCCAAAGTCAGCACCAGAGGCCAAGCTACGTAGAACTGCTCTTCAACAGACAGAGACCAATAATGCTGAAAGGGAGAGGGGTTAGCGGAATGAGCCAGGTAATCTGTTCCAGCTCCTGCGAAATGCCAGTTAGCTACCCAGAGATTCGACCAGATGGCATCAAGGGTGTATTGCAAGGCCTGAGGGGTGAACCAGGTGAACCAGGCAAGAACAACGGTAATGGCCGAGACGAATAGAGCTACAGGCATAATACGACGCAGACGGCGAGCGTAGAAACGAGGCAATCGCACCCGTCCATGCTGCTGGATATCTCGTAGGATAATTCCTGAGATGAGGAAGCCAGATAGCACGAAGAATATGTCAACACCGATGAAACCGCCCTGGGGTACATTCCAGAAGTGCTGGGCGATGACGAGTAGGACGGCTACGGCCCGCAGGCCCTGGATATCGGCTCGCTGTGTGCCGGTGGCTCTATGCCGGTAGCCATGTGATGTGGTAGCTGTGTTCATGGTTCCCTTGCCATGTAAAAACCTTGGGAGAGGTGCTACCCCTCCCCAGGAAAAAATTATTATTTACATCGATAAAGAAGTTTTATGCAATGCTAAAGATGGTTTACCAGCCGCGCTTCTTTATTTCTTGGTAAACGGCATGTGCCCAGGCCCGAGCGCCTGCTTCATTAAAATGCCCCATATCGTCAATCCTAAATGACTCCGGAATTACTCCATTATCAATATCAGTCTGATCTCTTTCAGTCATACCAACCTTAGCTGCGCTAAACGCTTCACCCGGGTTTTCAAGAATCCACCTCACAGGCGTAATAAAAATTTCACCAAAAGATTCTTCAAGCAGAGAATTAATCTCGTCCACTGGTTGCCGGGCCTCTGAGCCTAAAGGCTCTGAAACCCACGGTGGAACATCCCATACCAGGTGTCGTGCACCGGTATCTGTATTTGTCTCTAGAATATCGCGAATATACTGGATAGTTTGCTCACTAGTAACTCTTGTATCAATATCGTTACGACCGAAACCTACAATAAGTGAATATTTCCCGCGGGTTCCCTCGGTCAAAGTATTAGTAGGTGTAGCCGGGTCTAGGTATACAGCGTTCATAGGCTCTGCTTGAATTTCATTGCCGGGAGAATCACGGTAGAAATACGTTTCTAATACACCATACTCACGCATAAGGTACCCATTGATTCCCAGCACCTCACAAGGGTAATGCCAGTAATTTGCTGCAACTGGGTTAGGCTCTATGCTCATAGCAGTAACTAAGGCAGGTCCCTCTGCAGGAATCAGATTATTCTCAAATCCTACTTCTAGTTCTAAAGCGCCTGCTCTAAATGCACCAGCCATAGAGGTATCGCCAGCTACTCCAGCAGATATATGAGTGTATCCCGTAAGTGCTTCAAGCTCCTGTGCGAGTAGGCCAGAAGCAGTAAATGAATCGCCATAATGTGACCATTTCCGCGGGTCCGAGCCTGATGCAGTTGCACTTGAAGTAGCCGCTGTAGCGGTTTCAGTAGGCACAATTCGTTCGATTTTCTCCTGGCCACAGGCAGAGAAGCCAGCGACAGTACCGGCAGAAAGACCCGATAGGAAAAGACGACGTGAAAATTTTGTAGTCATGCTGAGGTCCCCCTTCTAGTTTTCTGAGACGCGAGGTGCGTCCTGGGCAATCAGATCAATTTCATGCTGAGTGATGCTTGCAGCCAGCTGCTTATCATTCAGGTTTTCAGCAACGTTCTGGTGGTGCAGAGCGTTCTTCTGGGTACGAGGAATAGAAATAAAGGTCATTCCCCTGTGGTCAATCTTGCGTGCCTTCAAGCCATTCCGCAGGGCAATAACGTTGACCCAGATATCGTCTGCTTTCGGACTCTTTTCAAGGAAGTCTTCGCCAGCTTCTTTCAGAGCTTTCTGCAGGGCGGCAGGGAAGATAGTGCCTGCACCTGTTGTGATGAAGTTTGAGTACAGTGCATCGTTCACCGAACCGTATACCCATTGTTTGTAGGGCGCGACCTTACCCTGAGCATCCAAAGTGAAACGGTGCGTACGGTAGCCCAGAAATTCACCCGGGTACTGGGCAGCAGCTTCATTCAGGTAGCGTAGCCAGTTCTTGGGGTAAAGAATATCGTCGTCTGCGGTGACCAGAAGGTTTTCTTCTCCCCCGGTCTCAAGGCAGTAGGGGTAGGCTTTCTTGTGCGGGCCGTAGTTCTTCGTAAACCGAATCTCAAGACCGCGGTTCTGCAGTCGTTTTAGCTCGGGGTAGTTGTCGACAGAAAAGTCTTCTTCATCAACCCAAAGAATAAACCGCGCGGGCAAGACCGACCCCTGAGCCAATGATTCGATGGTGTACCACACTGTTTTCAGGCGGTCTGCGTACGAAGTGAGCGACAGAGTAATCGGGGCTTTGCCCACAATACTCTTCTTGCTCACAGCGTTGAGAGCGCGAAGCCGCCCCATCGCTGCTGATTTAAGAATAATTTTTACCGGTCGGCTGTAGGTTAGATCCATCGAAACCATGTGTATTTCTTTCTACTTCATAATCTTTGCTTTGCGCAGCACTGCTCGAGCTGCTCGTCCAAGAAGCGCAAAATCTGCTCCTCGGGCGACATAAAATTCATGAATCTTGAACCCAAACTTGAGTTTCAAGAAAACAATGTTGCTGAAACCAGCTAGACCGCTACCTACCAAGGTCGATAGCGCTGCACCCATACCTCCAATATGCGGGGTGAGGGTTATAAGCACAAGCAGGTTAAACACTGCACCGATAGCCATAGACCAGCTACGCAGATCGGGGTGGCCGCGCCCTGAGAGACCAGCGCCCGCTACGGACCCTGCGGAACCAATAACCGCGGCTCCTAACAGAACCCAGGTCATAGGTACTGCTGCTTCAAATTCTTGGCCGAAGATAGGACCAATCCACCACTGAGCTGTCAGAGCAATCGGGAGCGAGATAAGAAGCGTGATGAGGGTGGTGACTCGGGCAGTCATTGTCAAACGTTGATCGGCTGCCGCTGCGCTATCTTCATCGCCACTATCCCGTGAGTCTAAGGCAAAAACCACGTTACGAATAGCGTTTGAGATAACCGAAGGTACTTCGCCGATAGTCACAGCTACAGCGTAGAGCCCCTGCTCTTGAAGAGTGGTCAGCTTAATCATGAGGGTCTGGTCAATACGTGAAAGCACAATCCCAGAAAGGGAGCCAAACCAGACCTTGCCGCCGTACCCCAGAGCTTCCCCTACTGGTTGTTTTTCACCCGAGTAGCGGTACTTCTGCTGGCGAATCTTCACCAGCATTGGCACATATACAAGAGCACCCAGTACCGGAGTTACGAGGGTAACGATAACGGCGCTGAGAACGTTAAGGTTCCCAGTCCAGAGAAGTACAAGAATGGCTCCGAGGCGTAGCAACGAGAAGAGGCCCTGTTCCAGCGCTTGCAGGTGCCATTGGTGGGTGGCCGCTACGAGGGCGCGCGGAATAAGAATCAGCATGTTGGGCACAACCGCTAATGCCGTCAGAACAACGAGCTGTGCGTACCAGGGCCCGTGGTCTGCTGCTAGGTAAGGTGCAAGTACATAAATCACGCCTGCACATACGGCTCCTAAAAGTACGAGCACACCTACAACAAGCTTGAGAACTGAGCCGGTACGCCTCACAAATCGTGCAGCGTGAAAGGTCAGTGCTTCTGGCATGCCAAATGCACCAACCGCAGTTGCTACAAGCACTAAAGATGTGATGCCGCCAAGGGCACCGCGCCCGGCATCGCCCAAAGAGTTAGAAAGAATAGGCGCAATGGCAAGACCCGCGATAGGCGCAATAAGGTTCCCCAGCAACGAGTAGAACATGCTCTTTCGCACGCTCGGTTGGGGGGTCTCTTGTATCGGCTCTTCAACGGTGTGGCTCTCATACTTTTCCGTGAAGTCGGTTGCCAAATGCCTCGGTTGGTATTTTTTAGCCATAAATCTTTCTTCGTGCCCGGTCGGTATAGCACAGGGGTGGGAGGTTGTTCCTCCCACCCTCATTACTCAATGAACGATTACGTGCTACTACTTCTCTTTGCGTTTAGCTTTCTTGGCCTTGCGTGATTTTTTCTCACTTTTCTGGCCAGTACGCTTGCCTTCATTGTCGTAGTAGTACTCACGGCCGTAGTACTGGTAGTAGCCTGCTTCAGAACCGGTTGCAGGAACCTTGTTGAGCACAGTACCGAGAATATCGGCGTTGACTCGGTTCAGGTTGCTGATGGACTTCGCAAGCTCCTCACGCTTAGTACCATTTGCTTCTACAACGACAAGGGCGCCGTCAAACTTGGTAGCCAAGATAGCCGAGTCAGTAACGGGCAGAAGCGGGGGCGCATCCAGAATAACCATGCCTTCTTCTGCGAGACGGTCAATCATCTGAGTAAAGGCATCTGAGCTGAGGATTTCAGAGGGGTTCGGAGGAATACGACCAGCAGCCAGAATGTAGAGGTTGGGGTAACCTTCTACGGTCTGAAGTACATCTTCTACGTCAGCACGGCCGATGACGACGTCGGTGACGCCGACTTCTTCGATGAGGCCGAAGCTCTTAGCAACAGTAGGACGGCGGAGGTCGGCATCGACGAGGAATACGGGCTTGCCTGACTGCCCCAGAATAATCGCCAGGTTATCTGCAACGGTTGACTTACCGTCTGAAGGAAGTGAGGAGGTAATAACGATACGGCGAGGGGGGTTGTCGGGGTTCTTGAACTGCAGGTTGGTGCGGAGTTCTTTGAGGGACTCGACGAGTCGGAAATCAGCACGTCGGGTATTCTCTGCTGCATCGTTCGGAGTGATTAGACGTGAATTGGCAAATGATGAGGAGAAAGGAACGGTGCCCAGAACGGGAATTTCTGAGCCGGTTACTTCCACCAGCGCATCCATTGAGCGGATTGATCGGTCGCGAACTGAACGGATGAAGAGGTAGACCACGCCAACGATCAGAGCTAGAGCAATGCCTAGCAGGGTGTTGAGCTTAACGTTGGGTGAAACCGGTGACTGAGGAAGATTAGCCGGCACGTAAGCAGAGAACTGCATGACAGACTGGACTGCAAAGTTACCTTCACCGGTAGTGGCATTGTTGCCGGAGTTTTCAACGGTCTGGACGTTCTCGCCCAGGGCCTGAATCCAAGCGTCAGCAAGGTTCTTAGCTAGCTCGGGATCCTGTGAACGAACAGTTACCTTAATCTGTGCAGTATCAAGGGGAACAGAAGCAGACACCATGCTGATAGCGCGTTCCGGGGTCATCTGGTAGCCAGAGATTTCCAGAGCACGTTCTGCAACAGTGCGAGATGATGCTAGGGCCTGGTACTGGGTAGCCTTCGACTTGGTGAGGGTATCGGCGGCCGATGCCAGGGCCACGCTCCCGGTATCACCGGTGGTGACGACGCCGGTTGCGTCAGATGCGTAGACCTTAGGCTGCATCATAGAGAAGCCGAAGCCTAGCAGGCCGCCAATAACGGCGGCGATGATAAGGATGTACCACTGGCGGCGGAGAGTACGAAGGAAACCTTCGATGGCGCCTTTCGATTTTTCAGAAGCCGAGTCGGCTACTGCTTGCGATTCGTTCATTGAGATTGTTCCGTTCAGTTGTGCTGTGTGATTAGGCCCGTGAGGCTCTCATATGTTCGACGTTTGCGATAACATCGAGCGCATCCATGATTTCCTGGGTACTTGCGATGTAGACGTCCATATCTTTTTTGAAGGGGTCAACGATATCTAGATCATTGCCGGGAGCGTTGACCCGTGATCTGAGCTGGGAGGCCTTACGGGCTGCAGCTCTCCACCATTTGCTGGGGTCTGCCTGCTGAATTTCTTCTACGTCGATGTGGGGTAGAAGCTGGGCAAACTCTTTGATGGTAAAAACCCTATTGAGCAGGGTCGGTGCCTCTGCTAGTACTTGAGCCCGGTGGGCTACCGTCGCGGTCAGCACGATGTCGTGAGCTTTGAGCTCCTCTCCCTCGATAAACCGGGGGGTGTGTTCATCGAGGGAGAGTCCCTGGCGGGCTGCAAGTGTTTTGATTTCTTCAGTAGGAGCCAGGGCCTGGTTGACCCCGGTTCCCCCGCTGTTTACAGCTGCTACTCCGTTGAAGAGACGTTGAAGATAGGCCTCTGCGAATGCTGACCGGCAGATATTGCCAGTGCATACGAAATACCAGGAATGTTGTGCTTGCTGTACCATTGGGGAGCCTTCCGAAGGAGTAGCAGGTTTAGAGACGAACTGCCTTGTCTGAGGTGGTAACGCCGCGGGTGTCGAAGAAGACCTTGGACTTACCTGCGAGAGCGTCTACATCGTAGTCACGGTGCTTCTGGAGCAGGATAACGATGTCGGCTTCTGCAAGGCCCTTGTCGAGGTCGGTAACCTTCTCGATGCCGTCGATGCCCGGGGTCCAGTTCTCTACGTAAGGGTCGTTGTAGGAGAGCACTGCACCGCGCTTAGCGAGTTCAGCTGCTACAGGTACTGCAGGTGATTCACGCTGGTCAGAGATGTTGGCTTTGTAGGTTACGCCGAGCAGGAGTACCTTTGCCCCGTTGAGGGATTTCTTCTCTTCGTTGAGCATTTCCATGACGCGTTCCGAAATGTACTTGGGCATGGACAGGTTGATTTCCTGTGCAAGTTCGACGAAGCGGAAGGGGTAACCCAGTGAGCGCTTAACTTCGTAGGAGAGGTAGTTAGGGTCGATCGGGATGCAGTGACCGCCTACGCCGGGGCCGGGGTAGAAGGCCTGGAAGCCGAAGGGCTTGGTAGCTGCTGCATCGATAACATCCCAGAGGTCGATATCGAGGTCATGGCAGAACTTAGCCATTTCGTTGACCAGCGCAATGTTGATGTGGCGGTAGGTGTTTTCAAGCAGCTTTGCGGTTTCTGCTTCGCGCGCACCGCGTACGGGTACCACAGTGTCAATGAACTGTGAGTAGAGCGCTACGGCCTTTTCAGTTGATTCAGGGGTTACGCCGCCAACAACCTTGGGAGTGTTCTTGAGGCCGTAGACGGGGTTGCCGGGGTCGATACGTTCAGGGGAGAAGGCAAGGTAGTAATCTTCGCCCAGGGTGTGGCCAGCTTCGTTGATAATGCCAGCGACGAGGGTATCGGTGGTTCCGGGGTAAGTGGTTGATTCGAGAATTACGGTGGTACCGGCAGTGAGATGCTGGGCGATTGAGGCGCTAGCTTTCTCTACAGGGGTGAGGTCGGGGTTGCCGTCCTGGCCCAGCGGGGTGGGCACGCAGATAACAACGTAGTCTGCGTCTGCGATGGTGGTTGCGTCGCTGGTGGCGGTGTAACCGTTCTTCAGCATTTCTGCGATGTCATCGTTTGAGAGGTCATCGATGTGCGAGATGCCTGAATTGAGGCCGTCAACGATGCGGGGTGATAGGTCGAGGCCGACGACGGTGAGGCCTGCGCGTGAGGCTTCCTGTGCGAGGGGCAGGCCTACGTAGCCCTGACCGATAACAACAACTTTGGTCATGATGTGTTTTCCTTCTAGGAGGTGGTTGAGTGATTGTGATTAAGTAAAATTTATTCGTCTGGATTTTCTAGAATCTGCTCTTTCGTATTTCTAAGATACAGATGAAACTCTATTCAATCTTTTATCAATAGGAGCTTGATACCCGCTGGTTGATATCCAGGTTCCAACCGAGCAAAGCCCTAACGCAATCCACAAGAGATAAGCGCTTGTAGAGTTTGTGGTAAATCCGCTGTTAGTCATATTTACTGCGATAATGCCTAGCGCCGCTAGCCCCATAACGACAGCAGACGCAGACCGCATATTTCTAATAACGATGAAGAACTGTAGCGCTAATAGAACTGCTGAAAATATTAGACCATAGCCCATTGCCGCGATGAGGTAGGCATTTTCCAACGAAGAAGAAAGTTGCCCCGAAGCACGCAGGTCACGGTCACCGGGGTACCCCGTCATAATAAAGTGCTGGAAATTATTGCTCACCCAGGTCAGCGCATCGAAACGCTTCTGATTCGAACCGCCATCATCGTTAACCTTTGAGATAAGTTCCTGGCCCGCTTCAGAGAGATATAGGAATCCGCCACTGATAAGACCAATTACTCCACTTGCTATTTTACTAGCTAGTCCAGCGCGAGCCAGTAGAAGCACAGCAACCGCGACCATAATACTAATAACTACCGCAGCACGTCCGTTTGACAGGAGCCCTGTGTACAAGTAAGCAACAATCAATAGCACCCGCAATAAACTATTTTTTACCCAGTAGGTCATTGCAACAGCAAAGATACAGAGTGTAGCTAGCTCAAGCCCGCTTTCCAATGTCCCGTAGCTTCGCCCGACCTCTTCCGTGGTCTGAAACCAAACAGTTTGCTGAGAGTACTGTTCATATACAAGTAACTCTCCCGTTTCTTTTTGACGCATTGCCAGCCATAGCTGATAGAGCATCGTCAGGTGGAAAGGCACAGAAATAACCTGGATAGCGCGTAACCCTAATCGATGAATCTCCATCTTCAAAAGAAGGTAAAGAGCAAACGGGGTGAGGTAAATAATCGCCAGGTTCATCAGCGTTTCGATGATACTCGAATAAGCAGACACCGAGTTCACCATCATCAAAATCACTAGGACTGAAAACAAAGCCAGCTCAGCCTTCGAATTCAGCAAGACACGAACAACGCGAGGACGATACAGAATTACCTGCATAATTGCCGTGGCTGCAACAAGATACCCCGCCATGTGCAGACCAACCATCCATGCATTCGAGGCATAGAAGGGAACCAAAATACGGATAATAATGGCAGCTGACAGCAACCAAACAGGACGAGACGCAAAAACAGAAGCTAGCACAAAACAAAGCACTAGCCAGACAGCCAGCATAGCCATTAACGACTTACCTTTCGGTAAATAGCTTCAAGCTGGTCAGCAATCTTCGGCATCGAGCAATACTCAGCCACAAAATCCTTGCCTCGAGCACCCATCTGGGCGCGGGCGTCCGCATCCTGAACCAAAGAACGCACAGCATCAGCCAAGCTGTCTGCATCATCGCTATGAGCTACCAGCCCAGCGTCAAACTGCTCAACCTCAGGGGCTAGACCGCAATCGTCCATCACAACAACAGGCAAGCCAACCGTCATAGCCTCAACCACCGTCATGCCATACGGCTCCTCAACAGCAGGAAGCACATAAACCTGGGCCTGGGCCATACGGGCCACCGTCTGATCAGCAGGCAAAGAACCCTGCCAACGAATACGACCATCAGCATTATCATGAGCCAGCAACTCAAGAACAGCCTTCCCCTGGCCCTCATCAGGACCAACCAAGCTGAACCGAACCTGCGGAAACTCACGCGCTAGCTGCTGGGCTACACGAACAAAAACAGTAGGGCGCTTACGCTCCTGCAAACGAGCTAAAAAGAGCACCTCAGGAGATTCCTGCCCGTGGTCAGCCTGCAGCTCAGACAAGGGAACGCCATTACGCAAAATCTCAATATCAGAAGCCAGCAAAGAAGAATCAACAACCTGCAGATCCCGCTTCTCCTGCTCCGTCAAAGCAATAATTCGAGCAGCCCCCCGCAAAGCACGGCGGGTCATCAAAGCATCTAGAGGCTTCGCTAAAAGACGGTCAGAAGCATCAATCATTCCATGCGTATGAACAATCGTAGGCACGCCCGTAGCCTGAGCAACCAAAGCAGCAGGAAGAGTCACCAAATCACGTGCCATATGCACGTGGACAACGTCGGCTGTCTGAGCTACCTTTCGCAGCCACGATAGCAAACCGGTAGAGGTCAAGCCAGCGAAACCGGTACCAGGAACGACCGATCGGGCAGGAAAGAGCTGAACCGGCACACCGTCATATTCTGAGGGCAATTCACTCCCCCAGTTCTGTGTACCAGCAGCAAGAAGCACCTCGTGCCCCTGCTTCTGCGAAGCCTTCATCAGGTTCACAGCTACACGCAACGGCCCACCCAACGAGCCATCAGGAGTCACCAAAGTGACAACGTGCAGAATCCTCATAAACGGTTCCCTACCCTAATCTATCTATCAGCGCTCACGAACGCCCCATCCACCGGGGCAACGCCGAATCATCTAGACTATACTATTTTGTAGCCAGCCTATTTCCTATACCTTGCCACTGAGCTTTTGCTCTCACCGGCTAGACAAGTGTGGCTGCCCATTTCAGAGCAGCCACACAGATGTTTCTACACAGCCTACTTCTTAGGCTGGTAAGGGCTTACATCGCCCAAAGGCGCAAGCACCTTAGACCCTGCCGGCACATCTTTAGTCACCAGTGCCATAGCACCGACCACACTATCGTCGCCCACAGTTACCCCACGCAAAATTGATGCGCGTGAAGCAACCCATACACGGTCACCAATCACGATAGGAGCATTATCAAACTCAAAATTATCGTGGTTGAACAGATGTGAGCCAGTGCAGATATAGGTGTCCTGGCTCAGGCAGCTGTTCTCACCGATAGTGACCTGTTCAAGGTTCAGAATCCAGGTGCCCACGCCAACCCAAGAGTTCTTCTTGATCTCTAGTTTCCAGGGCCAATGAATAGTCACACCGTGACGGATTAACACGCCTTCTTCAATCTTGGCGCCAAAGGCACGCAAAATCTTTACACGCAGCTTGGGCGGAAACCACCAGTGCTGCAGAAGAGTGCTCTGGGTCAGAAGCCACAGGGCCTGAACAGCTTTTGGTCGGCCCTTGTCGTAGCCGTAGCCCTGGAAGCCAGAAAGATCTTTCATTCTTCTCCTTAGAGACCAAGTTTCGCCGCAAGGTGATCAGCCAGGCGAATTGAGATAGCAATAACAGTTAGAGTCGGGCCTGCCATACCACCTGTGGTAAACGCACCGGTGGTAGAGAGGTAGAGGTTAGGTGAGGACCATACCTTCAAATTCTCATCAATCACCGATTCCTCAGGGGCGCTACCCATACGAACCAAACCCATCTGGTGGGTTGCATCGACCATAGGGCGAGTCAGCATCTCTTCCAGAGTCGGCGGCTCGTAGGTTGCAAAGCCAGTAGCATTGATGCCTTCAGCAAGTAGCTCTAAGGAACGGTGGTAATTCCGGCGGTCCTCTTCAGGAATAAAATGCTGCACATCCAGGCGGGGCACACCGAAAGCGTCCTTCTCTGAATCAGAAAGAACAACACGCTGCTCGGCGCGCGGAGCCTGCTCCGCATCAAAACGAATTCGGTACACGCCCTTCTTAGAATAACGGGTGAAAGAAGGAAGGGTACGAGGATCAAGAATACGGTCGCGCAACCAATGCACACCAAAAGCACCTACACTCGGGAGCCCCTTAACCACGTTCAGCACGTGTGCCTTAGGGTTCTCCAGCTCCGCATAACGACGGTGCATACCTGTACCCTTGAAGCCACCGGTCATCGTAAGCATTTTACGAACCAGAGCAAAAGAACTCAGCAGCGGATCGCCATGATCGGGGTTACGGGGCTCGTCGTACCAAATTGCAAACCCCATGTTGAGCAGGCCTTCGCGGCGGCGGACGTCCTCATGCAGCTGCAGATTTCGTCGTACCCAAACCCCGTCGTGGCTCTTTGTATAGGTAACAGCGTTACCTTCAGCCTTCGGGTCTGCCATAGTAAGCTTGCCGACCTCGCCAATCGGGTGAATGGTGTAGTAACGACCTACCTGGTCGTTCTCGTTACCCACATTTGAGTTCAGCAGAAGACGAGCAGTCTCAAGACCACCCATAGCCAGCACAACTTCATCACCGCTCACGGTGAGGAACTTACCGGGCTTCGACTGAATCTTTAGCTCAGTAATACGACCAGTTTCGGGGTCTTGAACCACATGAGTTACGTTCGCATTATGCAAAACGCGCACATTCCCGCGGTCAGCTAACTCATCGGTAACAACATCACCAAAGTTAACCGGAGGCCCCCAGCGCCAGATACCCTGAGTGTTAACGAGATCAGACTCCCCCATCAGGTGTTGGGGGGCGCCCTCAATGGCCTGGGCTGCGGTGTACTGCATATTCTTTACGCCAGCAGCTACAGTCGCGCGCTGGTAGAAAGGGTTGAGGTCTTCCCGGCTGATAGGCCAGCCCTTAAAGTTCAAGCCGCCTTCAGTCCGGTCTTCAAAATCCAAGGCATCGAAGGGGTAGGTTCGCCCGCCCCATTGGGTTGAGGCACCGCCCAAACGCTTGGTGCGTGCCTTTTCCATGGGTTCAACACTCTGGGATCGCTGATCCGCCTTCAGAGTGTCATCGTGCTCAGGCGAACGCCCTAAAGAGCCGCCCTCGACCATGAGTATATCGACGCCCGTAGGCGCCAGTTCACGCGCTACAGTAGTTCCAGCCGGACCAGTACCAACAATAACCACCGTACCGGTCAGGTGGGCGTTTTCAGGCAATTCACGGGCGTCGATGAAACTCATAATAGTCTCTTAACTCTCTAGTATTTTTCGTGCAGATTCGATATCTGCTTCTGATGCGCCGCGTTCTAAAGCGGCAAGATTTTCGGTGACGTGGGACGGACGGCTCATACCCAGCAAAACGGCGTCAATAGCGGGGTGCTGGTAAGCACCCTCAACCATGGCAGCCACGGCCTTCGGACGGTTCAGGCCACCTGCGGTTACCTGAGGCAGCAAAGAGCCGTCACCCAGTACAGCAATACCTACGACCTGAATGCCTTCGGTTAAAGGCTGCACCGCATCTGCAATAGCAGTATTGCCCAGGTTGATAGGCACCTGCAGCCAACTTAAGCCCTCAGCGCCAGCTGCAGCCACAGCGTCCGCCTCATGGCGCACAGAGGCTCCCCAGGCGCGGATTAAGCCGCGGTCCTTCATGGAGTTCAGCTGCTCAATCAGGCCGGAGCGCTCAAAATCTGCGGCGGTAGGCTCATGCAGAAGCAAAATATCGAGCTCATCTTTACCCTGACGGCGCATACACGCTACTGCAGCTTCTTCAACGTACCCCGGTTCGAAACAGGTAGCAGCCGCAGTAGCCGCCTTGAGCCCCTGGAGCCCTGCCCCACCAGAATGCTTCCGTGCGTTCAAGATGCCCCGAGGGGTCTTGAGCAAACCTACCTTGGTCATCACGGCTACGTCATCGCGGTGCCTAACAGCCCTGCCGACGATTCGCTCGCTAATACCGCGGGCGTACACGTCAGCGGTGTCAACCAGACCAACGCCCAGATCTAAGGCACGGTTAAGAGCCTCTTCACCTTCCTTGATGGAGCGCTTCTGCCAGAAGGCTCCCAGGCGGGAAGTACCGATACCGAGAGGGCTTACTTGAAACTCTCCAAGTTCTGTAGGAGTTAAAAGATGGCTACGCATAGACGACCTGCCCCTCGGTTGCGCGGATAACTGCGGATTCCCAATCATCATATACTTTCTGGGGGTTCATAGAACGACCCAAAAGCTCGTAACCGGCAGAACCAATTGCGTCTGCGCGGTCGGGGTTATCCATGAGGTATTCGATATGGTGGGCAAACTCTATTGCATCATGCCCTACAAGGTACTCATCACCGTGTGAAGAAGGAATACCTGCTACACCTAGCGGAGTGGCCACTACAGGAATACCTACGCTCAGAGCATCCAACACCTTGGTCTTTACACCGGTACCGCTCTGAATAGGCGAGACAAAGACGCGGTGGCTGCTTAGCTCAGCATGCAAATCTTCTACGTAGCCCTTGAAGGTAATAGGAGTTCCTGCGAACTCTGCCATCTGCTCAGCGTCTGCCTTACCGACTACTGTCACCTCGACCTTACGACCGTGGTCTTCCAGAATGGGGAGCACCTCGTCACGCAGGTAGCGCAAGGCCCCCATATTGGGCCCGTAGTGCATAACACCCAGGAAGACTAGTTTTTCAGCAGCGTTATTGCTAGGAGTGCATTTAACGTTCTGGGGTACGGCCATCGGCAGGCCTACAACCGGAGCGTGTGCACGAAGTGCAAGGACGTCGGCTTCAGCTTCACTGGTCAGGGCAGTCACAGCGGCCTCACGGGCAATCTGAATTTCGCGACGGTAAGCCAGTTTTGCCTCCACTCCCAGCAGGTGCTTGACAGCACCTTCAAGAAGCGGACGAATGAAGCTGGGAATCTGCTCACCGAAGTAGCCAAAGACAGAATCATTGCTCTCTTTGAATTCGGTAGAAGCATAGCGGGTAGACAGCAGATCATCTAGGTGCATAACGACCGGCAGACCGGTGGCCTGTGCGGCATCCCAGGTACGGATATTATCGCCGATAACCACCGTCGCACCGATCTGATCGCAGATGGCCTTAACAGAGTTTCTTACCTGCTGTGAATCGAAGAGAGCTTCGTTCAGAGTCTTACGCGATGCAAGCGAACGTACAGCGCTAAAAGGCATCGAAACGATAGAGGGAGTACGTACGCGGTGGACGGGGCAACCCAGCCAGGTTGCTGCGCCCTCAGAGTTAGTAATCGCGATGACCTCTACAGGGTAGCCAGCATCTTGAAGAGCCTTTACCGCTGTCTCAAGCACCGCGATACGTCCGGTACGAGCAGCAGTGACGTCGCGTGCTGCAAGTAGCACTACCTTTTGGTTTTTTTCCAACACAGCTTTACCCGTTTACCTTCTGATAAGCACGAACCATTGCGTCGTAGAACTTATCGATAAAAACATGTTCTTTATAGTTCTCTACGTGGCTAGGAATCTTCTCTTGGAAAGACTCGTAGTAGTCACGATCAGTGATGAGTTTCTCGAGCTGATCTGCCAAAGAATCTGCATTATTAGGAGTGAATTTGGGGCCGGCATCGCCGATGGCTTCAGGCAGACCGCCGTGATTAGCCACGAGAACCACACAACCTGATGCTGCTTCCTCCAGCGTGACGGTACCAAAAGGCTCAGGAATTCGAGAAGGAACTACTGAAATAGCGTTCTGGTTCAGAATATCTGCGATATCAGTACCGGTCTTCGGCCCGTGAAGCACCACGCAGTCCTGCAGATTTAGCTCACCGATAATACGCTCCACCTCAGGCTGGTAGTCTCCACCACCAATAATGGAAAGCTTGGGAGATAGCCCGCGATCGACCAACTTTGAGACAGCCTCAAGCAGCAGGTCAATTCCCTTATCATCGCTCAAACGACCCAGGTAAACGATTGATTCGGGGTCTCGTTCCTCGGTGTTCGTTACCTTGAAGATATCGTCACGGTAGCTGTTATAAATAACCTCAGCTTCAGCGTTAACATGGCCGGCAAGCACCTTAGAGTTACCCACAAGCAGATCAGCTCGCTCAACCATCTTGTACTTGAGCCAGTACTTGATTTTTTCGATTCGGCTCAGTTCCTGGCCGGGCAAGGTAATCCAGGTACGCAGTGCTACAACCCAGGGCTTCTTCATAAAGAGCTGGGGCCAGTAGAACTGCATACAGGGGTTGTTGTGGAAAACAACGTCTGCCCCCGCGATAGCCTTCCACAACTGAATAGGGCTAGGCTCACGCAGGACCTTGAAGGGGAAGGTCTTATCGGTCGCTTCTTCTTTGGTATGAGTAACCACAATGACTTCAGCGTTATGACGCTCAACGAAACCGCGCGCGATAAGTTCGGCAGTAACTTCTACACCGCCAAAATCGGGGTAAAAGCGGTGAACCATGATGACAATACGCATTAGTTCTTGTTCTCTCGTTCCAAAGTAGTCAGCGCAGCTTCCTGAACCTTGCTGCGGAAGTTCTTCCAGCTCAGTCTTTCGGCTTCTTCAAAAGCCAGTTCCATGTAAGGGCGAGCGGGGTTATATGTGTGCTCAGCTTCCTGGAGGGCCTCCACAAGAGAGTCAACCGATCCAGCTGTCACCACGGTGCCGATAGTCTCAGGTAGCTGCATATCGACCAGGCCGGTGTTTGAGCTTGCAATGAGGCGGCACCCTTGGGCTAGCGCTTCACTGAGTACGAGCCCAAAGCCCTCTACAAGTGAGGGCAGCACGAATGTATCGGCCTGTTGCATCAGCTGTTTGAGTTCTTTGTCGTCCACACGGCCCTTAAGCTCAAAGTTATCAAGCCCCTCAGCGAAAGCTTCGATTTCAGGGTCTAGACGTGACGCTACAACAGTCAGCGTAGAATTTTGCAGGTTGGCTCGGCGCCAGGCCTCAATCAGGTGATGAAGCCCCTTACGGGCAATACCCTGACCTACAAAGAGGAAGTTACAGCGAGCGTCCTGCTGGCTGAGCGCAAAGCGGGTTACCTCAGGCCCACCATAGGGGGCGATAGCGATTTTCTCCGCCGGCATACCTTGAGCGATAAGGCCCTGCTTAGTAAAGGTCGAAGCACACAGAGCAGAATCGGCAAGAGCAACTTCCTCGGCGTGCAGGGCCTGCATAGCGGGGTTAAGAGCCTCTGCTTCTTCCTGCCAGGGGCGAACCCCTGCTAGCTCATCAATATTGTGCAGGGTTTTAACGATAAATTCCGGTGAGGGGTGGTACTGGAAAAGAATTTTCTTACCAGTGCTCGGTCCCTCAAATGCCCATTTAGCTGACCCCGAATATAACAGCAAATCTGCTGTAGGGTTTTTTCGTGCAGCATGTGCAATAGTCTTACCCAACTGACGCTCCACAAAAAAGGTTGGAAAATCAGTTGAGCGGTCAATACGACGCTTCACTTCATAGGGCATCTGTGCCAAGAAAGCGCGGTGTGATTGACGGACGAGTGAAGGCGCGATCCCCTCACTCTTACGGTGCCCCAACGTGGGCAAAGACAGTCCGACACCTTCATAGTAATCGGTAACAAACAACTCTAACTGACCCAGTTCCGCGAGTGCGAGTGGAACCTGGTAGGAGTCTCGGTCCCTGTTCAGACCAACAATAAATCCCATATTTCCTCTTGGCTACAAGCCATCCCTAATTTCAATTAAGACTACCGGAATAAAACGATAGGTAAAGATGCGTCAAAAATAAATATCTTGTTATGTTGAACATGTATGTTTTTACCGCATAATACTTGTCTAAAAATAAGCATCAAATATTTTTCTACCCTATAAAAATAGATAGCACAGAAGCTTCAGTAGCTCCTGCGCTATCTAAATAGGTGTGAAGATGTCTTTCTTACTCTTCGTCGCCGCTCTCTTCGCCTTCGGCTACGACGGGTACCAGTGACAGCTTGCCGCGGTCGTCGATCTTGGAGATCTCGACCTGGACCTTCTGGCCTACGCCGACGACGTCCTCGACGTCATCTACGCGCTTGCCGTCGTTGAGCTTGCGCAGCTCGGAGATGTGCAGCAGGCCGTCCTTACCGGGGGTTAGTGAGACGAAGGCACCGAAGGTGGTGGTCTTCACGACGGTACCCAGGTAGCGCTCTCCAACCTCGGGAACCTGCGGGTTAGCAATCGCGTTGATTGCTGCGCGGGCTGCTTCGGCTGAGGGGCCGTCGGTTGCGCCGATGTAGACCGTGCCGTCGTCCTCAATGGAGATGTCGGTGCCGGTGTCTTCCTGGATCTGGTTGATCATCTTGCCCTTGGGGCCGATGACCTCACCGATCTTGGCGACGGGAACCTGGACTGAAATCACGCGGGGTGCGTAGTCGCTCATCTCGTCGGGTGCGTCGATAGCTGCGTTGATGACCTCGAGGATGTGCAGGCGGGCTTCACGGGCCTGGGTCAGGGCGCCAGCCAGAACGGAGGCGGGGATACCGTCGAGCTTGGTGTCCAGCTGGATAGCGGTCACGAACTCAGAGGTACCTGCGACCTTGAAGTCCATATCGCCCAGGGCGTCCTCAGCACCGAGAATATCGGTGAGGGCTGCGTAGCGGGTTTCGCCGTTGACCTCGTCAGAGACAAGACCCATAGCGATACCGGCGACGGGTGCGCGCAGGGGCACACCGGCGTTCAGCAGGGAGAGGGTGGAGGCACAGACGGAACCCATGGAGGTAGAACCGTTAGAGCCCAGAGCCTCAGAGACCTGGCGGATAGCGTAGGGGAATTCCTCGCGTGACGGCAGAACCGGGGTCAGGGCGCGCTCAGCGAGAGCACCGTGGCCGATTTCGCGACGCTTGGGTGAGCCCACACGGCCGGTTTCGCCGGTTGAGTAGGGCGGGAAGTTGTAGTGGTGGATGTAGCGCTTGGACTTGACCGGGTAGAGGGAGTCCAGCTGCTGCTCCATCTTGAGCATGTTCAGGGTGGTGACGCCCATGATCTGGGTTTCGCCGCGCTCGAAGATAGCAGAGCCGTGGACGCGGGGCAGTACCTCAACCTCAGCGGTGAGCTGACGGATGTCGGTCAGGCCGCGGCCGTCGATACGGACCTGGTCGGTGAGAATGCGCTGACGCACAACGTGCTTGGTCAGGGCATTGAAAGCTGCGTTGACTTCGTCCTCGCGGCCTTCGAATTCCTTGCCTTCTGCGGCCAGGGTTTCAACGATTTCCTGCTGCAGGTCAGCGGACGCGGTTTCGCGGTCCTGCTTACCGGCGATGGAGTAGACCTCAACGATCTTGGGTTCAAAAGCCTTGACGGCTTCGTCGATTTCTGCGGCACGCTCACCGAAAATGGGCAGCTCCAGAGCGGGCTTGCCGGCGCGCTCAGCCAGGTCGGCCTGGGCCTTGCAGAGGGCAGCGATGAAGGGCTTAGCAGCTTCGAGGCCCTCAGCAACAACTTCTTCGGTCGGTGCGGTGGCGCCGTCTTCCTTGATGAGCTTCCAGGAGTTATCGGTAGCTTCTGCCTCAACCATCATGATGGCGACGTCTTCGGTGCCGTCAGCCTTGGTCACAACGCGACCGGCTACAGCCATGTCGAAGACAGCGTTCTCAAGCTGGGAGTGCTTGGGGAAGGCAACCCACTGGCCGTCGATCAGGGCAACGCGCACACCGCCAACGGGGCCCGCGAAGGGGGCACCGGAGAGGGTGGTGGAGCAGGAGGCTGCGTTGATTGCTACGGTGTTGTAGATTTCGTCGGGCTCAATGGTGAGCACGGTGACGACGACCTGCACCTCGTTGCGGATGCCCTTCTTGAAGGCAGGACGCAGGGGGCGATCGATCAGACGGGCAGCCAGAATCGCTTCGGTTGAGGGGCGGCCTTCACGGCGGAAGAAGGAGCCGGGGATCTTACCGGCTGCGTACATGCGCTCTTCAACGTCTACGGTCAGGGGGAAGAAGTCGAAGCCGTCACGGGGGCTCTTGCCGATAGCGGTGGCTGAGAGCAGGGTGGTGTCGTCGTCGATAGTGACCAGGGCAGAGCCTGCGGCCTGCTTGGCGAGGCGGCCGGTTTCGAAGCGCACTACGCGCTTACCGAACTTGCCGTTGTCAATGATTGCTTCTGCAAACTGAATTTCGGGACCTTCCAAGGTTCCTCCATTTCTGTTGTCTGCGCCGCGCCTTCGGTCATCGATTGAGGCTCACAGACCCCGCCAATGGGGCTTTCTGTAAACCGCTACCGAGGACCGTCAAAGCACGCGGCGACTTATTTCTATTCTGTGGGTGGTAGGTGTGGGTGAGGGCGTCACCCCCGACCAGCGGCGTCCGGCTATTATGCCGGATGCGCGGGTTGCGGTGTCGCCCTCACGCTCACAAACCTTGTGTTATCGGCGGATACCGAGACGCTCGATGAGGGCGCGGTAACGCTCGATGTCGACGCTCTTGAGGTAGCCGAGCAGGTTGCGGCGGCGACCAACGAGAATCATCAGACCACGACGTGAGTGGTGGTCGTGCTTGTGGAACTTGAGGTGTTCGGTCAGGTCGGTGATACGACGAGTCAGAACTGCAACCTGAACCTCGGGTGAACCGGTGTCACCTTCGTGGGTTGCGTATTCCTTCATGATTTCCTGCTTGATCTTGGGATCAAGAGCCATGGGTTAACTCCTAGAGTTAGTGCCGTGTGCGGCCCGGTCAACATTTTTGCTGCCGGGTTGAGGGGCAAGGACGCCGGTGGGCGGCTTGGCCGCTGCAGGTAACTGCCACGGACTGCAGTCACATGCATAGTCAACTCTACAGTACAAGCCAGCTACCGGGAAGAGAGGCCCCGGTGGTAGCTTGCTCACCTGCTCCGCTCTATTGGCCATGCCCGCAACACCAGTTTGTACCACGCGCGGCCCATTTTTAGTACCGCTTGCGGGCAGGGCATGGTACAAACTTGGTCAAGCCGGCGGGGAGGGCTCCCCTTCCTACTTCTTTTCGCGGCCGAAGGCCAGGGAAGCGAGCGCGGTAGCACCGGTAACGGCGCACACAGCGGGCCAGGGGCCAATCTTCTTGTGCAGGGCGTGGGAGTAGCCGAAGGCCCCCAGGTAAACGGCGGTGAGGGCGGCAGCGGTGCCGGTTCCGGCATTCTTCTGCCAACCGGCAAAGGCTGCGGCACCGCCGGCGGCTAGGGCGACTCCGCCCAGGGCGCGGACCTTGGTCACGCGGGCGACTTTGTAACCGCCCATGAGGCCGGCTGAGGCAGCAGCGGTGGGAATCAGTACGTTCATGGTTTACACTCCACAATCTTCTTGGTTAGGTAAAAGGCGCGAAAGGCGCCCCTGCGCCGACAACCGCTCTCACGTCTCGCCCTGGAGGGCTCGCCGTGATTCACCGCCAGCCCCGTTCCACGTCGGCTTTCAGGGGCGCCTTAGCCGCGCCAACGGTCTAGCCGGTGTGAGCTGGGGTTGGGTTGAGCTAGTTCAAATCAGCCTACAGTAAGTAGATTACTCCGCAGCTAGCGCTTGTGCCCTGAGCCTGGGAGAATAGTAAGCATGCAAATCACTGAGAATTTTGAGAAGCAGAAGACTAATGTTGAGTCTTTCGACCTGGATCATACCGCTGTGGCGGCGCCCTACGTGCGCGTAGCTGACCGTAAGACCCTGCCGGGCGGGGACGTCCTGATTAAGTACGACGTGCGTTTCACCCAGCCGAACAAGGGACACCTGGGAATGAAGGCGGTTCACTCGATTGAGCATATGACCGCCCACCACATGCGTAATCACACCGACGCTCTGATTGACTTCTCCCCCATGGGCTGCCAGACCGGTTTCTACGCCCTGACCCTGGGTGTCGAGCCTGACGATTTTATGCAGATTCTTGAGGCTACGATGAATGACCTGCTGCAGGCCGATGAGGTTCCGGCCGCTAACGAGGTTCAGTGTGGCTGGGGCGCTAACCACTCCTTGGAAGAGGCCCAGGCTGCGGTTCGTGCTTTTGTGGAGAAGAAGGACGAGTGGGAGCAGGTGATGGCCTAGTGTCGGCTTTTGCGCTCCCTTCTGGCTTTGAGAGTGCCGCTATCGTGCAGGTAGCCATGGATGAAGAAGCCGCCCCTTTCCTGAGCATGACCGATCCGGTCGGTGAGGGCTATGCCCTGGGTGAGGCTGTCTTCTACCCCCGGGTGCTTGCCACCGGTACTGACGAGTTGAAGATTCTGCTGGTGCGCTCCAAGATTGGCCTGGTCAATGCCGCTAGCGCCCTGACTGCCGCCCTGGCGCTGGTGCCTACCCCGCGCGTCATTGTGTCTGCCGGTACCGCCGGCGGCCTGCGCGCCGACGTGAATGTGGGCGACCTGGCTATCGGCACCGACTACACCTACACGGACGCGGACGCCACCGCCTTCGGCTACGAGTTCGGGCAGGTTCCCGGCATGCCCGCAACCTACGCCACCGACCCGGCGCTGGTTGAGAAGGCCCGCGCTGCCGCAGCGGCCTACACCGGTGAAGGCAGCGCCCTCTTTGGGCAGATGCTGGCCGGTGGGTCTTTTGTTACCGCCCACAACGTCAAAGACACCCGCCAGCTCTTCCCCCAGGCGCTTTCCACCGACATGGAAACCACCGCCCTGGCCCAGATTAGCTCCAGCCGTTCCCTGCCCTTCATTGCGGTGCGCGGTATCTCTGACCTCTGCGGTCCGGCTGCCGACCAGGACTTCCACATGGACGCCCCCATCGTGGCCGAGCGGAGTGCCACCCTGGTGCTTGACCTGCTCAGCCGCTAGCCCGCGTCCGCCCCACTCCACCCGAGAGGAAAACCAATGCAAAACCATACCCTGCGCGACGGCACCTCTATCCCTCCCCTAGGGCTAGGTACCTACCCGCTCAATAACGTAGATGCCGAAATCGCTGTCTCTGAAGCCATCGCCCGCGGCTACCGTCTGATCGACACTGCGGTGAACTACGAGAACGAAGTGGGCGTTGCCCGCGGCGTGCTGCGCTCAGGCACCCCGCGCGATGAAATCTTCGTGCAGTCCAAGCTGCCGGGGCGCGACCACGGCTACGATGCCGCCCTGCGCTCCCTCGAAGGCACCCTGAGCCGTATGGGTTTCGACTACCTAGATGCCTACCTAATCCACTGGCCTAACCCCTCCCAGGGCCTCTACGTCGATACCTGGCGGGCACTTATCAAGGCCCAGGAAGAAGGGCTGGTCAAGTCCATTGGCGTCTCTAACTTCCTGCCCGAGCACATCGACCGTCTGATTGAAGAAACCGGCGTAACCCCCGCCATCAACCAGATCGAGCTGCACCCCTACTCCCAGAAACAGGACTGGGCGGCCTACAACCTCGACCACGCCATTCTCACCCAGTGCTGGTCGCCCCTGGGCCGCAAAACTGACCTGCTCAAGGACGCCGCTCTCGAGACCATCGCCGCCGAGACCGGTAAAACCGTAGCGCAGGTGATTCTGCGCTGGGAGGTCCAGAAGAACCTGGTGCCCCTGCCCAAGAGCTCCAACACCCTGCGCATGGAAGAAAACCTGGCGGTCTTCGACTGGGAACTCACCGACGACCAGGTCGCCCGCATCGATGCACTCGAAGCTGGCGTGGGTCGCGGGTTTGACCCGAATACCCACGAAGAAATGTAGGAAGAGACGGAGGAGAGGCAGCAGCCTCACGCTCGCTGCCGACCCTCTCGCCCGGTTCGCTAGCGCTCACAAGGCGATTCACGCCAGCCCCGAGCCAGCAGCTTCGCTGTGAGCCTGCCGCCCTTCCTACCTTTTCCCGCAAGAGCAAGGATCCCACATAAAGAAGTTCCCGGAATAAGAGTTCTTATCCCGGGAACTTTTTATATGTTCTCTAGCCGATACCGAGAATGGTCTTGGCCTGTTCAACGTCGGCGTGCATCTGCTCAATGAGTGCTTCGACGCCGGTGTAGGCGACCATGCCGCGCAGGTAGTCGACGAATTCTAGGGTGACGTGTTGCCCGTAGAGGTTGAAGTCTTCTACCTTCTCTTCGGGGCGGCCGATGACGTGGGCTTCGACCTGGCGGGTGGTGATGCCTTCGAAGGTGGGGTTGGTGCCCACCGATACGGCAACGGGGTGGCGGGTTCCGGCCTCGTCAATCAGCCAGCCTGCGTAGACCCCGTCGCCGGGTACGAGGCCAATGGAGTCGACGTCCATATTGGCTGTGGGGAAGCCGAGTTCGCGGCCGCGGGCAGCGCCGTGCACGACTTCGCCGCTCATGTAGTGGTTGCGGCCCAGAATAGAGGCGGCATCGCGCACCCGCCCTTCGGCGAGCAACTGCCGGATGGAAGTCGATGAGCAACGGCGGTCGTCGTGGGCAAGCAGGTCTTCAACGACGAGTACCTCAAAGCCGTATTTTTGGCCGAGTTCCTTCATTGTGTTGAGGTCGCCGGAGTTGTTGGTGCCGAAGCGGACGTCATCGCCTATGACCACGAATTTGGCTTTGAGGGCATCGACGAAGGTTCGTTTGACGAATTCTTCGGGGGTTTGGGCGGCGAAGGCTAGGTTGTAGTGCAGGAGCAGGTAGTAGTCGACGCCGAGGTCGGCAAGGATCTGCTGGCGGCCGTCCTGCCCCATAATTTCGATGTGTACCCCGGCTGGTCCGTGGACGCGAGCGGGGTGGGGGTCGAAGGAGACGGCGACAGAGGAAAGATCGTGCACTTTAGCGGTGTTGACCAGGGTGGAGAGCACTTTTTGGTGGCCGATGTGCACGCCATCGAAGTTGCCAATGGTGACCACGGTGGGGCCGAAGTCGGCGGGGATCTGGGCGAGATCGGTAAAGCGCTTCACTGTGCTCCTCGGTTGGGTTGCTTCGTGTCTATACTACGCGTATTTGGGGCCTTCTGCTGAGGCCAGGCGGACGCCGGTGGTTAGCGGGTGCGACTGGGGCGAGTTTTGTTGAGCCACCAGAGACCTACCATGGGCAGGATCAGGGGGATGTAGCCGTAACCGGATCCGAAGTGGGACCAGACAGAGGCCAGTTCAAAGTGCTGGGGTTGCAGGTAGGAGAAGACGCCGATGAGGAGCACGCCGGCCATTTCGATGCTGACGGCGGCCAGGGAGATTTTCCAGGCCCCCTCCCCCTTCTTAGCCAAAGCGATGGTGGCAACCAGGTAGATGAGGGCTGAAAGTGCTGAGAGACTGATAGACAGCGGGGCTTCATCGAACTTGCGGATGACCTGGTAGAGGGCCCGTGCCCCGGCCGACAGGGTAAAGACGCCGTAGATGACGACGAGTAGGCGACCAAAGCCGCTATTTTTTGTAGCGGAGGCTTTGTTCTGTGTTTGATTCATTGTCTTCTTCCATCTCCCAAGCAATGTTGGTGCTGCTCTTGAGTCGGCGAGAGCGCACGCCCTGCGCTCATTCTGTCATTTTCCAGCGCATCGACCTAATAGTAGTACCAGAGCATGTTCATGCGGTGCACCATGATAATCAGCACCGGCCCGGTTAGCCCCAGTACCAGGGTTGACCAGCGGGTTCGTTCGGAGAGTGACCAGATGAAGGTGCCGACGGGGATAATCATGGCGGTGAGCAGGTAGCCGTAGTATTCGAGCCAGTCGCCACTGGGGCCGTCTGTTGTGACCTGCATTACAATGGAGCCGATCAGGTAGATGATGAGGAAGGCTTCAAGGAGAATAACGGAGCCTTGGGACCAGTCGTCGGGGGCTGCTCCGCGCAGGAAGCGGGTGAGGCAGATGAGGAAGGAGGCTAGGCCGAGCGCGGTTATGGCCCAGAACCAGAGGTCGAGTCCGGCGATCATCATGACGGGTTAGTTTTCCTTGAAGGTTGTTCCGGCTTCGAAGACGAGCACGGGGGCGGCTACGTTTTCGCGGCGGAAGCGGGTGTTTTCGATGATGGCGACGAGGGTGCCGTTGGGGGCGAAGGCGGCGGTGAGGCCGGTGGTGGTGGGTTTGTCGTGCCCGCCGGTGGAGCCGGTTTTGGGCGCGGTGGTGGCGGGGCTGCCTTCGGTGGGGGTGATGCGGCGGCCGTTGGCGAGGTCGGTGGCTTCGGCTGCGGTGAGGTTGCGGACGGCAAAGAGGCGGCGGGCTGCTTCTTCGATGGGTAGCAGGGGGGCTGCCTGTTCTGCTTCTCGCCCAGCGATGAGTTCGTCGAGGGTGAGGGCGTCTTCGGCGTGGATTTCGCCGATGGCTGTGCGGCGCAGGGCGGTGAGGTGGGCGCCGGTTCCTAGGGCTGCGCCGAGGTCGCGGGCTAGGGCGCGGATGTAGGTGCCTGCTGAGCAGACGACGGTGACGTCGAGGTCGAGGACGCTGGTGCTCAGCTCTTCTTCGCCTAGCTGATAAATGGCGGTGGCGGTGCGAGCCTCGTGCAGGTCGAAGGAGTGCACGGTGATGGGCCGGGCTTCGAGTTCGACTTCTTCCCCTGAGCGCACGCGGGCGTAGGAGCGTACCCCGTTGACTTTAATGGCCGAGACGGCGGAGGGTACCTGCATGATATCGCCGGTGAGGGCGGCAATGTGCTGCCTGATGGCGTCCTCGCTGATACTATCCAACGCGCCGTTGTTAGCGACGGCGGTGGCTTCGCCGTCCGCGTCGTCGGTGAGGGTTGAGACGCCGAGGCGGATGGTGGCGGTGTAGGTCTTGGTTTCCCCTACGACCCAGGTGAGTAGGCGGGTTGCCTTGTTGACGCCAAGGATGAGCACCCCCGTGGCCATGGGGTCGAGGGTGCCGGCGTGCCCGACTTTGCGGGTGCCGGCGATCCACCGCATTTTGGAGACCACGTCATGGCTGGTGAGTCCGGCGGGTTTGTCAACGACGATGAGGCCCGAGGGCCCGGTGGGTGCTTTCTTGGCCACGGTTTAGGCTTCGTCTTCCTCGGTTTCGGTGCTCTTGTAGGCGTCCTCGCCACCGGCGTATTCGGCGCCTTCGCGGGCGGCGGCCAGTTCGGCGTCGCGCTCCTTGGTCTTGCGCAGCAGGTCTTCGATGTGGGCTGCGTTGACGGGTACTTCGTCGGGCACGAAGGTGAGGGTGGGGGTCAGGCGCGCGGTGATGTTCTTGCCGACCTCTGAGCGCAGGATGCCCTTGGCTGATTCGAGGGCAGCCTTGGTAGAAGCCTGCTCTTCTTCGGAGCCGAAGACGGTGTAGTAGATGGTGGCGTGCTGGAGGTCGTTGGTGACGCGGGCGTCGGTGACGGTGATGAAGCCGAGGCGGGGGTCTTTGATGCGGCGTTCGAGGGCCTGGGCAACGATGACCTTGATGCGGTCGGCTAGGCGGGCGGCGCGTGCCGGATCTGCCATGATGTTCTCCTTCTCTAGAGAGGTTTCTATGTTTAAGTGTAAAGGCACCCCAGGGGCAGCAAGCGCGAACCCTAGGGTGCCTTAGCGTGATTGCTAGGTTATGTACCCGGCATACCCGGCGGGGCGGGGGGCCCCAGAGCCGGCTGGCCGGGTCTGGCGTTAAGGGTTGCCGGGGGGTGGGGCGCCCCGCCCGCCGACGTCCTTAATATCAACCAGGTAGAAGCCTAGACGCGGGGCTTTTCCTGCATCTCCCAGGTTTCAATGACATCGCCTTCCTTGATGTCATTGAAGGAGCCCAGGCCGATACCACACTCGTAGCCTTCGCGTACTTCGGTGGCGTCGTCCTTGAAGCGGCGCAGGGATTCGATGGTGAGGTTGTCGGCGACAACTGCACCGTCGCGCACCAGGCGGGCCTTGGAGTTGCGCTTGATGATGCCGGTCTTGACGATGGAGCCTGCGATGTTGCCCCACTTGGAGGAGCGGAAGACTTCGCGGATTTCGGCGGAGCCGAGTTCGACTTCTTCGTATTCGGGCTTGAGCATGCCCTTGACGGCTGCTTCGACTTCTTCGATAGCGCGGTAGATGACGGAGTAGAACTTCATTTCTACGCCTTCACGGTCGGCTAGTTCTGCCACGCGTTCGGCGGGGCGGACGTTGAAGCCGATGATGATTGCGTTATCGACGGTTGCCAGGTTGACGTCGTTCTGGGTGATAGCACCTACGCCGCGGTGGATGACGCGCAGCTGAACTTCGTCGCCGCCTACCTCGATCTTCATGAGGGACTCTTCCAGGGCTTCAACAGCACCGGAAACGTCGCCCTTGATGATGAGGTTGAGGGTGTCCATCTTGCCTTCTGCCACTGCGGCGTCGAAGGATTCGAGGGTGACGCGCTTGCGACGCTTGGCCAGCTGGGCGTTGCGGTCGGCTGCTTCACGCTTTTCGGCGATCTGGCGGGCGGTACGTTCTTCTTCGGTGGAGAGGAAGGTGTCGCCTGCGCGGGGCACGGTGTTGAGGCCGAGTACCTGCACGGGGCGTGAGGGGCCGGCTTCTTCGACGTTGTTGCCGTTTTCGTCGAACATGGCGCGGACGCGGCCGTAGGCGGAGCCTGCGACGATGGCGTCGCCGACGCGCAGGGTACCGGACTGGACGAGGACGGTGGTGACGGCACCGCGGCCCTTGTCGAGGTTAGCTTCGATGGCTACGCCGCGGGCTTCCTTGTTGGGGTTAGCCTTCAGTTCGAGGGCGCCGTCGGCGGTCAGGGTGACGGCTGCGAGCAGTTCGTCGATGTTCTTACCCTGGCGGGCTGAGACTTCTACGAACATGGTGTCGCCACCGTATTCTTCGGGTACCAGGCCGTATTCGGTGAGCTGACCGCGGATCTTGTCGGGGTTAGCGCCTTCTTTATCGATCTTGTTGACGGCAACAACGATCGGTACGCCTGCGGCCTGGGCGTGGTTGAGGGCTTCAACGGTCTGGGGCATAACGCCGTCGTCCGCGGCGACTACCAGGATCGCGATGTCGGTGACCTTGGCACCGCGGGCACGCATGGCGGTAAAGGCCTCGTGACCGGGGGTGTCGATGAAGGTCAGGTAGCGCTCTTCGCCATCGACCTCGGTGTGGATCTGGTAAGCACCGATGTGCTGGGTAATGCCGCCGGCTTCACCGTCGATGACGTTGGTGTTGCGGATGGCATCGAGCAGACGGGTCTTACCGTGGTCGACGTGACCCATGACGGTCACAACGGGCGGGCGTACTTCAAGTACTTCGTCGTCCTCAGCCTCGGCCTCGGCAGCCAGGTTGATGTCGAAGGATTCGAGCAGTTCGCGCTCTTCGTCCTCGGGGGAAACAATCTTGATGACGTAACCCAGTTCAGCGCCGAGCAGCTCGAAGGTGTCCTCGTCGAGGGACTGGGTCTGGGTTGCCATTTCACCCAGGTGAATCAGGACGGTCACCAGGGCTGCGGCGTTTGCGCCAATCTTCTCGGCGAAGTCCATCAGTGAGGCACCGCGACGCATACGGATCTCGGTGGTACCGTCGCCGTGGGGTACGGCTACGCCACCGATGGTAGGCTGACGCAGCTGCTCTTCACGACGCAGAGCTGACTTAGTCTTGCCCTTCTTCTTTTTACCGCCACCGCGACCGAAGGCGCCCTGGGCGTTGCCGCGACCGCCACCGGGGCCACCGCGACCGGGGCCGCGGTTGAAGCCGCCGCCACCGTTACCGCCGCCGGGGCCACCTGAGCCGCGACGGGGGCCGCCACCTGCGGGGGCACCGGCACCGCCACGGGCGCCGACGTTACCGCTCATCTTGGTGGGCATCATGTTGGGTGAGGGGCGGTTGCCGCCACCTGCGGGTGCGGGGCGGGGTGCGCCGCCGGCAGGACGGGGGCCACCGGCACCTGCGCCTGCGGGGCGGGGGGCGTTGTTGCGTCCGCCTGCGGGGCGGGGGCCACCGGCACCTGCACCGGCAGGACGGGGGCCGCCGGGGTTATTACCGCGGGCGTTACGGCCGCCTGCGGGGCGGGGACCGCCTGAACGCTCGCCGCGGTCATTGCGGTCGTTGCGCTTACCCATGCCCTGTGAGGGGGCGAAGGGGTTGTTGCCGGGGCGGGGGCCGGGCTTAGCGCCAGCAGGCTTGGGGGCTGCGGGCTTGGGAGCTGCCGGCTTAGGAGCAGACATGCCCTGGGTGGTTGAGAAGGGGTTGTTGCCGGGGCGGGGGCCAGCGGGCTTAGCGGCGGCTTCCTTCTTCTCAGCGGCGGGGGCGGGCTCTGCTGCGGGCTTGGGGGCAGCAGGAGCTGCCGGGGTGGCAGGCTTGGGAGCTGCGGCACCGGGCTTAGGAGCACCTGCGCCAGGCTTGGGTGCGGATGCACCGGGCTTGGGAGCTGCTGCCTTGGGGGCTGCGGCGTCCTTCTTCTCGGCTGCGGGAGCCTCAGCAGAGGCGGCAGCCTTGGGGAAGGCGGCGCGGAGTTTCTTTACAACGGGCGGTTCAAGGGTAGATGATGCACCCTTGACGAACTCGCCAAGTTCCTGAAGCTTTGCGACAGCTTCTTTTGAGGGGATTCCGAGTTCTTTAGCGATCTCGTGAACGCGGGGCTTAGCCACTTTTCTCCTGTTCTGGTTCGCACCGAACAGGGGCGAACCTTCAGTTTGTATGAGGTGTCAGCTGGGTTGCAGCTGGGTTTTTGCCGGTGGGCGAGCACAGGAAAGTACTCATTGCGCGGCACTCATCGGGTTTCCATCAGTTTTCTGACTCGCTTTCGTACACAGTAAGTCGTCAAACTCGTTGACATTGTTGGTTCGCCACCCCTGGCGGGGTTGAACCGGTGCCCCATTATGCTGGGATCACCAGTTCATTGGCTTCGACCCGGGTTCTAAAAGCCCTGGCGAGCGCGTTTTTCTTAAGCGCTTGGGCAAGGCATTCGGGTGTGTGGTGGAGCCAGGCTCCACGCCCCGGGAGGTTTTTGGCCCGGTCAAAGACTGCACGCGGTGGTTCAGTCTGGGTCAGGGCAATACGGACGAGGTCATGGGCAGGTGCTGTGGTTCGGCAGCCGATGCAGGTGCGGACGGGGGTGTGCAGCTGGGGCGCTCCCTTCGTGTTGTTGACCTGTTTACTGCCAGCTCATTAGCGCGAGCTGGCAGGCATGGCTGGCTGCTGACCAGTCATGAGCACTCTATAGTGATGTGACCTCTATAGACCAGTTTAGCCCCCTTGCGGGGGCTAACGGCAAATATGTTAGTCAGCTCTCTTATTCAGCGTCAGATTCGGGTGCTTCTTCAGCGCTTTCTTCCTGGGCTGCTCGGGCTGCTGCCATTGCGGCTTCGTATTTGGAGGCTGAGATGATGTCGATACGCCAGCCGGTGAGCTTAGCGGCCAGACGGGCATTCTGCCCTTCCTTGCCGATGGCTAGGGAAAGCTGGTCATCGGGCACGATAGCACGGGCAGAGAAGGTCTTGCGTTCGGTGACGGTGACTTCGCTGACCTTAGCTGGTGAGAGAGCTGCGGCAATGAACTCTTCGGGGCTCTCGGAGTGGTCAACGATGTCGATCTTCTCATTGTTGAGCTCACCCATCACCGCGCGAACTCGGGCGCCCATTTCGCCGATGCACGAGCCCTTGGGGTTAACACCGGGCTTGGTAGCGCGTACAGCAATCTTGGTGCGGTGGCCGGCTTCGCGGGCAATGGCCATGATTTCAACTGAGCCATCGGCAATTTCGGGAACCTCATGCTCAAAGAGGCGACGCACCAGGTTGGGGTGGGAGCGGGAAAGCACGATGGAGGGACCCTTGGGACCACGCCTGGCTTCTAGTACGTAGGCGCGGATGCGGGTGTTGTGGGTGTAGCGCTCACCGGGTACCTGCTCGGCGGTAGGGAGAACAGCTTCAAGGGTGCCGAGGTCGACGTGGATCATGCGGGGGTTGGGGCCCTGCTGAATAACGCCTGAAATCAGCTGACCTTCGCGGTCTTTAAACTCACCGAGCACGGCTGAATCCTGGGCATCGCGCAGACGCTGCTGGATGACCTGGCGGGCGGTAGAAGCCGCGATACGACCAAAGTTATTGGGAGTATCGTCGAACTCACCGATCTGCTGGTCGTTCTCATCGAGCTCGGGGGCCCAGATAGTGACCTTACCGCTGGTGCGGTCAAGCTCTGCACGTGAGCCACGGATGGCACCGGGCTGCTTCTGGTAGGCCAGCAGGATGGCGCTCTCAATCATCGGGATCAGGTTGTCGATTGAGATGTCGCGCTCTTTTTCGAGCAGGCGGAGGTTGCTCAAATCAATGTCCATGGTTGGCCCTTCCGTGTAACACGGTGCCGGGGCAAAAAGCTCCGGCACCGCTTGCGGTGTATGTTCGCGCACCTACGGCGCGCTGCCTCAAAAGTATTGAGTTGTGGTCTTGTCTTTATATTCTAGCGATTACTTGCTAGCGGTTGAATTCAATTTCTACCTTTGCAGCAGAAATTGTGCCCCAGGGTAGGGTGACGGCGTCGCGGTAGCTTTCGGGTTGCCCCTTCTTGGTTTCCTTCTTGCGGCGAACAACCGGCCCCTCGTCGGTGACGAAGTCCAGGCGGGCCAGGTACTTCTCTCCCCCGGCTTCGGTAATTTCAATCAGCCGGTCGATTGAGCGTTTCCAGTGGCGGGTTTCGGTCAGGGGGCTGGTCACACCGCGCGATGACACCTCAAGAGAGTAGGGCACTTCACCGTCATCAGCATCATCAAGAGCGGCTGACAGGGCCTGGGAAACCTCAGCAATGGTATCGAGAGACAGGGCATCGGTACGGTCTTCGGGGTAGTCCACCACGATTTCTAGGGTGCGGTTAGCGCCGCTGCCCTTAGCGGTCAGTTTCTCCAGCACCAGCTTGAACTCCTGCTCCACCACCCGAGTGACGGCCTCACGTACGCCCTCGACGCTCACAAAGCTACCGGCGGGGGCCTTCTGGGTAATGCCCTGCTCAGCACGGGCAGCAGCCCGGCGCTCGCGGGCGTTGGGGGCGTCCTTTTTACTGGCTTTGGGTGATGCCATCGCGCGTAGCTCCTGGTGTCTAGGGGTAGGTAAATCCATTCAAGCCTACCACCGGCTCCCAGTACGTCGGCCGAGAATTCGCTGAGGGCGGGCAGGCTACGGGACTTTTTGGCAGAATGGGAGGTGGGCTCTTGCCCGTCCGTTTTGTGTGAGAGGTAGCTGCCTATGAATCGCTCTGTTCGTCTGACCCCGGTACTTGTGGCCGCTCTATTAGCTGGCCTGCTGGCGGTGCTTCTTGCTGTGGGCTGGTTTTCGCAGCGACAGGCGGAGCAGATCCGCGCTGACCTTAGCGATCAGAGCACCATGGCTGCTCAGCTGACCGCCCTGCAGCAGGCAGCTAATGAGTCGGGTCAGGACGCACTGGGTCAGGCGGCACAGGCTGCCCTTGAGTCCCTTGCGCCTGCGGCTCAGGACGTAACGGTTACGGAGTATGAGCCGGTAGAGCAGCAGTTACAGAGCACGGTTTCGGCCCTGCTTGATTTAGGTTTTGCAACCCAGGACGTCGGTGATCGGGCTCGGGCTCTCACAGCCGTTGCGGATGTGTGGCAGGCTGCCCGCCAGGACGGGCTGACTACTGCCGCCTACCCCGAGGCCCTGGCTGATGAGGTGGCACATATCAGCAGCTATACCTGCGGTGATGAGGGGCTTGCTGCCGGTGCTCCCGATAGTTCAGGCAGTGAACAGGCTGTGCAGCCCGCCTCCCTGCTACCCCTGCAGCAGAGTATCTATCAGCTCAACTACGTCAGCGAGGTCTACGCCGCCCGCGCCGAGCAGGGCTATGCGGACGTAGCAGCCCAGGCCGCTCAGCTAGCAACAGCTACCACCGATATGGGGCACCTGGCTGCCCCCGTGCTGACCTGCTACGGGGTCTTTGAGGCGCCCGCGGCGTCCTACCCCATCGCTGACGCAGCGGACGCCCCCCAGCAGCTCACCGACTTCACCGCGGCTATTGAATCCAACGCCCGCGCCGCCCTGGCCGACCAGACCCTCGCAACGTCAGCAGACGATATTGAAGCCCTCACCCTCATTCTGGCCCTCGACAGCCAGGAGCTTTCCGCCTAAAGGGTACCCAGAATATCGGCGCCCAGCTTAATAATGAGGGCGCTGACCACCACAATCATCATCCAGCGAATAAAGCGGCTCCCCCGGGCCAACGCCGTACGCGCTCCCAGGTAGCCACCCACCATATTGGCCATACCCAGAAGCAGGCCAAGAGCCCAGACCTGCTGGCCTGCCACCGCAAAGAGCACCAGGGCTCCAAGGTTGGTAGCGGCATTAATAATCTTGGTCTGGGCAGTTGCCTGCAAGAAGCTATAGCCCATCAAAGACACCATAGCCATCATCAGAAAAGAGCCGGTACCGGGCCCGAGCAGACCGTCGTAAAAACCGATGCTTGCACCGATGCCTAGACCCACCATCAGGTGTTTCAGGCCCTGGTGTTTGAGCTGGGTGAGCTCACCCAGCGACGGCTTGAAGACGGTGTAGACCAGCACAGCCAGCAGGGCTAGCACAATGATGGGTTTGAAGAGTTCTTCGGGCAGGGCTGTGGCGACCAGGGCCCCGCCCATGCTTGTCACAAAGGCCAAGGACGCCGCTGGCAGCACCGTGCGCACATCGACCGGGGTACGCCGCAGGTAGGTTGCGGCACTGGTGAGGGTGCCAAAGACAGAACCCAGTTTATTGACAGCCAGGGCTTGCACGGGCGAGAGCCCCGGGATCATGAGCACCGCGGGAAGCTGAATCATGCCACCGCCGCCGACCACGGCGTCCACCCAGCCAGCGGCCAGAGCCGCTAGCAGGAGTAGAAGTAGCGTGGACGGTTCTAGGCCAAGGGCCTCAAGACCAAGAATTTCTAGCACGCTATAGGCCTTTCCTGAGAGTGGGGTTAAAGCACAAGGTACCACCTACGTCGGAAATGACCAGCTAGTTCGTGGTCTTTTCTGACGTAGATGGTACCTACCTAGGGTGCTTAGCGCTGGATCTCAGCCAGCAGCTCGGCTACGGCGTCCTCAACAGCGACCTCGCGGGCCTCGCCGCTGCGGCGGTCCTTGATTTCAACCTTGCCCTCGGCAAAGCCACGACCGACCACCACGATAGTGGGTACACCCAGCAGTTCAGCATCGCCAAACTTAACCCCGGGAGATACCTTGGGGCGGTCATCGAACATCACATCCAGACCGGCTGCTTCAAGGTCGGCAACCAGCTTCTCTGCACCTTCTGCGACCTCGGTGCCCTTACCGGTCATGACCACGTGAACGTCGGCAGGTGCCAGGTTGCGGGGCCAGATCAGGCCCTTCTCGTCGTGGTTGCCCTCGGCAATGGCAGCCAGGGCGCGGGTGACGCCCACGCCGTAGGAGCCCATGGTGACGGTCTGCAGCTTGCCGTTCTGGTCCAGCACCTTCAGGCCTAGGGCTTCTGCGTACTTGCGGCCCAGGGCGAAGATGTGGCCCATCTCGATACCGCGGGCAGCAATCAGGGGGCCGGAGCCGTCCGGTGCGGGGTCGCCCTCGCGCACCTCGCAGGCCTCAATCACGCCGTCAGCTTCAAAGTCACGGCCCAGCACCAGGTCGTAGACGTGCTTCTGGTCCTCGTTAGCGCCGGTGATCCAGGCTGAGCCTTCAACCACGCGGGGATCAACGAAGTAGGGGATGCCGGTGGCTGACTCAACGCCTAGCAGCTTCTCATTCAGGGTCAGACCGGGGCCAATGTAGCCCTTGACCAGCTGCGGGAACTTCTTGAAGTCCTCTTCACTGGCAGCTTCAACCTCAACCTCGCCGCCAACGCCCAGCAGGGCACCAACATTAACCTCGACGCGACCCAGGTCAACGGCACGGTCGCCGGGTACACCGATAGCAACCAGCTGGCGGGTGCCATCGGGCAGGATAACAGCCAGCACCACGTTCTTGAGGGTGTCGGCAGCACTCCAGGGCTCGCCCTCGCGCGGGTGCAGGGTATTGGACTGGTCAACCAGGGTTTCGATGGTCGGTGAGTCGGGGGTCAGCTCAACACGGGCAGCCGGGGTGGACGAAGCATCCACGGGCTCAGGCACCACGGTAGTCACGGCCTCAACGTTGGCAGCGTAGCCACCCTCGGAGCGCACAAAGGTGTCCTCACCAATCGGGGTGGGGTGCAGGAACTCCTCGGAACGGGAGCCGCCCATGGCACCGGACTGGGCCTGAACGATAGCGATCTCAAGACCCAGGCGCTCAAAAATCTTGATGTAGGCGGCGCGGTGGGCCTGGTATGCCTCTTCTAGGCCCTCGTCATCCACGTTGAAGGAGTAGGAGTCCTTCATAATGAACTCGCGGCCGCGCAGCAGGCCAGCGCGGGGGCGGGCCTCGTCGCGGTACTTGGTCTGAATCTGGTAGAGGTAAACCGGTAGGTCCTTGTAGGAGGTGTAGAGGTCCTTGACCAGCAGGGTAAACATTTCCTCGTGGGTGGGGGCCAGCAGCATATCTGCGCCCTTGCGGTCCTTCAGGCGGAAGAGGTTATCGCCGTACTCTTCCCAGCGGTTAGTAGCCTCGTAAGGTTCGCGGGGTAGCAGGGCCGGGAAGTGGACTTCTTGGGCACCGATAGCGTTCATTTCTTCACGCACGATGTTTTCGATCTTGCCCAGCACCTTCAGTCCCAGAGGCAACCAGGTGTACACGCCGGGGGCGGCACGGCGAATGTAACCGGCACGAACCAGCAGTTTATGGCTCGCTACTTCGGCGTCGACGGGGTCTTCGCGCAGGGTGCGCAGGAACAGGTGTGACAGGCGCTGGACCAAGTGGTTTCTCGCTTCTCTCGTACGGGGCCCGCTCTACCCGGCAACCTGGCCGAGTCGGGCATACTTACCTACCAGTTTACCGCCAACCGACTGAACGTGTACCCACTGTACCGATGGTGCTTATGACAGGACGCCGGCCCCCACCCCCCTGCCTACGGGCAAGGAGGTGGGGGCCGGCGTCCGCGCAGAAGTTTCTGCGAAAGCCTAGGAGCTTAGAGACCCAGAGCGTTGTACCAGGCCAGCTTTGCCTGGCCCAGGTCGTTGAGCTCAGCGGTCATGAAAGCGGTTCCCTTGGTCCAGACCAGGGTGCCGCCCTCGAACTGCTGGGTGACAATGGTGGTGCCGTTAGCGGTTGCCTCGGTTGCCTCAGCAACGGGGGCACCCAGCATGGTCATCTCGTTCCAGATGTTCCAGTTACCGCCGTTAGCCCAGTCGTTGTAGGAGGAGAAACGACCGCGGTCATCCAGGTTCAGAGCCTCGGTCAAGGCGGAGGACTCAAAGGGCTGGGCGCCTGCCAGGGGCTTGCCCTGGGCATCGGCCTTGATGTAGACCACCTTGTTAGCGTCTACGCGCAGTTCAAGCACCTGCTGCAGGGGAATGAACTTAGCTGCTGACCAGTCATAGGTGGCATCGATCTCGGTGCCAGTTGCGGTGCGGTCCATCAGACCAGCACCCCAGGTAACGGGGGATGCGGTGGTCTGGTTGTCCCAGTTGATGCAGGTGCCGTAGTCGTCGTACTGGATGAAGTAGTGAGAGATAACAGCGGTACCGGTGGAGTACAGGGCGTAGCCGTGGTCATCCCAGGTAACGGGGGTGGAGCACTGCTCAGCGGTGGTGTTGTAGAAGAGGGCACGCAGTTCTAGGGCACCGGTCTTCCAGTGCTTGGTGTACTCGTTCTGGTAGAGGTAGGTACCGTACTCAGCGGGCTGAGCCAGGT
Organism: Rothia nasimurium; assembly: GCF_928381415.1. Lineage (GTDB taxonomy): Bacteria > Actinomycetota > Actinomycetes > Actinomycetales > Micrococcaceae > Rothia > Rothia nasimurium_H. The sequence goes on from NZ_CAKMSF010000002.1 coordinate 83,682, forward strand.
AGGCTGCGAGCGCATCGGTATTGATCATGAGCGCACGGTCCTGGGCAACGGAGTAGATAGCAGAGACGTTGCCGCCGAAGTCCTGGGTGACCAGGTCAGCGGTTGCCTTTGTGAGCTCGCCACCGGTCTCAGCTACGGCAACACCGTTAGCGGCGGCAACTGCGCGGGCATCGGCAATCTTGTTGGCAGCATCGCCGAAGTTGGTGTCGGCAGGAGCCTCGGGAGCTACGGGCTCAGCGGGAACCTCGGGTGCAACCGGAGTTTCAGGCTGAGCAGGCACCTCGGGTACAACCGGGGTCTCGGGCTCAGCGGGAGTCTCAGGAGCTACAGGCTTAGCGGGAACCTCAGGTACAACCGGGGTCTCGGGCTCAACAGGAGTCTCAGGAGCTACGGGCTCAGCGGGGACCTCAGGGGCAACCGGGGTCTCGGGCTCAGCGGGAGTCTCGGGTGCGACAGGTTCTGCCGGGGTCTCAGGCAGGACGGGGGTGGTTTCAACAACGGCGTTGTTGGTGAAGCAGGTGCGGGTCTTGGAGCGCTCTGCCTGCCAGGTCTTGGCCTCAGCAGAGTTGAGGTTGATGTAGGAACCAGCCTGGGTCTTTTCATCCAGCACAACGAGCCAGCGGGTCTTGCCGTCGTGGGTGGTGATGGATAGGCCACAGTGGCTGTGCTTCCAGGGGGCTGACTCAGCATTGCCGAACTTCTCAGCACCACCGGCCTTCATGAAGGCTTCGCCGGCTGCGCCGGTTACTGCCTGCACGCCGCCGTACTTGCCCTGGGTGACAACACCGTTTTCGAAGGTCTGCTGGGTAGCGCCGTTGGCGAAGGTCTGCTGGGCGCCGGTTGCTGCGCCGAGGGCGTCCTTATTCTTTTCCCAGTAAGCGCCGATGGGGGTGGTGGTATCCACTGTCACGGCATCTGCGGCGAAAGCGCCGGGGGCCATGGTCAGCGAAAGGCCGAGGAGGGTGGATACGCCAAGAGGTGTACGGAGGCTCTTCAATGCTTTCCCTAAAAGTTCGTGGTGATCAAGTGCTCTGCGCCTGAAAGAGGTGGGTGGGGCTTCAGACCTGCGATGCAGAGTAAAAAGTGTGCACCCTCAAAACTACCAGCTTATGCACAGGGAAGAAACCGACCATTTAGGGGACAAGTGTGGTCCCACTGGGGGATATGTCTGCTAATAGCAGCGCGGTACAAACAGTGCCGGGGAACAGCTCTGACCTAAAACAGCACCGTGGCAAAGGTTGCACGCTGTTCCCATCCCGTTGCCGCGTAGAGGGCGCGGGCCGGGGCGTTGTAGTCGTTGACGTAGAGGGATAGGTGGGGGAAGCGCTGACGAATCAGGTGGCAGGCCTGAGCCAGGAGTACCGGGGCCAGGCGGTGGCCTCTGTAGGCGGGGTGCAACCAAACCCCTTGAAGCTGGCAGGTGGAGTCGTGAGCTAAACCCAGGTCGGTCTTGAAAATCACCACATTTTCGCTGTTAACAGCGACCAAGGTTCGTCCGGTGCGGGTGAGTTCGTCGATACGGCGGGTGTAACCGGCCGGGTCGCGCGTCATGGGGTCGTAACCCACCTCTTCGGTAAACATCGCAACCGAGGCCCGCAGCAGACTGGGTCTGTCGTCGGTACGGGCCCAGCGCACCGGCTCTGTGATGGCGGGGGCACCCAGCGCCGGGCGAGTCAGGGGTGCGCGGACGAGCTCACGCAGGTCAGCTGTTGGCGGCAGTTCAAGCAGGGGTTGGTTTTCTCGCACGTCAAAGGGGGTGGGCATACGGGAAGCCAGGTGGGACCAGATACCCAACACAGGTTCACTGTGCCCAAAGATGGAGCCGATACGGCGGTTGTGCCGCCAGATGTACGCCGCCACCTGACGTTGGTAGGGCTCGGGTACGGTCAGCGGTACGCAGTTAGCTCCCAGCCAGAAGGCACCAACCAGGCAGTAGCGGGGTTCGGCAGGCCCCGATAGAGGCGCGGACGCCGGAGCCAAGGTCTCTGCCAGCCCCGGTATGGCAGCGCGTGGGGCGGTAGCCTCCTCGGCAAAGTGGGCTCCAGCTGAACTGCCCACTTTGGTAGCAGCTTTCGCAAGAAGCCCCTCTAGGGCAGAACGCACACGACCAGGTAGTTTCTCCCCCACGGTTTCGGTGAGGTGCGCACTCGAGCCGGCAGGGGCGTCCTTGCTTCCCCATTCCCCGGGGAGATCTCGGGGGGCAAAAATCCCCATGAAACCGTGGGGCGTTTTCAAAGAGGTCAGGGCACTAGGGGCCGGTAGGCCAAAGTGGTGCAGGTGCTCGGCGGCAAAGAGAAAGCCCACCGGGTCCGACTCAATCATAGTTTCAAGTTCCGCCCGGTCATCGATGGTAAGGGGGCGGATCAGGGCATCTTCTGCCCCGCGGGAGAAACGTGAAAAGACGGTCACGGTGGGCTTTTCTTCAGCTGCTTAGGAAACTGAGACGGTGGGTTCGCCTGAAAGGTCAATTTCGCCGCGTTCTTCCATCTCGCGGGCAATGCGGTTGGCCTCTTCAATCAGGGTCTGCACGATGTCTTCTTCGGGCACGGTCTTAATAACCTCGCCCTTGACGAAGATCTGCCCCTTGCCGTTGCCAGAAGCTACACCCAGGTCGGCCTCGCGGGCTTCGCCGGGGCCGTTGACGACGCAGCCCATGACGGCCACGCGCAGGGGCACCTTCATGCCTTCAAGGCCCTTGGTGACGTTCTCAGCCAGTTCCCACACGTTCACCTGGGCACGGCCACAGGAGGGGCAGGAAACGATATCGAGCTTGCGGGGGCGCAGGTTCAGGGACTCAAGAATCTGGGAGCCAACCTTGACCTCTTCAACCGGGGGCGCAGACAGGGAGACGCGGATGGTATCACCAATACCCTCTGAGAGCAGGGCGCCGAAGGCAGTTGCCGACTTGATGGTGCCTTGGAAAGCAGGGCCTGCTTCGGTGACGCCCAGGTGCAGGGGCCAGTCCCCGGCAGCTGCCAGCTGGCGGTAGGCTTCAACCATGATGACGGGGTCATTGTGCTTGACCGAAATCTTGAAGTCCTGGAAGCCGTGCTCTTCAAAGAGGGAGGCTTCCCAGACAGCTGACTCAACTAGAGCCTCGGGGGTCGCCTTACCGTACTTTTCCAGCAGGCGCTTATCGAGCGAACCGGCGTTCACACCGATACGGATCGAGGTGCCGTGATCCTTAGCGGCTGCAGCGATTTCCTTAACCTGATCATCGAACTTACGGATATTACCGGGATTCACGCGCACAGCACCGCAACCGGCTTCGATAGCGGCGAAGACATACTTGGGCTGGAAGTGAATATCGGCAATAACGGGAATCTGGGACTGCTTAGCGATAATGGGCAGGGCTTCTGCGTCCTTATCGGTGGGGCAGGCAACGCGCACGATATCGCAACCGGCAGCAGTCAGCTCGGCAATCTGCTGCAGGGTCGCGCCAATATCGTGGGTTTTGGTGGTGGTCATGGACTGCACCGAGATAGGAGATTCTGAGCCAACGCCTACGCTACCGACCTTAAACTGGCGGGTTTTACGGCGCGGAGCCAAAACGGGCGGCGGAGCAGCGGGCATTCCAAGGGCGACCGAGGTCAAATCTTCCTCCAAAGGTTCTTTGGCGGTGCGGTCTTGCGCACCTGTTCAACTATCTATTGTGCCACGCTTCAGCTCAAAGAGCGGTTGAGCTAAAGCACACAGGGGCGGGGACGCCCTCGCAGCTGATTGGAATGGATGAGCAAGGGCGGTGCAGGGACGCCCTCTAGCCGACTAACCTTCTTGAGCTCGCGCTGGGGCGCTCGCTCAATTCATGCCAGCCTCGCAGGCTCGGCTGATTCGCGAAGATTTCTTTTTCGCTTCGCGGAAATCCTCGCTCATCCCAGCCAGTCGGCTGCGAGGGCATCCTGCCCCACCTACTCAGCTCCTAGAACACGCTCACCGGCTTGAAGATATCGGCGGCTACCAAAATCACGGTCATCAGCAGGAAGGCACCGGCTACCACGTAGGTCAGGGGTAGCAGCTTGACGGGGTCGAAGGGGCCGGGGTCGCGGCGTCCGAGCAGCTTGGCGGTCTTGCGGCGGAAGCCCTCCCAGAGGGCGCCCAGAACGTGCCCGCCGTCAAGGGGCAGCAGGGGTATGAGGTTGAAGGCAAAGAGCATGAGGTTCATTTGGGCAACCAGGGAAACCAGGGAGGCTGCCTTATCGCGCAGAATAATCTGGTCGTGGGCGGCAATTTCACCGGCGATGCGCCCCACACCCACGACTGAGACCGGGCTGTTGGCGTCGCGCTCGCCGTTGGTGACCAGGGTGACGGCTACCCCGTAGACGCGGGCGGGCAGCTTGATGAGGGTGGCTCCAATACGCTGCAGCGACTCCCCTACTGTCGGCAACACCTCGCCAATGGTTCCGGGGGTTAGTTCGCTGGTGGGGCCGATGCCGATGAAGCCGACTTCCTGGGTCTGGTAGCTTCCGTCGGAGTTGGTGAGGTAGGTTCCGGTGAGTTCATCGTAGATAGGGCGTACGGTCAGCATGGGGGTGATGGTGAGCTCTAGGCTCTGCCCCTTGCGTTCTACGGTGAGAGGCACCTCGGTATCGGCGTTGGTGCGAATGAGCTCGGTCAGCTGGTCCCAGCTGGTAATGGTCTGCCCGGCAAAGACGGTGACGGTATCCCCCGGTTGCAGGCCCGCTGCGTTGGCGGGTGACCGAGGGTCTTCTACCCCGCATTCGGTGGAGTTGGCTGTGTTGGCGTTAGTGGAGTCCACGGTTTGCACGCACTGGGCAACGGTCTGGACGCTGGTGGTCGGCTGATAGGAGCCAAAACCGGTAACCAGCACCATGGTTGCCACCACACCGATGAGCAAGTTCATGAAAGGCCCACCCAGCATAATGATGATGCGCTTGTAGACCGGCAGCTGGTAGAAAAGCCTGCCCTGGTCTGCCTCGGTAATACGTTCAGCGTCCGCCGCCCGTGCTTCGCGGGCAAGCTGCTGTAGGGGGCTGGTGCCGCCGGCGCGCCCGTCCGTTCCGTCTTTGCCGGGCGGGTACATGCCAATCATGGAGATGTAGCCACCCAGGGGCAGGGCCTTGAAGCCGTATTCGGTTTCCCCGCGCCGCCAGGAGAAAATCGTCTTGCCAAAGCCAATCATGTACTGGGGTACGCGCACACCAAAGAGTTTGGCGGGCACCAGGTGCCCCAGCTCGTGCAGGGCGATAGAGGCGGCGATAGCCAGGGCCATCAGCACTACACCGACGATGAAAAGTAGGACGGTCACGCGAGGGTGCTCCTTGTAGATGCGGCGCCCGTGGTGGTTGGGCAGGTCATCTGCCAGAGTACGCCATGGGGCTGGGAGCTGTCGCCTTAGATGGCCTTGGAGTTTGCCCACAAAGAGGGAGGGCGAGCAGGTCTTTGGGGTGGTTTTTACCTTTACTTTTGGGTCAAAAAGGCCTTTACGTCACAAAGTGTCAAAGAGGGGATTTCTGGGATCTAATCTAGGCTGCGGCGGGCGCTCAGAAAGCAGGAAAGAGCCCTCAATATCTGCGATGACTAGTAGAAATGTCGATTAATAGCACACCTTGGTGTTTTTAAGCATCTACCATACCTATTTTGTTTTACGGGGCAAACTAGGCAGAATAAAAGAAGAAAGCGCGCCGCCTCAGCAAAGGCGCCACCCCCATCACTTCACGAGGAGCACTCATCATGACTGCACAGGTTGAAGCCCCCACCACGGGAGTCTTTGTCAACGAACAATCCACCGCCGCCTGGGAAGGCTTCACCCCCGGCCCCTGGCAAGACAGCATCGACGTGCGCGGCTTCGTCCTTGCAAACTACACCCCCTACGAAGGCGACGCCGCCTTCCTCGCCGGGCCCACCGACAAGACCCTGCGCGTCTGGGACACCCTCGAAAAGAACTACCTCTCCGTCGAACGCAAAAACCGCGTCTACGACGTAGACACCCACACCCCCGCCGAAATCGACGCCTTCCCCGCAGGCTACATCTCAGACGACGACAACGTCATCGTCGGCCTCCAAACCGACGTCCCCCTCAAGCGCGCCATGATGCCCAACGGCGGGTGGCGCATGGTCGAAACCGCAATCCGCGAAGCCGGTAAAGAACCCGACGAAAACATCAAGAAAATCTTCACCGAATACCGCAAGACCCACAACGACGCCGTCTTCGACATCTACACCCCCCGCATCCGCGCGGCCCGCTCCTCCCACATCATCACCGGCCTACCCGACGCCTACGGTCGCGGCCGCATCATCGGTGACTACCGCCGCGTAGCCCTCTACGGCGTCGACAATCTCATCGCCGACAAAGAACGCGCCAAGCACGCCGTTGCCGATCAAGGCTTCTCAGAGCACTGGGCCCGCTACCGCGAAGAGCACTCCGAACAGATCAAGGCCCTGAAGCGCCTCAAGAAGATGGCGGCCCTCTACGGCTTCGATATCTCCGGTCCCGCCCGCACCGCCCAAGAAGCTGTGCAGTGGACCTACTTCGCCTACCTGGCCTCCGTCAAGTCCCAGGACGGCGCCGCCATGTCCATCGGCCGCCTCTCAGGCTTCCTCGACGTCTACTTCGAACGCGACCTCGCTGCCGGCCTCATCACCGAAACCGACGCCCAGGAAATGATCGACGCCCTCGTCATCAAACTCCGCATCGTCCGCTTCCTACGCACCATCGACTACGACCAGATCTTCTCAGGCGACCCCTACTGGGCCACCTGGTCAGACGGCGGCTTCGCCGACGACGGCCGCACCCTCGTCACCAAAACCTCCTTCCGCCTCCTGCAAACCCTCCGCAACCTAGGCCCCGCCCCCGAACCCAACATCACCATCTTCTGGGACGAAAACCTACCCACCGGCTACAAGGAATTCTGCTCCGCCATCTCCATCGAAACCTCCTCCATCCAATACGAATCAGACCCCCAGATTCGCGAACAGTGGGGCGACGACGTCGCCATCGCCTGCTGCGTCTCCCCCATGAAAATCGGCAAGCAGATGCAGTTCTTCGGCGCCCGCGTCAACGCAGCCAAAGCCCTGCTCTACGCCATCAACGGCGGACGCGACGAAATGACCGGCAAACTCATCGTCGAAGGCTACGAACCCATCAAGGGCGACGGCCCCCTCGACTTCGACGAAGTCTGGCTCAAGTACGAAGAAATGCTCGACTGGGTCATCGCCACCTACGTCGAGGCCCTCAACATCATCCACTACAGCCACGACAAGTACGCCTACGAGTCCATCGAAATGGCCCTGCACGACTCAGACATCATCCGAGCCATGGGCTGCGGCATCGCCGGCCTCTCCATCGTCGCTGACTCCCTCTCAGCCATCAAGTACGCCAAGGTAACCCCCGTCCGCGACGAAACTGGCCTCATCGTCGACTACATCACCGAAGGCGACTTCCCCGCCTACGGCAACGACGACGACCGTGCCGACGACATCGCCGCCACCATCGTCCACACCGTCATGGAGAAAATCAAGGCCATCCCCCTCTACCGCGACGCCATCCCCACCCAGTCCGTGCTGACCATCACCTCCAACGTGGTCTACGGCAAGGCAACCGGTAACTTCCCCTCCGGCCACCGCGCAGGCACCCCCTTCTCCCCCGGCGCCAACCCCGAAAACGGCATGGACACCCACGGCATGGTCGCCTCCATGCTCTCAGTCGGCAAGCTGGACTACGAAGACGCCCTCGACGGCATCTCCCTGACCAACACCATCACCCCCACCGCCCTCGGCCGCACCAAGGAAGAACAGGTCACCAACCTGGTCGGAATCTTGGACGCAGGATTTATTCCTGAAGAGGACTAAAACTACAGAACGGCTCCCCAGGTTCGCGCTCGCTGCCGACCCTCTCACCTGGTTCGCTTCGCTCACAAGGCGATTCACGCCAGCCACCGAGCCAGCAGCTTCGCCGCGAACCTGGGTTGCCGCCCTATTTCAATCAACTCACCACTAAGGAGAACATCATGGCCGTCAAGACCTACGAAGAGCGCCTCGCATCCATGAAGGCAAACCGCGCCAACAAGACCGCGCCCAAGGGCCTCTACCACGCCAACATCAACGTCCTCAACCGCGAAACCCTTGAGGACGCCATGGAAAACCCCGACAAGTACCCCAACCTGACCGTCCGCGTCTCGGGCTACGCCGTCAACTTCGTGCGCCTCACCCGCGAGCAGCAGCTCGACGTACTCTCACGCACCTTCCACCACGGAGCCTAGTGATTCTTCATGTCACTTGATATCTCTCACGAGATAACCGATACCGCCGGCGAGCTAGCATTTGCTCCGCCGGCGGACCGGCATTCCGGGGCCGGAACCTGGGGTCTGGGTGAGCTAACAGAACTCGAACGCAGCGCCCAGCTCAAACTCATGCGCGAAGGCCAGCTAGGTTCAGTACACTCCTGGGAGCTGGTGACTGCCGTTGATGGGCCCGGCACCCGCATGACCATCTTCATGAACGGCTGCCCCCTGCGCTGCCTCTACTGCCACAACCCCGACACCTTCAACATGAAGGACGGCAAACCCGTCATGGCTGCCGACCTTATCAAAAAGATTAAGCGCATGCGTAAGGTCTTTAAAGCCACCGGCGGCGGTATCACCATCTCCGGTGGCGAGGTGCTCATGCAGCGGGCTTTCGCTGAGAATATCCTCATCAGTGCCAAGTCCCTGGGGATCCATACCTGTATTGACACCTCGGGTTTCCTGGGGGCCCACGCCTCAGATGAGTTTCTCGATAATGTAGACCTGGTGCTACTCGATGTTAAATCGGGCTCTGAAGAGGTGTATCAGGCGCTCACCGGCCGGGCTCTGCAACCCACGATTGATTTTGGGGACAGGCTCTCAGCCCTCGGCAAGAAAATCTGGATCCGCTTTGTGCTGGTGCCCGGCTACACTGACGCCCCCGACAACATTGAGAAGGTAGCCGACATCGTCTGCCGCTGGCGGAATGTGGTTGAGAGGGTGGAGGTACTCCCCTTCCACCAGATGGGCACCGACAAGTGGGAGTCCCTGGGCTACGACTACAAGCTCAAGGACGTCCACCCGCCCAGCAAAGAAGCCACCGAAGCCGCCCGCGACATCTTCCGCGCCCGCGGCCTCACCGTCTTCTAGACTCCATACATCAAACGATGACCCCTCGCTTCTCTCTTCACCCCATGGATTATCTCAGGGTGAAGAGAGAAACAAGGGGGTCATCTCTTTAGATACGCCTACGCAGGGGTAGGTCTATGCCTGCCCCAGAATCTCGTTGGCACGGGTGCGGGCCCAGGCTTCTGCCTCAAGCACCGCTTCCAGAGTCAGAGAACCTGACTCGGCCAGGGCCGAAGAACTCGCGTGCTCATCGAGCACCTGCCCGGTTGTCTCAATCATGTCGGTAAAACGAATAGCACCGGCGTGGAAGGCAGCTACCGCCTCCTCGTTCGCCGCGTTGAAGACCGCCGGGAAGGTACCGCCCCGCTGGCCCGCACGCTTAATCATCTCCACAGCCGGGAAGGCCTTATTATCCAGGGGTTCAAAAGTCCACTCGGTAGCCTGCGACCAGTCGCAGGGCTGCGCGATACCGGGAATACGGTGGGGCCAGGTCAGTCCCAGGGCAATGGGCAGCAGCATGGTGGGCGGGGACGCCTGAGCCAGGGTCGAGCCGTCCACAAACTGCACCATAGAATGCACCACCGACTGGCGGTGAACCGTCACATCAATGCGGTCCAGGTCAATGCCGAAGAGGTGGTGGGCCTCCAGCACCTCCAGGGCCTTATTGACCATAGAGGCCGAGTTGGTGGTCACCACCAGCCCCATGTCCCAGGTGGGGTGGGCCAGGGCCTGCGCCGGGGTGACCTCCCGCAGCTGCTCGTAGGTCATACCCCTAAAGGGCCCACCCGAGGCGGTCAGCACCAGCCGGTCAATCTCCCGGTCGGTGCCCGAGGCCAAAGCCTGGGCCAGAGCAGAATGCTCAGAATCCACCGGAATCATGGGCTGTCCCAGTGGCGAAGCATCAACGGCAGCCTTGACCAGCTCGCCACCGGCAATCAGCGATTCCTTATTAGCCAGTGCTACCTGGGAGCCTGCCTGCAGGGCAGCCAGGGTGGGTTCCAGGCCGATAGAGCCCGTGATGCCGTTGAGCACCACGTCCGCCCCGGCGCGCGCGGCTGCGGTAGCGGCGTCCTTGCCCCACTCAATCTGGGGGCTGTAGCCCGGTGCCAGCTCTGCCAGCAGCGAGCGCAGGGTGGTGGCGTCCGCTTCGGTGCCGCTGGTGGCGACCAGGTGCGGACGCAGGCGGGCGGCCTGCTCTGCCAGCAGGGGCAGGGAGCGGGAGCCGACTGAGAGGGCGGTGACGCGCACGGGAGCGTCGTCGCTACCGGTGGAAGTTCCTGCCAGGGAGTTGAGGTGGTCGATGACCTGCACGCCCTGGGTGCCGATGGACCCGGTGGAGCCGAGCAGGGTAACCGTCCGCCCACCTATCAGGAAGTCTGCTAGCTGGTCGGTGAGGGTTTCGCGGGAGGCGCCGAAGCGCTGAGTTGAGCCAAATCGCATGATTCTATTTTCCGGTAAGGTGTCGGGCCGGTCCTAGCAAAATCGCCCAGGAGCGACGGGCGGGATCGGTTGTCAGGTAGCGGTAGCCCCAAAAGGCGAAGTGCCCGGCGGTGGCGAGGGCCAGCCCACCGGCTAGGGTGGTGAGGGTGCTTTTCTTCATACCTTAAGTTTTACACCCCGGTAGGTACCATCTAGGTCAGAAAAACCCACCTAGTTGATGGTCATTTCTGACCTAGATGGTACCTACCCTGCTAGCCGACGATGTCGAAACTCTGCAGCTTCTTCTTACTCGCCTTACCGCCCTCGGTCTGCAGGCCCAGCAGTTCAGCGTAGATACCGCCGGAGGCCGCCAGCTCAGCAGGGCTGCCCACCGCGTCAATCCGCCCCTCCTTGAGGGTGACGATACGGTCCACCGTTGCGATGGTCGAGAGACGGTGGGCAATGATGAGGGAGGTTCGGCCCTCCATCAGCTCTTCCAGTCCCTTCTGTACAGCCCGCTCGGCCTTAGTGTCCAGGGCGCTGGTAGCCTCGTCAAGAATTAGAATCGGAGCGTCCTTGAGCATGGCCCGGGCAATAGCAATACGCTGCTTCTGGCCGCCTGAGAGCTTCAGGCCGCGCTCGCCGATGAGCGACTCGTAGCCGTCCGCAAACTTCGAGATGAAATCGTGGGCGTTCGCCTTAGTGGCAGCCTCGATGATCTGCTCACGGGTAGCGTCGGGGCGGCCGTAGGCAATATTCTCGGCAATAGTGCCCGAGAAGAGCGAGGCGTCCTGGAAGACCATGCCAATCAGCGAGCGCACCTGCGCCAGGTCGCTGCCGGCAATATCCATGCCGTCAACCAGCACCCGGCCCTCACGGGGGTCATAGAGACCTTCGAGCAGGGCCATGAGGGTCGACTTACCCCCGCCGGACTCCCCCACAAAGGCAATACGCTCACCGCGATTCACCGCCAGATTAATCCCGTGCAGCACATCTGCTTCGCCCTCATAGCCGAAGGTCACGCCCTCAAAGCGGACGAGTTCGGCCCCGGGTTCAGCGGTGAGGCTGGCGGCAGCGGCGTCAGTAGCGGTTTTTGTAGCGGAGTCCGGACGCACCCCGGCAGCCCCGGCGGTAATGGCCAGGGCTCGGGCGTCTGACTGCCGTTCCATGACCTCGAAGTAGTCCTTAGAACCGGCAATAGCGCGCTGGGCGGTGTCGACAATCCAGGAGAGCGAATTGATGGGAGCTACCGCCATGGCCAGAAGCTGAATGAGCAGCACCATGTCGCCGATGGTGAAGTCCCCGGCCAGGGTGCGCAGGAAAATCAGCAGGTAGAGGGCGAAGAAGATGAGGTTGAGGAAGGACAGGCGGGCAACGTCCATAGTGTGCCAGAACTTAGACTGGGCGCGGGTGAGCCCGATGGTCTTTTCGAAACGGCCACCGAAATCAGTGAGTTCTCGGCGCTCGCGGCCGAAGGACTTTACTACGCGAATCTGCCCGATAACTTCAGCAAAGCGGCCGGACGCAATGTCGATATTCTCGTTCTTCTCGCCTTCCCAGACCTGCCATTTTTCGCTGGTTTTGCTGGTGAGCCAGAAGTAGACCGGGAAGATAATAATGAGCAGCAACCCCAGGGGCCAGTAGTAGATGGAGCTAATCACAATCACCGAGACCGTGGTGAGCACCAGGGAGATGAAGGTGTTGCTCATGGTTTTGACGAAGTTGGTGACTTCGGTGATGGAGCGGTTGAGACGGGCGATGATGGTGCCGGTCAGCTCGGTGTCGAAGTAGGACAGGGGCAGGGAGAGCAGTTTCTCGTAGTAGCGCACCGACAGGATGGTACGCATGCGCTGACTCATGACATCGCCAATGTAGCCGCCGATGTTGGTGGTCAGCACGCTCACCAGCTGGGCTGCCAGGTAGGCAACCGCGAACCAGGCGATGGCTGTGCCGGTGGTGGGGGCTGAACCGTTCAGGTGCCCCACGACGGCATCGGTTGCCCCTGAAATAATGAAGGGGGCCAGCAGGGAGGTTGCGCTGGTAAGCACCGCACAGATGATGATTCCTACGAAGTAGGGCCACAGCTCTTGAGTAGCTCTAACGATTCTGGCGATACTTTTCATGAAAATCCCTACCTGCCGGTGTTCTTGTGGTGCCCCACTACCCTACCGCCGGCGTCCCCCCACCTGGTTGAGGGAGCAGTGTTCTTTTGCCCACGCGGGTAACACAAAGCCCCGGTGGGCGTCTTGTCCTTGGGTAAGGACGGACGCCCGCCGGGGCTTAGAGACTAAAGGGCTAGGCCGCTAGGGCTTAGGCCTTGTTCTTGGTGATGGCACCGTAGATCCAGAGGACCAGCAGTGAGCCTATGACGGCGGTGAAGAGGGTACCAATACCGACACCGCCGCTCATACCATCTGAGAGGAAGGGCAGGAAGGAACCGAGCCAGCCACCGAGCATAGCACCTACGATACCGAGCACCATGGTAACCAGGATGCCGCCGCCCTGCTTACCGGGCATAATCAGCTTTGCGATAGCACCTGCGAGAAGACCAATGATAATCCAACCGAAAATTGACATGTTTTCCTTCTTTCATAGGGTTACGGGGGTGAGCCCGAATTGTTCAGCGTGCTTCTAGTTTATATCAAAATCCAAGATAAAGCTAAGCAAGCTACAAGTGTGTTGGCTTACCATTTCCCCGCGTTATACCCTCGACCCCCACACAGAAACCCCCCACCACCGACAAACCCTGCCATGGGTTGCCAGCAATGGGGGTTTCCAGCAGGCGCGATCCTACCGCTCTTAGTGGTCAATAGCTCCTTCGGCTCCAACGCCGGTAAGAGAGCGAACTTCCATCTCAGCCTGCTTGATTTCATCTTCCTTATCGCCACCGAGTGAGCCCAGGAAGCCCAGCAGGAAGGCTGCAGGAATCGCTACGATACCGGGGTTAGCCAGGGGGAACCAGGCAAAGTCAGCACCGGGAATCATAGAGGTCTCAGCACCGGACATCACCGGGGAGAAGATAATCAGGATCACCGAGATGCCCAGACCACCGTACATAGACCAGAGGGCACCGCGGGTCTTGAAGCCCTTCCAGAAGAGGGAGTAGACGATGGTGGGCAGGTTAGCCGAGGCAGCTACCGCGAAAGCCAGAGCCACCAGGAAGGCTACGTTCTGCCCCTGAGCGCCGATACCACCTGCAATGGACAGCAGGCCAATAACAACCACGGTGGTTTTTGCTACGCGGATTTCCTTGGCGGGGTCAGCGTTGCCCTTGCAGATAACGTTGGTGTAGATATCGTGGGCGAAGGAGGCGGACGCGGTAATCGCCAGACCCGCCACCACGGCCAGAATGGTTGCGAAAGCAACCGCCGCGATAACACCCATCAACAGGGAACCACCCAGCTCGAAGGCCAGCAAGGGGGCTGCCGAGTTGACGCCGCCGGGAGCTGCCTTGATGGCATCCGCACCCACCAGAGCTGCAGCGCCGAAGCCCAGCACCAGAGTGAAGAGGTAGAAGAGGCCGATCAGCACGATAGCCCAGACCACCGACTTACGCGCCTCCTTAGCTGTGGGAACGGTGTAGAAGCGCATCAGAACGTGAGGCAGGCCAGCTGCACCAAAGACCAGAGCCAGGGAGAGAGAGATAAAGTCCAGCTTGGTCAGGTCATTTAGACCGTATTTGAGGCCAGGCTCCAGAATAGCCGGGTTACCGGAGGTTTCAACCGCCGAGCCGAGCATCGCGGAGAAGTTGAAGCCGTAGATTGCCAGAATCCAGATGGTCATAATAGCAACGCCAGAAACCAGCAGAACAGCCTTAATAATCTGTACCCAGGTGGTACCCTTCATACCGCCAATCAGAACGTAGACGATCATAAGTACGCCCACGATAATGATGACCAGTGACTGGCCAGCCTTGGAGCTAATACCCATCAGCAGGGAGACCAGGGCACCCGCACCGGCCATCTGAGCCAGCAGGTAGAAGAGGGTAACTGCCAGAGTTGAGATACAGGCAGCAATTCGAACGGGGCGCTGGCGCAGACGGAAGGAGAGCACATCCGCCATGGTGAACTTACCGGTGTTACGTAGGGGCTCAGCTACCAGCAGCAGCGCTACCAGCCAGGCAACCAGGAAGCCAATCGAGTAGAGGAAGCCATCATACCCCTGCAGGGCAATAGCACCCACAATACCCAGGAAGGAGGCAGCCGAGAGGTAGTCACCCGCGATAGCAAGACCATTTTGGGTACCGCTAAAGGATCGCCCACCGGCGTAGTAGTCTGCCGCGGTCTTGTTGTTCTTAGAGGCGCGAAGCACCACCACCATGGTGGCCAAAACGAAAGCCCCAAAAACCGCCATGTTCACCCAGGGGGTGCCCACGGTCTGAGTGCTAGCTTCAGCCGCGAGGAGGGTTCCTGTAGTCGTCATGAAAAGTTCACCCCTTAGTGAGCCTTGTGGGCATAGTTGCCGGATTCAATGTCGCTGCGCAGGCTAGCTGCACGGGGGTCAAGCTTGCGGTTAGCGAAAGCTACATACCAGCCAGTAATAGTGAAGGTGGTAACGAACTGCAAGAGACCAAAGATAATGCCGATATTGACATTGCCCAGCACCTTGGTTGCCATGAAGCCGGGGGCATACACCGCCAGAATCACATACAGCAGATACCAGACCAAGAAGGCCACAGTCATGGGGAAGACGAAAGACCTGTGGGTTGCGCGAAGCTCTTTAAACTCACCGCTATTCTGAGCTGCCTTGAAATCAACGTGCTCAGCGTCGATTAGAGGCTGGTGAGATTCTGGTGATGCGTGTGCCATCACTACCTCCTTTGTGTAACTCAACACACATTAGCGTGTTATCTACGTTACATACAAGTCTCTAGACTAAAAAAGGTGGACCACCCGAAATATTTCGGGTGGTCCACCTATCAAGTGGTCCTAGATGCTGGAAGCAGCCGTATCGTTCAGATACTCAATAGCCCTGTCCAAGAAGGCATCGACCTGGGTTTCCTCATAGCTGAGGTCCCCCGTTGCCGGGCTAAAAGCTGCCGCCCTAATATCAGCGGGGGCGAGGACGTCCGCCCCCTCCATGTGAGCAAAAAGCCGGTCACAGAGAGCGTCGACTTCTGCCGTGAAATACCCCTTGGTCAACTTTTTAGCGGGTCTGCGGAAGCGCTCGCCGGCAGGACGCTCGAGACGCCCAAGCAGGAGCTCCCGTAGCTCTTGCACCGCCTGATCCCAGGTGTGCTGCCCGTACCGCTGCAGATACAGTTGCTTCTCTAGCTCACAGAAACGGTCTTCAACCTTATCGAGGGCAGCATCGACGTCCTGCGGGTCATAGCCCCCGCTCTCCCCCTCAAAGATGGCTTCACGCACCGTCCGGGAGGTATGTATGTCCTTGCCCAGCTCTGCGCCGGAAAGCATCAATTCATAGTCGTCGGCTAGGCGGGTGAAGAAGGAATCTACAGCAGCTACCGAGTACCCCTTCTCGTGGGAACTAACCCGGCGGAATTCACCGGAAGATTCAGCCTGATGTTTCATTGAGCCTCCAAATATCTGACAGCCCTCTGCCTCTTAGAAGAGAGCTGAGAGTACCGAGAAAATCACGTAGCCGATGGCGATAGCGAACACGATGGAATCCAGGCGGTCCATCACGCCACCGTGGCCGGGCAGAATATTCGACATATCTTTGATGCCGATTTCACGTTTGACCATGGACTCCCCCAGGTCGCCCGCTGTTGAAGCTACGACCAGGAAAATCGCCACAACCAGGCCGTACCACCAGGGGTCACCGATGAAGAGCGAACAGATGATGCCCACGATAATCGAGCCCACCATCGACCCGGCAAAGCCCTCCCAGGTTTTCTTGGGGGAGATTTTGGGGGCCATGGGGGTCTTGCCCCATTTCACGCCGGCGATGTAGCCCCAGGTGTCGTTGCCGATAGCCATGAGCAGAATCATGAGCACCTTACCGGGGCCCGATTCTTCGCGGTAGAGCAACAGGGCCAGGGAAATCATGAAGGGTACCCATGACATCACGAAGATGGAGCCCATAATCGACATAATCATGCCGTCTCGGTGCCCCACGATACGCCAGCCAATTAGCACCAAAATCGAGGCGACCACGGTAAAAATTAGCCAGGACCCGCCCCCGTAGTAGGCGGCAAAGGGCATGACAAAGGCTGTTGCAACGGCAGGAATAACGGGGATTCCCATGCCGCGTTTCTGGTTGAGCCCGTGGCAGACCTCCCAGGTACCTACCGACACGGCAGCAGCCGCCAGGAGCACAAGGATAAGAGGGACGAAAAACAAACCCACCGCCAGCAACGCGCCCAGCACGAGGCCGACGGTGATGGCGGCGGGTAGGTTCCTGCCGGCTTTAGAGGCCTGGGGCGGCTGTTCTTGAGATTGAACAGTCATTCGGATTTAGACCTCGAGCAGTTCAGCTTCCTTGGACTTCAGCAGCGCATCAACAGTGTCGATGTGCTTCTTGGTCAGGGCATCGAGTTCCTTTTCACCGCGTGCGCCCTCGTCCTCACCGATTTCGCCGTCCTTGACCAGCTTGTCGAGAGCAGTCTTGGCGTGGCGGCGGGTGTTGCGCACAGCAACGCGGCCTTCTTCAGCCTTGTGGCCTGCCATCTTGATGTATTCCTTGCGGCGCTCTTCGGTCATTTCGGGCATGACAACGCGCACAACGTTGCCGTCGTTAGCGGGGTTAGCACCGAGGTCGGAGTCGCGGATTGCCTTTTCAATGGCACCCAGGGCGCTCTTGTCGTAGGGGGTGATCAGGACGGTGCGAGCTTCGGGGGTCTGGAAGGACGCCAGCTGCTGCAGGGGGGTGGGTGCACCGTAGTAGTCTGCGGTGAGGTTTGCGAAGAGGGCGGGGTTGGCGCGTCCGGTGCGGATTGAGGCGAATTCGTTCTTGAGGGCCTCGACGGACTTGTCCATCTTTTCGCCGGCTTCGAGTAGGGTTTCTTCAACCATCTGTTGTTAGTCCTTTAGGGTTGTGCCCGTCTGTGGGCGCGGTGTAGGTAGTCTTTATCTAGTCTAGTGGTCGTGGCGCGTTTAGGCAGTGACCAGAGTGCCAATCTCTTCACCTAAAATTGCGCGAGCCACGTTTCCCTCTCCCTGCATACCGAAGACACGCATGGTGACGTTGTTGTCCTTGCAGAGGGAGAAGGCGGTCTGGTCCATGACGCGGATGTTGCGCTTGAGGGCCTCGTCGTAGGTGAGCTTGTAGAGACGCTCGGCGTTGGGGTCCTTGTTGGGGTCGGCGGTGTAGATGCCGTCCACGCCGTTCTTGGCGACGAGGACCTCGTCGGCGTGGATTTCGAGGGCACGCTGGGCTGAGACGGTATCGGTGGAGAAGTAGGGTAGGCCTGCACCGGCGCCGAAGATGACGACGCGGTCTTTTTGCATGTGGCGGATGGCGCGGCGGGGGATGTAGTTTTCTGCGACCTGTTGCATGGAGATAGCGGACTGGACGCGGGTGTCGATGCCGGCCTGCTCAAGGAAGTCCTGCAGGGCAAGAGAGTTCATGACGGTACCGAGCATACCGATGTTATCGGCGCGGGAGCGGTCCATGCCGGCTTCTGAGAGCTCTGCGCCGCGGAAGAAGTTGCCGCCACCGACGACAACTGCGACTTCGACCTGGCCGATGGTTGAGGCAATCTGTTCTGCGATGCCGCGGACGACCTCGGTGGAGATGCCGACTTCACCGCCGCCGAAGACCTCGCCGGAGAGCTTGAGTAGGACGCGGCGACGGCCGGTGTCGTCGCGGTGGATGGTTCGGGTTGACTCTGCCATGGTGGCCCTCCTGAAAAAGGTCAAAAATTTTTTGCGGCATCCGTTGCGCGCTTTGTTTCTAGCATACGGCAAAGGGGAGCCCCTGTGCGGGGCTCCCCTGAGCTATGAGCTTTTTTGGTGCTCAATCACACCTGACGAGTATTAGGCGCCGACGCGGAAACGCTCGAAAGCGGTTGCGGTTGCACCGTTCTCCTCGAGAACTGCAGCTACAGACTTTGAGGAGTCCTTAGCGAAGTCCTGGTCGAGCAGGGTGTTCTCCTTGTAGAAAGCCTTGAGCTTACCTTCAACGATCTTGGGGATGATCTGCTCGGGCTTGCCTTCGCCACGTGCGGTTTCTTCAGCAACGCGCTTCTCGGCCTCGATGTCCTCAGCTGAGATGGAGTCTGAGTTGAGGTACTTGGGGCTCATTGCAGCGATGTGAACGGCTACGTCGTGAGCAACTTCCTCGGTGTTCTCGCCAGCTACTGCGAGCAGAACGCCAACCTGTGCGGGCAGGTCCTTGGAGGTCTTGTGCAGGTAAACTGCAACGTTCTCGCCCTCAACGCGAGCTACGCGGCGAACAACGATCTTTTCGCCGAGCAGGGCGCCTGCTTCGGTGGTGAGCTCGTCGACGGTCTTACCTTCGTAAGAAGCTGCCTTGAGTTCTTCCAGGGTGGAAGCGTTAGCGGCAACTGCTGCTTCGAGAACGTCGTTACCGAACTTGATGAAGGGCTCGGACTTAGCAACGAAGTCGGTTTCTGAGTTAACTTCGATCATGAAGCCAACGCCGTTTTCTACGCGGGCAGCAACGAGGCCTTCTGCGGTTGCACGGCCTTCGCGCTTGGTGACGCCCTTGAGGCCCTTAACGCGGATGATTTCCATTGCCTTCTGCTGGTCGCCGTTGGCCTCGTCGAGGGCCTTCTTGACGTCGAGCATGCCTGCGCCGGTCTTTTCGCGCAGAGCCTTGATGTCGGCTGCGGTGTAGTTCGCCATGGTGAACTCCTTATATTTTGAACAGATTAGGGAAATCTATTGGGCTCTTACCGGTGGTGCCGGTAAGAAAGGTGAGAACGGCACCCACCGAATGTGGGCGGGTGCCGTTTCTCTTATGAGGCTTTACTTAGCTTCTTCAGCGGGTGCTTCTGCCTTGGCAGCTTCGTGCTGCTCGAGCAGTTCGCGCTCCCATTCAGCCATGGGCTCTTCAGAAGCGTTAGCTGACTTGCCGGCCTTCTTGTTTTCGCGTTCCAGCAGACCTTCGGCAACTGCGTCCGCGATGACGCGGGTGAGCAGGTTGACGGAGCGGATTGCGTCGTCGTTGCCGGGGATGGGGAAGGAAACTTCGTCGGGGTCGCAGTTGGTGTCGAGGATAGCAACTACGGGGATGCCGAGCTTCTGAGCTTCGTCAACAGCCAGGTGTTCCTTCTTGGTGTCAACAACCCAGATCAGTGAGGGAGCCTTGGTGAGGTTACGGATACCACCGAGGGTCTTCTCGAGCTTCTCGTGCTCGCGACGCAGAAGCAGCAGTTCCTTCTTGGTGAACTGTGAGCCTGCGACGTCGTCGAAGTCGATCTGCTCGAGTTCCTTCATGCGCTCGATGCGCTTTGAAACGGTTGCGAAGTTGGTGAGCATACCACCGAGCCAGCGGTGGTTGACGTAGGGCATGTTCACGCGGGTAGCCTGCTCAGCGATGGCTTCCTGAGCCTGCTTCTTGGTACCAACGAACAGAACGGTGCCGCCGTGAGCAACGGTTGCCTTAACAGCTTCGTAAGCCTGGTCGATGAAGGCCAGTGACTGCTGCAGGTCGATGATGTAGATACCGTTGCGCTCGGTGAGGATGAAGCGCTTCATCTTGGGGTTCCAGCGGCGGGTCTGGTGACCGAAGTGGACACCTGAATCGAGAAGCTGGCGCATAGTTACGACGGGCATGTCGTCTCCTTATTAGTGTGGGTGCCGGGCGGGCCCCTGATTCCAGGCTAGCTCCGCTCCGCGCATAGTAGTTATCGGTTTACATGTGGAACCTGTGGGCGTGAGCCCGCTCCCC
The DNA here is from genome assembly GCF_928381415.1 of Rothia nasimurium. GTDB lineage: Bacteria > Actinomycetota > Actinomycetes > Actinomycetales > Micrococcaceae > Rothia > Rothia nasimurium_H. The sequence goes on from NZ_CAKMSF010000002.1 coordinate 104,006, forward strand.
TGGTAACACTCAGACTTTTTCGTTGGAGTGACGAAGCTGTCTCAGACCTTCACCGGCATGTGCCGGACCGAAAGTTCCTTATCAACTAGAGGCTAGTTGCTTCGCGTTACGCGACGTCAGATCCCGGGTGAAGCTCGCGTGAACGGCTCGCCAAGGAGAGGTCTCTATGTAAAGGGATTCCCCTTGCCCTTGCACTGCCTGTTTTTGGGCAGGGCACAGGGGCAAACTGCAATCAATAACTATACCGCATTATTGGGCTTTAATCACCGGGGTTTTGGCTCTTGTGGTGGCAGGTTTCCAGTGGTAAAGATGGAGACAACCTACGGTTGGCGCCACCTGGGGTAAGGGGCGGGCTCCGACCGAAAGGGGTTTATCGTGTCTTTTCTTGTATTGCTCTCTAGAAGGCTTGTGAGGTTTCTGGGGGTTTGTTGTGCCCTGCTTTTAGTAGGGGTAGTAACCCCGCTAGCTTTTGCGGGGCGGACGCCACCCTGGCAGGCCCCGGTGGAGGGGCAGCTTACCGTGGTTCGGGGTTTTGAAAAACCGGCTGCCCGCTGGGCTGCCGGGCACCGCGGCGTTGACCTTGCGCTGGAAGCGGGTGGGCGCGTCCTTGCCCCTTATGAGGGGAAGGTAGTTTTTGCTGGAACCGTAGTTGACCGGCAGGTGCTTACCCTTGAGCACCCGGACGGGCGGCGGTCGTCCTTTGAACCGGTTTCTGATTCGCTGCCGGTAGGTAGCCGGGTGCAGGCCGGGGACGCCATCGCCCAGCTAGATTCTGAGGTTCAGCACTGCGCCCCGAGCTTTTGCCTACACTGGGGTGTGAGGGAACCGGCCCCGGGCTCTGAAACAGCACGCAGGGGGCTCGATTACACAAACCCCCTGCTCCTGCTAGGGCTTGAAGGCCCCAGCGTGCTACTGCCTATCGGCGATGATTTCTCTGCCTAGCGGATGCGCTGCACCCCACCTTCGGCGGTCCACCGCACAACCGCGCCCTTGGTGAAGCTCACCGTCACTGACCCATCGGGATGGGAAACCTCATCGGTAGTGGGGAAACCCAGCGATGATGTATAGCCGTTATTGACCCAGTACCAGTAGATTCCGCCATCTGCCACCAGGGTCTTAGCGCCCGTGGTAGGTGACCATACGAACAGGGTGCCTGCACCTGAAGGCGTCGTAAAGCGCTGCTGGGCGCCGCCGCCGGGAACAGCTTGCTCATCGGTGTCGGGGAAGCCATAGCGTGCAGTTCCACCTGCTGCTGTAAACCGGCCGCCAATAGCACCGGCCTCCCACACCACCTGGGTTCGATGGTGTCGAGGTGTCCAGTAGAAGGCAAATCGACGCCCGTCAGCAAGAGCAAACTTCTGCATCGCGCCACCGGTGATAGCAGTCTCTGCAAAGAGCGGGTACCCATACCCGTTCTCGTAGCCACCGGCTCGGTATCTTGCCCCGATACCTCCCGAGAAGTTCACGGGGTAGGCCCCGGTGCGGGCAGTCCAGTAGATAGTGAAATTACGCGAGAAGTTCTGCCCCGCTCCCCCATCACGCAGGGGAAACTCAGCACTCGTCGGCGTTCCAAAAGTAGCGGCTGCCCCGTGGGCGTAGTAGTAGGCTCCGATAGCACCAATCAGCGGGAAACCGCGGGTATCTGCAACAGCTGAAACTGCACGGGGAGCGTTAACAAAACGGTACCCGTTGACGTTTGATCCTGTGTCCTTAAGAATGGTGCGAATCTGCTCTACGGTCAGGTTCGGGTTGCGTTCCTTCATCATAGCGATAATGCCACTCACGTGAGGGGCAGCCATTGAGGTGCCATTGAGCGGTCCGTACCCGGGCCCCGCCTGGGTGTAGGCACCTGTATTCACAGTTGACCAGACATCTGATCCAACCGCACCACCAGGGGCCAGCACATCAAGCATGGGCCCCCAGTTGGAGTAACCTGTCATCACATTGCCGTTAGCGGTTGCACCGACCACGATAGCTCCCAGACAGTTAGCCGGTGAGGTGCCAACTGCGTTTGCACCAAAGTTACCTGCCGCCGCAACGACCGGAACATTCCGTGCGTGAGCCGCATTGATGGCGTCCTGCAATACTTTGGAGCAGGTTGCCGAGTAAAAGCCTTCGGAGTAGTTAACGACGTGAGCTGGTGTGGGGTTGGCAGGAGCACCAGGGACGGGCACACCTGCACTCCAGGCAATGCCCGCAGCCTGGTCAGAAGTGTAGGCGCGGCCGTTGACACCCATAATGCGGGAATGCTGAATTCGAGCATTAGGGGCTACACCGGCTACTCCTGCCCCATTATCGGTTGCGGCGGCAGCGATACCAGCTACGTGGGTTCCGTGCCACATAGAACGGGGAACCTGAGGCCCCCAGTCGCCTTCATCGTTGGGGTTGGGGTCCCAGCCGTTACCGTCCCGGCTCTGATCGGCCGAGACAAAGTCATAACCGGGTAAAGTCTTTGCAGCTAGTTCGGGGTGCCAGGTCTGCCCGGTATCAGCGATACCGATGATGATGCCCTCACCGGTAGCGTATCGCCAGGCACCGGGCGCATCGATAGCTCGCATATTCCACTGATGACTAGCAAAGTAAGGGTCGCTAGGAGGATTACGGGGAATAGCGGCCTGGCCGGTTGTGATGATGAAATCGGGTTCAGCGTATTCAACATCAGGTTGCTCTTCGAGAAGCTCAACCACCTGCGCCTGTTCATCCGGGGTCATCATCTGCTGAACATCTACAACCTGGGCCTGCTCAACTGTCTCATGCGAGACTTCTGCGGTGTCTACGGCCGCAGTGGCGTCAGCGACCTCTTCCAGAATCTGGGCCTGTTCTTGGCCGTCTACCCCGTCCTTAAATTTCACCACCAGACGGTCGGTATCTGGTTCAGCTGTCGGCTGGTAGCGGGTGGTCATTTCACCTGCGGGGCCAGCGGACGGGCCACCGCTGACCTGCCCCTGGATTGCGGTGTCGCCACCTGCACCCTGAGGTGGGGCTGCCTGGGCCGCAGTGGGTTGGGTCGCAAATAAAAAACCCGCTGCAAGCACCAGGGAACAGGTGCCTGCAACGGACTGCAAAAATGGCGAACGGGCCATAACTACTCCCTCAAATGTGTGTTTCTACACAGCATACGGTATGAGGAGGTAGTTAAGGGGCACCGCTATGAGCGCACGTATGCTACCGGAGTAACAATGCCGGTCTCAGCTGACCAGACCAGCAGGGTCTCGGTGCCGTCAGCTGCACGGAAGAGCTGCTGGGCACCACCTTCAATGCTGTATTCATTAGCTACCGGCTCGCCAAAGGCATCAGCACCACCCTGAGCGTAGTAGTAGGCGCCAATACCACCGATAAGCTTGGGTTCAACCTTGTCGAGGGCCTCTTCCAGAATCACGGGGAAGTCGTAGTTGTGGTGCTGGATGCCAGGTAGCACGGTGAAGTCTACGTTGTTGAAACCGGCAGCTGCGTAGACGTTGTAGCCGTTTTCTGCTGCCCCGTAGGCTGACCAGGCAATCGGCCAGGTTGCGCCCACACCGTCCTCAGAACCGATATACCACTGCAAGGAGAAGTCCTGGGCGGTCTCTGAGGGCAGGGTCTGCATGCCGTTACTGTTACCGCCACCGACCATCACGGAGCCGCCGCCGGTGCGCCAGGCGTCCTGACTGTCAGCCAGCAGTTCAAAGCCGGTGATTTCAGCGCCGCCGGAGTGGCCGATGGTCCAGACGTTGGAGGAGTCCAGGCCTGCTTCAGCAATGAAAGAGCTAGCGAAAGAGCGGAACCAATCGCCGTTAGCGTCCATGGACTGCCACCAGGTGATGCCGTTGCCGCTTGCGTCCTTATCGGGCGAGATAACGGGCACGAAAATCATGTTGCGCTCATTCGCTACCTCGGCCATACCGAGCAGCTGTGAGTTGTTGGGGGAATGAACCTTGGACTGGTTGGTGAACCAGTAGTCCCCGTCGAGGTAGAAGACAACGCCTACGGGCTGGGCCCAGTCGATGTTCTCTGCGTAGACGTGGTAGTTGGAGCTCACACCAGCTTCTGAGGTGTAGGTCGCGAACTGGGTGGTGTTGGTGGTTGCCTGAGCACTGGTAGTACCAGCAACGAGCAGGGAGCTAGCCAGCAGACCGGTTGCGAGTACGGGCGCGGTGATGCGCTTGAGGGAGAAAGACATAGTTTCCTCTGGGATAGGTGGAATGCGAGTGATTGAAAGTGAAACTTTCCTCAGCAAATGTAGCATCCGCCAGGTAAGAGTGGGGGAACTGCGTGAGAATAGCCGGTGAACGGGGCGTGTCGCCCACACCCTGGGTAGGGTACAAAAAACGCCTTGCCTTTCTGAAAGTAGAAAGGCAAGGCGTTTATAGTAGGGCCGGCGGGGCTTGAACCCGCGACCAAGGGATTATGAGTCCCCTGCTCTAACCAGCTGAGCTACAGCCCCACAGCGCCAGGTTCTAGCGAACTGGCACTGCCTCTAAGAATACCGAAAAGTCAGGCAGAGACCAAAAACAGCAAGTCACGGTTCGCGAGAGCCTTAGCGGACTCGTTTCACCCCACCAGCCTCAGTCCACCGCAGCTCAACACCACTAGAAAACTTCAAAGTCACACTACCATCAGCCTGCACAGTCTCATCAGTTACAGGGAAACCCAAGGTACTTGTATAGCCGTTATTAACCCAATACCAATAAAGCGCACCATGAGCAGCCACCTTACGAGTACCCGTAGCCGGTGACCAAACCAACCTAGTCTCCCAACCATTCTGCGCCCTAAACACCTGCTGCGCTCCCCCAGGAATACCCTGTTCATCCGTTAGAGGGAACCCCAGAGTGGTAGCATGCCCTAAATCTACCCAGCGGCTAAAAATAGCACCCTTTCCGTTCATCGTCCGTGTTCCGGTAGTAGGCGACCAGTAGAAACGAGTTTCTTTCCCGTTGAGGCGGAAAGTCTGACGCGCCCCATACGCGTAAGCGCTCTCATCCTCACTGGGGAAACCGTAGGTGCCAGTGCCACCCTCACGGGTAAAACGTCCACCGATACCACCGGCCTCCCACACCACATGGGTACGATGATGCTCAGGAGTCCAATAGAAAGCAAACCGACGCCCATCAGCAAGGGCAAACTTCTGCATGGCTCCACCGGCAATAGCAGTCTCAGCAAAAACCGGGTACCCGTACCCGTTCTCATAACCACCAGCTCGGTACCTTGCACCAATACCACCTGAGAAATAAACAGGGTAGGCCCCGGTCCGCGGGGTCCAGTAGATAGTGTAGTTTTTTGCAAAGGTCTGGCCTACACCACCATCGCGCAGGGGAAATTCAGCACTGGTAGGCGTTCCAAAAGTGGCAGCTGCTCCGTGGGCGTAGTAGTAGGCACCGATAGCGCCGATGAGAGCGTACGGGGAACTTGCAGGACGCTGGGGAAGAGCGTTATCAAGAATGGATGCGAAGTTATAGTTGTAGTGGGTAGTAGCTGGCAAAATTGTGAGCTGTGCATTATTGAAGCCAGCTGATTTATACACGCGATACCCGTCCTGAGCAGCGCCTAAAGCTGACCAGGTTGATGGCCAGGTAACGCCTTTGCCATCCAACTCACCTACATACCAGCGAAGCGAAAAGTTCTTTGCCACGGAGGAAGGCCACGTCTGCATACCGTTGCTGTTACCGCCACCAACCATGATGGATCCGCCACCGCTACGCCATGAATCTTGCCGGTCCGCTAATAGTTCAAAACCGGTGATTTCGGCGCCACCTGAATAGCCAATAGTCCAGACATTAGACCGGTCAATACCGGCTGACTCGATAAAGTTCTGGGCGAAAGCACGGAACCAGTCACCGTTGTAGTTCATCGACTGCCACCAGGTTATGCCGTCGCCTGAAGCGTCTTTATCAGGTGAGATAACAGGAACAAAGACCATGTTCCGTTGGTTAGCTACCCGAGCCATCGCAGTTAAATCCGCATTGTTAGGGAAATAGACTTTGGACTGATCTGAAGTCCAGTAGTCACCATCAAGGTAGAAAACCACTCCTACCGGCCGTGACCAGTCAATATTGTTGGCATAGACGTGGTATTGAGAGCTTGTACCGTAAGCAGAAAAGGTAGCGAAGGTCCGATTCGTAGTTACGGCTTGTGCTTCTGATATTGGTGCAAGGCTTAAAGCGCTAACAGCCAGACCAGTCGTTACAAAGGCAGTGGTTACTTTCTTAAGACGAGAGAGAGAGAGAGAGAGAGAACAAAATGGTTACCTCTAGTAGTGTGTTTATATGGTATTTCTAGGCTTCTTCGATAAACCTAGCACCTACCGTCAAGAAACTCTCGATACAAGTTGTCAGACACGTACAGAGATTCAAAGGTCTCCCAAGTTTTCTCAGCGGCATGGCGGGCTACCATCTGGTGGGAGCACTCCCCCATGGCCTTGCGCTCTTCAGCGGGCAAGCTCAAGATATCAGCTAGCCGAGCAGCCAGCTCAACGGTATCGCCCGGTGTAAAAAGGTAACCGTTGTTTCCCGGATCCACCAGGTGAGGCAGAGCCAGGGCGTTAGCTAACACCACCGGCTTTGAGGCGCTCATAGCCTCTAGGGTCACGAGCGACTGAAGCTCAGCTGTACCGGGCTGGCAGAACACGTCGGCGCGCAGGTAGCCCGCGCGAAGTTCCTCATCGGACACATACCCCAAGAAACGCACCCGGTCAGCCACACCGCATTCTGCGGCCTTGACCTGCAAGTCAGAAAGAATCTCGCCGGTTCCAGCAATCTCAAGCACAGTTTTTTGCCGCAGCTCAGCATGAAGAAGCGAAAAACCCTCAATGAGCACATCGATATTCTTCTCAACGGCCAGGCGCCCGGCAAAGAAAATCGTTAGCTCATCAGCAGCTTTCTCGACTACTTCACCCGGAGCAAGCTCATAGTCAGAGCTCTGAATACCGTTAGATACCGGCATCACCGGGCGACGGAACTTACCGGCGCTTTCCATGGCGTCCGCACCGATTTGGGTGGGAGTGGTGACTACGGCAGCCCGGTTGAGAACCCGGCGCATATCAACCCACGACGCCTTAACCACCAGCTCATTACCAGCCTTACCGAACGGTAAGAAGGGGGTGATGTTTTCGGGCATCACGTGGTTGGTAGCGATAACTCTCACACCGCGTTTAGCACCTACACGAGCTAAAACTCGGCCAATGATGTAGTGGCACTGAATATGAATCACATCGGGCTGAATCTCTTGCACCAGGCGGTCTGCCTCGGCGTAAATTTCCCAGGGGAAGTTCAGGCGCATGTAGGGGTGGGTAATTACCTTGTGCGAGCGCATGCGGTGCTCGACGATGCCGTCTACCGTGTGACGGCTGGTGACGCCTTTTTCCTGCTTGGGTGCCATCACATGTACGGTATGGCCGCGTTCGGCCAGAGCGTGAGCAAGACGGGATGAGAACTGAGCGGCCCCATTGATATCGGGCGGGTAAGTATCGGCGCCAATGAGGACGGTCAGGGGCTGATCAGCCATGCAGGGGCCCTTTCGAGGTCTCTTTGTTCAGTGTCACACTGACCTTACAGGGTTTTCGGTAGCTCTGCATCAGCCCGGCGGCGGATTCGACGGGGCTCACAGGCGTCCGCGCCCCTACTGGTCCAAAAAGCCAGGCCCGCTCCGGCGGTTCTGCCGGGGCGGGCCTGGGTGCAAGGACGCTTGTGCCGCCTCATCTGAGGCAGGGCAGGGTCTTACTTGCGGCGGCTAATGAGCTTGCCGAGGAAGACGAAGAAGGCTCCCAGGGAAGCTGCCAGGGTTGCGAAGGACTTCCAGTGGGCCTGCAGGGTCTCGGGGTTCGAGGCGTTTGCGGCCAGCTTCTTGCCACCGTCAACGGCGGTTGCAGGAGCGTTCTTTGCGGAGGTCTTGGCGTTCTGCACCAGGCCCTGGGCACCGGCCTGCACGTCGCGTGAGTAGGTCTCGATGTCGTCGCGCAGGGTCTTGAGGTGCTCGCGGCGCTGCTTGGTGCGCTGCAGGAGCTGTTCCTTGCTGGGGGCGGGGGTAGCAGGTGCCTGCTGCTCGCCGCCGTCCTTCTTCTCCTCTGACTTCTGCTCGGCCTTCTTGGCTTCTGCCTTCTCAGCCTGCTCGCGCTTGAGGCGCTTGGAGGTCATGGCGGAGCCTTCCTTCAGCACGCCCAGGTCGTAGAGCAGACCAAAGATAGCTGATTCAGGCTTGAAGGGCAGCTGGGCCTTGATCATCTTGAAGCCGACCAGACCGGCAATGCCGGCAAGGAGCAGGAAGAGCACGAACAGAACCAGAGCTGCCGCCCAGTTAGGCATGATGGAGGCCAGGCCAACGTAGGCCAGGATGACCAGGGCGATAGCCATGAAGAGAGCAAAGACCAGGGCTATTGCGGCAACCGCGGCGCCCTTGCCCAGGGCGATGCCCTTTTCTTTGACCTCAATCTTGGCGATCTGGATTTCATCTTTGAGCTGCTTAGGGGCCAGGTTGGTGAGCACCTTGCCTGCGTCAGCCACGTTCGTAACGCTAGCTTTGATGTTATTGAAGCCGGCGCGCAGACCCTGGGCTCGGCGTGAGCCGTTCAGGTCGTTGGGAGTGGTCATGTGCCACCTCTCTATGTGTCGATAAGCGTGCTTGCGTATTACGTGTACCAAATAGTAAGTTTACCGGCTTTTAAGGGCTTGTGGCGACTGCGCCCCCGATTTGTGATGCGATTATTGGTTCTTAGCCTTGCGCTGTTTCGAGATGGGTCAGTGCAACCGCAAGATGCATTCGGACGCCGGTGATGAGGGCTTCATCATTAGCGTAGAAACGCGGTGAGTGGTTGGGAGCAAAACCGCGTCCGCCGTCCACAGGTTCTGGCATTGCACCCGAGCCGAACTTCACGTCCTGCACACCGAGCAGGGCGTACATACCGGTGTACCGGTTAATGAACTCAGAGACGTCGTCGTATCCCAGTGACGCTGGCGCTGCAAAGACATGATCCGGGTCTGCCGCTGCGCTTTCCAAAGCAGGGCGCAAGGCTTCAACCGTTTCAGGCGCATTCACCACAGCCGGAATTTGCTGTAAGAACTCGACAGTAGCGGTACAGTCGTAGGCTTCTGCGATGTGGGTAGCGGTACGGGCAATCTTGGTGTTGACGGCGTCTATCAGTCCGTCTTTGAGACAGCGCACGGTGCCCCAGAGGGTTACTTTTTCGCCGATGATGTTGAAACGCCCCTGGTCTTCAACATGGCCAATGGAAATAGTAAACGCATCTTTGGCATCTATCTGGCGGTAGATTTGCCCCATGGCGCTGATGATGTCTGCAGCCGCTGGCATCGGATCTCGCCCCGCCCACGGCGATGAGCCGTGCACCTGTTCACCGTGCACGGTTATCTTGACCATTTCAGATGAAGCGTGCTGCACGCCCGAGGCCCACCCCACATAGCCGCTTGGTGCAGGAATCACATGCATACCAAAGGCCAGAGTTGGCTGGGGGTCAAGTGAGTCAAAGGCCGCGTCAGTCAACATGTGGGCAGCTCCGCCTTCTTCTTCCACAGGGGCCCCCTCTTCTGCTGGCTGGAAGACGAAGTAGATGGTTCCGGCAAGTTCCTCTCGGTGCTCTGCGAAGGTACGCGCTGCACCCAAAAGCATGGCGACGTGGCAGTCGTGACCACAGGCGTGGGCAACGGGAAAAGGGCCACCGGGGTAGTTTTCATCTACTTCTTCAGAGGCATAGGGCAGGCCGGTTTCTTCTTTGACAGGCAGGCCGTCCATGTCCGCCCGTAAGAGAACAGCCTTTTCTGAGTGGGTACTTCCTCGCAGGGTAGCGATGATTCCGGTTCCGCCGATGTTTTGCTGTATGTCAGTATCTGCGAAGCCCATATCTTTGAGGCATTCAACGATGTAGGCCGCTGTTTTTGTCTCGCGGTTTGAAAGTTCGGGGTGCTGGTGAAGGTGGTGACGCCAGGCGATGATGTCTTTCTCGTTTCGAGCAGCGGTGGCGTAGAGGTCGTTTAGAAGTTGCTGGTCAGACATTTCCTATTCCTTTATCTATGAACTATGCAACAGTTCACATGCTACGCCTCTTCGCGCGAAGCCACCAGCCTTAGTTGCTAGAAGGCAAGACTTTAGCAAGTGTGGCACTGTTTCCCAAATGTGGCAGTGGTGCCGCCACATTTGGGGACCAGTGCCACAGATAGAGAGCGTAAGCATACAAAAAAGCCCGGCCATAAGACCGGGCTGTTTATTTGCTCCCCCGACTGGACTCGAACCAGTAACCCTTCGATTAACAGTCGAATGCTCTGCCAATTGAGCTACGGGGGAATGTTGTTTGCTTTGTTTCCATCGCTGCAACGAGTAATAACTTTACACGGGGTTTTCACCCCGTGCAAATCAAGATGGGGTTAACTACATCACATCTTAGTCTTGGCCTTGCATTTTGCTGCGGCGGCGGAGTTCGAGGGTGAGGAGTTGCTGTTGAATTTCTCGGTAGGCTTGGGCGTCGCTCTGGGGTGAGAGGCGTTGGAGCTGCATGAGCAGATCTGATTTTTGTCGGGTGATTTCTTGTTCGAAGAGTCGGTTGAGGATGTCTTGTGAGTAGCGCACCAGTTGCTCGTCGGTGCGGGCTGGGATGGGGGCGACGGTGAGTTCTGCGATGAGCGCGTGGACGGGTTCGGGGGCATAGGCTCGCACAGTGTTGACCCAGGTGGCTCCGGGCTCAGGGGCGATGGTGGAAGCAGCTCCAATGATGCCCTGGGCGATGCCGCTGTGGGCCCGGTAGCGGCAGTGCACGGTGGCTAGTTCTTGCCACTGTTCGAGGGAGAGGTACTGGGGGTATTGCAGCACGATTTCGAGGGCTTCACGCTCGGTGCGCGCTGCGGGGTCGCGTAGGTCAGGTAGCTCGTAGGGGTCTTCTACGGGGGCGGGGGTCTCTTCTGTGGCGGCGCGGGCGGCTCGTTCGGCTTCTGCAGCCTCTGCCCTTTGGCTGGCGGACGCCTGCGGGTTAGCTGCCGCTGCACTGACGGCCCGCTGCACTTCGGCGGCGTCTAGTCCTAACTGCCCTGAAACTTGCCGTACGTAGGCTGGCCGCAGGGCGGCGTCCTTGATTCCGGCGATAATGGGGGCGATGGCGCGCATGCCGCGCACTCGCCCTTCAAGGGTGCCGAGGTCGTAGTTGGCGAGGGTGGCGTCGATGGCGAATTCGAAGAGCGGACGCCGGGAGGCGATGAGGGAGCGCACGGCGGCGTCCCCGCGGGCTAGGCGCAGGTCGCAGGGATCCATGCCGTCTTTGGCAACGGCGACGAAGGTTTGAGCAACGAAGCGCTGGTCTTCTGAGAAGGCAGCGAGGGCGGCTTTTTGACCGGCGGCATCGCCGTCGAAGGTGAAGATAACTTCACCACCGGTGCCGTCATCGGAGATCAGGCGACGCACGATTTTGATGTGGTCGGTGCCGAAGGCGGTGCCGCAGGTGGCGACGGCGGTGTCGATGCCGGCCAGCTGGGCTGCCATGACGTCGGTGTAGCCCTCGACAACCACAATCTGCTTCTTCTTGGCGATAGGGCGTTTGGCCAGGTCAAGCCCGTAGAGGACCTGTGATTTTTTATAGAGGGCGGTTTCGGGGGTGTTGAGATATTTGGGCCCCTGGTCGTCGTCGAAGAGGCGGCGAGCGCCGAAGCCGATGGTTTCACCGGTGATGTTGCGGATGGGCCAGATAATGCGCCCGCGGAACCGGTCGTAGAGGCCCCGCTGCCCTTCTGAGAACATACCGGTTTCACGGAGTTCCTCGGTAGTAAAGCCCTTGTTCATGAGGTATTTGAGCAGGTTATCCCAGCCGCGCGGGGCAAAGCCAACCCCGAATTTTTGGGTGGCTGCGGGGTCGAAGCCACGGGCGCCGAGAAACTTTTGGGCTTCAACGGCGGCAGGGGTGTAGAGGTTTTTTTGGAAGAACTCCGCTGCGATCTTGTGGGCATCGAGCAGGCGCTGGCGGCGTCCTACCTCTTCGCGGCTCATGCCGCTACCCTGCTCGTAGTGCAGTTCGTAGCCGATACGGGCGGCGAGTTTTTCGACGGTTTCGGTGAAGGAGGTGTGGTCCATTTCCATGAGGAAGCTGATCACATCGCCCGATTCGCCGCAGCCGAAGCAGTGGTAGGTGCCCATCTGGGGGCGCACGTGGAAGCTCGGGGTGCGTTCATCGTGGAAGGGGCACAGGCCCTTGAAAGAGCCGATACCGGCGGATTTGAGGGTTACGTACCCTTCGATGATTTCGCGGATGTCGGTGCGGGAGCGCACCTCGTCAATGTCTTCTCGTTTGATTAAGCCTGCCACGGGTTCAATTCTAGTCGGGGGCGTCAAGCCGGGGGCTCGGGAGTTTTATGCCTTGTGGGCACCAATATGTTTAGCTGTAGAGATCGTCATCGAGTGGCCCCGGGCGGGTGCGCCCCAGCCCGAAGGATTCCGGTGAGAGCGCGATTAACAGGGTCACGATGAAGGAGCCTACGCCCACAAGCCACAGGCCGGTCAGTGACCCGGCGAGCAAGCCGATGAGCAGGCTCGCCAGCGCCGCCATAAAGATCTGTTTGAAGGATTTCTTGTATCTCATGTGTCACGTCCTTAGCAGTGTGTATCTACCACAGCGGTTTGTCTCCAACCGCCCAGTGGGTTCCTGTGATTCGTTTGAAGAGGGCGACCGCGGAGCGGTCGGTCAGGCAGGCGACCTGGTCAATTACCAGGCGCAGACGGGCAGTATCGTCATTGCGACCCAGCTCCTGTAGGTCGGCGGCAAAGACCGGGTCGAGGTAGTTGGGGTTATCAAAGAGGGCGTGCACCAGGAATTCAAGAATCTCCTGCTGGTTCCCCTCGGTTGTCTGTGCGGCTGCCGCATCGCGGGGAGCCATCACAAATGCCGTGGCTATACCCTTGAGCACGGCGATTTCGTGCTCGGTTTCTTCGGGCACCACCAGCTGGGCCTGGTAGCGGGTGAGCGGTTCGTCCCCGTAGACGTCGCGGGTTGCCAGCATGGCGCTGGCAGCAAAACGCCCAATGAGTTTAGAGGTAAGGGCCTTGAACGCCGCCATGGACGAGCGGGTCCCCGTCATATTGGGCACCCAGCGGTTGAGGTTCTCTAAGCGGGTTAGGGCTTTGTCGAGGGTGGCGTCCTCGACCCCGGGCAGGTACCAGAGCCGGGTTTTGTCGAAAACCTGCTGGCGGGCGTCCGCCTTTTTCAGGTCATCGAGCTGCACGTGACCACCGAAGACGGCGTCCTCAACGTCGTGCACGGAGTAGGAGATATCGTCGGCGAGGTCCATGACCTGGGCTTCCAGGCATTTTTGGGTGGGGGCAGCCCCGGCTTCAGCGGCCCCGGCGCGGAGCCATTCGAAGACGGGCAGGTCGTCGGTGTAGACGCCAAATTTGCGGTTGGGTTTGCCGTCGGTTCGGGCGGGGGCGTTGGCGCGGGTCCAGGGGTACTTGCAGGTTGCGTCCAAGGACGCCCGGGTCAGGTTTAGCCCGGCAGAACCGCCGTCGTGCCTAATCACCTTGGGTTCAAGGCGGGTGAGCAGGCGCAGGGTCTGGGCGTTACCCTCAAACCCACCGGCGTCCGCCGCTAGCCGGTCGAGGGCGGTTTCACCGTTGTGCCCAAAGGGCGGGTGGCCGAGGTCGTGGGAGAGGCAGGCGGTATCGACCACATCGGGGTCGCAGCCCAGCATGCGCCCCAGCTCGCGGCCAATCTGGGCAACTTCGAGGGAGTGGGTCAGGCGGGTACGCACGAAGTCGTCGGTATCGGGGTCAACCACCTGGGTTTTGGCACCGAGACGGCGCAGGGCCGCGGAATGCAACACACGGGCCCGGTCGCGTTCAAAGGGCGAGCGGTAGACAAACTTGTGATGTTCGGGAACCCAGCGTTCGGCGTCCGCTGCGCTATAGCCGGGGGTGGGGGCCTGTTCGGGGGTGAAGGTGCTGCTCATGGATCTCGTCTTTTCTCTACCGGTTCAATCTAGGCCTGGGATTCCAGTTTAGAGGTCATCACCCTGGTCGAGGCCGTATTCGGCGGGCCAGGTGACCTCGCCTGAGATGGGTGGGAAGTCAGGGGTGAGGTTGATCAGTTGCAGGGCTTCAGCTAGGGTGGCGGGCTCGATACCGTCGATGATGGCGCGCACCCCGTGGCGGGCTGCCGGCACGAAATCGAAGCGGCTGTAGTAGGTGGGTTCTCCGAGCACCAGCAGGCTGGTGGGTGCATTGCTGATCTGGGCGGACGCGCGTGCGCGTGCCAGCGCTTCAAAGGTAAGGGCGGTACCCACTCCCCTGCCCTGGTAATCAGGGTGGACGGCCAGCGGCGCAAGAGCATAGGCAGGCCAGGAGCCTACCCAGCAACGGCTGATGAGAACATAGCCGACGAGGGCACCGGTGGTGGCGTCACGGGCGGTGAGGGAGATTCCCGGCTCCCAGGCATTGGGGTTGCCGCGCAGGGCTTCCACCAGATCAGCTTCATAGCTGGTATCAAAGGCTGCCAGGAGCACATCGCGGATCTCTGCGGTATCGGCCGGGGTTTCGGGGCTGAGGGTGTGGGTTCTCATGCCTTTAAGTCTAGAGGGTAGGCCCAAGCTGAGGCAGGGCGCCCCTCGCCTACCTCCCTGACCTGCGGCGGGAAGGCGGGCGCGTCCGTCCGGGCGTGCGCCGCGAACCCACCGTCTACAAGAATCGCGCAGCGCCCACACACGGCGTGGGCACTGCGCGATTCTGGTAAGCACTGTTTACTGGGGTAGAGGCTTCATGGATGCAAGGACGCGGTCAGGCAGCATGTGCACACGCGGCGACAGGTCTTGCGGTGGGTAAGTAGAATCAATGCATTCACGCCAGTACTCGACGTGCTTTTCATCTAACCAGTGCTCAGACTCAGTAACTTTCTGTTCCAAGCCTGCCTCACCGCGCACCGAGTACCAGTAAAGGTAATCGACGCCGTCAATCGTTTCAGCAAAGATTGTCTCAACATACATGTGCTCAGGCTCTAGCGTCTCTTTGACAGCCTCCATGTTCTCGTTGAGGAAAAACATCCACTCATCAACCTTGCGCCGTTTGCCAGGTTTAACCCGAAACCGCGTCAGTTCAATCTGCATACCATGATTCTATCCAGTGTGTTCTTAGCTCCAGGGCTATCTCTTCATCCGCGAGTGTACGTTATACCGTTCCCTCCGCCAGGCACTTAGCGTCCACAAGAATCGCGCAGGGCCCACCAGCGTCGTGGGCACTGCGCGATTCTGGTAAGCACTCAATGTAACCTATGGTTTGTGCCCCCTACTGGAAGGTACAGTCGTCTTCTATGAACGAGAAGTACGTACCCAACTACGGCGATCTGGAGCGTTTTCAGTATGAAAGGCTGATCCGCACCAAGTCCAGGGCCTATCAGATAGCCTGCTGGCAGGGCTACCTCGGCACCCACGACTTCTTCCTGGGCAATAACCTCAGAGGTTGGGCCACGCTCCTCCTCGCCATGGCAGCAGTTCCCCTGCTCGTCTACGAGTGGATACTCGGGCTTCTCCTACTGATTTTCGTCATCGGCCTCAACATCACGGCGGTGCGGGCCATCGCCGCATCAGACCCAAACAGCGACATCTACGGCGAAGAGTGCGGAGCTGTCTTTCATAGCCTCCATATGATGAGCCCCTTCTCCATCATGTGGGACATGAACCTGTGGAAGGGCAAAACTCCCACCGACCCTCCACCGCCCGACATGGACTAGTCGGGCCCGGGCGTCCGCTCCCCTAACCGCCGCTGATATCCAGTTCAGCATCCACCAGACCCAGACGCTCGGCGTCCCCCAGGACGCGGGAGTTCAGCCAGCCGTCGGGTAGGTGAGGCTTCTTGGGGTTGCCAGCTCGGCCACGGGGTCCCTCAACAGCGGCACCGGGGTAGCCGATGGAGTGATCCAGTTCGGCCAGGTACTCGCGGAAGGCCTCAAGGGTGGGCACGGTAGACATCTTGGCGCGCAGTTTGCCGCCCACCGGGTAGCCGTGGAAGTACCAGGCCACATGCTTGCGGATCTCGCGCAGGCCTCGGGTCTCATCCCCAAAGGTCTCAACTAGCAGTTCCGCGTGGCGATAAATCATATCCGCCACCTCAGAAACAGAGGGGCGGTGGCGCTCTTCCGAGCCCTCGAAAGCGTTCTGAAGGTCGCCAAAGAGCCAGGGGCGGCCCTGGCAGCCGCGACCAACCACAATGCCGTCCACCCCGGTCTGTTCAACCATGGCGATGGCGTCCTCGGCCGAGAAAATATCGCCGTTGCCCAGAATTGGCACGTCGGGGATAGCTTCGCGCAGGCGGGCGATGGAGTCCCAGTCAGCCTTACCCGAGTAGTGCTGGGCGGCGGTGCGGCCGTGCAGGGCGATAGCTGCAACCCCGGCGTCGCGGGCGATTTTGGCTGATTCTAGGTAGGTCAGGTGGTCCTCGTCGATGCCCTTACGCATCTTGATAGTCAGGGGCACGTCCCCGCGGGAGGCCTCGCGCACGGCGGTCTGGACGATAGCGGTAAAGAGGTCGGTCTTCCAAGGCAGGGCTGAGCCGCCACCCAGCTTGGTCACCTTGGGCACGGGGCAACCGAAGTTCAGGTCAATATGGTCGGCGCGGTCTTCTTCGACCACCATGCGGATTGCCTTACCCACGTTGACGGCGTCCACCCCGTAAATCTGAATGGAGCGGATTTTTTCGTCGCCGTCATGGTCAATAATGCGCAGGGACTCGGGGTTGCGCTCCGCCAGGGAGCGCGCTGTGACCATCTCGGTCACGTACAGCCCGCCACCGTAGTCGCGGCAGAGCCGGCGGAAGGCCTTGTTAGTAACGCCAGCCATGGGTGCCAGCACCACGGGGGTGTCAATGGTGTGCTTACCCAGTTGCAGGGGAGGCAGTTTCAGCTGCTTAGCGCGGGCCGGGGTCTGGCCGGTCTCTAAAGTCTCTTCTGTCATAACCTTCCAATTCTGGCACAAACGGCCCCGGTGCGCTGTTAGCTAGAGCAACACAGAGGGCCCCGGGTGGTTCTTCCCGGGGCCCTGTGTGAGGCTGTGGTTCAGTACTAGAGGCTTTTATCTAGACTTACTTGTTGTCGCCTTCTACGACGATTTCTTCCTTGCGGACGTCGGCTGAGACGCGCTCGGTGTCGGTGTGAACTTCCTTGCCGACGGAGACACGCTCGGTTGCTACAGTCTCGGTGGAGACAACGGGGCGCTCTTCGTGGGCGGTGACGGTGACGTCTGCCTGAGCTTCAGCTGAGTCAAAGTCGTAGTTCTCTACTACTTCGCCGTCCTTGAGGTTGGTGCGCTCTACAACGATTTCTTCCTTGCGGACGGGAACCTCAACGGTTTCGGTTTCGGTGCGGACGACCTTGCGCAGGCGGACCTGGCCCGTCTGGGTTGCGCTGGTTGCGGTGCCGACGTTCAGACGCTCTTCGTGAGCGACAACGTCGCCGTTCTCGGCGGTTGCAGTGGCCTGGGCTGCGTGGGCGTCGGTGGCAGGACGCTCGGTGTTAGCCACACCTGCGGTGGCAGTGCCAGCGGTTGCGGTGCCTGCGGTGAGTGAGTAGTACTCGTAGAGGCGCTGCTCTTCAGCGGGTGAGAGTTCGCCGTCTTCTGCGATGTTGGGGGCGCCCTTGACGAATTCCTTGGTGTAGGGAACGTGGATTTCTTCGCCTGCGTAGCGGGCCTTGTCCACGGGGATGAAGGATTCGTTGGTGCCGAAGAAACCGGTGTTGACGGTGACGAAGGTGGGTTCGCCGGTCTGGGCGTCGAGGTAGAGCTCGCCTACCTTGCCGATCTTTTCGCCGTCGGTGCCGAATACAGTGCTGTTACGCAGGGTTTCGATGGTTTCGTTGGTAGCCATGAGCTGTTGCCTTTCTTTGCGACTCTCAGTACGGGGTGTTACGTCAGCCCTGCGCTCCCTATGAGCGCTATCAGTAGGCTGAGCAACTGTTCATAACCATACATACTTTCAGCAGGCTGAGCAACTACTAAGCGAACTTTTTAAGAAAAAAGACAATATTTCACCCTGAGGTGAACAACAGAGCATGACTAGGCATGCCAACCAATGACATGCCTAGTCATGTCATTTTTGACAGATGGAGGAAGAAAGTAACAGGGGGTTAGTTTTAAAGTAAATATTTTCCACATACGCACCCCCAGTATGGGCAGCACCTCAAACCCAATCGGTGAATCGTCAAAATCTCTTGACAGACACCCAAGAACAATCACATACTTGTGATACGTCAAGATTGCTTGACGCACCTAAGAAAGGAGGCCCAGTGCAGTCCAACGACCCGCGCATTACCGCCGTCCGCACCGCTAACGAGCAGGTTAGCCAGGCAACCCGTGCGCTTGAGGACGCCGTGCAGGCGGCTCGCGCAGGCGGCGCCACCTGGCAGCTCATCGGTTCGGCTATCGGAGTGACTAAGCAGGCTGCTGCCCAGCGCTTTTCAGAGACCGTCTACAATGCCCGGTCTCTCTCGCAGATTCAGGTGGAACTGGAACAAGTCACCGAGGCCCTCTTTGCCGCACTTGCCCACGAAGACATTGAGCATGTACACAGCCACATGACCTACACCACCGCCCGGTTACTGTCTAAACGCAAGATTCTGAAAACCTGGCAGCAGGTACTTGAGGCATGCGGCCCCTTTATTGAGGTCAAAAAGACCGTGGTAGAGCAGGCAGGCTCCGGCTTTGTACTCACCTACCGGCTACGCCACGAAAATGGTGAGCCGGTCGGCCAACTCTCTTTCAACTCAGCCCGCAAAGTAACAGGATTGGTGATCTTCAATGACGATTCAGCAGAACTCCCCTGGTAACAACACCATATATAAGCCCTTGCTTGTCTTCGCCCTATTGCTACTTCATTCGCTACTTGTTTGGGCAGTCAGCAAAGATTTTATTGACGCGCCGATTTCTTTCGCGATACTTTCCATCGGCGTGCTCATATCGCAGCACTTCAATCGAGTATCTAAAGACTCGCCTATGAGTTGGCGGCCGTTGAATCTCCTCGGCGCCATCCTTATTAGCTGGATTGTCTGGTTTATTTTTCAGCTATTTGCCGACGTAGTTCCATTCCAAACGGTTACCTTTGTCCTTATCAGCTACTGGATAACACTGCATTCTGAGCGATCTCATCAACGTAAACGCAAAGCCCGCGACATCGGCGTCTAGCTCCTGCTTATCCCTCCCCCAGCTCAGCTAACCGCGGGGCAGAGAGACGGGCCAGGGCGTCCGCGTCCATACGGGCAGCGCCCAGAGCGACCCGCCCGTCCGCTCGTAGCGGGGTGCCCTCGTCCTGCCAATGGGAGTACGCCTGCTCTAGGTGCCCCGGTATCTCACCGCGGGCATTGCAGACCCGCCACCAGGGCACATTCGATCCCCAGGTCGCCAACACGCGCCCCACCAGTCGGGGAGACTCACCGGCTACGGCGCCGATATCCCCGTAGGTAGCAACCTGCCCGGCAGGCACACGCTCAACCACGCGCAAGATTCTCTCTACACGTGTATCGTCCATGGTTGCTTAGCCGTCAACCAGCACCAGGGACTCACTGGTCACGGTGGCAGCCCCCATCTTCAGCAACTGGTCAATCAGCACGGCTAGATCCTCCATAGAATCATCGACCTCGATCTGCACAGCGTAGGAGCCAGTCAGCACCGAGAGCAGCTGCATAATAGCTTCGCGGGCGCCGGGGTGCCCCACCCGGTAGCCAATGGTAATTTCGGTGGCATCATCTTCAGAGACGGGCATCTGGCCGGCATCTACCTCGATGGGGCGGTAGCTCACGGCAAAGGCGATAATGTCGCCCTTCTTCCCGTTCGCCTGGGCACGAAGTACGTCATCGCGCAGCACCACAGCACCCAGGGCCTCAGCTTCGTCGGAGAGGAAGAGGCGGTTAACACGGCCGATGGGCAGGTCGGCGGGCTCATCCCAGGTGTGCACAGCCCGGTAGAACTCCCAGAAACGCTGGGTAAGTGCGACAGACCCGGTAGCCAGGTCTTCGATGGCCTGGGTAATGCGTTCAGATTCGTCTTGGCGCAAGGGTACGGACGGCACCGCCCCGGCTTCGATGCGGACCATGCGCGAGCGCTGGGCGACCGTGAAACCGCGAGCAGAGGCAAAGTCGAGACCGGTGGAGGCCGGTTCTACCTTGGCGCGCAGAGCTACGGTGCCGCTGGGGGCTGAGGCGGCGGCATCCTTCAGGGCCTCTAGGAGCAGGCTGCCCAGGCCTGCCCGGCGATGCTCGGGGGCTACTTCGATGTAGGACCAGAGCCGGTTGGGGTGCAGGTCGGTCTCGTAAACGGTACCTGCGGCTACGGGAACGCCCTGGTGCTCGGCGACGAGGGTGCGGGAGAAGCGGGTGTCTGAGTCGGGCCCGAAGGACGAGCGGAAGGCGGCTACCTGCCGGTTTTCGGCATCGTGCCAGTATTCGAGCAGGGCTAGGGTGTCGCCCTCTCGCCAGGGGCGTAGGGTGTAGGTATTCTCGGCAGTGCTCACGGTGGTGCCTTTCGGGTAGCCGGTGGGGTGTACCCATCTACTTTAGCGCCCCTGCCTAAGTTGCGGGCGTCCGCGGGGTAAAAGGCGCGCACGCTGAGCGTGAACCGCCCGGGCCGCACCTTGATTTCACCAGCCCGTTACCGGCTAGACTTTAAGGGCTTAAAGTTTATTTGACTCTATTGTTTAGCGTGGTGTTATGACTTCTCCCCTTGCCCACAAGCCCACCCTCGTAGGTTCCCGCATTGAGCTGCGTCCCTTCGACGCCGAGGCCATTGATGCCATGATTGGTATTCTGCAGGAGCCGGAGGTTCTGATTAAGACCGGCACTGTTCATTCTCGTTCAACCGAGTCTCACCCTTTTGAGGAGGCGATGACCCGCGAGTGGTATTCCCGTCGCAATGAGAAGAAGAACCGTCTGGACCTGGCCGTTTTTGCCCTGGACCAGCAGAAGTATGTCGGTGAGGTTGTTTTCAATGAGTACGACCCTGATAATAATTCGGTGAATTACCGGATTGCGATTGGGCGGGCTGGCCAGAATAAGGGCTACGGCACTGAGGCCACGAAGATGATGGTGGATTACGGTTTTGAGACGCTGGGCCTGCACCGCATTGAGCTGGAGGTGCTGGATTTCAACGAACGCGCCAAGCATGTTTATACCTCCTGCGGTTTTGTAGCGGAAGGACGCCGCCGCGAGGCTTTTCTGATTGACGGCGAGTACCACGATGCGGTCATCAAGTCGGTTCTGCGCAGTGACTGGGAGGCCGCCCGCTCGGTCGCGGGCCACCTGACACTGGATTTGAAGCGAGTAGAAATCTAGCGCCGAAGGTGCTGGAGGTATAGGAAAAGGACGGACGTGCGGAGAGCCTGCTGGCTCGGGGCTGGCGTGAATTGGGGTGAGCGCCCCAGCGCGAGCCCCAAGAGGGTCAGCAGGCGAACGCGCGTCCGTCCTTTTATGTACCTATAGATACCTACTTAGTCAGCTTGGCTGCCAGGTAGGCGGTGACCTGGTCCAGGGAGACGCGTTCCTGGGTCATGGTGTCGCGTTCGCGGATGGTGACGGCCTGGTCTTCGAGGGTGTCGAAGTCGACGGTGATGCAGAAGGGGGTGCCGATTTCGTCCTGGCGGCGGTAACGGCGGCCGATGGCGCCGGCGTCGTCGTAGTCGATGTTCCAGTTGCGGCGGAGTTCGTTGGCCAGGTTCTTGGCGGTGGGGACGAGGTCTTCCTTCTTGGACAGGGGCAGGACGGCTGCCTTGACGGGGGCCAGGCGCGGATCGAGCTTGAGCACGGTACGCTTGTCGACGCCGCCCTTGGTGTTGGGGGCTTCGTCTTCGACGTAGGAGTCGACGAGGAAGGCCATCATGGAGCGAGTCAGACCGAAGGAGGGCTCGATAACGTAGGGTACGTAGCGTTCGCCAGTGCCCTGGTCGAAGTATTCGAGCTTGGCGTTGGAGTGTTCGTTGTGCACGCCGAGGTCGTAGTTGGTG
Organism: Rothia nasimurium; assembly: GCF_928381415.1. GTDB lineage: Bacteria > Actinomycetota > Actinomycetes > Actinomycetales > Micrococcaceae > Rothia > Rothia nasimurium_H. Next base: position 125,933 of record NZ_CAKMSF010000002.1, read on the forward strand.
CGGTTGGCAACGCCCATGAGTTCGCCCCATTCGGAGCCGGTAAAGCCGAAGCGGTATTCGAGGTCCATGGTGCCGGCTGAGTAGTGGGCGCGGTCGTCTTCGGGCACGTCGAACTTGCGCATGTTGTCGGGGTTGATGCCGAGGTCTACGAACCAGTTCCAGCAGTCTTCAATCCACTGGTCGTAGTACTTAGGGGCGTCGTCGGGGTGCACGAAGTATTCGATTTCCATCTGTTCGAACTCGCGGGTTCGGAAGATGAAGTTGCCGGGGGTGATTTCGTTGCGGAAGGCCTTGCCGATCTGGCCGATGCCGAAGGGCGGACGCTTGCGGGCGGCGGTGACGACGTTGTTGAAGTTGACGAAGATGCCCTGGGCGGTTTCGGGGCGCATGTAGTGCAGGCCCTCTTCGTTGTCGACGGGGCCCAAGTAGGTCTTCATGAGGCCGGAGAAGTTCTGGGGTTCGGTCCACTGGCCCTTGGTGCCGCACTTGGGGCAGACGATGTCGTCCATGCCGTTTTCGGGGGCGCGGCCCTTCTTGGCTTCGAAGGCTTCAATCAGGTGGTCCTGGCGGTGGCGGGAGTGGCAGGAGAGGCATTCGACGAGGGGGTCGGTGAAAGTGGCTACGTGGCCTGATGCTTCCCAGACTGCCTTGGGCAGGATGATGGCGGAGTCGAGGCCGACCATGTCTTCGCGACCGCGCACGAAGGTCTGCCACCACTGCTGGCGGATGTTTTCTTTGAGTTCGGCACCGAGCGGGCCGTAGTCCCATGCTGAGCGGGAGCCTCCGTAGATTTCACCTGCCTGGAAGACGAATCCGCGGCGCTTGGCCAGTGAAATAACGTTGTCGAGTTTGGACTTCGGTGCCATGTGTTGGTGTCTCCTATGAGCCTGCGCCACCGGTTGTGGCGTGCTTGGATGTTAAAGATAGGTGGGCCAGGGTGGCGCACACGTCTTTAAGCCTACCGCACCTGGGTGCCTGGGTGCGGGCGCGGGTAGAGTGGTGGGTATGAGTATTGAGTCTGTTTTTATTCGTGATGAGATGATTCGCCTGGGCCAGTTTTTGAAGTTGGCGAATCTGGTGGAGAACGGGGTGCATGCCCGTGAGGTGATTCAGGACGGCCTGGTGAAGGTGAACGGTGAGATTTGTGAGCAGCGCGGCCGTCAGCTGCATGCTGGCGATACCGTTGAGCTGAACGGCGTGACCGTGCAGGTGGAGGTTGAATAACCTCTAGCCAAGCGAATCCCATATTGGTATTCTCGGGTTATGACAGTTCAGATTGCAGTCCGTTTACCCGATGATTTAGTGGCCTTTCTTGATCATGAGGTTGAGGAAGGCCAGGCTAGAAGCCGCGCTGAGATTGTTGCTGAGGCGCTTGAGCATGAGAGGCGACGCCGGGCGGCTTTAGTTGACGCAGCTATTCTGGCTTCTCTGGGCCCAGAGGATGACCTGGACGAGTTAGTGGACTGGGCCAGCAGCACGCCTTCGTCTCAGCAGTAGGCGTTGAATCGTGCGCGAAATTTGTTTAGTCCATCTCGATAAGACAAGGCCAGCGGTCATTTTGACGCGCGAGCCTACGCGGTTTGCGATGACTAAGGTGACCATCGCCCCTATCACCTCAACGATCAAGGGGCTATCGAGCGAGGTCTTACTAGGACCTGCTAACGGTCTTGACCGTGAGTGCGCTATTTCTGTGGATAACATCCTGACGATCCGTCAGGACGCCCTAGGGCGGACGATTGGTTACCTCACGGAGCTTCAGGAAAAACAGCTAGCCCAGGCAATTATTTTCGCGTTTGATTTGCGGGCTCCCCTAGCCCGTTAAAGGCGAGCCCGCAGTCCTTACACATCATTATTCGGCAAGCACTTTCTCATTGAGGAAGGCTGTGATGTGGGTGAGTTCTGCGGCAGCGACTCCGTGCCCGATGCCGGTGTAGGTCTGGGCGGTGAGAGCGGTGTGGCCGGCTACCCACTCCTGGGTGTAGGCAATTTTGTCGGGGGTGATGACGGGGTCGGCTTCGTCGCGCCCCCAGAAGAGGGGCAGGGGCTCGTCCGCTAGCTGGGCGTCCTTGAAGTAGTACTCTCCCCCGGCCACGGCGTAGCCGGAGAGCCCCACCACGGCCTTGATGAGATCGGGGCGGGCGCGGGCCACCGAGGTGGCAAGGGCCATGCCCTGGGAGAAGCCCAGCAGGGTCACGCTGCTGTAGTCGGCGGCGATGGGTTCGAGCCAGCCCAGCAGATAGTCGACAGCCAGTTCGATGGCGGTAAAGCCCACGGTGTCTAGTTGCTGGTTGAGGGGCCACCACTGGTAGCCCATGGCGGGGCTCTCGATGTAGGCGGAGTCAGCATCAGCTGGTAGCGGGTAGCCGACGGGCTGGGGCGCGCGGACGGACGCGTAGGTCACCTTTTCGCTGGGCAGGTAGGGGGTGAGCCCCAGCAGGTCACGTTCGTGGGAGCCGTAGCCGTGCAGAAGGACAACCAGGTGGGTACCCCGGCGAAAGGGTTCTGCCTTTGAATATTCAACAGTGTACTGGTTCATAACCCCCAACTTACCACCGGCAGAGCCAGCCTTAGGCCACTGCCCACAGGTGCTTGCGCTCCCGCGGTTTTGCTTCGTCGGCGGCGTCCTGGGTTTCGATGCTGGTGGCGAGGATTCTTTCGAGCTGTTCGTGTTCGATGAGGAAGCCGTCGTGGCCGCAGGGTGAGTGGATGACGGCTGGCTCTACGGGGTTGGGCAGGGAGGCTGCCAGGATGTGGGAGTCGGAGGGGAAGAAGAGGCGGTCGGAGTCGACGTAGGCGATGGTCCAGTTGCAGGTGGTGCGGGCGAGGGCTTTTTCGAGGCCGCCGCGGTCGCGGCCAAGATCGTGGGAGAGTAGGGCTTCGTTGATAGCCAGGTAGGAGTTGGCGTCGAAGCGGTTGGTGAGTTTGGTGCCGTGGTGGTCGAGGTAGTTTTCGACCTGGTAGCGGCCGCGGTCTGCGGTGAGGGGGTGCAGGACGTTGTGTCCGTCTTGGGCGTCGCGGCCGAAGCGGAAGTGGAGTTCAGCGGCGGAGCGGTAGGTGGTGTGGGCAATGCGGCGGGCCAGGGCCAGGCCGGTGACGGGGCCGGGGCCGGGGTAGTAGTCGCCGCCGGCGAAGGCAGGGTCTTGGCGGATTGCCAGGTTTTGCATGTGGCCCCAGGCGATTTGTTCGGCGGTAGCGGCGGGGCCGGAGGCGATGACGGCGCAGGAGCGGACGAGCTCGGGGTAGGTGACGGCCCATTCGGCAGCGCGGGCACCGCCAAGGGAGCCGCCGATGACGTGGTGGAGGGAGGTAACGCCGAGCTGGTCGAGCAGGCGTTTTTCAGCGCGGACGCCGTCGCGGATGGTAACGAGGGGGAAGCGGGAGCCCCAGGGTTTTTGTTCGGGGTCGATACTGGCCGGGGCGGGTGAGGCTGGGCCGGTGGTGCCGTAGCAGCCGCCGAGCATGTTGGGTGAGATGACGAAGTATTTGTCGGTATCGATGACGCGGCCGGGGCCGACGGCAGTGGGCCACCAACCGGCGGCTTCGGCGTAGGCGCGGTCTTGCTCGCTAGCGTCCGCCCCTACCCGCCCTGCCGAGACGTGGGTGTCTCCGGTCAGGGCGTGCAGGATCAAAATGGCGTTGTCGCCCGCCTCATTGAGGGTTCCCCAGGTTTCGTAGCCGATGGTGACGTCGGGCAGCACTGCCCCTGATTCAAGGGTCAGATCGCCGACTTTGGCGTAGGTGAGGACGCCGTCGGTACGGGTGGGGGTGGTCTCAGCGGGGCGGGCGGTCGTCATTGGGCTACCTTTCCTTAGCGGATAGCGGTGAAACCGAGTTCGAGGTCGGCGAGGATGTCGTCGATGTGTTCGATACCTACCGAGAGGCGGATGAAGGCGGGGTTGATGCCGATGGCTTCAAGCTCTTCGGTGGTGGACTGGCTGTGAGTGGTGGACGCCGGGTGTACGGCCAGGGAGCGCACGTCACCGATGTTGACCAGCAGGGAGTGGAGGGAGAGGGAGTCCACGAATTTCTGGGCAGTTTCGGCGTCGGCGTCCTTGAGGGTGAAGCCGAGGACGGCGCCAGCCCCCTTGGGCAGGTACTTTTGGGCCAGTTCGTAGTAGGGGGAATCGGGCAGGCCGGAGTAGGTGACCGATTCGACCTGGGGGTGGTCTTTGAGGAACTGGGCGACTTTGAGGGCGTTCTCTACGTGGCGTTCTACGCGCAGGGAGAGGGTTTCAAGGCCGATGGCGATGTTGAAGGCGTTGGTCGGTGAGATGGAGGAGCCGAGGTCGCGCAGGAGGGAGACGCGGGCTTTGAGGATGTAGGAGAGGTTGACTCCGAAGGCACCGTCCGCACCGAGGTCGCGGGCGTAGACCAGGCCGTGGTAGCTTTCGTCGGGCTGGTTGAAGAGGGGGTACTTGTCGGGGTAGGCACCGTAGTCGAAGTTACCGGAGTCTACGATGACGCCGCCGACCGAGGTGCCGTGGCCACCCAGGTATTTGGTGGCGGAGTGGATGACCACGTCAGCACCGTGCTTGATGGGGTTGAGCAGGTAGGGGGTGGCAATGGTGTTATCGACGATGAGGGGCACACCAACCTCGTGGGCTACACCCGAGATAGCTTCGATATCGAGGACGTCGCCGCGGGGGTTGGGCAGGGTTTCTGCGTAGAAGGCCTTGGTGTTCTCGCGGGCTGCTGCTCGCCAGGACTCGGGGTCGGCGGGGTCATCGACGAAGGTGGTTTCAATACCCAGGTTCTTGAGGGTGTACTTGAGCAGGTTGAAGCTGCCGCCGTAAAGGGAGGGGGAAGCAACAACGTGGTCACCGGCTCCTGCAATGTTCAGAATCGCGAAGGTTGAGGCTGCCTGGCCGCTGGCCAGCAGCAGGGCACCGACGCCGCCTTCGAGGGCAGCGATACGGTTTTCAACGGCTTCCTGGGTGGGGTTGTTGATGCGGGAGTAGATGGGGCCCAGCTCTGAGAGGGCGAAGCGACCTGCTGCCTGGGCGGAGTCCTTGAAGACAAAGGACGTGGTCTGGTAGATGGGTAGGGCACGGGCGCCGGTTGCCGCATCGGGTTCCTGGCCTGCGTGAATCTGCTGGGTTTCGAACTTCCAGCCGGCGGGGTTGGAGGGGGTGGGAACGGTGTTCTCGGTGGTCATGCGGTTACTCCATGATGTTTCAGTGGTTGTCTTTTCAGTGAAACGGGCCGCATGCCGTATCTTCCGCCCGGGTAGGGAGGAAAAGAATCTGATGCCCTCGCAGAAGATAGAGGCACATCGGTCCCGCGCTTGCGTACCTGGTTCTCGGTGGGTACGCCCGGTCATCACCCAGGGCACCCCACCGCGAGTGGAGGGTTGCCGACCAGCTAGCTGGGGCTTAGCGCTGGTTCTCTTGACCTGTCTCTAGTCTGGCTGGCTCACCCGGGGACCGTCAAGAAAGGGCTCTAAAGTTTCAGCATGTGTCCTTGTATTGCGTACGTTACGTTCTATGAGCGTCATTTAGAATGGTGGGAAGCGAGTTTTTACGAAAGGGCTGATGATGTCTCTGACTCCTCCTCTTGCCAAGCGTGTACCCGTTGAGCGCACCCATCACGGTGATATTTTTATTGATCACTATGAGTGGTTGCGCGATAAGGAAAGCACCGAGGTTCTAGAGCATCTACGCGCTGAGAACGCCTTTACCGAAGCTGTCACAGAAGACCAGCAGCCCCTGCGCGACGCTATTTTTGAAGAGATTAAGGGGCGCACCCAGCTCACCGATATGTCGGTGCCCTCGCGCCGCGGGGCCTGGTGGTACTTTAACCGCACGGTTGCCGGTGAGCAGTACCCGGTAATGTGCCGCGTCCCCGCCCTTACAGAGGGCAGCGTTGAAGAGCGCTACCAGCCGCCGGTCGTCCGCCCCGGTGAGCCGCTTGACGGCGAGCAGGTCGTGCTGGACTGTAACGAGTTTGCCCGCGACATGGCCTTTTTCTCCCTGGGTTCCTTCCAGGTCACCCGCGACGGCTCCCTGCTGACCTTCGGTGTTGATGACTCGGGCGACGAGCGCTACACCCAGTACTTCAAGAACCTTGACACCGGTGAGATTCTGGAGGAAAAGATTGAGGACGTCTTCGCTGGCGCCTTCTTTGCCTCCGGCGCTAAGCACCTGATCTACTCGGTAGCCGATGAGTCCTGGCGCCCCTATGAGGTGCGCGCCCACGCTATCGGCACCAGTTCGTCTGAAGATTTTGCCCTCTACCGCGAGGACGACAACGGGCTCTGGCTGGGAGCCGGCATGTCGTCCTCCCGCACCCACGTGGTCATTACCTCTTCAAACTCCGAGTATTCAGAGACCCGTATTATTAACATCCACGAGCTGGGCCAGCTAGAGCCCACCCTCATTATGAAGCGGGACGCCGGTATCGAGTACTCCACCGACGTCATCGACGTGGAGGGCACCGGCTACCTGGTCATCGGCCACAACCACGAGGCCCCCAACGGTGAAATCGTGCTGGCCCCCCTGCGGGAAGAATATGTACCCTTTGCCGACTTCAAGGCCAGCTGGATTCCCCTGGTGCCCCACCGCGAGGACGTCCGCCTAGAGGGTTTCAAGTTCTCCCGCAACCACCTGGTGCTCATGGCCCGCGAGAGCACCACCGTTAAGGTATTCGTTGCCCCGCGTACCGCTCTCGCTGAGCAGGCAGCTTCTGCCCACCCCCAGGGTATTGACCTCTACGAGCCCGGCGGATTCACCGAAGAGCTCTACACGTCAGCCTTCTCCGGTGTGAACATCATGTCCCCGGTTATCCGCCTGAACTACACCTCCTACCTCACCCCCAGCAGCGTCTACGACTACTTCCCCGATACCGACGACCTCGTGCTACGCCGCCGCACCCCCGTCATCGGCTACGAGCCCGAGAACTACACCGCCTACCGCATGTGGGCACCGGCAGCGGACGGAGCCATGATTCCGCTCTCCGTCATGCACCGCGCCGACCTCGATAAGGCCCAGGAAAACCCCGTGATTCAGTACGGCTACGGGTCCTATGAGTCCTCCATGGATCCTTACTTTTCCACTGCCCGCCTCAGCGTGCTGGACCGCGGCGTTATCTTCGTCGTTGCCCACATCCGCGGTGGCGGCGAAATGGGCCGCGCCTGGTACACCGAGGGCAAGAAGCTGGCTAAGAAAAACACCTTCACCGACTTCGTCGACGCCACCGACTTCCTGGCTTCCCAGGTCTGGGTGGACGCTGCCCGTATCGGCATCATGGGTGGATCAGCCGGCGGCCTGCTCATGGGCGCCGTCGTCAACATGGCCCCCGAAAAATACGCGGCCTGCCTGGCCCAGGTCCCCTTCGTGGACGCCCTCACCACCATTCTCGACCCCAACCTGCCGCTCTCAGCCCTGGAATGGGAAGAATGGGGCAACCCCATCACCGACAAGGAGGTCTACGACTACATGAAGTCCTACACCCCCTACGAAAACATCCGCCCCGTCAAGTACCCGGCCATCGCAGCTGTTACCTCCCTCAACGACACCCGCGTCTTCTACGTCGAACCGGCTAAGTGGGTAGCAGCCCTGCGCGAAACCATCGACCCGGCCTCCCCCACTCCCCTGCTCAAAATTGAGATGGACGGCGGCCACGGTGGCGGCTCAGGCCGCTACACCGCCTGGCGCGAAATTGCCTGGGACTACTCCTTCCTGCTCACCCACCTGGGTGCCACTAGCGTCACGGAGTAAACCCGCTCATGCCCCCGTCCGCTGATCTAGTAGATCTCACCCCGCGCGTCCCCCACGAAATCTTGCTCTCCCTGCTGAATAAGCCGCCCTACCGGGAAAAGTGGATGCGGCACGTGCAAAGACGCCGGGGTAACTCCATCAACCAACGAGCCGTAGCCACCTTCATCGCCTACGAGCTTTCTGACTACCTCGACCAGGACATCGACCCGGCCACCATCAAAGACCGGGTCTCGCGCGCCCTCAACGGTGAAGCGATTTCGGACGCCACCGCCCACATGTTCATCACGGCCTTCGAGTTCACCTCAGCCGAAGCCAGAGAACTGCAGCGGGCCCTCTCAGCCCACAGTCTCAGCCGCAAGCTCGCCCAGCGGGCAGAGACCCTCACCAGCGCCGAACGCACCATCGACACCCGCAACTACACCTCCCTCTCCACCCTGATGGACGGCCATGTCGACCGTTTCGGGTTCATGCGCCACTTCGTCGTCACCGAGATTATCCGCTCTGAGGTTGATGAGCTCACCCTCATCTCTCCGCGCTTCGAGTCCACGGATTCTACCGCCACCCTTGTTGAAGGTGGCGAACTCATCTCTATGAACGAGCATGAACGCGCCCATATCCATCACGAGGAAAACACCATGTGGCAGCTAGCTATTAGGACGCCCTACCCTATTCGCTACGGACAGGTGCACCAGATCCGCTACCGGATCGACCTCAATATCGAACCCATGCTCCGTAAACGAGAGAAGTTCAACTACGCTTCTCTAGGGCCTTTTACGCCGGCCCGCTTCAACACCAGCTTGGCCCTTACCTTCGATGCCCCACCCACCAATATGCACCAGAAAATCTGGTCCCAAGCCATGCGCGATGAAAACCTGCTCGAAGTGATAGAGCTTCCCGCTCAGCTCCGCTACTCTATGAGCTTCCCCATCGCCGAAGACACTGTCTTCGCCTACTTTTGGGAATCAGACCATGATGGAGCCGTCCGCCACTACCACGGGGGCACCTCCGTGCATCCTTCCTCTCTCGACTCCTCGAACTCCCACTAAAACCATGTCTTCTCCTTCCGGCACCGATTCCACGACCCACCTGGTGAGCTCCCTGCTTCGTTCAGAACTCCTTGAACCCTACGTCCGCGATGTGTGGGAACGCTACGTCCACCACGAAAAACTGGGCGAGGCCAACCCGTTCTCTATCAGGGCTATCGCCCGCGCTATGAGTGCCCACCAACATACGGTCTACGGCTTAGAAATCCCACCCCACAAGTACAAAGACCGGGTGCGTCGAGCCATTACCGGCGAACACATCAGTAGCGAAACCATTGATCTCTTGAGCGAGACCTTCGGCTTCGATGAGCGAACCCGTAAGACCCTGCACAAGGCAGCCACCCAGGGGTTCGATGACTCAGAAACCGTACAGTTCCTCCGCACTAACCCCCAGGTACTAACCTCAAGCTGCTACCTGGATATTCAGCTTGACCCGACTGACCCCGGTGTCTTTACCCTCCACGCCACCTACACCCTGCTCAGCCTCGAATCAGGCTGCTCGGCCTTCGTCTTCTCCCTGCCCCAGGGGCAAGAGCTCATCTGCGACAACCGGCACTTTTCCGTATCGCGCGTCAGCGAAGACCAGGAATGGGTCTTCACCCCCACCAGCTTCATCCAACCCCTACAAACCTTTATGCTGCGGTTCAATGTCCGCGGTACAGTCCAACCACAGGCAGACGGCAGCTACCAGCTCCTTTTGCCCTTCACCCACCGCAGCTATTCCGCCGCTATCAAACTGACTACTGCAGGAAAACCCTTAGCCGTCCGCTTCACCGAGCAAACCGATGCCAACGCTTCAAATGCCACTATTACCTGTGTCGGAGAAGTAACCGATTATCTCTCCCATTTCTACCCCAGTATTAAAGACACCCGCCTTACCCTGAGCTGGTCGGCTGCTACCTAGATTCCCACCACGCCCAATATCTAGGTCCCCTGATCACTCTGCGATATAAGTGAGACGTGGGAGAACATAACCTAAACATGTAAGGTTTGGTGGATGTGGTAACCACCTTCCCTTACACTCGATAACCCTAACCGGTGCTAGAGGTTCAGAGCTTCTGACAAAAGGACATCCCGCCCCTGGTGCATGTTTTCGCTCCTAGTTTCCCCCCTCTGTACTAGTGCACAACCTCCCACCGCGTTATATCGAGAAAAGCTAGATAGCCTCAGTGCGATTTTTGCTATCTAGCGCCGCGGCCGATTTGTTTCCCTAGTGCATCGGCCGCTCACCGGGTAGAGCTCTTATCCCCAGAGCCCTACCCGCGGTGCAAAGTAATAAGGCGCCCCTCTTTCCCAGAGCGGGCGCCTTCTTTGTACCCTTTCCCCTCCAGGGCAAGAAAAACCGGGCGCCCTCCTCACAGGGGAGAACGCCCGGCACATAGCTCAGTAGGTCAGGGAACCTTAGCCCTCAACACCCAGCTTTTCAAGAATCAGCTCACGCACGCGTCCGGCATCTGCCTGACCGCGGGTAGCCTTCATAACCTGGCCAACCACGGCGCCAGCAGCCTGGACCTTACCGGCGCGAATCTTGTCGGCAACATCGGGCATAGCGGCCAGAGCCTCGTCAATAGCGGCGGTCAGAGCCGAGTCATCAGAGACAACGGCCAGGCCGCGCTTCTCAACGATCTCAGCCGGGGTGCCTTCACCGTCGATCACGAAGCCCAGCACCTGGCGAGCGATCTTATCGTTAATCTTCTTAGCCTCAATGAGCTGGTTGAGCTCAACGATGGTAGCGGCGGTTGCACCGGTTTCGGTCAGCTCAACCTCGCGCTCCTTGGCGATACGGGCAATCTCGCCCATCCACCACTTACGAGCAACTGAGGCGGGAGCACCGGCGGCGACGGTCTCTTCGATGGCGTCCATAGCACCGGCGTTGACCACGTCGCGGAACTCTTCGTCCGAGAAGCCCCAGTCGGCCTTCAGACGGCGGCGGCGCTCGGCGGGAGGCTCGGGCAGCTCGGCGCGCAGACGCTCAATCCACTCTTCGTCGGTGACGACCGGAACCAGGTCGGGCTCGGGGAAGTAACGGTAGTCGTCGGCATCAGACTTGGGGCGGCCACTGGTGGTCTCGCGGGTGTCTTCGTGCCAGTGGCGGGTTTCCTGAACAACCTTCTCGCCTGCTTCGAGGACGGCCGCGTGACGCTGAATCTCGTAGCGCACCGCACGCTCAACCGAACGCAGGGAGTTGACGTTCTTGGTTTCTGAACGGGTACCGAACTCGGTGGAACCCTTGGGCATGAGCGAGACGTTGGCGTCGCAGCGTACGTTACCGCGCTCCATGCGGGCGTCGGAGATACCCAGGTTCTTGACGATTTCGCGAATGGCAGCCACGTAGGCACGGGCCAGTTCAGGAGCCTTGTCGCCCGCACCCACGATGGGGCGGGTAACAATTTCAATCAGGGGAACACCGGCGCGGTTGTAGTCGACCAGGGAGAAGTCTGCGCCCTGAATACGGCCAGCGGTGCCGCCCTTGTGGGTCAGCTTACCGGCGTCCTCTTCCATGTGAGCCCGCTCAATGTCGATGGTGAAGACGGTGCCGTCCTCCAGCTCAACGTCCAGGGACCCGTTGGCGGCGATGGGCTCGTCGTACTGGGAGGTCTGGAAGTTCTTGGGGGTATCGGGGTAGAAGTAGTTCTTGCGGGCAAAGTGGCTCACGGGCGCGATCTCGCAGCCCAGGGCCAGACCCAGCTTGATAGCTGATTCAACAGCCTTACCGTTGACCACCGGCAGGACCCCGGGCAGGCCCAGGGAGACGGGGGTGACGTTGGTGTTCGGGGTATCGCCAAACTCGTTGGGCGCGGCGTCAAACATCTTGGTCTTAGTGTTGAGTTCTACGTGAACCTCGAAGCCGAGTACGGGGTCGTACTTCTCCATGGCTTCTTCAAAGGACAGGATTTCGTCAGACATTTACTTAGCTCCCTCGAAGTCGAAGTCACGGATTAGGGCGGCGGTATCGGGCAGCTGCTCGTGCAGGTAGCCACCCCATTTGGCGGTCAGCAGGGCTTCTAGGCCAGCACCGGCGCGGTAGAGGCGGGCGTCCTCGTGGGCGGGGGCGGTGAACTGGATGCCGACGGGCAGGCCGTCTTCATCGGCCAGGCCACCGGGCAGGGAGAGGGAGGGTACACCGGCCAGGTTGGTGGGGACGGTTGCGATATCGCCCTTGTACATGGCCATGGGATCGCCCTTGGTCTTCTCACCCAGTTTGTAGGCGGTGGTGGGGGCGGTGGGGCTGATCAGCACATCCGCTACCTCAAAGGCTTTGGCGTAGTCGCGCTGAATCAGGGTGCGTACCTTCTGGGCTGAACCGTAGTATGCGTCGTAGTAGCCAGCTGACAGGGCGTAGGTGCCCAGGATGATGCGGCGCTTGGCTTCTGAACCGAAGCCTGCGGCACGGGAGGCTGCCATGACGCGCTCGATGGTGACGTTGCCTTCTTCGGGCAGCTTGCGCAGGCCGAAGCGGACGCCGTCGTACTTAGCCAGGTTAGATGAGACCTCGGAGGACATAATCAGGTAGTAGGCCCCGATTGCTTCCTTGACGGAGGGCAGGGAGACCTCAACGATTTCTGCGCCGGCTTCCTTGAGCAGTTCCAGGGACTCGTTGAAGCGGGCCATGACGCCGGGCTGGAAGCCCTCGCCGGTCAGTTCCTTGATGACGCCAACGCGCAGGCCCTTGAGACCGCCTTCAGCGGCACCAGCGCGGGCGGCGTCCGCGTAGGCGGGCACGGGCTCGTTCAGGGAGGTGGAGTCCTTGGGGTCGTGACCGCCGATAACCTCGTGCAGCAGGGCGGTGTCGAGGACGGTGCGGGCACAGGGGCCGACCTGGTCCAGGGATGAGGCCATGGCAATGACGCCGTAGCGGGAGACCGAGCCGTAGGTGGGCTTAACGCCAACCGAGCCGGTGACGGCTGCGGGCTGACGGATGGAGCCACCGGTATCGGTACCCAGGGCCAGGGGGGCCTGGAAAGCTGCAACAGCTACAGCGGAGCCGCCGCCGGAGCCACCGGGGATACGGTCTAGGGCCCAGGGGTTGCGGGTGACGCCGAAGGCTGAGTGCTCGGTGGTTGAACCCATAGCGAACTCGTCCAGGTTGGTCTTACCCAGAATGGGCATACGGGCTTCGCGGATCTTCTGGGTGACGGTACCGTCGTAGGGACTCATCCAGCCCTCAAGCATACGGGAGGCGGCGGTGGTGGGCTGGCCCTTGGTGACAATGAGGTCTTTAACGGCGATGGGGACGCCTGCCAGGGCAGGGAGTTCCTTGCCGGCGGCGCGGTCTGCGTCTACAGCGGCAGCAACTTCCAGGGCCTCTTCAGCGTTGAGGTGCAGGAAGGCGTTGAGACCGCTCTTACCGGCTGCGCGGTTATCTGCGTCTAGGGGTTCGCCGTCGGTGGCGATGATATGGTCGATGTAGGCCTGGGTTGCCTCAACAGAGGTCAGTTCCCCTGCGGCCAGCTTGTCAGCAAGTTCTGCTGCGGAAAGTTTGATGATGTCGTTCATGCCCGCTCCTTAGTCTTCGTCCAGAATTGCCGGAACCTTGAACTTACCGTCTTCGGCATCGGGGGCACCCGAGAGAGCTTCTTCAGCCGTCAGGGTTTCGCCCACCACGTCGTCACGGAAGACGTTCTTGAGCGGGATGGGGTGGCTGGTTGCCGGAATATCGTCTGAGACGGCGTCTGAGACTGACTTGACGGATTCTACGATGACGTCGAGCTCAGCGGCCATAGCGGCCAGCTCTTCATCAGTCATCTCGATATGAGCCAGCATGGCAAGGTGTGCCACCTGCTCACTCGTAATAGCAGACATAATCACTTCCACGAGTTAGACATAGGTTTTCAGTCTCTATCTTAGCCCGCCGACGGTCATAACACGATTTAAAAAAGAATCGCCCCCTAGCCTATGCAGGCTAGGGGGCGACAGTGTGAGATCAGAATCCGCTCAAGGTCTAAGAACCCGGTGGCCCTTACTTAGCGGGGATGGTCAGAACCCAACCGATTTCGATGACGTCGGCGTCCTGGATCAGGTCAGCGTTAGCTGCCAGTACTTCGTCCCAGCCGTTGAAGCCGTGAGCGTAAGCGATTTCTGACAGAGTGTCGCCAGCCTTGACGGTGTAGGTGTTAGCTGCGGGTGCTGCTTCGGCAACTACCTCTGCTGCGGGTGCAGGTGTAGCTTCAACAGCAGGAGCTGCAGCAACTTCAGTTACCTGGGTTGCCTGAGGAGCAACGGTGGTGGTTGCAGCGGGGGCCTCAGCGACGGTTGCTGCTGCACCTGAGGTGCCGTAAGCGTAGAGGTTCAGCTTGGCAGCGCATGAGGGCCAGGCGCCCCAGCCCTGCATCTGAAGGAGGTTTTCAGCAACGCGAATCTGCTCTGCCTTTGAGGCAGCTGCGGGGTTGCCGGTGCCGCCTGCTGCTGCCCAAGAGGACAGTGAGAACTGCAGGCCACCGTAGTAGCCGTTGCCGGTGTTGATGGCCCAGTTGCCACCTGACTCGCACTGTGCGAGGGCGTCCCAAGCTTCGAGGGGAGCGGCGTTGGCTGCGGGGGTAGCGGCCAGGCTTGCTGCTGCTGCGCCACCGATTGCAAGTACTGCTGCTGAACGACGAATGTTGGAAGTCATGAAATGCTCCGTAAGGCCACCTTACGCTCTTCCCATCCCTGGGCTTCATCGCATTGCCGTCTACCCGTAATCGTTGAGTGGATTGTTTGAGGCTTTACCCTGTAGACGGCATCAGGTGTGCGGTAGAGCCCAGCATGCGCCCACAGCTTCCACTGTGAGCTATAGACCGTCGCACCTTTGGTTTGGCGGTCGTTTTTGATTCGTTGATAACGATAACGTAACGATTTCGGCTTTGCCAACCCATTTTTGAGACAGAACACTCCCCACCCCACCCAGAGAGACCCCCGTCACCCTCCAGGGTGGCAGACTTTAAAGACAGGCTTGTATCACCCTTAACACCGGGGAAAAGCGCGGATTTCTGCGGGTTAAAAGGGGGACAAATTTTTAACCCGCCAGAGACTTGTCTGTTTTTAAGTCAGGTTGCTAGGCCCTTAAAAATTTCTTAAATTTTCTGCCACTCACCCCGTGGCGAACAGGGGTATAGGTCACATTTAGGTCACAGAAGCAAAAAATCCTGTGACCTGCCTGTGACCTAGCCGCTAGGTGAGGGCGTCCGGCCCCTGCGCCAAAAGCGCCTCAAAACCTTCTTCATCCAGCACCGTCACACCCAGCTGTTCAGCTTTATCGAGCTTAGAACCAGCAGATTCACCGGCAACCAGATAGCTGGTCTTCTTCGACACCGAACCCGAGGCCTTTCCACCGCGCACAATAATGGCTTCTTTCGCGCTATCGCGGGTAAAACGAGCCAGAGTTCCAGTCACCACGATGGTGAGGCCTTCAAGAGTGCGTTCGATTGAAGCATCCCGTTCGTCCTCCATCCGCACGCCGGCTGCTGCCCAGCGGTCTACGATTTCGCGGTGCCAGTCTTCAGCAAACCATTCCTTGAGGGAGCTAGCAATGATGGACCCCACGCCGTCAACGCCTGCTAAGCGTTCCTCGCTTGCTTCGCGAATTGCGTCCATCGACCCGAACTCGGTCGCCAGGGCCCGGGCCGCAGTGGGCCCCACGTGCCGAATAGAGAGGGCAACCAGCACCCGCCACAGGGGCTGGCTCTTTGCCTTCTCCAGCTGTTCAAAGAGCTTTTCGGTATTGCGGGTAGGAGCACTCGGCTTCTTTGCGGTACCCCGCGTATAGAAGTAGGGAACCAGCTCAGTTTTGCCGGTGGGCTCCCCCTTGACCTTTTTCTCGCGCTCAATGCGCACGTCTGCCAGGTCCTCAGCGGTGAGGTCAAAGAGGAAGGCCTCAGAAATAAGCGGGGGCCGTTCAGGGGCAGCCGGGTTAGTCAGGGCCTTAGCGGCCTCATAGCCTAGAGCCTCGATATCGAAGGCACCGCGACCAGCCAGATGGTTGACGCGCTCGGTGAGCTGGGCGGGGCAGGAGCGGGCGTTGAGGCAGCGGATGTCTACGTCCCCATCCTTAGCGGGCGCCAGGGGCTGGCCGCAGGAGGGGCAGTCGGTGGGCATTACGAATTCCCGTTCGCTCCCATCGCGCAGGGCCACCACAGGCCCCACAATTTCGGGGATGACGTCCCCGGCCTTGCGTAGCACCACGGTATCGCCGATGAGCACACCCTTGGCCTTGACCACGTCCTGGTTGTGCAGGGTCGCCATCTCAACCGTTGAGCCAGCCACCTTGACTGGTTCCATCACACCAAAGGGGGTCACGCGGCCGGTACGGCCAACCCCCACCCGGATATCGAGCAGCTTGGTGTTGACCTCTTCGGGCGGATACTTGTAGGCCACGGCCCAGCGGGGCACGCGGGAGGTGTAGCCCAGGCGCTCCTGGGTGGAAAAATCGTTGACCTTAATGACGATGCCGTCGATTTCGTGCACCAGGGAGTGGCGTTTTTCACCGTAGGTTGCAATGAATTCAAGAATCTCTGAGCGGCTAGTAAGCAGCTGGGAGTAGGGGCTAACGGGCAGACCCCATTCCTGGAGCTGGGTGTAGGTCTCGAACTGGGTTGAAATATCCAGGCCGGTGCGGGACCCAATACCGTGCACGAACATGCTCAGGGGGCGCTCGGCGGTGAGGGCGGCGTCCTTCTGACGCAGGGAACCGGCCGCAGCGTTACGCGGGTTGGCGAAGGGGGCCTTGCCCTGCTCCACCATCTGCTCGTTGAGGGCCTTGAAGTCAGCCGATGAGATAAAGACTTCACCGCGAATTTCGATTTCTTCGGGGTGGTTGCTACCGGCGAGCTGGGTAGGAATCGAGGCGATAGTTAGGACGTTGTGGGTGACGTCTTCGCCGGTGGTTCCGTCACCGCGGGTGGCGGCCCGCACCAACTTGCCCTTGCGGTAAAGAAGATTGACTGCCAGGCCGTCGATTTTGAGTTCGGTCAGCCAGGCCGGGCGAGCGCCCGTCATCTCCTTAGCGTTGGCTTCGGCACGGTCTAGCCAGGCACCGAGCTCTTCAAGTGAGAAGACGTCTTCCAGGGAGTACATACGAGCCAGGTGGGTTACCGGGGCGAAAGCTGAGGAGGCTTCGCCACCGACCTCCTGGGTGGGTGAGTCGTTAGCAATGAGTTCGGGGTGCTGGGCCTCTAGCTTTTCGAGCTCACGGTAAAGGGCGTCGTAGTCGGCGTCCGAGATGGTGGGGGCGTCGTTGACGTAGTAGCTTTGGCGGGCTGCGCGCACACGGTCTACGAGCTGGGCGTAGCGCTCCTTGATATCAGCGGCTACGCCCTGGCCTTCGACCAGGTCGCGGTCAACACCGTGGACGGTTTCTTCTTCTACACCGGGAAGGTCTTTGTTTTCACTCACCCTATCTATTCTGCCCTATAACCTCACTGGCTGAACTCTAGCCGTTGATACCCCGGTGCAGTTCTTTTTCAGAGTGGAACTGTTCTTCTTCGGTGGTGGCGGTGTGGGGGTAGTCGTAACCGTCGATGTTGGCCACAATCTCGTGGGCATCGGTCTCGGTCAGGGCTTTGAGCTCGGCTGCACGGGCTTCGGCATCCTCTACGGTAATAGCGTCTGCCACGATTACGGTGATGTTGTCCCGGCCTCCGGCTCGCAGGGCAGCCATCTGGAGCACGTCCGCCGCGTCCTGGGGGTGCTCGACGGTAGCAAGTACCCGGGCCATGTAGTTGTGGGAGAGTTCGCCAGAAAGGCCGTCGGAGCACATCATCAGGCGGTCACCCTCGCGGGCGGGGATAACCCAGAAGTCGGGTTCCCAGTAGTTACCGGTGCCCAGGGCTCGGGTAATGACGTTGCGGCGGGGGTGGGTCAGGGCTTCCATAGCGGTAATTTGGCCGGTATCGACCAGGTACTGAACCTCAGAGTGGTCTACGGTAATCTGTTCCAGCTCTAGCCCCTCAACCGGCCCGTTAGAGATAGAAAGGGCCTCTTCGGTCTGGGCTTCTTCGGCCCGAACCAGGCGGTAGGTGCGGGAGTCGCCCACGTTGAAGATAAACCACATCTGCTGTTCCCCGATTTGGGTGAGCCAGGCACCGGTAACGGTTGTTCCTGCTCGTAGGTCAAGGGCGTTTTTGATAGCCTCATCGGCTTCACCAATGATTTCCTTGATTTTATCGAGGGTTTTGAGAATCTGGCGGTTGAGGGCGGAGGTTTCTTTGCGGCGCCTGCCCAGGCGGCGGCCGCCCGGTTCGTCGTTGAGGGCTTCGCTGGCGACTTCCTGCCGGAACGCTGCCTCTTCTTCCTCGGTCATGCCGCCGGGGCGGGTGAACATCTGGGCGTAGGCCAGGGTGCGGGTGCACAGGCGTGAGGCAACTTCGCCCTTTTCATGCCCGCCCATGCCGTCGGCGACCACGCAGAGGGTGCCGGCAACGACCATAGAGTCTTCATTGTTGTCACGGTACTGGCCTACGTCGGTTGACTTGCCCGCGTAGATAGTGAGGTTGGGGGCTGTGGTCATTCGAAATCGATCTCCAGTTCATTACCGATGCCCGGGGTAATTGCCACGGGCCTAACATTGCCAAAACCGCGCACGTTGCGCACGCCTTGGGGGATGAGTACAAAACGCCTGTCGTCTTCCAGCGCTTCAGCGGTCGAGTCATCGGTGAGGACGACCCCGGGTTCAGTCAGTGCAACCAGGCGGGAGGCCAGGTTGACGGTAGGTCCGTAGATGTCGCCCAGACGCGGCAGTACCCTGCCCCACACGAAGGATACGCGGGCTTCGGGGAGCTGGGGGTCTTCGCTAATAAGTTTTGAGAGGGTCAGGGCGATACGGGCGCCGTTTTCGGGGGATTCGACCAGGTACATGACCTCGTCCCCAACCGTTTTAATGATGCGTCCGCCGCCTACCGCAATCACTTCGGCGCAGCGCTGTTCGAAGTTCTTAACCAGGCGAGCCAGGTTCCGCTCGTTCATCTCGCGTGAGAGTGAGGTGTAGGAGACCAGGTCGACAAAACCCACACCGCGGGCTAGGGGCAGGTCACTGTCTGCCAGGTCAGTTCCATCTTCTTCATCGCGCAGGGCAAGACGCAAGATGGCCGAATTGAGCATGCGGCGGTAGCCGTAGACGGTGATATCTTCTAGGTCTTCTATAAGGCGCGGAAGGAGACTTAGCAGTTCACCGCGGGCTTCGGTGTCGGTCAGCCCTCCATTGATAACCATGTCTTCCACCAGGGCTTCGACCTGCCAGACCACCATGCGGTCCATCATCTGCCCCACCGACCGGGTGAGCGACAGGGCGGCCTCTTCGGTCAGTTTGCCCTCTTTAATAAGGGAGGTAACCGTGGTCAGGGCTTTGCTGTCAGCGTGGGTGAAGTAGGCGTCGTCATCAGTGAGGTTAGGTAGCCCCAAGGAGCGCCAGATTTTGCGGGCGGTCAGCAGCGAAACCCCGGCGTCGTCAGCTACTTCGCCGCGCTTCATACTACGGTTTTCTCCCAGTAGAGCGCGTTCGAGTTCCAGCACGCCCTGGCGGGCTTCGTCGCTACGGTAGAGCTGGCTTTGCACGCGGTTATGGTGGTGCCTGCTCCGGTTGGGTGCGGTTCCGGCCTGTTCGGCGGGGTCGCTACCGGGTGCTGACTTCTCCACTGGAGTCTTCCTTCTCTTGGTTAGTGCTGCGTGGTTCTAGAGGTAGTAAGGTCTAGGGCTGGCACGGCGAATAGTTGCCTACTTCAAGAATACCTAGTTACTGTGAGCCAGGCTACGAAATGTTCACCACCCGCTAAGCGCCATCGCCTATTCTATGCCCGCCGTCACCTTTTTTCGAACCCAAACAACCTGTTTAGGCTTATCAGACAGATATTTTAAGTTTATACCCGGTAGCGGGAGGTAGACCCGCTCAGCAGAGCCCGCTGGGCCTCCTGAATCCCCCGACTAAAGCGTTCGGGGTCGGGTACGGCCCGCAGTACGTGTTGCACTCCACGGGCGTGGACGGTCAGGGCAGCAGCATTGGCTAGCCCCATCAAGTGCCGGTGCCCCACACTCACTCCCTCAATCTCGGCAAGCGGAACACTGACGTCCTGACCGGGGCCCCAGCCCCGTCTAATCACAACCCGGCCGTTAGTGAGCAGGTAGCTGGTATTCACCCAGCGCGCCACCCCCCGCACACCCAGCCAGACCAGCCACAGCGCAAGAGCCAGTGCCAGGTAGCGCCAGACAGGGGCACCGGCATCCAGGGCCGAGGCGAAACTCCAGGCAGTCATGGCAACAAGAAAATACGTTAGGGGGCGCACCAAAAGCACCCCGTGGGCACGCGTTGCGGCAAGGGTGTGTTCTGCGGGGTAGAGGTCGCCTCGTAGTTTCATCACTGGTGAGTCTATCGATGCTTCCTGAAGATTCCCCGATATTTTCCGGGTTAAGAGGCTAGCACCCGTACCCCTGGGGGCGTACATGCACCACGTCCCCCACGGTGAAGCTTCGCTCCTCGCCGCTATCGGAGCGGACGACTAGCTCCCCTTCTGCGGTTAACTCGACCCCGGTGCCCCTGAAGGTCTCATCCCCGGGCAGGTGAATGGTAAGGGTAGCTCCCAGGGTGCTCATGCGCTCCCGCAGGCGGTCCAGGAGAGAGGCCCCGCCGGTAGCCGCACCCGCATCGAAGCCGGTGGCTGCAAATTCCCGGTAGTAGCGGGCGAAGCTGGTCGCTAAGGCCGTCAGCGCCCGGTTCAAGTCAACCGGCTGTCCAGATTCCAGCAGGGCACTGGTTGCGGTAGGGACGGGCAAATCCTCCTGCGCCAGGTTTAGGTTGAGCCCGATACCCACCACAACCGAAATCTGCCCCTCAGGTTCAATCACGAGCTGGGCCAAAATACCGCAGGCTTTACGGTTGCCCAGCAGTACGTCGTTAGGCCACTTAATAGAAGGGTGCAGCCCTGAGAGCTGCTCAAAAACATCACAGGCAGCCAAGGCGGCTAAAGAGGTAAACCAGTGGTACTGGTCAGGCGCAACCCTGTTGGCCGGGTTGACATGAGGACGAACGATAAAGCTGGTTGCCAAAGCGGCACCGGCCGGGGCCACCCAAACCCTATCCAGGCGTCCTTTTCCCGCATTCTGGTCGGCGGTCGAGACCAGCGAGAGCTCCCCATAGCTACGGCGCACCAGGGCATCACCCACCAGAATCTGCCGGGCATACTCGTTAGTTGACCCCACCGAGGGCAGAAGCTCCACCCGCTCAAACCCGCTCACATCAACCAGGTCAGCCTGAAGGTGCCCCATGCGCACTCCTTATCTCACATACTAAGTTTCGACCGCTATTCTACGGGGTCACGCCCAGCCTGAGCGGCCTAGCGGTGCAATACTGGAACTGTCTAACCCCTACGAAAGGTTCTACCATGACCGTCTACGCTGTGCAGTACTCCTACGGCCCCGCCGATCTGCAGGCTGAGCACCGCCCCGCCCACCGCGAATATCTGGCCCAGCTCCACGAAGAAGGTAAGCTGCATGCGGCCGGCGCCTTCCTCGACGGCGACCCCGCAGGCGCCCTGCTCATCTTCGTTGCCGAAGACCGCGACGACCTCGACCGCATTATCGCAGCCGACCCCATGAGCACCGGCGGCGTGCTCACCGGCTACACCGCACGCGAATGGAACGCTGTGATTGGCAAGGTCGGCAAGTAACGAACGAGATGAACGCTAGCCAATAGGGCGGATAGGGCAGGCTCGCGCTCATGAAGCCCAGCAGATTCCGAGCGAGCGAGGAAACAAATCTGCGGGCGGAATAGGCGCAAGCCTGACCCTCACGCCCCGCCTGACGGCGGATTCCGTTCGCTCTTATGTGCTCGCGCGCTCGCACCCGCTCACTCCATCGAGCCAGCAGCTTCGCTGCGAGCCTCCCCCCCCCCCCCACCCGCCCTTATTTAGAAAAATCGCTCAAAAATCCCAAGAATAATTGGGTGGGGCGGGGTGGCAGGTCTATAGTTGAAAAGAATGGCCCTTATCCCAGGTCACCCCACACCACTGACCCAAAGCGCACGAGGCAGGCACAGCATGAGCGAGAACCCCACCACAGATGCCCCCGATTTGACCACCACCGCCGGTAAGATTGCTGACTTCTACGCCCGCCGCGAGCAGACTCTTGCCCCCACCGGCCAGGCCCCTATTGACCGCCAGCACGAACGCGGCAAGCAGACTGCCCGCGAGCGCATCGAGATGCTGCTTGACGAGGGTTCTTTTGTGGAGTTTGACGCCCTGGCTAAGCACCGCACTACGGCTTTTGGTATGGAGAAGAAAAAGCCGCTGGGTGATGGCCTGGTTTCGGGCTACGGTACTATCGATGGCCGCCTGGTTGCGGTTTATTCCCAGGATTTCACCGTCTACGGTGGTTCTCTGTCGCAGGTCAATGGCGAGAAAATTGTGAAGGTACAGAAGTTCGCGCTGAAGAACGGTTGCCCCATTATCGGCATTAATGACGGTGGTGGCGCCCGCATTCAGGAGGGTGTAGCTTCCCTGGCCATGTTTGCCGATATCTTCCGCATGAATGTACGTGCCTCGGGCGTGATTCCGCAGATTTCGGTGATTATGGGCCCCTGCGCCGGTGGTGCGGCCTACTCCCCCGCTCTGACCGACTATATTGTGATGGTTGATAAGACCAGCCACATGTTTATTACCGGCCCCGACGTCATTAAGACCGTGACCGGTGAAGAGGTCGATATGGAGACCCTGGGCGGTGCCCGCCAGCACAACGCGGTGACGGGTACGTCGACCTACCTCGCTGAGGACGAAGAGGACGCCTTTGATTTCGTCCGCGAGCTCGTTGAGTTCCTACCCTCCAACAACCTCACCGAGACCTTCCCCCTGGATCATGACCAGGACCCCGAGGTCACCGTCGATGATCTTGACCTTGACCTGCTGATTCCCGATTCAGCCAACCAGCCCTACGATATGCGGGCTGTGATTGAGTCGGTGGTTGATGATGGCCATTTCTTTGAGATGCAGGCCCTCTACGCCCCCAACGTGATGATTGGTTATGCCCGGGTTGAGGGTAAGACCGTGGGTATTGTGGCCAACCAGCCCATGCAGTTCGCTGGCACCCTCGATATCAATGCTTCTGAAAAGGCTGCCCGCTTCGTGCGCAACTGCGATGCCTTCAACATTCCGATTCTGACCTTTGTTGACGTGCCAGGCTTCCTGCCCGGTACCGACCAGGAGTTCAACGGTATTATCCGCCGCGGCGCCAAGCTGCTGTACGCCTACGCCGAGGCGACCGTTCCGCTGGTTACCGTGATTACCCGCAAGGCTTACGGCGGAGCCTACATTGTGATGGGTTCAAAAAAGCTGGGCGCCGATATCAACCTGGCCTGGCCCACAGCCCAGATTGGTGTGATGGGGGCCCAGGGTGCGGTCAATATTCTCTACCGCCGCGAGCTGGCCGCTGTGGCCGAAGAGGGCGGCGATGTTGAGGCTAAGCGCGCTGAGCTGATTGCCAAGTACGAAGAGGAGCTGCTCAACCCCTATCAGGCTGCTGAGCTGGGCTACATCGACGAGGTTATCGCCCCTTCTGAGACCCGCGTACGCATTATTTCTTCCCTGCGGGCCCTACGCGATAAGCGCGCAGCCTCCCCCGCTAAAAAGCACGGCAACATTCCGCTGTAAGGGGTAGGTAGAACATGGCAACTCCCAACCCGCTGTCCCTGCTGGGCTTCGGCAAGAAGCCGGCACCGGCGTCCGCGCCCCTTGAAAACCAGGAGCAGGACGCCGGCGATGAGCAGGTGCCCGCCCCTGTGCTGTCGGTGGTGCGGGGCAACCCCACGGAAGAAGAGCTGGCTGCGCTGACCAGCGTCGTGGTGGCGCTACAGGCCCAGGCTGATTCCCAGCAGGAGACCGCACTGGAAATGTGGCAGCGCCGCCTCAACCACACCCAGCGCCTGGGTATGCGACTGCGCCCCGGGCCGGGTTCCTGGAAGCGGGCCCGACCCCAGTAGTTCACCCACCCAGCTCCCTGTTTTCTGGGTCACAGTAACCTAGAATGGGGTGTATGACACTACACCCAGATTTACCCGAAATTTTTAAGGCCGACCGCGCTCAGACCGAGGTCGACCGCATTGCCAACGACTACTACGAGAAGACCCTGGAACTAGACCCGGCAGCGGCCACCATCGAGGGCCGCAAGGGACGGGAAACCGAGTACCCCGACTACTCCCCCGCAGGCACCCAGGCAGAGATTGACCTAGCCCGCGCTACTCTGGCAGCCCTTGACGCCGTTGAACCGGCCGACGACATCGACCGGGTTACTGTCGATGCCATGCGCGAGCGCCTGGGTCTCAAGCTCGAACTGCACGAGGCGGGCCTGGGCGACTGGGAACTCAACAACATTGCCTCCCCTGTTCAGGGTATTCGCGCCATCTTTGACCTGATGAACCGTGAAACAGCCGAGGACTGGGGGCACATTGCTGGCCGCCTGGGTAACGTTGCGGAAGCGGTTCGCGGTTATATCGAGACCCTAGAAGCCGCCCGCACCGCAGGTAAGGTGGCAGCGGTGCGTCAGGTCGATATCGTCATCGAGCAGGTAGCCGCCTACGTTGCCGAAGGCGGTTTCTTCGACGCTCTGGCACAAGAGGTAGCCGAAGCAGCCCCCGAGCACACCGACCGAGCCATCCAGGGGGCGGCGTCCGCCAAGGAAGGCTACAGCGAACTTCTCTCCTACCTCAAAGACACCCTGCGCCCCGACGCGCCCGAGGCCGATGCTGTGGGCCGCGAGCGCTACTCCCTTTACTCCCGTCAGTTCGTGGGCACCACCCTTGACCTGGAAGAGACCTACGCCTGGGGTATTGAGGAACTCGACCGCATCATCGCGGCCCAGCAGGAGGTTGCCGAAGCTATCAAGCCCGGTGCCACTATTGACGAGGCAAAGGCCCTGCTCGATGCTGACCCCGAACGCACCCTCAACGGCACCGATGAGCTCCAGGCCTGGATGCAGAAGCTGTCCGACGCCGCCGTTGACTACCTAGCCCAAGAGCACTTCACCATCGAGGGCCCGCTGCGCAAGCTCGAGTGCATGATTGCCCCCACCCAGGAGGGCGGTATCTACTACACCGGCCCGTCCGCTGATTTTGAGCGCGCCGGTCGCATGTGGTGGTCGGTGCCCGAAGGTGAAGATACCTTTGGCACCTGGCGCGAAACTTCCACCGTCTACCACGAGGGCGTACCCGGCCACCACCTGCAGGTTGCCTACGCGACCGCTATGGCCGAGGCCCTGAACCAGTGGCGTGCTAACGCCGTGTGGGTTTCGGGCCACGGTGAGGGCTGGGCCCTGTACGCTGAGCGTCTCATGGACGAGCTGGGTTATCTCTCTGACCCCGGCGACCGTATGGGCATGCTCGATGCCCAGCGCCTGCGCGCAGCCCGCGTGGTCTTCGATATCGGCCTGCACTGCGGTTTTGAGATCCCAGAACGCTGGGTGACCGAGCTGGGTGTAGAACCGGGCATCTGGGACGCAGAGAAGGGCTATAAGTTCCTAGAGGCCAACC
This sequence comes from Rothia nasimurium, assembly GCF_928381415.1. Classification (GTDB taxonomy): domain Bacteria; phylum Actinomycetota; class Actinomycetes; order Actinomycetales; family Micrococcaceae; genus Rothia; species Rothia nasimurium_H. The sequence goes on from NZ_CAKMSF010000002.1 coordinate 151,171, forward strand.
TCGATATCTCTGAGGGCCAGCGCCGCTTTGAGTTCCTGCGCTACCTGGGCTGGCCGGGCCAGGCCCCCTCCTACAAGGTGGGTGAGCGAGTCTGGTTACAGCTGCGTGAGGACGCCCGCGCCGCCGGAATCTCTGACCGAGACTTCCACACCCGGGCCCTCAAGCTGGGCTCAGTCGGGCTTGATACCCTGCGCCGGGCACTAGCTGCCTAAGTGGCGTCAACATGAAGCGGGCCCTGCACACCGATAGGTGCGCAGGGCCCGCTTCTCTACGAAGTAGGGCTAAGGGTTAGGACGCTGCCGCGGCAGGTACCTGCGGTGCCTCGCCGAGGCGGGCGTAGACGTCCTCAGCTACAAATCCGCCCTCGGTGCGCGGGGCGTTGTAGAGGTCCTCGTTTAAAATGCCCTCGCGCTTGGCGACGATGAGCGCAACCAGGGCCTGGCCTGCGACGTTGACGGCGGTACGGCCCATGTCGATGATGGGGTCGATGGCCAGAAGCAGGCCAACGCCGTCGAGGGGAAGGCCCAGGGTGGAGAGGGTGAGGGTGAGCATGACCGTTGCACCGGTGGTTCCTGCGGTGGCGGTGGAGCCGAGCACCGACACCATGATGATGAGCAGGTAGTGGGTGATGTTGAGGTCGATACCGTAGAACTGGGCCACAAAGAGGGCCGCTAGGGCGGGGTAGACCGCGGCGCAGCCGTCCATCTTGGTGGTGGAGCCCAGGGGAACCGCGAAGGAGGCGTAGGCGCGGGGCACACCGAAGTTACGTTCAGCTACGGACTGGGTCAGAGGCATGGTGCCCATGGACGAGCGGGAAACGAAGCCCATCTGCACAGCGGGCCAGACGCCCGAGAAGAACTGCTTAATAGACAGACCGTTGGCGCGGGCGATGGCGGGGTAAACCACGAAGAGCACAAGGGCCAGGCCGATGTAGAGCACAATTACGAAACGGGCCAGAGAGCCCATGGAGGTCCAGCCGTAGGCGTAGACGGCTCGGCCGATCAGGCCGATAGTGCCGAGCGGGGCCAGGCGGATAATCCACCAGAGGACGGTCTGAATAATGGCCAGAGCGCTCTTATTGAGGTCAAGGAAGGGCTTGGCTGCGGGGCCGGTCTTAAGGGCTGCAATACCCACGGCTACTGAAATCACAAGGATCTGGAGCACGTTGAAGCTAGCTGAGCCGGTGACGGTGTCGCCCGAGTTTGAGATGCTCACGCCCAGGCCGAGGAAGTTGGCGGGAATCAGACCGGTGAGGAAGCCCAGCCAGGAGCCGGTACGTCCCTCGTAGGTTTCGGGGGTCGCCAGGCCGGTATTTGCACCGGGCTGGGTGACGAGCCCGAGCACCAGGCCGATGAGGACGGCGATGAGTGCGGTGTAGGCGAACCAGAGCAGGGTTTTTGTGGCCAGGCGGGCTGCGTTAGATACTTCAGCCAGGTTGGCGATGGACGACACCACGGCAGTGAAGATGAGGGGTACGACCGCCGCTTTGAGCAGGGTGACGTAGGAGGAGCCAATAGTGGAGAGGGTAGTCATGAGCCAGTTGGGGTTCTCGGTGGCATCGCCGCCGAGGTTGGTGGCTACCAGGCCCAAGATCACGCCCAGGATGAGGGCGGCGATAATTTGATTGCCGAAGGACGTAGCCCAGGCGGGAAGTCTCTTGCGGGAAGGAAGTGCTGTGGTGTGGTTTGACATGTCTCAACACTGTACGCCAGGGGTTGGGGCTTGTGAACCGGGATGTAAAGCTAAGACACATTTTGCTGTGGGTCACAGGCCGGCAGGGTTTTTCACGTAGCGCTCTTCACTTTTGCACAACCCACCACTAAACTGTGACTCAAGTTACTTTTATGTGCTTTTTGTGAACAGGTGGCTTGGTCCACCACGCGTCTTGATCAGACACAACTCAAAGGAGAGGCAATGACTGTTTACGCCGCACCCGGCTCAGCAGATTCCATCACCACCTTCAAGTCCCGCTACGACCACTTCATCGGAGGGGAATGGGCAGCCCCGGCCGAGGGCCAGTATTTTGAAGATATCTCCCCGGTTAACGGCAAGCCCTTTGCAGAAGTCGCCCGCGGTACCGCAGCTGATATCGACAAGGCTATTGACGCAGCCTGGAAGGCCTTTGAGACCTGGGGCAAGACCTCCCCCACCGAGCGCGCTAACCTGCTGCTCAAGCTGGCCCAGATTATGGAAGATAACCTGGAATCCATCGCCGTGGCTGAGACCTGGGAGAACGGCAAGCCCGTGCGTGAAACCCTGGCCGCAGATATCCCGCTTGGCGTTGACCACCTGCGCTACTTCGCGTCCGCTATCCGCACCCAGGAAGGCCGCCTGTCAGAGATTGACGAGAACACCGTGGCCTACCACTTCCACGAGCCACTGGGCGTGGTCGGCCAGATTATCCCCTGGAACTTCCCCATCCTTATGGCCATCTGGAAGATTGCTCCGGCCCTGGCAGCGGGCAACACCATCGTGCTCAAGCCCGCCGAGCAGACCCCGGTTTCGGTGCTCTACCTGGTTGACCTGTGGAAGGATGTACTCCCCGCCGGTGTGCTGAACGTTGTGAACGGCTTTGGCCCCGAGGCAGGTGCCGCCCTCTCTGGCAGCAAGCGCATCCGCAAAATTGCTTTTACCGGCGAGACCACCACCGGCTCCATCATCATGAAGGCTGCTTCCGAGAACATCATCCCGGTTACCCTGGAGCTGGGCGGCAAGTCCCCCAACGTCTTCTTTGCCGATGTTGCTGCCGAGAAGGACTCCTTCTACGACAAGGCACTCGAAGGCTTTGCCTCCTTCGGCCTGAACCAGGGCGAGGTCTGCACCTGCCCCTCCCGTGCACTGATTCAGAAGCCGATTCACGATTCCTTCCTGGAGGCCGGCATTGAGCGTGTGAAGGCTATGAAGCAGGGTAACCCGCTGGATACCGAGACCATGGTGGGCGCCCAGGCGTCGAAGGAGCAGTGGGATAAGATTACCGGCTATCTGAAGATTGGTAAGGACGAGGGCGCGGACGTTCTCGTCGGCGGCGAGGCCTGCGAGTTGGGCGGTGACCTGGCAGACGGCTGGTACATTCAGCCGACCGTCTTTGCCGGCAGCAACGACATGCGTATCTTCCAGGAAGAGATTTTTGGCCCCGTTCTGGCTACTACCTCTTTCACTGATTTCGATGAGGCTATGCGAATTGCCAATGACACCGACTACGGTCTGGGTGCGGGCGTCTGGACGCGCGACCAGAACACCGCCTACCGGGCAGGCCGCACCATTCAGGCTGGCCGTGTCTGGATCAACAACTACCATAATTACCCGGCCCACGCCGCTTTCGGTGGCTACAAGAAGTCAGGCATCGGCCGCGAGAACCACCTGATGATGCTAGCCCACTACCAGCAAACCAAGAACATGCTGGTCAGCTACTCAGATAAGCCGATGGGGCTCTTCTAATACCTGCTTCTGATAGCTTGAGGCTTATTCATAAGGGGTTCCGCAGGCTCACGCTCGCTGCCGACCCTCTCGCATGGTTCGCTTCGCTCACAATGCGATTCACGCCAGCCGCCGAGCCAGCAGCTTCGCTGTGAGCCTGCTCCACCTATCCTTATGAATAAGCCTTACTATCTACCAGTTCTACATTGTTGCCCTTTTCTGTTTAATAAGTATCATACTTTCCCCAATGTTGAGGCAGCTAAAATTCTCGTTCGAGAAGATACGCCGAACTTGTTAAATTAAAGAATCCTAATAAATTCTCTTGACCTACGTAAGAATTTAAGAATAAAATATAGATATAGTATAAAATTAAAACATTCAATGGAGGCACCCGAGGATGACAGAGGAAAAAACATTCAAAGATTACCTTATAACAATAGTTGGAATTTTTAGTGCATTTATATTTATTAAGTTATTCGACAGTATTTTAGAGTTTAATTTTTTTATCACCCTAGTTCTTGCGCTCACAGCAAGCTCTTTGGTATGTATAGTTCTAGTATTTTTTATTGCCTTTTTCCAAAGTCTTCTTTTTAAGAAATAGTTATTGATTTATACAGCCAGACTCTCATTTAGTTTTCAATTTCCTATTGACACCCGCACGGCCCCATGCTGTGCAATGTAGGTTACAGTTATCAGACTGGCATCAAGGAGATTTGATTATGTCAAACGAAGCGTATTACTCTTCTCTCAGCCACTGCAACAACTTTTTGTGATTTACATCCTTCGCTCCTGCGTATTCGTTCAACGAAAATTATCAGGAGCAGAACACTTCGGTAGCAATTATATGAGGCTTATTCATAAGGGGTTCCGCAGGCTCACGCTCGCCGTGAGCCTGCTCCATCTACCCTTTGGAATAAGCTTCTTTCTTCTTCCGCCCCTGCAACCAAGCCTCTAACAACCACGCACACAGAATCACCGGAGCAGCCACCGTTGTAAGGCCAGGACCAGAATAAGCACTCACCCCATCAGGCAGGCTATCCCATACACAACGAGTTCCAATTACAGGGAAAAACCCCCAATAGGCTTCGCCTTGAATATACTCATTTGAAGTATGGCAAGCTATCCCCGCAGTAAAACGGACGAAATATTCAAAAGCCATCAAAAATAGCCAAAAACAGAAGGAGAGAAAAAAGAGTTTATGATTCTTTACAAGATTCATAACGATACTGCCTTCTTTCTGTCAGAAAGGAATTCGAGTCTAGGTTTATCTAACCTATCACTTGCAGCTCATCAGAAGTCACTGCGTCCTGACCCCCTGTTTAGCATCGTCCTCAGTACCAACACGCCGACCAATCTCTCGCCCCACAACATTATTGTGTAAGTCCATAACTACTTCCTCTTCAGGGTCATCTGCTACTGGCTCATGATTGTTGGCAATGGTTTCAGCGAGGCTTATTCAAAAGTCCCACCCGCAGCCAAAAACACCAACCCCCGCACCACCGCAAACACCCGCCCATACAACCCCAACGGCCGCCTAAACCCCGTATGAAGAATCCGCCAAGTCTTGATGTGAGCGATAACCCGCTCCACCACCGACCGCAGCCGATTCAGCACCCGATTATTCCGCCTCTGCTCCCGACTCAGCCGCTGACCCGGCTTACGCCTGGCCGGGGTAGCCAACCCCAACCCGATATAGCCCTTATCAGCCACAGTGCTCTTATCAAGATATCTTTCCAAGCCATGATGTTTGAAGGCGTAAGCATCATGCCTGGCCCCGGGCACCGGGTCTGTGATAGCCAGCAACTTTCCATCCAAGGTGCAAATGACTTGGTGGTTGAATCCGGCTCGTTTGTGCTTTCCAGAGAAATTTGTTTTACCAAGTGATCGCCAATTCCACGTGGGTATCAGAGTCCCGTCAACTACTAAGGACCCGGGTGCTTTGAGGCTTTCTTTCAAAGGCTGAGTCAGCGGAGTGAGAATCTTCTCCAGGGCCTTTTCGATGGTGTTGATAGCTCGTGAGACTGTCGATTGAGAGACAGCAAAAAGTTCTGCGAGGAGTTCTTCGGTGAGGTTGTGGCGGTGGTAGAGCAGGGTGATTTTGAGGGCTTGGGTGAGGGTTAGCGCTGGTGGTCTTCCGCCTGGTTTTGACCAGGTGAGGTGATGGGTGAGGGCTGTGTGTAGTGTGGCGAATTGCGTGGCTGTGAGGCCGGTTGTACGCTGGTGTAGCAACGGTCTTGTCCGGTATGGCTTGAGGTTATTTGTAGAGATTTAACGCTCATATTTTTGCCGCGGGTGGGGCCGTTGTCTAGTTGGTGGGTGTGGGGTGCGTGTCTACTTTTGAATAAGCCTCAGCATCTTCAGACAATTCAGCTGCCATATCAAACCCATACCAGCCATGATGAGCTGGTAGGAGGTATCCGAATCCATCACATGCTTTAAGCCGTTGAGACGCAAAAAAAAATATTGAGGAAAACCCGTGTGGTTCGTTATTTATGAGTCGGCTAATCGTTCCAAAGTTTTTGCATCATGCTCAAGCGCGTAAGCAAGCCCCTCTTCTACCATGGCCCGATGCTCTCTTTCTTCTAGCATGCGACGCACACTCTCGACGATGAGGGAGTGCTTAGATAAATGCTCGCGCTCTGCTAAATCTGCAAGCTGGTGGTCTAAATCTTCAGGAAGTCGCAAGGTAAGAGCCATACACCCACAATACCAAGTTGATACCATCAGCTCCATACCGATGTGCAGACTTGGCCCATCACACATGTTGTGGGTTCGGGGTTCGTCAGCCCCGTTAGACTGTTACCCATGCACAACCCTACTGAAACCGCAGCTCTAGCGGGCGAACAGCCGGTGCGGCTCGTCCTTGCCTCTTCATCCCCTGCCCGTAAGAAACTCCTGGAGGACGCCGGCGTCCGTTTCACCGTTATTGTCAGCGATGTCGATGAGGACGCTGCCCTGCGCGAGGCCCAGCAGGCCGCCTACGAGGCCGGACTGGGCGACATCACACCTGCACAAACAGCTCAGCTCCTAGCCAAGGCTAAGGCACAGGCTGTTGCAGCCCTGCCTGAAGCGTCCGGTGCCCTGGTCCTGGGCTGCGATTCTGTTTTCGAGCTCGACGGTGTCGCTTACGGCAAGCCCGGCAGCGCAGAGAAAGCCTTAGAACGTATCACCGCTATGAGCGGACGCAGCGGGCAGCTCCACACGGGCCACTGGCTGGTTGACACCCGCGCCACTTCACCTCATCAGAGCGGCGACAAGTACCCCGAGGCTAGCGAGCTGCGCACGGCCACCGTCCATTTCGATACCTTCAGCGACGAAGAAGCCCGGCGCTACGTGGCCACCGGCGAGCCCCTGTGGGTGGCTGGGTCCTTCACAATCGATGGTTTCGGTGCGGCCTTCATTAAGGGAATTGAGGGCGAATACCACACCGTGGTGGGGCTTTCGGTGCATGCCCTACGCACAATGCTGGCTAACTTTGGTGTTTCAATCAGCGACATTTGGAAAAATTCGCGATAAATTTCAAGATACGACTTTTGTGAGGCGCCGTCACCCGGCGCCTGCTCATAATGCGTCATAGCCAGTAACGGCACGCCAGCACGGCACGATAACCCGAGGAGCTTTCACAGTGACTGCACATAACGACCTGGCCCAGGCCTTTACCCCGGTGAAGGGGCGCCACACCGGCCCCGTCAGCAAGGTACTGATTGCTAACCGCGGTGAAATTGCTGTTCGCGTTATTCGTGCCGCCCAGGACGAGGGGCTAGCAACCGTCGCTGTCTACGCCGACCCCGACCGCGAGGCCCAGCACGTACTGTTAGCCGATGAGTCCTACGCGCTGGGTGGCACCACTGCGGCCGAGTCCTACCTGGTCATGGATAAGCTGCTTGAGGTCGCCAAGCGTTCCGGTGCTGATGCCGTACACCCCGGCTATGGCTTCCTCTCCGAGAACGCCCAGTTCGCCCAGCAGGTCATCGACGCCGGGCTCACCTGGATCGGCCCTTCACCTGAATCCATCAACCGCCTGGGCGATAAAGTAGCTGCCCGCCATATCGCCGAGAAGGTCGGTGCCCCGCTGGTACCCGGCACCAAGGACCCGGTTAAGAGCGCAGCAGAGGTTGAGGCTTTTGCGGACGAGTACGGCCTGCCCGTTGCCATCAAGGCAGCCTTCGGTGGAGGCGGACGCGGCATCAAGGTCGCCCGCGAGCGCGAAGGCATCGGCGAGCTTTACGAATCAGCAGTCCGCGAAGCCATTGCTGCCTTTGGTCGCGGCGAGTGCTTCATCGAACGCTTCCTGGATTCCCCCCGCCACGTGGAAACCCAGTGCCTGGCCGATGCCCACGGCAACGTTGTTGTGGTATCCACCCGTGACTGCTCCCTGCAACGCCGTAATCAGAAGCTGGTAGAAGAAGCTCCTGCCCCCTACCTGACCGGTGAGCAGAACGAGCGCCTCTACGAGGCCTCCAAGGCTATCTTGCGCGAGGCCGGCTACCAGGGTGCTGGTACCTGCGAATTCCTGGTGGGCACCGACGGCACCATCTCCTTCCTGGAAGTCAACACCCGACTGCAGGTGGAGCACCCGGTATCCGAAGAGGTCACCGGCATTGACCTGGTACGTGAGCAGTTCCGTATTGCCCGCGGTGAGGCCATTGAGCCCACCGATCCCGCGGTGCGCGGCCACTCTTTTGAATTCCGCATCAACGGTGAGGACGCCGGCCGCAGCTTCATGCCCTCCCCCGGCACCATCGAGAAGCTGGTTGTGCCTTCTGGCCCCGGCGTGCGCTGGGACTCCGGCGTGGTTGCCGGTGATACCGTCAGCGGCAACTTTGACTCCATGATTGCCAAGCTCATTGTCACCGGCGCAACCCGCGAGCAGGCCCTGCAGCGGGCCAAGCGGGCCCTGGGTGAGCTAGTCATTGAGGGCATGCCCACCGTCGCCAACTTCCACCGCGCGGTGCTCGATGAGCCTGCCTTTGCCCCTGCCCCCGGCGGTGATTTCGCCGTTCATACCCGCTGGATTGAAACCGAATTTAAGAACACCCTGCCCGCCTACGACGGCGCCCTCACCCTGCCCGAGGCTGACGAGGAACGGCAGAAAATCACTGTTGAGGTCAACGGCAAGCGTATGGAAGTTGTCTTGCCCGCTATCGGTGGCACCTCAGCCAAGCCTGCTGCCGCTTCTAAGGCCCGTAAGTCCCGTTCAAGCCGTGGGGGCACGTCCGGCTCTGCCAACAGCAACGAGCTCACCAGCCCCATGCAGGGCACTATCGTCAAGGTAGCGGTCAAGGACGGCGCCAAGGTAGCTGAGGGCGACCTGATTGTGGTGCTAGAAGCCATGAAGATGGAACAGCCCATCACCGCCCACAAGGCCGGTAAGGTCACGGGGCTGAAGCTCAAGGCAGGCGATACCGTCTCTGCCGGGGCGATTATCGCAACCATCAAGTAAACCCACGCATACAAGCTCAGATAGGCCCCTTTGCCGCCAGGCAGAGGGGCTATCTCTTTACCCCACACCCCTATGCTCACATAGTGGAATCTAAGTTTCACATAGAGGACGCCGGTTTTAGAGTAAAACCATACAGCACAATCCATACACCACTAGAGAGTTCACGTGAGCACAACAGTCACCGCCCCGGCCTCTTCTGCCACCGAGCAGACCGTGCCCCGCAGCCGCGTCATCCTGGCATCGCTCATCGGCACCACCATCGAGTTCTACGACTTCTACATCTACGCCACCGCCGCCGTGGCAGTCTTCCCCGCCCTCTTCTTCACCGGCGAGGACGACACCGCCAAGCTGCTGGCCTCCATGGCGACCTTCGGCGCGGCCTTCATCGCCCGCCCCATCGGTTCCATTGTCTTTGGCCACTTCGGTGACAAGGTAGGCCGCAAGGCAACCCTGGTCGGCGCACTCCTGACCATGGGTATCGCCACCTTCCTCATCGGTCTGCTGCCCACCTACTACCAGATTGGCCTGTGGGCACCGGCCATGCTGACCATCCTGCGCTTCTGCCAGGGCCTGGGCCTGGGCGGCGAATGGTCAGGCGCAGCTCTGCTGGCTACCGAATACGCTGAAGAAGGAAAGCGTGCCCGCGCCGCCATGTGGCCCCAGCTGGGTGCCCCGTTCGGCTTCATCCTCGCCAACGGCTTCATGCTGCTACTCACCATCGCCATGGGCTTCACCTCCCTCGCAGCCGGCGACACCATCGACCACAACTTCCTCGTCTGGGGCTGGCGCATCCCCTTCATCGCCTCCATCGTCATGGTCGCAGTCGGCCTCTACGTGCGCTTCAAGCTCGAAGAAACCCCCGTCTTCAAACAGGCCCTCGAAAAAGACGAAAAGGTCAAGACCCCGCTCGCAGAAGCCTTCAAGGTAGCCTGGTGGCCCATGATCCAGGGCACCTTCATCATGCTCGCCACCTACGTACTCTTCTACCTCATGACCGCCTGGATCCTCTCCTTCGGCATCGGCAAGGTAGAAAAGGGCGGCCTGGGTATCGCCTACCGCGAATTCCTCGTCATCCAGCTCATCACTATCCTCTTCTTCGCAGCCATGGTTCCTGTCTCCGGCTGGTTAGCTGATAAATACGGACGCCGCTCCTCCCAGCTGGTTATCACCGGCGCCATCATCGTCTTCGGTCTCTCCTTCGGCTTCCTCATGGACCCCGCCCTTGTAGGCACCGGTGAGGACGCCAACACCGTCCGCATCGTCCTCTTCATGGCCATCGGCATGACCCTCATGGGCCTGACCTTCGGCTCCATGAGCGCCTACCTGCCCGAGCTCTTCCCCACCAACGTCCGCTACACCGCCTCGGGTATCAGCTACAACGTCGCATCCATCCTGGGCGCAGCTCTGACCCCCTACGCAGCGGTATGGCTCAACGCCAACGGCGGTGTGGGCGCAGTTGGCCTCTACCTGGCCGGCGCAGGTCTGCTGACCCTGATCTTCATGGCCATCACCCATGAAACCCGCGACGTGGATCTGACCACCATGGCCCGCACTAAGTAGGTTTAAGGATTTAGACCAAGAGTAGGCCAGGCTCACGCTCGCTGCCGACCCTCTCGCCGGTTCGCTGACTGGCTCGCAAGCTCGCCAGATTCGCGCCGAGATTATTTTTCCTCGCGCGCTCGGAATCTCGACGCTCATCACAGCGATTCATGCCAGCCCCAGCCAGTCGGCTCCGAGCGGGCGCCACCCTCTCATTTACTAGAAGTTTCTAAAACTTACTAGAGCCAAGGCACCACCAAACCGCCCGCTCCTTCAAGAGGAACGGGCGGTTTTCTTATGGGCGACGCACTTACTTCATGGTGTGCAACTGCCGCGCGGCTTCCGAGATGGAGCCGGTCAGTGAGGGGTAGACCGTGAAGGTTTCGGCAATATCGTCCACGTGCAGCTTCTTATCGACTGCTAGCGAGAGCGGGAAAATCAGCTCTGAGGCGCGGGGGCCTACCACCACACCGCCGATAACGGTTCCCGAGTGCTTGCGGGCGAAGATTTTGATGAAGCCGTCCTCTACCGCCATCATCTTGGCGCGCGGGTTGGTCGCCAGCGGCAGCATGACCATATCAGCCTGGTACTTCCCCGACTCAATTTCGCTCTGGCTCACACCGACGGTTGCAATTTCAGGAGCCGTAAAGATGTTGGCGGCAACCTGGTGGGTGCGCAGGGGCTTGACGATGTCACCCAGCATGTGCGACACAGCGACACGGCCCTGCATCGCAGCCACGGAGGCCAGCGGGTAAACCCCAGTACAGTCACCGGCCGCATAAATGTTAGGGATGTTAGTGCGGGAGACGCGATCCACGTTAATGTGCCCCGATTCGCTGACCTCAACCCCGGCGTCCTCAAGACCCAGATTTTCGGTGTTGGGAATCGAGCCCACAGCAATCAGTACGTGGGAGCCAGCCACCTTGCGCCCGTCCCCCAGGGTGACAATGACGCCGTCGCCGGCCTCGTTGTAGCAGGCGGCTTCTGCGCGGGAGCGGGGCATAACGCGCACGCCCTTACGTTCGAAAACATTTTCAAGGACGGTCGCGGCGTCCTCGTCCTCACCGGGCAGCACCCGGTCGCGGGAGGAAATCAGGGTAACCCGCGAGCCCAAACCGTTGTAGGCCGAGGCGAACTCCGCACCGGTCACACCGGACCCGACCACAATCAGATCTTCGGGTAGCTCTTCAAGTGAGTAGAGCTGGGTCCAGTTGAGAATGCGCTTACCGTCCGGCTTAGCGGTGGGCAGCTCGCGGGGGTGGGTACCCACCGCCAGAATAATGAACTCGGTGGTCAGGTCATAGGTCAGCCCGCTGGAATCGGTCACCTGCACGGTGTGGCGATCCACCAGCTTACCGCGGCCATCAATCACTTTGACGCCACTACGTTCAAGGGTGCGTTTAATATCGTGGGACTGCTGATGTGCCAGGTCAATCAGGCGCTTATTCACCTTGGCCAGGTCAACCGAAATGGGCGGCGGCGCGTCATTATCGCCCACCGAAATAGCGAGCTCCTGGGCCTTGCCGAAGCGGTTGCGGGCGTCCGCACTGGCAATCAGGGTTTTGGAAGGCACGACGTCGGTGAGGACGGCAGAGCCGCCCATGCCCTTATCTTCGATGATAGTGACGTCGGCGCCGTGGCTTGCAGCGACCAGGGCGGCTTCATAACCGCCGGGGCCACCGCCGAGAATGACAATTTTGTGCGATGCGTAGTCTGTTTTGAGAGTCACCCCTTTATTGTGTCGCACATCGCACGCACGCTCAACTCTGGGCAGGTTTGGTACCGTAGAAGGGTGTTGAATGATTCAAATATTTCCGCTGTTTCCACCGCTGACCCTCACCACCCGGCACTGGTTCGTGCCCGTGAGGCCGCGGAGTTCATTGCCGAGAAAACTGGCGTCGAGAAGCACGACCTGGCGCTGACGCTGGGGTCGGGCTGGGGCGAAGCTGCCTCCCTCATTGGCGAAGCCACCCACGTGCTCTCTGCCGACGAGGTCCCCGGTTTCCACAAGGCTGCCGTCGTGGGCCACCCCGGTACCCTTACCTCTATTCTGACCGAGAACGGTAAACGAGCCCTGGTTATTGGCTCCCGCACCCACTACTACGAGGGTCGTGGCGTTGAGGCCGTCGTCCACGGTGTACGCACCGCAGCCGCAACTGGCGCTGACACCATGATTCTCACCAACGGCTGTGGCGGCCTGAACCCCGCCTACTCAGCCGGGGAACCCGTCCTGATTTCTGACCACCTGAATTTCACCTCGGCGTCCCCGTTGACCGGTGCTCACTTCGTTGACCTGACCGACCTGTACTCCCCGCGCATCCGCGAGATTGCCCGCGGCATTGACCCCTCCCTGCAGGAGGGTGTCTACATGCAGTTCCCCGGCCCCCACTACGAAACCCCGGCCGAGGTCAAGATGGCAGGTGTACTGGGCGCTGACCTGGTGGGCATGTCCACCGCTCTTGAAGCCATCGCCGCCCGCGCTGCGGGTCTTGAGGTCTTCGGCATCTCACTGGTCACCAACCTGGCTGCCGGTATTCAGGAGACCCCGCTATCCCACGCCGAGGTCATCGAAGCTGGCGAAGCTGCTGGCCCCCGCATTTCCCGTCTGCTCGCAGATATTATTGCGGCCCTCTAACAACGCAAGGAAACCCCATGTCACTAGATACTCAGCAGCTTCTTGAGCAGGCCCGTGCCTGGGCCGCTATCGATCCCGACGCTGAAACCAAAGCCCAGCTTGAGGGCATCATTGCCCAGGTGGAGGCCGGCGATGAGGTAGCAACCGCCGATTTGGCCGACCGTTTTTCTGGCACCCTGCAGTTCGGCACCGCGGGTCTGCGCGCCGAACTGGGTGCTGGCCCCATGCGCATGAACCGCGTCGTCGTTCAGCGTGCCGCCCAGGGCCTGGCAGACTACGCCACCGCGCGCGCGTCCGCCGAGGGCTGGGAGAAGATTTCTGCCGTGGTGGGTTTTGACGCCCGCAAGAATTCGGACGTCTTCGCCCTCGACACCGCCGCTATCTTCACCGCTGCCGGCATTGAAGTTCACCTCATGCCCTCAGCCCTGCCCACCCCTGTGACCGCCTGGGCGACCCGCGAATACGGGGCTGAAATTGGCGTCATGGTCACCGCCTCCCACAACCCGCCCAACGACAACGGCTACAAGGTCTACCTGGGCGGAGCAGCCGTTGAGCCCGGTGCCCGCGGCGCCCAGATTATCCCTCCCTACGACGGGGATATCGCAGCCGCTATCGCCGCTGTTGAAACCCCGGTACTGGCCGCTGACGGCTGGACGGTCCTGCCCGAGAGCGTGGCTACCGACTACATCGCCCGCGTCACTCCCCTGGTCGAACAGAAGGAACGCGACCTCAAGATCGTTCTGACCCCCATGCACGGGGTGGGCGGTAAGACCGCTGAGGCTGTGCTGCATCAGGCCGGTTTCACTAACGTGACCCTGGTGCCCCAGCAGGCAGATCCCGACCCGAATTTCTCCACCGTGGCCTTCCCCAACCCCGAAGAGCCCGGTGCCCTCGACCTTGCCATGGCTCTGGCCGAGAAGGTTGATGCCGACCTGATTATCGCCAACGATCCGGACGCCGACCGCGCGGCTTTCGCCGTCAAGCGAGACGGTGCCTGGGCGATGCTGCGCGGCGACGAAACCGGTGCGATTCTAGCTACCCGGGTGCTGGCGTCCGTCACCGACGCCGAAAGCGCAACCTTCGCCAACTCGATTGTTTCCTCCCGCCTGGCAGGGGCCATCGCCAAGGCTGCGGGGGTAGCCCACTACGAAACCCTGACCGGCTTCAAGTGGATTGCCCGCGTCGATAACCTAACCTTCGGCTACGAAGAAGCGCTGGGCTACTGTGTAGACCACGCCCAGGTGCGCGACAAGGACGGCATCTCAGCCGCCCTGGTCATGGCCGATTACGCCCAGGAGCTTAAGGACGCCGGTTCCTCCTTCCCCGCGCTTCTCGATGAGATTGCCACCGAGCACGGCCTCTACGCCACCGACCAGCTCTCCGTCCGCGTTGACGACCTCGCCCAGATCCCAGCGATGATGAAGCGCCTGCGCGCTACCCCGCCCGCAGAGCTCGCCGAATCCCCCGTAGTATCGGTTGAAGACCTCACCGAGGGCACCGAAACCCTGCCGCCCACCGACGGTATGCGCTACTACACCGAGGACTCCACCCGCGTCATCGTGCGCCCCTCCGGCACCGAGCCCAAGCTCAAGTGCTACCTGGAAGTGGTCGTACCTGTCAGTACCACCGTTGCCGAAGCCCGCACCGTAGCCGATACCAAGCTGGCCCTGCTTAAGGCAGACATGTCAGCGGCTCTGGGCCTCTAACCGAACCAAGATTTCAAGGAAGAACACCATGACTCTCGAACTCTCATCAGCCGATCTGGCTGCCATGATTGACCACACCATCCTGGCCCCCTCTGCCTCAGAAGAGGACGTCCGACGCCTTTGTGCCGAAGCCAAGCAGTACGGCTTCGCCTCTGTCTGCGCTAACCCCGTCTGGGCCCCCGTGCTGGCCGAAGAACTTGCCGGGTCAGCGTCCGTCCCCTGCGTGGTCGTAGGCTTCCCCTTCGGCGCTTCCGCCACCGAGGTCAAGGCCTTCGAAGCCAAGACCGCCGTTGAGGCCGGTGCCCGCGAGGTCGATATGGTTATCAACATCGCCGACGCCCGCGCAGGTAAGAAGGACGCCCTGGTGGCAGATATCAAGGCTGTCGCCGAGGCTACCCACGCCGGTGGTGCCCTGCTCAAGGTCATCATTGAGACCTCCGAGCTGACCGACGACCAGAAGGTTCTGGCCTGCCAGGCCTCCGTTGAAGCCGGGGCCGACTTCGTCAAGACCTCCACCGGCTACTCGTCCTCCGGCGCAACCGTCGAAGACATCGCCCTGATGCGCGCCACCGTCGGCCCCGACCTGGGCGTGAAGGCCTCGGGCGGCGTCCGCACCCGCGAAGAAGCCCTCGCCATGATTGAAGCAGGCGCCACCCGCATCGGTGCTTCAAAGGGTATCGCCATCATCGGCGCCGGCGAAGCGGCAGAGGGCGGCTACTAAGCCAGGTTCTTCTCCGTCATATGGTGCGAACCGCTGAGGCAGCACCTATACTGAGTAATAAAGTACACACACGAAAAGGACTTCCCCATGGCTAAGACCACTGCTCAGTCAGACGCTGAGAAGCGTTCCAACGTTGAATCCTTCGGGATGGAATCCGGCGCTCCCGCGCGTAGCGGCACCCCCCAGTACTCAGGCACCAAGGAGCTGGGCTCAAACATCGCCCTCTTCGTTCTCTGCTTCGTACTGCTGCTGGGCTGCCTCTACACCCTGGGCATGTACCCCGAGGGCGGCTGGGGCTGGTGGACCGTAGCTGTTCTGCTCTACGGCGTCACCTTCATCATCCCCCTGTGGTTCCTGCCTTCGAAGACCAACGAAAAGGCTCGCACCAGCGGCACTGAGCTCTCACTCAAGTAAAGAGACGCACGCTGCTCATAGCAAGGGGCGGCCCACCTATTCAGGTGGGCCGCCCCTTGTTTCTTCCTGCAAAGGCACCGATGGGAGTAGGTACCATCTAGTTCAGAAAAACCCACAAACCAGATGGGTTTTTCTGACTCAGATGGTACCTACCGCGCTATGAACCGGCGACGCCGGCTTCGAAGATGGCGTGAATGAACTGCTCGGTCCACTCCACCATGGCATCATCGACCAGATCTTTACCCCCAACAGCGGACGTCTTGGGGCGGGGCACCAGAATCTGCCAGTTCTCGGTGCCCGGAATCTGACGGTACTGGGCACCCGGGTACATGCGGTCTAGTCGCATCTGGCGGGAATCCGGCAGGTCATTGACCGGGAAAAAGCGCACCTTGGGGCCCATCGCCACGATTTCGCTCAGCCCCACAGCGCGAGCGCGCTGGCGAAGCGCTGCAACCTTGAACAGGTTTTCAACGGGAGCTGGAGGGTTACCGTATCGGTCGACCAGCTCCTCGCGGGCCTCTGCCAGTTCTTCAGCGGTCTGGGCCTGGGCAATCTGCCGGTAGGCAGACAGGCGCAGGCGCTCTGAACTCACGTAGTCGTGCGGCATGTGGGCGTTGACCGGCAGATCGACCTTAATCTCAGCGGGAGCTTCTTCCTTCTCCCCGTGCTGGAAGTTAGCCACGGCCTCCCCCACCAGACGCAGGTAGAGGTCAAAGCCAACACCGGCGATATGGCCCGACTGTTCACCGCCCAGCAGGTTACCGGCACCGCGAATTTCCAGGTCCTTCATGGCCAGGCGCATACCGGCACCCAGTTCGTTGTGGGTCGCTACCGCTTTCAGACGCTCGTGGGCGACCTCGGTCAGCACCTTCTCAGCCGGGTAGAGGAAGTAGGCGTAGGCGCGCTCGCGGCCGCGCCCCACGCGTCCGCGCAGCTGGTGGAGCTGGGACAGGCCGTAATTCTGGGCCTGGTCCACGATCAGGGTGTTGGCGTTTGAGATATCCAGGCCGGTTTCGACGATGGTGGTCGAGACCAGCACATCGAACTTGCGTTCCCAGAAGTCCACGATGATTTTTTCAAGGCGGGATTCGCTCATGCGCCCGTGGGCAACCGCGATGCGGGCCTCGGGCACCAGTTTTTGAATCTCGTTGGCGGTCTCTTCGATGGTTGAAACCCGGTTGTGCACCACAAAGACCTGCCCCTCACGCATAAGTTCGCGGCGGATAGCTGCGGTAATTTGCTTGTCGGTGCGGGGGCCAACGAAGGTGAGGACGGGGTGGCGCTCCTCGGGCGGGGTGGCAAGGGTAGAGGTCTCGCGGATACCGGTTAGGGACATCTCCAGGGTTCGCGGGATAGGGGTAGCGCTCATGGCCAGCACGTCCACGTTGGTGCGCATGGTTTTGAGCTTTTCCTTGTGCTCAACACCGAAGCGCTGTTCCTCGTCGATAATGACCAGGCCCAGGTCCTTCCAGTCCACCGACTCGGAGAGAATGCGGTGGGTACCGACGACCACATCGACCGACCCGTTCTTAATGCCCTCAGCGATTTCAGCCGATTCCTTGGCTTTCTGGAAGCGGGAGAGCACCTTGATGGAGACCGGGAAGCCCGAGAAACGCTCGGTAAAAGTCTCGTAGTGCTGCTGGGCCAGCAGGGTGGTGGGAACGAGGACGGCCACCTGTTTGCCGTCCTGCACAGCCTTGAAGGCAGCACGCACGGCGATTTCGGTCTTGCCGTAGCCCACATCGCCCGAGATCAGGCGGTCCATGGGGATTTCGCGCTCCATATCGGCCTTGACCTCGTTGATAGCCGAGAGCTGGTCGGGGGTTTCGTTGTAGGGGAAGGCTTCTTCCAGTTCCCGCTGCCAGGGGGTGTCGGGGCCGAAGGCATGGCCGCGGGAGGCCTGGCGGGCTGAGTAGAGTTTAATCAGGTCAGCAGCAATTTCCTTGACGGCTTTGCGGGCCTTTGACTTGGTCTTAGCCCAGTCGGAGCCACCCATCTTTGAGAGCACCGGGGCGTCGCCGCCCACGTAGTTAGAGACCTGGTCCAGTTGGTCCGAGGGCACAAAAAGGCGGTCCTTGGGCCCGCCCCGTTTGGAGGGGGCGTACTCCAGCACCAGGTATTCCTTCATGGGCTTGGGCTGCCCGGGCATGACGGTTGCCCCGGCAATGGGGCGCTGGATCAGCTCGACGAACTGGCCGATACCGTGTTGTTCGTGCACCACGTAGTCGCCGGCTGACAGGCTCATGGGGTCAACCGCGTTCTTGCGGCGGCGCACCGGTAGCTTGCCGCTGCGCAGGTCGCGGGTGGCGTAGGGGCTGGTGCGGCCCAGGATATCTGCCTCGGTCAGTAGACCCAGCTTTTCGCCGTCCATCATGAAGCCTCGCCCCATGGAGGCGGTGGTCATCTCGATGATGCCCGGCTCAGGAAGGTTTGTCAGGCTGTCCACGCGGGACGCCGGTATCTCGGCTTCCTGGAAAAGATCGAGCAGGCGGGTGAGCGGGCCTGGCCCGTCGGTCACCACGGTAATCCGCCAGCCGTCCTTTACCTTCTTCCCAACTTCGGTCAGCAGCTCGGTCACGTTGCCCGAGTAGGTATGGGGGGCGCGGGCAGCCAGCTGGACCGAGTCAATCCCGTCATCGATGGCATCATCGACGCCCAGGGCCGTTATAGCCCACCAGCCAAAGCCCTTCGCGAGGGCGGTTTCTCGCAGGGCGGCAATGGTGCGGAAGCTACCGGCGCTCAGACCATCGGGGCCGTTGGCACCCAGGTCGATGGGGGCGTCCGTTGTGTCGGTGACAGAATCCCAGGCCGCCAGCAGGAACTCCTCGTTGGTGGCAACCAGGTCGGTTGCGCGGGAGCGTACCTTTTCCGGCTCGATAATGAGGGGCAGGGACCCCGGGGGCAGGTGGTCGAGCAGGGTCACCATATCGTCAACCAGCAGGGGAATCAGGGACTCCATGCCCTCAACATAAATACCACCGGCAATTTTTTCGAGCATGGCGGCAGCGCCCGGGAAGGATCCCTTGAGGCGGGCTGCCCGGCTCATCACGCTGGGGGTAATCAGGAGTTCGCGGCAGGGAGGGGCGAGTAGCTCGGTGGGGTGGTCTTTGCCGGGCAGGGTGCGCTGGTCAGCAACCGAGAACCAGCGGATATTCTCGACCTCGTCCCCAAAGAATTCGATACGGGCGGGGTGAGCTGCAGTCGGTGAGAAAATATCGATAATGCCGCCGCGCACGGCAAATTCTCCGCGCTTTGACACCAGGTCAACGCGGGAATAGGCGGCCGATGCGAGAGATTTAATCAGGGCATCAAAGTCTTGTTCTTCGCCCACCCGCAGGGTCACCGGCTGCATTTTTTCGAGACCTGCGACCAGGGGCTGCAGCACCGAGCGGATAGGGGCAACGAGCACCCAGGGAGCGGACGCACCCCCCTCGGCGAGGGCGCGCAAGACCGCTAGGCGCTGGCCCACGGTATCGCTTCGCGGGGAGAGACGCTCATGGGGCAGCGTTTCCCAGGCCGGGAAGAGCTGGGCCTGCCCAGGCTCTAACACCGATTCTAGGGCGGTGACGGTGTCTTCGGCCTCGCGGTCGGTAGCGGTGACAGCTAGCAGGACGGGCGGGGTCGACTCGTTCTGGGCGGCAAGTTGCTGGGCTATACCGGCAAGCAGAAAGGGCCTGGCCCCGTCAGGAGAGCCAATCAAAAATTCGTCGATGCGCGCTTTGGGGTCTACACCTGCCTGCGTGATGATTGCGGTATAGCTGGGCTCGTGGGTGAGGGCTTGGGCAAGGCCGCTCAGTGACATCTTCGCTCCCCTGGGGTAAGGCCGGTTGGTGCAGGCTCCATTATCCCACAGGCATCTTCACTACCCTAAGGGCTAAACCGCAAAGATGGTAGAAGCCTCTATTCAAGGAAATAACTAATACAAGTGTGATAAACACCAATAGTATTTTCGAGGAAAACCATTCTTGTCCCCATAAGTTACTACCGAGTAACCCCATCTTTTCCGCCTAAGGCTATTAACCCACCCGAGGACCAACCGGTAGTATGAGATGACCGGTAAAGCACTCTGGCAAAACCCCACTCCTTTCGCACGGAGCACCAGCGAGCTTTACCCCACCACGCACCACAACTTTTAGGGACTTAATGAAACAATTAGGGACACCCCTCTCTGCTGCCCTGCGCGCGCCCAGCCTGCGCACCGGCGTCCTTGCCCTGTGCGCCAGCGCCACTCTAGCCCTTGCGGCCTGCGGCTCATCCGACAGCAACGCTAGCAGCTCCGAAAGCGCTTCAAGCTCAGCCTCTGCAGCAGCAGCAACCGCAACAAATAGCGCCGGTGAAACGCTCACCGAAAACTTCGCGGGTTCCGAAGCCCTCGCTGAAGCGAGCGAAGCCGCTGTAGACACCGAAGAAGTTCAAACCACCGAACAGCTCTACACCGCTATCCAAGGGGCGCTCGGCGGAATTGAACCAGCTACCGGGTCCAGCGATGCAAACAGCACCGGGGAAGAAATTTCCAGCGATACCGAAAGCGTTCAAGCCAACGAAAACGCGGTTGATAGCTACGTCTCTGCAGAAACCACAGCGCAGCTTGAAGCGGCAGCCACCGGCACAGCCCTTGACCAGTACCTTGCCACCGCAACCGAGTACGCCCAGTCAGGCTGGCATGTTGAGGGAACCTCAGCCGTCGTGGGCACCCCCCGCATCGCCGATGGTGAGTACAACGGCCAGGCAGCCAAAATCATGGAAGTCTGCCTCGATTCCTCGGGAGTCAAAGTTGTAGATGCTGCGGGTAACACCGTCAGCTCCAACCAGTTCCCCCGCTCACTCAACATTTTTACTCTGGTCGAAAACAACGGGGAATGGAAGATTGCTTCCCACGATTTCCCCAACAACGCAGATTGCTAAACACACATGAAAAAACCCTCACTATTTACTAAGATCGCCGTTGGTGCGGTCGCCCTGGGCGTTGGCGTCTCCGTCATCCCCGGTGCTATTGCAACCAACGAGTATGTAGCCAACGGTCTCACTACCGAAACCGCAGCGGCGTCCTGCTGGGAAATCAAGCAGAACGACCCCGAATCCAAGTCCGGCGCCTACTGGCTCTGGACCGACGAAATGGACGCCCCCGCCCAGTTCTACTGTGACCAGGAAACCAACGGCGGTGGCTGGGTCATGATCGGCCGCGGCCGCGAAGGATGGACCGAAGACTACGCTGGCAAGGGTGACCCCCGCGAGCTGGCAACCAACCCCGACGGCACGGACGCCTTCTCCCCCGTCCAGCTGCCCTCTTCCACCGTGGACGCCCTGCTGGGCGATACCAAGGTCCAGGATCTTGAGGACGGTGTCCGCTTCTACCGTGCTGGCAACGCAACTGGCACCACCTGGCAGAACATGTACGCCAAGCGCACCAAGACCGAAGACTGGTCCTGGACTCTTTCTGCCTACCACCCCTGGGAAAATATCCGCTACGATAACGACCCCGCACTGGGCGCTGACCGGAGCTATGCGACCTCGGTCAACCGTATCTCCAACAATAACGACTACTACTACTCCAACAACTTCTACGGGCGTAGCAACCAGTCCTGGAAGATCGGCTTCGCCTACGGCCGTCTCGTTCAGGGAACCGATACTGCGACTTCCTACCTCTGGTCCCCCCGCCGGGCAGGTTACGCTATTCCCTTCACCCAGGTTTTTGTGCGCCCCAAGATTACCCAGGCAGACCTAAATCTGACCAATATCGCAGATAGCGGTACCGCAGCGGCCACCGAACGCGCCCTGCCCGCCAGCTTCTCTTCCCGCGTCACCTGGCGCACCAGCCCTAACAGTGGCACCGGCTCCACCAGTGAACTCAACACCCGTGTGCAGGCCATTAACCAGTTGGGCGATACTGTCTTCACCGGTGGCGACTTCGCCTACGTTGAACATGCCACTACCGGTGAGAAGGTCCAGCAAAAGTTCATCGCAGGCTACAACGTCAATACCGGTGAGCTGGTGCGAACCTTCACCCCCCAGCTCAACGGGCAGGTCAAGGCAATCTCCCCCCTACCCAACGGCAAGCTTGCTGTAGGTGGTGAGTTCACCCGCGTCAATGGGCAGCCCTCCAATGGCTTCGTCATCCTTGACCCTGTAACCGGCGCAACCGACACCTCCCTGGGCTGGGATGTCGTGAACCGCAACGCCAGCGGTGTCTCCTTCGTCAAGTCCATTGACGTGCAGGGCAACTACGTTTACATCGGTGGTAACTTCACCCACGTTAAGGGTGCCACCTCAGATACCTATGCCTACTCCAAGAACATCGCCCGCTTCCGTCTCAACGATAACTCGGTTGACTGGTCCTGGCGCCCCGTAACTAACGGTACCGTCAACGGTGTTTCTGCAAGCGATCAGGGTGTTGCTATCGGTGGCTACTTCTCCACTCTGAACGATCAGCGTGCTTGGAAACTGGCCTACATCAATACTACCGATGGCAGTGCTGCCCAGAACTGGGAGTGGACTCTGTCCCACCGCGCAAACAACCCTAATGCTCGCGACGGCTTCCAGTTCGATGTACAAGATGCCGGTTCGACGGTCTGGACGGCCGGCGCAGAGCACCTGGTAGCCCAGTACGACAAGGCTAACCTGAACAACCGTTTGACCGCTGCTATCACTAAGAGCGGCGGCGACTTCCAAGATTTGTCCATGGATAATGGCGTGCTCTACGCTGCCTGCCACTGTGGTGACTGGATTTACTACGGCGCCACCACCCACGACAATCCCTGGGACGCCCCCACCTATAACGGTGTCAACACCATCCGCCTGATTGCAGCTTTCGATGCTCAGACCGGCGAGATCCTGCCCCAGTTCAACCCCAGCCTGCAGGGCCAGCGCGGCCATGGCATCTGGGCCTCCTTCACCGACTCCACCGGCACCCTCTGGGTCGGTGGCGACATTACCCGCTCCCTGGGCTACAACGGTGTGCAGCAGACTGTCGGTTTCGCCCGCTACGCGCCCGCTGATTCTACTGCTCCGGCTACCGCGTCCAACCTCTCCGTCACCACCGACGGAACCACCGATACCCTGTCATGGACCGGTGTTTCTGAGCGCGGTGTCACCTACCAGATTCTGCGCGACAACCGCGTTGTTGCCTCGACCTCAGACACCAGCTACAAGCTGCCTGCTACTGAGGACGCCCGTTACTTCGTTCGCGTGGCAGATGCTGCCGGTAACGTCTCAGCCTCCACTCCTGTAGCTGTAGCCGCTAAGCCCGCTCCCAGCCCGGAGCCCACTGTAGATCCTACGACTGAGGCACCGGTAGAGCCGACCGCTGAGCCCACGGTGGAGCCCACCACCGAGGCACCTGCTGAGCCCACTGCGGAGCCCACCACTGAAGCTCCCGCTGAGCCGACCGCTGAACCTACTACCGCAGCGCCGTCCGCTTCCCCCTCAGCTAGCGCAAGCGTCAAGCCCATCGAGGAAATTACCGAAGAGCCTGCTCCGCCGGTAGTTGAAGAGAACCCGGCCCCTGCTGAGCCTGTAGCACCGGTTGAGCCGGTCAAGCCTGCAGATCAGAAGGTTGTTGCTTCTGGCGATAAGTGGGATGTAGCTTTCGTACTGACCAATGAGTATGACAAGACCTGGCGCAATACCAACTACGCCTATAACACCGCCCGTCAGTGGTACGTTGCACCGACCTCCATCGGTTGGGGCGAATTCTCGCTGGCAAACCGCGTCCAGTTCGCCTACTACAATCAGCCTATGTCGATGTTCCTGCGTAAGGAGATGCAGCTGACCCCGCAGGCTAACCAGGAGCTGGTTCTGACCACCTACGCAGATGACGGTATCGCTATCTACGTCAACGGCCGCGAGGTCAACCGCACCAACCTGATGGCTAACGCAGCTCCCAACACCCCGGCGCGGAAGGCTGTTCCCTACTCACTGGCCAAGGCAACCCCGATTACCGTGGTTGTTCCCGCTAGCCAGCTGAACCAGGGTAAGAACGTGATTGCCGTTGAGGTTCACTCTTACCGCCGTTCTGAAAGCGCAACCTTCGATATGGAAGCAGTTCTGCGCACTAAGTAAGGCATATACCTGCTGGTAAGAGTCTGTGGCCCGTGCTCGATGAGCACGGGCCACGTCTTTTTCTTCAAGACGGCAGAGGCGGACGCCGGTATTCACCCCGACAGGATGAGTCAGCGGATCTGGGGTAAGAACATATTGAAGGTCATAGTTTTGTGGGCTAGTTTTCACCTATGGCTGGCACAGTTGTTCACCTAAAATTAAGTACTCGGGCGTGTTCCTCTCGTTTGAGCTCCTAACCATCGCACTGTGGTAGCTCTGCCTAAGACTCAGAGCCACGCCCGTCTCGCACACACTTTCAAGGATTAACTAGGGTTTATGACTAGCACTCGCACTTTGGCCCCCCGTGGGTTTAGGGAAACACTGACGCAACTGAATTCTGCCCAGAAGTCCGGGGTCGGGGTGCCCGCCTATACTCGCTGGGTCAACCGCCGTGTTGCCCGTATCTTTGCTGCAGCTGCGGTCAAGATTGGTCTGGGCCCCAACGGGGTAACGGCTCTCAGTGCCAGTGTTTCTGTACTGGGTATGCTCCTGATGATTTTCTTCCCACCTTCACTACTCCAGGGTCTGGGCGTGGCCCTGCTCTTTGCTCTGGGCTACGCCCTAGATTCTGCGGACGGCCAGGTAGCTCGAGTAACGGGGGCGTCCTCCCCCGCCGGTGAGTGGCTTGATCACGTAGTTGATGCTATGCGCACCCCCGCCATGCATCTGACTATTCTGGTGGGCTTTATCAAGTACCCGGCAGCTTTTCCCTTTACCGGTTGGCAACTCTGGTGGCTTCCTCTGGCCTTTACCGTGCTGGTAACCGGGCATTTTATGAGCCAGATTTTGGCAGAGCAGCTGCGTAACAACCGGGGCACTGCGGCCCCAGCAACCGGTGGAACCCTCCGTTCTTTTGTGAACCTGCATATGGATGCCGGTACCTTCTGTTGGATTTTTGTTTTCTGGGGCACCGGTCTTGGCTTTGTGCTGGTCTACGGTCTGCTCTTTGCTGCTAATGCCGCTACCGTCCTGCTGTCCATGCGTCGTAAGTTCGTTACTCTCGCTCAGCCGGTAGGTGCCTAATGCAGAGCGTTTCCGTTATTATCGCCACCAACGGCAAGCGTCCTGAGCTACTGCGTACCGCGGTTACCGCTCTTTTCGAACAGACCTACACCGGCCCGGTTGAGGTGCTGGTGGTCTTTGACCACGTTGAGATTGACCCGCTCACCGACGTCCCCGTCCCGGAAAATCGCTCCCTGCGTACCATCCTCAATACCCGCCCCCAGGGTCTAGCCGGTGGCCGCAACACCGGTATTGAGGCTGCTGCGGGAGAGATACTGGGGTTCTGCGATGACGACGACTACTGGCTGCCAACCAAGCTGGCCGACCAGCTAGAGCTCTGGCAGTACGCCCCGCAGGCAGTTGCGATTTCTTCGGGTATCAGGGTGCGTTCCGGCGGTAAAGACATCGACCGTCTGGCCCCGGCCCGAGCTACCTTCACAGATTTTCTCCGCTCCCGCATTACCGAGATTCACCCCTCGGCGATGCTCTACCGCCGCTCAGATTTGGTAGGACGCGTGGGGCTCGTTGACGAGGACCTCCCGGCTGCCTACGGTGAGGACTACGACCTGCTCCTGCGCGCCACTAAGTTCGGTGATATCTACTCGGTCGAAAAGCCGCTGGTCCTGATTCTCTGGGACCGCCCCTCCTTCTTTGCCGGCAAGTGGGAAAACATGGCTGCGGGTCTCACCTATCTGCTGCGTAAGTTCCCCGAGTTTGAAAGCGACCCCAAGGGCCTAGCCCGCGTCTCTGGGCAGATTGCTTTTATTCACGCTGCGCTGGGGAATAAAAAGCTGGCTCTTGCCTATGTACGAGCTACGCTGCGCCGTGATCCCGCGCAGCTACGAGCCTGGGCTGCGTTGCCTGTTGCCCTGGGTCTGGTGAGCCCCTCTGCACTTTTGGCGGCTGTGAATAAGACTGGTCGAGGCCTTTAAAGCTCATGACCGTGCTGACTCCAACTCACCGCCACAATCGCTTCTTATCAGCTGTGGCCCCCACGGCCGGGGCTCCCCTACCAGCATGGCCTATCCTGGTCCTGCTCTACGGCTTTCCTTTGGTCTGGGCCATGGGTCTCATGCAGTTCGCCCCTACCATTCTCGCTGCTTGCATGATTGTGCTCATGGTCATGCGCCGCCATGTACTGGTGCATTCAACCATGTGGATCTGGTTTGCCCTCATGTTCTGGGGAATAGTTTGCCTTGTTTCGATTGATACCGCATCGGAATTCCTGGGCTGGTTCCAGCGCTATATGAACATCTTTAACGTGGGTATCTACACCCTCTATTTCTTCAATGCCCGCGAGCGCATCCCCAACCACGTGATGCTGGGCGGTCTGCTGACGATTTGGTTCACGGTCGTCATTCTGGGCTATCTGGCTCTCGCCTTCCCTGATTTCCGCTTGCCTACTCCCATGAGTTTTATTCTGCCGGGGGCCCTGCTCAATAATGAGCTGGTCAAAGACTACGTGCTTCCGCCCATGGCTGAGGTCCAGTGGCCCTGGGGGGCCGAGGTAGCCTACATTCGCCCGTCCGCTCCTTTCCCCTACGCTAATTCCTGGGGCCTGGCCTATGCGCTCCTGACTCCGGTGGTTTTCGCGGTGATGACCGGTGTGCATTCTAAGAAGATTCAGCTGGGGCTGGGTTTAGCTGTCGCTGTGTCGCTGGTGCCCGCTGTGGCAACGTCCAATCGCGGTATGTTTATCGGTCTGGGCTCGGCTTTTGCCTACGTACTCTTCCGTCTCTTGCTCAAGGGTGACTGGCGGGCTTTAGGTATCGGTGCTGTGCTGGGCGTTGGCGTGGTGACCTACCTGCTAGTTTCTGGCGCTGTCGAGGATATTTTGGGCCGTCAGGAGTACTCTGACTCCACCGGTGGCCGCGCCTCGCTCTACGAGCTGACCTTTGAATACACCCTGCGCTCTCCGCTGGTGGGTTACGGCACCTCGAAGATGGCCGACAGCGTGGGTGTGTCGATGGGTACCCAGGGCCAGGTCTGGGCGCTGATGTTCTGCTTTGGCTTCGTGGGTCTGGGGCTATTCCTGCTGTACGTGGTCTCGGTTTTGATCAACACCTGGAATATCGCCTCGATTACCGGCATGTGGGTTCACTCGGTGATTGTCTCGGCACTGGCTGTGGTTTTCTTCTACTCTTTTGACGTGATCCAGCTGACCGTGCTGATGCTGTCAGTTGCTCTAATGATGCGCTCTCGTATGTACGGGGAGGGTTTGTGATGGCTCGTTCTCTTGCTCGGAGCGGGGCTTTCTCCTCCCTCTACGTGATGTACGGTTCTGCTGCGGCTTTCGTGGCTACCCTGATTGTTTCTAACGGGGTGGGCGAAGCCGGGGCCGGCGCCTTCTTCCAGGTCATGGCTTTCTTCGCAATTGCCACTTCTCTCTGCGTATTCGGTGCCGACACCGGTCTGGTGCGTACCATGAGCGCCCAGCGTGCCGTGGGGCGCTACTCTAGCCTGCCCCAGCTCATGCGTTTTGCTGTCGGCCCGGCAACCGTCATTGCCCTGGTGCTAGCTCTAGGGGCTCTGCTCTGTGCGCTGCCAGCTGTGACCCCGAATCTGGGGGCGGACGTCCGCGCCGCGGTTCTCGTCTCTGCCCCCTTTGTGGTGGTGGCGGCCTGGATGACCCTGTGCTTTGGCGCCCTGCGCGGGCTGGGGCACACGGTTGAGTTCACCTTCTTGCAGTCAGCCCTGCTGCCGACCCTACGTATCGGTGCAGTGTTACTGGCGGTGGCCTTCTCGGGAGCTATTGCCTACCTGGCACTTGCCTGGGCTGTGCCCCTTCTGGTGGTTTTTGTGGTGGCAACGCTCTGGGTGCGGAAATATATGCCCCAGCAGGAGGACGTGCCCAGCTACCCGGCTCGCCACCTTGCGGTTGAGCAGGTGCCCACTAGCGCTGTGGCAGCCCCCGAGTCGGCCCGTTCTTTCTGGGCTTTTAGCTCGGCTCGCGGTGTCTCTGCCATGGTTGAAGCGGTACTGGAGTGGATTGATGTGCTGCTCATCGGCTTCTTCTTGGGGCCCGCTGCTAGCGGTATTTACGGTGCCGTCAATCGCTGTGTTCGGGTGGGCGCTATGGTTGAACACACCGCCCGGGTGGTCACCGGCCCCGATATCTCAGCAGCTATCGCTACCGGCGACCAGCTCCGGGCCCGCCAGATTTTTGTCTCGGCTACCCGTATTCTGATTGCTGTCGGCTGGCCCTTCTTCATTACGCTTGCCGCCTTTGGCCCGGTTCTCTTGGGTTTCTTCGGTGAGGGCTTTACGGCAGGTGCCCCGCTCTTCTTTATCATTGGGGCGGCGATGCTGGTGCAGATGGCGGCAGGCGGTGTGCAGTCGGTTCTCCTGATGAGCGGACGCGCCCGCTGGCAGCTCTACAACAAGCTTTCGGCTTTGCTGGTGGCGCTTGTGCTGAACCTGGCGCTCATCCCTCTCTGGGGGCTGGCCGGGGCAGCAACCGCGTGGGCGGCTGCCGTCCTCACCGACTGTGGTCTCGCTACAGCCCAGGTCTACGGCAAGCTGGGCATCCGCCCCCGTCTCACCGAGGTCCTGCCAATTATGGCTCTTGCAGCCCTTACACCGGGTGTGGGGGCAGCGCTGACCATCCTGCTATGGGGGCAAAGTCTGCTAGCCTTAGCTGCCTATGCGTTACTCCTTGTCCCCCTCTACTTAGCCCTGATCTACCGTTTCCGCCGAGCGGTCGGTCTTGAAACTCTCGTCGCATCAATCACTCGCAAACTTCGCCGCTAGGCTCACAGACTCCTAGGGAAGGAACACACATGGAACGCTCTTCACGAGCCCGCGCCAATGACCAACAGGCAACCCCTATTTCGCTGGGGGCAGCCGTCCGCCGCATCCTGCGTCACAAAATCGTTGTACTCATCAGCACTCTCATCTTCGCTGCCCTGGGCGCAGTCGCCGGCCTAGCCCTGCCCCACTCTTATGAGTCCAAGGCCGTCATCAACGTCACCCAGCCCAGTGCCGGTGCCAGTGGCCTGCGTGCTGCCCTCAACTCCATCGACATGGACACCGAAGAAGCCATCGCCTCCTCCCGTGTGGTTCTGCAGGCCGCAGCTGACGAGCTGGGCATGGACGTAGCCGACCTTAAAGACCAGGTCACCGCAGCAGGGCACTCCAATAGCACTATCCTCGATATCATCGTCAATGCCAAGGACCCCAACGAGGCAGCAGATATCGCCAACACCGTTGCCCGCGCCTACCTGGCCCATCGATCAGATACCCTGCGTGCCAGCCGAGAAGAGACCCGAGAGAACATCGACGCTGTCTCTAACGGTATGGATAAGGCCCTCGTTGACCAGGCAATTCTGACCCTAGAAGCAACTTCTACCGACAGCGGCACCATCATTTCAGAGGCCCAGGTGCCCGACGCCCCCTCAAACTTTAGCCTGGCCCAGACCATCTTCATCGGTGGCGCCATGGGTCTGCTCATCGGTATCTTCGCAGCCTACGTTGTAGACCGCACCAACCGCACCCTGGGCTACTCAGAGCGCCTCTCAGAAATCTCAGGGGCTCCCGTCTCCATCATTGCCCGCGGTGCCGAAACCGAATCAGCAACCCAGCTGTTACGCCGTATCGGCGTAGCAGACGGGCGCCTCAAGAACGCCGATCTGCGCGGCATCACCATCTTCTCCCCCACCCCCCGCGCAGCAGCCTCGCTGACTTCCCTGCTCACCGGTGTCCTCACCGATAGCAACTACAGCATCGCCGACGCCGCTACTTTCAACGCCCTGGGCCTGGAGAACCTCAAGGACCACATCAAGCAGAACTCCCCCGTCATCATCGATGCCCCCGCGTCTGCCTCGACATCAAAGGTCCTGCTTGCCGCCGACCATACCCGCGTGCTGCTGCTGCCCTTTACCTCAAAGAGCACTGTCAAGAGCGCCCAGCGACTCTTCGACGAGCTCACCCCGGCCAGCTCCACCCAGGTCATCCCCGTCTACTTCGACGCACCCACCCAGAAATAAGCAGCCATGAAAGTACTCCTCACCGCAAGCGCTGGCGGCCACCTGGCCCAGCTCATTGCCCTCGATAAATTCTGGAAAGAACACGACCGTGCCTGGGCCACCTTCGAACTGCCCGAAGTCAAAGCTGCTCTAGAGGGCGAGCGCACCTACTGGGTGCACTTCCCCACCACCCGCAACATTCCCAACGCTATTCGCAATATCGGGGTAGCCTGGCGGGTGCTCCGTAAGGAGCGGCCCGACGCGGTGGTCTCCACCGGAGCAGCGGTCGCGGTGCCCTTCTTTATCATCGCTAAGCTGTTGGGCATCAAGACCGTTTTTATCGAGGCCTACGACCGCATCACCATGCCCACCCTCACCGGCCGCATGTGCTACCCCATGAGCGACCTCTTTGTGGTGCAGTGGGATGAGCAGAAGAAAACCTTCCCCGAAGCCGTCAATATCGGCCATATTCTCTAGGAGGCTGCCGTGACAGAAAACCCGCGCCCGGATGCCGCCCAGGCTAAGGCTTACGATCTAGTGGTGTCTCTGGGCACCGACCATCACCATTTTGACCGGCTGATTCAGTGGGTTGATTCCTACCTGGCAGATCGGCCAGAGATTACTGCTCTGGTGCAGCACGGTTTCACCGCGCCTCCCCAGCATGCGGACGCCGTCGAACGCATGCCCCGCGCCGACCTGCTTGATCTTTACCGGGCTGCCAAAGTAGTGCTGGTTCAGGGTGGCCCGGGGTCGATTCTCGATGCCCGTGAGGTCGGGGCTATCCCGCTTGCTGTACCGCGTGTGGCTGAGCTCGACGAGGTCGTCGATAACCACCAGGTTGAGTTCTCCCGGGTTATGGAGACCCACGGCGAAGCCATCGTCGTCACTAGCCCCGAAGATCTGCGGAACAAGCTGGACGCGGCCTTTGCCGACCCCGGTTCGCTCCGGGGCACCTACCGGGTGCCCGGTAGCGACCAGGCCTCAGATAACCTCTCAGCCGAGCTAGAAGCCCTGGGCACAGCCTATAACAGCGGTTTCATCCGCCGAACCGCCCAGATTATTGCCGGATTCCGCTCTCAGTAAGCAAGGCCGCTCCGCGCTTTCGCGCCCTCAAGCACACCCCGTAGAATAGGGCACGACACCTTTATCACCGCCCCTGAAAGAGAGAGCCCATGGCTGTTCAGAGTTCAACCACCATCAACGCTTCTATCGACAACGTCATCCGCGCCTTTGCCGACGAGAACTTCGCTCGCTTCGCCAGCGAAAAGGTCCGTATCTCCTTCGAGTCCTTCTCAGTTGATGGCGACCCCGCCGGCGCCTTCACCGCCGCCACCGTGCGCGCTATCCCCGCAGACCGCATCCCCGATATGGCAAAGAAGCTCCCCGGTGTATCCAACGGTGTGACCGTTTCTCAGGTTGACCGCGTCTCAGCTCCCGCAGCAGACGGCTCCCGCACCGTAGTTTCTGAGGTCACTGTCAAGGGTATCCCCGTTACCGGTAACGCAACCCAGACCCTGACCCCCGCCGGTGAGACCACCGAGGTTAAGGTCGACGGTGAGGTCAAGTGCTCCATTCCCCTGGTTGGTAAGAAGATTGCTGCAGCAGCTGAGCCCCAGATTGGCCGCGTCTTCTCAGCCCTGGGCACCAGCGCCGAAGAGTACATCAAGGCTAACTACTAAGAGTCTCTAGATACCGAGGACGCCCCGTCCTCCGTTCCCTTTCAAGGGGAAGGAGGGCGGGGCGTCCTTCGTTATCTCTGGGCTTCGCTCTAGGGCAGGAAGCAGTTACGCAGCAGCGGCGACCGGGGTGTTGAGGGCTTCGAGTGCTGCCCGTAGCTTGGTGCTGGAGGTGTGGGCGGTGTAGGGGAAGTAGACTACCTGCACGCCGACCTCAGCGAAGCGGTTTTCCAGGTCGATGCCGCGCTGGGTGCCCTTCCAGTCGTCGCCCTTGAAGAAGGTGTTGAAGCGAACCTGCTCCCAGGTTTCGAGCTTGTCGACCACGGTTTCAGCCCGGACTTCGTCTACGAAATCGATGTGGGAGACAATTTCCATGCGCTCAGCCAGGGGCACGATGGGCTTACGGCCCTTGGTGAGTTCTAGCATTTCGTCGGAGACCACTCCGGCGATCAGGTAGTCGCAGTTCTTTTTAGCTTGGCGCAGGATGTTGAGGTGGCCTACGTGGAAAAGGTCGAAGGCGCCGGCGGCATAGCCGATGTTCATGGGTCCCCCAGGTGTGCGTATGGGCGCGGTGCGAGCGCGCTAGTACGGGTGTGTTTGTCTTTTAACCCTACGTTAAGGTTCGGGGCAGGGTAAGGACGCAGCCGGGGCCACTTTGGGGGACACCCCAGGTCAGAGGGTGGTTGGGGTAACAGAGAAACCCACCCCGCTGCAGCCCGACAGAGGCGGACGCTTTGGGGTGGGTTCTGTGCGCTGAGCTGGGGCTTTAAGCTGAGCTAGGATTTTATGCCGGGTTAGGCAGCCGCTGCTTCCTTGGTGGCTTCTTCGGCTGCAACCCAGGAGAGCATGGCGCATTTCACGCGGGCTACGAATTTGGAGACACCGGCAAAGGCGGCGGCATCACCAAGGACTTCTTCGTCAGGTTCAACCTGGCCGCGGGAGCGGAGCATTTCGCGGAAGTCGTCGACGAGCTTCTGGAATTCCTGGGTGCTCATGCCGGGGGCCATTTCTGAGAGTACGGAGGCTGCGGCCATAGAGATGGAGCAGCCGTCGCCTTCCCAGGAGATGGAGTCGATGGTGTTCCCGTCGTCATTGAGGATGACGCGTAGGTTGATTTCGTCGCCGCAGGTGGGGTTGTACTGGTGGTTGGTTGCGGCGCGGGTTCCGTCAGCGGGGTCGATGAGGCCCTCGCCAGATCGCTGCTTGGAGTGTTCCAGAATGATTTGCTGGTAGAGCTGTTCAAGGCCGCTCATAGTCGGTGTCCTTCTTTCACGGTGTGGTGGCTAGTTGCGCTTATCTTTAGTCGGTGTAGCCGAAGTAGCGGCGCACCTTAGCGAGTTCTTCGATGAAGCGTTCTACGTCGTCGGTGGTGTTGTAGATGTAGGCGCTGGCGCGGGTTGAGGCGGTGATGCCAAGAGCCCGGTGCAGGGGCTGGGCGCAGTGGTGGCCTACGCGCACGGCGATACCCTTTTCATCGAGAAGCTGGCCGACGTCGTGGGGGTGCACGCCGTCGACGTGCACCGAGGTGAGTCCAGCTCGGGGCTGGCCTGCTGCCGGGCCGATGAGGCGGACGCCGGGGATCGAGCTTACGCCGTCGGCAAGGAGCTGGCCGAGCTTGGATTCCCAGGCATGCACCTGCTCCATGCCCAGGTGCTGGAGGTAGCGTACGGCTTCAGCCCAGGCTACGGCCTGGGAAACGCGCTGGGTTCCTGCCTCAAATTTGATGGGGGCGGGCATCCATTCGGCTTCGGTCATGGTGACCTTGGTGATCATGGAGCCACCGGTAAGGAAGGGGGGCATGGCTTCAAGCAGCTCGTTACGGCCGTAGAGGGCACCGATACCGGTGGGGGCCAGCATCTTGTGGGCTGAGAAAGCTGCGAAGTCTACGCCGAGTTTTTTCACGTCGACGGGCATGTGGGGCACTGACTGGCAGGCGTCCAGCACCGTCAGAGCTCCGACCTTCTTAGCCAGGGTGACCATGAAGTCCACGTCGGTGATAGAGCCCGCTACATTTGAGACATGGGTGAAGGCAAGGATGCGGGTGCGGTCGGTGACGATTTTCTCGGCAGCTTCGTAGTCAATGAGCCCCTGGTCGGTGACGGGGATATAGCGCAGGGTTGCACCGGTGCGGGCTGCCAGAATCTGCCAGGGAATGACGTTGGCGTGGTGTTCCTGCTCGGTGGTGACGATTTCGTCGCCCTCTGCCAGCGCGAAGCGGGTGGCGGCGTCCCCACCGATTCCAGCGGACGCATTGCCGAAGGAGTAGGTGAGCAGGTTGAGGGCTTCGGTGGCGTTGGAGGTCCAGACCAGCTCGTTTTCTGCGGCGCCAACGAAGGAGGCTACGGTGCGGCGGGCGTCCTCGAAGGCGTCGGTAGCGTCAACGGCAAGGGTGTGGGCACCGCGGTGGACGGCGGAGTTGGCACCAAGGTAGTAGTTGCGTTCGGCGTCGAGGACCTGCAGGGGGTTCTGGCTGGTGGCACCGGTATCGAGGTAGGTCAGGGGGTGGCCGTTGACCTCGCGGTTGAGGATGGGGTAGTCCTTGCGAAGTTCGGTGACGAGTTCGTTGGTGAGCTCTGCCCCGGCTGGGGTGCGGTAGCTGCTGGCCACTGTCTTTGCCTTTCCGTTGGGTACGCCTGGTATAACGGCATGTTTTTCTAGCCTATTCCCTGCGGGGCGGAATTGGTAGTTAGGCTGAGCTTGGGGACTAGAAGAGGCCACAGATACACGGCTGAGAGGCTTATTCTTAACGGAATTATTCCCATCGCAACCTTTCATCGCATTTATTAACACCCACAAGGACAATTTGCACAATCTGCCGTGCGATCAAGTTCACCACAAACCTATTTTCCCACATTTAAAGAATAAAACACCAATTTTAGTTCTTACCGAGAGGATGGATGGGACTCGGCCTGGAAATAGTATAGATAAATGAACCCCACCGATGGCCCAGAATAACCACAGAAGCGCGAAGAATAGGGGCTATCCTTTTTTCACTCTTTGCTCGATAGTAATATTTTTTAAAAATATTAAAGTCATTAATTATCCCCGAAAAGCCAAGATTAGATTTAAATAAATCTTGATGCCTCTTCCAACACAAAACCTCAGATTTTGCGATTAGAAAGTTTTTATAAATCTTCACCTTAAAAGAGGAAGGAGTACTGTAATAAATCCAAAAATCAGATTTATTATGACACCGGTATCCCATCTTATTTATTCGAATACTGAGTTCAGTGTCCTCTGATCCGTATCGAGGCAGGGATTCATCAAATCCGCCGACTTCAAGGAGTGTACTTCTAGGAACTGCAGCGTTACAAGTTATAATCCCTGTTCCATTGATAATTTTTTGAATGGAGCTTGTTGGACGCCAATCACCTGCAGATTCCGGAATTTTTTTTGGTGGCCGAAGCCCGCCTCCAATCGCATCATGTGGCCTTCCAGATTGTGCTAGTTCTTGAAGATGATTGAGACCAGTACTAATCCATTCAGAAGAAACAACATCATCTGCATCACAAAAGAAAATATATTTACCTTGCGCCTGCAATAGAGCTGCATTTCGCGCATGCGCAGGACCACGACGCAAGTCTGCATGAATAAGTCTCCCCGGAAATTCAGGATTCTTCCTCAGAAAATCTGATACTATCAATGCAGTATCATCGTCCGACCCATTATCTGCGACAATAACTTCCCATTTTGTATTGAGTGTAAATATTTTATTTCTTACTTGTTCATTTAGCGCTACAAGCTGTTCGACTATTGTTTTTGATGCATTATATGCAGGAATTACAACACTCACTTCTTTTTCCACAGCATGGTCTGCTACTGACATTTCACACTTCCTTTCTAGCACTAAGCGCAAATATGGGGGGATATATAAATCGAATATATTATCTGATTTATTTTAAAAATTGATTGTATTTAAATATATGAAGTAAAGTCAGTCTGCCAGCAATGCTACCAGATCACGATTGGAGCGAACCGTCCATATGAGGGCCAGCAAACAAGGTGAAAAAATTGCATGCAACGAACGTGAGCCTGTGCACCTTCTTCTGAACAAGCCCTATTTAATATGATATCTCTGCTGAGTCGTTAAAAGACCATCTTTAATCAACATTTCTGCAGCATCAGCTGCATTAGAAATGAGGAAGGGCAAATCTTTCTTCTCCGCGGTTGTAAAAGGCTTCAGCACAAAATCGGCGGTCTGCATCTGGCCCGGAGGGCGACCAATACCGGTACGCACCCGGTAGTAGTTCTTAGTCCCCAGAGCCTTGCTAATATCGCGCAAACCGTTATGGCCGCCCTCTCCCCCACCGATTTTCAGCTTGATGGAATCGAAGGGGATATCGAGCTCATCGTGCACCACGATGATTTTTTCAGGGTCGATACCGTAGAACTGGGCCAGGGCAGAGACGGGCCCGCCCGATACGTTCATGTAGGTCAGGGGCTTTGCCAGCACAACTTTCGCGCCCCCCACGCCCAGGCGCCCTTCTAGGACCTGGGCACGGGCCTTGCTGTGCTTTTTGAAGTTGCCGCCCACAACTACTGCCAGTTCATCGAGCACCATCTGCCCAATATTGTGACGGGTCGCAGCGTACTCGGGACCAGGATTACCCAGACCAACGACAAGCCAAGCATCTGACATATTTTCGCCCTTCCTACGGCGCAAGAATGCGGTAAGCATGTAAAGAGTTTATCGAGTGAAGAAGGCCCGCACCGTCGTTGACTACGGTACGGGCCTTATAAAGGGTGAGGTAACTATAGAGCTTACTTAGCTTCGTCTACCTGAGCGTCAGCTTCTGCACCCTCGGGAGCGTTTTCGCCCTCTTCACCGGTCTCGGGTACGTCGAGTTCCTCGGGCTCTGAGATGTTAACAACCAGCAGTTCTGCGTCTGCAACGAGGGTTACACCGGTAGGCAGTTCAACGTCAGAAGCGTGAACGTGGGCGCCTGCTTCGCGGCCTTCGATGTTAACAACGAGAGCTTCAGGAGCCTTCAGGGCGTCTGCTTCAACGAGCAGAGCGGTTTCTTCCTGGTTTGCAACGGCGCCAACGGCGGGCTCGCCTTCAACGTGTACGGGAACCTCGATTTCAACGCGCTCGCCACGCTTAACGGTCAGCAGGTCGATGTGCTGCAGTTCGGGGCGGATGGGGTGGCGCTGGATGTCCTTGATCATGGCCAGGTGTGAGTCGCCTTCGATGTCGAGGTCGAGGATAGCGTTGGGAACGCGGGCTGCCAGGGTGGTTGCGTGGCCGGGCAGTACAACGTGCTTGGGCTCTTCGCCGTGGCCGTAGATGACGGCGGGGATGTCGCCGGCCATGCGGATGCGACGGGCGTAGCCCTTACCGAAGTCGGTGCGGACGGTTGCGGCAATCTTGATGGTCTCTGACATGAGGGCCATCCTTTCTGTGGTTAGTTATCGATGCGCCAAGTGGTGTAGTGAACTGGCGCCAGAAATCGCTTTCTAACCAGCCACCGTCAGTTCCGGACCTACCGGGGTTTCCCACCGGCATTCCACTGCCTTGGCTTGTGCGCTGTGCTCAGCGCAACCCCTCAATTATTGCGGAGTTTGTGGCTTAAAACAAGCAAGGGCGCTGGGGCACACGGTTGTTGTACACCACAGCATCCCTGCTGGTTGGGAGGCATTAGGCGAAGTAGGACGCGAGCGCTTCGCGGTGGTTGCGCGGGGTAAAGCCTGCCTCAATAATTTTCGAGAGGTCCATAGCTGAATTGGTCGGTCGAGGCGAGAAAACCTCGGCCTTCGCAAAATACTCAGCTGTAGAGACCGGGGTTACCCAATCTGCTGAATGCCCGGAAGCTTCAAACACAGTTTTTGCTAGGTCAGCCCAAGTCAAGACTTCGCCCGAGTTGGAAACATGGTAAGTACCAAACTCACAGCTATTCTCCACCAGGTGCAGGATCGCTCCAGCAAGGTCCTCGGTGAAAGTGGGGCGGCCGTACTGGTCGTTCACCACTGTGGGGTTCACTCCGCGTTCAGCCAGCGACTTCATAATTTCAATAAAGTTCTTACCATCGCCCATAACCCAAGAGGTTCGCACGATGTAGTGGCGGCGTACCGCGCGAACAGCCATCTCACCGGCAGCCTTTGACTGGCCATAAACTCCGAGGGGGGCCATCGGGGCGTCCTCTGCATACTCTTCGCCTAAGGGCAGGGAACCATCAAAAACGTAATCGGTAGAAACGTGTACCAACGGGATGCCAGCTTCGTCCGCCACCCTGGCCAAAACCGCAACGCCACTCGCATTGGCGGCCCAGGCGTCCGCGCGCCCTTCGGGAGTCTCTGCCTGATCAACCGCGGTGTAGGCAGCAGCGTTGATAATGCCGCGCAGGGAACGCCAACGGTAGGCAGATGCCCAGCTGTCAGGACGCGCCAGGTCAAGTTCCGCTCGAGTTGCTGCAATGTAGGGGGTACCGGATGCGTCAAGCTGCTTGACCAGCTCACGCCCCAGCTGCCCGTTCGCACCGACCACCAGCAGGGGGGCTGGTGCAAGGGGCTCGACGTTAGCGAGACGGGGGTGGTTCTTATCCTTCTCAGAGAGTTCTGCCTGCTCCAGAGAAATCGGCCAGTCAATCGCTACGGTCTCATCGGCGAGGTTGAGGAAGGAGTACTCCCCTTGGGCGTCCGCTGACCAGTGGTCATTGACCAGGTAGGTGTAGGCTGTGTTGTCTTCCAGGGTCTGGAAGGAGTTGCCCACCCCGCGGGGAACAAAAACAGCGGTGTCGGGGCCAAGCTCGACAGTTACGGTCTTGCCGAAGGACTCTCCGGCTCGCAAATCAACCCAGGCTCCGAAGATACGGCCGGTGGCTACCGAGACGTATTTGTCCCAGGGTTCAGCGTGGATGCCGCGGGTCGTACCTGCGGTTGCGTTGAAAGAAATGTTGTTCTGTACAGGGCCGAAGTCTGGCAGACCCGCAGCAACCATTTTCTCGCGCTGCCAGTTTTCCTTGAACCAGCCGCGGTTATCGCCGTGTTGGGGAATATCAATAACAAGTAAGCCGGGGATATCCGTTGTATGAACGGCCAATTCTTTGGGCATTACTGGCCTGCCTTTGCGTACTTGGCTTCAACCTCTGCCTTGAGGGGCTCCCACCAGGCGCGGTTATCGGTGTACCAGGCAATGGTGTCTGCCAGACCTGCCTCGAAGTTGGTGAACTGGGGCTCCCAGCCAAGCTCTTCACGCAGACGGGTGCCGTCGATGGCGTAGCGCAGGTCGTGACCGGGACGGTCTACGACGTGCTCAAAGGCGTCCTCGGGCTGGCCCATAAGGCGCAGGATGGTGCGCAGAACGGTGATGTTATTTTCTTCGCCGTTAGCGCCGATTAGGTAGGTCTCACCGACCTTGCCCTTTTCGAGGATGGTGTGCACAGCTGAAGAATGGTCAGAGGCATGAATCCAGTCGCGCACATTCAAACCTTCGCCATAGAGCTTGGGCTTAATGCCGGCCAGGATATTAGTGATCTGGCGGGGAATAAACTTCTCAATGTGCTGGTAGGGACCGTAGTTATTGGAGCAGTTAGAAATCGTTGCTTCAATACCGAAGGAACGAACCCAGGCACGGACCAGAAGGTCTGAGCCAGCCTTGGTTGAGGAGTAGGGGGAGGACGGGTTGTAGGGGGTAGTTTCGGTGAACTTAGCGGGATCGTCTAGCTCGAGGTCGCCAAACACCTCATCTGTTGAGATGTGATGGTAGCGGGTCTTGTGCTTACGCACAGCTTCAAGCAGGGTGAAGGTGCCGATAAGGTTGGTGTGGATAAAGGGGCTAGGGTCGTTGAGTGAGTTATCGTTGTGTGACTCAGCTGCATAGTGGACGACCGCGTCCGCCTGCGCAACCAGGGGGTCGACGACGTCCATGTCAGCAATATCGCCCTTGACCAGCTCAAAACGATCAGAAGGAAGCCCTCCGAGTGACATTTCGTTGGCGGCGTAGGTCATCTTATCGAGCACTACGACCTTGTGGTCGGTGTTATCTACCAGATAGTGGACAAAGTTAGAGCCGATGAAACCGGCACCACCGGTAACAAGAATATTTCCCATAGATACAAGATTACCTATCTATTACTCCTATACGGCACGACAAACCGCCAGCCTGATCTCTTTACAGTTCTTTCATGCAACAATGAAAGTATGAAGGGAATCTTACTTGCAGGTGGTACGGGGTCACGCCTCCACCCCATTACGCTCGGCATCAGTAAACAGCTCACTCCGGTTTATGACAAACCGATGATCTATTACCCTATTTCTACCCTGATGCTTGCCGGAATTCAGGACATCTTGATTATCACTACCCCCCAAGATCAAGAACAGTTCCAGCGACTACTGGGAGATGGCTCCCAATTCGGGGTGAACTTTAGCTATCAGGTTCAGCCTTCCCCCGACGGGCTGGCTCAGGCCTTTATCTTGGGCGAAGACCATGTCGGGAATAATTCGGTTGCACTCATACTCGGTGACAACATCTTCTATGGTCCGGGCCTTGGCAATCAGCTGCGTAAGTACAATAACGTAGACGGAGCCACTGTTTTTGGGTACCAGGTAGCTAACCCTACTGCCTATGGCGTTGTTGAGTTTGACGAAAATTTCAAGGCTATCTCTATTGAGGAGAAGCCAGAAGTTCCTAGGAGCGACTATGCCATTCCTGGTCTCTATTTCTACGACAACGATGTAGTAGAGTACGCAAAAGCTATTACTCCCTCACCCCGCGGTGAGCTCGAGATTACCGATCTCAACCGCATATATCTCAATCAGGGCAAATTACACGTTGAGGTTCTTCCGCGAGGTACAGCCTGGCTCGATACGGGTACCTTTGATTCGCTAGCCGATGCCACCAGCTTTATCCGTACCGTGCAAGCTCGCCAGGGACTGTCTATCGGTTCCCCAGAAGAAATTGGCTGGCGTATGGGTTGGATTGACGACGCGCGTCTTGAGCAGCTTGCTCAGCCTCTCGTCAAAAGCGGGTACGGTAATTACCTAATGAGCCTCATAAAATAAGAGGCCACGCAAACAGTTACGGGCTAGTCATAAGTCTCTTGTATACCCATTTCCGCTTTGTGAGGGCTATACACTGTTAGAATTATTTCCGGGGTTCTTACCAGAACCTAAGTACACTACACTGCTATGTCTTTGGGGCTTCCATGACCATACTTGATTTCGTGAGAATGCTACGCGCCAACCTAAAGCTTCTGCTGATAGGTCTTGTTTTAGGCGCTCTACTTGGTTTTGGCTATTCCTTGCTCCAGCCACGAGTTTATGCTTCTTCTTCCACTGGTTACGTGACCGTAGGAGACGGAGCCGGCATCGGAGATGTTATTTCGGGCTCAGCTGCGGCCAAGGAAAAAGCAGCCGCCTATCTTGCATTGGTTAACAGCGGAGCTGTTGCCGATGAGATTATCGCGGCCAACCCAGAACTTAATCTCACTCGCGGACAAATTCAGGGCAATCTGTCAGCAACAGTTGATTCGAATTCTGCACTGATTAATGTTTCTGCAACTGCCTCTTCACCCGAAGCTGCTCAGGCTTTGGCAAATAGCTCTCTCGAAGCTGTAGCAAAGGTCGCGAATGACCTTGAAGGCTCCAGCACTGTTCGGGTTATCCCTCTCGAAGATGCTACCTTGAACAAGGCTCCTGTAAGCCCCGATACCAAAAAGCTTGTTTTGATGGGAGCTGGCAGCGGGTTAGCACTCGTCTTAGCCGCTGTGCTGTTGCGTCGCACTGTTGATACCAAGCTCCGCACACGCGATGACGCGACCAAGGCAACCGATGCAGGTGTGCTAGGTGTGCTCCCCGTATCTGAAGAACTCACCGAAGAAAATATTCTCCGAGCTGGTAGCGACCATGTTGCTCAGGAATCTATTCGTCAGATGCGCACTAACCTGCGTTTCGTCAATGTAGATAACCCGCCTAAATCTCTTATTGTTACGTCGGCTGAGCCTGGTGAAGGCAAGTCCACTGTCTCAACGTCAATTGCCCGTGCCCTCGCTGATGCCGGCGAACCCGTCATTATCATCGATGCTGACCTACGCCGTCCTACCATCGCGAAGAAATTCAAGATTGATTCGAAAGTTGGTTTGACTCAGGTCCTTGCTGGGCAGGTTGAGTTAGCTGATGCAGTCCGCCAGTTTGAAGACACCCAGCTCTTCATTCTGCCCGCAGGCCGTATTCCTCCGAACCCGTCTGAACTTCTCGGATCAGATAAAATGCGTCAGCTTATCTCTGAGCTGTCAGGCGAGTTTACAGTTGTAGTGGATGTGCCTCCGGTGCTACCCGTAACCGACGCGGCTCTTCTCTCCACAGCTGTTGACGGCGTGGTACTGGTAGCAACTGTTGGAAAAACTCGTAAAGAAAACCTTGCAGAAGCAACCAGTAACCTGCGTAAAGTAAGCGCCAGCATTCTCGGCGTCGTCATTAACCGAGCACCTCGCACCGGACTAGGCAATTCCTACTACGGTTTTGCCTACAGCTCCACTGGCGCATACACCAGTTACTACGGCTCTGAGGAGAAAGGCAAGAAGACCTCAAAGAAGAGGAAGAAGAAAAACCAGGCTTCTACCTAAGCTGTTTGCTTCATCATATTGGTTTTATGCCAGTCTGCTTGACGGTAGGCTGGCATAAGGCTTATCTTCTACTATTGTATTGAGTTGGTCCTATGAGTATTCCCGATGCCCAGCATCTTGATGTTCCCTTGGCTATTCGTATTCAGCTATCCCATGCGTATTTTCAGCATCTCGCTAATAGCAACGGAATTGATTTGCTGCACATAAAAGGCTATGCCTTTGCCCAAGAAGTTTATCGTGCAGGCCGCAAAAGTACAGACGTCGATTTACTCGTCAGACCATCGCATCTAGAGCGTTTTATTGAACTTGCGCTAGCAGATGGATGGGAGATTCTTACTCATTTTGAGACAGGTTCAATTTTTGAGCATGCTATGACTCTTTACCATGGTTCTTGGGGGTTAGTAGATATCCACCGCTATTTTCCTGGTGTTGGCGATGCAGAAGGTTCTGCCTTTGAAACTCTCTGGAAGCATCGTCGTAGCAAAGATATTGCTAACTACCCTTGCTCTCTACCTTCAGTTGTAGATTCTCGCATTCTAGTGGTTGTTCATGGGGCTCGTTCCACTCATGAGAAAAATCCAGATATAGAGCACTTGCGTGAGACTCTGGCTCCAGAAGAATGGGGAGAGATGGATTTTAGGGTGCCTCAGCTCCAAGCTAATCTTGCGTACGCGGCGGCACTAGGCACTTTGGATCAGTACCAGAATCACCCGGATTACCTACTCTGGAAATCTGTTTCAGAAGACACTCCAGAATACGTACAGTGGAAAGCTCGTATTACCCATGCAAAGGGTCTCCAGAACAAAGCAAAGGTCATCGCAAGTATCTTCCTTGTTAACAAAGATCATCTAGCTATGGAGCTAGGCCATGCTCCAAGTCAGCAAGAAATTCGTGAGAAATTTTTTAGTAGGTTTAAAGGCCTTGCCCAGAATCTAAGGAGAAAATAGTGGGTGCTGTATACAGTAGATGCCCTCATACTGCTTTTGTCATGGGTTTTGAGAGCGAAGAGGCTACAGATGACGCCTCATATGTAGCTAATCTTCTGACCTCAAATATTGCAGTGCTCAACGGTCCTAGCGCCGTGATATGGGAAATATTAGAAAACCCAACGACTTCGGAAGACATCATTTTAGAGATAACTGAAATCTACGGGGTCTCGAAAGAAACTGTTGCAGCGAGCGTACTAGATTTTCTTTACGATCTAAAAGCGCAGGGACTAGTAGAAGTTTCAGAAACTAGCACATTAGAAGAAATCTAAAAGCCGTTCTCTCCCCTTTTGATATGCCTACTGTATTCAGAATTCTATAAATTATCTATTTTCTCTTTAATCTCGCGAATGAATCGCTCTTCGCTAAATTTTTCAACGTGTCTTTTAATTTTGTCCGCTGAAAACTCTTGAGAATTAAA
Source organism: Rothia nasimurium (assembly GCF_928381415.1). GTDB lineage: Bacteria > Actinomycetota > Actinomycetes > Actinomycetales > Micrococcaceae > Rothia > Rothia nasimurium_H. Next base: position 194,754 of record NZ_CAKMSF010000002.1, read on the forward strand.
TTTTTCGACAGCTTCCTTAATATCGCAGGCACTAGGAGTTTTGATAAAGGTTCCATTCAGGCCCTCTACGATAGTGTCGAGAAAACCTCCGGCATGAAGAGCAATCGTAGGTTTTCCAAAGGCTCCGCCTTCTAGGGGAGTTATACCAAAGTCTTCATGCGATACAGCTAGTAAAGCTTTTGCATTTGCATAGGCATACTGCATTTGTTCATCCGAGATATTGTGAGCAAAAGCAATATTATCAGTACTCATTGCTTTTAGTTCTTCTGCCATGGGACCAGCTCCTACAACAAGCAGCTTTTCGTCCGTCCCAGCAAATGCTTCTACTGCATGCTGAACATTTTTATAAGGAAGAAGCCTAGAGACAATCATGAAATATCCGTCTTCCATGAAAGTCTCCAGCCCAGGAATAGGCTCTTGTCGCCCATGCTCTCCAATTGAGTAGGGAGGGAAGATAATATCTACTCGCTTACCGTATACATCAAAAATACGCTGTTGAATCGTAGACGAGTTCGCTACATAATTTTTGTGCTTTCTCGCCGCTTTCCTGTCCCACTGGCGCAAGAATGGTCTCATAGCCTTAAACACCCTTGCGACACTTTTATTGATGCGGTTCCCCATATACTGGTCTGTTAAGTAGATCCATCGAGCTGGTGAGTGGCAGTAAATAAAGCTTGCATCGGGCAGGTCGAACCCGTGGGCCCACCCGGTTGTAGATACAATCACCTTCTCTGCATGAACTTTTATTCTCCCTGAGAAGTAGGGGAGGAAAGGAAGTGCGAGGCGGTGATCTTTTCGGAAAATACCTATCTTGTTTAGGGGCGAAACAATGATAGTTGAATTTTTAAATTCAGGATAGGTATTCTCGGGGTCGTAGAGAGTCGTATAGATAGGGGCCTCCGGAAAGGCCTTGTGCAGGGCAAGCACTACTCGTTCTGCGCCGCCACGTTGAGTGAGGTAATCATGGGCTATAGCGATTGGGGGCCGCTTCGTGGCAGGCGATTCATGATCAGGACGCATGGGGCGGCTCTTTCGACTAGAAGTTTTTCTGTGCACGGTGAGGGTGGTTGATACCTGCATAGCTTGCTGATTCCACGATGAGAGAGATAAGCTTTTCCCCCATACGAACAGGTACCTTATCGACAATAGCATCTGCAATATTACCCATATATTTTACGCTAGTTTCTGTAGATATCTTTGCAAGTGCTTTAACCGCGTTCCCCCATAAGCCGTTAGGCTCTACAGCCGGAAGAGAGTCAAGGCCATGCTTTTCTAGAAAAATATTACGTGCTGCGCCGGAGAACAGCGCACGTCGAGCTTTCCCAGCTGTTGTAGTAGCAGCAATATGATGCTTAACCTCTAAATCGCGAGCGAGAACGAATTCTGCCCCTGCGTCTTTAAGCATCTTCCCCATATCTACATCTTCGAAGCCATAGAGGCGATAGCGAGGATCGTACCCTCCTACCTGACTGTATAGATTTGCTGGCATAGAGCAATTGGCAGCCCAGAACTTCCAGTGATGACTTTGAGGGGTTAAATACGCATCTTCGCGAAATTTATGATCTCGGAAGTAACCGTAGGCTCGCGCGTGTGGTGTATCTGGGTAGAGGTTATGTACTAGTCCCATCACAGCTCGGTTAGGCTTTTCCGTATGGTATGAAAGATGCGTGGCAACGTAGTTAGGTTCCATCTCAATATCATCGTCGCATCTAATAAGCACATCTGCATCTGCAACCTGGTGTCCGGCGTTAAGGGCTGCTACTCGTCCGCGGTTTTCCTCAAAGACAATCATTGAAAGGTTAAGTAACCCGCGATCAATATAATTCTGGACGACGTCAGCTGACCGATCGATATCACCGTCAATAACGACGATGACTTGAAAGTTCTTTTCGGTCTGCTTCTCTAGTGCATCAAGGGGGTAGTGAAGCTTAGCGGCGCCTCCCCTAGTTGGGATAATAACAGCGGCTGAATAAGTGCTCATATTTCGATTAGCTTCTTTCTAGTGTTTCTAGCAGAAGGCGAAGTCTTTCTTTACCAGCTTCAGGTGAGTAATTCTCGTGCCAGCGCCAGTAGTTGGCTGCTAACTGTTCGTCGGTACTTTTTTTGTCCGTTCTAATTTGATGGGTCAAATCCATAACCTTAGTTGCAAGTCCAGCTACGCTACCTTGTGAAAAAATCCAGGGATAGTCAGGGCCCAGGATTTCTGGGAGCGCCCCGGCATCAGAAATAACAAGCTGCTGATAAGCACTCATAGCTTCGCTGGCTACCAGCCCGAAGGACTCTTCTACTTCAGAGGGAACTACAAGAATATCAACCCGTGAGAAGAGATCCTCTGGGGCAACCCACCCTAATGAGATTACGTCGCTACCTAGTTCTGCAAGTGACCTATCAACTTGGTCTGAGCTCTTCTCATCAATGAATTTTGCTTCCCCACCAATAACAAGCTGAAAATGGTATTTCCCCTCGGGCTCATTCAATGATTTTATGGCTTGTGCGAGAGTATGGGTACCTTTGATGAGGGAAGGTCTCCCTAGAAAACCCAGGCGCACTATATTATCTGTCTGGTCGCAGAAGCTTTTGTTTCGTGGAATCTCCGCCACCCAGTTTTCGAAGGTAACACTATTCTTGATGCGAGAAGCCATATATTGGCTTGGAACAAGAACTTTCTGGGCGCCCCGCCGTGCAAGAATGAAAGCTTGGCGCTGCAAACCTGTAGGGAGCTGGTGAAGGTGAACAATCCTATTTTTGTTACCGGCGGTTGCTAGTGCAGGTACAAGGCCGTTACACCACAACAATTTTTGTTTGTTGCGAGTACGCCAGGCTCGCAATCCAAGCATATAGGCTTTGCGGTTAGTAGCAGGTATTGTGACAGTTGAAAAGCCTTCATCTTGGGCTGCTTCGATAAGTTCTGCCGGCTGAGCAGGGCCGATAATTGTGATTTTATGACCTAATGACCGGGCAGCACGCGCTAGGTGAAGAAGCATAACCTCCCCTCCACCAATCTCACCATTATTAGAAGCTATATAGATATCCACAGCGTTCACCTTATTTTACGAGTTTATAAGTTTCGGCGTAGGTTTCTTATTGTTACCTGAGTAATACAAAGAGCCATATAAATTGCCTACAGCAGCTACCAACATCGACAGTTCTCGCCTATTCAGGGTTCGCTCCCGAGCAAGACGCCTGAAAATTGATAAAGTAATAACTGCATTTTTTTTGATGCAGTACCCAAGTGAGTAGGAAGCGCTATCATACCGAGGATAACGACGGGCCATCAGTACCCTGCCTTTACCAAGTAGGAATTTTTTCTTGAGGGAGGTTTTCGAGTCGCTCACTCGGAAACGGATTAAAGCCTCATCAACATATTCTATAGGATACCCAGCTTCTTGGATCCGCCAAGAAAAGTCGACATCCTCAAAACCATAACGAGGTAAAGATTCATCATAGCCACCGATTTCAAAAAACAATTTTCTATCGATGGCACAGTTACAGTTTCCTACATGAGGTAAATAGCTGGTTCCAATTAGTCCCCGAGGAAATAATGAAGGCAAATAATTCCCTTTTGAGTCATATGCTTCAATGCGCCCTCCCGCCAGCACCTTCCTGCCTTTTATCTGACCTACAAAAGATTGTAGCCAGCCTTCAGATACCTCATCATCAGCATCACAAAAAGCTATCACCTCACCCGCTGCTTGCTGAACCGCAAAATTTCTTACTGCAGGTATACCTTTAAGATCAGGCTGAGAAAAAATTTTGACAGGCACCGAGACATGAGAATTATACACCCAGTCTTTGAGCAACTGGTCTGTATTATCCCTAGACCCGTTATTAACAACAACTATTTCATAGCTATAACTAGTAGACTGATTAGCCACTGCATTAAGCTGTTTTTCTAGCAGATCACCGCCATTTTTTACACAAATTACAATCGAGGCATCCATAAAAGGAAATCTTTCTACTTTATAATTTTATCGTAGCCAAATAATTCAATGGAACGATTAGCATAACTCTCAACAATAGAAACTCTAACTACGTACCCTATGCACACACCCCAAGGAAAAGTATAAAACACTTCCCCAAGTCGTAGCGCACATACCAAAAGCACAATGCCTAGCCCCTGGGCAATAATCTGATATGCAGTCCATTGTTTGTTATTACTTAACGGACGAACCGCAACCAGTAAAGTTACTGCAACTATACCAATTGCCCAAATCCATCCTCCTTCAACCAAAGCTGACCAATAGGAATTGTGGAAAAGCCAGGTCCGCTCTCCTTCAAAATCATACACATATGCTTCTCCTAGTCCCTGGCCAAAAAACCCAGTTTGCTGTACTTTAGCCCAGGACATTTCGTCGATATGGGCTCGTAGAGCGTCCGTACCAGTTCGATCGCCAAAAACAGAAGCATCAGCAAAATTTTCAGTGATTCGCTGAATCCCCCACCAAAAAATCCCCAGCAAGGCTACCTTAGCGGCAGGGACCAGACGTGGAGCAAGAAGAATCCAGAGGTAAGCAAAGAGCAGAGCAGCCAGCGAGGTACGAGAACCAGTTTCCCAGAGTAAGAAAGATGAAACAATAAGTACTATGATTTGATGCCCCCGTTTCACCAGGGCCGTCATAATCAGCAAAGCGAAGAGAGCATGCACCAAACCTGCGAAGTTCTTATCTCCCAAGTAGCCAGTGAGGTACCCGCCATAGGTATCTGGAGCTAGACCAGCAAAAAAGAGCAGAGCATTGATAAGAAGTACTGATGAATAACCAAGAATTGCTGATCGTAAATGAATCCGTCCCACAGCTATAACATATATCAGAGCTGTTGTTCCTACCATGCGTAGCAAACGTCTGGTCCACTCAAAGGCATACTCACTAGGGTCAGCAAAGGCAGATACCACAGCCACGTAAGCTAGCAGGAGCCCAAGCACAGCGAAGAGCCTCGACCACTTGCCCAACTCAAAGATAGGTTTACGAGTCAACGCATAACCTACAATCACGAAGACCATGAACTGGTTAAAGGGCAAGCCGATGCCTGGTAGGTGTGCTCCATAAATGAGTGACGCAAAAAGAAAAAATTCTGGCAGCCGTATCTGCGACGCCTGTACCTTAGCTTTTTCAGCCGTTTCACGGGCGAGCTCTCCCATGGTTTTCTCGCCCACAGTCAGCTTGCCTTGCTCACTTACACCAACAAGCGCCATATCAGCCCGCCCTCCTATACAAGTCAGCTATTTGCTGCCCCATATCTGTTGTGCTCACCCAGTTCAAGGGTGCGTTAGAAGGCTCCTTAGCCTCCAGAATCTTCTGGGCAACTGCAGCAACAGCAGCCTTCCGATTCATTTGGTTCAACGAGGGCATCAGCTCAGAGCCGTCAAGAATCTCCGGATTACCGCCCACAGCGGTCGCAACAACCTTCAGGCCTGCTGCCTTAGCGTCCAGCAGGGTATAAGAGCAGTTTTCCCAGACAGAAAGCTGCACTAGAACGTCCGCCCTGCCCATAGCCTCGATGGGGTCAACGAAGCCGGGGAAGGTTACGGCTTTCTCAAGCCCTAGCTCTGCCACCTGTCGCGTAAGAGCGTCCTTGAGTTCACCGGTCCCGGCAATTTCCAAGGCTGCGCCCGGTACCTGCTCGTGCACCCGAGCAAAAGCCTCAACCAAGATATCAAGCCCCTTCTCAGGTGCCAGGCGCGATAGGGACAGCACACGAAGTGCCCCCTCCCCCACCTCTACACGGTGCGCGGCAACGGCATCGAAGGTTTCAGCAACATCAATCCCGTTATACACCACGTCAACACCGCGAGCGCCCCACTTCCGGCTCATCTGGTCAGCAGTTGAGCGCGAGACAGCGATTTTCCCGTCGGTGCCCCATAGACGTACCCGGTGTACGGTTTCCATCAGACGTGAACGCCAGGAGGCACCGTGATAGACTGCGTCGTCCCCGGCGATACCGTGCTCTGTGGTGAACAGCGTTGGTACATAGGTTCCGCGGCGAACAAGTTTGCGGGCCTTCCGGAGGTTGACGGCAGCTGCCGCTACCACATCGGCATAGGCCAGGTGCGAGTGGACGATGGCCGGTTTATGGTCGTCAATGAGGGTATCTAGCGTACGCAAGGACGCCGCAAACCCGGCGCCTGTGCCAAAGTCGGCTTCGCGGACGTCCGCCCCCAGCTCTTTGAGCCGCGCTGACAGGGCGCCTGCGGGGCAGAGAATCACGAGGTGATAGCCGGGTAGCCCGGCTTCAGCGAGGTCGCTGATATGCCGGGCTACACCGCCAAATTCGGGTACCGGTACGCAGTGCAGCGCTACCGGTAGGCTGGAATCTACAGCCACTTTTCGAGCCTATCGAGTGCGGTGAAGAAGCCTTCGCCGTTGTTGACGTGCCCCTGCCAGATTTCGGGAATGAAGGAGGACTTGGGGGTCAGTTCCCGCAGTTGCTTGCCGAGTGCTGCCCAGTCCACGTCGCCTTCACCGACCTGTACGCCTTCGCCGTCCACACCGATACCGTCTACCAGGTGCAGGTGGATGGAGCGGGGGGCCAGCAGCTCAACGGCCTCTGAGAGAGGAATCTTGAGGAAGTTGGCCGCCAGCATGGTGTGGGAGATGTCTAGGCAGAGGGCGGTGTTGTAGGTGTCTGAGAAGTCAGCGGTGTCCTTGGGGTCAAGGAATAGGTTGTGGTACTGCTGACCGCCCATGAGCCAGGGGTAGGGGGGCAGGGTCTGGGCAGCGATACGCACGCCTGAGGTATCGAGCTTGGCCAGGGCCTCGCCGATACGCTCATACTTGTCGGCGCGGGCGGACGGTGCGATGTGGCCGTCCTTGGTGAAGCCCCCCATGGTGACAACCATGACCGGGTCGTCGTCCACGGTGAAGTAGCGGGTCAAATCGCGGGTAATGTCGATGGTGCGCTGGACCTCTGCGATGGAGCGTTCCCAGGTTTCCTGGTCGCGAGAGGCCAGGTCTACCAGGAAGTCACCGGCGAAGAGGTCGGGCAGGTGGGTGGTAAAGGACATGTCGAGCTTGCGGTCGAAGACCTCATCGATGTTGACTTCAAGGTCCTTATAGGAGAAGTGGAATTCCAGGAAGTCGGGCTCGGCGTCCTCAATCAGGGGCTTGTAGTCGTGGTAGCGGACGGGCAGGCCCCAGGGGCGGTCAAACTTGAAGTCGCGGCGGGTCACGAGGTCGTCCTTCAGGTCGCCCTCGAAGAAGAAGGTGCCTGCTTCAACTTCACGCTGCATGGTGCGGCCCAGAAGCTGGGGCAGGTAGTTGGGCTGTAGGCCGCGGCCGGGTGACTTGACCTCGACGTCCGCCTCGGTCACGACCTCACCCTTAGCGATGGTGCGGGTAGCAACCAGTGACTTAGCCAGGTTAACACGGTTCATGAGCTCACCGGTGGAGACCTCGCGGGGAGCTGAGGTACCGATAGATTCCTCTACCTCACGAATCTGCTGCACCATAGCCTTGAACTCGTCAGGCAGCAGGGAGACGGTGTGGTCGTTGCCTTCGAGGGTCTTATCGATGGTGAAGTGCTTTTCAATAATCTTGGCACCGCGGGCAACGGCTGCGATGGGCACGTGGTAGCCGCGTTCGTGGCCCGAGTAGCCCACCAGGCACTGGCCGATTTCAGCCAAGCGGTCCATGTAGGCCAGGTTGACGTCCTTGAAAGGAGCGGGGTAGGTGGACTGGCACTGCAGCAGGGCGTAGGAGGCGCCCAGGGAGCGCAGCAGGTTAACCGACTCGCGGATCTCTTCTTCGCGGCTCATACCGGTAGAGACCAGCATGGGCAGGCCGCGGGAGGCCATATCACGGAGCAGTTCGTGGTTGGTCAGGTCGGCTGAAGCAACCTTGAGACCCTGAATACCGTAGTCGACCAGGGCCTGGACCGAGGGGCCGTCCCAGGGGGTGCACATGATGTCCATATCGTGCTGCTTGACGTGGTCAAAGACCTCGTACATCTGGTCAACGGTCAGGGAGAAGCGGGAGAGTAGATCGAGGGTGTACTGCACACCCAGGTCTTCGCCGGCTGACTTTGAGCCCTTCTGGCGGTAGAGGGCGTCCATGTCGCGCAGCTGGAACTTAACGGCGTCCGCACCTGTGTCGACGGCCAGGTCAACCAGGCGCTTGGCCAGGTCAACATCACCCTGGTGGTTGTTGCCGATTTCGGCAATGATGAAGGAGGGTGAGTCTTCGGTGATTTCGGTGCGGCCGATACGCAACACGTTCTGCTCGTCCATGGCGATAGCAACCAGGTGGCCGCGTTCGTCGACCAGGGGAAGGTGGCTAATGCCCTTAGCAAACTCGCCCTGGAGTTCTGCTGGCTCTGAACCGATAGGGGCAGTCTTAACGCCCTGGTTAGCTACCTCCAGAGCGCTAGTTTCGAGGGACGCGGTGGGGTTGGCGATGAGCCAGCGGCGGAAGTCACCGTCTGACAGGGATCCCTTGAGCACACCCGATTCGTTGACAAGGAAGATAATGCGCTGCCCGTTGGCAGAAATCTTCTGCAGGGCGGTGAGTACCGGATCCTCAGAGAAAACGATGTAGGGGGTGATATTACGTTCGATAATCATGGTTTTTAGCCTTCGTTTTCTTCTGATGCGAGTGTGGTGAGCAACTGGTGTTCTGCGACGGAGAAGTCGATGGGGGCGTCAATATCTACGCCCTCAACCTCATCGAGCATGAAGAGCTCGATGTTGCCGCCCAGTCGGTTGTGTAGGGTTTCGTAGAGCTCGGTCTTGGTGATGTACATGGAGCCGTTTTCGCGGTAGCGGAAGGTCTCACGGGTAAGTTCCTGGCGGCGGGGGCGGGCCATGACCTCATACTGGGCAGTCGGTGGCTCGGTGGCAGCCCAGATAAAGGGGCCGATGGGGATAACGCCCACCATGGAATCCGAAGCTGAGGCAGCGAACTGGCGGATAGCGCGGGCCAGGGTGCCGGGCAGGCGGACGGGTGAGGTCGCCTGCAGGAGCATGACGGCGTCCGGACGCTTACCTTCCGCTGTATAGAACTCGATAGCGTGCTCAATCACCGGTTCGGTAGCGGTGGTATCTTCTGCCAGGTGGGCCGGGCGCATGAAGGGCACCTCTGCCCCGTACTGGCGGGCAATCTCAGCTAGCTCCGCGTCATCGGTTGAGACCAACACATCAACCAGGTGCTCGCCTTCCAGCTCAGCCTTTGCAGCAAGGGCCTGCTCGATGGTCCAGGCAACGAGGGGTTTACCCGCAATAGGCTTGAGATTCTTGCGCGGAATTCCCTTAGACCCGCCGCGAACGGGTATCACGCAGAGAATACGCATAGTATTAGCTCTCCAATGTTTGAGTGAGAATAGTAGCTATCTGTTCTGCTGGCTCACGCTCTGGTAGCTGTGGAGCAGGAGTGGGGGCACTCCCCCACTGGTTCATACCGTAGCGGTCCCAGAACTCAACAAGCCATGCAGGCGGATTAGCGTGGTAGACCCATGCCGGGATTCCACGCAAAGCCGCTTCTAGCACACCAGTTGAAAAAATCGAGACAACCGGCTGGTTGACCTGGTTCAGGGGCCGCTGTGAGCGATCAATTTCTACTCCCAGTTTACCCATGAAGTCGTGGGTTAGGCGGGATAGTTTGTCTTTCTCGCTGGGGTGGGGGCGATAGACTGCACCGTGTTCACGCGCAAACTTGATGCTCGAATAAGCAAACGAAGCTCGAGGAAGCTCAGCACCGTGCATCTGACCTAGGAAAACAGGGGTAGCTGATAAGTCTGCTGGGGTGACGCTAGGTTTTTTAGCGGCTTCCCAAAAAAGCTGAGAACCGACCACATCATAAGTAATGTCGTCTCGCCCTGATATCCAGAACTCAGCATCAGCTTGGCTAAAAGCAAGAAGGTGGGTACCGGGAGCCAGCGGCGGGGCATAGGGGGTATGCAAACCGTGCTGGACGGTAATGAAACGAGCGCCCATACGCTGGGCCAGTCGGTAAGCCGCGCCACCCCACGCCATGTAGTGCCCTAGCGCAAGAACCTGGCGGAGAGAAACTAGTTTATTATCGAGTTCGACCTCATCTAAGCGGGTAACAGCCCACTCGCCCTCAGGGAGGTGGGCAGTGACGTCCTCGGGCGCCCACACCGCATACGAGCCAGTTGCAAGATAGCGAGTGGGCCTCACTAGAGACCCTAGCGAGGTCGGCGAGGTTGAATCCAGAGCAAGCAGAATATGAGGTTTGCTACCGGATACGTGCAGATAGCCCGCAACAGGAGTAGGCGTGTTGGTAGCTACCTTGCCACCGCGAAGTCGTGCAGGAGCGTGCTTGAGTGTGTTTTTAACCCGGCGGAGCAGATGGGCGTTTACCTGCCAGCTGCTCCAGGCTTCAAGGTCTTCAGGGTAAATTAGCCCCATAGGGTATCCATTTTCTGTGCGCGATGGAAAAAGGTATGTTCAGCCTGGCTACGTTTAAGCCCCGCAGCGCGGATAGAATCGCTCCAGCTAGAATCAGCAATAATACGCTGGCACAGCTCAATGAGCTCGTCGGTACTCTGGTAAAGAAGCACCTCAGAGCCGACATCGTAGAATTCCTCAACATCCGGCCTATCAATGAGCTGAAGCCCGTTCATACCGGGCACCTCAAAAGTACGCATAGCCAGACCCGCCTGTAGTCCGTGGACGTTGAGCGAGGCTGCCGCTGCTGCCTGTACGCGGTAGGCTTCAGCCAGCGGGATATCACGTTCAGCTGGCAAGTCGGGGCGTTTAAGCTCCCAAGTGCGAAGGCGGTCAAAGGGGTGGTGAGACCAGGCCCGGCCGTACACGCGTACCGGCACCCCGGCGTCCTTAAGCGCCAACATCATCTGCTCACGGTTCTCGTACCGAGAACCCACAAAAACAATTTCAGGGACGCGGGTTCGCGGGAAATCTGCCAGCTTCGGGTCATAGCCGTTTGCTACGAAGTGGGCGTTGATGCCGTCGGCCGCAAATTCTTCCGCCTCGGTGCGGGCATAGCTCACAACTGTAGGTAGGCTACGCAGAAAATCTCGAGTATAGCGGTGGCGTTTAAGATCATCGTAGAGCCAGAGAATATAGGGTATTTTGCGGTCGTTGACGGCCTGCCAGAAGTTATCGCCCAGAGTGTCAGCTTTGATGACGATGAGCTTGTCAGGGTTTACGTCGCGAAGAACCTGGAGAGCTTTGGCTGTAGCTGCTTTTTCAGCGGCCTTCTGGCCGTCGAAACCGACCTTAGATGGGAGCTCGTAGAGAGCTTTATTACGCAGCTTGTCTTTAACAGTATCGAAGGCATCATAGCGGTGTACCGTTACGTCGTAGCCAAGCCCCTTAAACCCATCAGCGATAGAGTAGCAGTAGCCGTGAAAGGCAGGGCTGATAATGAGAAGTTTCGGGGAGGCCATCGCGAGCGAATCTCCTTGCAAAGTGTGGATGATACTTGGAAACAGTTTAATCTACTGATGTTTGGGCCAGTAGTTTATAAATACGAGTGTTAAAGTTCTTTTCAGAAAAGTATTGAGCCCGCTCTACAGCCTCCGTCTGGCGCTTACGTAGCTCCAAAATCGGCAAAGATGCCAGAAAACGTGTCTTATCTCTCAAATCTTCCAAGCTGTCCCAGGTCTCACCACCATATCCCTCAGCCACCTCTTTTGGCCCTGCAGAATTAATAACAACAGGAATACAGGCTGCACTCATAGCTTCAACAGTCGTGATGCCAAAGTGTTCTTGCGTCTCAGGGTGTTTTGCTAAATCCTGTCCATAACCTTGAGCATGCCAATAAAGGGTTGATGTGGCTAACAGGTTCTGCAGACTTCCATATTCCAGATTCGGGTGAAAGTAAACAGGCAACCCTTCTGCCAGGTTTTTAAGGCTTTCTAGATAGGACTGGCTATCGCTGCCCCGACAAGAACCTACCAGATGCAGTTCCCACCCCTGTTCATGAAGATCGCCTAGTTCGCTGAAGGCCCGAATAAGGTGATGCTGTCCCTTATGAGGAATATTGGGCACAAGCTTTTCAAACCGCCCAACTGAAATAATTTGCTTTTTTTTAGCAGATGTTAGCGAAGGCACCTCCATTAAAGAGCAGGGAGGGTAGAGCAAAGAGGCTTCCCTACCCCATCTTTGCTTAACATACATTTGAGTAAACCGAGAATTAGCCAAAATTTCATCATATGTATCAATGAATATATCTCCTCGCCCCATGAGAATATTTCGCATTTTCTGAATTGAAGAAAAATAAATCTTGCGCCAAGACTTATCAAAGCCCATATCTAAACTATGAGGAAAGTGGCAGATATAAAAATTATTTTTCGCAGCGCCAAACATCTCAGATTTATAGGCGCATTCGAAATAATAATCTGTTCTATCTACTTTTACAATAAAATACTTGTATAAATCAACCAAAGCTCTCGAAAGTGCAACAGGTATATTTTTTATACCAGCTGGCACTTGCCTTATGCGGAGCCCTTCGAGATTAAGGCCAAAATATTTTTCAATAACTTCTACAGCTGTTTCCCCATTTGTCAATAAGGTTACCTGATGCCCTTCAGCTAGAAGGGCTTCACAAAGATGAGCCGCGTATCGCTCTGCACCCCCCAAAGCACCTATATCATATATTGAAACAACTGATTTAGTCACTGTCCACCCCTAACTTTTTAGAGCGTTCCTCTAAGGTCTTTATATCTTGCTCAAGATTAGGTGCTTCAAACCCAAGGTCAGAGAAAATCTCTGCAAAGCGGTGACGCCAATCAAAGACACTACAGGCATAGGCATGTAGGGCATACGGCAATCTCGGGTCCCACTGCTCTGAGGCTTGCATTATCCCCTCAGCCGCGTCCTTCGGGGAGGTCGGTGAAATTTCTACGTGCACCCATCTCGGTAATAGTTCTAATGCCGTTTTACTTGTAGGAATAGTACCAAGCATAACAGCACCATAGGATATACCTTTTACCCATCGGGAAGTAAGATAGCTTCTCGTCGGGTGCGTATAGGCAGCAGGGCTGGATAAATTATTAAAAGCAAGTAAAAATTTGCTCCTAGCGAGAGTCCGTTCAAGGTGCTCTTCTAATTTAAAATTTCCACCAGGTATATGGGGGCTTCCGAGATAGATTAAAGATTTCTGAGTGAAATACTTTTGGTTAATCTGGTTATCACTCCATGCCTCAGGCTGTCGACCAACCCTGACAACATCAATATCTTTGTTGGACAGATTTTCTGGGTTAATTTTTAAAACGTCAGCGCCCCAGGGAAGGACCCCTAAAGGGGTTTCAACCTGCCGCTTCCAGTCTGATATATCCCCAGAATCCATGACAAAACATTTATCAAAAATTTTGTTCTTTTTAAGAACTCTTGGAATACGCTCCGACCAAAAGCTATCAATAACCCAGAGGTAAACTTTTTCATATCTATAGTAGATATCAAAATATCTTAAAGCAGAGTTAGCAATACCAGGATCAGAAGCAATTACGATACATGCCCGGTTATTTTTTCTACGATACCGAGGGATAACTGAGAGTATTTTAGTACGTTTCCGCTGAGATAGTTGAGGCTCGATGCGTATTAGCTTTCCCCCTGCGTACTGATGCAGCAAATCTACCATCTGCCATATAGGGGTCCAGCCCCTATCAGCAGGAACCGAAACTAGAAGATCAATATTTTTTACCATGAAACAGACTTCTACAAGCTACTCGGGCAGTTGACCCAGCTCGACCAAATGTGCAAACTCAGCGTTCGTCGCACGAACCTCTGAAAAAGTACCACGAGATTCAATCCTGCCTTGCGACATAAAAAGTAGTTGGTCAACATCCCTTACTGTCGAGAGGCGGTGAGCAACAATAAATACAGTTCGCCCTTCCGTTAATCTATTGATTGCTTTCGTAATTTTATGCTCGGTTTCGTTATCAAGAGCAGAAGTTGCCTCATCCAAAATCAGCACACTGGGATTTCGATAGAACGCCCTTGCTAAACCAATACGTTGCCGCTGTCCACCCGATAAACGCGCACCGTTCTCACCAATTTTAGTATCAATTCCAGCTTCCAAAGATTTCACCACATCTTCAAGTTCAGCTAGCTGAACACACTGCCAGACACGAGCATCATCAATTTCAGCAGGCTTTAATCCGTACGCAATTTCTTCACGAACCGTTTTACCTGAAATAAAAACATCTTGTGGCACGTAGCCAATATTTGTATGCCAGGTATCGATATCATTTTGAATATCAGATCCGTTTACAACCACCTTCCCCTGTGTAGGTTGCAGCAGGCCCAAAATCAAATCTATGAGAGTAGTCTTTCCAGAACCCGATCCTCCCACAAATGCCACTGACGTCCCACTAGGAACCTGAAAATTAAGATTTTTCAGAACGTCATGCTCCCCATCAGGGTATTTATAACTTAAATTCTCAATAGAAACGTCAAATCGTTCAATACTTTCATGCACTTTAGAAAAATTCCCAATATTTGGCTCTGTTTTCAAAAATTCAAAGATTCCAGCATTAATTTCACGCATAGATCTCTCATACCGCTCCACATATGGTAACGATGTACGAATCGTACCAAGAGCTGAAATTACACGAACAAAATTAGGGAGAATTCGAATACAAGCAGCAGCGAAGATAGCCATATATGCAACTTGCTGGAGCCCTCCCAGCGCAATCATGGTCCCCATAATAATGGCAATTCCACCAATAAAAACTATCTCAAGCAGATATTTAGGCAGATCAAAATAAAATCCTTTACGGCGAGTAGCTTCCACTGCCTCAAGCCGCGCAGCTTGATAATTGTATAGGCTGCGTTCCGCTATTCCATGGATAATATTTTCTCGAAAACCATCAAGCGCGGTTATGGTAGCAGCCGATGACTCTAACTCTTTTGTCCAAACTATATGCCCTGCATTGCGATTTCGCTTCTTTAAAAAGTTTTGAATGAGGAAAGCAGCGACTCCAAAGTAGAAAAAAGCTATCAATGTTTCCAGTGGCATTACCACCGCCAGCAAACACATCAATAATACAATTGATAACCCTTCGCCAATAATTGATAGAAAGCCACCAACATACCCAGAATACACTTGCCCGTTTGCGCTACCAGTAATTTGCAAAATCTCAGGAGTAGTCCGCTTCCTGTGGTCAATATAGGGTTCCTGCAAGTACCCCCCTAGCATCGCCACAGAACTTGCAGTCTGCTGTCGTGCAATAAAGCCAGAGCTCCACCATTTAATAGCAAGAGAGAAGATTCCCTTAACAATAAAGGAAAGCACCAAAATAATGCTCATACTTAAAATAAAATTTTCACGATTGGGGCTACCCAACAGCTTATGAAGCTGACCTAGATATCCCACACTGTAGTCTTCACCTGTTGCAACCTGAATAACAGGTAGAATAGCTGCAACTCCCAGCAAATCAAATAGCGAGACCAAAAAGAGCAATAATACATTCAATATAAGTAGATATAAATTCTTCCCTGGAAATAAATATTTCAAACGGGTAATCATAGTTTTCATAGCATCCCTATTCTCGTGCGAACTGCTCTATTTAAGCATAGCTACTACGCTACAGCGAAAGATAGCTCCATGCTATACAGCACAGAGCTATCTTTCAGTAAATCATGGTTTAGTTGGCGCGGCCATCGAACAGACTAGTCACAGAGCCTTCATCGAAGACTTCCTTAATAGCACGAGCCAGTAGCGGCGCAATGGACAGCACAGTCAGATTATCGAACATCTGCTCGGGCTTGAGCGGCAGAGTGTTGGTAACAACGACTTCGCTAGCACCGCAGTTAGCCAGTCGCTCCGCAGCGGGGTCTGAGAAGACAGCGTGGGTGGCTGCGATGATGACGTCCTTAGCACCGTGCTCCTTAAGCACACGTACTGCACCGGCGATAGTACCACCGGTATCAATCATGTCGTCAATAAGCACGCAGGTACGGCCCTTGATATCACCCACAACGGTCTTAGAAACAGCCTGATTGGGCACGTTGACATCGCGAGTCTTGTGGACGAAAGCCAACGGGGCGCCGCCAAGGAGTTCAGCCCACTGCTCAGCAACGCGTACGCGGCCGGTGTCGGGTGAAACCACGGTGACGTTATCGGTATCGACCTTGCTTGCTACGTACTCAGCGAGCAGGGGGATAGCCATCAGGTGGTCAACGGGGCCGTCGAAGAAACCCTGAATCTGAGCGGTGTGAAGGTCAACGCTCATCAGGCGGTGGGCGCCGGCAGTCTTGTAGAGGTCTGAGATCAGGCGTGCTGAGATGGGTTCGCGGCCCTTGTGCTTCTTATCCTGACGGGCGTAGGGGTAGAAGGGAGAGACCACAGTGATGGAACGAGCTGAGGCACGCTTGAGCGAGTCAATCATAATCAGCTGTTCCATGATGGCGTCGTTAATCGGTGCCGGGTGGGACTGGATTACGAAAGCGTCCTTCCCTCGCACTGAATCCTCGAAACGGACGTAGGTTTCCCCGTTGGCGAAGGTGTAGGCGGATGAAGGAAGAACTTCATTCCCCAGTTCCGCTGCAATCTGTTCAGCGAGTTCGGGGTGGGCACGGCCTGAGACCAGCGCCATCTTCTTTTCGCCTGGATTCGTAATCTCAGTCATTACTGCTATTCGCTTTCCTTAACTGAGCTGGCTGATTCCGCTTCCAGTGCAGCCTGGGCTGCTTCTGCGGCTTCAGTACCGGCTCGCTTTTCAATGACCCAGCGTTCGATGTTGCGCTGAGGGGCTTCGTTAATTGCTAGGGCGCCTGCAGGGACGTCCTTGCGGATGACGGTTCCAGCTCCAGAATACGCGCCATCTCCGATATGTACGGGTGCGACATACATGTTGTCGGACCCCATTCGGACATTGTTACCTACGGTAGAACGGTGCTTGTTCACACCGTCGTAGTTCACAAAGATTGATGCTGCGCCGATATTGGAATTTTCGCCGATGGTGACATCCCCGGCATAGGAGAGGTGGGGCAGCTTTGAACCGGCGCCAATTTCGGCATTCTTGGTTTCAACGAAGGTGCCAATCTTGCCCTTGGGGCCAAGCTTGGTGCCGGGGCGCAGGTAGGCGAAGGGGCCAACGGTAGCGCCGTCAGCGATTTCTGAGTCAGAGCCCTCGGTGCGGGAGATAGTCACGTTCTCCCCTACCTTGACGTTGGTCAGAGTGGTGTCGGGGCCGATGACGGAGCCAGTTGCGATGTGGGTGGTGCCGTGCAGGTGGGTACCGGGCAGAATGGTTACATCGTTTTCGATGGTTACAGTAACGTCAATCCAGGTGGATTCGGGGTCAACGATAGTAACACCTGCGACCATATGCGCGTGGGTTAGACGATCGTTGAGCTTACGCCCCAGCTGAGCCAGCTGCACCCGGTCATTCGCACCCTCAACTTCCCAGCGGTCTTCGATGTCTAGAGCACTGGTGCGGTAGCCGTCCTCGCGGGCAATGGAAAGGACGTCGGTGATGTACTTTTCGCCCTGGGCATTGTCGGTGGTGACGCGGGTCAGCGAGTCGCGCAGAACCTTTGCGTCAAAAGCATAAATACCGGAATTAATCTCGGTGATGGCAAGTTGCTCAGGGGTGGCGTCCTTGGCTTCAACGATAGCGGTTACTTCGCCTGCTTCGTTGCGGACGATACGGCCGTAGGAACCGGGCTCATCAATGTGGGTTGTCAGAACGGTGACAGCGTTCTTGCCCTCTTCATGGAAGGCAATGAGCTTGCGCAGGGTCTCGGTCTTGAGCAGGGGAACGTCGCCGTAGGTCACCACAACGGTGCCTTCGACTTCTCCAGCTTCAGCATCCAGGCCCAGCAGACCAACTTCAACGGCGCGGCCGGTACCGGGAATCTCGTCCTGGTCAACGATGGTGACGTCAGCATCAAAAGCGGTGACGTGAGCAGCTACCTTATCGCGCTGGTGACGCACAACAACGGCCAGGTTCTTTGGGGTCAGTTCACGAGCCACAGCTACTGCGTGCTCTACCATGGAGCGCCCACCAATGGGGTGCATGACCTTGGGGGTAGAGGACTTCATGCGGGTTCCAGCTCCGGCGGCTAGAACGATAACAGCGGACGGAACTGAAGCAGTAGCAGTCACTAGTTGGTACTCCTTGAGCGAGTGAGTCCCCCAATACTAATTGCGAAATGATGGGGGTATTGAGCTCCGCCACAAGGACTCGAACCTTGAATAACGGCTCCAAAGGCCGCTGTGTTGCCAATTACACCATGGCGGATTACCGTCCTGTCTACTTCAGCGAAGCAGTACGGACGAATCTAGATATTACCAACTCTCATGCCTAGAACGAAATGACGGCCCATGGGTGTTTCGCTACCTTCACCAACTAAGCACCAAGCCAAGGAATAATCTTGGTGAGAGCATCTTCAATTTCAGCAACTGCTTGCCGAGCCGCGTCCGGCCCCTTACGGTAGGGGTCTGCGATCCGGTCACGGGCCTGCGGGGGGTCATCATGGTGAAGCATAAAAGCAATGGGGTCTACTCTACGTCCAGCAGTTTCTTTAACTCTGGCCATCTGCTTCAATAGGTGAACTCTAGAGTGGTACTGAGGCCATTCACGCACAATCCAGTCACGATGCTCTTTTTCCATCACGAGCACAAGAGCAGACTCAGCAAGCAAGGCTTCTGTAATTTGTTTTGCCTGGTGGCGCTGGAACTCGACTCCTCGCCTTTTTAGTTCCTCGTCAATGAAGGGCGCTACCCCAGAACCGACCACTGCCCCGGTGCCAGCGCTATCAAAAACCCATTCAGAACCAGATGGTAGGAGATGTTCAGATAGATACTGAGCGGAAGCACTGCGCGCGATATTACCTGTACAGACAAATAGGATTTTCTTTCCAGGCTTCTGACTTTCGGATTCTGTAGGCACAGCAGGATTCCTGTTTTTAAGCAGTGCTCCGACGTTAAAAAGCGCCATGTCTACCTCCGTGACAAAGTTGAGAAAAGTCAGCCAGGCGAACTGCAGAAATTCCTCGTTCTACTTGTCTGATAATTGTCTAACTACTAAACCTAACAGACATTTACGTTTGTTGTAGCAAAGTAGATTCACTATAGCTGACAGAGAACTCCCCTACCTTGTAGCCTAGAAGGGTGGCACATCTACTTGGCGGCGAAGACCTGCATATTGAATTCCCTACCCGTACCATTTTTGAGGGCATCACGGTTGGCCTGAACGAAGGCGATCGCATCGGCATCGTGGGCCGTAACGGTGACGGTAAGTCAACCCTTCTCTCCCTTCTCGGCGGGCGGCTTACCCCCGATTCAGGCAAGGTCACGGTGCGATCCGGTACCCGGATTGGCTTCCTTGACCAGGCTGATGTGCTCGATGATTCGCTCACTGTTGGCCAGGCTATTGTCGGTGACACGCCTGAATATGAGTGGGCTTCAGATTCTAAGATTCGCGACGTCATTTCGGGGCTGGTCTCGGACCTCGACTGGAATGCGTCCGTCTCTTCTCTCTCTGGTGGCCAGCGCCGCCGCGTTGCCCTTGCCGCTCTGCTGGCAGGTGACTGGGACGTCCTGATGCTTGACGAACCCACCAACCACCTCGATGTTGAGGCTATTACTTGGCTTGCTAACCATCTCAAAACCCGCTGGTCCAAGAACGCGGGTGGCCTGTTAACCGTTACCCACGACCGCTGGTTCCTCGACGAAATTTGTACCGACACTTGGGAAGTTCACGACGGCATCGTAGAGCCCTTCGAGGGTGGATACGCTGCCTACATTCTGCAGCGCGTTGAGCGCGACCGCCAGGCTGCTGCCACCGAGGCAAAACGCCAAAACCTTATGCGCAAGGAACTTGCTTGGCTGCGCCGCGGGGCCCCCGCACGCACGTCCAAGCCCAAGTTCCGCATTGACGCTGCTAATGCTCTGATTGCCGACGTACCGCCTGTCCGCAACAAGGTGGAGCTGTCGCAGATGGCGGTGTCTCGCCTGGGTAAGGACGTCGTGGATATTGAAGACGTCGACGTCAGCTACCCCGATGCCAGCACTCCAGGCGCGACCAAGGACGTGCTCAAGAAGGTTACCTGGCGCATCGCCCCGGGTGAGCGTACCGGCATCATGGGCGTCAACGGCGCAGGTAAATCAACCTTGCTAGGCCTTGTGACTGGTTCGGTAGAGCCTACCCGCGGGCGGGTTAAGCACGGGAAAACTGTAAAGGTCGCAACGCTTACCCAACAGCTCGATGAGCTGCGCGAGGTCGAGAACGACCGGGTGTCAGATGTCATCGGGCGCAAGCGCACCTCTTATGTAGCTGGCGGCAAGGAGATGACGCCCGGGCAGCTTCTAGAACGTCTAGGGTTTACGTCAGCACAACTATCAACCCCGGTTAAAGACCTGTCAGGTGGTCAGAAGCGCCGTCTTCAGCTCCTGCTGATTCTCTTGGATGAACCCAACGTCCTTATCCTGGACGAACCCTCTAACGACCTCGACACCGACATGCTGGCGGCCATGGAGGACCTTCTCGATACCTGGCCCGGCACACTCCTTGTGGTTTCACACGACCGCTATCTGATGGAACGTGTGACCGACCAACAGTATGCATTGATTGACGGTACTTTTAGGCATCTGCCGGGTGGCGTTGACGAGTATCTGCAACTTTCGATATCTACAGCTGCTGCCCCGTCAACCAAGGCTGTGGATTCTTCGCCTCTCGGTAAACAGGACGCCGGTAGCAGCTCGGCGGCCAAGGCTAGCGGAGCTGAGGTACGCGCAGCCCAGAAGGAAATCAACCAAATTGACCGCAGGCTGGCTAAGTTGTCAGATCAAAAAGCCAAGCTGGATGAGAAGATGGCCAGCCACGACCCATCAGATTATGAAGGTTTGGCGGCTCTCTCTACTGAACAGCAGGGCATCCAGAACAAAATCGATGAGTTAGAAATACGCTGGATAAAAATTAGTGAAATAATATAAACACATGAAAGAGATTCATATTCATGGGCATAAAAAAATCAATCATTCTTATTAAAGAATATATGACGTATTCAAAATTTACTGCCAATAGCCAGCGATGGGAGGTTCTCAATAGAAGAGGCTACCCAAATATTCAGCAATCCATCATAGGCCACTCGCTCAGACTAGAAGGTAAAAATATTACCATTGGCGAGGGGGTGTTTATTAATAATGACGTATATATTGAATGTCAAGCCCCAGTAATAATTGGAGACAACACAGCAATAGGCCCAGGGACAAGAATATTAACAGCCACCCATGATTCGTCTAATCCAGCTTGCAGGGCTGGAGTGGTTACCCATCATGGAGTACAGATTGGAAAAGGATGCTGGATAGGAGCAAATGTAACGATTCTCCCTGGAACCATCATCGGCGACGGGGCAGTTATCGGCGCTGGAGCAGTTGTTACCTCTAACCTTCCTCCTCACAGCCTTTCCGTTGGAATCCCCGCTAAGAAAATTAAGGATTTACCGCTTTGACTGTAGAAATACCAGAAGTTTCAGTAGTTATTCCTTGTAAGAATGGTGGGACTTTCCTCATTACTCAGCTAGAGCATCTTTCCCTGCAGACAAGGTGTCCTCAGTTTGAAGTTATCATCAGTGATAATGGGAGTACTGACGGCGCCCCACAAAAAGCTATCACATTGTTTAGTGGAAGATTAAATATATCTATTGTTGACTCATCTCTGGTTCCCGGGATCTCTTATGCTCGAAATATTGGAGCACAACACGCCAAAGGGAAATATATTTTATTTTGCGATGCAGACGATTACGTAGAGCCTAATTGGATTTACGAGATGTATACAGCCTTCATTGAAGAGAAGGCAGATGTTGTAGGTGGAAGGCTTATACACTCAAAAATTAATCCACCGCATGTTATTCAAAGTTACGGAATTACTGAGGGAGCAGAAAGCCCACAGGAAAGGTTTACTGCCTCTACAGACAATCCACCTGCATTCGGCTATAAGCCCTCAGTAGCTGGCTGCAACTTTGGATCTACACGGGAAATGTATTTTTACGCAGGAGGCATGGATTTATCTTTCATAGGTGGTTCTGAAGAGACAGATTTTACGTGGCGAGCCCTCAACAAGGGGGCAAAAATGGTATTTGCCAATAAAGCATTAGTCAACTATCGCCTCAGAACATCTTTCAAAGGAATATACAAACAACAATTTAACTATCAAAAGACAAGAATTAAGTTATGGATGAGGTATAGAAGTCTCGGGATGTCAGGGCCCAGCGTCAAATACTCAGTCGAAAGCTTTTTTAAAGCTTTACCTGGTCTTTTGAACAAGCATTCAAGACTCCACTCCGCCTACCTCATCGGAGGAAATTTGGGGGCACTCTACGGAATGATTATATACAGATTCTTCAAACATAGAATCTCCGAATTGAAAAACTGAACCAATCAAGATAAATGGAATTTGAATTGACAAAAAAAATTTTTATTGCCAGTGACACCCATGGCATCATCGGCGGGATAACACGCATTAATGAGATACTTTTCGAAAGTCTTATCCGCAATAAATATGACGTTTCTTTTATTTCCCTCCAAAAAGTTACTCCTGATAGAGATATCATTGAGTTTAATAAGCTTAAAAAATACACTTCTAAAAACGGGCTGGCAAGCCTACATCCTGGCCCTCTCAAGTCAAAGCTCATTATCAAGAAACTTTTAGTGCCAATTTGGAGAATTCATCAATTTACAGCAATAGTAAAATTTTTGGCGGCGGCGCCTTCCGGATCCGTCCTTATTTTTAGCATGACCGACATTGCCTTCACCTTCATGAACAATCTTTTGTTTAGGAAAATTATCAAACGGAAGAATATTAAAACAATATATCAATTCCATAGCAATGCAAACTCTCCTTACGTAACAGATCAGGTCATTCAGATTGGAAACCTCGTGGATGTCTTTGTCACGCTGAGCAAAGATGATTCTGCTATTTTTTCAAAACAAATTTTAGCTAAAACAGTATCAATCAGTAATCCTTCACCATCTCCAATTGAGGATAACAATTTTCTATCCAGGCCTAAACAAATTTCTGTTATCAGTAGAATATCACCAGAAAAAAATATTATCACTATTGTAGATGCATTTGATACTGCTTCTCGTCAATTCCCAGACTGGAGTTTAAATGTCTATGGATCTGGTGAGGATACAGAAAAACTAGTTCAACATCTACAAAAATTGAATAATCCTCGAATAAATTATGAGGGGGTTTTATCTACTCTTGAAGTCACAAGAGTGCTTAAAAACTCTCGTCTTCTAGCTATGGCATCCAATTTCGAAGGTATGCCGGTTGCTCTTCTTGAAGCAGCCAGCACAGGAACACCGTGTATTTCCAACTCAAGTTCTTACGCAGTCACTAATTTTATTGAGAGCACAAATGGATTTCTCACAGAATCAAATAAGGTTGAAGACTACACCAAACGGCTTCTAGATGCTCTCAATGAACTTAGCTACTCCGATGAACGTAGTTTTCAATCACTTGACTACTCCAAAAATAATTCAATCGAAGGATTTACCAGAGCTTGGATTTCAATTATTGACTAGATTTCCGAAAATCTACAGTTTTTAACAAAATACCAAGGAAATAGGAGGAATTTTTTATCGATTCTTTAATCATCTTCAGATTTCTTTGCTTTGAACAATCTAATAAAGATATCAGGAAATTCTTAAGGGTGCCTTTCCAGCTTTGTTGAATCATACCTTGTTCTTCGAAGATATGCCTTAGACTAGCAACACCGACACCATACCCAAAGTATTTTTTTACCCCTTCAAAAAAATTATCTGATTGTCTGTAAAAAATAGAAGCGTCTTTTACAAAATGAACGGGGGTCCCCTGAATGTAGCTTCTGATTGCGATTTCCTGATCTTCTGCTGTTTTTAGATCTTCACGCATACCACCGAGCGATTCCCAATGGTCTTTGCTAATAGCAAAGTTACCTCCTGACGAAGTAATGATTTTCTGATCATTGATAACAGCGTATAGTGGCTTGCTAACCTCACCTAATCCAGAAAATTTACCGTTAACGAAAGGAATCGTTGAGCCTGTAACAAATACATGTTTTAAACATGCGTTATACATCAAATTGAGCCAATTTTCGCTGACGATATCATCACTGTCGCAAAAAAGTAGAATTTCACCTACTGATTTCGCCGCTCCTACGTTGCGAGCATATGCAGGCCCGGAACCTTCATATGCCTGAATAAGCTTAATATCAAATTTTACAGTTCGACGGCATTCGATAATAATGTTTTCGAGATTGTCATTTGAGTTATTATCAACAATGATAATCTCACCCTTAAGATTATTATTCTCAATTTGTGGAGCTAAAGCATTAATCTGTTGGTTAATTACTTTTGCACTGTTATGGGCAGGAATAATTACAGAATAGTCAATTTTGTTCATAACTTTTGCTTTCTTATCTCTATAGCAGTAGGACCCGACCCCGACACGAAACTTGCAACGGTTTCAGACTGGGCTTCAGCCTGTTTCAGTGTTTCTGCGAGTTCAGGCAACAAGGCAACAGCGGGCGCAGCCAGGTCGTTGCGCAGTAGCCCAGCGATAGCCGGCAGGCGCTCCTGCAGCGGCTCGGCCGAGGTCAGCAGGTCTAGTAGCTCCTGCGGAACCTGCAGGGTGGCGTCCGGAGCAGGGTAGCGCCCCTCAGCCCGACCAGCATCCAACTCCCTGAAAACCGCAGGGGTCGACAGCCCAGCCGTTGAAGGCACAAACCCGAACTTCAGCGGCTCAACGCCCTCAGGTACCTCAATCGGCGTGAGTTTGTCCCCCACTCCGGTGCCCACAGCCAGGCCACCCAAGAGGGCAAAGGGCACGTCGGCACCCAGCGGAGCAGCCAACTCCAGCAGACGCTCAAGCCCAAGAGCCTCAGCGGCCAGGCCTGCCTGCACCAGGTAGTCGTTCATGGCCTTCATAGCGGCTGCCGCATCAGCAGACCCTCCGCCCATCCCACCGGCAACCGGAACAGCCTTATCAATGTGAAGCTGAACGGCGACGTCCTGAATATCCAAGCCCTGAGCAGCTACTACCGCGACTGCACCCCGGTAAGCCAGATTAGACTCATCGAGCGGAACGACAGCCGGGTCAAAAGCCCCGGCAGCCACCTGCTCCGCAACCGGTGAACCTTCAGCAACACTCATAGACTGGGCGATACCGGGTTCTTGAACCGAAGAAATCGTCACACGCTCTAGCACATCGGTTGCGGCATAGAGCGAGGCGACCTCGTGGTAGCCGTCCTCCCGCCGGGGCCCCACCGCAAAATACAGATTGACCTTGCCGGGGGCGGTAGCAGAAACGCTCAGAGTCATGCGGACGCGCCCTCCCCGCTCTGGTCGGCAGGGGCAGGTACCTGCCGAGCGGACTCGGCAATCTTGATGAAATCAAAAATATCGAGCTTCTCACCGCGCAGCTGCGGATCAATACCGGCAACCTCAAGAATCTCACCGGCACGGGCAGCAGAACCAGCCCAGCCAGCGAGCGCAGCCCGCAGGGTCTTACGGCGCTGGGCAAAGGCGGCATCGACAATGGCAAAGACCTCTTCACGAGGCAGGTCAGATAGCAGCTCCGGGCGGCGCTTAAAAGCCACCAGACCAGACTTAATTTTGGGGGCAGGCCAAAAAACATTGGTGCCGATCACCCCGGCCTTAGACACTTCGGCAAACCAGTTGGCCTTGACCGAGGGAACCCCGTAAATCTTTGAACCTGGCTTGGCTGAGAGGCGATCGGCGACCTCGTCCTGAACCATGACCAGGGCATGCTCAATCGAGGGGAAGGTCGCGAACATGTGCAGGAGCACCGGCACCGCCACGTTGTAGGGCAGGTTGGCGACCAGGGCGGACGGGGTGCGCGGCAGTTCAGTAACCTTCATGGCATCGGAGAGCACCACATTGATACGGTCTTCTGAGCCGGGGCGAAAGCGGGCAATCGTTGCAGGTAGCTGCTCGGCCAGGGGCGGGTCAATTTCAACAGCAACCATGTCGCGGGCAGCGTCCAGAATACCCAGGGTAAGGGATCCCAGGCCCGGGCCGACCTCAACCACCGTCTCATCGGGGCTGATATCGGCGGCGGCGATGATACGACGAATCGTGTTGGGATCAATCACGAAGTTCTGCCCCAGGGTCTTAGTGGGGCGGATGCCGAGCTGGGCTGCCAAGTCACGAATTTCTTGGGGGCCCAACAGGGCATCGGGCGCAGGAGAAAGCTGTTCAGTCACGCTCTCTAGTCTACCGGGTCTGTATATACACGTAGGTTTCCCCACCCTCAGAACACCCCCGGTAGAATTACTGCTCGTACCAAGCCACCCAACCCCGGGAACCCCATGCCTGTAGCACCTGCCGCCCACCAGCGTCCGCCCATCGCCGCCCTTACCCGAGCGCTCACCAGCACACCAGCCCTAATCACTGCCCTGGCGCTGACCCTCATCAGCGCCTACCCCTTCCTCTGGGACGAAAAAATGGTAGCTCGGGAATTCTTCGACTTACAGGTCTACTACGGCGGGGTTGCCCACTGGCTCGAAACCGGCCAGCTCTACAACTGGGCCCTGCCGCCCGAAGAAATCTACGGATTCACCTACCCACCCTTTGCTGCCCTCGTTTTCACCCCCTTTGTGCTGCTCACCAGCGCAGATACCGCAGGGCCTATATTCCTGTTGCTCAACATTGCCGCGCTGGTGGCCCTGGTCTACCTCTCCTGTCGGGGTATGGGGGTAGGCAAGCGCCACGCCCTAGCTGCCGGGCTCTGGCTCACTCCCCTACTGCTCAAGTTCTTCCCCATCAGCTTCAATATGGAACTGGGGCAAATCAACCTCTTCTTGGTACTGCTGATTCTCACCGACGTCATCTACCTCAAGAACACCCGCTGGCACGGGGTGCTGATTGCTCTCACCGCCTGCATCAAGCTCACCCCAGCCATCTTCGGATTGCTTTTCATCGCCACCCGCGATTGGAAGTCCCTGGCCCGTTTCGTGGGTACCGGCCTCGCGTCTATCCTGCTGAGCTTTGCCGTGGATTTCGAGGTAGCCCGCGAATACTTCACCGAGAAAATCTTTGAATCCTCCCGCGTGGGGTCAATTACCGGGGCGCTGAACTATAACCTGCTCGGCACCTGGGCTATGCTCTTCCCCGCCTGGCTCACCGGCGTCCTCTTTGCCGTCACCGCCCTGGGGTCGGTGGTGCTCACCTACCTGGCCGTGCGCAGGCTCGCCGGGCAGGACGTCCGTGGCGCCTACCTGGGGGCAGCCTCCTGCGTGGCGGTGTTGGGGCTGCTGCTCTCCCCCATCTCCTGGACCCACCACTGGGTCTGGTTCGTCACCTTCCTCGTCTTCGCGGCCCTCTACGGCTGGCGCACCGCGCACACCGGCTACCTCTATCTGGCCGCCACCGGTATGCTCATCTTTGCCATGCCCTTTGCGGTCTGGTTTGGCGGGCACAACTGGGGCGGCAACGAGTGGCCCGAGCACCTGGCCCTCCTGCATGCCCTGCCGGTGGCCTGGGCGGTCGCCTACCTGACTCTAGGGGCTAGAAGCCCTCAATCCCCCAGCTCCCGTAAGCTGCCAGGGAGTTAGCACGGATATCCCGGCAGAGCTCTTCCAGGTCGGCACCCAGGTGGCCGGCCATAAAGCGGACGGTGTAGTTGGTCATGTAGCTGGCATTAGGACGGCCCCGGAAGGGGTGGGGAGTCAGGAAGGGCGCGTCGGTCTCAGCCAGAATCAGCTCCCGGCGGGCTAGCTTCAGCGACTCTTGAATACCGTGCGAGTTCTTGAAGGTTACGGTGCCCGCAAAGCTCATGTACCAGCCCTGGTCGTTGCAGATCTCGGCTAGGTCGGGCTCGCCGGAGTAGCAGTGGAAGATGACGGTCTCGGGTGCGCCTTCGCTCAGCAGGATGCGTACAACGTCCTCGTGAGCGTCCCGGTCGTGGATCTGCACGGCCTTACCGTGTTTCTTGGCCATGCGGATGTGGGCGCGGAAGGATTCCTCCTGAGCCCCCTTGCCCTCTTCACCGGTACGGAAGTAATCCAGACCGGTCTCTCCCAGGGCACGGACGCGCGGGTCAGCGGCCAGGGTGTCGATAGCGGCCAGGGCTGTCTCTAGCTGGCCAGCTTCTGCCAGCTTGGGGGCCTCGTTGGGGTGCAGGGCCACGGCGGCCAGGACGCGGGGGTCAGCCTGGGCAGCTCGCACAGCATAGAGGGAACTGGGAACGTCACAGCCCACCTGCACAATCGCACCGATGCCCAGGGCTTCGCCGGTATCGAGGGCGTCGCGGGCGGTGACAGCAACCTCGCCGTCGAGCAGGTCCATGTGGGTGTGATTATCGACGATGGCATAGGGCAGGGGCGCAGGGGCGGGTGGGAAGACCAGGTTGCGGCGGCGTCCGTCCTCGCCCTTCTCTCCGCGGCGGCGGGTGCCCTCCCCGCTGGGCTCGCCCGCGGTGTTGTAGCGATCAGCCTGGTAGGCCGGGGGTACTTCGCCCTCCAGAATCGGTTCAGGAGTCTCAAAGATGGTGGCGGTCTGCTCGGCCTCACTCGGCAGGTAGGAGGCAAAGCGCTCTGCAAGCTCGCGGAGCTCGGCGTCGGTCAGAGTGTGGTCGGTACACATAGGTTTAGCTTTCTGAATCTTTGACGGCCAGGGTTGCCTGGTAGAGGTCGCGCTTCGACACCCCGTGGGCTTCGGCGACCTGGGCGCAGGCGGCTTTCAGGCGGACGCCACCGGCCACAAGCTCCAGGACGAGGTCGGTCAGGTTCTCTGCCTCTTCTGCCTCAGGTTCGGGGGCGCCCTCCACCACGATGGCGATTTCGCCCTTGATCTGTTTAGATTCGGCCCAGGTAATGAGTTCTTGCAGGCTGCCGCGGGCAACTTCTTCGTGCAGCTTGGTCAGTTCCCGGCAGACAGCGGCACGGCGCTCTGCCCCGAAGACCTCCGCGAAATCGTGCAGGGTCGCGGCCAGCCGGTGGGGGGACTCGTAGAAGACCATGGTGCGCTCTTCACTAGCGAGCGCGGCCAGGCGCCGGGTGCGGTCGGAGCCCTTGCGGGCGAGGAAGCCCTCAAAGGTGAAACGCCCCGAGGGCAGCCCGGACACGGCAATAGCGGTGACGACGGCGGAAGGGCCCGGTAGGGCGGTGACGGTCAGGCCGGCATTGGCCACGGCAGCGGCTGCGACATAGCCGGGGTCGGAGACAGCGGGCATACCGGCGTCCGACATGAGCAGCACGGTCTGCCCGGCTGCCACAGCCTCAACGATCTGCCCGGCGCGGTCAGCCTCGTTGTGGTCGTGGTTGACCAGCACCCGCCCCCGGGTGGTGACGCCCAGCCCGGCGGCTAGTTTACGCAGGGTACGGCTGTCTTCTACGGCCAGGACATCGGCGGACGCGAGCGCCTCACGCAGACGCGGGGAGGCGTCGGCTAGGTTACCGATGGGGGTGCCGCCCAGGACGAGGGCGCCGCCTTCGGCCGGCGCAGCGGGCGTGGTGTGAGGGGAGGATTCCATAGGGTTAAACCCTACTACTTTTGTTCCCCTACAAGTAGGGACCAGATTCCTCCCGACGTCCTTGTCCACCACACATACAATCGTTACTTTTCTGGTCCATTGTTACCTGAGCGCCGTGATTCTGCTGCTCCCGTTTTTCCGTTGCATGGTGGCAAGAACTTCACGAACGATCCTCTGCGGATGGTTCACAACGGTAGACCAGTCATAGCGCAGCACATCCCACCCAGCGTTTTTCAGCAGCTTCTCGCGTCGCACCTCATTGAAGAAAACCTCATCGCGGCTCTGGGAATCAAGGTATTTCACCCGCCCATCAAATTCGAGGGCAATCATTTCATCCTCGTAAGCAAAGTCGAGCCGGAAGTGTTCGTTATCAACCCAGACATCAACCTGCTGGGTTGGCAGGGGTAAGGGGCTCATGTGTAAGACCCATTTCAGTTTGCTTTCACCAGCACTCTCGCTCGAAGAACTCATGAGGCCGGCGACCGTCCGCATTTTCTGAACTCCGCGCCCCCTCTGGTGCCCCAAATATTCCGCGACTTCCTCAACGGTGCATGCTCCCTGATAAAGCGCTGACTCAACCGTAACTAGCGCTGAGGACGGATGCAGGTAGCGGCAACAGTCAGCTAAAGTCCGCAGGCGGGTAGTGAGGTGAAATAAACCGTGCGATGACATCGTATCGAGAGCTGTATACGAATAGTGCTTTGCAATACCTTGAGCACGCCCCCGTGAACTAGGGTGGCACTGTACATCTACCAGCTTCTGATCTACCACAGCAAAGCCATGCAACCAGGCAGCGGTTTGGTGGGTAAAGATGGTTTGAGGGTTCTTCTTGTAAACAGCAGAAATAAAATAGGGGTACTGCTGATAGCGGGGAAGCTGACGAAAATTTGACTGGGTTGTATAAACGCCAGGGAGGAGACGAGTCAGCTCCTGTTGTCTAACCCGGCGAGCGATAACAGTAGAGCTCATACCCAGCTGCTGCAGTTCCCTGTAGGTATAAACGGTTTGAAGGCTATCGAGAATATCCATGACAGCATTCTGTTGTGTATGAGCTAATTTTCTAGAACTGATGTTTCCTGTGGATAAAGTTTCTCCCAGTCTCAACGTATTGCGCCAAAAAAGATTTTTTATCGGTCGGGTTGTTACAGCGCATATACAGATATCCACAGGGTAGCTTCACCACCCAGCGGGTTAGACCCCGCCCCTCGTAGGGACCAGAAAAATACCGACTGTAGGTCATGGCACGAAGTATTTTGGGAGGAATCTGGTCCATACTAAATAGGACCAAAGAAATCTGGTCCCCACGCGTCCGCGCGCATGATTCTGCTGCCCCGGGTAGCATAGCTAGGGTGACATCTAACCCAACCTCTGCCGTCCTGACCCTCAAAGACGCTTTCACCGAATCAGCCCTGCGGGCTCGGCTTGCCGTAGCCTCTGTGCCCCTGCCCCGTTACGGCTGGGTAGCACCCCTGCTGGTTCTGGTGCTGGCCGGGCTTATGCGCTTTGTGAACCTGGCTAACCCGAACGCCATCGTCTTTGACGAGACCTACTATGCCAAAGACGCTTACTCTCTCTTGCATTTTGGGTATGAGCGTAACTGGTCAGATACAGCTAACGAAACCTTCGTCGCAGGTGCCCCTTCGGGCATCCTTGAGACCGCTGAATATGTGGTTCACCCGCCGGTCGGTAAGTGGATGATTGCCTTCGGTATGGCAGTTTTTGGCGATGATAACCCCTTTGGCTGGCGATTTGCCGCAGCCCTGACCGGCACCCTATCGGTGGGGCTGGTCATGCTCGCTGGCTGGATTCTCTTCCGCTCGGTTACCGTTGCTACCCTGGCTGGCCTGCTGATTTCTATCGACGGCCTGCATTTTGTGCAGTCCCGCTTTGCCCTGCTCGATATCTTCCTCATGTTCTGGTTGCTGGCTACCTTTGTGGCGCTACTGCTTGACCGTTACCAGGGTAGGCGTAGGCTCGCGGCCCGTATAGCGGCTCATGCCCGCACCCAGGGCGGCACTCCCACCGACGGTTTTATGCTCTACGGGCCCTGGCTGGGTTTCCGCTACTGGCGGTTTATCGCAGGTATCTGCGCGGGCCTAGCGGTTGGCGTCAAATGGAACGCCCTCTTCTTCATCGCTATCTTCGGCCTGATGACGGTCTTCTGGGACGCTAACGCCCGCCGTATCGCAGGTATCCGCCGCTGGTACATCTCAGGTTTCCTGCGCGACGGCGTCCTCGCCTTCTTTGCCCTCATCGGCACCGGCCTACTCACCTACCTAGCGACCTGGACCGGCTGGTTCCTCTCAGATTCTGCCTACGACCGCAACTGGGCCACGGAGCACCCCGGCGAGGGACTTCTCTGGCTGCCAGAGTCTCTGCGCTCCCTCTGGGAGTACCACCGCTCTGCCTACTCCTTCCATTCCGGGCTGGACTCCCCCCACACCTACGAGTCTCCTGCCTGGCAGTGGCTCATTTTGGGCCGCCCTACCAGCTACTACTATGAGTCCCCTGACCTGGGGGTTAACGGGTGCACGGTTGATTCCTGCTCCGAGGCGGTCCTCAATATCGGCAACCCCCTCATCTGGTGGTCCTTTATTATCGTGGCTACTCTCTCCCTGCTGCTGGTGGTACTCCGCCGCGACTGGCGTTTTGCGGCCCTTTTCGCGGTCTTCGCGGTGGGCTACTTCCCCTGGTTTGGCTACCCCGAACGCACCATGTTCTTCTTCTACGCTCTCTCCTTCGAGCCCTACCTGATTCTTATGCTGGCAGGTATTTTGGGGCTAGCGCTAGGACGCCCCGGCGACAGCGTACGCCGCCGCCGGGCAGGGCTACTGGTGGTAGGGCTCTTTGTGGTCTTCGCGCTGTTAGTCTCTATCTACTACTGGCCTATTTGGACAGCCCAGACCGTCCCCTACACCGAGTGGCGCGAGCGCATGTGGTTTGACGCCTGGATTTAGGGGCTTACTTGGTCAGGAGTTCTTTGAGCTCCTGACGCTCTGCCCGGCGCTTGAGGGCTAGCTGCTTGCGGTAGCGGGTAGGCCAGGTCATGGCGAGGACGGCTGCCGTCATCAAGAGGGTGAGGGCACCGGCGGTGGCGGCGGCATCCACCCAGAACTGGGGCGGGTAGAGACGGATGAGGGTATCGCTCATGCGGAACTGCCAGTTGCCCTGGGGGAAGAAGACCTCGTGGAAGGTGGTGAAGAAGGCTTCCCAGCCGATAGCGCCGGCAACGCCCAGGCCGATGAGCAGGACTAGGGTGAGCCAGGCACCGGTGAAGAGGGAGGAGCGCAGGACGCCCGGGGCCCGCAGGCGCAGGGTTCGAGCTGAGAGCAGAGCAAGGACCAGTATGATGAAGGCGAAGGTCATACTGATGAGCATGACTCGTTTGACGTCGGTCATGTGTTCAACTTCGCTGGCAAGGAAGGCAGTGTTGCCGCCGGTGGTGATATCGGCCAGGTAGGTGTGGGGGGCAAAGTTCAAGATATAGTCCAGCCCGTAGGAGCCCAGACGCAGTCTTTCCTGGGTATCGAAGCCGTAGCTGTCTGAGGGAAAGCCGGGGCGGTGGTATTCGAGCCAGAGGAAGGCGGGGCTGGCGACGGCACGCACGGCTAGCATGATGGTCAGCACGGGAACGGCCAGCGCGATAAGGGCCCGGCGCAGCCCCAGCAGGCGGGGCTTGTCATCTACCGCGACTTCGCGGGCTTCGGCGCGTTCTGCAGCCGGGGTGGCTTCGGGAGCGGACGCGTTACCTTCGGGAGCTGCCACCGCGGCTAGGGGCGCGGTCCAGGGGGCAGCCTCGGAGGGAGCGTCCGCCCCGGTCTGCTCTGCCGACGGGCTGGTATCACCTACCTCGTGGGCGGTAGGAGCCGGAGTCTGAATACCGCGCTCAGCCCGGCGGGCTGACAGTAGGCTATCGGCCTTAGGCGGGGTGACGGCGGGGCTGAGTTTCTTCCACTCCTGGTTCTGGTCGGGCTGCTGGGCCACGGCGGGTTTCCTCCCGGGTGTCTAGGGTGCGTCTGCCTGTGTATTCTACGCGCTAGAAACCAAAAACTCCCGCCCGGGCACCGGGGCGGTGCTAGGGGCGGGAGTTTTGCAGTCTGTGCCGGTTAGGCTCTGGTTTTACCAGTTACCCTTCCAGTTTGAGTCGTGGTAGTTGGCGAAGGGGATGTTCCAGTCGCCGTAGCCGTCATCGGGGTCAGCCTGGGGGTAGCCGGTGTTAACGGTCTCCACCACATCGCCTACGCCGAAGGTGTTGTAGAAGAACTTAGCGTCATCGGGCAGCATGCCGATGCAGCCGTGGGAGACGTTTACCCGGCCTACCGAAGACCAGGCTGAGGGCAGGGCCTGGTGCACGAATACGCCGCCGGAGGTCAGGCGGGAGGTCCAGGAGGCCCAGAAGGGTTCGTAGTAGTGGGGGTCGTTCACGTCCAGGTTAAGGGAGCCGGGGTTGAAGTAGTAGCTCTCGGCCTTTTCCATGATGACCAGCTGGCCAACAACTGAGGGCCACTCGGAGTTGCCCAGGGTGATGTAGGCTTCGCGCACCATGACATCATCAACATACATCTTGATGGTCTTGGTGTTGTTGTCTGCAAAAGCGTAGCGCTTGTTCCAGGTCTTGAAAGTGCGGGTGGTGGTGTGGTTGCCAATCATGCCGTTGCCTACATCGAGACCAAAAATATCAATGGTGACAGTTACGGTAGAGTTAGTGGCCCATTTATCTTCAGGGCGATAACGCACCATGTAATCGCTGTACCAACGGAACTTACCGGCTTGGTCGCCTCCGCCCTTCACGGTGATGCGCTTTTCTACTTCAGCCTTGTTGAGCACGGGCTCAGAGAAGTTGAACTGAATGATTTTGCCGATGCCGTAGCTGGCTCCATCTTCAAAGTTCATGAGGGCGTCTACTTCGTAGGCAGCGGAGACAGTAGAGAAGGTGCTCTCGCCGGTTCCTGCGGTACCTGCAGCGTCTTCTGCTTCCCACTCTACGGTGTAATCGCTGTGGAAGAGCATACGGTCGGTGGATGTCCAGCTCTTACCGTCTGCAGCTAGCTCACCGGCGAGTTCCTCACCCTCCGCGGTGGCGACAGTAACCTTGGTGAGTGTTGAGTCTGTGGTGGTAACGGTGACGGTCTCGATGGGGTTGATTTCTACCTCGTCGAGGGCGGGGTAAACCTCTACAGTACCGGCAAACTTTACGGTGGGAGTGGGGCTTGAGCTTGCAGTCGCAGCGGCACTTGCGCTGCTGGTACTGCTCTCGGGTGTGGAGCAGGCAGCAAGAGTCATTGTGCCCAGAGCTCCTACGGTCACGAAGGACCGGCGGGTGAAGGCGTCTCGGTTGGCTGCGTTGATGGGGTTGACCACGAACTTATCTTCCTTATGTCACGGACTGTGGGCGCGAGTGTGTTGTGTGCTCGTCAAAGTTTATCGGATTAGGGCACTTTTTGATATAGCGGGGTAGAAGAAAGCCCGTTAGCTTAGGACCAACGGGCTGTATCGGCTCAGGTCTTAGACCGAGCGTAGGGGTGGATAGGACGCCTCATCCTGCTGCTCTGCCTCGGGGTGGGCAGCGGGGGCGTCCAGACGCACAACATCCCAGCCCTGGGGGGCGGTGAGACGGTCGGCGTGGAACTCACACAGGTCATAGGCGTGGGGTTCCCGGTGCACAGACAGGGGGCCAATCACTGCGGTTGACTGCGCGTAGGCGTAGGTGAGCGTGAAAATAGCCTCACGCTGGCAGGTCTGGCGTGAGCACTGGCGGGTGATTGCCATGAATCAAGCCCTTCTTTCTTAGATAGCTTGCTTGCGGAGGCGGCGGCGTTCACGCTCTGATAAACCGCCCCAGATACCGAAGCGCTCGTCGTTTTCCATGGCGTATTCTAGGCACGCTTCGCGAACGGGGCATTCGCTGCATACTCGCTTAGCGTCGCGGGTTGATCCGCCCTTTTCAGGGAAGAAGGCCTCGGGGTCGGTCTGGGCGCAGAGGGCATCTGCCTGCCAGGAGAGTTCCCCGTCGTCACCGTCTGTGCTGTAGATGCCGGCGGCCTGCTGCCAGAGGGAGAGGGCGTCGGAGTCGGTGGAGAACATATCGGTAGCTGAGCTACTGGCGAGTGAGCTAGCCCGGCCACGGCTCTTAGGAGCAGCGGCATTGAGCAAGGCAGTTGCCTGGTCTTCTAAGTACTGGGCAGAGTGCATAGTGTGGTACTGGGCCACGTCAGGCGTGCGCCCTGCAGCGCCCTGAGGTAGGCGGCTGTGGAGGCCCATAGTCTTCCCTTTCATATCCCAAATTGAGGACAGAATAAAAAATTCCCTGCACCTAATTACACGCGTGTAATGGGCTGTTCGTCAAGCTGAGATTAAAAAAATCTTCTTCATACGAGATTCTCTCACAATAATTTGCGTTTCTCTGTGGTATATGCATTTACCTCAGCCGACCCCTTCTGGCTGCAAAGCGAGCGGTGCCCTAGAGTAGGGAGCATGACAGCTTCATTTTCCCAGGTCGGTTCTTCTTTTCCGCAGTTCATGGCTCTTTTGGCTCAGCGCCAATCCCCTGCCCTGCTCTGGTATTCGGCTCCCGGTGAGCGGATTGAGCTTTCGGGCCGGGTTTTTGACAACTGGGTTGCAAAGACCGCTAATTTTTTGGTCGATGAGTGCGAGGTTGAGCCCGGCTCCCTGCTAGCGCTCCCCCAGCGCCTGCACTGGCGGTCGCTGGTTTTGGCAGCAGCTGGCCTGCGGGTCGGGGCAACCCTGGCCTGGGGGCAGCAGGCGGGGGCGGACGTCCGCGCCGCCTTTGATACGTCAGAGTTAGAGGATGCCGAGGAAGAATACCTGTTGGCTGTCGCCGCCGAGCCGCTGGCACCCCGGTTTATGGGACAGTTGCCGTCTGAGGTACTTGATTATGCCGCTGAGGTGAGGTCCCACCCCGACGTCTATGTGGGATGGGCTGCCCCAGCAGCAGAGGGGCATGCCTGGGAGGGCACCAGCTATGGCCAGCTAATGGAGCAGCTTACCGAGCAGGCGAGAGCCCTGGGCGCTAAACACGAGCCTGAGGTAGCTGCCCTCCAGGTTCCGGGGGAGCACTTCGATGCCGCCTATCTAGAGCAGACCCTGGCGGTCATGGCTTCAGGCCGGGCAGCTCTGGTTCTCGACCCGGCAGTAGCCTGGGAGCAGGAGCGTCTTAGTCGAGTTTTGGGCGACGAACGGGCCCGGTCTCTGCCTTCTCAACGATAGGCAGGGAGCCGGTCATAATCTTGGTGGCCTCTTCGATCAGCTCGGCCCGCTTTTCTTCGGAGGTCTTATCGCCGTTATAGCTCCTGCTCTGAGAGAAGACCCAGAACTTGTACAGGAAGTAGCGCACGATAGTGCCCAAGATGGTGCCAATGATGGTACCCGAGATAAAGGACGCCCGGGGGCTGGTCAGATCCAGTACGTAGAGGCTAAAGAGCACACAGGATGCCTCGATGCCGATGCCGATGGCGTTGACGATGCCGAATTCAATGGCCTCGCGTACCTTGTTACCGGTGCGTTTTTCGCGGAAGGTCCACAGGCGGTTTGCTACCCAGGAGAAGATGGTGGCGACAATACCGGCTACGACCTTAGCCTTGGCGTGCCCGTCGGACAAGATGGAATGCATCAGCGTCCAATAAATCACCGAGTTAATGATGAAGGCCAGGCCACCGACGCTCAGGAACTGGGCTATCTCCCGGCCGTGACTGTGCCACAGGGTCTCTAGACGCTGTTTGAGTGCGCTCATAGTTTCTCTCCCTCGTCGTATGGTGCGGGGCCCCTCCCGGCGGGAACTGGTATAAGTTCGACAGGGAACGTCTTGACGCACCGACTGAACTGGGGAGCAGGTCTTATTCTGTTGACATAGTACAGGCGCAGCCCTGCTGCCAGCCCGCTTACCGGGGTAGTGTTTTGCTCAC
The DNA here is from genome assembly GCF_928381415.1 of Rothia nasimurium. GTDB lineage: Bacteria > Actinomycetota > Actinomycetes > Actinomycetales > Micrococcaceae > Rothia > Rothia nasimurium_H. The sequence goes on from NZ_CAKMSF010000002.1 coordinate 232,079, forward strand.
AGATAGCGGAGCATTACCTGGGAGATAGCCCGGCATGGCGGTGCCTGTTCAGCATGTAGCTGGGGCTTTTACAAGCACCGTGTGCCCAGGTAGCCTAGTGACTGTGACTTACCCTATGACTGGACCAAAAATTGGTGTTGTGGGTGGCGGCCAGCTGGCGCGCATGATGGCGCCCGCCGCTACCGAGCTTGGCTTCGACCTTCGTATTCTGGCTGAAAGCGAGGACGTCTGCGCCCGCCGGGCGGTGCCCTTGGCACCGGTGGGTGACTACCGGGACTACGATACTCTGGCAGCTTTTGCCCGTGAGGTTGATGTGCTCACCTTTGATCATGAGCATGTGCCCACCGATTTTCTGCAGCGTCTGATGGATGAGGGTGTTAACGTACAGCCCCGCCCCGCTGCCCTGGTTCACGCCCAGGACAAGATTGAGATGCGCAAGGCTGTTGACCGCCTGGGTTTGCCTAACCCCCGCTGGGCCGAGGTTCGTACCCTCGATGAGCTGCTTACTTTCGGCAAGGAGGGCGGCTGGCCGGTTGTGTTGAAGACCCCGCGGGGCGGCTATGACGGTAAGGGCGTGATGGTGCTCGATGATGAGCAGGACGCCCGCGCTAAGTCAACCCCCTGGTTTGAGCAACTGCCTGACCGCACCGATTTTTCAGCCCTGCTGGTAGAAGAAAAGGTTCCTTTTACCCGCGAGCTCTCTGCCCTGGTAGCCCGCCGAGATTCAGGTCAGGTGATGGCCTGGCCAGTCGCTGAGTCCATTCAGGTAAACTCTGTCTGTGACGAGGTCATTGCCCCTGCCCCCGGTATCTCCCCCGAGGTAGCAGAAGCCGCCCAGGCCGCCGCCCTCAAGGTTGCTACCGAACTGGGTGTTACCGGCGTCATGGCCGCTGAACTCTTTGAAGTTCCCGGCTCTGAGGCGGGCTTCCTCATTAACGAGTTCGCCATGCGCCCCCACAACTCCGGCCACTGGACCCAGGACGGCTCAGTCACCAGCCAGTTTGAGCAGCACCTGCGGGCCGTTGCTAACTACCCGCTGGGTAGCACCGACATCAAGGGCGAGGTCGCCCTGATGAAGAACTTCTTGGGCGGCACCAACGACGATATCTTCGGCGTCTACCCGCAGCTCATGGAAGACTACCCGGCAGCCAAGGTCCACTACTACGGCAAGGCAGTCAAGCCCGGCCGCAAGATTGGGCACATCAATATGACCGGCCCCGCCAACGAGCTACCCGCCCTCCGCCAGCAGGCTACCGCAGCAGCCTCCCTGCTCACCGACGGCCCCTCCACCCCCTAACCCCGCGGGACTAGCCCGGCCCTACCCAGGTGGGGCGGGCGTCCGCACCACCCCTACCTTCAAGGAGCAACATGACCTCCCCCTACGACTCCAATAACCCCATTGTCGGCATCGTGATGGGCTCAGACTCAGACTGGCCGGTCATGGAAGCAGCCGCTGAAGTACTCGAAGAATTCGGCATCCCCTACGAGGCAGACGTGGTCTCAGCCCACCGTATGCCCGAAGACATGATTGCCTACGGGCGTGAAGCAGCAGACCGCGGTATCCGCGTCATCATCGCCGGTGCCGGCGGTGCAGCCCACCTGCCCGGTATGCTGGCATCCGTTACTCCCCTGCCCGTGATCGGTGTTCCGGTCAAGCTCAAGTCCCTGGATGGCATGGACTCCTTGCTCTCGATCGTGCAGATGCCCGCCGGAGTGCCCGTAGCTACCGTCTCCATCAACGGCGCCCGTAACGCCGGCCTGCTGGCTCTGCGTATGCTCGGTTCAGGCAGCGACGGCTTTGCCCGCCAGGTACGGGCCGACCTCGTAGACTTCGCCGCCTCCCTGCGCCAGACCGCCATGGACAAAGGCGCAGCCCTGCGCGCCAAGGTCGAAGAGCACAAGGCAGAACTCGATGAGGACGCCGCACCCCGCCCCACCCAGGCGGCACCAGCCCCGGCCCACAACGACGAGCAAGACGGCCAGCAGAAGACCCCCTACGCTCCCTAACCCGATACCGGGCACTCCGGCCTGCCCCTTCGGCAAGTTCAGGAAGACTACCCCGGGAGCGCCCAGCTTCTTTCAGTAGTGTGGTTGAGTAGATTTCAAGCTACTCAACCACACTCGGTTATTTTTCAGGCCCCACCACACCAGGGAGGCAAACACATGTCCGGTGAGCGCAAGCGCCCACGCTCCGCAGCCCCTATCACGGGTATCAGGGGGCGAGGCCAGCACCTGGTAGACCCCACCTACACCGACCCGCTGCGGCACCCCGAAGCGGCATCGGCATCCGTCCGTACCCGCCGGGCCTGGCTCCTACTCCTGCTCACCCTCTTCCTCCCGGGCTCTGCCCAACTACTGACCGGGCAGAAGACTCTGGGGCGCCGGGCACTAAAGGTTACCTTCACTGTCTGGGGTCTTGTGCTAGCTCTACTACTACTCTGGACGCTCCGCCGCACCCTAGTGCTTTCCCTGGTCACCAATACCTGGGTACTGCTACTTGTGGCGGCGGCCCTTGTGGGCCTAGCTATTGGCTGGGTCTACCTCTTCCTAGCAACCCTGCGTGCCATTCGACCCGGCCTGCTCCAAGGCCGCTCTAAACCACTGGTCACTCTTGCCCTCGTCGCCTGCATCGCCCTCACCGGTGGCGGGCTAGGCTACGCCGCCTACATCACCTGGGTAGGGCGCGGTGCACTCGGCAACATCTTCGCCGGCGGCACCCCCATCAAGGAACAGGACGGCCGCTACAACATCCTGCTCATGGGCGGGGACGCCGGCGCCGACCGCGTGGGCCGCCGCCCCGACTCCATGACCGTGGTATCCATCGACGCAGCCACCGGTCAGGCCATCACCATCTCAGTACCCCGCAACCTACAAAACGCCATCTTTGAAGACGGCTCTCCCCTCTGGGAGGTTTACCCGACTGGTTTCGACTGCGGTGACGAATGCATCCTCAACGCCCTCTACCCCACCGTCACCGCCGACTACGCTGACCTCTACCCCGGAGCCGACGACCCCGGCGCCGAAGCAACCATGGACGCTGTCTCCGGCGTCCTCGGTATCACCGTTGAGAACTACATCCTCATTGATATGTCGGGCTTTGAGCAGCTCATCGACGCCCTGGGCGGCATCACCATCGACGTAGGTGGCTACGTTCCCATCGGCGGCGGCACCAACGAAATTACCGGCCTGCCCAACCCCATCGACGACTACATCGAGCCCGGCGTACAGCACCTCGACGGCTTCCACGCCCTCTGGTACGCCCGCTCCCGCGAAGGGGCCTCAGACTACGACCGTCAAGCCCGCCAGCGCTGCGTACAGGCAGCTATGCTCAAGCAGCTCGACCCCGCCAACGTACTCACCAAATTCGCAGACATCACCGCCGCAGGCGAACAGGTCATCGAAACCAACATCCCCCAAAGCGGCCTCGCAGCCCTCGGTGATGTTGCCCTCAAATCCAAAAACTACGACCTGATCCAGTTCGCAGCAGGCCCACCCTACTTCGACACCCTCTTCCCCACCTACCCCGACTTCGACCAGCTCCACACCGCAGTCCAGCAGGTCATTGCAGACTCAGCCTCAGGCATCCAGCCCACCGTCACCACCGCAGCTGCCTCAAGCACCGGCTCAGCAGCGTCCGGCCCCTCAGGCCTCGACGTGATTGAAACCGCCGCCTACCGCGCGCAGCTCACCTCAGAACTCAGCGAGAACGGTACCTGCTCGGTCCCCTAACCCCACGACCTACAGCAAAACGGTAAGCTGGTGCCCATGAGTACAATTCTGCAGTCAGATATTTGGGCCCAGCTTCAAGAAGCCAACGGCCATCAGGTCTTCCGTGGCGAAGGTAAAGGCTGGCGTTACATGGCCACTCTTGAAGGCGGCTCCACCGGCCGCTACCTCTACGCCCCCTACGGGCCCGAAGCCGACAGCGCTGCCGCCTTCGACGCAGCCATCGCAGATATGAAACGCGTAGCAACCGACAACAAATGCTGGTTCATCCGCATTGAGCCCATCAATGACGCAATCTGGGGTTCCCAGAGCGGCGAAGCCTTCCTCGCCGCCCGCGGATTCACCCTCTCACCCCGCCAGGTGCAGCCCTCACACACTCAGATTATTGATCTCACCCAATCTGAAGATCAGATTCTGAAAGACATGAAATCGACCAACCGCAACCTGCACCGCAATATCCACAAGAAGGGTGTAACCTTCGAAAAGTCCCAGAACCCCGCAGATATAAAGATTCTGCTCAAGTATCTCGACGAAACCGCCGGTCGTGCTGGCTTCAACCGTCAGCAGGACGACTACCTCACCAGAGTTGCTCAGGTGCTTATGCCCGCGGACGCCGCTACCCTGTTCATCGCTAAGGTAGATGGCCAACCTATCGGTGCCTCCCTCACCTACGATTCAGACGACACCCGCGTCTACGCCCATGCGGCAACCTCATTCGAACACCGAAAACTACAGGTGGGAAACCCGCTGCTCTCCACCATTATTCTCGATGCCAAAGAAAAGGGCCTGAGCTACATGGACCTCTTCGGAATCGCCCCCAACGACGACCCCAACCACGAGTGGGCAGGCTTCACCAAGTTCAAGAAGTCCTTCGGCGGCACCTCAGTAGCCTACCCCGGCACCTGGGACCTGCCCGTCTCAACCGCTGGTTACAAGGCCTACCAGGGCATCCGCGCAGGCCGCGAAGCCCTAGCTCAGGGCAAGAAGTTCGCCACCGGCACCCTGCTCCCCAAGGCCAAGGACGCTGTCGGGCAGGTTCGCGCGCGTATCGGTAAGTAAAAGATTGAGCAGGTGTTCCCTTCGCCGACTAACCTTCTTGGGCTCGCGCTGGGCGCTCGCCCAATTCATGCCAGCCCCAGCCAGTCGGCTTTCGGGAACACCTGCTCAATCTTCTGGTATTCGACTCTAAATCTACTCCAGGACCCTACTTGTTCATGGTTCCGGCAATCATAGCTGAGTAGCGGGAGAGCTTATGCTCGGCCTCAATCAGGCGCACGGTGCCTGACTTGGAACGCATGACCAGGGACTGGGTGGTGACGGTGTCACGGCCGTAGCGTACACCGCGCAAGAGCTTGCCGTCGGTGATGCCGGTTGCGGCGAAGAAGCAGTTATCGGTGGTGACCAGCTCATCGGTGGTAAGTACCGCATCCAGGTCGTGGCCAGCGTCCAGGGCCTTCTGGCGTTCGGCGTCATCAATAGGGGCCAGGCGCCCCTGAATAATACCGCCGGTGGCCTTGATAGCGCAGGCAGCCACAATACCCTCGGGAGTACCACCAGTTCCCATCATCAGGTCCACACCGGTGCCCTCACGGCAAGCAGCGATAGCGCCCGCAACGTCGCCGTCAAGAATCATGCGGGTACGAGCACCGGTGGCACGGATTTCTTCAACCAGCTTGGCGTGACGGGGGCGGTCCAGCACGCAAACGGTGAGCTGGCTGATGCTGGTGCCCTTGGCCTTAGCAACCAGGTGCAGGTTCTGCTTAACCGGCAGGCGCAGGTCTACCATGTCGGCGGCTTCGGGGCCGGTGACCAGCTTCTCCATGTAAAAAACAGCCGAGGGGTCAAACATGGTGCCACCTTCAGCTACCGCGATAACAGAGAGAGCGTTATCCATACCCAGGGCAGTCAGACGGGTACCGTCAATCGGGTCAACGGCCACATCGAACTTAGCACCCGACCCGTCACCCACCTGCTCACCATTGAAGAGCATGGGGGCCTCGTCCTTCTCACCCTCGCCAATCACCACGGTGCCGTTGAAGTGCACGGTCTTAAGGCGAGCGCGCATGGCATCAACAGCAGCACCGTCCGCCATGTTCTTGTCGCCTGCGCCCACCAGCGGGCCCGAGGCAATAGCGGCAGCCTCGGTTGCGCGCACCAGTTCCAGCGCCAGGTTACGATCTTCGTTGCTTACGTTTGACATGACTCACCTTCGAGTAGCTTCCAACAGTGCCAGCTGGCTCCCTGCGCAGGGCGCTCAGCCTCCACCCTCTAGACTACTCGCTTCCCCGCCGTGTTACGGGCCGGTGCGCCCCTACTTGACACAGATGATGCCGGCAATTCTCGCTCGCAAGTGGCACAGGGCGCCCCCTTTAGACCAGAATAGAAGGCGTGACTTCATCGACTAACCCCAGCAACCAGCCCCTGCCACAGGCGTCCGCCCCTGAAACCCAGGCCCCGGACACCCCAGAGCAGGTCGTCCCGCAGATTACCGAAAAACAGGCTGCCCGTATCAATGCGCCCGCCCGCAATATGGTGATTTCGATGATCGTCATGGTGCTGCTGCTACTACCGGTGATCTGGCTGATGCCCCAGCCCAACAAGAACCCCTACCGGCCCACCGTTGACCTCCCCGTGATTGCCTACGAGGCCAGCGCCCAGGCAGGCTACCCGGTTGCAGCCGCCGAGCAGGAAGGCTGGCACTACAACTACGCCCGCTGGAACACCGGCCAGGCAGACGGCATCAACTACTGGTCCACCGGCCAGGTGACCCCTACCAGTGACTTTATTGAGCTGATTCAGGCGCAGGACACCAACCCAACCTGGATTGCGCAAACAGTGGGGCAGGCGGTACCCGAGGCTACGGTGCAAGCTGGTGGCGTGGACTGGGACGTGCGCTCCCTCGTCGATGCTGACGATAAAGACAAGATCACCACTTTCTACATCGGTGAGGTGGACGGCACCACCGTCATTCTCAAGGGCGAAGCTGAGGCAGCCGAGTTCCAGGCTCTGGCTGAGGCTACTGTTGCCTACATGAAGGCTCCTACTTCCACGGCTTCTCCTACTCCCTCAAGCGGAATTCAGTAAGCCGCCCACCGGCGTCCTTACAAAAATGTAATTCACCTTACACAGGTCTTGGGGCTGGCAGGTTGCTAGGTTAGACCTAAGCCACTGCGAAAGGACGTCAGCTATGACCGCTATCGAAACCCCTGTCCAGGCATGGGAACGCCTTGTTGAAGGCAATGCTCGCTTTGTGGAGGGCAACCGCTCCCACCCCCATCAGGACGCCGCCCGTCGTGCTGAACTCGTAGCTGGCCAGCACCCCTTCGCCGCCATTTTCGGTTGTGGCGACTCCCGCCTGGCAGCAGAAATCATTTTCGACCTCGGTCTGGGCGATGCCTTTGTGGTACGTACGGCGGGGCAGGTGCTGGACGACGCCGTCCTCGGCTCCCTGGAATACGCCAGCGGTGAGCTCAAGACCCCGCTGATTATGGTGCTGGGCCACGACTCCTGTGGCGCTATTACCGCAACCCATAAGGCCCTGGTCGAGGGTGAAATGCCCGGCGGGTTTATCCGCAACCTGGTGGAGGGTATCTTGCCGTCAGTTATTTCACCGGAGTTGCCCGAAGGTGCCTCTATCAACGACATGGTCATTGAACATACCCGCCAGACAGCGGCCCGTATTGCTGAGCAGTCCGGGATTATCCGTGAAGGTATCGAGGACGGCTCCCTGGCCGTCATCGGCGTCTTCTACCACCTGGCCGACGGCAAGGCCGACCTGGTCTACTCCTCCTCACCGCTCATTACCGTCTAAAACCGCTATCTGCCCTGGTGGTACGGTCCTCGGGCAGGCAGCCTGCTGGCGCGTCATTTTTAGCACCCAATGCGACAGCCGTCACGGCGGCGTATTAGACTAGTCGGTATGGCAGAAAACACTGAATACCGCATTGAACACGACACCATGGGTGAGGTCCGCGTACCCGTAGATGCCCTCTACCGCGCCCAGACCCAGCGTGCCGTCGAAAACTTCCCCATCTCAGGCCAGACACTGGAGTCTGCCCACATTCGCGCCCTCGCCCTCATCAAGAAGGCAGCAGCGAGCGCCAATGAGGAGCTGGGTGTTCTTGATGCTACCCGCGCCGCCGCTATCCGCGATGCTGCAGATAAGGTAGCTGCTGGTGACTACGATGAGCACTTCCCCATCGACGTCTTCCAGACCGGCTCCGGCACCTCCTCCAACATGAACACCAACGAGGTGCTGGCGACCCTGGCTAACCAGGCCCTGGAGGGCCAGGACGTCGAGGTCCACCCCAACGACCATGTGAATGCCTCCCAGTCCTCTAACGACGTCTTCCCCACCTCTGTGCATGTGGCTGCCACCGAGGCCCTGCTCAAGGACCTGGTCCCGGCCCTGGAATACCTGGCCGAGTCCCTGGAGCGCAAGGCTGTGGAGTTCAAGGACGTCGTCAAGTCCGGCCGCACCCACCTGATGGACGCCACCCCCGTCACCCTGGGTCAGGAGTTCTCCGGCTACGCAGCCCAGGTGCGCTACGGTGTTGAGCGTATCCACGCTTCCCTGCCCCGCGTCGCCGAGGTCCCCCTGGGCGGCACCGCCGTGGGCACCGGCATTAACACCCCCGACGGCTTCTCCGCCCGCGTCATTGAACTGCTGGCTGAAGAAACCGGCCTGCCCCTGACCGAGGCCCGCAACCACTTTGAGGCCCAGGCCAACCGCGATGGCCTGATTGAGGCATCAGGGCAGCTGCGCAATATCGCCTACTCCTTCATGAAGATCAACAACGATATTCGCTGGATGGGATCAGGGCCCAACACCGGCCTGGGCGAGCTACATATCCCCGACCTGCAGCCCGGTTCCTCCATCATGCCCGGCAAGGTCAACCCCGTGATTTGTGAGGCAGCCATTATGGTCTGTGCCCAGGTGATCGGTAACGACACCACCATCGCCCTGTCTTCCACCAACGGTGCCTTTGAGCTAAACGTGGGTATCCCCGTCATGGCTGCCAACCTGCTCCAGTCCATCCGCCTGCTGGCCAACACCTCCCGCGTCATGGCAGACAAGATGATTGACGGCCTGGAAGCCAACGTGGAGCGGGCCCGCTTCCTGGCTGAGGCCTCCCCCTCAACCGTCACCCCCATGAACAAGCTGATCGGCTACGAGGCGGCAGCCAAGATCGCCAAGTACTCGGTGGCCAACAAGACCACCGTGCGCGAGGCCGTCATCGCCCTGGGTTATGTTGAGCGCGGTGAAGTCACCGAGGCCCAGCTAGATGAGGCCCTGGACGTCACCAAGATGCTGGGTAACTTCTAAAGCTACCAAGCAAAGGACGCTCCCAGCATCCGAGCACGCAAAGGGCGGGTTTCCCTCTACGGGAAGCCCGCCCTTTGTGCGCCTCTCTTGTGAACTAGCACTCAGGGGCGCGTGACCACATAGATAGTTCAAGAATAAACAAAAGCAAGATCGATAGGAGTAGACTGTAGAAAAGTAAGGGTACAGATTATTGAAAGGTTGCCCCGTGAAACTCGCTGATCAACTCATCCAGCAACTCATAGACGCCGGCGTAGAGCGCATCTACGGCGTGGTGGGAGACTCCCTCAACCCCATCGTTGATGCAGTCCGTGCCAGCGGCGGCTCTGCTAAGGGCGGCATCGACTGGATTCATGTACGCCACGAAGAGGTCGCGGCTTTTGCCGCAGCCGCAGAAGCACAGGTTACCGGTAAACTCGCCGTCTGTGCAGGGTCCTGCGGCCCCGGCAACACCCATCTCATTAACGGTCTCTACGACGCGCACCGCTCTGGCGCGCCCGTCCTCGCTATCGCCTCCCACATCCCCTCAGCACAAATCGGCACCAGCTACTTCCAAGAAACCCACCCTGACCGCCTCTTTGCCGAGTGCTCCAGCTACTCAGAGATGGCCATTAACCCCGCTCAGACTCTGCGCATCATGAACTCTGCCATGCGTCACGCGGTTGCCAACCGCGGCGTTGCTGTTGTCTCAATCCCTGGCGACATTGCTGCCGAGGACGCCGTAGACTACGTACCCGCTTGGGGCGACATGCGCCGCGGCACCATGACCCCCGACCAGGCAACCGTCCACGACATCGCCAACCGTATCAATGCCGCAGACAAAGTCGCTATCTTTGCAGGTATCGGGGCTAAGGGAGCCCACGATGAGCTGGTTGCCCTGGCCGATGCCGCCGCCGCGCCGGTGGGTCACTCCATGCGGGGCAAAATGTACGTCCAGTACGACAACCCCTTCGATGTGGGCATGACCGGGCTTCTGGGCTACGGTGAGGCTGCTGAGGGCCTTAAAGAAGCAGACCTGATGCTCCTGCTCGGCACCGATTTCCCCTACGATCAGTTCCTACCCGATACCGACACTATCCAGATTGACCGCTCCGCCCAGGTACTGGGTCGCCGCACCAACGTGAGCTTGCTGGTTGAGGCTGATGTTGCAGCGACCCTGCGGGCCGTCCTGCCTCTTATCAAGCGCAAGAAGAATCGCTCCTTCCTTGAGCGCCTGCTCAAGAAGAACGAAAAAATCATGACCAAGGTCGTGGGTGCCTATACCAAGAAGCCCTCGAAGAAGGGCCCTATCCACCCCGAATACGCTACGGCGATCCTGGATGAGCTCGCCGCCGACGATGCTATCTTCACAGCAGATACCGGCATGTGCAACGTGTGGACGGCCCGCTATATCACGCCCAACGGCAAGCGTGAGCTACTCGGTTCATTCCTGCACGGTTCCATGGCTAATGCCCTCCCTCACGCCATTGGCGCTCAGGTTGCTGCCCCGGATCGTCAGGTTATCTCGGTGTCGGGCGACGGGGGTCTCTCCATGCTTCTTGGCGACCTGCTCACCGCCCGCATGTATAGCCTGCCCCTCACCGTGGTGGTCTACAACAACTCCACCCTCGGCATGGTCAAGCTCGAGCAGCTAGTTCAGGGCTTCGAGGACTACGGAGTTGATGTGCCCGATACCAACTACGCTGCCATCGCCACCGCCATGGGCTTTGAGGCAGAGCGCGTTACCGACCCCCAGAAACTGGAAAAGGCGCTCTCTCATGCCCTAGCCCACCGAGGCCCGTCCCTCGTTGAGGTTATTACCGACCCCAACGCGCTCTCTATGCCGCCCGAGGTGGAAGCCTCACAGATTGTTGGGTTTGCGACTTCGCTCTCCAAAATTGCCCTCAATCGCGGGGCCGGTGAAGCTGTAGCAATGGCTCGTTCTAATCTGCGCAACGCTAGCGCCTGGCGTCAGCTCACCTAAACCAGTTTTCATACAACTAGAGGTGGGGCCCGTTCTGCGGGTCCCACCTGTTTTAACCTCGTAGTACAAGAGATTAGTCTGCGCGAAGAATCAGGGCATCACCCTGGCCACCGCCACCACACAGGGCCACAGCCGCGTAGGTAGCATCGGGCTTCTGGTTGAGGGCGTGAGCGGCATGAACCACCAGGCGGGCGCCGGACGCTCCCACCGGATGTCCCAGAGCAATAGCACCACCGTGGGGGTTGACCTTCTGCAGGTCAAGACCGAGTTCACGGGCAGAGACCGCAGAGACCGCTGCAAAGGCCTCGTTGATTTCCACGTGGTCTAGGTCGGCCGCGGTTAGCCCGGCTCTGTCAAGGGCAGCGGCGATAGCGCGGGAGGGCTGATAGTGCAGCACGTTCTCGGGGCCAGCGGTATTAGCCCAGGCGAGGACGGTGGCCAGCGGCTTGATTCCGTTTGCTTCAGCAAATTCGCGGCTTGAGAGCACCAGGGCCGCTGCCCCGTCAGAGAGCGGGGAGGCATTCCCCGCGGTAATCGTGCCGCCCTGCTCAAAAGCAGGCGGCAGTTGAGCGAGTACCTCGACCGTGGTTCCCTCGCGCACTCCTTCATCCGCCCTGACCTCGGTGACTTGCCCCTTGCGTCCTTTCACCTGCACCGGGGCAATTTCGGCCTCAAAAAGCCCGGCGGACGCCGCGGCGTGGGCCCGCTGGTGGGAAGCGGCCGCGATGGCGTCCTGCTCCTGGCGGGTCACCTCAAAACGGGCGTTAGACCCCTCGGTCAGCACGCCCATCGACTCCCCGCTCTGGGCATCGGTGAGGGCATCACGCTCAACGGCATCGAGCACGCTGGTAGCACCGAAGACCCTGCCCGCACGGAAATCCGGCAGTAAGAACGGGGCACGAGACATGGACTCCTGGCCGCCCGCCACAGCGACCTGAACCTCGCCCGAGCGAATCAGCCGGGCGGCATCTATCACCGCGCGTAGACCCGAGAGGCAAACGCTATTGACCGTCACCGCAGGGGTAGCCACGGGGATACCGGCAGCACTTGCGGTCTGTTTGGCGGGGTTCTGCCCCGCACCGGCCTGAACCACCTGGCCAAAAATCACAGCTTCAACCTGTTCAGGGGCTAGAGTGCTGGCCTTGAGCGCCTGAGCCAGAGCCCGGGTGCCCAGTTCAACGGCGCTCAACGATGAAAGGGCCCCCATAATCTTGCCCTGGGGGGTGCGGGCAGCACCGATAATGACAACGTCCTTGTTGTGGGTCTGCATGTTTCTTCCTTCTGCAGCAGCGTCGCTGCACCGGCTATCTCATGATTTTCTTAGAGACTAGCCCCCGGCGCCATGTCGGTCAAGAGTAGACCAATGGATAGCGTGACCGCCACGGTTTATACCTGTAATAGGCGGCTTATTTTTCCCTCACAGCCGCCCAGTGAGTAGGCTTAAGGAATGGAACCATCATCCCGTAACCACACTTACTGGTCTTTCATCGACCAGGTCACCGAGAACCTCGGTGGTTTAGAGGAACCCGTCAATGTTGACGCTACCCTGCTTGCCATGTCGCTAAACCGCGCATCTGTGGCCATCACCCACGATTTTGAGTCGAAAGTGCACCGCCCTGCCGGTAGCTCCTGGGCTGCCTACCGGGTGCTTTTTGCCCTCTGGAACTCGGGGGCGACGTCCGCTAGTTCCCTGGCTAATATCACCGGCATGACCAGGGCTGCTGTCTCAAACATCAGCAAGCCCCTAGAGACCAAGGGGTTGATTACCAAGGCTAAGGACCCCGAGGACGGGCGTGGCACCCTTGTTGAGCTCACCCCCGCCGGTACCGACTTCGTCAGCTCTATCTTTGCCCAGCAGAACCAGCTTGAAACCGTGTGGGCCGAGAAACTGACCCCCGTTGAGCGCACCATGCTGGTTGAGCTGCTGCGGAAGCTCTCAGCCGAAGCCTAGCTACCGCGCTTCTAAATCGAATCGGGCGCCGTTCTGCCAGTGCAGGGCGGCGTCGATTCTATCGAGCATGCGTTCGCTACAGTAGTCGGCGAGTTTCTCCACCGGCACCCACTGCACCTGGCTCGACTCTTCATCATTCACCCGGGCCTGCCCCGATACATAGCGGCAGTAGAAGGTGTGATCCAGAAACTGGCAGCGGTCCCCGTTGCCGAAGGTCATGGGCGGGTCGGCTTTCAGCTGGGCAAAGCCCACCACCTCGATGATGACGCCCGCTTCTTCTTCAGCTTCGCGCAGGCAGGTCAGGGCGGGGTTCTCGCCGGGGTCGACGATGCCGGTGACCGGCGTCCAGGCCCCGGTGTCGCTGCGACGGACCAGCAGAATATCGCCGTTGTCCCTCTGAATTACAGCTGTAGCACCAGAGAGCCAGAGCATGTCGGAGCCGATTTTAGCCCGCAGGTCGGTAATGAATGGTGGGGTAGGCATAGTGTCCTTTCGTGTAATGGGGGCCGGCGCGGACGCCCGTGGCAGCAGACCGCGCTTGGCTAGTTAAGTGGCGGGGAAGAAAAGAGCGATGGTGGTGCCTAACAGCATGAAGGGACCGAAGGCTATGTGGGTACGGCCGGTAGCGCGACGAGTCACTATGAGCGCTAGAGAATATAGCCCGCCGGTGAGGAAAATAAGCAGGTTGCCCCAGAGCAGGTTCAGGGGCGAGAAATAGGCCAAGAGCAGGCCCAGTACCCCGGCCAGTTTTACATCGCCTAGTCCAAGTGCCCCGCGAGATGCTAGGCGCATGAGCGCGTAAAAACCAAACATCACCGCTGACCCGTAGGCTGTCTGCCTAGCCTGGGCAAAGGAGTCGGGGGAAGCTAGTAGGATCACCCCAAAGAGGGGTAGGCCCAGCAGGGCGTAGAGGGGAAGGACAATACGGTCAGGAAGACGATGCTCACGCACATCAATCACCCACAGACGGGTAGCTGCTACCAGGTAGCACGCCACCACCCAGACCAGGAGCACACAGGCAAGAGCCGACTGCCAGCGTCCGCCCAGACCCTCTACTGCTAGGTTATATATCTGTTCGAGCACATTTGCTCCCGGCCACTATTAAGAGCCGAACCTACGCTGACGCTGAGCATAGTCGCGCAGGGCCCGCAGAAAATCAACCCGGCGGAAGTCCGGCCACAGGGCCTCGCAGAAATAGAACTCGGAGTAGGCCGACTGCCAGGTCATAAAGCCAGAGAGACGCTGCTCACCAGAAGTGCGGATTAAGAGATCGGGGTCGGGCATGCCACTGGTGTAGAGGTGGCGGGAAATATCGTCACTGGTCAGGCTCTTTGCAAGTTCTTCCAGGCTATCCCCCGAAGCTGCTGCTTCTCGCAGTAGGCCGCGCACGGCGTCCGTAATCTCTTGGCGCCCACCGTAGCCAACAGCGATATTGACCTGTAAGCCGCTCACAGCCGCTGTTTGCTCAACGGCCACCTCGAAAGCAGAGCGCAGGCTGGTAGGTAGAGATTCGAGCTGACCCACCGGGCGAATGCGGGCTAGACCGCTGGCAGCTAGCTTTCCCACGAACCCCTCAATAACCTCAACCAGATCATTGAGCTCATCACTGCTACGCTTGAGGTTCTCGGTCGAGAGCATATAGAGGGTGACCATCGGAATCTTGAGCTCCGTACACCAGCCCAGAAATTCGATAATACGGGCAGCACCGGCCTCGTGGCCGTGCTTAGTGCTCTCCCCCAGCAGAGCAGCCCAGCGGCGGTTACCATCAACCAGCACACCGATATGCTGGGGCAGTTTCTCCGCTGGAATCCCAGAAATCAGGGACCGCTCATACACCGTGTACAGTGGCTGCGGTAGCTTCATGTGCTGCTCCTGGTCTGAAGGTGGCCGGGGTTCTTACCTGCTCATTCTACCTGTAAGACCGGGGCGGGTAGGCTCCTTAGCCTCGTCTGCGGTGGTTAGGCGGACGCTGCCCTGGGCTGCTGCCCTCAGGTTCAGCTTCTAGCTACCCCCTAGACCGCACTTATTTTGAACTGCCATACTAAATATATGGCTTCACGTGTTCACCGCTCCCAGACCACCGGCTCCTCAACTACACCCCACCCGAGCGTCCTTGACCGGCTCACCGATGTTCAGCGTGAAGTCATCGACTTCTACCGCGAGAACGGTAAGCCCCTGCTGCGGGGCTGGATTCATGCGGGTTTCGCGCCCGTGGCCTTTATCGCCGGCATCGTGCTGATTGCCCTCTCCGGCGGTGGCCTGGTGGGGATTGGCTGCGCCATTTTTGCCCTCACCGGCGTCCTACTCTTCGGCATCTCCGGCATCTACCACCGGGGCTTCTGGTCAGCTAAGACCCGCATGCTGCTCAAACGTCTGGACCACGCCAACATCACCCTGCTCATTGCGGGTACTTACACCCCGGTGGCCCTTACCCTCCTAGAAGGCACTCAGCAGGCAGTGCTGCTCTGGAGTATCTGGGGCTGCGCCCTGTCGGTCACCCTCTTCAGAGTCTTTTGGACCGGGGCTCCCCGCTGGCTCTACACCCCCATCTACGTTGTCATGGGGCTCATGGCGGTCTTCTACCTGGGGGATTTCTGGCAGGTCTCACCCGTCGCCACTATTCTCATCGCCACCGGCGGGGCCAGCTACATCATCGGCGCTATCTTCTACGGCACCAAGCGACCCGCTATGGCCCCGCATATTTTCGGGTTCCACGAGCTCTTCCATGTCTTTACCGTGCTCGGCTTCATCCAGCACTACATTGCCGTCATGTTCTGCATCTTTGTATAGACGCACCCCGTGACCTTCAAACTAAAGGACGCCCCACCCGGGTAGGGTAGGGCGTCCTTGAGTTTATCTTCTCGAAGAAACTAGTGGGGGCGGCGCAGATGATCCTGAGCCACCACTGCCTCATCGCGCACGGTGGCGTGAACGGGCTCCTCGGTTTTCCCCTGAGCCGCAGCCTCAGCGGCTGCCCGTTCCTCAGCCTCACGGGCAATGGCGTATTCACTGCGGTAGCGCAGACGGCGAGCGCGGCGGGTCAAATCTAGCCCCAGCAGCACGATGGCGATTGCCAGGCAGAAAGTGACGATGAAGCCCACGATACCGGGTGAGCCGCGGAAGGACCCGTCGGGGTTGACCGTGGTAATGACGGTGGGGGTCGCTTCGGCTGCAAGAATCGTAAGAGATACAGGAATCAGGGCTGACACTGTCAAGGTTTCCTCTGGTCTGGGTCTGGGGCGCAGGGGCCGCCTTTAGGCGGTCACCCCTATTCTACGCGGTGGGGCTGGGCCTTTCCTGCTCTTTAGGAGCGGTAGTCGATACCGGTTGAGAAGCAGGTTTCCGGCACCTCGCTCTTCACCCGGCTGTGGGCCAGCACGTAGTCTTCGAAAGGCCAGATTTTACGCTGCATCTCGGGAGAGACGGCAAAGAAGGCTGAGTCCGGGGCGACCTGGGACTGATGGGCGTGCAGGGCCTCATCTCGTTTCTCAAAGAAGTCTGCCGATGAGATCCGGGTGGTGGTCTGGTGGCGGGAGACCGGCGGGCGGTGCCCCTCAATGTCTTCTTCCATTGACATAGCAATCCACTGCGCGAAGGGTGACTCCAGGCCTGCTTCTTCGAGATAGTGGTGGAAGGCCAGCATGCGGTCGTAGTTGAAGGCCCGGTCGTAGTAGATTTTGGACACCTGCCAGGGCTCACCGGTGCCGGGGTAGGCGTCCGCGTCCCCCGCCTTCTCGAAGGCTTCCATGGAGACCCGGTGGGTCATGATGTGGTCGGGGTGGGGGTAGCCGCCGATTTCGTCGTAGGTGAGGATGACGTGGGGCTTGAAGTCACGCACCAGGCGCACGAGCGGGGCGGACGCCTGCTCAAGCGGCAGGCTGGCAAAGGAACCGTAGGGCAGCGGGGGCAGGGGGTCACCCTCGGGTAGGCCCGAATCGACGAAACCGATCCAGCGGTGCTCAATACCCAGCACGGCTGCGGCTCGCTTCATCTCAAGACGGCGGACGCCCGCCAAATCGCGGTGGGCAGCCGGGTTGCTCTTGACCGCTTCGTTGAGGATGTCTCCCCGTTCGCCACCGGTCATGGACGCCACCATCACGCGGGCCCCGCGGGCCACGTAGGCTGCCATGGTTGAGGCCCCCTTTGAGGACTCATCATCGGGGTGGGCGTGGACTGCCAGAATACGCAGGCCGGTGTAGTCGTCCTTGAGCGGCGCTAGCAGGGAGGGGTCAAAGCCGGGTGCGGGTGATTCAGTGTTGCTCATGCAAAACTCCATTAGTGCGAAGGTGGCTCGAGTAATGTTTGGGGTATCGTAAATGAGGAAGGAACCCGCATTCAAAGACACTGGTCAATTCTACCTGGCGTGGTGGGGCTCCTCATTTTCTCTATTACCCCGTATGAAAGGTGTGGGCTTGATGACCGCCCCTGACCTATCTGCCCGTTATGGCACGACCCGCCAGCGTGCTGCCCTACCCCAGTGGTTCTGGTACGGGTTGACCCTGGTAGCTGTACTGGTGGGCATCGCCTTTGTGGTCTGGGTACAGTCGGACTCCAGCGATGATCCCACCGGCCGTGATGTTGGTTTTACCCTCACCAGCGCTGATGAAGTCTCAGTTACCTTTGAGGTCAGCAAACGGGCCGAGGATACCGCGGTCTGCGCAGTCAAGGCCCTTAACACCTCGGGTGCCCCCGTCGGCTGGAAAGAAGTCGCGATTGGCCCCTACGCCGATGAAAACGGCAACGGCATTTCAGTGCAGACCGTGCAGTTCAGGGTACTGGGCGAAGCAACCACAGCCACCGTCGATAGCTGCTGGAAGGTTGATTAAAGCCCTTTCTCTCTAGGGGTAAAGTTAGGGAGCTTACCCCGCCTATGGGTAGACTAGGCTCACGACTGACCTTTTACACGGGGCCCTCTCTAGCCCCGTCCGCATACAGGGTCCCCAGCCACAACGGTTTCGGGGCCTTGCTAACAAGGAGTAAACACATGGCAGAAAACGAAGGCGCTTGGCTCACTCAGGAAGCCTACGACAAGCTCAAGGCTGAGCTTGAGCACCTCTCCGGCCCCTACCGCCAGGAAATCATCGACCGTATCTCAGCGGCCCGCGACGAGGGAGACCTCAAGGAAAACGGCGGCTACCACGCAGCCCGCGAAGAGCAGGGCAAGAACGAGGGCCGCATCAAGCAGCTGCAGCACCTGCTCGAAACCGCCCAGGTATCAGACAAGCCCGCAGCCGATGACGGCGTAGTTGAGCCCGGCATGGTCGTTGAAGCCGATATCGCCGGCAAGACCATGACCTTCCTGCTCGGTTCCCGCGAAGTAGCCGACACCCTGGTCGGTGGCTCCGACCTACAGGTCTTCTCGGAGAAGTCCCCCATGGGTGCCGCCATTAACGGCCACAAGGTGGGTGACGAGCTTTCTTACGAGGCCCCCAACGGCAAGCAGATCCCTGTCAAGATTGTCTCTGCTAAGCCCTTCCAGGGCTAAACCTGCCCGCCGGTAGATAAACCGAAGCCCGGGCGTCCGCCCCTCGAAGGAGGGAAAGGACGCCCGGGCTTCAGTTTGCGTTGAGGGGCAAGATTTAGACGCAGGATATTTGCCGGCAGCCTGCTGGCTTTCGGGGCTGGCGTGAATCACTTGTGAGCGCAGCGAACCGGTGAGAGGGTCGCAGGCAAAGGCAAATATTCTGCGTCTCAGAAATCTTTTAGTAAACCACAATCGGCTTGTAGCCCTCAGCTTCTAGGGCCGCGATGACTTCCTGGCAGTGCTCTACGCCCTTGGTTTCCATGTCGATGGTGATGGAGACATCGCCCATGGAGAGGGCGCCACCCAGTCGGGTGTGGTCCACACCGGTGACGTTGGCGTCGTGCTCCGAGATGATGCGGGAGATGGTGGTGAGCTCGCCGGGGCGGTCGTTGAGCATGAGCTTGATGGTCATGTAGCGACCCGCAGCCGACAGGCCTCGCTGAATCACCTTGAGCATGAGCATGGGGTCGATGTTGCCTCCCGAGAGCAGGCAGACCGTGGTGCCTAGGTCGCCGTACTTTTCTTTGAGAGAGCCGCTCATCAGTGCCGCTACAGAGACCGAGCCTGCCGGTTCAACGACCAGCTTGTTGCGTTCCATCAGGAAGATGAGGGCGCGGGCAATTTCGTCTTCAGAGACGGTGTGCACGTCGTCCACCAGGTTCTTGATGATGGTGAAGGGGAGCTGGCCGGGGCGGCCCACCGCGATGCCATCCGCAATGGTAGAGACCTTTTTCAGGGGTACCAGTGCGTCTGCCGCGAGAGAGGGCGGGTAGGCTGCCGCGTGCTCAGCCTGGAGGCCGATGATGCGGATTTTCTTACCCAGCTTTTCTTCCAGCGAGCGCACCGCGATGGAGAGCCCAGCCAGCAGGCCGCCGCCGCCGACACCCACCAAGATGGTGTCAACGTCCGGAACCTGTTCCAGGATTTCTAGGCCCAGGGTGCCCTGGCCTGCGATGATGTCTTCGTTGTCGAAGGGGTGCACAAAGACAGCACCGGTTTCTTCGGCGTAGCGCTTGGCTTCTGCCAGGGCTTCGTCCACGTTCACGCCGTGTAGCACGACCTCGGCCCCGTGGCTGCGGGTCGCTGCAATCTTGGGCAGGGCCGCACCCTGGGGCATGTAGATACGGGCGGCGATGCCAAGACGAGAGGCGGCCAGGGCTACGCCCTGGGCATGGTTGCCTGCCGATGCTGCCACCACACCCACGGCCTTTTCAGCCTCGGTGAGCTTAGCCATGCGCACATAGGCACCGCGTACCTTGAAGGAGCCAGAGCGCTGCAGGTTCTCACATTTAAGGAAGACCTCCGAGCCAATCTGCTCGCTCAGGGCTCGCGAGTGAGCAACGGGGGTGCGTTCGATAACGCCGTCAAGTAGGCGGGCGGCATCTTCAATCTGGCCTAGGCTCACGGGGAGCTCAACCGGGGCGGGTGCTTCTTGCATCGTTACCTCGTCTTGTCTCTTACTTCTGGGCGCCGTTGTTAGTGGCCTCTAGAGCATCTTCATCGGCTTTTTCGGCTTCCTTAATGCGGTTGAGGCGTTCCTTGACCTTCTCAGCGATGGCCTTTTTCTCGCGGCGTTTAATCTCGTGGGGGTAGAGGAACTCCTCCTCGCGAATATGGGGGTCGTGCTCCCATTCGCGGCCAGCCAGGTAGCGGATCACGGTGTTGACCACGGCCAGGACGGGCACGGCGAAGAGAGCGCCGACGATGCCGTAGAGCATGGAGCCTGCGACCACAACGATGACGACGGCCAGGGGGTGCAGGGCAACTGCCTTGCCCATCACCAGAGGCTGAAGGATGTTGGATTCAATCTGCTGCACAATCAGCACCATGGCCAGCATGATAAGGGCGTTGACCAGGCCGTTAGCGACCAGGGCTAGCAGGACGGCGATAACACCGGTCAGCAGCGCACCAACGACGGGAATGAAGGAGCCCAGGAAGACCAGGACGCCCAGGGGCAGCGCCAGGGGTACGCCCAGGAAGAAGGCTGAGAGGCCAATACCGATGGCGTCAACGGCGGCCACGAAGACCTGCACACGCACATAGGAAACCAGTGAGGTCCAGCCACGACGGCCAGCACCGTTGACAGCGCGGCGGGCGTTGCGGGGGAAGAGCTTGACGATGAAGAGCCAGATCCGTTCACCTTCCATGAGGAAGAAGATGAGAGTGAAGAGAACAATTACCATGCCGGTACCGATATCGGCTGCGGTAGAACCGACGCTGGCTACCCCGTTGAGGATGCTGGAGGTGTTGTCCTGCAAGGTGGTGACCAGCTGGCTGATGTACTGGTCAATCTTGTCTGCCCCCAGGTCGATAGGCAGGTTGTTGAGCATGGCAACAATCTGGTTCCAGCCCTCGACAACCTGGTCAGACAGGGATGAGAAACCAGCGGTCAACTGCTGGCCTACCAGCGCTAGTAGACCAATGACACCGGCGATAAGACCCAGTTCAGTAATTGCGGTAGCGATACCGGCGTGGATTCGGTTGCGACGGAGGAAGTAGACAACCGGCGACATGAGACCGGCCAGCAGGGCCGCAATCATAATCGAAATGACGATGAGGGAGATCTTAGCCAGCATCCAGTAGAGAGCTGCGGCTGCAATGCCCACAATCATCAGACGCCAAGACCAGGCTGCTGCAATCTGCAGGGCAAAGGGCACCTGACGGTCAGATGCGGTCTGCCGGGCAGGGGGTTCAGGAATAGTGACACTCATACTTTCTATCTTCCCACGTTTCCTTACTATCTGCCCCGCGCTAGCTCGTATCCCGGGCATAAGCGTGACGAAACTCGCCCGGGGCAGAAGCACAGTTGCTTCTGCCCCGGGCGAGGATTTTATCTCTAGCGCTCTAGAAGGAGTCTAGGTTTTAGTCGTCTGCCATAGCTCGAACGTAGTAGAGAATACGCAGAATCTCGATGTAGAGCCAGACCAGTGACACGATCAGACCGAAAGCGATACGCCATGATTCGCGCTCAGGAGCACCCATCTTGATAGCTTCAGAGGCGTGGGTGAAGTCGAGCAGCAGGGAGTAGGTGGCCAGCAGCACGGCGAAGAGACCGATAATTAGGCCCAGGGGGATGCCCATAACCTCAACGCCGCGTGCGTTGAAGCCGAAGAAGAGTGAGGCTACGAGGTTGATAAGGCAGAAGACAGCGTAGGAAATCGTCGCAATCATAAAGAAGCGGGTCATCTTGGGGGTTGCCCGCACCTTTCCGGAGCTGTAGAGCGCCAGAATAGTAGCAAAGACAATAACGGTTGCCATGACTGCCTGAAGCACGATACCGGGGTAGGAAGCCTCGAACATGCGAGAGATACCGCCAACCAGCAGGCCTTCCATGACCGAGTAGGTCATGACCAGGGCAGGTGAGACCTTCTTCTTCAGGGCGTTGACGAAGCCCAGTACCAGGCCGCCGATGAAACCAACGAACATGAGGATGGGCATGTACCAGGCGAGTACAGCGCCCACTACCACCAGGCCCAGGTTCAGGCCGGTTTTCATGATGATGTCGTTGATGGTGATGCGGTTGGTATCGACGGGGCCGGCGGTACCAGCGTTGTACATGTCGTTGAGCTGGCCAGCTGATACCTGCTGGTTCTCGTACCCGTAGGGGGCCTGCTGGGTGTAGCTACCCTGCTGGTAGGTCCCGTAGGGGTTCTGGGCCTGCTGGCCGTAGGGGTTGGCGGTGGTGGTGCCGCCAGCACCGAACTGCCCGAAGCGGGGGTCGCCAGCGGGCTTGGTCATGTTGTTGATCAGGGGGTTACCTGCCACGGCTGTTGTCTCCTAGTGGTAATAAGTAGTCGTGGTAAAAGTCTTGTACTCTACCCTACCGAATCTTGGTCGGCTTTTCTTCCCGTTTTTCTCAGGGCGTGAGCGGCTGAGGTTAGGCGGTGAGTTCGGCTTCGAGGAAGTCGAGGACGGCTCCGTCGTTGTTGGAGCCAATGGTTAGGTCTGTGACCGGGGCGAGGGCCGGGTCGGAGTGCTCCATGGCGATAGCGCGCCCGGCGTAGCGGAACATTTCAAGGTCGTTGCCAGAGTCGCCAAAGGCCGTGGTCTGTTCGGCGCTCAGCCCCAGGTGCTCAGCTAGCCAGGCCAGGCCGTGGCCCTTGTGGTTGCCGTCCAGAATCAGGTCGATAGCCCCGAAGCCACTGGAGGTCGCTGCGATTCCTTCAGGTAGGGCATCGTGCAGCTTTTCGATGGTCTCGTAGATTCCCTCATCCGGGTCGGCGTTCAGGGCGATCTTGACGATAGTTTCGGTGATGGTGGTGGGGTCGTCGATGGCTTCTACGTTGGGGTAGAAAGGACGAATCGCGGTGATGGGGTTTTCAGGGTCCCAGCCGGGCAGGTCAATGCCGACCTTGGTGACTTGTTCGTGCACGCGTCCGGCGATGGTCGCTAGTCGGTCGCTGGGAACAAAAGAGTGGTGACGGCAGGAAAGAATAATGCCCAGGGCGGGGAAATTTTCGAGAGCCGTCAGTGCCTGGTTTACCAGGTCAGGGCTAAAACCCCACAGGGCTAAGTCGGTGCCCTGGTTATGAATAATGGCACCGTTCTCTGCGATGTAGTACAGATTCTTGTGGTGTTCATACCCGGCCAGGTATTCCTCGATTTTTGGCATCTGGTTGCCGGTTGCTACCGCCAGGTAGGAGCCCTGTTCAGCTAGCAGGGTCAGGACGCGGTCTAGCTGCTCGTGCTTGTAGGTTTTGTGATCGGTGAGCAGGGTTCCATCGAGATCAACAGCGTAGAGATGAGGTGTCTTCATAGCTTCTACTCTATCGAAAACCCTAGGAGCCGCAGCTACTACTGCCGCAGCGTCCTTTTCCCGAACCTAGAAGTTCACCCTACTCATTCTCTCTTGACCCTATAGATTATCTCGGGGTCAAGAGAAAAAGTATGGGGTGGTATAACTGGCTAAAAATAAATGGCATGTCTGCGCTACGCGCATTATGGCGTCAGCACAGTTTCAGCTGGCTAAAATCGCCACATCGGTGGCGATTTTGAACGCCAGGCTACAAAAAAGAGAGTACGCCTGCGCTTTGCGCTTGACGTACTCTCCATTTTTGTAGCCCCACCGGGACTCGAACCCGGAACACAAAGATTTTAAGTCTTCTGCCTCTGCCAATTGGGCTATAGGGCCTTGAGCGGGCACCCGCCGGGCCTCACCCGGCGAGCGCTTTCGCTTATACCTTTATACCAGAAAAGTTCCTAGAGCTTTGCCTTGGTCTTTTCGGGTGCGGTGCCGGTAGCCTGCTGGAAGGCGCGGCGGGGTGAACGCTGGTGACGGATTGATGAGGTGTCGCGGCCGAAGATCTGGTTGAGTGCCCAGGTGGCCATGACGCGTGCGGTGCGTTCGGTGGTGGGGATAGCGGTGCCGTGGTAGCCGCGGTGCATGAGCCAGGCGATGGGGCCGCCGATGGTCTTGCCCTTAAAGTTAGCTACGCCCTTCCACAGGCCCAGGCCGGCAACGACGCCGATGGTCTCGTGGTAGTAGTCGGTCAGTGCTTCGCCGCGGCGCTTGGCCAGCAGGTTTTCTGCCAGCTTGAGGGCCTGGCGGGAGGCGTGCTGAGCGTTGGGGACGCAGAAGCCGCCGACGCCGCCACCGGAGAGGTCGGGTACAGCTGCGTTGTCGCCTGCTGCCCAGGCGTCCTCGATGATGCCCTCATCGCCTGCAACGCGCAGGTCGGCCTGTACGCGGACGCGGCCGCGCTCGTCGATGGGGAAGTCGGTGTCCTTGAGCATGGGGGACGCTGCGACGCCGGCGGTCCAGATCAGGGTGTCGGTGTCGAGTTCACCGGCGGGTGACTTGTCGCCCATGTTGATGAGCTGCAGGTGGCCGTCGGTGGCGTCGGAGAGTGAGGTGTTGAGCAGGACCTCGATGCCGCGGGCGCGCAGTTCAGCGACAACCTTTTCGGCGCGGTCTGCGGGGACCTCGGGCATGATGCGGGGGGCTGCTTCGACCATGACGAAGCGCAGGTCTGAGATGCGCAGGCGGTCGTTGCGGTTGACGGCTTTGCGGGCCATGTCTTCAAGTTCGGAGATGGTTTCGACGCCTGCGAAACCGCCGCCGACGATGACGAAGGTGAGGGCGCGGCGGCGCTCGTCCTCGTCGGTGGTGAGGGAGGCGATTTCGATGCGCTCGAGTACCCAGTTGCGGACGGAGACTGCTTCTTCAACGGTCTTCATGCCGATGGCTACCTCGGCTAGGCCGGGGATGGGGAAGGCACGGGTGACGGCGCCTGCGCCCAGGACGATTTCGTCGTAGGTCAGTTCGAAGGTTTCACCGGCGTTGATGGGTTCGATGGTTGCGGTCTTGGTAGCGTGGTTGATTGCTACGACGCGGCCGCCGATGATTTCTGAGTCGCGCAGGTGCTGGCGCAGGGGTACGGTGGCGTTGCGGCCTTCCATGGAGCCTGCAGCTACTTCGGGGAGGAAGGGCTGGTAGGTCATGTAGGGGTTGGGGTCGACAACGGTGACGACGCCGCCGGACTCCTTGATGACCTTCTGGATCTTCTTTGCGACGGTGAAGCCGACGTAGCCGCCGCCGACGATGAGGACGCGGGGGCGGTCCTGTGCAATCTTGTTGAATGCCATGCGAGTTAACTTCCTGTTGGTGTAGTGCCGGTGTTCCGGCAAAAAGTCTCCATGCTTATATTGCCACTTTTGCGGGGTTTAAGCATAGTTTTGGGCGGTGTATTTGCTGTGAGCGTTTCTTGCCCTGCCGGTGTCTAGCCTTTCAGAGCAGGGTGAAGATTTGATGAAGGCTAGATGAGGTGGGCGCGGGCTAGCGGCGACGGCTGCGTTTGATGATGTTGGTGAGCTGGTGGATGGAGCCGAAGGTGATGATGCCGACCCAGAGGGCGAAGGCGGCGAGCACGATGAAGGGTAGGATGCCGGAGTCTTCAACGGGGCGGACGGGAGTGGGGGCGGCTGCTTCTGTGATGGTTTCGCCGACCTGGTGCACGGGGGTTTCGCTGGCACTGGGCGCAGCTGAGGCGGTGTTTTTGCGGTGGACGTTGATCCAGTCGCTCATGGAGCCGAGCGGGTTGGTGTCGGTGTCGTCCGGGGTGGAGCTGGCCAGGGCGGCTTTGGGGTTGATGATGCCGTAGCCGTAGAGGGCGTCGCGTCCGTCCGCCCCTGCATCGTCGCTGGAAGCTATGATGCGCTGGATCACCTGGTTGCCGGTTAGGTCGGGGTATTCCTCCATGATGAGGGCAGCAAGACCGGCGACGATGGGAGCGGCCGCTGAGGTGCCCGACCAGGTGGCGTACTTGTTGTTGGGGATAGCGCCGATCATGGACTCACTGGGAGCAGATACCGCTATAGAGATGCCTTGGGAGGATGAGGACCAGGAATCCTGCTTGTTCTTATCGACGCCGCCGACGGTCAGCACCCCGGGCATGGTAGCGGGGGCGCCCACTTGGGTGAGGCCGGCACCGCGGTTGCCGGCAGAAGCGATGATAATGACGCCTTTTTCTTCGGCGTAAGCAAAGGCTGAGTCCCAGGACTGGGGCCAGCTGGTTTTATCGGATCCAACAGACAGATTGATGATATCTGCTCCCTGGTCGACGGCGTAGCGCACGGCATCGGGAATCTGCTCATCGACCGAGCGGGTAGTGGCACCGGTGGTACCGAGTTCTAGGGCAATAGGCAAAATGGTGGCATCGGGTGCTACCCCGATCATGCCGGCTGACTCGCCGGGTTCGCCGGAATTAGCGGGAGTGATGCCGTCATCGTGGCCGTGGCCTGCAATCACAGAGGCAACCAGGGTGCCGTGTTCGGGTTCAACGCCCAGGCCCTTCCAGCCCTTGTTCTTGGTGGTTCCGGTCGAGGCATCGTAGCCGCTCACCACGTTACCGGTGAGATCTTGGTGGGTGCCGTCCACACCGGTATCGATCACAGCCACCGTCACCCCCTTACCCGTGGTCTGCTTCCACAGGTCGGTAAAGCCGTACTGGGTCAGCCAGTACTGGCGGGCACGGATAGAGTCGCCCTTTGGTGCAGCGATGGTGGGCACCGAGGCCAGGGCACTGGGGCTGGCGCTAGCCTTAGACGTCGCCGTAGCTGAAGCGCTGGCTGTGGGGCTGGCGCTGGTGCTAGCCGAGGGGCTCGCCGTGGTGGCTCGGGCAGGGAGGGCACCGAGCGTCAGGGCGGTGGCTAGAGCCAGGCTACTTGCGAGCAGGGCGGTGCCGGTGGGAAGTCGCCGAAAGGCCATGGACGGCTCCTAGCGGCTGGCACGTTCGGCAACCGACAGGGCCAGACCATCGAGGATGTCTTTTTCTGAAGCGATAGCGCTGGTGACCGCTCCCCCGGTGAGGGCGCTGATGCGCTCAACGATGCGGGCCCAGACAACCGACCCTGCAGGGATGACGTCCACCCGGCCCTCGTGCATGTAGGGCAGGGCGGCACGCTCGGCGCTGGTCATAGCGACCATATCGGCAGCGGCCCGGGAGATGTCCTTAATGGCGATCTCGGCGCGGTCGATTTTTTCGGGGTCATAGGCGTCAAGCCCCATCGCGTGGGCTGCCACGGTGGTGACGGTTCCCGCCACGCCCACAACGCGGCGGGCCGCCGATAGGTCAACGGAGGCACTTGCGGTTGCAATAGCCCGGTCGGTATCTGCAATGACGCGGGAAACCTGGGTGACATTGGCAGGGTCGGAGCTAATATGGCGTTCGGTCATACGCACGCAGCCGATATCAACCGAACGAGCTGCGGCCAGGCCGTCCTTGTTTCCCAGCACGAACTCGGTGGAGCCGCCGCCCAGGTCAATCACCAGGGTCATCTCGTCGGTATTGCCCACCGACGAGACGGCACCGGCAAAGGACAGTTCTGCCTCTTCCCGGCCGGTAATGACCTCGGGTTCTACCCCAAGAATCTCGCGGATCCCGTCGATGAAAATCTGGCGGTTGCCCGCGTCCCGGGTGGCGCTGGTGGCGGCAAAGCGTACGTGCTCTACCCCGTACTCGCGCAGCAGGTCGGCGTATTCGCGGGCCGCGGCAAAGGTGCGTTCCAGGGATTCTTTGGCCAGCCAGCCGGTGGCGTCCACGCCCTTGCCCAGGCGCACAATTTTCATGCGACGCTCAAGGTCGGTGAGCACAAAGCCCTCTTCGGTGGCTTCGGCCTCGGCGATGAGCAGGCGAATTGAGTTAGTTCCGCAGTCGATAGCGCCAACGCGCATGGTTACTCCCGGTGACTCGTAGGGCAGGTATAGGTGATGTATGGGGGCGGACGCCGGTGGGCGACTAGTTACGCCAGGCGGGGTCGCAGTGGCAGGTTTCGGAGGTCCACCACTCGGCAATCAGGTCGAGGGTTGCGTCGCCGTAGGGGTTGATGCCGCGGCCAACGGCCAGGGTGTGGCCGAGCACGGCGTGCAGGCACTTGACGCGGGTGGGCATGCCACCGGCTGAAACGCCCTCAATTTCGGGTACTTCTTCTAGACCGGCCTTGACGCGAATACGTTCGCGCTCTGCCAGGTAGTTCTCGTGGGCGCCCCGGTAGGCGGCTGCCTTGCTCTCGTCGTCGGTGACTTCATCGGTCATCTCGTACATGGCGCCCTCCGCTTCGAGGCGGGAGGCTGCGGCGGTGATGACGGGGTGGGCCAGGTAGAAGGTGGTGGGGAAGGGTGATCCGTTGGCCAGGCGCGGGGCGGTGGCGGCGACCAGGGGATTGCCGCAGACGCAGCGGGCCGGGATTTCCACGACATCGCGCACGGTGCGCCCCAGCTGGGCTGAGAGCACTTTCAGGTCAAGCTCGGTGGGGGTGAGGGTTTCGGCGGTGACGCCGAAGCCGTGGGGCTGGTGGTCGGTGCTCGCTGGTGTGGTCATGGTGTCCTTAGAAGATGGTGCTGGTTTCTCTAGTCTAACGGCGCTAGCGGTTGGTGGCGGTAGCGCTAGAGCTAGCTGAGGGGCTGGCGCTGGGGCTGCTTGAGGCGTCGGGGCTCGGGCTGCTGACGGAGGTGTCTTCGGCGGCCAGCTGCAGGGAGCCCCAGAGTTTGGTGGTCCAGGAGTCTTCTGGGGCGGTTTTAGCGGCCGCGCTGGTGTCGTCCGCCAGCTCGCTGGTGGAGTCCACGCCTACCACCAGGTAGGGGGTCTCCCCCGGTTGTACATAGAAGAGACGGCTGCGGGCCTGCTGTTTGACGTAGTTGTCGTCCTGCCACCAGCTGACCTGGGCGTTTAGTGAGTCCTGCTCGGCTTGTAGGGCGGCGATGCTGGCCTTGGCGTCGTTGATTTCGTTTTGCTGGCGGATGAAGGAGGTCAGCGGGGTGTAGACCGACAGGGCGATAATCACCAGCACGATGGCGAAGGTGATGAAGTGCCCGCTGAAGGAGTGGGCAGCTACCGGAGTGCCCAGCTCCTGCGAGGGGGTTTCTGCGGTGGTCTCGGCGCGCAGGGGCTTAGCTGCCCGGGCACGGCGGGGTTTGGCCTGCTTTTCCCGGGAGGGGGCGGACGCCGGCTTCCCCAGGCCGAAGCCAAAAAAGGCTGCGATGGGGTTGGGTTTCTTACCCGGTGTGCGTGCCATAAGTGCTCTTCCTGCCCTCTCGTCCGTGATTTTCCTATTTTACCGCCTGAACTGGGCACCCGCTGAACGGTTCCTGCCTTCGCCCTTAAAGGGCAGTGCCCCGGCCAGGGGCAACCTGGCCGGGGCACGGGCGTCCTTACTCTCTTACCTTAGAGAGTGGGCAGACTACTTTGCGAAGCGGGGGAAAGCACCCTTGCCTGCGTAAACAGCCTGATCGCCGAGCTCTTCTTCGATGCGCAGCAGCTGGTTGTACTTAGCAACGCGCTCGGAACGGGCGGGAGCACCGGTCTTGATCTGGCCGGCGTTGGTAGCAACAGCCAGGTCAGCGATGGTGACGTCCTCGGTCTCACCGGAACGGTGGGAAACCATGCAGCGGTACTCGTTGCGCTGAGCCATGCTCATAGCGTCGAAGGTCTCGGTCAGTGAACCAATCTGGTTTACCTTCACGAGCAGGGCGTTAGCAGCGCCACCCTCGATGCCCTGAGCCAGACGCTCGGGGTTGGTCACGAAGAGGTCGTCGCCAACAATCTGAACCTTGTCGCCAATTTCGGCGGTGAGGGTCTTGTAGCCGTCCCAGTCGTTCTCGTCCAGGGGGTCCTCGATGGAAACGAGGGGGTACTTAGCAACCAGGTCAGCGTAGTAGGCAGACATTTCAGCTGCGGACTTCTTCTGGCCTTCGAAGTCGTAGGCACCGTCGTTGTAGAACTCAGAAGAAGCGACGTCGAGAGCCAGGGCGATTTCTTCACCGGGCTTGTAGCCGGCCTTCTCGATAGCCTCAATGATCAGGTCAAGAGCTGCAGCGTTGGAGTCGAGGTTGGGAGCGAAGCCACCCTCGTCGCCCAGACCGGTGGACAGGCCACGGTCGTGCAGAACGCTCTTGAGAGCGTGGTATACCTCAACGCCAGCCTGCAGGGCAGCGGAGAAGGTGTCGAAGCCGATGGGGGCGATCATGAATTCCTGGATGTCAACGTTGGAGTCAGCGTGTGAGCCACCGTTGAGGATGTTCATCATGGGAACGGGCAGGACGTGAGCGTTGGGGCCGCCCAGGTACTTGTAGAGGGGCAGGTCTGAGGACTCAGCCGCTGCCTTAGCAACGGCCATGGAAACGCCGAGGATAGCGTTTGCGCCGAGCTTGCCCTTGTTGTTAGTGCCGTCCAGGGCGATCATGGCTGCGTCAACAGCGCGCTGGTCGGTTGCGTCGATGCCGATAACCTCTTCAGCGATTTCTTCAATCACTGCAGAGACAGCGCCGAGAACGCCCTTGCCCAGGTAAACAGCCTTGTCGCCGTCGCGGCGCTCTACGGCCTCCCACTCACCGGTGGATGCGCCTGAGGGAACTGCTGCGCGGCCAAAAGCGCCGTCTTCGAGCAGAACCTCAACCTCAACGGTGGGGTTGCCGCGTGAGTCAAGAATCTGACGAGCGTGAACTGCGGTAATCAAAGCCATGAAAATGCTCCTTGAAGGATGAGAAATGAAAATGGCTATATAGCGCTACAGCCGGTTGCTGATCGGGCCGTGGAGCCCGCGCGCGTTTATGCCCCCAGTCTACCAAAAAACCCACATAAGCACACAGGAATTCAACATTTCCAACGGTTTTCTTCAGCACTTCTGAGGTTTTGTGGGATTCTGACCAACGGGTCACAACTACCTTATGGCGGTGCTGGTGGGGTGGCGGTGCTCTTCTGCCCGCCCCCACCGTATCAGTCGCGAATTAGCCCTTGCACATAGGTCCGCAGGGCCCGTTCCGCATCGAGCCCGGCGGTGCGGGCGGAGGCTGCCAGCTTGTAGAGGTAGGCGCCCAGCTCCTGCTCGTTGACGAAGGCTGGGAGCTGCCCACCGGCGTCCGCGCCCGTAAGGTCAACCCCGGCAGCCTCTGCTTTTTCATCGACCTTGGCGGCGAGGGCGAGCGCGGGCAGGGCCGGCGGGAGCCCGTCGAAGGGGCCGGTGCGTTCGGGTTTTTCGGCTTTTTTAAGCTGGTCCCAGGCGTCGTAGATGTCGGCGGCGCTGAGCTTTTCGTTGCCCTGGTCGGTGGATGCGAAGACGTGGGGGTTGCGGCGCACCAGTTTGGCGGCGAGCCCGTCGATGACGTCCTGCATGGTGAAGCCGCCCTGCGCGGCGGGGGTTTCGGCGGCCATGGTGGCGTGGAAGATGACGTTGAGCAGCACATCCCCGAGTTCTTCGCGCAGCAGGGGCAGGTTGACCCCGCCGGGGGCTTCAACGGCTTCGGCTACCTCGTAGGTTTCTTCGATGAGGTAGTGCATGATGGACGCGTGGGTTTGGGCGGACGTCCAGGCGCAGCCGTCGGGGCTGCGGAGGGTCTGCATGAGCTCCATCAGGTGCTCGAAGCTGCCCCCGAGGTCACCGGGTTCTGGTAAGGGTGCGGGGTGCTCTTGTCTGGGCCGGGTCATGCGCCGCGCTGCTCTTCCTGGTCAGCCCCTGCCTGGCCCTGCTCTTGGAGGGCTAGCTGCCCGTAGGCGCTCTGGACGCTGGTGAGCAGGGCCTGTTTTTCGTCGAAGGAACAGAAGGCCCCGTTGATAGCGTTGTAGGTGACCTCGAAGAATTCAGGCAGGCCAAAGCCCTGGTGCTTGGCAAGCTCGGCAAATTCGCGGGTCATGCTGGTGGCGCTCATCAGGCGGTTATCGGGGTTGATGGTTACGGCGAACCCGGCCTGCAGGAGTAGGGCTGCCGGGTGCTCGTCGTGGCTGAGCGCCGGTTCAAAGTCTTTCTTTCGCCCCACATTGCTGGCCTTTTCAGCGGCATCGGTTTGCAGGTTGGAGCAGGGGCAGGTTTCCAGCACGATACGGCGGTTTTTGACGGCTTCGGCGACCTCCCCCAGTTGCAGGATGGTCTGGGCTGGGTCAGCCCCGGGCATGAGGGAGCCATCGGGGTCAATCTCTGCCAGGGTGCGGGCTGTGATGTCTTCTGTGATACGGACGCCGTGGCCCAGGCGCAGGGCACGGCCGGTGACCAGGGCCTCGCGGATAGAGGCCAGGCCGAAGGCTTCACCGGCGTGCAGGGTGACGGGCAGGAAATGCTCGGCGGCAAGGTTCAGGGCTTCTGCATGGGATGAGGTAGGGTGGCCGTCCTCAGGCCCGGCCAGGTCGAAGCCCACCACGCCCAGGGCCCGGTAGGCCAGGGCGGTTTTGACGACCTCCAGGGAGTTGTTCTGGTGGCGCATGGCGCACAGAATCTGGTTGACCAGTATGCGTCCGCCTGCCTGAGCTACCTGTTCCATGCCGTCCATGAGCCCGTCGGCTACCGCTTCAACAGCCTGGGCCATGGTGAGCCCGCCGCGCTGGTGCAGCTCGGGGGCCCAGCGCACCTCACCGTAGATGACGCCGTCGGCGGCCAGGGTCAGCACATGCTCGCGGGCGACTCGTCGCAGGTTTTCTTCGGTCTGCATGACGGCCACCGTGTGCTCAAAGGTTTCGAGGTAGCGGGCCAGGGAGCGGGAGTCCGCTGCCTGTTTGAACCACTCCCCCAGTTCCTGCGGGTCGGTTGTGGGCAGGGTGTGGCCTACCCGATCGGCTAGCTCGATGAGGGTCTCGGGGAGCAGTCCACCGTCAAGATGGTCGTGCAGGCAGACTTTGGGCAGCTTTTGGAGCCAGGTCAGGGTGGGCGCGGGAGCGGTCATACGGGGAAAGCTCTTTCGGTAGTGGCCCGCCCCGAAAAGGCCGGGGCTCTTTCGGGGCGGGGAGATAGAGAATGTGGGTGCTGGCCTAGAAGGTCCAGGAGGCCAGAGCCTCATTCATGTGGGCCGGGATGTTCTCACCGGTGCGGGGGAACATGCGCAGCTCTTCTACGTACTGCTGGGCAGGCAGGTGCTCAGGGTAGCGCACAAAGGCCTCTTCATCGGCGTAGTCGAAGGTGGCTTCAACGGGGGTGCCGGGGGTGAAGCGGATATTGATGGCGAGGGGCGAGCCGTGGCCTTCCTTGTAGGAATCGGCCTTGAGCTGCAGAATCGCTAGGGTTTCTTCGGGGATCAGGTCGAAGGTGCGTACCTGTTCCCAGAAGCCGTTGCGGCGCACGTGGGTCAGGGCATCGTAGTAGGAGCCCAGGGTTCGAACGCGAATCAGCACGGTGGAGACATCGCGGGCGGTGCCAGTAGCGCCAAAGAGGGCTTCGTAGGCCGGGGCAAAGCGGGAGACAACCTCGGCCTCGGTGAGCACCAGATTGCCGCTGGCTTTCTTGGTGGCAGAGGGCTTGGGCTGGCTGTGCTCGGCGTAGGAGGGGGCGATGTCCACGCTAGTGCTGGTCATGGGGGCGTCCAGGGTCGGTGCGGACGCGGGCAGGCTGCTAGCCTGGGCCGGGTCGGCAGAGGCCTGGGGCTGGTCCTCGGTCTCGAATTCGCTGTCGTCCAGGTGGGCAGGGAGCTGGTGGGCCTCCTGCTCTTCCTGCCCGGCAGCTGCCTCGGCTGAGCTATCGGTCGGAGCCTCGGCTGAGGTTTCAGCGGGAGCTTCAGCGTCAGCTTCTGAGCGGACGCGGGCAGTAGCCGGGTAGTTTGAGGCAGCTGCGGCGGACACAGCGCCCTGCTGGCTAGCGGAATCTGCTGCAGGAGCTACATCGGCAGGGCTCTCCTCGGCTGCAACTTCTTCAGTAGCAACTGCCCCAGCAGAGCTTACTGCTACCGCGGAGGTCTCTTCCACGGCTTCTTCCTTCGCAGGCTCTACAGTCACTTCCTCAGCGGTATCTGAGACTTCATCAGCGGAATTTTCTGCCTTCGCTGCTTCGGCCTGTCCAGCTTGCTCCTGTGCGGCTTTTTCCTGAGCCAGACGAGCCGAGATACGGCTCATGCGGTCCTCAGCCTGGGCAGCGGTCTCACCCTGAGTCGTACCTGCCGGTGCGACAGCTGAGGCGGGGGCGGCGTCCTGACCCTTCTCAACTTCAGCAACCTGCTGAGCCTCGGCGCTCTGCTGGGACTCGGTCGTCTGCAAAGCCTCACCGGTCTGCTCAGTCTTGGTAGCCTGCGGGGCGGGGGTAGCGCCCATATCCAGGGCATAGTTGAGGTTGTGGGTCTTGCTGGTGGCGGTGTTCATGAAAGAAGCGTGCACAGCCGCATCGCTGCCAATGGCGGGGTTGACCACAATCAGGGCGCGGTTCCAGGCGCCGCGCTCGCTCTTTTCTTCCTCAACGTAGAGGTCAGCCACGGCCTGGAACCACTCGCTACCGGGGGTGACCAGACCAGACTCAACTTCCTGGCCGCGCTGGTAGAGGGTGTACTTCATGTCGTTGGCGTTCTGGGTCAGATTCAGGGTCACCTGGCCATCTGCCTTGGCACGCATGAGCTTCACGACGGCCTTGAGGCCCTCACCTGCGCCCAGCCCGGTGGGGGCAAACTGCCCACTGGCAGGAGCGGCTGTTTCAGCAGTCTGAGTAGTAGCGGCCTGCTCGGCATCAAGGCTGGTTGCCAGGACGTCCCGCTGAGTGGAGCTCTCTACAGGTGCAGGTTCCTGAGTTTTTTTGCGGCTAAATAGGCCCACGGTTCTTCTCTTTTCTTGCAGGGGCGAAGGTAGGTTTACGCGTTGATTCTATCCAGGATCAGGTCGGTGGGGGTGTAATCGCCTCCGATAGTCCAGGCGTCCTTGAGGGATTCCAGGGCTCGTTCAAAGCGTTCGGGGGTGTCGGTCATCAGAGTCATCAGGGGCTGACCTGCGGTGACGGTGTCGCCGGGCTTGGCGTGCAGGTTGATACCCGCTGCCAGCTGCACGGCGTCTTCCTTGCGAGCCCGGCCTGCGCCCAGGCGCCAGGACGCCACACCCACGGCCAAAGCGTCCAGGCGGGTTAGGGTGCCGCTTGCGTCAGCGTAGACGGTGTGGGTCTCGCGGGCCTCGGGCAGGGCTGCATCGGGGTCACCGCCCTGGGCGGAAATCATCTCGCGCCACTTATCCATAGCGCGACCGTCCGCAAGGGCCTCGGCCGGGTCAGCGTCAATACCGGAATTTTTGAGCATGACGCGGGCCAACTCGACGGTCAGCTCAACGATATCGGCGGGCCCGCCACCGGCGAGAACCTCAACAGATTCAGCAACTTCATTGGCATTGCCAACGGCCAGCCCCAGCGGAGTATCCATGTTGGTCAGCAGGGCACTGGTTTTTACACCGGCACCCTGACCCAGCTCAACCATGACCTCTGCCAGTTCGCGGGCGCGGGCTGCGTCCTTCATAAAGGCACCGGAACCGACCTTGACATCCAGCACCAGAGAATCGGTGCCCTCGGCAATTTTCTTGCTCATGATGGACGATGCAATGAGCGGAATAGCCTCGACAGTGGAGGTGGTGTCGCGCAGAGCATAAAGCTTCTTATCGGCGGGGGCGAGGCCGGTGCCCGCCGCCGAGATAACAGCACCCACGGTGCCGAGAATATCGAGGGTCTTTTCGTTGGAGATGTTGGCCTGCCAGCCGGGGATCGCTTCGAGCTTATCGAGGGTACCGCCGGTATGCCCCAGGCCGCGGCCGGAAAGCTGGGGTACAGCCACGTTGTAGACGGCAACCAGCGGGGCCAGGGGCAGGGTGATTTTATCGCCCACGCCACCGGTGGAGTGCTTGTCTGCGGTAGCGAGTTTTTTGCCGGGGCCAATGATGGAGGAGAAATCCATGCGTTCGCCGGAGCGGATCATGGCGTCAGTCCAGCGGGCAATTTCGTCGCGATTCATGCCGTTAAGGAAGATAGCCATGGCCAGGGCGCTCATCTGTTCATCGGCTACGACGCCGCGGGTGTAGGCGTCGATGACCCAGTCGACCTGCTCGTTGGTGAGGGTTCCGTGGTCACGTTTGGTGCGGATAATGTCTACGGCGTCGAAAGCTTCGGTGCTCAAGCGCTCACCTTCCCGGCAGGGTGCAGCTTCGCTCCCCTGCTCTGTGTTCTTGTGTTCTTTGGTCTTATCTTCCAGTATGCCAGTTCGCGCCGGGGCGTGGCCGTTGCAAAGCGGTCGGTGAACGGGAAAGATGAGGACGCTAGGGGGCAGCTAGGCGGTCGGGGCCGAAGGCGTCGGGCAGCATCTGCTCAATGGTGAGCACTCCGCTGGTTGAGCGCAGGAGCATTCCGGGGGTGCTGTGTTCGTAGAGCAGCTGACGGCAGCGGCCACAGGGCATAAGCGCGTTGCCGTCCTTATCAACACAGGCAAATGCGGCAAGCTTGCCGCCGCCGGTGCGGAAGAGCTCGGAAATCAGCGAACATTCGGCGCAGAGGGTGAGCCCGTAGGAGGCGTTTTCGATGTTGGCGCCGGTAATGATACGCCCGTCGGTGGTCAGGGCAGCGACCCCAACCGCGAAGTTGGAGTAGGGCGAGTAGGAGTTCGCTAGGGCTGCGGTGGCGGCAGCGGTGAGCTGGTCCCAGTCAATGGTGAGTGGAGTCATTGGTCTCTTTCCTCGTATATGTTGTGCAAGGACGGGGTGGAGGTGGACGCCCCGGTAGCCGACTGGCTGGGGCTGGCATGAATCAAGCGAGCCCTCCAGGGCGAGCTTGAGAAGGTTAGTCGGCGAAGGGGCGTCCATCTCCACCCCATACGCGTGAACCTTTAAGACGGCAGTGGCCGCCCCTTGCTGTGCAAGCGGGGCGGCCACGCGTCCGTCCGGACCTACTCCTTGATGTAGGGCTTGCCCACTGCGGCGGGGCCGCGGGAGCGGCCCACCAGACCGGCTACCGCGAAGATGGTGACCAGGTAGGGCAGCATGGCGAGCAGTTCGGTGGGCACGCTGGTGCCCAGGATGGAGAGGACGAACTGCAGGTTGAGGGAGAAGCCGAAGAGGAGGGCGGCGGAGAGGGCTCCGATGGGGGTCCAGCGGCCGAAGATGAGGGCGGCGAGGGCGATGTAGCCCTGGCCTGCGGTCATGTCGGAGTTGAAGGAGGATACGGAGACCAGGGTGAAGAAGGCGCCGCCCATACCGGCTACGGCACCGGCCAGCAGCACGTTGGTGGCGCGCAGGCGGTTGACGTTGACGCCCAGGGTGTCGGCGGCCTTGGGGTGTTCGCCGACGGCGCGGGTGCGTAGGCCCCAGCGGGTCTTGTTGAGGGCGAACCAGATGACGGCTACCACGATGTACATGAGGTAGACCAGTACGTTCTGGTTGAAGAGGACGGGGCCCAGAACAGGGATTTCGGAGAGGCCGGGGATGGCGAAGGCCGGCAGCTTGGGTGCGGAGTTGAGGGTGGACGCGTTGGGTTCGAGGACGCGACTGAAGAGGAAGCCGGTGAGACCTGAGACCAGGACGTTGACCACGACACCCACGATGACCTGGTCGACCAGGTACTTGATGGAGAAGAGGGCCAGCAGGGCTGAGACCAGCATGCCGCCGATCATGGCTGCAAGGAGGCCTGCCCAGGCGTTCTTCGTGATGGAACCTACCAGGACCGCTGAGAAGGCGCCCAGCAGGAGCTGGCCTTCGATGGCGATGTTGACGATGCCGGAGCGCTCGCAGAGCAGGCCGCCCATGGAGCCGAAGATCATGGGGATGGAGAGCAGCACGGCGCCGTTGAGCAGGGAGACCAGGGAGAGTTCTGGCTTAGCGGTAGAGCCGATGGCCCAGATGAGTAGGCCGGAGGCGAAGGCGAACCAGAAGAGGGGGGCTACCCAGCGGCCCAGGGTCTTGCCGGCGTTGGTGGTCACCAGGGCGTAGCCTGCGAGGGCCAGCATGACGATGGAGGCTACCCAGCCATAGACCTGGGGGTTGATGTTCAGGGGTTCGGCGGAGAACCAGCTGACGCCGTCGCTGATGCTCATGCTGATGGTGCTCTTGGGGGCGCGCAGGGCGATGAGCAGGGTGCCGATGACGGCGAGTACCCCGTAGATGATGGGGTTCTTCCAGTTTTTGACGACCAGCTTTTCTTCTGAAGTGCTGGCGGTGGTTTCGGGAGTTGCGGTGACGCTCATGGTTATGCCTCCACGACCTTCTTCTTAGCTGACTTCTTTTTCTTGGGCTTGCCGGTGGGGTCGGGCAGGCGGAACATGGCGCGGACCAGCGGAGGTGCGGCGATGAAGAGGACGATGAGGGCCTGGAGCACGAGAACAATGTCGATGGAGGTGCCGGTGGCGACCTGCATGGAGACGCCGCCTGCGCGGAAGGCACCGAAGAGGAGGGCGGCGAAGAAGGTACCCCAGGGGGTGGAGCGTCCGAGCAGTGCTACGGTGATGGCGTCGAAGCCTAGGGTACCTGCGATGCCGGTGGTGAGCACCTTTTCGGTACCTGCGACCTGGGCGGTGCCGCCGAGGCCTGCGAGGGCGCCGGAGATCGCCATGACGATGATGTAGCCGGAGGCAACCGAGATACCTGCGGTGCGGGCGGCGTTGGGGTTAGCGCCAACTGCACGCAGGCGGAAGCCGATGGTGGACCGGTTCAGGAGCCAGCTGATGAAGAGGACGGCCAGGATGGCGAGGATGAAGCCCAGGTGGAGGCGGAAGGAGGGGCCCAGAATCTGGGGGAAGACTGCGTTTTCGGGCAGCTTTTCGGAGATGGGGTTGGAGCTGCCTTCGCGCTGGAGCAGGGGGGTCTTGAGCAGGTAGACCAGCAGGTTGGCCGCGATGTAGTTCATCATGATGGACAGGATGACTTCGTGGGCACCGGTCTTAGCCTTGAGGACACCGATGATACCGCCCCAGATTGCACCGCCTAGGATGCCGCCGAGGACTACCAGGGGGAGGGCGATAATGGCGGGAAGGCCGGCGTTGAGAGCAACCCAGCCGGAGACGATAGCACCGAGGATAATCTGGCCCTGGGCACCGATGTTGAAGAGACCTGCTCGGAAGGAGAGGGCTACGGCCAGGCCCGCGAAGATGAGCGGGGTGGCTACGGTCAGGGTTTCGGTGATGGGGCGAATCTGCTGAACGAAGCTCTTACCGTTGGGGTTGTAGATAGCGCCTTGTAGCAGGGCCAGGTAGGACTCGTAGGCAGCAGTCCAGCCCGCGCTGATGGTGTCCATGGGGCGGGCGAAGAAGTAGGAGGCCGCTTTCTGGGTGGCGGGGTCGGTTGCTGCAATCAGCAGGCCACCGACGATGAAGGCTGCCAGGGCTGCGCCGATGGAGAGGCCGACGTTGCCGCCTGCGATGCGGGCGAAGGTTGAGGGCTTCTCGGTTGCCACCAGCTGGGAGGGGACGTCCTGGGGCGGGGTTTTAACTGCTGTATCGGCAGCAAGGGCAGGGTCTACCTGCGGGGTTGCGGGCTTATGCTCGCTCATTCTCTTCTCCTTCTGCCCAGGGGGTCTCGGGGGTGGTGGCCATGTGCTTGGCGTGGGAAGCGCTGGGGGCTTCTTCTTCGTGTTCTGCGGCTGCTGCGAGGGCTTCTTCGTAGGTGGCTCCTGCCATCATCTGACCGAGCACGGAGCGGGGTGTGCTGGGCGGGACGATGCCCATGAGTTCGCCGTGGAAGAAGACGGCGATGCGGTCGGCTAGACCGTAAACCTCGTCGAGTTCGGTGGAGACGATGATGACGGGCACGCCCTTGTCGCGTTCTTCGACGATGCGCTTGTGGATAAACTCGATGGAGCCGACGTCAACGCCGCGGGTGGGCTGGGATGCGACAAAGAGTTCTAGGGGGCGGGAGAGCTCGCGGGCTACGACAATCTTCTGCTGGTTACCGCCGGAAAGGGTCGAGGCGGTGTGCTCCTTGGAGCCCATGCGGATGTCGAACTCAGCACCTGCCCGGTCGGCGTTTTCAGAGATCTTGGCACGGTTGAGGGTGCCTGCCGATGAGAAGTCTTTGGTATCGAAGAGGTCGAGGATCAGGTTCTCTGAGATAGAGAAGGAGCCGACGAGGCCGTCCTTGCTACGGTCTTCGGGCACGAAGCCGACACCGGTACGCAGGACCTGCTTGGTGGTCATACCCAGCAGCTCGGTGCCGTTGAGCTTCATGGAGCCGGTGGCCTTGGGGTGCAGGCCGATGATAGATTCAGCCAGCTCGGTCTGGCCGTTGCCCTGCACACCGGCAACGGCGAGAATTTCGCCACCGTGGACGGTGAAGCTGACGTCCTTAAGCAGGGGCACGCCGTTATCGGCTACTAGGGTGAGGTTTTCAACGGCGAAGGTCTGTTGGTTAGTCTGAGCCTCAGTCTTGTCAACGGTTAGTTGAACGGCCTTACCCACCATGAGAGAGGCCAGTTCAGTGGTCGACATGGAGGGGTCAGCGTGACCAACTACCTTGCCGCGGCGGATGACGGTGATGTCATCTGAAATCTCACGGACTTCGCGAAGCTTGTGGGAGATAAAGAGCAGGGACTTGCCGTCCTTGCGGAGCTGGTCCATGATGCCCAGCAGCTGGTCGGTTTCAGCGGGGGTGAGCACGGCGGTGGGCTCGTCAAGAATCAGAATCTCTGCGTCGCGCACCAGGGCCTTGATAATTTCAACGCGCTGCTGCACGCCAACGGGCAGGTCTTCAACGATGGCGTCGGGATTGACAGCAAAGCCGTAGCGGTCTGAAATCTCACGGATTTTACGGCGGGTGGTCTCAAGATCAAGGGTGCCACCCTTGAGGGATTCGGAGCCCAGGGCCACGTTCTCGGCAACGGTGAAGACGGGGACCAGCATAAAGTGCTGGTGCACCATGCCGATACCTGCTGCCATGGCGTCTGAGGGGCCTGAGAACTCAACCGGCTGATCGTCGATGAACAGCTGGCCTTCGGTGGGCTGATAGAGACCGAAGATGACGTTCATGAGGGTGGACTTACCCGCGCCGTTTTCACCCAGCAAGCAGTGTACTGTGCCGGGGCGGACCACAAGGTCGATGCTATCGTTCGCGGTAAAGTCACCGAAGCGTTTAGTGACCTTGCGCAGTTCGAGTTTCATGGGGTGGCTTTCTGTGTGAGAACCGGACGCACACTACGGCCTGGTGCAGGCTGCAGAGTGAAGGAGTGTTTGTGCCTAGTTTAGCGGTTTAGGCTCCTACCCTAAAGGCTGTCTGCAAGAGCAGGGCCGCTGGCCAGACAAACGGCTCACACCTCTCGTTGCTGAGGGTGTGAGCCGTTGTGAGTAGCCCGAGGCTAACCTACCTGCTTAGGCGGTGGGGGTACCTGCGGTTTCGACCTTGATGGTACCTGAGATGATGTCTTCCTTGATCTTGTCGAGCTCAGCCTTGGTCTCGTCTGAGACTGCTGATTCGAAGTTGTGGAAGGGAGCCAGGCCAACGCCGTCATTCTCCAGGGTGCCGATGTAGGCGTCGGAGGTGAAGTTACCGTCCATGTCTGACTTGATGGTTTCGGTGATAGCGGCGTCCATCTTCTTCATGATGGAGGTCAGGATGATGTCCTGGAATTCGGGGTTGGTTTCAACACCGTCAGCGTCAACCCAGATGACAGAGGCGGGGTTCTCGGGGCTGGTGGCGTTGTATTCCTTGACAGCTTCGAGGGTGCCGGAACCTACGGGGCCAGCTACGGGCAGAATGATGTCTGCGCCCTGGTCCAGGAAGTTCTGGGTGTTGGTCTTGCCCTTGGTGGCGTCTTCGAAGTCACCGGTGAAGGTGCCTGACTGGGCCTCAGTGTTCCAGCCGAGTACCTCAACATTGGCGCCCTTCTGCTCGTTGTAGTAGGCAACGCCCTGGGCAAAGCCGTCCATGAAGATGGTAACGGTGGGGAATTCCATGCCGCCGTAGGTTGCGACCTTACCGGTCTTGGTCTGGGCAGCGGCCAGGTAGCCTGCCTGGAAGGCAGCCTGGGCGGTGTCGAAGACGATGGGGCGCACGTTGTCGAGCTCGATGGAGTTATCGTCAACGATGGTGAAGTGCATATCGGGGTTAGCTTCTGCTACTTCCTTGGTAGCATCTGCCAGGCCGAAGCCGACGGTAACGGTCAGGTTACAGCCTGACTGAACCATCTGGTCGAGGTTGGGGCCGTAGTCGGTTTCAGTGGTGGACTCAGCTTCCTTGTGCTCGATACCGTATTCAGCGACGGCATCCTGCAGACCCTTGTAGGAGTTCTGGTTGAAGGACTTGTCCTGGAAACCACCGAAGTCAGAAACAATGCAGCCCAGGTAGTCGGTTGCTTCACCAGAGGCTGATGATGATTCTTCGGGGGCTGCGCCACAAGCTGACAGCAGCAGGGCTGAGATACCCAGGATGGAACCGGTGGATGCAACGTGCTTACGTGAGAAAGCCATGAAGGTCCTTTTCGTACGGCCCTGAAAGCGGGCGGCGCATAGTCTACGCCAACTGTGTGTGAGTGGTGCTTTCAGAGAAAATTTGCGTAACACAACACATCTTAGTGTGATTCAGCTTCCCATTCACCCCCTATTTACTTCAAAAAGCGTGAACCGCGCAACAGGCTCCTGCTGTTTAATCACACAGAATATGTATTTGAGCTAATCACAGAGGGCAGGAGGCCACCCCCGGGAGCGGG
This sequence comes from Rothia nasimurium, assembly GCF_928381415.1. Lineage (GTDB taxonomy): Bacteria > Actinomycetota > Actinomycetes > Actinomycetales > Micrococcaceae > Rothia > Rothia nasimurium_H. The sequence goes on from NZ_CAKMSF010000002.1 coordinate 274,395, forward strand.
AGCGGGCGTCCTGCCCTCTCAAAAAATTTTCTGAAAAAAGTTACCAGCCGGTAACTTCCCGGAGGTTAGCTGCGAGGCAGCTCCGAGCGGATAGCCCGCAGCGCGGTCGCGGCCATAACCTGCACCCCGTACTCAATCGCGCGTTCGTCCGGCGCGTAGTCCCCCCGGTGCAGGTCGTAGGTCACTCCACCGGGCACACGGGTGCCCAGACGAATCAGGGCGCCGGGAACCTCCTGGAGCATCCAGGCAAAGTCTTCCCCGCCCATGGACTGCTCCACCAGCACCACGGAGTCCTCCCCCAGCTCCGCGCGGGAGGCCGCCTCAATCATGGCAACCTCATCTTCGGTATTGACGGACGGCGGCACCCCCCGGTAGTGCTCAAGCTCAACCTCTACGTTGTAGGGGGCAGCAATCTGGTCAACCACCTCATCGAGCATGGCACCGGCCTGCTTCCAGACGTCCGCATCCAGACAGCGCATGGTACCCGCCAAAAAAGCGGTGGACGGAATAGCGTTGGGAGCCACCCCCGCCTCAATCTGCCCCCAGGCAACCAGCACACCGGAGCGGACGTCCGTCTTGCGCGAGAGCACAGCAGGCACGTTGATCGCGATTTGGGAGAGGGCGTAAATGACGTCCTCGGTCAGGTGCGGGCGGGAGGTGTGGCCGCCGCGGCCCTTGAGAGTAATTTTGATGGTGTCGGAGGCACTAGTGATTGCACCGATGCGGGTACCGATTTTACCCACGTCAACCTTGGGTTCACAGTGCAGGGCGAAGGCGCGGGGCACCCCCTCGAGGATGCCCTGGGAAATGACGTCCACCGCCCCGCCGGGCAGCTGCTCCTCAGCGGGCTGGAAGATAATGCGCACGGTACCGCCCAGGGGAAGCTCCTGGTGAAGGCGGTGCAGGGCAATAGCCACCCCCAGCATGACGGTCTGGTGAATATCGTGACCGCAGGCGTGCATGACACCATCGACCTGCGAAGCGTAGGGCAGGTCGGTTTCTTCCTGGATCGGCAGGGCATCGATATCGGCGCGCAGGGCAGCGGCCATCGGGCCAGACCCCACGTCCACATAGCAGCCGGTACCCTTCAAATGCTTGGGCGCCAGCCCAGCCTCGGTGAGGGTACGGAAAATACGCTCGGTCGTCTTGTTCTCAAGGTACGACAGCTCAGGGTTCTGATGCACCTCGCGGCGAAATGCTATGAGTTCTGGCACCAGGGTGCGCAGACGCTGGGCAAACAAGGGTGAGCTCAGATCCAAGGAGCTTGCAGCAAAAGAATAGGACGACATGTATATAGAGTAGCCCCTCATACAAAAAGTCGCGCTCCACAGGGGATGTGGAGCGCGACTTTCTACCGACCTTTAGAGGGAGCGGGCCAGGATAGCCTGCTTGACCTCGGCAATCGCCTTGGTAATTTCAATACCGCGGGGGCAAGCCTCGGTGCAGTTGAAGGTGGTGCGGCAGCGCCAGACGCCTTCCTTGTCGTTGAGAATCTCAAGACGCATGTCACCGGCGTCATCGCGAGAGTCGAAGATGAAGCGGTGGGCGTTGACGATAGCTGCGGGGCCGAAGTACTGGCCGTCGGTCCAGAAGACGGGGCAGGACGAGGTACACGCGGCGCAGAGGATGCATTTGGTGGTGTCGTCAAAGCGGGCGCGGTCCTCCTGGGACTGGTAGCGCTCGCGCTCCGGCTCGTGGGTGTCGTTGACCAGGAAGGGCATAATCTCACGGTAGGCCTGGAAGAAGGGTTCCATGTCTACGATGAGGTCCTTCTCGCAGGGCAGACCCTTGATGGGCTCAACGGTGATGGGCTTGGACAGGTCAAGATCCTTGAGCAGGGTCTTGCAGGCCAGACGGTTACGGCCGTTGATGCGCATAGCGTCGGAGCCGCAGATACCGTGGGCACAGGAGCGGCGGAAGGACAGCGAGCCGTCAATCTCCCACTTAATCTTGTGCAGGGCATCGAGCACACGGTCAGTGCCGTACATGGTCAGCTTGAATTCGTCCCAGTGGGCCTCTGCTGACTCTTCGGGGTTGTAACGGCGAACCTGCACAGTCACGTCGAAGGTGGGAATAGCGCCCGCTTCGCCTGACTCAGACTTCAGCTCAACCTTGGATTCGGGTTCACGTGCTTCAAAATCAGCCATTTTAGTACTTACGCTCCATCGGTTCGTAGCGGGTGAAGGTCACGGGCTTGGTATCAAAACGCAGACCCTTAATGCCTTCCATCTCGGCGTTCTCATCGAGGTAGACCATCGAGTGCTTCATGAAGTTGGCGTCGTCGCGGTCGGGGTAGTCCTCGCGGAAGTGACCGCCGCGGGATTCCTTGCGGTGCAGGGCAGCAACCGACATGACCTTGGCAAGCTCTAGCAGGAAGCCCAGTTCAACTGCTTCAAGCAAGTCGAGGTTGAAGCGCTTACCCTTATCCTGAATCTGGATGTTCTTGTAGCGCTCTTCAAGCTCAACAATCTTGTTGACGGCGTTGTGGATGGTCGCCTCGGTGCGGAAAACCTGCATATCGGCGTCCATGACATCCTGCAGTTCCTTACGCAGCTGGCCGACCTTTTCGGTACCTTCGCCGTTGCGGATCTGGTTGAGCAGTTCCAGGGTGGCGTCTGCGGCGTCGTCGGGGACGGGCAGGAAGTCAGCTGATGCTGCGTATTCTGCTGCGTAGATACCGGCGCGCTTACCGAAGACGTTGATGTCAAGCAGGGAGTTGGTGCCCAGGCGGTTAGAACCGTGAACCGATACGCAGGCGACCTCACCGGCAGCGTAGAGACCGGGGATGATGTCCTCGGAGTTGGAGTGCACCTCTGCCTTGATGTTGGTGGGAATGCCACCCATGGCGTAGTGGGCGGTGGGGAAAACCGGGACGGGCTCGGTGTAGGGTTCAACGCCCAGGTAGGTGCGAGCGAACTCGGTGATGTCCGGGAGCTTCTCGTCGATGTGGGAGGGCTCGAGGTGGGTGAGGTCCAGAAGGACGTAGTCCTTGTTGGGGCCACAGCCTCGACCTTCACGAACTTCGTTCGCCATGGAACGGGCCACGATGTCGCGGGGGGCAAGGTCCTTAATGGTGGGGGCGTAACGTTCCATGAAGCGTTCACCGTCGGAGTTGCGCAGAATACCACCTTCACCGCGGGCAGCCTCAGAAACCAGGATGCCCAGGCCTGCAAGGCCGGTGGGGTGGAACTGCACGAACTCCATGTCTTCCAGCGGAATACCGTTGCGCAGGGCAATTGCCATGCCGTCACCGGTGAGGGTGTGGGCATTGGAGGTGGTCTTGAAGATCTTGCCACAGCCGCCGGAGGCGAAGATAACGCTCTTGGCCTGGAAGACGTGGACGTCGCCGGTAGCCAGGTCGTAGGAGACAACACCTGCGGGGCGGCGGACGCCGTCCTCGTCCTCAACCATAACCAGGTCGAGCACGTAGTACTCGTTATAGAACTCTACGTTGTGCTTGACGCAGTTCTGGTAGAGGGTCTGCAGAATCATGTGGCCGGTGCGGTCTGCTGCGTAGCAGGCGCGGCGCACAGGGGCCTTACCGTGGTCGCGGGTATGGCCGCCGAAGCGACGCTGGTCGATACGCCCCTCGGGGGTACGGTTGAAGGGAAGACCCATCTTTTCCAGGTCAAGAACCGCGTCGATGGCTTCCTTAGCCATGACCTCAGCTGAATCCTGGTCTACCAGGTAGTCGCCACCCTTGATGGTGTCGAAGGTATGCCACTCCCAGTTGTCCTCTTCAACGTTAGCTAGTGCGGCGCACATGCCACCCTGAGCTGCGCCGGTGTGGGAGCGGGTGGGGTAAAGCTTGGTGAGCACAGCTGTGCGGACGCGCTGGCCAGCTTCGATAGCGGCTCGCATACCTGCGCCGCCTGCGCCGATGATAACGACGTCGTACTTATGTACCTGCATTGTGTGAATGCTTCTTTCTAAAATCTAGAGCGCCAATAGCTTACGGGGCGGTGCAGAAGGACGGCAGAAGGTCTGCGGCTGCACCGGCGGGGCAGGGCTCAAAGGTGAAGATGACCAGGGTGCCCAGAAGAATCACGAAAGCGGTGGCAAGGAAGAGGGCTACCTTCAGGGCGAAGCGCACGCCGTCCTTTTCTGCGTAATCGTCGATGATGACGCGGATGCCGTTAGCGCCGTGCAGCATAGCCAGCCACAGGAGCAGAAGATCCCAGACCTGCCAGAAGGGGTTAGCCAGCTTACCGCCGACGAAACCGAAGTCGATGCGGTGTACGCCTTCGCCCATCATGAGGTTGACGAAGAGGTGACCGAAAATCAGAATGACCAGCAGAACACCGGAGACACGCATGTAAAGCCAGGCGAACATCTCGAAGTTGTTGCGCTTGGACGAGGCTCGGTTGTATTTGACACCCGATACGGTGTTGTCGCGGCTGCGGGGAACCGAAATCTTGGTTTTCAGAGGAGTTGCCATGTCTTAGTGACCCCCAAAGACGAGCATGAAGTGACGGACGAGGAAGGGAACCATGACGACGGCCCAAAGCACCAGGACGCCCCAGAGCATAGCCTTCTGGTTCTTGGCACCGTTCTTCCAGAAGTCCACCAGGATAATGCGGATACCGTTAAAAGCGTGGTAGACAATAGCTGCTACCAGAACAGCTTCGCCCAGACCCATGATGGGGTTCTTGTAGATGTGCATGACGGCGTTGTAGGCCTCGGGAGAGACGCGGACGACGGCGGTATCAAGCACGTGAACCAGCAAGAAGAAGAAAATGGCGATACCGGTAATGCGGTGGGCAACCCACGACCACATACCTTCACGGCCGCGGTACAGCGTGCCCTTGGATGTATTCGGCACTGAATAACCTCCTGTGTGATGCGAGACGACACACCGATAGGTTGAGCCCATCTGTGCGCCCACGCAACATACGTATTGTGTGTTCTACTCAACAGCAAGATTAGCAGGTTTTAGGGCTGCTTACTTACACCGTGTCACCATCTCTTACCCCCGTATTTCCGGGAAATAGGCAAGGTTTTAATGCCCTTAAGCCAGCTATCGGCGTTATCATGCGGAAGCCGCCGTGAGGTTTTCCGTCAAAAGTGACCGGCGCCGTACAGTTTAAGGAAAAGATTTCATCATTATGACTTCAATTCTGGGTACACTGTAGAAACAATGAGAACACCACTTGAACGGTTCTACCCCCTCATTCCGGCCGGCGGCGTAGGGTCCCGCCTATGGCCCCTCTCTCGCGCCGTAGAACCTAAATTTCTGCTTGACCTGACCGGGACAGGTTCATCCCTCCTCCGTGCTACCTACGATCGCTTGGTTGACCTCGCAGCTGATGGCGTCCTTGTCGTCACCGGCCAGGCCCACGCCAATGCCGTCACCCAGCAGCTCTCAGAGCTGCGCGGGTCCGATCTGGTACTCGAACCCTCACCTCGCGACTCCGCAGCAGCCATTGGCCTTGCCTGCGCTATTCTGCACGAGCGCGACCCCGAGGCCATCATTGGCTCCTTCGCCGCTGACCACATCATCAGCCCGGTCGAAGAATTCCAGGCTGTAGTACGCGAAGCCGTACACGCCGCAGCCTCCGGCAAGATCGTCACCATCGGCATCGAACCCACCGAGCCTTCCACCGCCTTCGGCTACATCAAGGCCACCCAGAACCTGGGGCTGGAAGACGCCCCCAGCGTCCTTGCTGTTGAACAGTTTGTCGAAAAGCCCAATGAGGCCACCGCAACCGAGTACGTAGCCAGCGGCGACTACACCTGGAACGCCGGCATGTTCGTGGCCCCTGCAGCCCTCATGCTGCAGCACCTCGAAGCCAACGAGCCGGAACTCTACGCCGGCATCATGGAAATCGCCCGCGCCTGGGACACCCCCGCACGTGAAGCCTGCATGAACCGTCTCTGGGAGACCCTACCCAAGACCGCCATCGACTATGCAGTAGCTGAGCCTGCCGCAGCAGCCGGTGACGTAGCCATGGTTCCCGGTCGTTTCAGCTGGGACGACGTAGGCGACTTTGACGCCGTAGCCCGCCTCAACATCGAAAAGAGCGGTGACGACCTCTTCGTACTGGGCGACAAGTCCAGCGTCATCAGCGAAGAATCCACCGGTATCGTCGTCAACAACACCGGCCGTAAGATTTCGGTCATCGGTATCGAAGATGTTGTTATCGTTGACACCGCAGATGCCCTGCTTGTCACCGTGCGCGACGACGCCCAGAGCGTGAAAAACACCGTCAACACCCTGAAAGAACTTGGCCAGGACAACCTGCTCTAGCCCATCAGAGTTACACAAAGGCCCGCACCGTTTTCCCGGTGCGGGCCTTTTTGACACTCACGTTATGCAAATGATTCTCATTTAGTTTAGACTGGTGGGCATGCACAACACCTCTCGCCCCCTTTTCACCCTCATCAGCGCCACCCTCGCCCTTGCCCTTGCAGGCTGCGGGGCAGCGTCCGCCCCCTCAGCTAGCTCAAGCAGCTCCGAATCGGCCAGCGCAACTGCCACCGCAGAGCGCGCTGCCATCACCGAAGCCTCCACCCCCTCAGCCCGTATCGCCCTCACCTACGACGGCGGAATCATGATAGTGGACGGCAAAACCTTCGAAGTCATCGAAACCATCGAAAAAGAAGGCTTCCTACGCTTGCAGCCCGCTGGCGACAACCGTCACCTGGTGGTAGCAGACGGCTCCTCCTACACCATGCTCGACATGGGCGCCTGGACCCAGGCCCACGGCGACCACGACCACTACTACACCACGACCCCAGCTCTCACCTCCCTATCCTTTGCAGCGGACGGTACCGGTCACGTCATCACCGACTACGGTCGCTCAGCCATGTTCGCCGACAACACCGGCACCATCGAGGTCTACTCCCCCGCCGACCTGACCGGCGCTGATCAGTACACCGCTACCAGCGTCAGCACCGAAACCATTACCCTGTCCGATGCCCACCACGGCCTGGCCATCCCCCTGGAAAATAACCAGTACCTGGTATCAGTAGGCACCGAGGACGCCCGCACCGGCGCAGCCATCATCAACGCAGACGGCTCGGTTGTCACCGAAAACCTCGACTGCCCCGGCATCCACGGCGAAGCGATCGCCGCTAACGACACCTTCACCGTCGGCTGCCAGGACGGCGCCCTCATCTACGCAAACGGCACTTTCACCAAGGTCACCAACCCCGAAGACCCCTACTCCCGTTCCGGCAACCAGGCCGGTTCAGCTGATTCAGCTATCGTGCTTGCCGACTACAAAACCGACCAGGACGCCGAGCTCGAACGCCCCGAACAGTTCGCCCTGATCAACACCATCACCAAGGAACGCACTAAAATCGCCCTACCTGAAGGCGTCTCCTACACCTTCCGTTCACTGGCCCGCGGCCCCGAAGGCTCCCACCTGCTGCTGACAACCGACGGCAAGCTCCGCTTCTGGGCTGAGGACGGCACCGAACTGGGGTCCGTCGACATCATGGACTCCTGGACCGAATCAGAAATCTGGCAGGACCCCCGCCCCGCTATCTGGGTTGACGGCGAAACCGCCTACGTCACCGACCCCGCCACCAAGAAGCTACACGTTGTTTCCCTGGCGAAGATTGCGGACGGCACCGCCGAGGTATTTGCCAGCATCGACCTGCCCGAGGTACCCAACGAGATTAACGGTATCTCCCGCACCGCTGAACTGGTCACCACCACCGAAGTGGACTCTGATCACTAGCGTTTTATCGATAAAGCTTATTCATAAGCGGTTCCGCAGGCTCACGCTCGCTGCCGACCCTCTCGCTGGTTCGCTGACGCTCACAAGCGATTCACGCCAGCCCCGAGCCAGCAGCTTCGCTGTGAGCCTGCTCCACCGATCTTTATGAATAAGCTTCTATTGTTTAAAGGCGCACTGTTCCCAGCTGCTGCCAGCTACCTGAGTGATAGCGGTAGACCGTCAGCTGGTCGATGGTGAAATTCGAAAGCTCAGGCGGAAGGCTCGCAAAATCGCGTAAGGACGCCCCAAGGGAGTATACAAACCGAAGACACTCACAGAGGAAGAGAAGCTACGCCGTAGGATTGAGCAACTAGAAGCAGAAAACACCTGCTGCCTAAAAAATTGCGGGACTTGAGGAACCACCAGCGAGGCTAAAGGCCAAAATCATCGCCGTCCTCAAGTCAGAACACCATCTGAGTAATTTACTTCAAGCAGCAGGTTTGGCCTGATCAACATACTTCTACCACCAGTTACGGCTAAATCATCCTGATGTGTATACTCAGCTGAAGAAAGCCATTATAGCTATCTTTAAGAAAACGAAACGGCGGTATAGTTACCGCCGTGTCCTTGCCGAACTATGCCACCTAGGGTGGAAAGTCAATCACAAGCTCGTCTACAATCTCATGGACCAGATAGGGCTGAAGTACAAGGTCAGGGCAGGTAAAAAGTACAGCTCTTATCAGGGGCAGGTTAGTTGTATCGCTGAAAATCTCTCGAACCGTAACTTCACTCCCAAGGAGCCTAATGCTGTGTGGGTCAGTGATGCCGCTGTCACACAAGGGTAATTGCTATGACAATGGTGTGATGGAGAACTTTTTTGGGCATTTGAATGCTGAGACGTATCACGGGGGCGTTTTTCGGGTGTTGAGGAGTTCTTCACGGCTGTTAATGAGTATGTTTTTGGGGTATAACAATAATCGTTTTCAGGAGCGGCTGAAGGGCCTGGGCTCCGGTGGAGTATCGGGGTAAGCCTTTAGGGTCCTGATTGTCTAGAATTTAACTCAGTTCAATTTTCGGAGGCTAGTTCAGAAGACAAAATCTCTAGACCTTGAACTTAAGTACAACAATAGGTAATCCACTTCTGAACTTTTGTATATACCCTTACGTGAGCCTAATACTCCACAATAGATAGCAGAACAACAGTTTGACTCACACCACCAAGGACTCCGAACCATGAAGAATATCCGTAAGACACTGGCAGTTACCTCCATCGCCGTTGCTCTCACCCTCAGTTTTTCACCTGCGCGGGCTGCTTCTTTGCCGCAGGATATTGATGTTAAAGCTTCCCCCGCCTCAGCATCTAGCATGTCTCCTACTTTCTTTCGTTGGCTTTGCAAGTCAGGGATATGTGACTAACACTCATACGTTCCGAAGTAGCACTGCCCGAGGGGTGATAGCATAAACCCATGACGACAAGCCCCCATAGTGCTTCCAGCAAGAAGTGGTTTCCCCTTGGCCCCTACCTGAGGGGGCTGCTTATCTGCCTGGTATTTATTTTTATTGCGGCCGATTTATCTTCGGGGGTCTACGAAAATACAGATACCCAGAATCGTGTATGGGCTATTGCGATTGCCTATCTACCCGTTTTTATGATGGGCTTTGGGCTCATGCCCGGAATTTATGGCTGGTATTTTTCTCTTGCCAACATCACGGTGCTTTATAACGATTCCAGTTTCGTCTGGGCTGGGTTCTCATCGGCGTCAATTCTGGTGCCTGTGTATTGCGCTTACCTGGCTACAAAACGTCAGGTCGTGGCATTCGGTATTGTCCTGTGTGTTTTTGTTGTGTATCCGGGTTGGGGTTCAAATACATTGGATACTCAGTTCATAACAACGTCATTAGCAGTTTTTTCATACATCACAGGGCTAGTACTCAGAAGGTTCCGGCTTCAGCGGGAAAAAGACCAGCAAAAGATTATCTCTATTCAGGAAGCCCAGCTCCATGCACGGAATGAGGAACGCACCCGCCTTGCCTACGAGTTACACGATATTGTTGCGCATGAAGTCACTATTATCGCCATGCAGGCTCGGCGTGCACAGTTCGCAAAGGACCCAGAAAGCACAGCCGCTATTCTGACTGGAATTGGGGATTCTGCAAGTCAAGCGCTCGAGGATCTTCGCAAGCTAGTGACTGTCCTTAGAGCTGAGAAAAATGACTCGCCTGAAGGCGAGCTGCCCAGTGCTCCTCAGACAGAAGAGAATTTGCTGCTGGGCGACACCTCTCTTTCAGGGGAAACCACATCGGCTCTAGCCCTGACTCACGATTTACATAAAATATCTGATGCCCTAGAAAATGCAGGCTTTACTGTTACGCTGACCGTTGATGGGGATGTAAGCCTTATTCCTTTGGCATCTCGCCAGGCGCTAAGACGTACAGCTCGCGAGATTGGAACAAACATTCTCAAGCATGGCTCCTCTGATGGGCCTGTAAAAATTGACCTTACGGTGGGGCAGCGTAACGTCATGCTATCCTCAGAGAACGTTATCTCTCATAACGAACCCGTTTCTTCATCTTTGACCGGGTTAGAATCAATGAAGGCTAGGTTTCATGGCTTGGGCGGAACATTGTCTTATCAAGATGATGGCGGCGTGTGGAGAATCCAGGTGAGCCTCCCCCCTGCCTAAAACTATGTCCAGGGTTTAGTTGACGCTTTAGCTTGTTGCACGTAGCGAAGGTACATTCATGGTTAAAGTCCTCCTTGTAGATGATGAATCCCTCATTCGTAATATTTTGAAGGATTATCTTTCCTCTGATGAAAGCCTGGAAGTAGTGGGGGAAGCCTCAAATGGCAAGTTGGCGATTTCACAGGCAAGGGCTTTGCAACCAGATGTGATTTTGATGGATATGCAGATGCCTCTGATGGACGGTGTTGAGGCAACCCAGTATATTCACCATTCTTTTCCTGACATAAAAATATTGGGGCTGAGCACCTTTGCCACTGATCGCTATGTTGTTGATCTCTTACGAGCCGGTGCTTCAGGTTATCTGGTGAAGGATTCCCTCCCTGAAGAGGTCACCAGCGCAATTCATACCGTTCACGGCGGTGGCTCCGTGCTATCCCCTGAGGTAACCCGTTATGTGGTGCAGGGGCTTGAACAGTCGGTTCCTACTGAGATTTCCCCCGATGAGGAACTCATGTCTGTTCTTACCGCTAAAGAAATAGAGGTTATTGAGCTTCTCGCACGCGGTTTGAATAATAAAGAGATGGCTGCAGAACTTTTTGTTTCTGAATCAACGATTAAAGCGCGTTTTGTGAAAATTATGGAAAAAATGCAGGTTCGCGACAGAGTTCAGATTCTGGTTAAGGCTATTGAGCACAACCTCATTAACCTAAGAACCTGGTAAATCCATAAACTTACTATTTTTAACAAGGTCAATCCCTAGAACAGCTCCAATCGGGTAGGCCAACTCAGCGAGAGCTGGAGCAAGATTTTCCAGGCTAAGGCTGTCGATGCGGTGTGTATCTAGTAAAGCATCAACGCCCCAACCCGTCACGCTGTACTGCGTCAAAAACCTTGCTAAATTATCGGGTGCCAGACGCGGTCGGCTGAGATTACTGAGAGCAAACTGTTTAACCTGCTCAAATTCGGTCCTACTATAAGTTTCAGGGATACTAATAACTGCCCTTGCTACGTTCTCTAGAACTTCTAATATCTCTCCGCTTTCGCTATTTTCTCCACTACAAGTAAAGTTCTATCGACTTAGAAAAAGAGGGTTACTACCGCATAGCCTACGCCGCCGCCAACCAAGGCCAGCGCCATGCTACGAGTCCAGCGGCCAACCGCTGAGGTACCCTTTGAGGTAGTGGGGTAGGTAGTCTCGTTCTTGTAAGCAGTCATGTTATTTTTCCTTTCAATGGTGATGGGCAAGTAATCCCAGAAGATGAATCGGACAAAAGCCCGGCTTTAAGCCCCGTTGTCTGAGGCAAATGATTGTTGCAGCGAAACCTTAGAGCCGGTTCGTAAAGCGTTGTTGCTGTATACACGGGTTGCCACCCAGAACAGCAGCGGAATAGTTACCCCAGCGATACTGGCAGCGGTCACCATTTCCCAGGTCTGCACGCCGTCCAGACCAAAGCGAATAGGCATCAGGTAGGAAGAGAAAAGCGGGACGAATGACAGCCCCCTAAGCCAAGCCTCTTCAAGATAGGTGGGTGTCAGGTACAGAGTGACCACCAGCAGAACCATCTGCAAAACCGACAGCGGCATCACTGCGGCACTCAGGTCCTCCTGCCGGGAGACCGTTGACGCCAGAATCGTGTTCATGGTTGCGAAGATGATGTAGCCCAGCAAGAACCATACAAGGAACCACAAGAGAGCTGCGCCTACTTCAAGCTCCAGCAGTGACCACCCGTCCACGAGGGTGAAACCCAGCAGACCAGTGCCGCCAATAAGAAGTAGCTGAACCAGCGTTATCGCGCCGATACCAATCATCTTTCCTGCCAACAGAGGTACAACACCGATTTTGGTGAGGAGGATTTCGACAACCCTCGATGACTTCTCTTCAACAACACCAGAGGTCAGGCTCTGGGATGAGTACACAAGAGAGCTGAGCAAAGCACTCACCATCGCTGTAGCAAAGAGCAGGCGGGTATCCAGCTGGAAGCTAGCATCCCCCATTTTCTCCCGCAAGAACCAACCGCCAACACCTGCTCCAATACCCACAGTCAGGGCAAGCAGCCCGGTGGCTAGCAGGATGGTCTTATTCTTGGTGCGGGTAAGAACCTCACGTCGAATGACGATTAACATTTCACGGTAAGCAGTGCTCACTGATTTTTCACCTACTTCATGCTGGGTAGTCTGCTGGGTCATGCCTTTAGCTTTCATCGTGTCTGACCTGCCGATTCAAGCTCTGTCTCACGGGCAGGGGTGATACCGCGGCCCGACGAAATATAATCCTGCGATAGGAGTGCACCCAAGGACTGTTGCACAGGCTCAATACTGCGCAGCCCTCCAAATCGTGTGGCAGTTTCTAGTACGCCCTGGGGAACGGTTGCATCCCGTCCATCAACTGTGATGAAAACTGATGATTGGTTGCTCATCTTGAATTCGATATGGAAGGAAGCGACCAACGATAGTTCGGCAACGAATTCTCCGGCCGGACGATCAAACTTTAGTTCCCACCGGGTCTGATCAGTATCTTGCAGCTCAGAGACAGCACCATCTGCCATCACTCTGCCTCGATCAAGTACGCAGACACGGTCGCATAGGCGCTCAACAAGCTCCAACTGATGCGATGAAAACAGGATGCCCACGCCCTGGGCTGCCTGTTGTTGGATAAGACCAGCCATTGTATCTACAGCTAGGGGGTCAAGCCCCGAGAAGGGTTCATCAAGTACCAGTAGTTCTGGGTTACCAACCAGGGAAACAGCTAGCTGAACTCGCTGCTGGTTACCTAGCGACAAATCTTGGACGAGGGTTTTCTCTCGACCCGATAGGCCCAGTGTAGCGATAAGTTCGTCAGCTTTTTCCTTCGCCTGCCCCAGGGTTTTCCCTTCGAGTAGAGCAAAGTGAACAATCTGATCTTTGACACTCATCTGGGGGTACAGGCCCCGCTCTTCCGGCATATAACCGATTGACCTGCGGTTCTCGGTTGAGATGGGCTTCCCGTCCCAGGTGATATGCCCGCCGGTGGGGTTAAGCATTCCTAGAATGAGTCGCATGGTGGTGGTTTTACCTGCACCGTTACCACCGATGAAACCAACAATTTCACCGCGACGGACGCCGAAATCTACATCCTGCAGCACCTTGTGGTCACCGAAGCTGCGGCTAATCCCGTGGAGTTTGAGACCGTTCATTGCGCACCTCGCTTTTCTTTCTCTTGCGCCTTCACTAAAAACTCTAGTGAGGCGTTAGAGCTTGCCACATATACTTTCGTACAGTTCTGGGGTAGACGATAGTTCATGCATTTGTATGTTCGCTGCCATACCTGCAACAATTGTTGAACAATCTGAGGTGGTCTCGTCCGGGTTCGTTTTCTTTTACTGTCGCTACCATAAGGGAGGTGTATGCACTTGGTACCCCTTCCCTCCCCATGGGCAAATGCTTCGACGCAGTGGTGGGATCGGAGGCTAGTTCAACGACACGAAGAAGCAGGGCCTTTTGCTATAGATTTACTGTTCCTAGCTGCTGCCAGCTGCCTGCGCTGAATCGGTAGACAGTCAACCGGTTCACGGTGAAATGGGCAAGCGCGGGTGGTAGGGTCGCAAAATCGCGTAAGGACGCCGCCAGGGCGGGGGCCGGGGCATGGTTGGCTAGGGTGAGGTGCGGCTCGTAGGGAAAAGGTGACACGGACTCCCCTACCGCATTCTGGCAGGCTGTATGAATCAGGGTGAGCCTATCTGCCCCGGCAACAACGGGGAGGTAGGTTACAGGGGTAACCGGCTCAAAGGTAGCAGCTGGGCCCAGATCCACCTGCACGGGGCCGATGCCGGCCACCACCTGCTCAATGGAGCGCAGGGGGTCGCCGCCGGCGTCCTCACTAATGAGAATCGTAATGTGGCAGCTTTCTGCAACGGAGCCTACGAGGCCCTGGCTCGCCCGCCAGCTGACCAGGCACGCAGACACCACCGCAGGTACCTCAGCAACAATGCTGAGGTACCTGCGGTCGGGGTCTATGGTAGGTGAAGAAGCCACCAGGTTAGATCGTCTAACTCTTAGAGAGCGGGCAGGAAGCCTACCGCGTCATACACGTTCTTCACGGTCACAGAGGCAATCTCACGGGCCTTACCGGCACCGATAGCCAGCAGGCGGTCGAGCTCAGCGGGGTCGTCCATGAGTTCCAGGGCGCGCTCACGAATGGGCGACAGCTCTTCAACCACAATCTCAGCCAGGTCAACCTTGAGGTGGCCGTACATCTTGCCCTCGTATTCAGCGACAATGTCGTCAATGGCCTTGCCCGTCACTGCCGAGTAGATGGACAGCAGGTTAGAAACACCGGGCTTATTCTCGCGGTCATAGGTAATCTCGCTACCGGCGTCGGTGACTGCGCCCTTAATCTTCTTGGCGGTCTTCTTGGGGTCGTCCAGCAGCCAGATAATGCCCTTATCGGTGGTTGCTGACTTGCTCATCTTGGAATCCGGGGTCTGCAGATCGTAAATCTTGGCAGTCTCTTTGAGAATAACCGGCTCAGGCACCACAAAGGTGTCGCCAAAGCGGGAGTTGAAGCGCTGGGCCAGGTTGCGGGTCAGTTCCAGGTGCTGGCGCTGGTCCTCACCCACCGGCACCACGTCGGCCTGGTAGAGCAGGATGTCTGCTGCCATGAGGACGGGGTAGGTGAAGAGCCCCACCGAGGCGTTATCGGTACCCTGCTTAGCTGCCTTGTCCTTGAACTGGGTCATACGGGCAGCTTCACCGTAGCCGGTAATGCAGTTGAGCACCCAGGCCAGCTGGGCATGCTCGGGCACATGCGACTGCACGAAGAGCGGGGTTTTCTCGGGGTCGATACCGGCTGCGATGTACTGGGCTGCGGTCTTGCGGGTGCGCTCCAGCAGAACCGCAGGGTCCTGGGGCACGGTAATCGAGTGCATATCGGGAATGAAGTAGAGGCACTCATGGTCTTTCTGCAGGTCAACCCAGTTATTGACCGCACCGATGTAGTTACCCAGGTGCATGGAATCCGCGGACGGCTGGGCGCCCGAGAAAGCGCGCGGCGCACCGGTTGCCGCGTTGGGAATCTTAGCCTTGATGTTTTCTTCGGGGGTGGTCTGCTGTGACTTGCTCACGGGGCGTCCTTCGCTGTGTTTAGGCCCCTTCACGGGCCAGTTCCATACCGTTCTTAGCGGTGAAGTTAATGGTGTCGATAGCGCGATCAATCATGTCGCGGGAGTTTTCGTCGTTGACCTCAAGCTGCTCGGCAATCACCTTTGACTGCACCAGGCAAATCTGGAAAGAGTGAGCGAGCTTCTCGGTGTGCACATCAGACTCGTACTCAGCGCGCTTCACGGCGTGCTCCTCGTAGGCCTTGCGCTGGGCGACCAGGGTACGGTTGACGTTCACTAGAAGGTAGGCTGCGATACCCAGCCAGGCTGCGATAATACCGGCCAGAATCCAACCCAGCACCGACTCTTCGCGGGCTGACTGGACGATAGCCCAGGCCAGCAAGGCAACGAGAATTGCCATGCCGATGCCCGCCCCAATGAGGACGACCTTAGTGTTCTGCTCTTGTGCTGTTTTTTCTGAACCGTTCGACTGCATGACCTCTATTATGTCAAAGGAAGCCAGGCCGCGCTGAATCGCAGGCCCAACTTAAGCGTAAAGTGGGGTACATGATGCCCTCATCACGTGAAACGAAGTACCATCAGGTCGCCAGGCTCATCGAAGAGCGCTATATCTGCCCGGCCGATGAGAACATGCCCCTGCCCACAGAACGGCAGCTGCAGGATATCTTCTCCGTCTCACGCGACACCGTCCGCCGGGCCCTACGGGAACTAGCTGACGCCGGTCTTATCTACCATGTGCAGGGGTCAGGCACCTACGTTGCCCCGCGCAAGCACCCGATGCGGACGCCGTCCTTGCGCTCTTTCACAGACGACATGGCCGCGCGCGGCCACCGCCCCCACTCCCTCACCCTCACCTGCCACCTCATCGAGGCGCCGCTGGCGGTTCAGCGCGATTTGAATCTGGACGCCGGTGCCAAGGTGATCCAGATTCAGCGGCTGCGGCAGGCGGACGGCTCCCCTATCGCTCTTGAAACCGCCTACTTCCTGCCCGAGGCCTTCTCCCATGTGGAGCCCGAGCTGTCTGCCTCGCTCGATGCCCAGATGCGGGCGTCCGGCTTCCAGGTAGAAACCGCAACCGTGCGAGTGGTAGCGACCAACCTGACCCAGGCAGAAGCAGCCCAGCTGGGGGTTCCCCTCGGGGCGGCCGCCTTACGCGTTGAAAAAGTGGGCTACACCGTGCGCGGCCTGCCCGTAGAAAGCACCCAGACCCTCTACCGGGGCGACCGCTACGACTTTGAGATAAAGGTCAAGAGGTAGTTCTTTTTCCGTGAGTGCATACGAGAATCGCCGAGTGCATACGCTCTTGGTAGACACTCGGCGATTCTCGTGGACACTTAGGCTTAGGCGGCCTGGCGTTCTGCGGTTTCTACCACGTTGACCAGCAGCATAGCGCGGGTCATGGGGCCCACGCCGCCGGGGTTGGGTGAGTACCAGCTGGCCTTAGCTGCGGCCTCGGGTGAGATGTCGCCGGTCAGCTTCTTCTTGCCGGTCTCGGGGTCCTCGATACGGGAGACACCAACATCGAGCAGGATAGCGCCGTCCTTGACCTGATCAGCCTTCACAGCATGAGCAACGCCCACGGCAGCCACGATGATATCGGCATCACGCAGGGCTGCGCTGACGTCCTCGGTGCCGGTGTGCACCAGGGTAGCGGTGGAGTTGACGTCCTTGCGGGTCAGCAGCAGGCCCAGGGGGCGGCCTACGGTAATACCGCGGCCCAGCACAGCGACCTTCTTACCCTTCCACGAAATACCGTGGCGTTCCACCAGCTCAATCACACCGTTAGGGGTGCAGGGCAGGGGCGAGTTCAGGGGTTCACCCACGTTGAGAACGAGGCGACCCAGGTTCATGGGGTGCAGGCCGTCGGCGTCCTTCTCGGGGGCAATCTTCTCAAGAACGCGATTGGTATCGATGTGCTTGGGCAGGGGCAGCTGAACGATGTAGCCGGTGCAGGCCGGGTCGTTATTCAGCTTTTCGAGCTCAGCTTCAAGCTCTTCCTGGCTGATGGTCTCGGGCAGCTCCACCTTGATGGAGGCAATGCCGACCTCGGCGCAGTCGCGGTGCTTACCGCCCACGTAGGAGCGGGAGGCCGGGTCATCGCCCACCAGCACGGTCGCCAGACCGGAGGTAACACCCTTTTCTTTCAAGGTAGCTACGCGCTCGGCGAGTTCGCTCTTAATCTGGGCAGCGGTAGCGGTGCCGTCAAGAATCTGCGGCATGTTTACCACTCCTCGATACCGGAGTAGAGGGGGAACTTCTCGCACAGGGCGGTGACGCGCTCGCGCTGGGCTGCAACGTCGACGCCGGGCTTAAGGGTTTCGGCGATGATGTCGGCGACCTCGGTGAAGGCTTCAGCATCGAAGCCGCGGGTTGCCAGGGCGGGGGTACCGATGCGCAGGCCGGAGGTAACCATGGGCGGACGGGGGTCGTTGGGCACTGCGTTACGGTTGACGGTGATACCGGCTTCGTGCAGCAGGTCTTCTGCCTCACGGCCGTTGATTTCGGCGTCGCGCAGGTCAACCAGGACCAAGTGAACGTCGGTGCCGCCGGAGATGACCTTAACGCCGGCCTCTGCCATGTCGGCCTGGTTCAGGCGGTCAGCCAGAATCTTGGCGCCTTCGAGGGTGCGGGCCTGGCGGTCCTTGAACATGTCGGAAGCAGCAATCTTGAAGGCGGTGGCCTTACCGGCGATAGCGTGCATGAGGGGGCCGCCCTGCTGGCCGGGGAAGACAGCCGAGTCGATCTTCTTCTTCAGGTCTTCAACACACATGATGAAGCCGGAGCGGGGGCCTGCCAGGGTCTTGTGGACGGTGGAGGACACCACGTGGGCGTGGGGGACGGGGTTGGGGTGCAGGCCAGCAGCGACCAGGCCGGCGAAGTGGGCCATATCGACCCAGAGGTAGGCACCGATTTCGTCGGCGATAGCGCGGAAGGCAGCGAAATCCAGCTGACGGGTGTAGGCCGACCAACCGGCAATAATGACCTTGGGCTTCTCAGCCAGGGCCAGTTCGCGGACCTCGTCCATGTTCACGCGGCCGGTTTCTTCGTCCACGCCGTAGGCAACAACCTCGTAGAGCTTGCCCGAGACGTTGAGCTTCATACCGTGGGTCAGGTGACCACCGTGGGCCAGGGACAGGCCCATAATCTTGTCACCGGGAGTCAGCAGGGCGTGCATGACGGCGTTGTTGGCCTGGGCGCCAGAGTGGGGCTGCACGTTGGCGTGGTCAGCACCGAAGAGGGCCTTGGCGCGGTCGGTAGCAAGCTGCTCCACCACGTCAACAAATTCGCAGCCGCCGTAGTAGCGGCGGCCGGGGTAGCCTTCGGCGTACTTGTTAGTCAGAACAGAACCCTGAGCTTCAAGCACAGCGCGGGGGGCGAAGTTCTCTGAAGCAATCATTTCGAGGGTGTTCTGCTGGCGTTCCTGCTCGTGCTGAATGGCTTCAGCGACCTCGGGGTCTACCTCGGCCAGGGGCAGGTTGGTGACGTTGGGTGAAAGGTTGGTCATGCCACTTCCTTGAGTATGGTGGATCAGTTTCTTCTGCTGTCTGTACGAGGGGATACAGAAGATCACGTGATGCTTTAACCGAGCGGCGCGTGTGAGCGCACTCTACTTTTAAGTGTATGTGACCTAGCTAGCGAGAGCCCGCTACCCCGACAGATTTGAGACAATTTTCAGGTTTTTACCCACCCCTGCTTTTAAGCTGCGCGGACGCCGGTGAGCTGCTCACCGGCGTCCGCGTAGGAAAGGGGGAGGCTAGGCCTGCCGCAAAATAGTGCGGGCAAATTCGAAGTAGCTTTCGGCGTCAAAGTCGCGTACAGTGCTGGCCTGCACCACAAAGCCGGTCAGCACAGACAGGACCGCCGAGCCCAGCATCTGTAACCAGGTTTCTAGCTCCGAGGGGGAAAAATCTAGTTCTGTCGCAGCCCAGGCCCGGTAGCTCGCCACCACGCGGGAACGCAAGAGGCCCAGCTGTTCATCAACAACCTCAGCGACCTCAGGTACCGTCACGGCCTCTCCCCAGGTAATCGCCAAAAACCGCGTCAGCTGCTCATCGGCCTGCAAGGTCACCAGGCAGCGTTCCACAAACTCCCAGGGTAGTTCATCGCTGCGCACCTCAAACTGAGAGAGATCTACCCGGGCAGCCGCAGCCATAATCTCTGTTTTCCCCGAGAAATGGTTATAAATCGCCCCTGCAGATAAGCCCGAGGCAGCAATCACCTCGCTCATCGACGCCTGCTGATACCCCTTCTGCATAAAAACAGCACGGGCAGCCGCAACAAGCTCGGCACGACGGGAACGCATATACTCTTCACTGACTTTCGGCACCCTCCCATTTTAAAGCACAGCAGCCCACCACCACCGTCCTATAAACCCCGCCATCAGCACCCCATTCTTGCTACACTAAAGGGCGAACCA
The DNA here is from genome assembly GCF_928381415.1 of Rothia nasimurium. Classification (GTDB taxonomy): domain Bacteria; phylum Actinomycetota; class Actinomycetes; order Actinomycetales; family Micrococcaceae; genus Rothia; species Rothia nasimurium_H. The sequence goes on from NZ_CAKMSF010000002.1 coordinate 294,256, forward strand.
GCGGCGCTACCCAGCAGTAGTTAGCCGCGCATGCGAGTGCCTCATCAGTCGCACCTGCTGAGGGACCCCCACTCGCACACCCCACCGCACAGCATTAGGGAAGAGGCACCGTCACATGGCGAATAACGCCAAGTCACGCCGTCAAGAGCGTATTGAAAAGCAGAAGAAGAACAGCCGTAAGTGGATTGCAACCGGCGCTGCAGCCGTGATTTTGCTCTGCGGCGGCGCTATTGCGTACACCAATATCACCGGTGATAAGCAGCCCTCCACCACCAGCGGCCAGACCGTTCCGGCGGCCTGCTCAACCACCCAGGCCGTCACCGTAGCCACCACCGAGCCTATGGCAGCAGCGCTGAAGGCTATGCCCGTGGACGAGGACACCTGCATCACCCTCGACATCACCACCGATAAGACCGCCAGTGATGTGCTCACCGAGTCAACCAGCGGTACGGCAACCACCAACCTCTGGATTCCTGACTCCACCACCCGCGCCGAGCTGGCCATGAGCGAAGCTAACACCGGTCTGACTCCCCTCGCGGAGTCCCTTGCCCAGACCCCCGGCGTCATCGTGTCAGAAGATAACACCAGCTACGGCACCTGGCTCGAAGCCCTCAAGGCTGAAAACACCGTCAGCATGGGTGACCCCAAGGAAGACCCCGGAGCTTTCGCTGCCCTGCTCGGCGGTATCTCTGAGGCATCAGCCGGTACCGTCAGCGTCGAGGACCTCACCGGCGGCACCGCCCTGCGTGCCCAGAGCATCGGTGTAACCGAGGCTGCCCAGAGCGCCACCGAGCTGCTGACCGATGTGGATAATGGCACCAAGGACGCCGCAATCGTCACCGAGGCTGACTACGCAGCCTATGCCTCAGCCCACGCAGATTCCGGGCTGACCGCAACTGTGCCCGGCGACGGCTCTTTTGCCCTCAACTACCCCCTCTACCAGGCGTCCTCCAGCAATAACACCACTATCGATGAGGCTGCCCAGCAAATCATCGACTTCATGGGTAGCGAGGACGGCAAGCAGGCCCTGGCAGCTGCTGGCTTGCGCGCAGCGGACGGCCAGGAGCTAGAAGGCGAATACAGCGTCGGTAGCTTTGCGGAGCTGACTCCCAGCAACCAGGATGTACTCACCCAGGTTTGGACCTCTTACTCTCTGCAGTCTGCGCCGCTGAACGCTCTGGTGGTGCTCGATGCGTCAGGTTCTATGCTGCTGCCGGTAGAAGGTACCGATAAGTCCCGCATGGATATCACCGTTGAATCTGTGCTAGCTGGCTCCCAGCTCTTCCCTGCCCGTGACTCTATGGGTCTGTGGAAGTTCTCTCGTGACCTCACTCTGCCCGACGGTTCTGTTTCTGATTACCAGGAGCTGGTACCCGTGCGTGGCTTTGAAGAAACTGTAGACGGTAAGACCCAGCGGGTGCTCCTACAGGAGGCTGGCTCGGGTATTGCCGCGACCATTGACCCCAACGGCTTCACCGCCCTTTATGACACCACCCTGGCTGCCTTCCGCTCCGCTAAGGAGAACTACGCCTACGGTTCGGTAAATGCCGTGATTGTACTGACCGACGGTGAAAACTTTGATGATGGTTCAATTAGCCAGGAAGAACTGATTTCTACCATTCAGGCGGAGCAGGACCCGGCTAACCCGGTCTTCATCATCATGATTGGTGTCTCTGAGGACGCGGATATGAACGCCCTGACCACCATCGCCCAGAGCGTCGGTGGCGAGGCCCATATGGCTTCCTCCCCCACCGATGTGCAGCGCATCTTCGCTGAAGCCCTCACCGGCATCTCGGACGCAGCTGCGCAGCAGTAGGGTTCTTCACATAACACGATAAAAGTCCGCCCCTCCGTACGTGGAGGGGCGGACTTTTTACTGCGAATTACTAGTTCTACCAGAGGCGGAGCGAATATACCGGAGCCAGCTGGCTGGGGCTGGCGTGATGAAGTGCTCGGGTGCGAGCAAGCGAGCACATAAGAGAGCACGGAATCAGCCGAGTTTACGAGGCTGGGCGAGCGCCCAGCGCGAGCCCAAGAGGGTCAGCTGGCGAAGGTATATTCGCTCCGTCGTGCTGATGAGCCTAGTGGAAGAAGTGACGGCTTCCGGTGAAGTACATGGTCACTCCCGCTTCCTTGGCTGCAGCGATGACTTCTTCATCGCGGATGGAGCCGCCAGGCTGCACGACTGCGCGGACGCCGGCGTCCAGGAGTACCTGGAGGCCGTCGGCGAAGGGGAAGAAGGCGTCTGAGGCTGCGACGGAGCCGCGGGCGCGTTCTGCACCTTCTGCAAGGGTGTTGGCGCGTTCGACGGAGAGGCGGCAGGAGTCTACGCGGTTGACCTGGCCCATGCCGATGCCGACGGCGGCTCCGTCGTTGGCGAGCAGGATGGCGTTGGACTTGGCGGCGCGTAGGGCCTTCCAGGCGAATTCAAGGTCGGCCAGGGTGGCTTCGTCGGCGGCGTCACCGGCGACGAGCTGCCAGTTTTCGACCTTGTCACCGTCGGCGTGCAGGCGGTCGGCGTCCTGGAAGAGGGCACCGCCGGATACCTGACGGTATTCGATAGCATCGCGGGCAAAACCTTCGGGCAGCTGGAGAATACGCAGGTTCTTCTTGGTCTGCAGGATTTCCAGGGCTTCGGGGGCGTAGGAGGGGGCGATGATGACTTCGGTGAAGATGCCCTTGACGGTTTCTGCCATGGCTGCGGTGACTTCGCGGTTGGCTGCGATGACGCCGCCGTAGGCTGAGAGGGGGTCGCAGGCGTGGGCCTTGGCGTGGGCGTCGGCGATGGGGTCGGCTGCGTCTGCTGCGCCGATGGCGATGCCGCAGGGGTTGTTGTGCTTGATGATGGCGACGGCAGGTTCGTCGAAATCGTAGGCGGCGCGTAGGGCGGCGTCACCGTCGACGTAGTTGTTGTAGCTCATGGCCTTGCCGCCGAGCAGTTCTGCCTGGGCGATGCCGGGGGTTGCAGCGGGGTCGACGTAGAGGGCGCCTGCCTGGTGGGGGTTTTCGCCGTAGCGCAGGGATTCGGAGCGTTCGAAGGCGAGTCCGGCGAAGGGGGGCCAGTAGTTGGCGTCTTCGTCCTGTTCGAACTGGGCTGCGGTCCAGGTGGCAACGGCGGTGTCGTAGGCGGCAGTGTGGGCGAAGGCGGCGGACGCCAGGCGGCGGCGTTCTGCCAGGTTGAAGCCACCTGCCTTGGCGGCTTCAACGACCTGGCCGTACTTGGCGGGGTCGACGACGATAGCGACGGCGTCGTGGTTCTTGGCTGCTGCGCGCACCATGGAGGGGCCGCCGATGTCGATTTTTTCGATGATGGCGTCCTGGTCTGCGCCGGAGGCTACGGTCTCAACGAAGGGGTAAAGGTTGACGACGACCAGGTCGAAGGCCTCGATTCCCATGTCTTTGAGGGTGTCGATGTGTTCCTGCTTGCGGCGGTCTGCCAGGATGCCGGCATGGACGCGGGGGTGCAGGGTTTTGACGCGGCCTTCGAGGCATTCGGGGAAGCCGGTGATGTCGGAGACTTCGGTGACGGGGACGCCGGCTGCGGCGATGGTGGAGGCGGTTGAACCGGTGGAGACGATAGCGACGCCGGCTTCGTGCAGGCCCTTTGCTAGGTCTTCGAGGCCGGTCTTGTCGTAGACAGAGATGAGGGCACGCTTGAGCGGTACGCGGTCGAGCTCAATGAGACTCACAGATTAACTCCGTTTCTTTTGCTGCCGGGTTGGGCCGGGTCAGCAGGTGGTTACGTGGGTGTGAGTCGTTTTGGTAAGGAGCCCCGACCCTAGGCCCAGCCCCGTGGTGCGGGGCTAAACTTGTGGGTTAGGCTGGTTCGCCGTTGAGGTCTTGGGCCAGGCGGGCGATGGTTTCTACCAGGAGCACTCGCTCTTTGACCTTGATGCGCTCGTGCAGGGTTTCTTCGGTGTCGTCATCGAGGACGTCGACGGCGGCTTGGGCCAGGATGGGGCCGGTATCGACGCCGGAGTCGACCAGGTGCACGGTGAGCCCGGTGACTTTGACCCCGTGGGCAAGGGCGTCGCGCACGCCGTGGGCTCCTGGGAAGGACGGCAGCAGGGCGGGGTGGGTGTTGATGATGCGGTTTTTGAAGCGGTCAACGAGCTGGGCGTCGACGATGCGCATGAAGCCTGCGAAGATGATGTAGTCGGCGCCGTAGCTGGCAATTTTTTCTTCCAGGGCGCGGTTCCAGGCTTCGCGGGTGTCGTAGCTGGAAGGTTCTACGAGGAAGGTCTCGATTCCGGCTGCTTCTGCTCGTTCGATTCCCAGGCAGGGCTTGTCGGCACCAACAGCCAGGACCGTGGCGTTCAGGTCGCCGGCTGCTACGGAGTCAAGGATGGACTGTAAATTTGTGCCCGATCCGGACACCATCACCACAATGCGCATACAGAAAAGTTTATCGCATGCGAGCGCCAACACACTGCCGCGTTTTCATGCTGAGACGCCGGTAGTTTGCGCTGTGCGAGGCGGGTGGCAGGGCGCGGTAAGGTGGTAGGTATGTCTGACACTGTGCGTCCTTCCACTCAGCTGCCCTCTGACCGTGTGCTTGAGAATATCAAGGTGTGGTCCCGCCTGTCGTTTTTGGCGATGGTTGCTACGGTGGCTAGCACCTCGTACCCGGGCTGGTTTGCCGCGGTAACAGCGACCCTGGCGGTGCTGACCTTCACTCTTGCCACGGTGACCCTGGTGAAAATGGTGGGGGCTAAGTTTCCCGCTTTTTCGGTAGTGCTCATGGTCATGGTGATGCTCTGGTCGCTCTTTTTGGGCTTCGCCGCGCTGGTTCAGCTGATTTTTGTGGACGCCACCATCGCCTACGCGGAGTGCCTGCAGCAGGCTGTGACCCTGAGCCGCCAGCAGCAGTGCACCTCGCAAATGAGCGACGGCCTGCTGCAGCAGCTCATGGGGCAGTAGGTCTTGAGCAGTTACCGCAAAGGTGGCCCAGACTCACGCTCGCTGCCGACCCTCTCGCCCGGTTCACTATCGCTCACAAGGGCGATTCACGCCAGCCCCGAGCCAGCAGCTTCGCTGCGAGTCTGGGCCACCTCTTACTAATCTTCAGTGTCCTTGCCCGTACCTTCTGCCAGCTCTTCAAGGCGTTTTTGGCGGCGGGCACGCAGGGACTTAGGACGCTTCACCACGGGCCGGAAGGGCACAGCGGGTTCTTCAGTTTCAGTCTCGGGTGTAGCCTCTGCTTCTGCTTCGCTAGATGCGGGTTCTTCAGCTTCGTTTTCAGGCGCTACTTCCTCAGTCTCAGGAGCAGCTTCATCGCTCTCGGCCGGCTCGTCGCTCTCGGCCGGCTGGGTCTGCTCACGGTCAGCCATGATGCGGGCCAGCGCCAGCGCAGCGGCGCCCTTCTCACTGGAGGCCGCAACCGACCCACCCTCTGCGGGGGTCTTGCCACCCGCGTCCTGATTCTCTAGCTCACCCGGTTCTACGTCTACCTGCTCGGTGGCATCCGGCTGGGCGGCGTCCGACTGGTCAGACCCCGCCTTTTCTGCCTTGCGCTGGGCGCGGGCCGCTGCCTTCTGGGCTTTTGCCTCGGCGCGGGCGGCACGCTTCTGTTCGCGGGTGGGCTTGGCCTGGGCAAAGCGCTCTAGTTCACCGGAGGTGTCGCGCACCAGCAGGTGGGCAAGGCCCAGCCCCAGCATGGTACCGGCCGCCAGCAGCACGGCAGAGAAGGCCCCAAAGGTGAGGGGGTGCGGGCCGATCGCCGTGAAGCGTCCCAGCCCCAGCGACCCGTTAGCGGCCCAGCCCAGCAGGGTGGTCAGAAGGAAGGTCGGCAGCAGGGTCAGGACGGCAAGCCCCAGGGTAGAGAGGGGCCAGGACAGCCAGCGGAACCGAATCTTGAGGGAAAGCCACTCGTCAAAGTGGTTTTCGCCTTCGCGGAAGAACCACCAGCCGCCCAGGGCACCGGCGGCTAGGGGCACGGCAAGAGCCAGGTAGCCCCAGGGTTCGGACGCGTGCGGCAGTGCCCCCAGCACCGGCAGGGAGGGCATGACCCCCACGTTGGTGCCGGTCAGGTCAACGGAGGTGCCGGTGCCCAGGGCAAAGCCCGCGCCGGAGCTCCACGCCATGGAGTAGACCACCAGGTTCACGAGCAAACCCAGCTGCAGCAGGGTTAGGGCTAGGCCGCCGACGGCACCAGCGTGCAGGGTCTGATAAAGGGAGACGACGTCGTCCCAGTGCCAGAAGAGGGTGACCACCAGCAGCAGGGCGCCACCGGCCACAAAGGCCAGTACGCTCACCAGGGCCGCCCTCAGCAGGGCCCAGACGTAGGAGCCTGCCCAGCGGGAATACTGGCTGAATTTCTTCACCCAGTCGGCCGCGTTCACACCGATCATGGCGGCTAGCGAGCGCGATTCGGCGTACCCGCCCAAGATAATGCCCAGGGCAGCTACCCAGAGGGGTATCAGGGCAGCAAGGACGGGTGAGGTGGAGAAGAAGTCGTTAGTGGACAGCAGGCTCACCCCTGCGCCCACCACGGCGTAGGCGAGAAGACCACCGGCCAGGGGCTGCCAGAACTGGCCCTCGTAGCTGGCGCGGGCCAGGCGGCGACCGGAGCGGTAGCAGAGGGCTAGGGGGATCAGGGTGAGGCCCAGGGGTACCAGGCTCATGGTTCCGGTCACCGCCGAGAAGACCCCCTGCTCGGGGATATTCATGTTCAGGGGCACACCGTGAACCAGCAGCCACAAGTGCCCGGCCACAGAGACAGCACCGGCTAGGGTACCGCTGCTGTTGAAGCCGTTGGTGTACCAGACCGCCACCAGGAGCAGGACGACGGTGAGGTAGGAGGCCAGCGCCACGAGGGCAAGTTCAACTGAGCCCTGCAGCCACAGGGGCATAGGGAGGGAATGTTTGGGGTGAGCGGTGGTATTCATCGTCTTTCATCATGTCATGTTTCTCTGTTGTGTGCCTGATGACGCCGGTATACAGGGTAAGAGTGCGGTGAAGATAACCGGGCCAGCTCGCCCCGGCGGTAGAGTGGGAGCCATGAGCAGTGAAACTTCGTATGTGATGATTACCGGTGCTTCAGCAGGTATCGGCTCCGAGTTCGCCCGCCAGTATGCAGAAGCCGGGTACAACCTGGTACTCACCGCCCGGCGGGCCGAGGCTCTAGAAAACCTAGCAGGCCAGCTGCGCGACAGATTCTCGGTGGACGTTGAGGTAATCCCTGCCGATTTGCTGGTGGAGCAGGACGTCGCCCGCCTAGTTGAGCGCCTACAGCAGGTTGAGCACCCTGTTGAGATACTGGTCAATAATGCGGGTTTTGGGCTCGGCAAGAGCTTTGATGCAGCGCCCGTAGAACGCCACCTAGACCAGGTCGATGTGCTGGCCAGGGTTCCGCTCCAGCTCATGCACACGGCGATTGTTGCCATGCTGCCGCGCGGGCGGGGCCGCATTATTAACGTCGCCTCGGTGGCAGCCTTTACCCCCGGCGGCACCTACTCGGCAGTTAAACGTTTCCTGGTGGTGGCCTCAGAATCCGCCCATCTACAGTATTCACACCGGGGTATCCATGTGACAGCCCTATGCCCGGGCCTAACCCGCTCGGAGTTCCACGACGCCATGGGCCAGGGCGAGCCCCGCCTACCAGACTTTTTATGGCTGAGCCCCCAACGGGTCGTTGCCGAAGGTATCGCAGCGGTCACGGCAGGTAAGCCGATCTGTGTGCCGTCCTTACCCTACAAACTAACGGTCGCAGCCGCACGGGTGCTACCCCGCCGGCTGGTGGCAGCTGCGATAGCGAGAACGCGAGACTATTAGATAAGGTTCCGCAGGCTCACAGCGAAGCTGCTGGCTCGGATGAAGTGAGCGGGTGCGAGCGCGCGAGCACGCAAGAGCGAACGGAATCCGCCGTAAGGCGGGGCGTGAGGGTCAGGCTTGCGCCTATTCCGCCCGCAGATTTGTTTCCTCGCGCGCTCGGAATCTGCTGGGCTCCATCGAGCGTGAGCCTGTGGAACCCGTGAGCCTGCAAAACCCTGGAGTAGAGCTATAACGTCTAGTCTTCCCAGGGATCCACCGCCGGGACGCCCCAGGACTTATAAATCTCGGCCTTGCTCGAAATAATCTCAAGCTGGTGGACGGTCGCGGTGGCAGCCATCAGGCCCTCAAGGGCTGCTGTGGCGAGGGGGGCGGGGCGCTGCCCACCCACCAGGTGGAGGTGCTTCTCGGCGTGGCGTCCGGCCCACTCCAGTGATACCTTCGCGTCGACTTCTAGTACGTGGGAGTCGAAGCGGTCCATGAGCTCAGCGAGCCAGCGTTCGGTTTCTGGGTAGGGGTAGAGGCCCTTGAGTTCACCGAGGCTGAGCACCGAGATGTACATGGTGCGGTAGGAGCGGCGGCGCAGGCAGTTCACTACCTGCGGGTGCGGGGTGGCCTTGCGAATCTCGGCAAGGACATCGGAATCGAGAAGCAGACCTACCTGGCTCATGCAGCTTTCAGAACACCGTACTCAGTTGCAGGGATACCGCTGGGGTTGGGGGCCAGCAGGAAGTTGAGGAATTCGCCGCGCTCGTTGGAGATGCGGGTGTAGTCCTGGATGCTCATTGCGGTGTAGCCGCCGCGGGCGGGTACAGAGGCAGCAGAGATGTTCTTCTGAACGGTGATGTGAGGACGGTGGGCGTGAGGTCGAGCGTTTGACATGCCGTCGTTGCGCGTAAAGTGCGCATTCCTTTCGAAACTTGCTCTTGCCTGCACCAAACAGCGCTGATATGCGCGATGCAGACCGCTTCGTCATCCGAGCCACCCGTGAACATGGGGTTGGCGTTCAACCAAAGTCGGAGCTTGACAGTTGAATCTCTTGAAGCTGGTAAAAGCATAACCCGCTCTCAACGCTTCTGTAAACACCGGTCTCAGAAATTTTTCTTTCTGTGACGAACCAGCCCGTGAGCACGGCGGCTAAGGCGGTGCGATACGCTAGAAGACTAGGTATTTGCTCTGTTGTGAAGGTGTGCCTGTGTCTACTTCTTTCCCTGAAATCCCGGTGACAGCCCCCGCCATTATTCGGCAGGTGGGCTCTGGTGCCTACACGCGGGGGCAGCGGTATATGCGGGAGGGTAATGTCATTCGTTACACCTATGACGAGCAGGCGCGGGTGCTGGAGGGGCAGGTGGCTGGCTCTGGTTCTGCTCCCTACACCGCGCGGGTGGCTTTCCCTGCGGAGGTCACCGCGGGCTCCTATGCTTTTTCGGCGACCTGTTCCTGCCCGGTGGCCCATAACTGCAAGCATGCGGTGGCGCTGATGCTGACCGCAATCGACCGTATGGCCAAGGCTAAGCGGGCTATGACGGCGTCCTCAAGTACCTGGAAGACCACAGCGAGCGCCGACGAGAAGGTGCAGGAGATCCTGGAGATGGCCGATACGGTGGGCCTGCAGCGGGCTGCAGATCTGCTGAGGGAACACCGGGGCGAGCAGGCGAGTGCCGGTACCGAGGAGCAGGCGGACGCCGGTGCTCGGGCTGGGCAGTCCCTGCCGGCTTGGCGGCGGTCCCTGGCCCATTCTCTTGCTGCCCGCCCCAGCTACGATAGCCGCAACCACCGGGTGACCGGTGCCCTTGATTTGCGCCTGGTGGTGCCCGGTAAGTACGGGTGGACCAAGAACATCGGGGCGCCCCGCGTATCGCTTGAAGCTCGGCCCCTGATGATGGGTGCCCGCGGCAAGTGGATTAAGGGCGGTTTGAGCTGGGAGAAGTTTTCGGGCTCTGCCGCCGGGTCGGCGGGAACCGGCCTGCTCCCCGAGCACGCGGCCTGGTTCAATGAGTTTTACGCGGTGATTCGGGGCTCCCAGTCCATCTATTCCTCCCACCGCGACTGGGCTTCTATCTCGAATGTGGATTCTTCCCTGCTCTGGCAGATGCTGGAATCTGCTAGCGAGGTGGGTCTGTCTGTCCTCTTAGACGGCAAAGAAACCGGTCTGACTATCGCGAGCGCTCCCCAGGTTGAACTGGCCCTTGAACCGGTACCCGAGCGGGGGTCGTCCGCCGATGCCTTGCGCCTGACTCCCCTGCTCCGCTGGGGGGCCTACACCCTGCCCGCTAGTTTTACCCACAAGCTGGGCAATAACCGGCAGGGCTTTATCGCCCTGGGCGGGGCGGCCCAGGAGGCCTATGTGAAGGCTGCAACCGCAGCCCGCTGGGAGTCCACCCTGCCCTCGGCTCTTGCCCAGGCTGAGGACGTAGCGCCCGCGGACCGCCCCTCCTGGCTCACCGCCGACTCCGAGCTGGTGCTCATTCCCTTAGCTGAGCCGCTGGATGCGGTTGCCGAATCCCTGATATCCGGTGAGCCGGTCACCGTGCCGGCTACCGACGTCCCCGCTTTCTTCGCCGACTACTACCCTGCCCTCACCCGAGCACTGCCCATCTCAACGAGCAGCGAAGATCTTGAGCTGCCTGCCGTCCGTATGCCCACCCTGGTGCTGAGCATTGCCTTCGACGAGCCGGGCCCGCCCTTCACCGCCCACACCGCCTGGCACTGGGAGTACCCGGTCAACCCCACCGGCGACGACAGCGACTTTCTCAGGCTCGATGCCCTGGGCTACCCCGGCGAAGACCGGGCCGATGTGCGCGATACCGCCCACGAGTACCGGGTGCTCAAAGAGGTTAAGAAGATTCGCCCCGGCGTGCCCTTCACCCGCCACTACACCGAGAACTGGGGCACCCGCACCCTGCTCGAAACCTATGTGCCCGACTACGAGCAGATTGAGGGTGTGCGGGTCGATATCAAGGGCCCGAAACCTGAGTTCCGTGAGCTTGACGAAGCCCCCGAAATCATCGTCACGGTGGACGACACCCGCCGCCGCGACTGGTTTGGGCTGGGCGTCGCTATCAAGGTCGGGGACTGGCATGTGGCCTTCTCAGAGGTCGTTGCTGCCCTGGCCAAGGGCCAAACCCACCTGCTCCTGGGCAACGGCCAATACTTTGCCCTTGACCGGCCCGAATTCATGAAATTACAAGAGCTGTTGCGCGAAGCCGCCCAGCTCACCGATAAAACCGGGCCGCTCGAAATCAACCGCCACCAGGTAGGCCTGTGGGAGGAACTCGAAGAGCTCGCCGCCGAAACCCAGACCGTAGCCGCCTGGGACGAGCAGGTTTCAGCCCTACTCAACCTCGATGACCACTCCCCCGCCGAGGTGCCCACCGGCCTACAGGCCACCCTGCGCCCCTACCAGGTGGAGGGCTACCAGTGGCTAGCTTTCCTCTGGGAACACGGCTTAGGCGGCGTACTGGCCGACGACATGGGTCTGGGCAAGACCCTGCAAACCATCGCCCTCTTCCTGCACGCCCAGGAAAAGGGGCAGGACGCCGCCGGGCAGCTGAGCGCAGCACCGCAACCGGATGAGGCAGAAGCCGAGGCGGATGCGTCCGCACCCTTCCTGGTGGTGGCCCCCACATCGGTGGTGCCCAACTGGGTGCGGGAAATCAAACGCTTTGCCCCCTCCTTACGGGTTGTCGGTGTTGAAGAATCGGTGCGGAAGTCTAAGCAGCGCCTGGCCGATACCGTCGCCTCGGCCGACGTGGTAGTGACCAGCTACGCCCTCTTCCGCATCGACGAAGAACACTACTTTGACCTGGGCAGCCAGCAGCCCTTCGAGGGGCTGGTGCTCGATGAAGCCCAGTTCGTCAAAAACGCTAAGACCAAGGCCCACCAGGCTGCCCGCGACCTGCCTGCCCGCGTCAAGATTGCGGTGACCGGCACCCCCATGGAGAACAACCTCATGGAACTGTGGTCCATGTTCTCCATTGCCGCCCCCGGCCTCTTCCCCTCCGCCCGCGCTTTCAAGGACGTCTACGCCACCCCCATTGAATCCGGTGAAGAAACCAAGGCCCTGGGCAGGCTGCGCCGCCGCATCCGTCCGCTCATGAAGCGCCGCACCAAGGAACTGGTGGCCGCCGACCTACCCGAGAAGACCGATATGCGTATCGATGTGCCCCTGGCCCCGGCCCACCGCCGGGCCTACGACACCCACCTGCAGCGCGAGCGCCAGAAGATCCTGGGTCTGCTGGAAGATATCGATAAGAACCGTTTCACCATCTTCCAGTCCCTCACCACCCTGCGCCGTCTGGCCCTCGATGCCACCCTCATTGATGCTGAACGCTACGCCGGGGTGGAGTCTTCTAAGCTGGACTACCTGGAAGAAAACCTGCCCGAGATTATCCACGACGGCCACCGGGCTCTGATTTTCAGCCAGTTCACCGGCTATCTGAAGAAAATCGCGGCAAGGCTCTCGGACCTGGGCATCCCCTATCTTTACCTGGATGGCTCCACCCGCAACCGCGGGGAGCTCCTTGAAGAATTTGAGGCGGGCACCGTCCCTGTCTTCCTCATTTCCCTGAAGGCAGGTGGCTTCGGCCTGAATCTAACCAGCGCCGACTACTGCTTCATCATGGACCCCTGGTGGAACCCGGCTGCCGAACAGCAGGCTGTTGACCGCGTGCACCGTATCGGGCAGACCAAGAACGTCATGGTCTACCGCCTGGTATCGGCGGGCACTATCGAAGAGAAGGTCATGGAACTCAAGGAGTCCAAGGCCGCCCTCTTTGATGCTGTGGTCGATGAAGGGGCCTTCTTTGCCTCCCAGCTCACCGCCGCCCAAATCCGCGACCTGCTGGCTGCCCCCGAACCGGACGCCGGGCAGGGCACCGCCCCAGAGAAGACAGGAGATTAACCGTGGGCAAGATTCTCATGGACTTCACCCCGCTCACCTACTCCCCCGACTTCAGACGTATCTGGCTCGGCGGGCTCTTCTCAACCATCGGCTTTGCCATCACCAGCGTGGCAATCGCCCTCGAAATTTACGCGCTCACAGGCTCCGCCGGGGCCGTGGGCCTGGTGGGTCTGGTATCGGTGGTTCCCTTGGTCATTGGCGGGCTCTACGGTGGTGTGATCGCCGACCGCTACGACCGGCGCAAGGTCGCCCTCACAGCAACCCTCGGCATGTGGGGCGTCACCGTACTCATCGCCCTACACGCCTGGCTCAACATCCACAGCGTGGCGGTGCTCTATGCCCTCATTGCCGCCGAGTCCCTGCTCCAGCCCATCAACCAGTCCGCCCGCGGGGCCATTATCCCCCGCCTCATCAAACCGCGCCTACTCCCGGCAGCCAACACCCTCATGATGTCGGTAGGCACCCTGGGTATGAGCGCCGGGCCCCTCATCGGCGGCCTGCTCGTAGCCTCCGTCGGCTACCAACTCACCTACTCCATCAACGTTTTCGCGATGACCGTAGGCATCTGGGCCCTCTACCGGCTCCCAGCCATGCTCCCGGAGCAGAGCGGGGCGGCGCGTCCGTCCGTCCTTACCTCGATCCGCGAGGGGCTGGGGTTCGTGCGGCGCAACACGGTCGTGGGTATGACCTTTGTGGTGGACCTACTCGGCATGTTCTTCGCCCAAGCCCGCCCGCTCATCCCGGCCCTGGCGGCCCTGACCTTCGGCGGCGGTGAAGCCGGGGCCGGCCTGCTGCTAGCTGCCGGCCCCGTGGGTGCCTTGATCGGGGTGTCTTTCTCGGGCTTCCTTAAGGACGTCCGCCGCCAGGGGCGCTTCCTCACCCTCAGCTATACCGGGTGGGGGCTGGGCTTTATCGCCTTCGGGCTCATCGCCTGGGCTTATGAGGGGCGGGTGCCCAGCGCCTCCATCACCGAAAACCTACTGCCGCTCAGCCTGGCTTTTGCGGCGCTGGCTTTCATGGGCTGGGCAGACGCCCTGGGGTCGGTCTACCGTTCCACCATTATTCAGGTAGCCACCCCCGACGCCCTGCGCGGACGCTTACAGGGGCTCTTCATCATCACGGTTGCGGGCGGCCCCAACCTGGGCATGGCCTTTGTGGGTGGTGCCGCCGAGCTGGTGGGCTCCCCCTTAGCTGCGGTCATCGGCGGAACCCTGGTGATGGTCACCATCGCCCTAGCAACGCTGGCGGCACCTGCCCTCTGGCGCTATGTACCGGAGCCTATCCCCGAAACACGGCAGCAGCCTATCGTTGACTCCTAGAAGTCGCGCTAGTCAGGGGCTAGCAGGGTCACGCTCGCTGCCGACCCTCTCGCTGGTTCGCTAGCGCTCACAAGCGATTCACGCCAGCCCCGAGCCAGCAGCTTCGCTGTGACCCTGCTCTGCCCCTTGGGTAGCCCTTACTAGAAGTCGATATCTGCCGGGTCAGGGCCGATGCGGCCCTCAGCTGATGAGAGCGCGTCAATCTTTGAAACCTCGTCGCCGGTCAGGGCAACGTTCAGGGACTCGAAGTTAGAGACGATACGCTCGGGGGTTACCGACTTGGGGATAGCTACGATGCCGTGGGCTCGGTGCCAGGCCAGCACAACCTGGGCGGGGGTGGCGTCATGCGCCTTGGCAATTTCGCCAATCACGGGGTTATCCAGCAGGTCAGAGCGGTTGCCCAGGGGGCTCCATGCCTGGGTGACAATGCCCAGTTCTGCATGGACCTCGCGCAGGTTCTCCTGGGCGAAGTAGGGGTGCAGCTCAATCTGGTGGATAGCGGGCACAACACCGGTTTCAGCGACGATTTCACGCAGCTGCTCTTCGGGGAAGTTAGAAACGCCGATGGACTTGGCCTTGCCCTGCTTCTGCAGTTCAATCAGGGCCTTCCAGGTCTCGGTGTAGAGACCCTGGGAGGGCTTAGCCCAGTGAACCAGGAGCAGGTCGACGTAGTCGGTACCCAGGCGGGCCAGGGACTCGTCCGCTGCCTTGAGGGTCTGCTCGTAACCCTGGTCGTCGTTCCAGATCTTGGTGGTGAGGAAGACGTCCTCGCGGGCTACGCCGGAGTCAGCGATTGCCTTGCCAGTGCCTTCTTCATTGCCGTAGATTTTGGCGGTATCGATGTGGCGGTAGCCGGCTTCAAGGGCCAGGCCGACGACCTTTTCGGCGGTGTCATTTTCTACCTGCCAGACGCCGTAGCCCAGCTGGGGAATGCTGTTGCCGTCGTTGAAGGTGAGGCGGGGTGACTCAGTCATATCTTGTCCTTTCGCGTATGCACGGTCACACCCCACTCTAGTCTTCCCTACTCTTAGCCCCTAGCCTGTTCGGTAGGGGTGAACGTGCGCCGGTCGCTGTATTCGGGGGCGCCCAGGTCGCCTTCGGCGGGGTCGCCGCCGAGGCGGTGGTTACGGTGCAGGGCTTCGATAGCCGCTATTTCGTCAGGGGTTAGTTCCATTCCCTGCATCGCCAGGTTGGAGGCCATACGAGCCGGGGTTTCGGTCTTAGGGATCACGACGTTGCCCACGGTCAGCTGCCAGGCCAGCACCAGCTCAGCCACCCCAATACCGCGGCGTCCTGCCAGCTCTTCCAGGGTTGGGTCGGTAAGCACCAGACCGTTGCCCAGGGGGCTCCAGGCTTCGGTCAGGACGCCGCGGGCCGAGTTCTCTGCCCGCATGCGGGTTTGGGTCAGGTAGGGGTGCAGTTCAATCTGGTTGACCACCGGGGTGACGCCGGTATCGCTGATAATCTGGTCCAGCTGGGTGTCGGTGAAGTTGGAAACGCCGATGGAGCGTACCAACCCGCGCTCGCGCAGCTCGACCAGTGCTTCCCAGGAGGCCCGGTAGCGACCAAGACCGGGCTGGGCCCAGTGGATGAGGTAGAGGTCGAGGTAGTCCAGACCCAGAAGTTCCAGGGAGCGTTCGGCCGCTTCGATAGCGGTGTCGTAGCCCTGGTCGGTATTCCAGAGCTTGGTGGTCACGAAGAGCTCAGCGCGGGGTAAGCCAGATTCGGCCACGGCCTGCCCCACTCCCGCTTCATTCTTGTAGATGGTGGCGGTATCGATGTGACGGTACCCGGTGTCGAGGGCGGTTGCTACTGCTGCTGCGGTGGCAGCCGGTGCGATACGGCAGGTACCAAAGCCCAGCTGGGGTATGACGCGGCCATCGTTCATGGTGAGAGAGTGCATGGGGGGATTCCTTATCTAGCGGCGCCGACGTCCTCTCGTCTTGCGAGCCTTAGGTTCTGGCTCTTCGAGAAGTAGGGAGAGGGAGATACGTTTGCGGGCGGGGTCGGCCTCAACCACACGGACCTGCACGATATCGCCGGATTTGACGATGGTGTGGGGGTCGGAGACGAACTCGCGGCTCATCTGCGAGACGTGGATCAGGCCGTCCTGGTGGACGCCGATGTCGACGAAGGCGCCAAAGGCGGCGACGTTGGAGACGGTTCCCTCCAGGATCATGCCGGGAACGAGGTCCGCGATAGTTTCAATGCCTTCTTCGAAGCGGGCGGTGCGGAAGGTGGGGCGGGGGTCGCGACCGGGTGCAGAAAGTTCAGCGATGATGTCGGTAACGGTGGGCAGACCAACTGTTTCGCTGGTGAAGTCGCGCGGGTTGAGGGCAGCTAGGCTTTCTGCGCTGGCCTTACCCTGGGTGAAGCCACCGGCTGCTGCCACAATGCTGCGGGCCAGGTCGTAGGATTCGGGGTGCACGCCGGAGGCGTCCAGCGGCTCGGACCCGCCGGTGATACGGACGAAGCCGGCAGCCTGTTCGAAAGCCTTGGGCCCAAGACGGGGCACCTTGAGCAGGTCGGTACGACGGGTAAAGGGGCCGTGCTCGGTGCGGTAGGTGACGATGTTGTCGGCAATGGTCTTGTTGAAGCCCGCCACTCGGGCAAGCAGGGCCGGTGAGGCGGAGTTCACGAGTACACCAACAGCGTTGACGGAGTCTTCGACCACGCCGTCCAGGGCGCGGGTGAGGGCTGCCGGTGAGACGTCGTGCTGGTACTGACCCACACCGATCGATTGGGGTTCGATTTTGACGAGTTCGGCCAGGGGATCTTGCAGGCGGCGGGCAATCGAAACTGCCCCGCGCAGGGAGACGTCCATGCCGGGTAGTTCGCGGCTGGCCAGTTCTGAGGCGGAGTAGACGGAGGCGCCCGCTTCGGAGACCACCACTTTTTCAAGACCCCGGTAGCCGTTAGCCGCGCACTGTTTGATGAGGTCGCTAGCCAGTTTGTCGGTTTCACGGCTGGCTGTTCCATTGCCGATAGCAATCAGTTCTACACCGTGGGCGCGCACCAGCTGGGTGAGGGTATCGAGGGACGCCTGCCACTGGTTTCGGGGGGCATGGGGGTAGATAACGTCGGTGGCCAGGACCTGGCCGGTCTGCCCAACGACGGCGACCTTGACGCCGGTGCGCAGCCCGGGGTCGAGTCCCAGAGTGGTACGGGAGCCAGCGGGGGCTGCCAGCAGCACATCGCGCAGGTTGGAGGCAAAGACAGCGATGGCGTCCTTTTCCGCCTGCTCAAAGAGGGAGGTTCTGACCTCAGCAGCCAGGCGGGGCAGCAGACGCTGGCGCCAGGCAATGCGCACGGTCTTGGCCAGCCAGCCAACCACCATGGTTTCGTCGGAGACCATGTTGAGCACCTGGGCACCGATGCCGAGGGCTTCGGCTACGGTGCGTTCATACCAGCTGCGTTCCCGGTCGTATTCTTCGGCCAGAATCTCAGCAGCTTCGCGGGCGGCACCCTTGAGGGAGGACTTGGCCGGGGGCAGCACATCCACATCGAAGCTGACCTTCACGGCCCCTTCTTTTTCGGCACGGAGCAGGGCCAGCACCCGGTGGGAGGGGATACGGCGGATTTCTTCGTTGAACTCGAAGTAATCGCTGAACTTCGCCCCGGCCTCCTGCTGACCGGGAATCAGGCGGGAGGTGATAACGCCACGGCGTACAAAGCGCTGGCGGAGGGTTTCGGCCAGGGCGGGGTCGGTCATGGCCTGCTCAATCAAGATAGCCCGGGCTCCGTCTAGTGCGTTGTCGACCGAGGCGACGGTAGCCTCAACGGTACCGGGTTCGGCATCGGCCAGTTCAGGCTCAACGTAGGCGTCAGCGATGTCGGCAGTGGGGGCAAAGGGAACTTCGAGCAGATCTTCAACCAGGGATTCCAGCCCGGCTTCACGGGCGAGAAAAGCCAGGGTCTTGCGTTTGGTTTTGTGGGGCGCATAGAGCGCCTCGAGCTCGTTTTTGGTGGGCGCGGACGCCAGCGCGGCGGCCAGTTCGTCGGTGAGCAGGGCCCGCTCGTGCAGGGTCTGCACAATAGCTGCCCGGCGCTCTTCGAGTTCCCGCAGGTAACGCAGGCGTTCAGCAAGAGTGCGTAGCTGGGCATCGTCCAGCCCGCCTGTGGCTTCCTTGCGATAGCGGGCAATGAAGGGCACGGTGGCCCCATCATCAAGCAGGGCTACAGCCGAGCGCACCTGGTCAACCCGAGCACCGAGTTCTACAGCGATACGTTCCTCGATTGAGGGAAGGGGGGCGTGGGGTTCTGCTACCGGGCCTGCGTGTGTCATAGTTTCTAGTTTCTCATACCGGTTTTATGACCGGGTTCAGCAAGAGGCCTGGGTTCAAAGAGCGTTCTAGTCACCTGATTCACATAAGACAGCGTGTACCACCAACCCTGTGTGTAATAGTTACGCTTGCAGTGGGCAGAGAGGGTTAACACCACATAAAGTAGTAGTCATACAGGGTATATATTTTCGGCACCGGCATCACCAGACCTACGCCGAGTCTCTTGTACCGCTACCACGCCCTTATTCAACCTTGCTTTGGAGAACCACCGTGCCAGACGCAGCTGATCTTACCTATACAGAGTTCTGTGAACGCTACGATTCTCTGTTAAGCGGCCTGGCGCGCATGGGCTGGACGTCCTCTGAAGCCGTACACCGGGCGTCCGTGCTCTACCCCGATATCGATCGCGACCTACTAGATCAGGCCGTTCATTCTGGCCGCTGGCTCTTTAGCGGTAGCCAGGGGCAAACCCACTCAAATGTGCTCATGGCCTCGGCTATCTGGTACGCAGTAGCTATCAGTTTTGATTTTGAGCCCGACTATGAATACGCGGCGGTAGGTCTTGACCCAACCATCATCCAGGATCTTCCGCGTATGCTGGAGTCCTTTGCGGTCCCCGCTGAGGCAATTGCCGGAATTGTCGGGCGTATCGGTGCGGCCCTCAAATACATGGCGGAACACCCCTATACCGAGCTCGAAGAGCAGGCCTACGACGACTTTCTCGCTCATCTGCCGCAGGAGATTGCCCATATCTCTCGCGGGGATTTCTCCTGGCCCCCGTCCCGGGCACTGATTGAGGACCGTCTGGGGGACCGTTCCTGGTCCAAGGCCCTGCTCAAGGTGGGGGCCTGCCCGCCGGATGCTGAGGGTCAGGGTATTAAACTCGAGGCTGGCACCCTGAGCGAGCGCACCTTCCGCAATACTCTGGGCGAGTTCCTGAACTACTGTATCCGCTACGACCGTAAACCCTCGGTTCTGCTCTACGGCAGCTGGGCTGAAGACCCTACCCGGAGCGGACGCGTGCCCCATCTAGGTACGGTACGAGCCAAGTACGGCTCTTGGCACCTGGCTCTGCAGGCTGGCCGCCAGATGCTCAACGACGCGATGGCCTTAGGCGGTTCACCCGCTTTGCCAGCTCGCCCCATTAACCAGCCCCCGGTTGACCCCACCGAGCCTCTCAACATTCAAGAGATTCAGGCCCAGGGTATCGGCGTGGTACAGCCAAAAGTGCTGACCGAGAGTGAGCGTACCGCCCGTGCCTGGCAGCAGCTCCTATCGGTCACTAAGCAGCGTCTTGATGAACTGCCCTGGACCCTTTCACTGCGGATCTACTACCTCTCTCCTGAGATAGTGGAAACGGAGGACGTCACTAACTTTGTGAGTATCTTCCGTTCGCCTGCCGGTTACTTCTGTGAGCTCACGTCCCCCGACGAGTTTGAGGCCATCGAAGTGGAGCTTGATACGGAGATGCTAGAAAAGGCCGGGTGGACGGCTCCCGCGCCGGGCGGCCGCTGGGCTCGAAATTTCCTGTCGGTTTCGGACGCCGCAGAAGGCGTCATTGAAGCCATGCACCGGGGCATGGGCTGTGACCACCCTGATTACTACCAGTCAGATGACCCGACGGGTAGCCTTTCGGTGAATACTGCCCACCCCAGTACCGGATCTATCCCCATGGTTCCGGTGACCGGTAGCGGTTTCATATCAATTGACGATTTTTAAGGGGAGAGGTGCCCAGCTCCCAGCGCTAGAATGGGTTGCCTATGAGTGCCTCCCGTAAACGTCCGTCCGCTCCCCGTTTTTCTGCGCCCAGTGACCGCCAAATCCGTGCGGGCGTCCGCTTTGTAGCGGATCTGCCCCGCGGGCTGCGGCGGGCGCTAGCCCTTCTGTTGGTTATGGTCTTGCTGGTGGGTGGTGTGCTCTGGTTGCGCTCTCACGAGTGGAACGTCCGCGCTGCCCTCGATGATTTGCTCAATCCGGCAGGCACCGCCGTGAGCACCGGTTTTGCTGGATCCGGGGTGCAGACCTATTCCACAGCAAGTGAGGTGCTTGCTACCCTGACGGTAGCTGAGCCCTACGCCCAGGCCAGGTACAAGCGAGATGCGTACGGAGACCCGTGGGCCGATATTGACCGCAATGGCTGCGATCAGCGCAACGATATTCTCACCCGTGACCTGACCGATCTTGACGTTGCAAGTAACTGCTACGTTCTCTCGGGGAATTTTATCGACCCCTATACGGCTGAGACTATCGACTTTACGCGCGGGCCTAAGACCAGTGAGGCTGTCCCCATTGACCATGTAGTGGCCCTATCCAACGCCTGGTCTTCGGGGGCCTGGCAGTGGAGTGCAGAAGAGCGCGTCCTGCTCGCTAACGACCCTCTCAACCTACAGGCTGCGGGGCAGGCGGCCAATACCGAGAAGTCCGATAAGAGCGCGGACGCCTGGCTCCCCCAGCCAGGCTACCGTTGCGAGTATGTGGCACGGCAGGTATCAGTCAAAGCTGCCTACCAGCTCACTGTCACCAGCGCTGAAAAGCGGGCTATGCAGGGCGTCCTAGCAACCTGCCCTGACCAGCCCGCTTACAGGTCAGCTTTTGCGGGCTAGTGGTGCTTGGACTTCTCCTCGGCACGGGCGGTGAGGGTCTGGCCGCGGTTCTTGCGATAGATCAGCCACCAGCCAGCACCTAACAGGGCATACCAGACCGGCATGGCGATCAGGGCCTGGCGGGTGTCTTCGTACATAAAGAGCAGCACGATGACGCCCACAAAGAAGACCAGCACAGCGTAGCAGGTAAAGACGCCACCGGGCAGCTTGTAGACGGACGCCTCGTGCAATTCCGGGCGGGTCCTGCGGTACTTGAGGTAGGCGATCATGATGAGCGACCAGGTCACAACGGTCAGCACCGATGCCACCGTGGTTACCAGGGTGAAGGCGGCAATGAGAGAGTCACCCGCATAGAGCAGAATCAGGCCTGAGAAAAGTAACACGGTGGTCAGAAAGAGGCCGTTGCGGGGCACGCCGTTTTTGGAGAGCTTGCCGAAGATGGCGGGGGCACTGCCGTTTTGCGCCAGGCCGTAAATCATGCGGGAGGTTGAGAAGATGCCCGAATTAGCGGACGAGGTCGCACTGGTGAGCACCACGAAGTTCACCAGGTGGGCGGCAAAACCCAAACCTGCCAGGGTGAACATCTCAACGAAGGGGCTCTGGTTGGGGTCGATGTTGCGCCAGGGGGTGACCATGAGAATCACGGCCAGGGTCAGTACGTAGAAGACGATGATACGCACCGGCACCGCGTTGATGGCCCGGGGCAGGGTCTTGGTGGGGTCTTTAGTTTCAGCTGCAGTGGTGCCGATGAGCTCAGCTCCCAGGAAGGCAAAGATACCGATCTGGAAGGCCGCAAAGAAGCCGCTTGCGCCCATGGGGAAGAAACCCCCATCGTTCCACAGGTTTGCCACGGATGCCTTGTCACCGTTGGGTGAGGTAAAACCTGCAAAGACCATCACCAGGCCCACGATAATGAGCAGGACGATAGCCACAATCTTAATCAGCGCAAACCAGAACTCGATTTCACCGAAGTTCTTCACGCTAGGTAGGTTCAGGGCCAGCAGCAGGCCGATGAGGCAGAGGGCTGGAATCCAGGCGGGGAGGTCAGGCCACCAGAAATGAACGTAGCTGGTGATGGCGATGATATCGGCAACACCGATGACGACCCAGGTAAACCAGTAGGACCAGCCCATAAGGAAGCCGACACTAGGGCCTAGCAGGTCTGTGATGAAATCGTTGAAGGTCTTGTACTTGAGGTTGGAGAGCAACAGCTCTCCCATAGCGCGGAGCACCAAGAAAATAACAGAACCAATGATTGCGTAGACCAGGAGCAGGGAGGGGCCTGCCAGCGAGATGGTCTTGCCTGAGCCCATGAAGAGGCCCGTGCCGATTGCACCGCCGATAGCGATGAGCTGGATATGACGGTTTGATAAACCTCGTTGCAGACCTTCGGTTGCCTGCGCATCAGGTGTGTGCTCGGCTGTAGCCATGAGCGCCCCCTTATAAGAGTCAAAGTCCTGCCAGGAGCGAACGCGACCCTTCATATTCGATAAGAACAGGGGGTAACGCGCCTTTCCAGACCGGTATTTTGTTATAGTTCAGCTCAAGTGTAGTCCTTCTAGCAGGGGTATTTGTTCCGTTAATGTTGATAGCTGCCCCCTTGAGAGTCGCTTAATCCCACTATCTAAGTGGCTCTCCACACGCTAGAATGTTTACACGGAAACAAAATTTCTCGGTTTGTTACCGCAGCCGAGCCCCACTAGGACAGGAATTCTCATGCCTAAGCTTTCTAACGCCGCCCTCCGCCTCACCGCTGGTGCCCTTATTCTTGATCAGGGCATCAACAAGCTCTCCATGGACGAAGAGACTTACAGCCACCTCAAGGGCATGGCTGCCAACGGCGTCCCCCAGGTATCGAAGCTTTCTGACAAGCAGTTCGGCAAGCTACTGGCAACCAGTGAAACCCTGCTCGGCGCCACCCTGCTGACCCCGTTCGTCCCCGCAAAGCTGGCAGGCCTGGGCCTGACCGCCTTCTCAGCAGGCCTTCTGAGCATGTACTTCAACATTGACTCGCTCACCAAGGAAGACGGCATACGCCCCACCCAGGAAGGCACCGCAATGGCCAAGGACGCCGTACTACTCGGCGCAGGCCTGGCCCTACTCTTCTCCAGCAAGAAGTAGTAACCCCAGATCTCTTCTGTCTAACCGCCTTTACCCCTACGGAGTGAAGGCGGTTTTTCTATCCTTAATAAACCAACAGGAAGCAGGCTAATCATCAGCCTTATGATAAATTAACGAGAGTTAGACCACAGAGAAAGAAGGGGTTAGAAGAGTGGGCGCCCTACAAGAAGCACTCGACACAGCCAGCAGCTTCATCTGGGGACCTTTTCTACTCCTTCCCCTCCTCATTGGCACCGGCATCTTCCTCACCGTCAGGCTAGGCCTCATTCAACTGAGACTCTTCACCAAGGCCATGAGCCTGCAGTTCGGACGGCGCTCCCGTCAGGAAGGAGCCAAAGGAGAAATATCCTCCTTCCAGGCCATGAGCACCTCCCTCGGCGCCACCGTAGGCACCGGCAACATTGTTGGTGTTGCGCTTTCCCTCAGCATCGGCGGCCCTGGCGCTCTTTTCTGGATGTGGATTACCGCCATTTTCGGTATGGCTTCAAAATATGCCGAATGCTTTCTGGGTGTCCGCTTTCGCCATCGAGACAAGATGGGCGAACTCACCGGCGGCCCGCAAGCCTACCTCCAGCGAGGCATTCCCAACCGCTTTGGTAAATTCCTCGCTACCATGTTCGCTGTCTGCTGTGTTTTCGCCTGCTTCGGCATTGGGAACATGACCCAGGCCAACGCCATCTCAGCCAACCTGGAGCACTCCTTCAACATTCCGCCCTACCTCACCGCGGGTGTCCTTACCCTGGGAACAGCAGCAGCCCTGCTCGGCGGCATTAAAACGGTTTCAAAGGTAACCGCCTTCTGTGTACCCCTCATGATTCTGCTCTACCTGGGGTTTGGGGCCTACATTGTGGCCATCAACGCCCATATGCTTCCAGAGGTTTTCACCATGATTCTGCGGGGTGCCTTTACCGGCGAAGGCGCCCTCGGAGGAGCTGTCGGTGCCGGAATGATTTTTGCCTTACAGGTCGGCGCCCAACGGTCCCTGTTCTCCAACGAATCTGGCATGGGCACCGCGGCCATTCCAGCGGCCGTAGCCACCACCTCCCACCCTGTGCGCCAGGGCCTAGCTTCCATGACGCAGACCTTCGTCGACACCATCGTGGTGATCTCAATGACGGGCTTCATTCTGCTAACCACCGGCGCTTGGCAAGGTGATGACCCAGCCACCTCGACATCAGTTGCCTTTGCTACCGGTCTTCCCGGCGACTGGGGCGGCTACGTCGTCACCTTCTGCCTGGTCCTCCTGGGGTACTCCACCGTGCTCGGATGGTCCTACTACGGCGAACGCGCCCTAGAGTCACTCGGTGGTGGCGCCAAGGCTATCGTTAGCTATCGGATGATTTTTGCCCTGGTCTGTGGGCTTGGCGCCATCGCCCCGCTCACTCTGGTTTTCACTTTCTCAGATATCATGAACGGCCTCATGGCCATCCCCAACCTCATCGGCCTGCTACTGCTCTCTGGCCTGGTAGCCCGCGAAACCAAAAAGTACCTCACTCACGACCCCAACTTCGAAGCAACGGTCGATAACATCGACAGCTTTATGTACGGCCACCCGGGCGGCTTGGACGCCCAAATCGATCATGAAGTTGACCTCACCCAAAAGAACCCGGTTCTAGAACACCCCGATACCACCAGCCTTAAAGTCATCACCGAAAAAATGCTGGCTGACGACGCCCAGTCCACTCAGCCAGAGGTTTACGACATCACCATTGACGACGTCAATACGGGAAGCATCCCACTACACACCGGCTCCCTGCCCATTATTCAGCAGGCAAAGCCCACTTTTGGCACCCCCACCGACCCGCGAGCCATCGACGACTCGGCCAGCAGCTCAAAATAATTTTTCGTATCCATCACACAAGTTTGACTCATGAAGTAGTACAGATGGTTTTTAAAAATAAGAGCAAGGAGCCGCGCACCCAAAGGCTGTCTTTTTAAATTTCCCTTGATTCATCAAGCATTACTTCTTTTTGAAAAAATATGGAAACCATCCCACCTCTTTATATGTCTTTCATATTTAGACAGGACTGCGACGCCGTCTGCTCCTGGCGATAAATTTTCCAGCACAGAAGAACGTAATAGACCCTCCTACCCCTACATCGTGCGACGTAAGCGCACCCAAAATACCGCTAAAGTGGGGACAGGACTTTTCGCATTCTGAAAATATTCCGTAGAATACTCACGAAATAGCCCACAAAGCTCTCGCGGTCTCCCCCAAGGCTGACGAGCGTCACCCCACTCGGTCTCGCACCTGTACTTTTAGAAGAGGACACACCCATGTCATTTACCCCAAACCGTCGCTCAGCCCTGAAGCTGACCGCAGCTGCATCCGCCGCGTCCGCTCTGACCGCAGCAACCACCACTAACGCCCACGCCAACGGCCAGAAGCGTATCGCTATCATCGGCTCCGGCTACGGCGGCGCTGTAGCCGCCCGCGCCCTGACCGAAAAGGGCTACACCGTCGACATGATCGAGATGGGTGCAGACTGGGAAAACATGGCAGCCAAGTCAAACGGCTACAAGTTTGACCAGATGACCTCCCCCACCGAGCGTTCCATGTGGTTCGAAAACCGCACCGACATGCCCCTCTCAAGCATCGCAGGCATGGACTTCGTCAACCGATCCATCGGCCGTGCAGCCGGCGTACTCGGCGTTGAGCGCTTCGCTAACATGAAGGTCTACGTAGGTAAGGGTGTCGGTGGTGGCTCTCTCGCCAACGGCGGCATGGCCGTTACCCCTATTCAGTCCTACTTCCAGCAGGTCCTCCCCCAGCTTGATGCTGCTGAAATGTACGCAACCTACTTCCCCCGCGCCAACGCCAACCTGGGCGTCGCAGCACCCCCCACCGATATCGTAGGCACCTCCAAGTGGTACCAGTTCTCACGCGTATCAGCCTCCCAGGCAGCCAAGGCCGGCTTCAAGCACCAGTTCGTCCCCAACGTCTACGACTGGGACTACATGCGCCGCGAGAACTTTGCCCGCGTACCCAAGTCAGCCCTGGGCGGCCAGGTCATCTTCGGTAACGACTACGGCAAGAAGTCCCTGCCCAAGACCATCCTTGCCACCGCCTTCGCAACCGGCAAGGTCAACCTGACCGCCATGACCGAGGTAACCTCCATTACCCAGCAGGCCGATGGCACCTTTACTCTCGATCTGAAGACCATCGACTTCAAGGGCAACCTGGTCAGCACCACCAAGAAGGTCTATGACCGCGTCATCATGGCCGCCGGTTCCGTCGGTACCAACCGCCTGCTCCTGCAGGCCAAGAACTTCGGTACCATCAAGAACCTGCCCGCGACCCTTGGTACCAACTGGGGCCCCAACGGCAATATCATGGTTGCCCGTAATATGAACGCTGCGACCGGCGGCTACCAGTCCGGTATTCCCGCCATGGGCGTCTCCAACTGGGATAACTCCACCAACTCGGTCTTTGCCGAACTGGCTCCCTTCCCCGCAGGTATCGATATGCGTATCGGCCTCTACCTGGCTATCACCAACAACCCCAACAAGGGCACCTTCACCTGGAACAACTCAACCGGCTCTATGGAACTGGATTGGGACTCTGCCAAGGCAGCCCCCGGCGTTGCAGCAGCTAGGGCCTTCATGGATAAGATGAACGCCGCTAACTCAGGAACCAGCTACAACAAGGGTCTCTTCAAGGACGGCAAGACCTTCGCTGACTACTTCACCTACCATCCCCTCGGCGGTGCCGTCATCGGTGAAACCACCGACCTCAACGGTGAAGTTAAGGGGGTTCCCGGTCTCTTTGTTATGGACGGCTCCCTGATTCCTGGCAAAATTGGTGTTAACCCCTTCGTAACCATTACTGCTATCGCAGAACGAAACATGGACCGTCTGCTTGCAGCAGGCCGTTTCGCCTAAACAAGAAAGCACACACAATGACTGCGCACACTCCCAAACGCCGCACCGTACTGAAGGCTGGTGCCTGGGCTGCTCCTGCCGTCCTGGCTACCAGTGCTATCCCCGCTTACGCAGCGAGCTTCGAAGAGATCCCCCGCACCGATCTAGCAATTCTGCTCTCTGATCCCACTGTGGACTGGTCAACTTTTCAGCCGGTCTACGATAGCCCCATCTATCGTGGTCCGACCACAAGAACCAACGTTGCTGCCTACGCGTCTTTCCCCAACACCATGACCATCACCAACGTTGGTACGGTGCCCGCAGTGAACCCCAGCGGCACCCTACTGACCGACATGAACGATGTTGCTACAGACGCCACCGGTTCAAACCGGGCCGGTACCTACGTTAACTCAAGCGATCCGCTCGTTACCTTCGCGTACGCTGGACAGGCAGGCTGGGGTTCCCCCTCCTTTACCTGGACCTACTCCGGCGTCCTACAGCCCGGTGAGTCCGTAGAGATTCCCCTGCGCTATTACGTGAATTTCCCTTTCTGGAACGTCCAGTACGAGCTGTTCGTAGCAGTTACTGTCATCGATGAGATGGACGGCGATTCAGACGATAACTTTGAGCACATGGGCGTCACCCAGGGCCGCGTTATCTACTAAGTAGAACCGTCAGGGACCCTCCACCGGGGCAGGCTGTTTTCAGCCTGCCCCGGTGTCTATCTGTGACGATATACTTGGGGAAGTCTTTCTTTCCCCTACCGGCGGCACTTTGCGTTTCCGTGCGCGCCGGTTTATCTGTTTCAACCTCGTAAGGAGAGTTATGGAAACCAACAAGCAAAAGCAGGACCTGGCCGCTAAGGCCGAGCGTGCAGCGGCAGGCGAAGACCTAACCGCTCCCGTGCCCGAACAATTCCACCGTCAGCCCTACTCGTTCGTCCGCCGCGGCGACCGCCTGACTGCCCGCCGCCAGAAGGCCTGGGATACTTACGCCCCCACCCACGTGCTTGACCTTCCCCGCAACATCGGCGATACCTCGGTTGCTGAGGGCGCAGTCTTTGATCAGCAGGCCCTCTATGGACGCACCGGCGCCCCTCTCGTAGTTGAAATCGGCTCCGGCCTGGGCGAGGCTATCGTCAATCGGGCTGCCCAGGTACCCGAGGCTAACTTCCTGGCTGTTGAGGTCTATACCCCCGGCATCGCTGACCTACTGCTCAAGATGGGCCAGGCCGGGGTTGAGAATGTGCGTGTGGCCCAGGCTAATGCACCCGAGCTGCTGGATAACCTGCTCGAAGAGTCTTCGGTTGATGAACTCTGGGTCTTCTTCCCCGACCCCTGGCACAAGGCCCGCCATCACAAGCGTCGTCTGGTCTCCCCTGCCTTTGCAGATAAGGTGGCCCGGGTTCTTAAGCCCGGTGGTATCTGGCGTCTGGCTACTGACTGGGAGGAATACGCCCTGGTCATGCGCGAGGTACTCGATGCCCACCCCGATTTCACCAATGCCCACGCCGGTGAAAACACCACCGATGAAGACCCTGTTGGCGGCTGGGCCCCTCGCTGGGACGGACGCGTGGTCACCAGCTTCGAACGCAAGGCAGGTGAGGCGGGCCGCCGGGCCCACGACCTGACCTACATTCGTCGGTAAAAATTCGTTAGCTGTGTAAAAAAGGCGGGTACCCGAACACACCATAGGTGTGCGGGTACCCGCCTCTTTTATAGGTAGAGGGTCTTCTTACTGCCCCGTTTTCTCGTAGGAGTCAATCGCTCCGGGGTGCCCCTGCATAAAGGCGTCGATCTCAGCCTTAGATGCGGTGAGCTTGGGGTCGTTGGCCAGGTAGTACTTGGTCTCTCGAACGATTAGCCCCGACATGAGGAGTAGACCGATGAGGTTGGGAATGGCCATGAGTCCGTTGGCGATGTCTGAGAAGGTCCAAGCCACTGTCAGTTCCATGGTGCAACCGAAGTAGACGATCACCGCGAAGAAAAGGCGGTAGGGAGTAACGCCGCGGCGACCAAAGAGGCGCTCGATGTTGCGTTCGCCGTAGTAGGCCCAGCCCAGAATGGTGGAGTAGGCAAAGAGCACCAGGCCGATGGTCACGATCCAGCTTCCCGCGGGGCCTATTACCGAGGCAAAGGCCTGGCTGGTCATCACGGAAGCAGAGATTTGCTCGCCGGTTGCGGGGTCGCTAGCGTGCCAGATACCGGTGACAACCAGAACCAGGCCGGTACAGGAGACCACGATGATGGTGTCGATGAAGGTCTGGGTCATCGATACCATGCCCTGTCGCACCGGGTGGGTGGTCTGGGCGGCTGACGCGGCGATAGCGGCAGAGCCCATGCCGGATTCATTGGAGAAAATACCGCGGGCCACGCCGTACTGCACGGCGTACATGAGGGTGGAGCCCACAAAGCCGCCGACAGCGGAGGAGCCGGTGAAGGCGTCCGCAAAAATCTGGCCGAAGGCCGCGGGCAGGTCAGCGGCGTGCACACCCAGAATATAGAGGGCCCCGCCCACATAGAAGAGGATCATAACCGGCACGAAGGCACTGGTTACCCGCCCGATAGATTTGATACCGCCCATCAGCACGAAGAGGGTGATGAGGGCCAGCACGATGCCGGTGAGGGCTGCGGGCAGGTGGAAGGTATCTTCAAGGTTGTGGGCAATGGAGTTACCCTGGGCGGTATTGCCGATGCCGAAGGACGCCAGCACGGCGGCTACCGCGAAGAAGAGGGCTAGGAATTTGCCCAGGGGGCCTTTGATGCCGCGCTGGAGGTAGTACTGGGGGCCGCCGGAGACTTCCCCCTTGGCGTCGGTGGTGCGGTAGCGCACGCCGAGAAAGGCCTCGGAATATTTGGAAGCCATACCGAAGAGAGCCGTAATCCACATCCAGAAGAGGGCGCCGGGGCCGCCGATAGAGAGTGCGGTGGCAACACCCACGATGTTGCCGGTGCCCACGGTGGCTGCCAGGGCGGTGGTGAGGGACTGGAATTGGGAGATGTCGCCGCCGGGGGCGTCCTCGTCCTTGCGTTCGAGGAAGGCTAGCCGGTTGGCGACGGCTAGTTTTGTGAGCTGGATAAAGCCCAGCCGGATGGTGAGGTAGATACCGGTGCCGAGGAGCAGGGGTATCAGGACGAAGGGCCCCCAAATCAGGGAGCTGATCGCACTCAAGATGTCTTGGACGGTCATGTGTTTTCCTTGGGTTCGTCGCTTGGGTGAGGGAACCTGTGCGACGGGCGTGATGAAACGAGCGCCCCACCAAGCCGCATGGCCGGTGGGGCGCTCTTCTACTATATCGCCGGGGAGGGGCAGACCCTATTTGGTCTCGCCAGCTGGGGTTTAGTGACCTGCCAGCAGCTCTCGGACGCGCGGCATCACCTTGGTGCCGTAGAGTTCAATCGAGTTCATGGAGTGCTCATGGGCTAGAGCACCATTAGAGAACTTCAGATCAAAGCGGTTGATGCCCAGCTTCTTGGCGGTATCGGCAATCTTCTGGGCGACGGTTTCGGGAGAACCCACATAGAGGGCACCGTGTTCAATTTCGTGCTCAAATTCGCGCTCCCCTGCCGGACCCCAGCCGCGTTCAGCACCGATCTTGTTGCGGTTAGCGATCCAGTGTTCGCGCAGCTGATTGCGGGCTTCTTCGTCAGTCTCGGCGATGTGGCCGGGCGAGTGGACAGCAATAGGCAAATCACCATTACCTAGCTGCTCATTGGCTCGGCGGTAGAGGTCGGTGTAGGGCTTGAAGCGCTCAGCGGGGCCTCCGATGATAGCGAGCATGAGCGGGGTCTTGTACTGGGCCGCGCGGGCAACAGATTCGGGGCTGCCACCAACAGCCAGCCAGTGCTTAAGAATACCCTCGGTCTTGGGATAGATCTCCTGGTTGACCAGGGGCTCGCGGTTGCCGGGGTTCCAATTGAGAGGTTCTTGGGTGATGATTTTGGTGAAGAGGTCAAACTTCTCAGAGAAGAGGGAGTTGTAGTCTTCAAGCTTGTAGCCGAAGAGGGGGAAGGACTCGGTGAAGGAGCCGCGGCCCAGTACGGCTTCGGCGCGGCCCTTGCTGAGGGCGTTGATGGTGGCGAAGCGCTGGTAGACGCGGATGGGGTCGTCAGAGGAGAGGACGGTGACGGCCGAACCTAGGTGGATGCGCTCTGTGGAGGTTGCCAGGCCCGCCAGGATGGTGTCGGGGGCGCTGACGGCGTAGTCGGGACGGTGGTGCTCACCGATACCGAAGAAGTCAACGCCGACACGGTCGGCCAGCTGGCCCTGCTCAAGGACATTGCGAATCACCTGGGCGTGGTGCAGGCGGTTGCCTGCCAGGTCGGCGGTGGTGTCGCCGAAGGTGTCTAGCCCCATCTGGAAGGCGGTGTTATCAACGCTGGGCAGGCTGGGGCGCAGGTCGGGGGCGGTGCTGATGCTGGTCATTTCGTTTACCTTTCGGTGCTGTGTTGATCGTTTACAGGAGGTTCAACATCAGCCTATATTACTTTATTCCGAAAGTTTTTTGTGGTGCTGTGGTCAGCCCATGTCTTGAATGTAGCGATGGTTGCCATCAGCGCGAATCTCTTTCGCGCTGATGGCAACCATCGCTACAGCCAAGACCGAGGGGCGGACTTAGCGCGGCCGGTAGAGCACCACGGCCTGGGAGGTCTGGCGGGCAGCAGGACGCTTGCCCCGAGCCAGGTGCACAGCCCCACCTGAGGTTCCGGCAGCAAAGATGCGAGAGTTCTCCTGCAGACGGTTGCGCAGGGCCTCATTTTCAGCCTGCAGCTCGCCCATGCGGGCTCGCAGGGCCTCCACCTGGTTCTCCAGCTGCATGATACGTTTGATACCCTCGAGCGAGACGCCGGACTGGGAGAGCTCCTGAATCTCCTGGAGTTTCTGCACGTCGCGCTCGGAGTAGCGGCGGGCCCGCCCCGGTGCGCGCTGGGGCTGCACCAGCCCTAGCCGGTCGTACTGGCGCAGGGTCTGCGGGTGCATACCGGCCAGTTCGGCAGCTACAGAGATAACGAAGACCGGGCGGTCAGATTCGAGAGCCATTCTTAGTCACCAGCTTTCCTCAGCAGGTCCTCACGGGGGTTGGCCTGCGGCGCAACCGCGAAGAAGGCGTCGAGAGCTGCCTCAGCTTCGGGTGTGAGGTTAGTGGGCAGCTGCACCTCAGGGATAACCAGCATATCGCCGGTGCCCTTCTTGGTCACGAAGCCGCGGCCCTTAGCACGCAGCTTACGCCCGGCCGGTGAACCGGCAGCCAGGCGGAGTTTGACGCTCCCGCCGTCGAGGGTGGGGGCCTCAATCACGCCGCCCTTGACGGCTTCTTCCAGGGTGACGGGCACACGCACGAGCAGGTTATCACCCTCGCGGTCAAAGACGGGGTGGGAGTCCACGCGGACGGTGACGATCAGGTCCCCTGCCCCACCAGCACCGGGGTGCCCCTTACCGCGGGCACGGATTTTCTGGCCGTCCTTGACGCCGCGCGGCAGGCGAACCTTGGTCTGGGATCCGCCAGGGCGGAAGACCGAGACCTCAGCGCCGTCGTAGGCCTGCTGGATGGTGATGCGGGCGCTGGTGGTGGCGTCCTCACCCTTGGGGGCTGAGAAGCCACCACCGGGGAAGCCACCCGCACCGCCAGGGAAACTGCCGGCGGAGCGTCCGGCCCCGCCAAAGCCACCACCACCAAACATGCCGCCGAGCAGGTCTTCGATGTTGATACCGCCAGCGCCGCCGCTGGTGGAGTAGCTGAAGTTGCCGCCGCCGGGGAAACCACCCGGGAAGCCGCCACCAGCCCCGCCGAATCCGGCAGCGCCGTACTTACGGATCTGGTCGTATTCTTCCTTCTGCTTGGGGTCTGAGAGTACGTCGTAGGCTTCTGAGACTTCCTTGAATTTCTTCTCAGCGGCCTCGTCACCGGGGTTCTGGTCGGGGTGGTACTTGCGGGCCAGCTTGCGGTAGGCCTTCTTGATATCTGCCTCGGAGGAATCCTCGGCTACGCCTAGTACCTTATAAAAATCTTGATGGAGCCAGTTTTCGCTCGCCATATGCCTCTCCTTCCGAGGTAGATCGTGTCTCTTTTAGGGGTGATGGTGATAGAAGGGGCGGGCACCCAGCCTGACGTATCAGGCCGGGTGCCCGCCCGCGTCCTTATTCTGCTACCGCTACGGCTACCTGGGCGGTGCGGACCACGCGGTCCTTCACCTTGTAACCGTTGCGCAGGACCATGGAGACTGAGTCAGGCTCAACCTCGCTGGTGGGCTGCTGCAGTACAGCCTCGTGCACCTGGGGGTTGAAGGGTTCGCCAACCTCACCGAATCGCTCAAGGCCCTGCTTGGTCAGGGTTTCTTCGAGCTTATTGGCAATCGCGGCGAAGGGGCCTTCTTCAAGGTCGCCGTGCTTGCGGGCGGCATCGATATCGTCGATGACGGGCAGCAGGGCGGCAACCAGGTCGGCGATAACGAAATCGCGTAGCTGGTCCTTTTCCTTGGCGGTGCGGTTCTTGTAGTTGGTGAACTCGGCCTGAAGGCGGCGCAGATCCTCGAGACGCTCGGCGGCCAGGGCCGCGTCAGCGCTCTCAGCTGCCTCTGCACTTTCGCCAGCCTCGGCTGCGGCAGAATCCTCATCTGCCGCAGCGTCAGCAGCTACACCTTCGGGCTCGGGGTGGCCTTCAGCAGCCGGGGCGGCGAAGGCTTCCTCCAGAGGGTCGGCGCCCTCGGGCTGGTTATCTACGGGCTCGTTGGTGTTCTCAGCCATGATTAGTTCTTCTTCTCGTCTTCTTCATCGATTACTTCGGCGTCAACGACGTCGTCGTCCTCAGCCTTGGTGCCCTCACCGGCTGCTGCATCTGCCTGAGCCTGAGCATAGAGAGCCTCGCCCAGCTTGGTCTGAGATGCCTGCAGCTTCTCGAAAGCGGCCTTGACGGCGTCATCGTCTTCACCTTCGAGGGCAGCCTTCAGGGCGTCAACGTCGGCCTGAACCTCGGTCTTGACGTCCTCGGGCAGCTTCTCGTCGTTGTCCTTGATGAGCTTCTCGATGGAGTAGGCGGTGTTCTCAGCAGCGTTGCGGGTCTCGGCTGCCTCGCGGCGGGCCTTGTCCTGCTCGGCGTGAGCCTCGGCGTCCTTGACCATGCGGTCGATGTCTTCCTTGGAGAGGGAGGTGCCGCCGGTGATGGTCATGGACTGCTCGGTGCCGGTGCCCTTGTCCTTAGCTGAGACGTGCACGATGCCGTTGGCGTCGATGTCGAAGGTAACTTCGATCTGGGGGACGCCGCGGGGCGCGGGTGCGATGCCGGTCAGTTCGAAGGTGCCCAGGTTCTTGTTGTCGCGGGTGAACTCACGCTCGCCCTGGAAGACCTGAATCGATACTGAGGGCTGGTTGTCTTCAGCGGTGGTGAAGGTTTCAGAGCGCTTGGTGGGGATCGCAGTGTTGCGCTCGATCAGCTTGGTCATCACGCCGCCCTTGGTTTCGATACCGAGGGAGAGGGGGGTGACGTCGATGAGCAGGACGTCCTTGCGCTCACCCTTCAGCACGCCTGCCTGCAGGGCTGCACCCATGGCAACAACCTCGTCGGGGTTGACGCCCTTGTTGGGTTCGCGGCCACCGGAGAGTTCCTTGACGACCTCGGTGACGGCGGGCATACGGGTGGAGCCACCAACCAGCACGATGTGGGCGATGTCGGAAACCTTGACGCCGGCTTCAGAGATGACATCGTTGAAGGGCTTCTTGGTGCGCTCGATCAGGTCTGCGGTCATGTCCTGGAACTTGGCGCGGGTCAGCTTTTCATCCAGGTGGATGGGGCCCTCGGGGGTGACGGACAGGTACTGCAGGGAGATGTTGGTGGAGGTTGCTGAGGACAGTTCCTTCTTGGCCTGTTCTGCTGCTTCACGCAGACGCTGCAGGGCGATCTTGTCCTTGGACAGGTCAGCGCCGGTCTTGGACTTGACCTGCTCCAGCAGGAAGTC
The DNA here is from genome assembly GCF_928381415.1 of Rothia nasimurium. Classification (GTDB taxonomy): domain Bacteria; phylum Actinomycetota; class Actinomycetes; order Actinomycetales; family Micrococcaceae; genus Rothia; species Rothia nasimurium_H. Next base: position 329,068 of record NZ_CAKMSF010000002.1, read on the forward strand.
GACGATGCGCTGGTCCCAGTCGTCGCCGCCCAGGCGGTTGTCGCCGGAGGTTGCGCGGACCTGGATGGTGGAGAAGCCGTCTTCGTCCTTGCCAACTTCGAGCAGGGAGACGTCGAAGGTGCCGCCGCCGAGGTCGAAGACCAGGATCAGTTCGTCTTCGTTACCTTTGTCGAGGCCGTAGGCCAGGGCTGCTGCGGTGGGTTCGTTAACGATACGCAGGACGTTGAGGCCCGCGATTTCGCCGGCTTCCTTGGTGGCCTGACGTTCGGCGTCGTTGAAGTAGGCGGGGACGGTGATGACGGCGTCGGTGACCTTGTCGTTCAGGTAGGCTTCAGCGTCGCCCTTGAGCTTCATGAGGGTACGGGCTGAGATTTCCTGGGCGGTGTATGCCTTGCCGTCGATGTCCTGGGTCCAGGTGGTGCCCATGTGGCGCTTGACGGAGGCGATGGTGCGGTCGACGTTGGTGACGGCCTGGCGCTTGGCGACGTCACCGACTAGAACTTCGCCGTCCTTTGAGAAAGCTACGACGGAGGGGGTGGTGCGGGCGCCTTCTGCGTTGGCAATGACGACGGGTTCGCCGCCTTCGAGGACTGATACAACTGAGTTGGTAGTACCGAGGTCAATACCTACTGCACGTGACATATTTACTCCTTATGGTTTGGTTATCTGTACATCTTTCAAACAAGTTGAGTCGTGCAGGCTCAACTCGTTTGTCTTGATATCTAGTTTGCCACGTTTTGAGCAGAAGTCAACAGAGTTGAGTCAAAAAGACTCAACTTTTTTGCGCAGTCAGAGTTTAAGCTAGTGGGGAGTAGACGGACGCCCACCCCGCCCTTGCAAGGCAAAGGCGGGTGGCGGCGTCCGCACCTTTTAAAATCCTGAAAGTGAACACAAAAAAAGTCGGCACCCCGCAACAAGGGGGTACCGACAGATCTGATACTTCGGAGACTCTACGTCTTAGTTGAGCACAGCTTCCTTACCATTGAAGGTATCGAGCAGGCTGGCCTTAAGGCTCTCTTCAGCGTTCATACCTACAGCCATCCAGTTCTCTCCATAGGTAACCCAGCCGTCTTCAAAGTCAGACTGAGAAAATTCAGCAACCTGATTCTCATCAACTGAAGCACCGTTGACGTAGAACCCCATAATGAGGGGCGAAGAATCGTCAATAGCCATCATGCCTTCAAAGCTGCTCAAGTCAGCCGGGGAGCAAATATAAATATTGACATCTTCAGGGGCAACACCCAGATCGGTAGCCCCCTGTTGCTTAGTCTCTTCAAGAGCTGACTCCAAGATGGTGTCACCGCTATCAGCACAGACAGAGGCGGCAGAGCCTGCTGTGGCTTCCTGCATCCCTTCCTTAAACTTGTCGTAGCTGGAGACCTTACTCGACCCACCAAACGCGCCAGTCAGGAAGATTCCAGCCAGAATAGCTATGGCAATACCGATAGCCATCAGGCCGCCGATGAGCAGACCCATGTTTCTCTTTTTCGGGTCAGCGGGAGGTTGGGGCATAGGGCCGCCGATAAGAGTATCGGGTGCCTGGGTGCCGGGCGCAGGCTGTGGGACCCCCTGGGCGGACGCCGCCTGACCTGCACCAGGGAGGTTGGGCTCAGGGTTTGTAGGCTGCTGAGTCATGGCAATCTCATCCTTCATACAGATAGTGTGTGTCCTAGCCAACTTTACCGGCGAAAATGGTCAGCTTGATTATATTTCGCGCGGTGTTTGCGTTTTCCCTGTACTATCTCTGGACTTCTTTGCCGTCAGTTTCGAGCTCGGCCCTCCTGCGCTTAGATTTTTTCCCATTACGTACAGCCAGAATTGCAGCGACTATTCCGATGACGAGAGGAACCCAGGCTTTGGAGTATTCCATAAGAAAAAGCAGCCAGTCCGGTGGAGTAATAGTAGGCCAGGGGACGCGCCAGGAAGGAACGGGCAGACTTATCTGGGGTGGGGCAGGCAGGGAAAGAGTAAATTCTGGGACAGGCAGGGCTATCTGGGGCGCATTTATATCGGGAAGACGTTCGACTAGCCACTGCACTACCCTACCCAGCACAGGCATAAGCACCAGCATGGCGAGAAACCAGGCAGAGCGGCCCAAACCGAACAGCAAGGGCAAAACAAACCGTCGAGAGGGGCTTCTTTCAAGCGCCTCACGGTAGGCTTCTGACCGGCTACCGGCTGGCACGTCGAGCTCGACATATTCCTTAGCTGTCCCATGTTTATAGGCCACGACCAGCAGCTCATCCAGAAAGTTTGTGGTGAGTTTAAGCTGGGGGTCTGTGGGAACAGCGGTCTTAGCCCGGGAGAACTTTCCGTCTAGAAGGTTCTTCTTGAGTGCAATGCTGGTAGGAGTATGGTCATACCGGCCCACTACTTCACCGTCAACGAGCACCCTCACCCGTTGCTTAGGCCGGTCGATACGTTCGGCGATACGTTCACGGATCTTTGCCCCTACCGGAGACTCGTTAAGGGCGTGCAGTGACTTCTCGTCTGGTTTTTTGATAGGCCAGTCCGGGTCGATCTCGATGAATTCGGCATCAGATCCACGCTCCAGAAGCAGATGCCCTGCCACAGGGTGGTGCAGTTCCCAGCGGAGCATTACTCTTTCCCTCCAGAGCCTTCTTTACCCTCGGAACTTGTACCCCACTCGTCCGCAAATTTTTTGTGCCAGGGGCTGACTGACACGATATAGATGATGATTACCGCCCAAACGTACCAGCCCGCTCCGTCCGGATAAAAAAGCCTGGAAGCCAGCCACATACAGGCTGCGGCCAACAGGCAGAAAGTGAGATTAGGTCGGTAGGTTGCCGCATCGTAGGCGGCAAGAATCGCAAGGACGAGTGGGGTGCCGACCAGAATCGAAGTAATCACCACTTGCTCAGGCGCAGTCAGCGCTAGAACCCAGGGCGCAAGAATGAAAATGAGCGGTAGAGCGGCAAGAGCTAGGCGGTTACCCCTGCTGCGGCGAGGTTTAGGGGTCTGTTCCTCAGGGCGGTCGTCGTTGACTGTTGTGCTGGTACTCATGTCACCCATTATAGGCAGTACGCAAAAGCCCCGCAGGTGTGTGGCCTGCAGGGCTTTTGTCATCTCGAAAGAACTCAAGAAACTGAGTGTCTGGTGCTACTCTTCTCAGTTCACTGCTGTATGAACCGGGCAAACCTTCTTGCCTAAGAGCCACCATCAAGTGTGTGTACCTGTAAGACTATACACAGGTTGCCCTTATTTTTCCGCCTTAGAGCGAACTTTTTACCACTTTTTATTCAGCTTCTCTGCCCGCCCACCTTTCCCGAAAGCTTCATGGGAACATAGTGAGCATGTATCGAATCATGACTGTATGCACCGGAAATATCTGCCGCTCCCCCATGGGCGAGTACCTTATCAAACAAGCTGCCGCCCAAGCCGGGCTCGCCGTAGAAGTCGCTTCCAGCGGCATTTCCAATGAGGAAGAGGGCAATCCCATCGATCGTCGAGCCAAGAAGGTGCTCGATGAGCTCAACATCAATACCGGCTCCCACCGAGCCCAGCAGTTCACCCGGGCCGATTTTGACCGCTACGACCTGCTTCTAGCCATGGACACCAACCATTACCGGGCGCTTAAGCGTATGGCCCCTAACGACGAGGCAGCGGCCAAGGTTAGGCTCATGCGCGAGTTCGACCCGCCTGTCGCAGACCAGCCCCTTGACCGGCTGGGCATCTACGACCCCTGGTACGGCGATATGAGCGACTTCTACGAGACCTTCCAGATGATTCGGGACGCCGTGCCCGGAGTCATCGAGCAGGTCCAGACCCACAGCAGTTAACCTGTGCCGGGTAAGCGGGCAGGGGCGCCCCGGTGCGGTAGCCTGAGGGCAGTAGTTATGGCAAAGGCGAAGGAGGCCGGGGTGCTTGAGCTAACGGGGCTAGATTCGCTCGGTGAGGTGGTGGCACAGGCCCACCAGCAGGTGCGGGGTGAGCGGCCGCTGCTGGTGGCGATTGACGGACGCAGCGGGTCGGGTAAAACCACCCTGGCTGCTGAGCTGGCTACCTGGTTGAGCAAGCGAGGTATCGCGGCCGAGGTCTTTCATCTAGAAGACCTCTATCAGGGCTGGAGCGGGCTGGCCCAAGCTGCCCTGGTATGGCAGCAGCTTGCCGAGGCCGTGGCGGACGGACGCGCCAGCTCCCCCGAGACTACCCCGCACTGGTTTGGCTGGGATTGGGGTAGCTCTCAGGCAACCGGCCCGCACCCCTTTACCGCTGCCCAGCAGGCGGCGGGCGGCGCGCTCATCGCTGAGGGGGTAGGGGCCCTGACCGGTACCCACGATGTGGGTGTTTTCGTGGAGCTTGATACCGCGCGCCGCAGGCAGCGGGCCCTAGTCCGGGACGGAGAAACCTACCGCCCCTACTGGGACATGTGGGCAGAACAAGAAGCCGACCTGCTGGCAGCCTACGCGAGCGCCTATGCGGGGGCGGGCGTCCGCTATGTTCAGCGGTAGGTCATATTTTTTCATTTCTGCAACATCACATTAGTTTCCCTATCAAATAAGAAACCAGTGGGCGTAGAATGGACGGGTTGAAAACCGCCCCTCAGAGGAAGGCCCACCACCGATGACCTCAGCCGCCGCACCCGATCGGGGCCTACCACCGATTGCAATTATTACCCTGGCGTCGCTCACGGCTGTGGGCCCGCTCGCCATTGATATGTACCTGGCAGCACTCCCGGCTATCGCGGTTGATCTGGGTACCACCACCGCTTACGCCCAGCTCACCCTGACCGCCTTCATGGTGGGCATGGGCACCGGGCAGTTTATCGTGGGGCCGCTTTCAGACAAGACCGGGCGCCGTCTGCCCCTGCTTATCGGTGTAACCCTCTGTGCCCTCTCGGCCCTGGTCTGCGTTTTCGCCCCTACCGTTGAACTCTTCATCGCGGCCCGTTTCGTGATGGGCTTTACCGGCTCCATCGGCATGGTGCTAGCCCGCGCTATCGTGGCCGATTCCACCAGCGGTCTGCAGACCGCCCGCCTGATGGGCATCATGATGATGATCAACGGTATCGCCCCGGTCGCCGCCCCGCTCATCGGCGGCTTCGTGCTGGCTCACGGTACCTGGCGCGATATTTTCAAGGTTATTAGCGTCATTATCGCTATTTCCCTGGTGCTGGTTCTCTTTTTCATCAAGGAGTCCCTACCGGCAGACAAGCGCCGCACCGGCTCCCTGCTCTCAGCCTATGCCGGCATTATTGAGGTGGCCCGAATCCGCCGCTACCGGGGGTTCATGCTGACCATGGTGCTGGCCTTCGGTGCCCTCTTTAGCTATATCTCCGGCTCGCCCTACCTGCTGCAAAACGTCATGGGTCTGAGCGAAACCCACTTCACATACGTCTTTGGCCTGAATTCCCTGGCCATCGTCCTTGCCTCCACCGTGATGACCTCCCTGGTAGGCAAGATTGCCCTGCGCAAGCTCCTCGTCGTTGGCACCAGCTCCCTGCTGACCGTCAGCCTGCTCCTGCTGGGCTACTTCCTACTGGGCACCCCCTCGCTTGTCCCCACCATGGTTCTGCTGTTTGCCTTCACAGCCTCGGTCGGCATGGTCTTTGGTAACGCCTCAGCCCTGGCGCTCGGCGAAGCCCGCCATATTGCGGGCTCCGCGAGCGCCCTGCTCGGCACCGTACAGGCTCTGATGGGAGGCCTAGCTTCTCCCCTGGTTGCCCTGGGCGGTAGCAGCGCCTACCTGCCCATGGCCTGCGCGATGGTGGGGTTTGCGGCCCTCAGCGCTCTGAGCCTGGCCACTACCCCGCGAGCCGAGAGCGACTACGCGACCGACCGACCCAAGCCCTAGCGAGTATCTACCCCACCGTTAACCGCGCGCCAGATAGCCCAGCAGTTCTTCGGTCAGTTCCTTATCGGTGGCCACGGGGGTTCCGTTAAGGTGGGTAACCGGCGCCAGTAGACGCACCGAGGACGCCAGCCACACGGCGTCCGCCTCCAGCAGGTCCTGGGGGTAGAGGGGCCCGTAGCCGAGCTCCCACCCGGCGGCGCGAGCACCCGCAAAGATAGCGCCCTGGGTTGTGCCGGGCAGAATACCGTGGGCCGGTTCGGGAGTGTAGAGCACCTTCTTCTGCCCCTCGGTCTTGGCAACGATCACCGAGGAGGTTGCCCCCTCAAGAATGCGGCGGTCGTCGGTCACCCAGATGGCGTCGTCCGCACCGTGTTTGCCCACATAGCGCAGTACCGACATGTTGATGGCGTAGGAGAGGGTCTTGGCTCCGGCCAGGAGCCAGGGATAGGCAGAGTCTTCGGCCGGGTCGTGGCCGCGCGGCAGGAGCATAGCTCGCACCCCCTGCTCGCGCTGACGCAGAATCGTGGGTGAGGACGGGGCCACGGTCACCCAGGCGTGGGGGCCGGCTTCAACGGTACCGCGAGAGATGATGATTTTGACGGTGTGCTCTTCACCCAGCACGGTCTGGGGCCCCTGGGCAGCGGCGTCGACGGCTAGCTGCACGGCAGCCCGCAGGTTATCTTCAGCGGGCAGGGGCAGGTCGAGTAGGCGGGCGGAACCGGCCAGGCGAGTCAGGTGGGCTTCAAATTTACGGACGCGGCGGTTAGCGGCCAGCATGGTTTCAAAGACGCCGTCGCCACGGGTCAGCCCCTGGTCTTCGATGTTGATGAGGGGGGCGGTGGCGTCAGCCAGCTCACCGGCGGGGTTTTCTTTGGTTAGCATCACAACGGTTGTAGTCATACTTCCAAGCCTAACCCTTAACGCTGATGCTCCCGCGGCAACCTGGCGTTAGGGGCTGCGGGGCGGGAGCACCTGATGCGAGCACCGCGTACGATGCGAGCGTTCTTCGAGCCCTCTGGTCGGAGGCTCGGAGTCGTTGGCCCGAGGTCATCCAGCGTGGGGCCTGGTGACCGGGTACACGCTTTCACTCTAACGCGGGCGGTGGGGCTTTCTCAAAGATTTTTGGACTTTTTAGGTCATATTTTTACTGCCACACCCAGGTGAGGGTGCCAGCAAGGCCCGATGTCACGTAGCCGATGATGAGCGTTCCCAGACAGCACAGCAGGAAGGTTGAATCGTCCCTGCTGTAGACGGGAACGCGGGCCCAGGTGCGGGGCCCGGCACCGAAACCGCGAGCTTCCATGGTGACAGCCAGGCGGGTGCCCCGTCGGATAGCCTGCACCAGCAGGGCGAAGGTCTGCCCGGCCAGGGTGCGGACGCGGCGGAGCAGGGAGTCGCTTGCCCCTAGCCCGCGGGCCCGCCGTGCCTGCCTCAGGGTGTGCCATTCACTGAACATGAGCCCTAGCAGGCGCAGGGCGGCCAGGGCGGCCAGGACGAAGCGGGCCGGTAGTTTAGCCGTCTGCGCTAGGGAGTCGCCCAGGTGGGTGGGGTCGGTGGTGGTGATGAGCAGGAGGCTGGGCAAGATTAGGGCCAGGCCACGAACCATCAGGGAGATCCCCATGGCAAGGGAGTCGGTGGTAATCCAGATGAACCCCATCTGGAGTACCGTCTCCCCCGTTTTATCGGCGATCAGCGAGGTGGACCAGCCGGTGAGCAGGGTGCCAATCAGCAGGGGCCAGAAACGGGCCAGCAGGGCGAACGGCTGCACACCCCAGGCTTTGAGCAGGACCAGTTCAAGTGCCAAGATGGCCAGTGAGGTGCCCCAGTCTTTAATCAGGAGCAAGCCGATCGACAGCAGAAAGGTAGCCAGGAGCTTGGTACCGGCGTTGAGTTGTCCGGCGCGGCTACGATGGGCCGGGCCAAGGGCAAAAAGATCAAGAGCCATGAGTGGGTTCCGCTTTCTGCAGAGTCAGACGCCTACCGCCCAGGGCAGCGACATAGTCAATGTCGTGGGTTACCGAAATAACGGTGAGCCCGCGGTCGAGCAATTCCCTAATGAGGGTGACCAGCTCAGCCCAGGTGGTGGCGTCCTGCCCGAAGGTAGGTTCATCGAGCACCAGCACGGCAGGTTCAGTAGCAAGAGCGGTAGCCACCGATAAGCGCCGTTTCTCGCCGCCTGAGAGGGTGAAGGGGTTGGCATCGGCCAGGTGGGTCAGACGCAGTCGGGCAAGCAGCTGATCGGTGCGGGCCGCCAGCTGGGCTTCATCAAGATTTTCTCTGCGGACGCGGGCCAGGTGCCTGGGGCCAAACTCCAGCTCAGCACGCACCGTGGGGGCCAGAAACTGCTGTTCCGGCTCTTGAAAGACCAGGCCGATACGGTCAGCCAGTTCAGCAGCCGGCCAGCTCGCAGGGTCGCTCACCCGGTGACGCTCTGACAGGGAACCGGTCAAAGCCTCATGGGCCAGAACCTGCCCGCCTGCGGGGTAGAGCAGGCCAGCCAGGGTCAGGGCCAGGGTCGATTTACCGGCCCCGTTGGGCCCGAGCAGGGCCAGATGCTCCCCGGCCGCTAGGGTCAGGTTGATTCCCTGGGCAACGACCGGCAGGTTAAGGGCGGGCACCTGCCCCGCGGCGATAGCGCGGGAGCGCTCCTTCCGCTGACGGCGGGTTGGCAACTGGCGAGTAATGCTGAGGTCACGGGCCTCAAGGAGCAAGCTCTTGCGAGCGCCCCCGGAGCCGGGGCTGGCGTCCGCTCCCTGCTCCTGACGAGGCGGGTGGGGCAGGTAGCCGGGCACCCAGACCCCACCGGCAATGAGCTGCTCGCGGGCTTGGTCAAGCACCTGCTGAGGGGGCCCATCATGGCTGATTCCGCCCTTGGCGTCCAGGACCAGGATGCGGTCTACGTGTTCAGCCCAGATTCCCACTCGGTGTTCAATCACCAGCAGGGTTGCCCCCGATGCTGCGGCGGCAGCAAGGACGGCGTCGCGCACCTCCAGCACGCCGGCAGGATCGAGGTTGGCGGTGGGTTCATCGAGCAGCAGGGCGCCAGGGTGCATGGCCAAAATTCCGGCCAGGCCCAGTCGCTGTTTCTGGCCACCAGACAAAGCGGACGTAGAGCGGTCAAGGGGCAGGTTTCCTAGCCCCACAGCGTCGAGGGCCCACTGCACGCGCCCCCAAATCTCCTCCCGGGGCACGCCCAGGTTTTCGGGGCCGAAAGCAACATCGTCACCCACGCGAGCTAGCACCACCGAGCTTTCGGGGTCCTGCTGCATAAGCCCACAGACCCCGCGAACCTCGGTGGGCGCCTGCCCGTTAACGGTCAGCTCACCTAGCTGGGTCTCGCCGTCCTCATCAACTAGCAGGCCAGCCATAGCGTGCAGGAGAGTGGATTTACCGGCACCTGATGGGCCCACCAGGAGCACCTTCTGCCCCGGGGGGATCTCGAAGTCCAGCCCCGAAAAAGCGGGGTCGGCCCGCCCGGGGTGATGCCAGCCGAATCCACGGGCCACAAAACGGGCCCCCTGCTCTACCTGCACGCGTCCGCTCCCGCCCTAAGCCCGGGGGCTGGGTGAAGCGGCACGACGGCGACTACGATTGCGGCCTGCCGCCAGGGAGTCCAGCACACCGGTCGTTACCAGGGCGCGGGTGAGCAGCCAGGAGACCAGACCAGCGAGCAGGGTACCTGAGATAATGCCGCACACCGCGTAGGTGACAGCCTTGGAGCCCTCAAAAACGCCCGCATAGTAGATGAAAAGCTCAGAGATGCTCATGAAAGCCCCGGCAGAAGCACCGGCCAGCAGGGCAGTGCCCAGGTTCCAGACCCGGTAGGCAAAGAGCAGGAAAACCAACTCGGTGCCCAAGCCCTGAATAATGCCGGAAAGAATGATGGCCACAGAGTAGCTACTGCCCAGCAGCATAGAGATCACCGCAGCCAGAAGCTCGGTATAGAGGGCAGCGCCGGGCTTGCGGATGATGTAGCCACCCAGGACGCCCGCAATCAGCCAGGTGCCGCCCACCAGGGAAGCGTACTCGGGGGCTAGGGCCAGGGCAGTTTGAGCCATGTTGTAGCCACCATTGTTCCAGGCCCAGAACAGAACGGCGCAGGCAACCGCCAGCACAGAAGCAACAACAATATCGTTAACGCGCCATGTCAGCGCAGCTTTCTTAGACATAAAGCCTTCCTTTGGTGTGATACAGCAAAGGGGGCATGCACCGGCAGGCAAAGACCTGCCGCTCTTTTCGACTCCCTAGCGCCGGTACTAACCGGATCAGGTTCGAGGGTCTGCGTGTGCACTCTCAGCGCCCCGTGCGGGCGCTCCCCTGTCGTTTCCGCCGTGGGCGGACGTTCCTTCTGAACGCCTTTGTAGTATAGGCAGGTCAGAGAAGCAAAGAAAAGATACAAAGTTTTATGACAGACGCAGCTGCCAACTGCCCACATTTACACAGTACTGATAGTGTTAGTGCCAGCAGCTCTCTCTAGAGCATCCACCAGCTACCGAAAGGGAACCTCATGAACCCCCTCATCAAGATCGCAGGAACCGCCGCTTCACTCGGCGGCGTGGCCCTCTCCAACAAGATTCTGAGCGCCACCTGGACCAAGATCACCGGCAACGAACCCCCCGCAAACAACCCCGATGACGATGAGCGCTGGCGCGACATCATCCTCTGGTCTTTGATTACCGGCCTGGTCGGCACCATCATCAAGGTCAGCATCACCCGCGCCCAGCACAAGATTGAGGCAAAGGCTGGCTCCGGCTCCCAGGCTGAGGTCTAAACCTAGCTGACAGACCTTCACCCAAGGCTGGTTCCCTTCTTCACTGAAGGGGACCAGCCTTTACTTTTACCCTGACTTAACCGTTTCACGGGCCCAAAGCGGGGGTCGGGCCGATAGCATATAGCCATGACCACACCAGCACCCGGTAGCCCCGGCACCACCGCCCCGGCCTCCCGCTCCACTTTCCTAGCCTGGACCCTCTGGGACGTGGGCAACGCCAGCTTCAACGCGATCATGACGACCTTCGTCTTCACGGTCTACCTCACCAGCTCCAGCTTTGGCAGCACCGAGCACACCTCGGCCGTCCTCTCCGCCGGTCTCACCATCGCAGGTTTCTTCATCGCTCTACTTGCCCCGCTCTCGGGCCAGCGGGCCGATGTGACCGGCCGCCGCGGCCTCTGGCTGACCGTCAACAGCCTGCTCCTGGTGCTTCTGATGGCCCTGTGCTTCTTCGTAGCCCCCTCCCCCGACTACCTTATCTGGGGTGTGGCCCTGCTGGCCCTGGGCAACCTGGTCAATGAGTTCGCCGTGGTCAACTACAACGCTATCCTGCCCACTATCTCTACCCGAGATACCATCGGCAAAATGAGCGGAACCGGCTGGGCAGCTGGCTACTTTGGCGGCATTATAGCCCTGCTCCTTGTGCTCGTGGGGTTCATCTCCCCCGGTCTGATAGGTATTACGGAGGACGGCGCCCTCAACGTCCGCGCCGTGGCCCTCTTCTCGGCGGCCTGGGCTCTAGTGTTCTCCCTGCCCCTGATTCTCAAGGTGCGCTCCCTGCCGCAGGCGGTGCGTCCGGACGCCCCCCGTACCGGCGTTCTCGCCTCCTACAAACAGCTTTTTGCCACCGTCGTCAGGCTCTACCGGCAGGCCCCCACGACCCTCTACTTCCTGGTGTCGTCCGCTGTTTTCCGCGACGGCCTCAACGGTATCTTTACCTTCGGCGGCATCCTCGCGGCGGGTTCCTTCGGCTTTAGCACCAACCAGGTGATTATCTTTGCCATCTTCGGCAACATCGTGGCAGGGGCAGGGGCCATGCTGGGCGGTTTCTTCGACGACCGTTTTGGCCCCAAACGCGTCATTATCTTCTCGCTGGTAGCCCTCATCGCAGTAGCCGTCCCCCTGCTGGTCTGGCCGTCCACCACCATGTTCTGGGTCTGCGGCCTCGCCCTGTGCGCCTTTGTCGGCCCGGCCCAGTCAGCGGCTCGATCCTATCTGGGTCGCCTGGTCGAGGAAGGCCAGGAAGGTGAAATCTACGGGCTCTACTCCACCACCGGCCGTGCAGCCAGCTTCCTGGCCCCCGCCCTCTTCGGCATCTTCGTCACCCTCATGGGCAGCCAGATTTGGGGCATCGTCGGCATCATCATCGTGCTCCTGGCCGGCCTGCTCCTGATGATTCCCATTAAGGACCCGCAGGTGGCCGCAGGGAAGTAAGCCCTGACCGGCCTAGGTTCGGGTATCGGGGAGCGGGGCGTCCTCAGGGGCATCAGGTTGGCGGATAACTTTGAGCATCTGCCCGTCGACCATGCCCCGCAGGGCCGTGTCAAAGTCAAGGCGGGCGATGTCCCCGTAGAGCTCAATCATGGCCTCGTAAATATCGTCTGCACGCTGGGGGGTCTCTAAGAAAGACCAAATATCCCAACCGATGATAGAGATACGTGAGAGCCTACCTGATGTGGTGAGCAAGAAGCTATCCTCCACCGCCAGGCCCTCGGTGCCAGCTACCCGCTGATAAAGATTTTCGCTACTTAGCCCATCAGTGACAGGTTCAGGAGTACACAGGTACTCGAAATCTGGGGTAAGCGGCGGGATATCCAGCTGCCCCGCAAGTAGGTCTCGGAAGAAAGGGAGCGTCTCAGTAATCTCGCTGTAGGTCAGTTTGATAGCTCCACCCACGCGGTTGATGAGACGGGCCAGCTCCCCCAACCCTTGCGGCATCTGCTGCACCCCGGACGACTGTAAGATAATCGCAAAAAGGGCATCATCTAGCGGAAGGCGTTCCCAACTCACCGGCGCCTTCCCGGTCTTATCCCGGTCAAGAATCACCAGGTGCGAGAGAGTATAGGTGCTACCGGGCGCAGCGACCTTGAGACCCCGTTGAGCCGGGTCATACTGCACCTTCGGAGCATGTGCCGTCTCTATCACCGAGAGGGGCTTGGGGTAGGGCATAATGCTCAGATCATCGATGTTGATCACGGCTGTCTCATCGCTGAGATAAGCAAGGGAAGCACCCAGGACGCTGGCTGCGGTGGTCTTGCCGGTGCCAGAAGCAGCTACCAGCCCCACGGCTTGCCCACTCTCAGCGTCTCCTAGCACAGCTGCATGCAGCAGATGTTTACTACCTGCATGAGCCTTGAGCAGGTGCATCGTCACATGTACCGTCAGACGCTCTGCGGCAAGCGCTTCGTCTGAACTGTCAATGGAAGTCAGCTCAAGAGCCTGCGGGTAGGCTTCTAGAACCTCAGTGGAAGGACGCTGGCTCAGCACGACCAGACGGACGTCCTCCGCATCGGCATCCGCGACGGGGTCAATAATCTGCGGTGCAAGGGACCCCCAGGCACGTAAGGAGTCCTCCCAGAGCCGGTCCGACGCGTCCTCAAAGACCACCAGCACCGGAACGTCTGCGGGGTGAAGCAACAGGCCGCGCATGAGGGGGCTCCTTTAGCTGGTCGGGGTATCGGTAGGGATGAGGGTCTTATGGAAGTTCAGGTAGCTGCGCGAGGCGGTGGGGCCGCGCTGGCCCTGGTAGCGGTTGCCGTAGGCTCCTGACCCGTAGGGGTGCTCGGTTGCGCTGGTGAGCTGGAAGAAGCAAAGCTGGCCGACCTTAGAGCCCGGCCAGAGCATAATCGGCAGGGTCGCCATATTCGACAGCTCCAGGGTCACATGGCCCGAGAAGCCGGGGTCGATAAAACCGGCGGTGGAGTGGGTGAGCAGGCCCAGACGCCCCAGGGAGGACTTGCCCTCAAGTCGGGCAGCAATATTATCGGGCAGGGTCACCTTCTCGTAGGTTGCACCCAGCACGAATTCGCCAGGGTGCAGGATGAAGGGCTCATCGGGTGCCACCTCTACCAGGCGGGTGAGGTCTTCCTGGGCCTGGGAGGGGTCGATGTAGGGGTACTTGTGGTTGTCGAAGAGCCTGAAAAAGCGGTCAATGCGCACGTCAACCGAGGCGGGCTGAATCATTGACGGGTCGTAGGGCTCTAGGGCAATTCGCCCGGCATCAATTTCTTTGCGGATATCCTGATCAGAAAATAGCACACTTCAAAAATACCGCACTTCAACAGCACCAGGCTGATGCCCTATATACAGCGTGGCGTAGTCCACCCTCTATTCTGTGAGAAAGAGACGTACTCTTAAAATCAAAGAATCTTCCCTCACTCGCATGAAAGCAGACTATGACTCCCCTAGTGCTATGCACGCTCACCATTATTGTGACGCTGGCTGTGAGCGGTTACGCCAAGGCTAAAGAGCCTTCCAGCACGGTTACCGCTATCGTCAATCTCAAGCTAGATCAGTGGCTGCCGGTTAAGCCGATTGCCAGGGTCTTGCCCTGGGCAGAGCTGGCCCTGGCGGCCGTCCTTTTCTTTGCCCCCGGCATTATCCAGATTCTTGCGGCTATAGCAGCCCTGCTGCTCTTTATTGGTTACTGGGCCGTTATCGCACGGGCTGTGGTTCAGGGTAATACCGCCAGCTGTAACTGTTTCGGGTCGGCTTCTACCGCCCCCGTCTCGGTCTACACCCTGGTTCGTAACACGGCCCTCCTGTTGGCTGCCTGCGGCGCCCTCATCGGGGCCCTGGCCACCGGCGGTTCAGCCCTGACCATGCTCCTGGCCCTCGACGCCAACGGTTGGCTCTGGGTGATTGGTGCCGGCCTGGCCTCGCTGACCCTCTGGGCGATTTACCGCTCTGAGCTGGTTCCTGCTGCCGAGGAAGAGAAGCCCGCACCGGCCCTTGAATCGCCCGTGGATGAGGAGGGCGAGTACGTCCGTACCCCTGTCCCCTTCGCACCCCTCTACTACCCCCACGAGGACCGCTCCCTGCCTGCCGGTTCAGGCGAACAAACCAGCCTGCGTGACCTGGCCCTGCAGCAGGCCCGTGTGCTTTTCTTCGTCTCCCCCGGTTGCGGGCACTGCCACGAAGTTATCGACAAAATCGATGAGTGGCAGCAGCAGCTGCCCATGTTGGGTATCCACCCGGTAGTCTCTAACGACTCCGATATCGACCGTTTCAGTTTCACCGGCGATATCCAGGTCTTCGTTGACCCCGGCTTTAAGACTCAGAGCCTCTTTGGCAAGGGTACCCCTGGCGCTGTCGCGCTCGGTGCGGACGGCCTTCTGGCAGGCGGGCCGGTCTTCGGTGGTGGCAGGGTCATGAGCTTCGTCGAAGACATCATTGCTGAGATTAACGCTGACTACGAGAACCATGTAGAGGCAGATGCTGATGAGGACGACAGCCAGCTCACCTCAGACTACGAAATCGTCGCGGATGACCGCCAGTAGTTTCTAGGGCCTGTTCCCAGCAGATAGGCCAAGGCCCGGGGTTCCCCTGATATCAGGGGAACCCCGGGCCTTTCTTTAGCCTGTGAGCGCCTGGCTACAGGATATTGAACTGCTGCAGGGTCTCTTCTGGGAGCACTGCGGCAACAGCCAGGGCCAGCAGGAAGAGCAGGGAGATGACGCCCACGGTGGTGGACTTCCAGCCGGGGTGCAGCTCGTTGAAGGTCACCAGGCCGGGGTGCTGCTTGTTCATCTGGGTCACGTTGATAACCTGGTAGACGGTGGTCTGGGGGGCAATTGCGGTGGCGATGGAGCGCAGGGTTTTGGCGTCCCAGATACGCCCGTCAAGGCGGAAAACACGCTTGCCCTTGGCGTTCACGGCCCAGAGGGCGGGCACCCCCTTGTAGCGCAAAGCTGCCATGCCGGTTAGCTCCTTGCCGGCTGCCTGGCGGGGAGTGAGGCGCTCGGCAAAGACGGTCTGGGAAATCGAGCTGAGCTCGGCAGCCTGCCATCCGAACAGACGCCCGCTCAGTACGTGGGTTTCGGTTTTAACCACGATTTGGGGGCGCAGGGTGGAATAGATAGCAAAGAGGGCACCCAGGGTAATCAGGCCCAGAAGCACCATAAAAACCGGGGTGGGGCGCTTGGCCACCATGAACCAGATGCAGGCTAAAGCCAACACACCCGCGGGCACGCCCGCGATGAGGCGGCGGTGGTAGGAGTTGATACGGGGGTGAAAAATCTTCGTGACGGCCCCGTACTTATCGGGTACCTGGTGAGCGTGTTCTGCCATGGCTCTACTCTATCGGCAGTACCGCCCAAACGGGGCGTAAGCGCGTGTGAGCTACATTTAAAGGGTGCATTTTAGATCTTCAGTAGACCGTGTTTTAGCCTGGTGGTTGTTGGGCGTCCTTGCCGCGCTTTTTATCGCTCTTGCTTCTTTAGCCCTCATTAACCGTCTGGTCTACGGGCCGCAGGGGCAGGTACGGGCCTACTTCGCTGCGGTGCGGGAGGGGGATGGTTCTAAAGCCCTGGGCATCTTGGGTGCCCAGGTTCCCGATGCCAGCGCCGCTATGCTCGATGGGGATGCGCTGCAGGCCTCCTTTGCCGGTCTCAAAGATCTTTCGACCGAAACTGTCACCGTGACGGACGGCGGGGAGCAGGCCACCGTGACCGTTACCTACACCCTCGATGGGCAGGCTGGTAGCACGGACTTCTATCTGCATAAGGTGGGCTCCCACTGGGGAGTCTTTGACCAGTGGCAGATTGACGCCGGTGAACTGCCGACCGTGGAAATTACCTCGAATTCGGTAGAGGCAGCTACCCTCAATAACACTAAGGTGGCGGTTGAGGGAGGAACCCGTAAGTTTGCGGTGCTCTACCCCGGCTCTTATACGGTCACCTATGAGTCAGCGCTGTATACCGCTGGGTCGCAGACGGTGGATGTGACGGCTCCCAGTAGTGACCCGTCCACCCTTGCTGTAGAACTCACCCCTTCTGAAACTGCGGTGACCTCGGTTCAGCAGCAGATTAAGACCTATCTTGATACCTGTGCCGCGCAGAGCTCCCTCTACCCCACCGGCTGTCCCTTTGAGTACGACTTTTCAGGTCGAGTGGACGGCGATGTGACCTGGCTTGTCACGAAGTACCCCCAGCCAGAGGTGACTTTGGCCGGGGGCAAGTGGGCCCTGGGCAAGAGCAGCGGTGAGGCAGAGATTTCCTTTACCGAGCTTGACCTCTATACGGGCAAGACCCAGCAGGTCACCGAGACAGTTCCTTTTACCCTGGCTGGTTCGCTCTCTGCCAGCGGGGAAACTCTCACCTTTACCCCCGCTGGCTAATCGTCCCTTCTGTGTCTAGTTCACCCCGCGCAGGTCAAGCACCAGGTGGGCCTCGTCTGCATCGTCACCGGTGACGATGACGGGCAGGCCCCAGTCCTGCTGGTAGAGGTGGCAGGCAGCGTGGTCGGGGATTTCCCCGCCGGGCTCACCGTCGCAGGCAGCGGCACGGGCGGTGATGTGCAGGACGGCCTCGGTGATGTCGGGGTTGAGTACCAGGTGGCGGGTCAGGCCCTGGGAGGTGCCGGCACCTTCGAGAATGAAGTTCTCGGGGGTGGATGAAATCTTAAGCTGGGTGGGGTCGCCCCAGCGGGTATCGAGCTTCTGGCCGGTGGGAGCTGTGAAGCGGGCGGTGAAGTCCAGGGTTCCGCCGGTCAGCTGGGTGGATTTACGGGTGACCTGGGAGGCTCCTTCGTCCACGTGTTGCATGGCCTCGGGAATAGCCGCGCGCACCAGCTGGTGGGCGTTGGCTTCCACGACGATGAGGCGGGCGCCGCCGTCCTCGGTCTCTTCGACCAGCAGGTCAGACGGCTCGGCAAAGCCACGGTCCAGGGTGCCCAGGGTTCCGGTGGCCGGGTCGAACCGGCGGATAGCGCCGTTGTAGGTGTCGGCAATGGCGATGGAGCCGTCGGGCAGTTCGGTGAGTCCCAGGCAGTGCTGCATGCGGGCGTCCTCACGGGTGCCGTCTACAAAGCCGAAGTCGAAGAGGCCGATGCCAACGGCGGAGCTAACGGTGGCTGCTCCCTTCTCAAAGGTGATGTGGCGCAGGGCGGAGGTTTCGGAGTCAGCGACCCAGATGGAGCCGTCGCGGGCTTCGATGATGCCGGAGGACTGGGCGAACCAGGAGTCGGAGGCTGCCCCGTCCTTAAGCCCTTCTGCGCCGGTACCCGCGAAAACAGCCAGCTGGCCTGTGGCAGGGTCGAAGCTGAAGATCTGGTGGGTGCCTGCCATGGCGATCAGGAAGGCGGACGCCTCGCGGGAGTAGACCAGGTCCCAGGGGGATGACAGGGCGACGGTGAGGGGGTCAGCGCCCTCTGCAATGACGTTGGGGTCGGTGCGAGCGGTGTCGCCGTCAATCAGGCGCTGGGCGCCGGAGCCTGCCAGGGTGGTGACGGTTCCGTCAGCTAGGCGAAGGCCGCGTACCCGGTGGTTGACGGAGTCGGCGATGAGGACGTCCGCACCCAGGGTCTCGCGCAGTTCGGCAGGGACCAGGGCCAGGCCCTGGGGTTCGTTGAAGCGGGCGGTGGTGGCGTCGCCGTCCGCGTAGCCCTTCTCGGGGCCGCCGAAGCTGGCTAGGGGGGTTTCAAGGTCACCCTCGACCTGCACTAGGCGGTGGCGGGCGGTGTCGGTGACCAGGTAGGTGCCGGTGCGGCCGGCCAGGTCTTCGGGTAGGGCAAGGGCCTTGCCGGGGAAGGCGAAGGTGCCCTGGGGCTTGGGGCGGGGCACGTAGGGGCCGTCGCCGCGGTGCAGGGTACCCTTGGCTTCGTGCTCTTCAACGAGTTCGCGCACCAGGGAGGTGAGGCCCTTAACGTGGCCCTCACCGGAGAGGTGGGCGACGATGTAGCCTTCGGGGTCAACGACGACCAGGGTGGGCCAGGCACGGGCGGTGTAGGCGTTCCAGGTGTCCAGGTTGGGGTCGTCGAGCACGGGGTGGGTGATGTCGTAGCGGTCGACGGCGGCGGCGAGCGCCACCGGGTCGGCTTCGTGTTCGAACTTGGGTGAGTGCACGCCGACGGTAACGAGGACGTCTGCGAATTCTTCTTCGAGGGGGCGCAGTTCGTCGAGTACGTGCAGGCAGTTCATGCAGCAGAAGGTCCAGAAGTCGAGGATGACGATTTTTCCGCGCAGGTTTTCGAGGGAAAGCTGTTTGTCGCCGGTGTTGAGCCAGCCTCGGCCGACGAGTTCTGAGGCGCGGACTTTGGTCTGGCGTGCGGCTGCATTTTCTGCCATGGTTCTCCTTCTATGGTGCGCGCTTGAGCGCAGGGTTAGTTACTCACCAGCCTAGTGGGCTGCTGGGTGCGGGAGCATTTGTTGCGCTGTGTGTAGGTGGCGGCGTCATAGAACTCAACTGTGCGTAACACTTGCGTAACGGTTAGGATTATCTGCAGCTGCCACCGGGTGCGCGGGCGGGAAGTTTTTGCGGACGCCGGTGGTTAAAGCAGGTGCGCACATGTGGGTGCGCTGTAGCTCAAGAAGGTATGTGTGACGCTTACACGCGAGATAAAGCAGCCGGTATCTGATACCCGTTTGGCCCGGTCTTTGCAGCCGCGGCATCTGTCGATGATTGCTATGGGCGGGGCGATTGGTGCTGGCCTGTTGGTGGCTTCGTCGACGGCTATTGTGACGGCGGGCCCTGCCGTTATTGTGACCTATCTGCTGGCTGGCACGGTGTTGGTGCTGGTGATGCGGATGCTGGGTGAGATGGCTGCCCGGACTCCTGAGACGGGGTCTTTTTCTGTCTATGCCCGTCGCTATATTGGCCGGTGGGCTGGGTTCTCGGTGGGCTGGTTGTACTGGTGGTTTTGGTCGGTGACGGTGGCGATTGAGGCTACGGCTGCGGCCACTATTGTGAGTGGCTGGTGGCCGGCGGCTCCGCAGTGGCTGGTGGCCCTGGTGCTGGTTCTGGCTTTTATGGGTTTGAACCTGCTGTCGGTGCGCTCTTACGGTGAAGCGGAGTTCTGGTTTTCCTCCATCAAGATTGGGGCAATTGCCGTGATTATTGTGGTGGGTCTGCTGGCTGTTCTGGGGCTGATCCCTAACTCCACGGCGTCCTTTGCTAACTACACGGCGGGGGGCGGCTTCTTTGCTAACGGTGTGGGTGCAATTTTTACCGCCCTGTTGGCGGTGATTTTTTCGATGTTTGGGGCTGAGATTGCCACGGTGGCAGCCGGTGAGTCTAGTAACCCTGCGGTTGCTGTGGCTAAGGCGGTGCGGTCGGTGATTTTCCGGGTGCTTTTCTTCTATGTGGGGTCTATTGCGGTGACTCTACTGGTGATTCCTTGGACGATGGTGACGGCGGGTTCTTCTCCCTTTGTGACTATGTTTGAGGCCCTGGGTATTCCCTATGCCGGGTTGGCCATGAATATTGTGGTGCTTACGGCCCTGCTATCGTGCTTGAACGCTAGTCTTTATGCTGCCTCGCGCATGGTCTTTGCCCTGGCAGAACAGGGGGACGCCCCCCGCTCCTTCTCTCGGGTTTCTACGTCTCGGGCTCCCCGCAACGCTATTGTGCTCTCTTCCCTCATCGGCCTGGTGTCGGTAGCTCTCAATTACTTCATGCCCGAACAGGTTTTCTCGTTGCTGGTTAATTCCACCGGTGGGGTAGGTATTTTTGTCTGGCTGATTGTAGCTGTCTCCCACTTGCGAAGCCGCAGGTTAGACGGGGGGCAGGGCACTGTCGTCGTTAATTACCTACTGATTGTGGGCCTGCTAGCCCTGCTCATCTATATGGGTTTCACCGAAGCCCACCGCGCAGAGGTACTGATATCGGTCGCAGTCGCGGCCGTGCTGGCCACACTGGGAGCCTTCACCCACCGTCATAGCACAACTGTTTCATCACATAGCTGAAGATATTTGGGGGACAGATCGGGGCCACACAGCCCCGCTTCTGGCCAATCTAGGGGCAGCCCCCTCAGCAACTTGTCCCCCAAGTGGTCATTCTTCAAGGGTTTTCCCAGGTAAAAGAAAGAATAAGCCTGTCTAGGGGTGGTTATATTAAAGAGACCCCCCGGGGGCGGGCAGAGATTTCCCAGCTCTGCTTAGCACCCTTCTGAAACCACCTTTACGATGTTTGGAGGCTTCTGATGACCCAGCACACTGCAGCTCCCTCGTCATCGAACCTATTCGAGAAAATCTCTCAGATTTCCGCCCGACTAGAGCAGGTCAGCCCGCTCAGCGGTTCACTTCCCGCTGTACCCCAGCCAGGAAGTCAGCAATCCTCTGGCGGTACCCGTTTCGCAGCCCCGGCGCAGGAGGCCACCACTCCTGTTCAGCCCTGGAGCCAGGCGTCCTAACTTACCGTCTCTGAGGAAACAGGCAGAAAAACCCGAGCAAGAGCTACTTGCCCGGGTTTTTCTCTGCCCTAATGAGCCTCTGAGCCTGGTCCACCCTAGCGGCGGGCGTCCTTTTCAGCCAGCTGCGCGAACATGTCGTTGTAGGCGTTGAGTTCGGCGTCCCCGTCGCGGTCGGCCTGGCGGTCAATACGCTTTTGCACCTTCTTATCGTTCATGGACCACTGCACCGCCACCGCAACGGCAATAATCATGGTCGGTATCTCACCGATTGCCCACATGAGAGAGCCACCTAGCTTCTGGTCGTCAATGGCAGGTAGGCCCCAGGGTCGGCCCAGGTTGCCGAACCAGGAGGCCTGTAGCAGGGTGTCCATCTGCATAATCGAGATACCCACAAAGGCGTGATAGCCCAGGGTCGCGATAATCATGATGAGGCGCATGGGGTAGGTGGGGCGGTTGGGAATGGGGTCGATGCCGATGAGTACCAGGCTGAAGATGTAGCCGGTGATCAAAAAGTGAATCAGCATGAACTCATGGCCCACGTGGTAGCGCAGCATCACCCCGAAGAGGGGGGTGAAGTAGACAATCACAATCGACCCGGCGAAGTTGACGGCTGCGAAGATGGGGTGGGTAATCACCTTAGACCAGCCCGAGTGCACCAGGCGCAGAATCCATTCGCGGGGCCCGCGGGTGCCGTCCTGGCGGGGTTCAAGGGCTCGCAGTAGCAGGGTGACGGGGGCACCGAGTACCAGGAAGATGGGGCAGACCATGGTCAGGAGCATGTGCTCCACCATGTGCACCGAGAAAAGCACCATGGAGTAGACGGCAAGAGCCCCGCAGGTGATGTAGAGCAGAACGAAGAGGCCCAGGAACCAGGAAAGGGCACGGGCAAGGGGCCAGTGGCCGCCTGCACGCCGCACCTTAATCAGTGCCCAGAGGTAGGCGAAGGCGGCGAAGCTGATGAAGGCCACCCAGAACCAGTCAAAACGCCACTGGGTAAACCACTCGGCAACATGCGGTTCTGGCGGCATGTCGTAGAGGGTGATGATGCGGACGGGCTCGGCACCGGCATCCAGGGTTTCGGGTGCGGGCGGCGGGGTGCGAGAGAGGGAAACAGCTAGGCCGCTGGTTGCGCCCATGAGCACCAGCTCGCAGGCGATGGCGTACCAGAGGCCCCGGGCGGCGCTGGTAAGCCCAGATTGCATCATGGGTATCAGACGTAGGCGGTGCACCACGCCGAAGGCCCCCAGTACCAGGGTGAGCATGAGCTTGGCCAGTACCAGTGCCCCGTAGGTGGTTGTAAAAAGCTCGCCCAGGGTATTCAGGCGCACCAGGGCGTTAACCACACCAGAGAGCACCACCAGCACAAAACCGAATAGCGCCAGTACCGAGTAGCGGCGCAGCACAGCTACCGCCAGGGGCACCCGACGGGCGGACGCCGACGCCGCACCCCGTTGCTCTTCGGCCAGGGTGCCGGTGCCTGCGTCCTCGCCGGTAATGTCGCGGGAGATAAAAGCCAGCACCATGAGCCCACCGCACCAGAGCACCACACCGAGCAGGTGCAGGCCCAGGGAGTTCACCGCGCCCATGTGGTCATCACCGCCCGATGAGTGGCCGCCCAGGGCCATAGCCACGATGCCGACCAGCGACAGGCCCAGGGTCAGCAGCAGACCGGTGAGTGAGCGCACCGCAAAGACCAGGGTGGCCACGGTGGCAGCCACGATGATGCTGGTGGCCTCCTGCTTACCCGAGTCGATGGTGGTGATGTAGCTGATGAGTTCCGAGGTGTAGTCGGCCCCGCCCGATGGCGACCGGCCCGAGATATCGGCGTAACTGAAAATGAGCACCGCGATGGCGGCGATAGTCCAGGTGATAGCGGCAGCGGACGCCAGTGTCAGGGTGCGAGTGAAGGCCGGGTGTTCGGTGCGGTGCAGGTTCTTCTGCCGCTGGGCCGCATCGGTTGCGTGAGCCATATTGACATTGACCCGACCTCGCGCCGAATCGAGGAAGCGGGGCACTATCCCTAAGGCAAAGACAAGGGAGCCCATGGTCGCTGCCATCGAGAAGTTTTGCAGGCTCTCAGCTACCGGCAGGCCCCAGCGCACCAGGGCGCCGGCGTCCGCTAGGTCGGTACCGGCGTTTGAGCCGGTCACCAGCAGGCTCAAAACCAGAGCGACAAGGGAGGCTGCGGGGAAGGCCCATATCCAGCTGGGCTTGAGCCCGCGCTCCATCTCGTGTGCTGCCATGTCTATACCTTGATTCCTGTCGATGGTGATTTAGTTGAAGAGGCCCTCGCCCACGAAGCCACCTTCGCGAGCGCCGGCGGGTAGGGCGAAGACCGCTGAGCCGATGGGTACCGTCCAGGTGTTGAGCATATCGAGCTCGGCCAGGCGCTGCTGGATGGGGAGGAACTGCTTGACGGGGTCTGCCTGGTAGGAGCAGAAAATCAGGCCGGTAGAGCTCACTCCCCCACTGACCTGCTGGTGTTCTGAGAAGCCCGAGGCGTTCTGCACCGGCAGGTCATAGTTGTAGCCCCGGCGCAGAATCTGCTCCACCCGGTTTTGGGCGGCGGCCCGGCGGATGTGGGCGTAGGGGGCGATGACGGTAAAGCCCAGGTCGTTCGTTGCGGAGAGGTCTGCGGGATCGCGTTCTTCGGTGCCGGTCAGGGGGGCTCCGTTGGTGAGGTTGCGCCCTACGGCGTCCTCGCGGGCAGGGCGGTCAGCCTGGTCCCAGGTATCGAGGTTCATGTGGATGCGGCGGATGACCAGGGAGGTACCGCCCTCTTCCCAGGGGGTAAGCTCCTCGTGGTTGCCCCAGACGTAGGACTCCATGGTTCCATCCCCGGTGGAAGGGTTGATGGTCCCATCGACCTGGCCGAAGAGGTTGCGCATGGTCATGCCGTCCGGTTCGCTGCCGTAGGCGCGGCGGAAGCCTTCTTGCACCCAGCGCACCGAGGCGAAGCTGCGGGTGTCTTTGAGCAGGACGCGTTGGGCGTGGGCCAGGGTGAAACGGTCAGAGCAGCAGATTTGGAGGAGCATATCGCCGTCGTTCCACTGCTCTTGGAGCTGGTCAATCTGCTCGAAGGCGGGCAGGGGGC
This sequence comes from Rothia nasimurium, assembly GCF_928381415.1. Classification (GTDB taxonomy): domain Bacteria; phylum Actinomycetota; class Actinomycetes; order Actinomycetales; family Micrococcaceae; genus Rothia; species Rothia nasimurium_H. Next base: position 353,094 of record NZ_CAKMSF010000002.1, read on the forward strand.
GCAGCCAGGAGGGTTTCTTCTCGGGGGCTACGATATCGAAGATACGCTCGCCAAAACCAAAGGTGATGGTGAGGTTAGCCGGTACGGTTGCGAGTTCCGGTTCTTGGTCGGTGATGGGTGCCCGCCCTGCGGTGAGGCGGGCGGCGTCGTCGGTGAGCACGGTGAGCAGGCGGCGGACGCCGTCGCGATCGAGTTCCGTGTTGAGGGTCAGGGCTATAAAGACGCCGTAGCTAGGGGCGGGGGTGTCGATACCCGCCTGGCGGGGGCCGTAGAAGGGGACGATGGCTTCTTGCAGAGGCGGGGCAGCAGGTGTCTCTTCACTCTCGGTGTTTATAGCTGATGCGGCATATTGGCTTGCCAAGGTAGCAGCGACGCCGGTGCCCAGGCCCAGGGCGCCGGCAAGAGCTACGCGCCGGTTGGTCCCGCGGGGGTGGGCAGTCTTTTGGCTCCCGTTCGTTTTTTCTTCTTGCTGCGGGGCTTCCTCTGCACCGCTCAGCGCCCGGGTGAGGTCTTCGTCAAATGAGCTGGTCATATCTTCCTTGGGTGGCCTGCACCGTCGTCCGCCTCTTACAGGGGGCGGACGGCGGCGCAGGCCGCTTGCTACCTACCGGTAGCTAGGGGTGGGTGAGGTAGCTGGTGCCTTAGTTGCACTGGGGCAGCACAGCGGCGGCTGATTCGCTGGCGCTGGCGTGGTCTGAGTGCATGGAGTGGTCGGTGGATTCGCTCGCTGCTGCATCGGCCGGTGGGCTTGTATGCTCGCCCGGGGCATATTCTTCCTGGGCTCCGGCGTAGTCGCGCACGGTAGCTTCAAAGCTGACCTCGCCCGCTGAGGTCTGCAGGGTGATGATGTCACTGGTACCTGCGGCGAGGGCACAGTTCATGCCCATGAGCATGATGTGGTCCCCGCCGGGCGCTAGTTCAAGGGTTGCGCCGGGTTCGATGGTGAAGCCGCCTTCTACGGCCTTCATGGTGCTGGTTCCACTCGTCGGGTCGATGACGGTGGTGTGCAGCTCGACCATGCTGGCGGAGGTGTTGCTGGCACCCTCGATGGTGATGGGGGTGTCCCCGGTGTTGGTGAGGGTGGCAAAGGCTGCGGTCATATCGCCGCTGTTGGCCTTGATCCAGGCTTCGTCGACGGTCAGCGGGGCACTGCCCTCGCTGGCGGAGGCGCTAGCGGTAGCGCCGGTGCTCGCGCTTGCGGTGCTGGTTGCTGAGGTGTCGGCGCTGCTGCAACCGGTCAGGACCAGCAGGGCGATAGCGGGCAGGGTGAGGGCAGGTAAAAATTTCTGTGATGACATGGTGCTTCTTCTTCGAATGCGAGGGGTGGACGGCTTACTTGCGCTTGGTCTTAGCCAGCACGACGACGAGGGCTGAGCCCAGGGCTGCTACTGCCACAAGGGCCAGCACAACCTTGAGGGGGGTTGAAAGTCCCTCTGATGCCTGGCTTACAGGGTCACTAGCTGCCGGGGTGCTAGTGCCGGTGTTTTCTGCTGAGGGTTCAGCCGCTCCGGTGGTTGCAGCCTGGGTAGTAGCGCTCGTTGCGCTGCCGCCCTGCCCTACGGTGTAGGTGAAGGTTCCCTGGATGGGGTGGCCGTCTGATGAGACAACCCGCCAGGTGACGGTGTAGGTGTCATCGGCAGCTGCGGTGGCCAGGTCCTGGGTGACCACGGTGCCGTCCACTTCGGGGTCTCCATCGGTGACGCTTTCACCGGCGGCGTTGGTGACGCGCACCTGGTTGGCCCCGTCCACGTCCATGATGTCGCCGCTATAGGTGAGTTCTAGGCTGGCGGGCGCTTCGGTGAGGGTTGCCCCGTCAGTGGGGTTGGTGGAGACCAGTTCATCGTGGGCAGTAGCCGGGTTCATGCCGAGCAGGCTAGCTGCGGCGAGGGCCGCTGTGGCCATCAGGGTACGGGTTGTGGGTGAGGCTGTACGAGCCTTAAACATAGGAGTGTCCTTGCTTGTCGAAAAGTGAATGGTGTTTCGGGGTTAGGCAAGGACGGGCGGGCCGCGGGGGGCGCGGCAGGTTCTGGCGAGCAGGCTGACCAGGTGGGCGGCGGTAGCGGCGACCGCCAGGACGGGGGCTTCTAGGAGCGGACGCACCCGCGCAGGTTCTAGACGGGCCCGCACATAACCCAGCAGGGCGCGGAGGGCTAGAAGTAGATGCTCCCCGTAGGCGAGCAGGGCAAAGGTAATAGCTGCCGCCAGGGTATGCCCGGCCCACATAGCGGGCCCGGCGTGGGTCAGAGGTTCAAGACCCGCAGCTCCCGGGAGCAGCTCAACGCCGTGGTGGTGATGCCCGGCGGCAGCCGGTGCTAGGGGCTGGCCGTGGCTGTAGAGGGCGTGCAGAATACCCTGACCTGCCAGGACGCCGAGGGCCAGGCTGGTGCGGGGTAGTTTGAGTCTCGTCACGCCGAGGGTTAGCAGGGCTGCTAGGGATGTTGCAAGGGCCAGGACGAGCGGGTGGGGCAGGTGCCCACCGGCTAGCAGGTGGGAGGTGGCGCCTAGGCCGGTGGCGCTGCTGGCGATAAGCCAGGAGCGGGCTACCTGGTGCCCTCGGCGCATGGTTCCTCCCCTGCAGGTGTGTGCTGGTTGTATCTTGCCTGCCTATTATCTCACAGCCGGGCTGCTTTGGTCCTGCGGGTATAGCAAAAGGGCCACCCCATAAGCGGGGTGACCCTTTTAAAGTCTGTTCAAGAATTTACTTCTTGGTGGAGACTGCTGCCTTCAGCTTTGAACCTGCGGTCAGCTTAACACCGTGACCTGCGGGAATCTGAATGGTTTCGCCGGTCTGCGGGTTGCGACCGGTACGAGCTGCACGGTCAGTGCGCTCAATTGCCATCCAGCCGGGGATGGTGATCTTCTCGCCCTGTGCAACAGATGCTTCGAAGACCTGGAACAGTGCGTCGAGCACACCGTTCACTGCTGCCTGGCTGGTGCCGGCCTTCTCTGCAACCTCTGCAACGAGTTCGCTACGGTTCTTAGCCATTGAATGCTCCTCCTGAGACTTTCAAAAAGTGAGTGGCTGGGTTAGCCCTGTCCACAAGGCTAACCGTATCAGCTACAGATTACCAGCTTGACTTGGTAACACCGGGCAGCTCGCCACGGTGTGCCATCTCGCGGAAGCGCACGCGGGAGATACCAAACTTCTGGAAGGTACCGCGGGGGCGGCCGTCGATCTGGTCGCGGTTGCGAACGCGAACGGGTGAAGCGTTGCGGGGCAGCTTCTGCAGGCCTACGCGGGCTGCTTCGCGCTCTTCGGGGGTTGCGTTTTCGTCAACCAGGGTCTTTTTCAGTTCCAGGCGCTTTTCAGCGTAGCGTGCAACGATGACCTTGCGCTGCTCGTTGCGAGCAATCTTGGACTTCTTCGCCATTGTTTAGCGCTCCTCTCGGAAGTCAACGTGCTTGCGGACAACGGGATCGTACTTCTTGAGAACCATACGATCGGGGTTGTTGCGGCGGTTCTTACGGGTAACGTAAGTGAAGCCGGTGCCCGCAGTGGACTTAAGTTTGATGATAGGACGTACGTCCTTAGCCTTTGATGCCATGTTTAGATCTTCTCTCCGCGTGCAAGGATGTCAGCAACTACTGCGTCGATACCACGTGCGTCGATAACCTTGATGCCCTTTGCAGAGACGTTCAGGGTTACGTTGCGACGAAGTGAGGGTACGTAGTACTTCTTCTTCTGTACGTTCGGATCGAAACGACGCTTGTTGCGGCGATGCGAGTGCGAAATGCTGTGTCCAAAGCCGGGAACAGCTCCGGTCACCTGGCAGACAGCTGCCATAGTTTTCTCCTCCAAATGTTGACGAAATGACGGTACGCAGTTGGCGTTCGCCAGTTTTCTGGCGATCAGCAATGGGCGTCCCGTCACCTATAGGTAGAGCACCGGGTTATTCTCCAAGGCTAGAGTGTTTGAGACTCCGCATCGGGTGAGAGGCCGATGGGAATCCCCGCCGCGGGAAAAACGGTGAAGCTTAGGTGTACGAGAGGTGTTGCCACCACTACGAACAGCCTTAAAGTCTAGGTAATTACGGGATACCACGCAACCTATGAGGCCAATAAAAAGCTTGCGTCAGCCGGTGCTGGTGCTACCTGCTCCGGTGTGCGCAAGCTGCTTTTCATAGACTCATTGGTGCGTTTGAACCTCTATCAATTCTACCGGGCTTTTAACTTTTCGCAAGTCATCTCAGGCTTTAATCCGCGGTTTTCCGCCCCTGCCACGCAAACCTGGGCACCGGCGTCCGCCCCTGCCAACCGGGTAAATTACACGCGTGTAATCTTAAGTGTGATGTTAACAGCTTAAGTCTTTTAATCCCGGCACCCACCTGTTAAAGGGCGGAGTCAGCTTCTTCCGGCAGCACATCAAAGCGGGTCCAGGTGGGGTACTTGGGGCTGATATTGTCTCCGGAGCTGGTGCCGCGCAGGCGGCGGCCGATCCAGGGGACCACAAATTCCCGGGCCCATTTAGCGTTATCTAGGGCCTCTTGCACCCGGGTTTTGTGCAGGGGTGCGGGGATGACGGGGTCGCCGATACGAATGTTCTCAGTGCTCAAGGTTTCCAGCACCCGGCGGGCGGTCAGGGTATGGCCAGCGGCGTTCATGTGCAGGCGGTCAGGAGCCCAGTAGCGCAGGTCCAAAAGCTCGTGCATACGCCAGTAGTCCACGATGGTGATGCCGCGGTCGTCCGCCACCTCGCGCAGCAGCTCGTTGAAGAGGGCAACCCGGGCACGGTTACCGCTGAAGAAGCCCTTGGGGCCGGGGTCAAAACCGGTCATGGTAAAGACTTCGATGCCCTCATCACGCAGGGTCTTAAAGGCCGCGTCATAGCGCACCATCAGGGCGTCAACGTCAAAGCCCGGGCGGAGGGAGTCGTTGCCGCCGCCCACGAGAGAAACCAGGTTGGGTTTGAGTTCCAGGGCAGGTTCTAGTTGCTCTTCGATGATGGGCACGAGCAGGCGCCCGCGAATGGCCAGATTGGCGTAGGTGGCTTGGGGGTCTGCCAGCATGAACTGCTCGGCCACCCTGTCGGTCCAGCCGCGCACCCCGTTGGGGCGGTCGGGGGCGTCGTCCCCCACCCCTTCGCTGAAGGAATCTCCCAGGGCGACGTAACGGATAGATTCGTCTTTTCCGAGAATCGACATCATGCGGACTAGGCCTTTCTCTAGCAGGTGGGTACTAGGCCACTCTACCCCTCGGTCTGCCCCGCCTTCCAGTACCCCATAAAAGAGATGCTTTCTTTGGGCAGCCCGGCTTCGTTCACGCAAATACGGCGCAGAGTTTTGACCACCGTTGATTCACCGGCGATTAGCACGTAGGTGCCGGTGGGGTTTTCTGCCAGGTGCCAGAGGATGCCGTCCGTCTCCCGGTCGTCGTAGGGGTCGGCTGCGGGGGTTGGCTCAAGGGCGCAGGTTGTACGCAGGACGCGGGTAAGTTGCTGCCCGCGTGGTTGGCCGGGGGTCCGGGCCAGCACGTGCAGGCGGACGCCCGGCACCCGCTGGGTTGCCTGCCGCACCTCGGGGAGGCGGTCGAGAGCGTCCTCGGCGCCGGGCACCTCAAGGAACACCGCCCCGGTAGCTTCAGTAGGTAGGGAGCGCAGGATGGAGAGCAGGGCCGGGGCAGCGGTTTCGTCGCCAAGCAGGAGCAGGGAGGACGCCGCCCCGGGATTGTAGGAGGACCAAAGGGTAGAGCCGCGCAGGGGCGCCAGGATAGATACCTGCTGCCCCACCTGCGCCTGTTCGGCCCAGCTTGAGCCGGGCCCGCTGATTCCCTGGGCGTCAGTGTGCAGGACGAAGTCCACGTCGATTTCAGGCTGCAGGCCGGCGGGTAGGTCACGGGCCAGGGGTTCTAGGTCGGCTTCAGCGGCCGGGAACATGCCCAGCAGGGGTGTCTCGTCCAGCCCGACGGAGGGCACCAGCCGGGAGTTGCTGACAGTGTAGGTGCGCATGTGCCCACGTTCGCTGGCGGGGGCCGAGAGCCACCGGGTCCGCCAGGAGGTATCGAGCTCAATCATGGTGGGCCCACTGGCTCCCGCCGGGGGAATCAAGAGTTTGATGTAGGCGTCGTAGACCTGCCCGGTGCCGTCAGAGATAGGGGCGGCGGCGTGCAGTAGGGAACGGCCGGTCAGTGAGACACGTACAAAGGAATCGGTCAGCTTCTCAACCCGCGAGACGGTGACGGGGAAGACCCCGTACTGGTTGATGGAGCGTTTGACCTCGCGGCGGGTAGAAGGGCGAGGTGCGGACGGGCGGGGCTTAGACAAGGCTCTGGCTTTCTAGGTTTTCTGCCGGGTGGCTTGCGGCACGGGCATGGGGCACTACGACGGTGGAGCCGTCCCCGAGGGGGTCAGCCACCGAAGCCCGTAGGCCGAAGATCCGGTGCAGGTTCTCCCCTGTCATGACCTCGGCGGCGGTACCGGCTGCGGCGATTTCCCCGCCCTTCATGGCAACCAGGTGGTGGGCTACGCGGGCGGCCAGGTTGAGTTCGTGCAGCACCATGACCATGGTGGTTCCGCGGCACTCGTTGATGTCGGCCAAGAGGTCAAGGAGTTCTACCTGGTGGGCCAGGTCTAGGTAGGTGGTGGGTTCATCCAGCAGCAGGATATCGGTGTCCTGGGCTAGGGCCATGGCGATCCAGACGCGCTGGCGCTGGCCGCCGGAGAGTTCGGTGACCTGCCGTTCCGCCAGCTCCAGGGTGTTGGTAGCTTCTAGGGCCCAGGCGACTGCGGCGTCGTCCTCCCTTGTGTTGCCCCGAAAGAGCCCCTGGTAGGGGTAACGGCCGCGGGAGACCAAGTCAGCCACGGTGATACCTTCGGGGGCGATAGGGCTCTGCGGCAGCAGGCCGACCATGCGGGCAAATTCCTTGCCGCCGTAGGAGGCGACCGGTTTGCCGTCCAGGGTAATCTCGCCGCTGCTGGGTTTGAGCAGGCGGGAGATACCGCGTAGCAGGGTGGATTTACCGCAGCCATTAGGGCCGATGATGGCGGTAATTTTTCCTGCGGGGATGCTCAGTGAGAGGTCTGGCACGATGGTGCGGTCGCCATAGCCCAGGCGCACGTGGGTGACGGTGAGGTCGCGAGGCGTTACGGTTTTCACGAGCTTAGCTTCTTTCGGGTGAGCGGGTCAGCAGCCAGATGAGGGCGGGGGCGCCGAAGGCACCGGTGAGGACGCCGGCGGGCAGGTTGATGCCGCCCGGTATCAGATTGGAGCCGATGAAGTCAGCGAGCACAACCAGGCTTGCGCCGACCAGGGCAGCGGCGGTGAGGTTGTGGCGTCCGCCGGTCAGGGCCCGGGCGATAGGCCCGGCCATAAAGGCAACGAAGGCCAGGGGGCCAGTTGCGGCAGTGGCAACGGCCACCAGGAGTACGCCCAGGGCGATGAAGCCGGGGCGGACGGCGCGGGTCGGCACGCCCAGCCCCAGGGCCAGTTCTTCCCCTACCGCGGTGGCATGCAGGGGGCGGGAGAACAGGATGAGGGGTAGCAGGAGAGGCAGAAGGAGAAGGGCCAGTAGGCTGATACGGTCCCAGTTAGCGGTCGAGAGGGAACCAGTCAGCCAGTGGGTCAGGGTCTGGGCACTGGTGGTTGAGGTGCGCGAGAGCAGGTACTGGATAAAGGCTGATCCCAGGGCCGAGATGCCCAAACCGACCAGAATGAAGCGGTTGCCCGCGCTCCCGTCCCCTGCTGAGAGGGCCATAATGACTAGGACGACAGCCAGGGCAACGGCGATAGCGAGCAGGGTGAGCGGCAGCCCACCCAGCCCTAGAAAGACAATACCGATGACGGCCCCCAGGGCAGCCCCGTTGGATACGCCGATGATATCGGGGCTGGCAATCGGGTTACGCAGGAGCAGCTGGAAGATAGCCCCGCCCAGGCCGAAGGCTGCCCCGGCCAGGGCACCGAGGACGGCGCGGGGTAGTTTTTCTTCCATGACGATGTAGCGGGCGCCCTTGGCGCTCTCGATAGTTCCGCCGCCAAGGATGGTGAAGAAATCGGGGATAGTCACGGTGTAGGAGCCCAACAGTACGCGCACCGCGCACACCGCAATCAGGGTCAGTGCAAGACCGACGATGGCGAGGGCTGGGCGGCGGCGGGCACGGGCGCGGACGCTGGCCACTGTTTGGGTGGCACTTTGGGCAGCGCCCCGAGGCTGGGGGCTAGGTAGGGTCGGCATTAGAGGTTAACCGCCTTACCGCGTCGTACCAGGTAGATAAAGACGGGTACCCCCAGGGCTACCATCATGACGCCCACCTGGATTTCCTGGGGTGGGGCGATGACGCGTCCGGCTGTATCCGCCAGTATGAGCAGGGCCGCCCCGAACAGGGCGGAGAGGGGCAGAAGCGCCCGATAGTCGGCGCCTGCGAGTGCACGCATGGCGTGCGGGGCGAGCAGGCCGAGGAAGGCGATGGGGCCGGTGAGGGCAAGGGCGGTGCCGACCAGCAGGGTGATGCCGCCGGTGATGACGAGGCGGCGGGTGGCAACGTTTTCGCCCAGGGAGGCTGCCATGTCATCGCCCAGGGCAAAGCTATTGATGGTTTTCGCTCCGGTGAGAACGATGATAGCCCCGAGAGCTAGTAGCGGGGCGGCTACCGCCAGGTCAGAGAGGTCGGCCCCGGCGACGGTTCCAATCTGCCAGCGGCGCAGGTTATCGAGGGTGGCCTGGTTGGTCAGAATCAGGGCGCTGGTGACCGCCCCTAGACCTGCGGTAAGGGCCGCTCCCATCAGGGCTAGTTTGATGGGGGTCGCTCCCCCGGTGCCAGGTGAGGCCAGGGCGTAGACGGCAAGGGCTGAAGCGACCGCGCCGATAAAGGCCCAGAGGGCAAAGGCCGCTGTAGAGTCGGCGGCAAAGAAGGTGATACCGGCTACCACCGCGCAGGCTGCCCCCGCGTTGATACCAAGGATTCCGGGGTCCCCCAGGGGGTTGCGGGTGATGCCCTGGAGCCCTGCCCCGGCAAGCCCCAGGCCTGCGCCCACGACCCCGGCGGTCAGCGTCCGTACCGCCCGCTGGGTGAGCACTGCTGCGTCCGCTTCTGTAACCTGCCCGCCGGCCAGGTAGTCCAGCAGGGTGCCTGGGCTGATGGGGCGGGCTCCCAGGGCAAAGCTGGCGAGGGCTGCCCCCGCAAGGAACAGGCCCAGTAGGAGGGATAACGCCAGTAGCCGCCGTGCTCCCCCGGTGGGGGTAGCACAGCGGCTAGAGGGATGCCGGACGGGCACGGCGGTCACCGGTTAGGACGCCTGGCTTGCGTCGATAGCGGCCGAGAGCTTGGCCAGGGTTTCGGTCTGGTTGATAGCCCAGTCCAGGGAGAGCGGGGACGCCGCCGAAAGGGCCAGGGAGATAGCGGCGTCGGTTTCAACGACCAGGCCGCCGTTCGCTACGGCGGGCATCTGGGAGAAGAGGGTGTTGCTCTTGATGGCTTCTTCGTCGGAGTCGCTGGTGCCCCAGGCCCAGACCAGGTCTGACTGTACTTCGGGCAGCACCTCACCTGAGATGGTCATGAAGAAGGCGTCGGCTTCGGTGGCGTTCTGCTCGATGTAGGGGGCCAGTTCCATGCCCAGTGAGGTGAGGAACTGGGAGCGGGAGTCGCTCGCTACGTAGGCGGAGAGGGTCTGGGCTTCGAGGTCGAACATGCCGGCGACGAAGGTCTTACCTGCCAGGTTGGAGTACTTGGCTGCGGCATCGTCGATGGTCTTGTTGGTGGCCTCGATGAGGGCGGCGCCCTCGTCGTCCTTCTGGAGCATGGCGGCGGCCTGATTGATGACGTCCTCCCATGAAGCGGCGTAAGCGCCCACGCCCTCGGGCATAGCAACGACGGGGGCGATGGCGGTGAGCTTGTCGTAGACTTCCTGGGTCATGTCGCCGTAGACAGAGAAGATGGCGTCGGGGGCCAGGGTAGCGAGAGCTTCATAGTCGGGGCCGTCAGTTTCGTCGTAGGTGACGGGGGCGGTGCCGCCCAGTTCGGCTAGTTTGGCATCGAACCAGTCGGTGGAGCCCTTGGCGTTAGCTCCGTAGGTGACCACGGGGGTGCCTGCGGGTACAACGCCCAGGGCGAGCAGGACGTCGGGGTTCTTCCAGAAGTTCACGACGGCAATTTTCTGGGGGACAGCGGTGAAGGTCGTCTCGCCGAAGGCGTGCTTGACGGTGTAGCTCTCACCTGAGGCGGCTGAGCTGGTGGTGCTGCTTGAGGTGTCGTTGGAACCGGTGGTGCAGGCTGCGAGTAGGCCGGTGAGGGCGGTAGCTGCGGTGGCCTTGAGGAAGGCGCTACGAGTGATGGCGACCATGGTCTTGTGTTCTCCTGGGAAGGGTGTTCCGTTCTATAGGACTATCTATAGAACTGCTTAGGTGAGCCTAAGCCAGGAATAACACTATCTTTTGCTTGCGTATTTGTGCAAACGCTGGGTAGTCAGGTGCGCACGGTGAGATAAGGGGTATCGGGCTCGCAGCGAAGTTGCCGCTTGCCGGGCTTGCGCAGGGTTCTTGGGCTGTGTGCAGACTTTTCTCTGTACACAGCCCAAGAACCCTGCACAGCAAGAGCGAGCTCGGATGCCCCGCATCTAGTTAGTGGGTATTGCCCTGTTTTTGGGCATAAAGAGAGCCCCCTACCGGATTCGAACCGGTGACCCCCTGTTTACAAGACAGGTGCTCTGGCCAGCTGAGCTAAGGAGGCAAGACTTTTCAAGTGTACCCGATATCGCAGGCAGGTGCATGTTGCGGCTTATTCATCAACGCGGTGAAGCAGGCTCACAGTGAAGCTGCTGGCTCGGGGCTGGCGTGAATCGCCCTTGTGAGCGAAGCGAACCAGGCGAGAGGGTCGGCAGCGAGCGTGAGCCTGCGGAACCCCTTATGAATAAGCTTCGTTACCAGCTCGTACCTAGCTGGTAGTGGTGTAGGGGCAGGCGGGCTGTGAGGTCTTGAGTGAGTTGTTGGTCGTGGGTGGCGACAATAGCACTGCCGCCTGCGGTGCAGTGGGCTGCAATCAGGGCTGTGACCTGCTCAAGGCCGGGGGTGTCTAGTCCGGCGGTGGGTTCGTCGAGCAGGAGGCAGGACGGCCCGGAGGCGAGCGCTTCTGCCAGCGCAAGGAGGTGCTGTTCGGTGGGGAGTAGGTCGAGGGGGTGGGTTTGCCCGGAGCCTGCGGGCAGGACGGTATCGCGCAGGGATGTGCGGAGGGCCGGTTCTGCCCGACTGCCGTTTCCTAGTTGCATGTCGGCGTCCACAGTGGAGGCCAGAAAGTGGTGGGCTGGGGTTTGCGCGACCAGCTGGGCGAGGGCAACGCGTGCAGGGGCGTCCTGCTGATGAGGCGGAAATGCACCGATGGTCAGCTGCCCGGAGGCCGGGGGTAGGAGCCCGGCGATGGTGCGGAGCAGGGTGGATTTTCCGGCGCCATTGGGACCGGTGAGAATCAGGCAGTCACCGGGGGCAAGATCCAAGGTGATACCGGCAGCAACGGGTGCAACCGCTTGCTTTTTCCAGCGACGGCGGGCGGCGGAGGCAACCGGGGATATTGCGAGGCCACGGGCCAGGACGTCTGCCACTACTCGGGTGGGCAGGGCTGGTAGGGGTGTCTCGGCAGGCTGCGCTGTGCCTTGCTCCAGGTCTTGGAGTTCGGTCGCTAGGTCTTCTTCATCGGTCTGGGGCCTGGCTGAGGCCCAGGCCAAATCTGCCGGGTAGCGGGTAAAAGCGTCCAGCACCCGGGCCCGCATGGCGTCGTCAAGGCCAAGCAGGGGTTCGTCGAGGGCTAGAGCTGGCGCAGCCACCCCGTCGAGGTTTTCGTCCACCCGCCCCAGCACCAGGTAGGCCGCCAGGGCTACCAGCTGGGTTTGCCCACCCGAAAGTTGCAGGGGGTGAGCTGCCAGTAGGTCGGTAATTCCAAGGTCAGCTGCAACAGCCTGTACAGCCCGGTGGAGCTGATTCCGGCTACCCACAATCTGCTCCACCCCCAGGGCAATTTCTTCGGCCACGGTGGGTACCAACCCCGTCATTAGGGCATGGGGGTTCGAGGGCACAAAGAGCCCGTTCCGTTCCTGGGCCCAGGCCTGTAGCCGGGCAGACTTTCCCGTCCCCCGGGCCCCAAAGACCAGCGTCCGCGTATAGGTCACAGCAGCACCCCCGTATAGGTAGCAAGCACGAGCAGGCAGGCCAGCGGTAGGAGCACCCAGCGAAGGTAGCACTGGGTGCGACTGTCGGTGTAGTCCTGCCAGAAAATTCTGGGCCCGGCCCGGTCAATCCCGCGCGTGGCCAGGGTTGCCCCTCGCACCTCGTGGTCGAGCAACAGCAGGTTGAAGAGGGCGGACGCCGTCCGCACCCCCAACCAGGCGCGGGCACCTCGCGACCCGTCGGCCATACCTCGGGCTCGGGCGGCCCGCTGCACTAGGCGGGAGTAGTGGGCCAGCTGGGTAGGGGCGTTGAGCGAAGCGACCAGCAGGTAGATGAGTCTAGGTGGCAGTCCCCAGACGGTCAGGGCATAGCGCAGGCCAGCAGCCCCGGTGGGTAGAATCAGCAGGGCGCAGGCCGACCCGAAGGCCAGAATCTGCAGGGCTAGGGCCAGGCCAGCCAGGGCGCCCTCGGCGGTCACCTCAAACACCATCCAGGGCACAGGCGCCCAGGTGGCCCACACGGTCTCTCCCCCGCGCGATACCAGCTGGATGATAAAAGCCATGGCTGCCACCGGCGCCAACCCTGCCAGGACTAGACGCAGCCAGGGCACCAGCGTCCGCCCCGCGATGTGCAGGGCAAGGAGCACAGCCAGCAGCCCCGCCTGCCAGATGATAGGCAGCGGGGCGAAGGCCAGCAGAAGCCCGGCGCAGCCCAGGGCGACCCAGGTGCGGGGGTTGAGGGTAGAGGCACTCAAGGCTGAGGGAGCCATCGGTTAGCGATTGAACTGTCCGCGTACGCGAGCAGGCAGACCCTTAATGATGAGCCAGACCAGGGCGAAAGCAATGGTCTTATCAAGGGGGTCAGAGAGCAGGGACTGTAGGGTGGTTGCCCCCAGCAGGGACTGGCCAGCTGCCTGCAGGGCCGCGACCACGGAGCCGGTACCCACGCCCTGGCCGCCGCCAAAGACGAAGGCTGCGATGGGGGCGCCGACGAACCCGGCCAGGATGCCGGTGATAAAGCCCGCGAGCAGGGCTCCCCAGAGTTTGCGGAAGAGGCCCAGGCGGCCAGCGCAACCGGCCAGGAAGCCGATGAGGGCAGCACCGGCGGCAAAGGGAATGGTGGTGGGGTTGATGGTCAGACCCCAGGCCAGGTTGGTAATGATACCGGTCATGGCCCCGGCGGCAGGGCCCGCCAGCACACCGATCAGGACGGTGGCAACGGAGTCGAGGTAGAGGGGGATGCCCGAGAAGCCAATCAGCTGACCCACGATGATATTGAAGGCAGCCGCAAAAGGAATCAGGGCAATGGTGGCAAGGGGTAGGCGGCTTAGGTTAGCCGCCAGAAGCAGCAGGACGCCCGCGGTATAGCCCAGCATCAGGGGCAGGGAGATCGCGGCCTGGGCATCGCTGGTGCCCTCCAGGTAGACTGCGTAGTTGGTGGTGCCGCCTGCGGTGAGGACGGCCCAGGTGTAGGTTCCTGCGATCACCAGGGCGGCGAGCAGGTTGAGCACCTTCTGGGAGGTGGTGAGCGGTGTATTGTGTTCTGGGTTTTTACCGAGGAGCCCGGTAGCTACCGAGGTCCTCTGCCCAGACGTTGAGGGCTCTGCGGTGGTGCGTGATGAGGGGGCCATGCCCACCCCTTTCTGTAGAATAATTGTTCTTTTTATTTTTTGAGGCGGTTCTAGCCAGTCCCCTTTGGGGCGTACACAGCCCGGACGGTCTGGACCAGGTGCTCAAAAAATTCAGGGGCCCGGGCGCTGGTCAGGGCCTGGGCGTTGGGGTCTCTCCCCCAGCGTCCTAACCAGTCGGCCACTACCTGGCCACGAGTGAGGGTCCCGGCCAGCTCAACGTCGAGCGTCACCGGTGTACCCTCCCCCAACGGGGTGTGGGGCTGGCCGTTCACAGCAAGGGCCCGGTTTACCGCCAGGGCTGTCACGAAGGGGTCGTGCACGTGGGCAATGAAACCCAGCTTGTCCCATTCGTGAAATTCCATGTAGAACTGCAGGGCCCCGTCCAGGGCGGTAAAGAGTTCTCCCCCACCGGCTAGGAGGCGCTCTCGCAGCTGCGGGGTCATGACAGCCTGCTCGGTGGTATCCAGGGGGCAGAGCAGGGGCGCATAGGGCAGGTCCAGGTCGGCGCTGCTGTAGGCTGCCAAAACCTCGTGCAGGGCCTCAGGGTCAGAGTGCACGTTCCATTCGGTGGTAGGCATGGTGTTGCCCCGGTGGTTGAGCGCTCCGCCCATAATCGTCAGGCTAGCTAAGTACTGGGGTAGCTCAGGATCGAGGCGCAGGGCCAGGGCCAGGTTAGTGGTGGGGCCCAGGACGAGCCCGTGCAACTTCCCGGGGAAGCGGCGGGCTGTTTCTACCCACAGAGCGGCGCCCTCGCCGTGGGCCCTACCGGTTGGTTCCTTCTGCCCGGGAAGCAGGCCGTAACCCGTACCCAGCGGACCGTGCGTTTCCTCGGTAGTGGTGAGTAGCTGCGCTAATGGATTCTCAGCCCCTAGCGCCCAGGGGGTACCCTGCCCGCCGAGCAGGTCCAGCAAACCCCGCACGTTACGTCCTACCTGCTCAGTGCTCACATTGCCACCGCTGGCCACAAGACCTTCAACCGCAACCTGCGGGTGGGCAAAGGCGTAGGTGAGAGCCAGGGCATCATCAATACCGGGATCGCAGTCAATCAGAAAATGCAGGGTCATGGGGCCTTATGGTTCTAGCTAGTTGAGCTGGGCAGGTTTTTCGGGAGTTTCCTGTAGAGTCCGAGGCATAGAAAAAGGGGCAGCTACCCACCTTCGTCTATGCACCGGGCATAGGTGAAGGCGTGCAGCTGCCCCTACACGCTGTGTACCAGTTTAGTACACAGCGGCCAGGCCTTCTACAGCCTGTTTACTGGGTGAACTTAGGCGTTCTTCTTAGCTTCAATCTTTTCGGTGATCCAGGCGTTGAAGTCAGTTGAGTTAAAGACCTCGCCGTCAGCGAAGATGGTGGGGGTGCCGCTGATACCGTTGGAGGCTGATTCGAGGGTGACGGTCTGGACGAGCGGACGCCAGGTGTTGTTAGCGACGTCGTCCTTTACGTCTGCACCGTACTTCTCAGCGATAGCAATGAGCTCTTCGTTAGAAAGGCCGCCGGTGCCCTGGTGGGTGAAGATTTCCTTCTGGAAGTTCAGGAAGTCTTCGGTGGAGACCTGGTTAGCTACGGAGTAGGCCACGTTGTTGGTGCGGGCTGAGTAGAAGGTGGGGCTGGAGGCGTCCAGGAAGGTCAGGTTACGGATCTCCAGGGTGATGTCGCCACTAGCAACGAGGGCTGCGATGGTGTCTGCATTTTCAGTTTCGAAGTCTGCGCAGTGCACACAGTTGTAGTCCTGGAAGATAGTCAGGCGGACGGGCTCACCGTTGTTGTCTGCTTCTTCGGGTAGGGCAACACCCAGGGGCATTTTGGCTTCGGAGCCATCAGCTGCGGTGTAGGTTGCTTCTGAGGTGCCCAGGTCGTTACTGTCACGGCTGGCTTCGGTGCTGGTGTTCCGCTCGATACCATCAGCGGTCAGGACGATGCCGCCGTACTGGTTAGCTGATGCGGGCACCGGGCCTGCGTCGGCAATCTGGTTGCGGTTGCCGTTGATGATGACGACTGCAACGATTGCTACGATGAGGGCGATGACGCCGAGGACGGTGAACTGAATCCAGCGAGTGGATGATTTTGAGGTTTTCTTGGCCTGCTGTGCCGCCAGCTGGCGGGCACGCTCGCGGGCGTCAGTGGAGGGGTTTCCCTTAGACACAGGTGTGCCTCACTTTCGTACGTGCGTTCTTGATAGGTTCAAGCCTACCGTGATTTGACGGGGATATCTGCTCTTCTACCGAACCTCAAACTACTTTCCCAGGAAACGATTAGTTTAGGTGAGGGCTGGTGCAGGGCGCTTAGCTCTTGCGCCCGATAGGGTATAAAAAGTGGGTGTTGGATTTTTGATGCTTAAAACAAAAAGGCCCTGGACAATCAGTCCAGGGCCTTCCTGTATCCCAATCAAAAACCGGCGGTGACCTACTCTCCCACACCGTCACCAGTGCAGTACCATCGGCGCAAAGAGCCTTAACTTCCGGGTTCGGGATGGAACCGGGTGTTTCCCTCTCGCTATAACCACCGTAAACCTACGATGCACCACCCCACACACGGGGCAGCAATAACAAACCCAAGGGTTGTTATCTCAAAACCATACAGTGGACGCAAACAACAAACAAACTCAGTCATAAAAGTGTAAGCCTTCGGACTATTAGTACCAGTCAACTCCACGGGCATTCCCCGCGTCCATACCTGGCCTATCAACCCCATCATCTATAGGGATCCTCACGTGGCACAAAAACCACCAGGAAATCTCATCTCGAAACAGGCTTCCCGCTTAGATGCTTTCAGCGGTTATCCCTCCCGAACGTAGCCAATCAGCCATGCACCTGGCGGTACAACTGACATACCAGAGGTTCGTCCGTCCCGGTCCTCTCGTACTAAGGACAGCCTTTCTCAAATTTCCAACGCGCGCAGCGGATAGAGACCGAACTGTCTCACGACGTTCTGAACCCAGCTCGCGTACCGCTTTAATGGGCGAACAGCCCAACCCTTGGGACCAACTCCAGCCCCAGGATGCGACGAGCCGACATCGAGGTGCCAAACCATGCCGTCGATATGGACTCTTGGGCAAGATCAGCCTGTTATCCCCGAGGTACCTTTTATCCGTTGAGCGACGGCCGTTCCACAACGTACCGCCGGATCACTAGTCCCGACTTTCGTCCCTGCTCGACCTGCCAGTCTCACAGTCAAGCTCCCTTGTGCACTTACACTCAACACCTGATTGCCAACCAGGCTGAGGGAACCTTTGGGCGCCTCCGTTACTTTTTAGGAGGCAACCGCCCCAGTTAAACTACCCATCAGGCACTGTCCCTGACCCGGATCACGGGCCGAAGTTAGACATCCAGAGCGACCAGAGTGGTATTTCAACAACGACTCCACAAACACTAGCGTGCCTGCTTCACAGTCTCCCACCTATCCTACACAAGCCGCACCGAACACCAATACCAAACTATAGTAAAGGTCACGGGGTCTCGTCGTCCTGCTGCGCGAAACGAGCATCTTTACTCGTACTGCAATTTCGCCGAGTTCATGGTTGAGACAGTAGGGAAGTCGTTACTCCATTCGTGCAGGTCGGAACTTACCCGACAAGGAATTTCGCTACCTTAGGATGGTTATAGTTACCACCGCCGTTTACTGGGGCTTAAATTCTCAGCTTCGCCCACAAGGGGCTAACCAATCCTCTTAACCTTCCAGCACCGGGCAGGAGTCAGTCCGTATACATCGTCTTACGACTTCGCACGGACCTGTGTTTTTGATAAACAGTCGCTTCCCCCAATTCTCTGCGACCCATACACGCTCACGGCCGCACGGACCGGTCACGCTCAAGGCTCCCCTTCTCCCGAAGTTACGGGGACATTTTGCCGAGTTCCTTAACCATGATTCTCTCGATCGCCTTAGTATTCTCTACCTGATCACCTGTGTCGGTTTCGGGTACGGGCGGCTAAAACCTCACGTCGATGCTTTTCTCGGCAGCATAGGATCACCAAATCCCCCAATAACGGGGTCCCATCACGTCTCAGGCCAACACCGGCGCATTTAACAACCGGATACCCTACACGCTTAGACCACGACAACCATCGCGTGGCTTGGCTACCTTCCTGCGTCACACCTGTTAATACGTTTACCTCCAAAAATCGGGTCCTGCAGTCCACCATAAGCTCCCCAACACAAGTGAAGGGGTTACAAACAGCTTCTCACAGTTAGCATCAAAATATCAGTATGGGCGGTTTTTCGCCGGTACGGGAATATCAACCCGTTATCCATCGACTACGCCTGTCGGCCTCGCCTTAGGCCCCGACTAACCCAGGGCAGATTA
>NZ_CAKMSF010000003.1:0-356300 GCF_928381415.1 Rothia nasimurium
GGGGAGTTTCGGGAGTATCACCAGTCCAATACTCGTAACCGAGCCTGGACGCGGGTAGGTAGCAACCTCGCAGACGGAGTTGCTGGCTTGTGGGACTGGACCAAAGACAACTGGCAAGGAATTGTCATGGTTGGAGTCGGAATCGCCGCAACCGTAGCCCTAGGACCTGTTGCTGGAGGCATAATCGGCGGCGCTCTGATTTCAGGCGGTATCTCCTCAATGACAAATAAAAACGCAGACGGTTCCACCAACTGGCATGCTGTCCTAAAAGACGCCGTATTCGGTGGAATCGCCGGTGGTGTTGGTGGTCTAGCGGTCAAAGGAATAGGAGCTTTAGGCTCCACGATAAGTAGCTCAAACAGCGCAACTGCCTTTGCTGGTAGCGTAGTTCAGGCTAACCGTGCGGCTGCGCTGACAGATGATGCGTTAGCAGCTTGGTCACGCGGTGCTCAATGGGCGCAATGGGCTGACGATCTTCCACGGTGGAGAATAGTTTCTCGTACTTATGCCCAGCGGCAGGTACAGATTTCTACTGCGCAGGCTCAGGCTTCCTTTAGTCAGGCTTCTGCTGCCTGGTCTGCTAGTGATGATCTTTTGCGTTCATCTGCTAGTTACTATGATCAGGCTCAGTATTTTGCTGGTTCTAGGTTTGTGGATTCTGTTACGGGGCGAGCTGTTCAAGGTGCTGGTGCTGGTGGGGCAGGTAATGCGTTGCAGTATACGATGCCGAATACGGATAATTATCAGGTGCGGGAGGACTGGAATATGAGGGGTGTTGTGTTTGCTGGTGGTGTGGGTATGGGGACTGGTGTTGCTACGGTCGCTGTTCCTGGGCTGATTCCCGGTGGGAAGGCTGTTGATTATGCGGCTGCTCGAGGGGCTGAGTTTATCTCCGGTGGTATTAACGAAATGGTGACAGCAGCTGATGAAACCACAAATGACGAATTTAGAGAAAAAGGGATTCAGGAGGTTGCTAAGGGCATAGCGTCGAATCCGGGTGATTTGAAGGATTTAGTTGTTCGGAGGGGGAGGTAATGTCTCGGGATAAAGTTTCTTGGGCCGAGGCTCCTTGGTGGCGAAAGATTATTGGTGGGATTATCCTGGGTTGCACTGTTCTTCTTTTTGCTGGTCTTGGCGTCTCTTCCTTCCTTGATCGCTTCTTCCCTGGAACCCAAGTTTGTACCGTAGATTCAGCACGACTACGCAACAGTTCGGGTGGCAACGGAGGGGCAACTGCGTCACGGTCCGTCCGCATTGAAAGTAGCGATTGTGGACTCATTGTTATTACCTCTGTACGGTATTCAGGGGATGAAGATATGAATGAGGCTGCTTTAGTAGAGTTTTTGCAAGAGCATCAGGGGGAGAAATTTGAGTTTGTGACAAATTATGTTCAGTTCCCTAGCGGTTTATGGTTCCCTGATTCTTTAGGTTCTCAGGGTATTGCGTCCACAGAACCTGTTAAATAGCGTTTGCGAAATATATCAACTATCAGAAAGATAAATAGTATGTTACTGGGTCTTATCGCTGCGGTTATTATTGCGGGACTAAATACACCTTTGGCGACATTTCTTGCAGGGCGCGTGAAAACACCGGGTGGTTTTTTACTAACCTATATGCCGCTGGGTTTAATCAGCGTAGTGCTGGGGTTCGTAGTACTCTCGTTATTCTTGGTTTTTAATGCTGGAACGTATTGGTTGGTGGGATTGCTGGTATACGCCTCGATAGGTGGGAATAAGTTTAAGGAGTTGAGGCGGCTGCGTTCTGGTTTTGGTGGCTAGATGACGGGGCGGTATGGAGGCCCTGGGGCAGGTGAGGACGAGTATGGGTAATTCTGTGGAGGGTAAGGAGCCTGTTAGTCGTGGTGAGCGGATTCGGGCGGGGCTTTTCCTGTTGGTTTTTGGCCTGCCCGTAGCTTGTGGCATCGCTTGGTTACTGTTTTCAACTCCTATTAACCGGGTTCTTAACCACCCCGAACAGTGCACCATTGAAGAATCAAAAGCGGCTAGTAGTGGATCAAAATCATATTCAGGCTCCTACTACGTAGCAATTAAAACCTCGGACTGCGGGATTTTGCAGTACAAGGGAAGCAGACACGGCCTAAGTCAGGATGAAGTTGCAGACCGTATTAACGATCTAGCAGGTAGGACGGTCTCTGTTGATGTTGGTATCTGGCAGCTGCCGTACAGTGCTACTGACATAGTTGGTATTGAGGGGCTGGATTTGAGTCAGTAGGTGCTTACAATTCTGAGGCCGTTGACTCTTAGGGCGCTGGGTCTTGCTGCTATCTCGCGTCCTTGCCCCATGGCGTCCGTCCTTTTTTCTTCTTCTGGCTTGTCAACCTCTAGCATGTGGCCCTAACGGGTGTAGTTGTCTCTGGATCGTTGGCTGTGGGTGATCTGGAGATTCGGGGGGCTCGTGTGTATGACTGGCAGGTGCGTGGGTTTGTATCTCCTGATCCTGTGGTGTCGCCGGTGGGTGCTGGTTGGGGTGCGAATGTGTATGCGTTTGTGGGTAATGCTCCGGTGGGTTTGGTGGATCCGTGGGGTTTGTCTCCGATGACGGCGGGGGAGTTTCGGGAGTATCGGCAGGATACTCGCGGTAGAGCCTGGACGCGGGTAGGTGGACAACTAGGCAACTGGGCCAATAAAAACGCAGATGGCCTTGCACTCCTAGCCATAGGCGTTGGCGTTATCGTAGGCGGAATAGCTCTCGCTGCAACCGGCCCTGTAGGGCTCATCGTGGCAGGAGCAATTTCAGGAGCAGCGCTCTCTGGTGGTCTTTCTATCCTGACGAATAAGAATGAGGATGGAACTGTGGACTGGAAGAAGGTTGGCTTAGATACAGTCATCGGTGGTGTTGCCGGCGGTGTCGGTGGTGCTGCTGTGTCACTAGTTGGTAAAGCAAGCTCACTCATGAATGCTGGCAGAGCAACGCGCACTGCTTTAAAAGCTGAGCGTGTAGGGGCAAAGGCGGGTGCTTTGGCTCAGAAAGCTTCTGGGGCTTCGTGGTACAACCCTATGAAGTATATGAATTCTTGGCGTGCTCAGCAGTTTGGTCAAAGGGCTGCTTCTTTGAGTGCTCGTGCTGATGAGTTTTCGCAGTTTGCTGCGCATTATGGTGATGTTGGTGGGTTTGCTAGGTCTATGTCTGGGCAGACTGTACAAGGTGTTGCTACGAATGTGACGAGTAATAATTTGGCGTATGCGACGGGTGATTTTAAGGAGCATACTGCTGGTGGGTATGCTCGTGCTACGGTTTCTGGTGTGGGTGTTGGTGTTGTGTCGCCAAGGATTACGCCGCTACGACAGCAAGTGTTTTCCTCTGCTAACCCTGATGCAGGATTGGTGGAGAAAACATTGAGGCCGGTTACTGCCTTTGCTGCTGATCGATTTGCTGATTTTGGTGTGGGTGTGGGTAATTATGTGGTGACTCCTCAGGAAAAAGATTTGACCTGGGACGACGCCTTCAAAGAAGGTGTTAAATCTACTGTTGGTGGTGGTGCTGGTGAGTTTAGCACTCGGCGTGCTGATGGTGTTCGGCCGGCAACTCCTCGGATGAGTGGTGAATAGGTTTAACGTAAGAATAAGTTCTTTGGAGTTAGGAAAAATGTCTAAGCGTGAAATTGTTTTTTCAGTTGTTACTCTATTCTTGGGGGCAATCGTTTTTGGTGGCTACCCTCTTATGAACAAATACCGACAAACCCACCCCATAGACAAACAGTGCACCATCGAATCAGCTGAAGTTTTTAACAGCTCCAGCGGTACAGGCGGAATCTCAACATCAAGTACCGAACTCAAAATCGACACTCTTGAGTGCGGGACGGTCTACGTAGACTATTCCATCGAGCCCAAGAAATCTTATCAAGAGATGGCTGATGACCTGAATCAATATCAAGGGCAGCAAGTGACCCTGATATTTCCCCCGTTTCAGCTACCTGCGGGCGGAGACTACGCCCTGGGTTACGGGTATCGTCTATAAAGACCCATCCAAGGCCCTAGCAGAATAAGTACGCCACATAAGGCTCAGACGCTCTTGGGCGGAAGTATGGATTGGGGTGCTACTAGTAGCGTATGGTTGAGAAGTCGACTGGTGAGGCTATTGATGCTTTGATTCCTGAGCGTTTGGAGGGTGTGATGTTTTCTCGGCGCGATGTGTTGAGTGGGGATTTGTCGGGGGTTTCTTCTGTGGATGTTTCTGGTGTGTATGATCAGCGGCGTCAGTAGCTGGGGGTGTCTTTTATGAACAAAGAATTTGACCAGAAACGCAATACTCAACCTACCCCAACAAAAATAGTGATTCTCCTCAAAAGACAACGCAACAGGAAGGTGCTCTAGGCCCTCGTGGGCAAAAAATCGGTAAAGCTTTACTTGCCTCATTTATAGTGCTGGTAATCGGTTTGATATGTACTGGGTTCAGTCCACACCTTCCACCCACACCCCACCGGAAGGAATAATAAAACCATGCCCAACAAATACCCCCAAGAATTCAAAGAACGAGCGGTACGACTCGTCGGTGACCGACTGAACCACCCCGACGCCCCGTCCATAACCGCAGCAATCAAAGACATCGCCCCTCGGCTAGGAATTTCCCACAACACTCTGGCCCGCTGGTGCAACAACGCCGCCCTCGACACCGGCAAAGAAATCACTACTACGAGTGACGCGGCGGCCGAAATCAGACGCCTAAAACGAGAAAACGCGGAACTACGCAGGGCCAACGAAATCCTGAAGACAGCCTCAGCTTTTTTCGCAGCAGAGCTCGAGACACCGGCCCGATGATGATCCGCTACATCAACACTTATAAGGATCTTTTCGGGGTCGAGCCCATTTGCCGAGTCCTATCCGAGCACCTTGACGGTGGCTTCATGACGGCTAGCGGCTATTACCGCGCAATGAGCCGTGTCGCTTCAGCCAGGTCACTCTCCGACCAGCTGCTCATCCCCGAACTGGTAAGAATCTACCAGGAGAACTATGGAGTCTATGGCGTGCGCAAAATGTGGCAGGCCATGAAACGGGCAGGCTGGGCTATTGGCCGGGACCAAACCTACCGGCTCATGCGTGCAGCTGGTATTCAGGGTGTGCATCGGGGCCGTAAGCCTGTGACCACCAGGGCTACCAAGGCTCCTGATCACCGCCCTGATCTGGTCAACCGCCAGTTCACCGCTAAAGCGCCGAACCGCTTGTGGGTTGCGGACTTCACCTATGTCCGTACTGCCAGTGGCTTCTGCTACACGGCCTTCATCACTGATGTGTTCAGTCGAAAGATTGTGGGTTGGGGTGTTTCCTCGAGTATGCATACGCTGGGGATGCCGCTGATGGCTTTGAAGCAGGCTTTGTTTGAAGCCAGGCGGTCAGGGTCTGATTTGACGCAGGTGGTGCATCACTCGGACCGTGGTTCGCAGTATCTTGCTGAGGATTACACGCGTGAGTTGAGGCGGCTGGGTGTTCAGTTGTCTGTAGGATCTACTGGAGATTCATACGATAATGCTTTGGCTGAGTCGGTGAATGGGGCTTATAAAGCTGAGCTGGTGCGTGGCCGGTTCTTTGAATCTGTTGCTCAGTTGGAGGCTGCCACGGCGGGTTGGGTGTACTGGTGGAATCAGCGGCGGTTGCATGCTGGCCTTGGTTATCGGACTCCGCAGGAGGTGGTTGATGATGTTTTAGTTGATATTGTGTGATGTGTTAGTTTTTTGGGTGGTGGGTGTGACCGAAACCCAGTACATATCACTTTGAACTATGCGACTTCTGATGTGAAGCATAGTGCTGGTGGTTTTGTGCAGGCTGCTGGTGTTGGTGGTGTGATGAATGCTGTTACCCCGTACGGCTCTAAAGGTCTAAATGCTTTGGGGAATAACAGGGCGTTCCGTGCTGTATCGTCTGACAAAGTTCGTGAGTTTACTTCTGAGCGTTTAGCAGATGCTATAAATGGCGCTTCGACGTATGCTCTCACCCCGCAACCTGAACAACATAGCTGGGACCAAGCATTAATCAAGGGTCTTGAAAACTCAGCAAAGGGAGCGGCTAATTCGCATCCTAAAGTTTCTCAGCTAAAAGCTGTTGAAGGACCGTCAATTATTGGTGCCTCTTCGTTGTCTCCTGGTGTTCAGCTGGGAGCTGGTGAGGTTGGTCTTGTCGGGGTTGATACGGCTGTAGCTCATGTGGAGGGTTCTAATGAGGATAAATAGAAATAGTATTGACAGTGGTGGATTTGAAGAGGTGGATGAAGTGGGCCGCAATCAAGAAGATAAAGGGCCGTGGACGGTCAAGGAAGTTCTCAAAGTTATCGTATCCCTTGTGATTCTTGCTGGTGTCTTATTCATGCTCAGCTACCCAGCCCTTGCCTACTACAACTCCACCCACTACACTATGCGCTCATGCACCATAGACCATGCCAACTACTATGAACAACGCACCGTAGCAACCTCGAAAAACTTAGCCATCCATACCACTGACTGCGGCACCCTTGAATATAACGCCCGAGTATCGGGTGAAGAACTTCAAAATCTCGAAACAAAAATCAACGATTATCGCGGTCAACAACTGGACTTTGGGTTCGGTCAGTTTCAGTTCTGGTCAGGCCCGAAGATGGTTTACACCGTCGAAGGTATCGAATAGAATCGCTGATTCTTACTAAAGACGCTAGTAGCCCTGTCTAAAATAAGTTAGACAGCGCCACCAGCGTCCTTTACACCTTATAAACCAATGATTAAAGGAGTGGTTAGTCATGAATAGGGTAACCCTCTAACTCCACAGCACGAGCCTCATGATTTTTAAACTGGAAGTAACTGATATGGAACCTGAGCTTCTCACCCTGATGACGATTTAGCTCATCCGCCAAGTCTTGGGCAGCATCGAAGCCTTCATTCTGCATTTCTACGAAAGTTACTGTTCCGCACTCTTGAGTTTCAACGTAAATACGTTGCTGTGATCCTGAAACACGCAATCCGCCACCACTACTTGAAGCTTCTGCACTAGTGACAGTGCAATCAATGGTGCGGTAGAACTGTTTATCCCCAAAATAATAAACAAAGACTAAAATAACAAAACTATAGAGAACAATTTTTGCTATTTTTTGTGCCCTTGGGCTGGCCACCCCAGGGCCTTCAGCCGTTGAACCCTCACGGTTCTGATTAACACGTTCTGTCATCACAACTACTTCCTCACTACCTACTGACGCCTCTGATCATACCCTTGCCCATCCCCACTAGAAACACTAGGAGGAGCAGGTAAATCACCAGTGATAAAATCACGACGAGAAACTTCCACACCCTGTAAATGATCCGGGACTGCTTGACGAATAGCGGCACTGGAGGTCTGTTCACTCCATTTACCGGAGGATGTTGCTCCACCGGTGAGAGCGTTCCTAAAGCCTTCCTCTACGAATTTACGGGGTGTCTTTGCTTCATTGTCGTTGCTCGGTGAAATCAGATAATTCGTTTCATAAGGTAGTCCAGAATATTTTATTTCTGAATTGGATGCCCATCGAGGTCAGCAGCTTTAGCTTCATAAGGCCATGAAAACAAGCGGATTGGCCCAACATGGAAACGAACTTTCTCGCCACTTTTCTTGTTCAGCTCATCAGCTAAATCTTGGGCAGTATCAAAACCTTCATTACGCATTCGTACGAACACAATATTTCCGCAGTCTTGTGTAGTAACGGTTACACTCGGACTGGAACTTGAGGTTTTGAGACCGCCCCCACCGCTACTTCCTGTAGCGCTGACGACAGTGCAATCAATAGGTCGATCGAATTTTATGTTAATCAGATAATATCCACATACCACAACGGCGAAAATAACCAGAAAATAACTAACAAATTTCCCAAATATTTTATTTGATGCAGGTGGTTGTTGGGAAAGGTTTTTCTTTAATTTTACTGAACTATCTAGACTATCTTTTTTCATAAATTATTGATTCTCCTGACCGTGGGGTGCTCCTGGAATATTTCCTGTTAGAAGATCACGGCGACTTAAGCTCAGGCCATCTAGATGATCGGGAACTGCATCATCAATTATTTGATTAGTTCTTGTATTCAAGTACTTACCTGAAGACGTAGAACCGCCAGCCAAGGAGTTTTTGAGCCCCTCTTCAATAAATTTCATAGGAGTTTTCTCTTGATTGTCATTGATCGGAGATAACAAATAGTTGGTACCACCAGCTGCAAAATCGGTTATCCGGTCAATCGCCGACTTCTCTATACCTTGTGCTCCTCGAAGCACAACAGTACCTTCGGCAACACCTGGCGTTAACATACCAAGCCCAAAACCAGTCTGAAGTGCCCCGGGAGCAAGCTAACACTCCCACCACCCCGAACCCGGCGGGCTGGGAGGGGATAATAGAACCCATGCCTAGCGTACTCATTCGACACGGACAGACCGACTGGAACCTCGTACACCGCCTACAGGGCTCCAGCGACATACCCCTCAACGACACCGGCCGCGCCCAGGCGCTCGCCGCCGCCCACAACGTGCTCGAATACGCCAAGACCCAAGCGGACGCCCACCCCGGCTTCACCTGGCACGGCGTCGTCACCTCCCCCCTCTCCCGCGCCGCAGAAACCGGCCGCATCATCGCCGACGAACTGGGCCTACCAGTCCTCGGCTCCTACCCGGGCCTAGCAGAACGCTCCTTCAAAGACCTCGAAGGCGTACAGAACAACCCCGCCCTCTGGGAGACGGTAGAAAACGAAACCGCAGACATCGAACCCCTTGCCGATTTCCTTGCCCGCGTTGAAGACGCCCTCGACCAGGTTGAAGCCGACTACCCGGGGCAGAACCTGATTATCGTGGTGCACGGAATGCTGATTTCCCGCCTGCAAACCGCACGCACCGGTCAGAAAGTGCTGGTGCCCCACAACGGTGAGGTGGTGCCCCTGGCCCCTGCCCGCCGGGCGTCCTCCATCATGCTAATCCGCCATGGCCAGACCGACTGGAACAAGGCCCACCTCATGCAGGGCTCCAGCGATATTCCCCTCAATGAAACCGGCCGCGCCCAGGCCCACGAGACCGCAGCTTCTCTTAAGGCTCGGGGTTTCGAGTTCGACGTGGTGGTGTCGTCCCCGCTCTCCCGCGCCCACGAGACCGCAGAAATTATCGGTGCAGCCTTCGGGCTGACCGTCGACCGCACCTACGACGACCTGGTCGAACGGGGCTACGGCGAAGCCGAGGGGCTCGACATCTCAGCCGAGGCCCGCAAGGAGCCCGACGCCTACTACAGCGGCGTTGAAAGCGAACGCTCCGTCTACCTGCGCGGTATCAAGGTGCTGCGCCAGATTGCCCGCGACTACCCGGGCCAGCGCGTCATCGCCGTCTCCCACGGCTCCCTGATTCGCCGTGCCCTCTCTGCCACCCACGGCCGAGAGTTCGGCACTATTGCCAATGCCGAACCCTTCGAGGTTGACCTGCCGGGCCTTGCCCACTGGCTAGAGGTCAAGGAGCCCCTACTGGTAGGTAAGCCCTAGTGGGGCGCGCCCTCCTGTGGGGTCTTGTCTGCCTGTACGTAGCTGCCGTCGCCTTCATCGTTCTCTGGCCCACCCACGTTGACTCCGGCGAGTCGGGTGAAACCCTAGCCCGGATACTTGCGGACGGCCACGCCCGCGGCTGGCTGCCCGGCTGGTTTGGCTACGGGCAGGTGGAATGGTTGTCGAACGTGGTCATGTTTGTACCCGGTGGTTTTCTCTTCACCTGGCTGCTGCGCCCGGCCCGCCCCTGGCTCGTACCCCTGGGCGGTCTGGCCTGTACCCTGGCTATCGAAACCACCCAACACTTCATGCCCGGGCGCACCAGCTCGCCCCTGGACGTCCTCGCCAACACCCTCGGGTGTGCTATCGGTTGGGTTTTGGCACTGGCCCTAGTGAAAGTAACCGAAAAACCCAACCAAAACACCGAAATACACCCGTAACCGTGGGTTTTACATTGACGTGCCCACAGAAACCCACATAAAATCAACTGTAGATAGGGTCGCCCGACCCACCTTCCAGTTGTATAAGGTGATAAACACATGTTCGCTGAAGAACGACGTGCCGAAATAGCGAAGCTCGTGGCTTCTGCACGCCGTGTCAACGGCGCAGACCTGGCTAGACGCTACGAAGTCACGATGGAAACCGTCCGCCGTGACCTAGCAGCCCTCGAAGCTGACGGTAAGCTGCGCCGCGTACACGGCGGTGCCGTAACCGTAGAGCAGTCGACCTCTGTAGAGTCGTCTATCGCCCTACGTCAAAACATGAACACCCCCGAAAAACAGAAAATCGCCCTGCGTGCCTACGAGCTGCTGCGTGATTCGGACGCCGGTGCGGTAGTTCTCGACGCCGGTACCACCATCGAAATCCTCGCCGACCGTATCGCCGCCGCTGATTTCTCCCTCAAGTCAGGTGCCGACCGCCTCATCATCACCCACGCCCTTCACATCGCCGTGAAGCTGGCTGAGGCCGACGGCGTGGTGCTCGATATGGTAGGCGGCCAGCTCCGCAAAATGACCTGGGCCGCTGTGGGTACCCGCGCCGCTGCCCACTTCGAAACCATCCGCCCCGACATCGCCTTTATCGGCGTGAACGGCCTGGACGCCGAATTTGGGCTCTCCACCCCCGGTCTGAACGAAGCCATCGTCAAGACCGCCATCGTTAAGTCAGCCCGCCGCGTGGTGCTCCTGTGCGACTCCGCCAAGTTCGGCCAGGAGTCCCTGGTGCGTTTTGCCGGGCTTGAAGACATCGATACTCTCATTACCGATAAAGCGCCCGAAGGCGAACTCGCCGCAGCGCTTGAAGAATCCAACGTAGAGGTGCTTATCGCATGATCGTTACCCTAACCGCTAACCCCAGCATGGACCGCACCGTGGAACTGAACCACGAAATCAAGCGCGGTGCCGTTCAGCGCGCCGTCGCGGCGGTGTCCGACCCCGGTGGCAAGGGCGTGAACATTGCCCGCGCCCTCAATATCTCCGGCTTCGAAACCGTAGCGGTGCTGCCCGGCGACAACGAAGACCCCGTACTGGCCAGCCTCAAAGAGGCAGAGGTGCCCTTCGTCAACATGCCCATCGGCGCTCCGATCCGCTCCAACATCACCGTTGTTGAGCCCGACGGCACCACCACCAAGATCAACGCCCCCGGTGAGCCGCTCAACGATGTGGCCCAGCAGCAGCTGACCCGCCTCATGATCAAGGAAACCATCGAGGCCTCCTGGCTAGTGCTGGCAGGGTCCCTGCCCGCCGGCGTCCCCTCCGACTACTACGCCGTTGTGGGCCGCTCAATCCGTGAGTCCCTGGGCGAGAAAGCCCCCCGCATCGCCGTTGACACCTCCGGCGCAGCCCTGCGCGACGCCCTCGTTGGCCTGGACGGCATGCCCAACCTCATCAAGCCCAACTCCGAAGAACTCGCTGAGCTGGTTGGCAAAATCGAGATGGCGGACGAGCTTGAAGCCAGCCCCGAACTCACCGCAGCTACCGCCAAGGAACTGGTCGACCGAGGTGTCGAAATGGTCCTTGCTACCCTCGGTGGGGGAGGAGCCGTGCTGGTGACAGCAGAAGGTGCCTGGCACGCCGTCCACGCCCCCATCAAGGTGCGCTCCACCGTGGGCGCAGGCGACTGCTCCCTGGCCGGCTTCCTGATTGCCCACGAGCAGGGCAAAACCCTGCCCGAATGCCTGGTGCAGGCGGTAGCCCACGGCTCAGCCGCAGCCTCCCTCCCCGGCACCCAGGTGCCCACCCTAGAATCAACCACGCCCGAAGCAGTCACCCTGCGCGAGCTGGCCCTCTAAACCCCAACCGAACCACATTCTCAAACCCTTAAAACACAATCCGAGGAGGAGCACATGTCTGCTCTCATCACTGCGGATCTCATCAGCCTCGATGAGAACCTCGGCGAATCCCGCTTCGATGTCATCGAACATCTAGCCGGTGCCGTCGTAGGTACTGGCCGCGCCACCGACTTTGAGACCCTCTACGCCGCTGCGCGCGCCCGCGAGGAAAAGACCGACACCGGCATCCCCGGTGGTATCGCTATTCCCCACTGCCGCAGTGAAGCAGTCACCGAGCCCACCCTGGCTATGGCCCGCCCCAACCCCGCCGTTGACTTCGGCGCTAAGGACGGCCCCGCCGACCTCATCTTCTTCATCGCAGCTCCCGCAGACGGCGATGAAGCCCACCTGAAGATCCTCTCTCAGATGGCTCGCTCCCTCATGAAGAAGTCCTTCACCGCAGCCTTGCGCGAAGCCAAGACCGCCGACGAGGTCGTCGTTCTTGTTGAAGAGGCCCTGGGCCTGCGCGAAAAGGCAGCTGAGGCACCCGCTGCGGACGCCGCGTCCGGCTCTGTTGCAGCCGCTGGTGCTGCCGATGCAGCACCTGCCCGCCGCAAGAAGATTGTGGCTGTGACCAACTGCCCCACCGGTATCGCCCACACCTACATGGCAGCCGACGGCCTCAAGTACGCCGCCGAAGAGCTGGGCTACGACTTCAAGGTTGAGCCCCAGGGTTCGTCCGGTGGCGACAAGCTCACCCAGGCCGAGATTGACGAAGCTGACGCCGTCGTCTTCGCCGTTGCCCTGCCCGTCCGCGGCCGCGAACGCTTCGCCGGTAAGCCCTACGTCGAAGCCCCCGTCAAGCGCGGCATCGACGAGCCCAAGGCCATGATCGAAGAAGCCCTTGCCGAAGCTGAGAAGCCCAACGGCAAGCGCGTCGCCGCAGGTGCAGCCGACTCCTCAGAAACCGCTGAAGAAGGCGGCTCCTGGGGCACCCGCATCTACAAGGCCCTAATGACCGGCGTCTCCTACATGATTCCCTTCGTGGCAGCGGGCGGTATCATCCTGGCTATTGGCTTCATGCTCGAAGCCATCACCATGCCCAACCTGGGTGAGGTAGATCCCGCAGCTATCCTCGAAGGTGCCTCCCTCACCAACCTGAACGGCACCCCCCTCTCCCTCTACCTGGGCGCTGCCCTGCACACTATCGGTGCCTTTGGCCTGGGAGCTATGGTTCCGATTCTGGCAGCCTACATCGCCTACGGCCTGGCCCAGCGCCCCGGCATCGCCCCCGGCTTCATCGCCGGTTCTGTCGCCGTTATGGTGGGCGGCGGCTTCCTTGGCGGTATCGTCGCCGGTCTACTCGCAGGTCTGTGCGCCTACTGGCTCTCCCTGCTCAAGCTGCCCCGTTGGCTCGCTTCCATGATGCCCGTGGTCATCACCCCGCTGGTTGCCACCCTCTTTGCCGGTGGCCTCATGTTCTTCCTGCTCGGCGGCCCCCTGGCTTGGGTTACCACCTCCCTTGAGAACTGGCTGAACTCCATGACCGGTGCCTCAGCCATTCTGCTGGGCATCATCCTGGGCGCCATGATGGGCTTCGACCTCGGCGGCCCCGTCAACAAGGCAGCCTACCTCTTCGCCACCGCCGGTCTTTCCGCCGGTACCCTGGCTTCCCAGCAGGTCATGGCGGCCGTCATCATCTCCGGTATGGTACCCCCGCTGGCTATGGCCCTGGCCACCGCCGTCCGCCCCAAGCTCTTTAGCGCTCCCGAACGCGAAAACGGCAAGGCAGCCTGGCTGCTGGGTGCCTCCTTCATTTCCGAAGGTGCCATCCCCTTCGCTACCGCCGACCCCCTGCGCGTGATTCCGTCCTCCGTTGTTGGTGCAGCCGTTGCCGGTGCTATCTCCATGGGCGCAGGCGTCGCCTCACCCGCACCCCACGGTGGTGTCTGGATCATCGCCCTGGTTGAGAACCCCCTCATGTTCCTTGTGGCCGCTATCGCAGGTACCGTAGTGGGTGCACTCATGTATATTGTTCTCAAGTCACTTGCAGGCCGTAAGGTCGAGGCAACTGCCTAAATCACTTCAACCTCTTAGAAGGAAAACACTATGACTATCTACAAGGGTGTCGGCGTCTACGCCGGCCGCGTTATCGGCAAAGTCCTTCAGATGCCCGAGCCCATCAAGGCTCCCTCATCATCCCTGAAGCTCTCCGCCGACGAAACCCCCGAGCAGGCCGCCGAGCGTATCAAGGCAGCTGCCGAGACCGTCAAGAACGGCCTGTTGGAACGCGCCGAGCACGCCAGCCGTGACGGCAAGGCCGTGCTCAAGTCCACCTCCCAGATGGCAACCGACCGCGCCCTGCTCAAGAGCGCTATCAAGATTGTCGAGAAGCAGGGCAAGGCCCCCGAGCTGGCAGTCTGGGAAGCCGCATCAGCCTTCGCTGACCAGATGGCAGCCCTGGGTGGCTACATGGCCGAGCGTGTCACCGACATTCACGACGTCCGCGCCCGCATCGTCGCCGAACTGACCGGCCAGCAGGCCCCCGGCATCCCCGTCTCTGCTGAGCCCTTCATCCTGGCAGCTATCGACCTGGCACCGGCAGACACCGCCACCCTTGACCCCAAGCAGGTCGTCGCCCTTATCACCTCCGACGGCGGCCCCCAGGCCCACACCGCGATTCTTGCTCGCGGCCTCGGCCTGCCCGCCATCGTTGCCGCCAAGGGCGTCACCGACATCGAAAACGGCACCGAAGTCTACATTGACTCCAACGAAGGCACCGTCAACACCGAGGTCACCGATGAGCACCGCGACCTGGCCGAAAAGTACGCCAACCGCAAGGAACTGCCCGACTTCGACGGTACCGGCGTCATGGCAGACGGCACTCTCGTGCCCCTCTACGCCAACGTCGGCGACGGCAAGAGCGCAGAAAAGGCAGCAGGCCTCAAGGCTGAAGGCGTTGGCCTGCTCCGCACCGAATTCGGCTTCCTGGGCCACGATGCTGAACCCTCAGTAGAAACCCAGACCGCCAGCTACAAGGCTGTCTTCGACGCCTTCCCCGGCCAGCACATCGTCGTCCGCACCCTCGACGCAGGCGCCGACAAGCCCCTACCCTTCCTCAACGTCAAGGAAGAAGAGAACCCCGCCCTCGGCGTCCGCGGCTACCGCACCGACTGGACCGTGCCCGGCGTCCTCGAACGCCAGCTCGAAGCTATCAAGGCAGCAGCCGACGGCTCCGACGCCGACATCTGGGTCATGGCCCCCATGATCTCAACCACCTCAGAAGCCCGCCGCTTCAAGGAAATGGTTGATGAAGTAGGTCTGGCAACCCGCGGCGTCATGGTCGAAACCCCCGCAGCAGCCGTCAACGCTGAAGCGATCCTCGGTGAAGTCGACTTCGTCTCCATCGGCACCAACGACCTCACCCAGTACACCATGGCAGCAGACCGCCTGCTCGGTGACCTGGCCCACCTCAACAACCCCTGGCAGCCCGCCGTGCTCAAGATGATCAAGCTGACCGTCGAAGGCGCCAAGCGAGCATCCGCCAAGGCCGGCGTCAAGAAGTACGTCTCCGTCTGTGGTGAAGCAGCAGCCGACCCCGCACTAGCCGTCGTTCTCGTCGGCCTGGGCGTTGACACCCTCTCCATGAACGCTGGCGCTATGGCAGCCGTCTCCGCCGTGCTCAAGTCGGTCACCCCCGAAAAGGCACAGCAGATCGCCAACGACGCCCTCGAC
The DNA here is from genome assembly GCF_928381415.1 of Rothia nasimurium. GTDB lineage: Bacteria > Actinomycetota > Actinomycetes > Actinomycetales > Micrococcaceae > Rothia > Rothia nasimurium_H. The sequence goes on from NZ_CAKMSF010000003.1 coordinate 15,464, forward strand.
CAGATCTCCTCAGCAGAAGCTAAGGAAGCAGCGCGCAAGCACCTGCCGATCCTGGACGAGCTCGGCCTCTAACCTCCACCGTCCACTACTGAATAAATCACACCAAAATAAGCGGTTAACACGCGCGAAACATACGCACCTGATTTAGACTCAGTAGTGGACAACAAATCCGCACCCCCTTTATAAGGAGAACACCATGGCAGAACGTATTGCCACCATCGCAAGCCGTGTTGGCCTGCACGCCCGCCCCGCAGCGATCTTCGCTGAAGCAGCAGGCGACCTCCCCGTTGAAGTCACCATCGCAGCTGAAGGCGAGCCCGCAGACGAGGCAATGGACGCAGCATCCATCCTGTCCCTGATGTCACTCGGCGCTAAGCACGGCGACAAGGTCGTTCTGCGCGCAGAGGGCGAAGGCGCTGAAGAAGCACTCGACACCCTGGTCAAGATCCTCGAGACCGACCACGACGCCGAATAAATTACTCGTTGAGTCGAGCGTCGTCGTGGTCAGGTGAGGAGTTCGCTCCGCTCACCGCACCACATTCGTCAGCTCTTGCGTCACCGCTCGCGGTAACCCGCTGACTCATCACGACGCCGAGTAGGACAGTTTTATATTGGAAAAGCCTGCCACTGTAAAAGTGGCAGGCTTTTTCTTTTAATTGGGTGATTCTCAGGGTTATAGGACAAAAAGTGTGTCCACACCGGGAGGTTTTGAGGTGACTCTGGGCTCCGACGTCCTCGTAGGCTCGGCCGATTCGCGTCGGGGTTATTTATTCTCTCTCAGCAGCCCTTGTGCTGTTTGTGTTCTTGAGTGAGCGTGCGTTATATCGCTGACTGTCCGTTTGTATGGTGCACGTTTGGCGATTTGGTGCACGTTCGCAGGGTTCGGGCCTGCGGGGCTGGCTACGGCTGGTTTTTGCGTTGCGTTTGGTACGTGGGTTGCTTATCAGGTATTTGGGGTTTTGGATTACTTGATTTTGGTCAGCTTATGGGGTTGGTTGTCTTGTGCTTGCAGGGGACACACTTTTCTGCCTATAACCCGATTCCCATGCAAGCTAGTAAGCTAACCCTATGGGAACGACCGCAGAACTTAAAGAACTTCATCTGACCTCATTTAAGGGATTTGAAGAGCAGACTCTGCCTTTAGCAGATACAACTCTTCTGATTGGGCGTAACAGCACTGGAAAGTCTAATGCTTTGGACGCTTTAGATGCCCTGAGCCGTTTGGCTGGCGGCGAGTTTATCAACGATGCGCTTGACGGGCGCAGACGGGAAGGCGGGGCTATCCGTGGTGGTAGCGTCGGCCTAGTCCCCCACGGAGAAGAATCTTTTACCCTGGGCTGTCTAGTTGAGATGGATGGAGATGACCACCGATATATACTGAAAATTGGTGTAAGCCATGAAGGCGAGTGCAGGATTCTTAGTGAAGAATTAATCGGTCCCGCACTTCCATCCAGTGGAAGGGAATGGGAAGCAAATAGGCAGCTGTTCAAGGCCCACTCTTGTCAAAAAGAGAGAACAGGTAGCCTTGAAGCTTACTACCATAACGGAAAACAAGGCAACAACCCTAAAACACTTTTTGCGGACAACCGCCTAGTTCTGACACAGTTCATTGACCGTTTCCAATACAGCGACGAACTGGGTGTTCGTTCGGCAGTTGAGGGTGCCGCAGCTGTGCGCCAGGCCCTTCTCTCTGTCTTCCACCTCGACCCGGTACCCTATCTTATGCGAGACTACGTCCGAGAGCACCCTCGTTATATGGAACGTACCGGTGAAAACATCTCTGCTGTCTTGCTAGCTTTAAGTAAGCAAGACCCTGCTACTTTTAACCATATTCAGAAGTTGGTAGGTGAAATCGTGGACGACGGTATCACCGGAATCAATTTCGTGAAGACCGAGCTGAACGAGGTAATGCTAGCTCTTCAGGAAAAAGAGTTTCAAACCCCTGCCCGGGAGATGAGCGATGGATTGCTACGCTTCTTAGCCATAGCCGCTACTTTATTACCTGCTAGTGAAAGTCTTGATATCAAAGCCGGAACTGTCCAGAAGGTGTGGGGTGAAAATAACGTAGTACAGGGTGCGGCGCTAACTGTAATTGAAGAACTGGAAAATGGAGTTCATCCTTCCCAAGCATCCCGCTTGCTTCACCTGGTTGAAGAAAGCGGCAAAAGGCCAAATTTCAAGGTTTTGGCAACTACACATAGCCCGGCTCTTTTAGACGCGGCAGAAGGCCGGCTCAATGAGAGCATTGTAGTCTGTTACCGAGACCCGGACACTGGAAAATCCCTCCTTAAACCCTTGGTAGATTTCCCTGATTTTGAGCAGGTTCTTGCAAGCAAAACCTTAGGAAAGGCTGTAGTTGCAGATGAGTTTCGAGATGCCGAGACCTCACAACCTGACTACAGCGCTCTTAACGACTTACTAGGGATTTAGCATGAAACAAACCGTATTTATTGATACGTCTATCCTCTGTAACTTGCTGATGATTCCGGGCAAAGACCAAGATAGGCAAGAAGTAGCGGAAGGTTTCAAGGTCCTGCAAGAGAAGGCAGATTGTCACTTTATTCTTCCGGTAACAGCCGTTATCGAAACGGGAAATCACATAGCCCAATTGCCGGACGGAAGACAGCGCCGAACACTTGCAGAGAAGTTTCAAGGGTGGCTGGAACTTTCTGCCCTATCGGAGCCTCCCTATATCCTGCATAATTTTGAATGGAATGCAGATTTCATTAACAGGTTTCTGAAGGGGACAGGGAACGGAATCTCCTACATTGACCATGCCCAAAGTGGGGTAGGTGCCGGTGATATTTGGATTTTGACAGAAATTGAAAGTTACCGGGCACGAGTCGGGAAGCAGGCAAATATTAGGTTATGGACTCTAGATACTGGGCTAGGGGCTCATTGTATTGGCCCTGATTTTTAGCCCCTGCATGCCTGGGTTTCTACGACATAGAATTCTTTGTTGACATAGACCCCCGTAAAAGACAGCTCATCTCACGCTGCCAAAGGATGCATACTCTGCCCCGCAGTCGATAGACTGGGAAGCTGAAACCTTTCCCGCGCCCACTCGCGCACCGAAAAGAAAAAGAGGGACCTTGCGACAGTTCACAGCCCGCTTCGCTACCGACGCCGAAATCGCCTCCTGGGATGAGCACGTCATCGCCAGCCCCGGTAGCGGCAATCTGCTGCAGTCAGCGTCCTTCGCCTCCGTCAAGGCCAAGCACGGCTGGAAGCCCCTCTACCTGGTCTACGAAGGCACCACCGTCCTCAACGGTGAAGAGGCTCCCTTTGCCAGTTACAACCTGGTCCTCGAAAAGTCAGTACCTGCCCTCGGCAAAATCTGGTACATGATCAAGGGCCCCGGCGTGAACTCCGTTGAAGAGATTCCCGCGATTCTCGATGCCAACAAGGACTTCATCAAGCGCGAGAAGCTGGGCGTCTTCGCGGTCAAGATTGAACCCGACATCATCGCGGACGACTCCATCAACGCCTTTATGGCCAAGACCGGCCTGGTCAAGAGCTGGAATATCCAGCCCAATGACTCCACCGCGATTCTCGATACCGACAAGAGCGAAGAAGACGTCCTCAAATCTCTCTCATCTCGCGGACGCAACGCCGTACGCCGCTCCCTGCGCGAGGGCTGCGAGGTTGAGCGCGTGCCGCTGACCGAAGAGAACATGAAGAAGATGTACGCTCTCATGGACACCGTGGGTCAGGGCAACGCCAATGTGCACCTGCGCTCCTACGACTACTATCGCGATTTCTGGACCACCTTTGAAAAGGCTGGCCAGGGCCGCCTCTACTTCACCTACGAGGACGGCGAGCCCTCCGTGGGCGCCTACGTGATCCGCTACGGCGAGAAGGGCACCTACAAGGACGGCGGCTCTAAGCCCCGCCGCAAGCAGTACGGCGACTCCCACCAGGTGCAGTGGACCGCCCTGACCGACCTGATGAAGGAATTCGACATCAAGAGCTACGACTTCTGTGGCACCCCGCCCAAGAGCGAGCTCAAGAACAAGGACCACCACCACTACGGCCTGGGTCTCTTCAAGACCTCCTTCACCAAGGACGTCATCGACTACGTTGGCGTCTGGGACCAGGTGCTCTCACCTGTCAAGTACAAGGCCTGGAATCAGGCCGTTGAGAAGGTCATGCGCCAGCTCTGGGTCCGTAAGACCGGCCAGCCTTTCTACTAAACCGACCCCGGTTCAATCTGGGTACAGCGGACGCTGTGCCTGAACAACTTTCACCGTAAGAGGCGGAAGGAGTAATCCCTTTGACCCCCAGCAAGACTCCCTTGCAGCAAAAGGCTTACCCTTCCGCCTCTGCGTTTGATATGGCCCCTAGCGAGGAGGGCACCGGGGCCGGGGCCTTTGGGCAGACGGCTCTGCTGCCGCGGGCGGTACCGGGCGATAGCCCGGCGGCTGGGCAGGGGGGTACCGGGCAGCCTGCACAGGGAGCGGACGCCGGTGGACAGGACGCCCCCGCCCCCTCGTCCGCACAGGCCTGGGGGCCCCTGCCGGTTGTGTCGCTTGATGAGGTGCGCGACCCCCAGCTGCGTAACCGCCTAGCCCACCTGGGGCAGGGGGAGAGCGCCTTTGATACTCCTGCTGAAACCGTAGACCCTACTGCTACCGGGGTAGCTGAATCGCGGGCGTCCGCTTTTGATTTAGCAGCCCCCACTAGCTACAAGGTGCCCTCAGCCTTCGGCCCGGCTACCGACCTGAGCCTGCAGACGGCTGAACCTGACGAAGAGACCAGCCCGGTCACAGCGGGCACTCCCACCGTGGATGAGGCTACCGGCCTGCAACAGGCCTCCTACCCCTCAGCGGCTGGGCCCCACACCGTTGCCCTGCCCGCATCGCCCCGTCGTCCTGCTGCTAAACGCCCCTCGCGGGTGCGCTCCTCCCTAAAATCTTTTGTGAGCACCGACCAGTCACTGACCAAGCCCATGCGGGGTATTGCTCGCCTGGCCCAGCGTCCCTTCAACATCGCTGCTGCCCACCGGGCCGAATATGTGCGCGAGAAGGAGGAAGCCCGCGAGGTTCTCAACTTCTCCCTGCGTCTGGCTGAGACTATGTTCCACTACGGGGCAGACACGGTCGATGTGGATTCGGCGATTGTGGCCGTGTGCGCAGCTTACGGGCTGGACGATGTAGAAATCGACATCACCAACCAGTCGGTAATCATTAACTATGTCTCGGATATCGACGAGGTTGATGACCGCACCCGGGCTATTAACCTGAGCGAGTCGGGCGAAACCACTCCCGGTAAGGAACGTTTTAGCCACACTGTCATGCGCGTGGTGCGCTCCTGGTCAGAGAACTACGCGGCTCTGGACGATATCTACAAGCTCATCAACGACATCACCGCCGACGGGCTTCCCCGCCACCGGGCTGAGCGCCGCCTACATAAGATCAATACGGCCAAGAAGCCCTACTCTCCCATGGTCATTATGCTGGCCAATATCGTGGCGGCTTTCTCGCTCGTTTTGGCCCTGGGCGGGTCCCTGGCAGCGGGCGCCGTGGGCGGTATCGTCTTCCTGGCTATTCACTTCGTGAACAGTCTGATTTCTAAGCTTAAGATGCCCGGCTTCTTCAATATGGCTGCCGGTGCTGGTGTGGTCACCTTCGCCGCTATTTATATATCGGACGAGGCATCTATCTTCTCCCAGGTGGGCTTTCACGTTTCTGCTCCCCACATTGTGGCGGCGGGGCTAATTATGCTCTTACCAACTGCCCGGCTGGTCTCAACCGTGCAGGACGCCCTCAACGGCTTCCCGCTTACAGCCGCGGGTAAGTTTGTCTCAACGGGCATGTCTTTCCTGGGTATCGTGGTGGGGCTAGCCTCAGCAGTTGCTGTACTCTCGGTGCTGGGCGTGAGCGAACTCGATATCACCGAAACGCGGTTTGTGGGAGCAAGTTTAGGGGTCAGCTATACCTTCTTCATGCTGGCCTCCCTGGCTTTTGCCGTGACCACTCACGCCCGCTGGCGTACCCTGCTGTGGATCCTGCTGATAGCCACCTGCGGGTTCTGGGTCTACCAGGGCTACACGCTTCTGTTCGGTGCCGGTGCGGGCCGAGCCAATACAGCCTTTGCAGCTCTTGTTATCGGCCTGATGAGCACCTTTTTGGCCTACCGCCTGCACGCCCCGGCCTCTATTTTCTATGTTCCTGCCCTGACCTTCCTCCTCCCCGGTCTTTCAGTATTCCGCGGCCTTTACCTTTTCACGGTCGAGGCTAATTCCGATGCTGGTGTGCCAGGTATGGTGGCAGCTATCGCCATTATTCTGTCCATGGCTTCGGGCGTGGTGCTGGGGAGCTACCTCATGCAGTACATTATTCAGCGTTACCTCAGCCCGGCCCTTGACGGTAGCGAGCAGAAAGAAAAGCGTGACCGCTAGCGGCAGCTCCCAGGGTGCCCGCTGCTCCCGCACCCCTTCTCAGGGCCAGTCTGCTGGCCAGGCCGCCAACCCGACGACCGGCCAGTTGCCGGTGCCCGCAGAGCTTCCCCAGGCGTCCTACCCCGCTACCCTGCCTCAACCTCCGGTGCGTCCCCGCCGCCGGGGCGCTGGTAGTCTGCGGTCTTTTGCCCAGCCCCAGCAAGCCCTGACCGTCCCTATTCGCGGCCTTGCCCGTGTGGCCCAGCGCCAGGTGGCGCAGGTGGCCTTAGCCCGCTACCGGCAGCGGATTCGGCAGAAGGAAGAAACCCACGAGATTCTGGCTTTCGCCCTACGTCTGGCCGAGACCATGTTCCATTACGGGGCTGACGCTGCGGACGTAGATACCGCCGTCGTGACCGTATGCGCTATGTACGGTATTCACGATGTAGAGGTTGATATCACCTACCAGTCCATCGTGATTAACTACGTCTCTGAATTTGACGAGGCGGCAGGGCGGGGCCAACTGCCTGAAGCTGGTGGGTTGGGGGCTGAGAAGCTGGGGGTGACCCTGGTGAGGGTGGTTCGCTCAACTTCGGAGAATTACCGGGCCCTGCACCAGCTCTACCGCCTGGTGCACGATATTGCCCAGGGCAGGGTGACGAGAGGGCGAGCCGAGCGCCGTCTGGCTCAAGTGAATGCGCAGAAGAAGCCTTATTCACCGGCTGTTTTGTTGGTCTGGAACCTGTTGATGGCCGGTGCTTTCACCCTGGGCGTGGGTGGGTCTTGGCGGGCAGCGGTTACCTCGTTGGTCGTCTTTACCGTGGTCAACTTTGTGCTGGTTTGGGCCGGGCGTTTGAACCTGCCCAGCTACTTTATGATGGCCACAGGAGCCGCAACAATTACGGTACTTGCCTTGCTGGTCTCCGATTCCGCAGGCTGGTTTTATACCCGGGGTTTCTATGTGTCTGCCCCGCACATCGTGGCGGCAGGTCTGATGATGCTTTTGCCCACCTTCCGTCTAGTGTCAGCGGTTCAGGACGCCCTGCACGGCTTCCCTCTCACAGCGGCCGGTAAGTTCGTGATTACAGGAGCTAACTTCACCGGAATCATCGCGGGGATTGCGGTGGCCCTGACGGTGATGAACTATTTCGATGCCACGAGCCTAGATGTGCAAGGGTCGGTTTTTAGCCCGCCACCCCTGTGGGTTTCTATAGCCGGTATGGCTGTGGGCAGCGCTATGTCGGCAGCTGCCTGGCAAGGCTCTGCCCAGACCATCTGTTTGACCCTGCTGGTGTCCTTGGTGGGGCAGGCTGCCTACTACGGGGTAGGGGCGATAATGGGCGAAGCGGGAGGACGCTTGCAGATACTGGCCGGGGCAACCCTGGTGGGGCTTAGTGCGGCTCTCTTGGGCTATCTCTTGCATAGTCCGGCTTCTATTTACTATGTTCCGGGCATGATGTTTATGCTGCCGGGTCTCACTATTTTCCGCTCCTCCTACCTGGTTTTGGGAGGGGAGGACGTCTTTGCCGGGGGCCAGGGCCTCACCGCCGCCGGGGTGACGGTTCTGCTGATGGCCACGGGGATTGTGTGCGGCACTTACCTGTGGGATGACATGACAGGGCGTTTACGGTCGAGGAGCTCGCGGAACTGAGTGTGACATAGCTATATGCCCCTATGGCTATGTTTTAGTGGGGGAGTGCCCAGTCCACGGGCTGCGCCCCCTGCTGCACCAGGAGCTCATTAACCCGGCTAAAGGGGCGCGAGCCGAAGAAGCCCCGCGAGGCCGACAGCGGTGACGGATGGGGTGACTCAACACAGGGGTAGCCGCCGAGCAGGGGCCTGCATTTGCGGGCGTCCGCACCCCAGAGCAGCCCCACCAGGGGCGTGCCCCGCTGCGCCAGAGCCTCGATGGCGGCGGTCGTGACCTGCTCCCAGCCCAGATTGCGGTGCGACCCCGCCTGACCTGCCCCTACCGAAAGCACCCGGTTCATGAGCATAACCCCCTGGGCGCTCCACGCCGTAAGATCCCCGTGAGTCGGAGGTACCAGCCCGGTGTCGGCCTGGAGCTCCTTATAAATGTTCTGTAGCGACCGAGGAATCGGTCGCACCTCGGGGCGTACCGAAAAACTCAGACCCATCGCGTGGCCGGGAGTGGGGTAGGGGTCCTGCCCAATCACCAGCACCTTCACCTCGCTCATGGGGTAGGTGAAAGCGCGGAAAATATCGGCCCCCGGGGGTAGGGTTGCCCGCCCAGCCTCGTGCTCTGCCCGCAGAAAGTTACCCATAGCTCGAATCTGGGGTTCCACCGGGGCGAGGGCTTGAGCCCAGTCAGGGGACATAATCTCATGCAGGGGGCGGGCAGGCACGGTACTCCTTGGGCGTCGGTGCGGTATTCTCCCTACTAAGACTAGACCACCGAAAGTGAAGAGATGAGTAGCGAGACCACCGAACCCGAAGAGGGCCTCACCGAGAACGAAGCGGCAATTCTCAATCTTGAGAAAAAACGTTTCAAATACCAGGGCAGCAAAGAACAGGCTATTACCCGTACCCTGGGGCTTACCCCGGTGGCCTACTACCAGCAGCTCAACGCCCTCATCGATAATCCCAGAGCAATTGCCGCCGAACCTGCTCTCACCCGCCGCCTACGCCTCAAGCGCGATGCCCTAACCTAAGCCTCTTAGCCGGTAGGGAGCGTGAGCGTGAGCCCGCTTCGCCGGCACCTAGCGTGTACCCTAGTAACTAAAAGCCCGCCCCGCGCACGATAATGAGGACGTCTGTGAACAGCTACCCCCGCGATGAGTTCGACGATATCGACGAAAACACCTCCCGCCGAGGCGCCTATCGCGGTGCCCCTGTTGATAACGCCACCTCCCGCGCAGGTCTACTGGCAATTATTATCAGCGGCGTGCTGGCCCTCATCGTGGGTGGCACCATGTACGTGGTCTCTCCGCGTACCGCTGCCCCCGAGGCGTCCGGCTCAACCAGTGCCACCGCTACCGCATCGGTAAGCCCGAGCGCTGAAGCCACTCCCACCACTAACCCTTCTAGCGTGACCGTTGAGGTGTATAACTCCAGTGCACCTGCTGGCGCTGCTGCCCAGGCTACCGCAGCCCTCGAAGAGGCCGGCTACACCGTTACCTCTACCGCTAACTGGGCAGGAGCCTACACAGCGGAGTCTTTGGTCTACTTCGCCACCGGGGCCTCCTCAGAAGCTAACGAAATAGCTGACACCCTGGGCCTGCCCACCATCGCCCAGGACTACCAGGCTGAGACCGGCCTTGTCTACGTGGTTCTGGGAGCTGACTTCGACCCCACCAGCCTAGCCGGGGCGTCCTCATCAGCTACGGACTCTGCTACCAGCGGTACCGGGGCAGCCGATTCTCCCTCTACCTCATCCACACCTACCTCGGTAGAGCGCTATAGCTATGACCCGGCCACCGCTACCTTCTACCTGGACCCCACCGGTAACTACATCTACGACTCGGCAACCGGCACCTACCAGCTAGGCTAGGGCCGCTAGCTCACGCTCAGCGGACGTCCGCCCACCGCTGACCTGCCCGGCACCTCTTGTGCGCTGTGGGCGATTAAGGGTCGGCTGTGGGAGCAATAGGTTTGCGCCCCTAGGGCTCAAGTGCCAAGATTGGTATTAGCACTCAGAGGCTTCGACTGCTAAATCATGTGCTAGGTTTAGCCGCCGAACCGCTCTTGAGTAAGACACCTGAAGCGATGCTCTGGTGAGGCGCACCCACCTGCCCCATGGCAGTACAAGCCGGGCTGCGCCGTCCGTCGCGGGCACCGAAGAATCGCGCTCACCCCGAATGTTCCAGAAGGAGCGAAAGCCATATGGCAAAGCTGATTGCTTTTGATGAAGAGGCACGCCGCGGTCTTGAAAAGGGTCTAAACACCCTGGCAGACGCAGTGAAGGTAACCCTCGGCCCCCGCGGTCGCAACGTTGTACTGGAGAAGGCCTGGGGCGCACCCACCATCACCAACGACGGTGTTTCCATCGCCAAGGAAATCGAACTCGAAGACCCCTACGAAAAGATCGGCGCAGAGCTGGTCAAGGAAGTCGCCAAGAAGACCGACGACATCGCCGGCGACGGTACCACCACCGCAACCGTTCTGGCCCAGGCCCTCGTCCGTGAAGGCCTGCGCAACGTCGCCGCTGGCGCCGACCCCCTCTCCCTCAAGCGCGGCATCGAAAAGGCTGTAGAAGCCGTCACCGCCGAGCTGCTGGAGTCAGCCAAGGAAGTTGAAACCGAAGAAGAGATCGCCGCAACCGCATCTATCTCAGCGGGTGACCCCGAAATCGGTAAGCTGATTGCCCAGGCCATGGAAAAGGTCGGCAAGGAAGGCGTCATCACCGTCGAAGAGTCCAACACCTTCGGCCTGACCCTGGAACTGACCGAGGGTATGCGCTTCGACAAGGGCTTCCTCTCCGGCTACTTCGTCACCGACGCAGACCGCCAGGAAGCTGTTCTTGAAGACCCCTACATCCTGATCGTTAGCTCCAAGATTTCTAACGTTAAGGACCTCGTCCCCGTTCTCGAAAAGGTCATGCAGTCCGGCAAGCCCCTGCTGATCGTCGCTGAGGACGTCGAGGGTGAAGCCCTGGCCCTGCTGGTACTCAACAAGATGCGTGGTTCCATCAAGTCTGTAGCTGTTAAGGCTCCCGGCTTCGGCGACCGCCGAAAGGCCCAGCTGGCTGACATCGCTATTCTCACCGGCGGCCAGGTCATCACCGAAGAGGTCGGCCTCTCCCTCGACACCGCAACCATCGACCTGCTGGGCCAGGCCCGCAAGGTTGTTGTTACCAAGGACGAGACCACCATCATTGAGGGCGCCGGCGATGCCGACGCTATCGAGGGTCGCGTAGCCCAGATCCGTGGCGAAATCGCTAACTCCGACTCCGACTACGACCGCGAGAAGCTGCAGGAGCGCCTGGCCAAGCTGGCTGGCGGCGTTGCAGTTCTCAAGGCCGGTGCCGCCACCGAGGTCGAACTCAAGGAACGCAAGCACCGCATCGAGGACGCCGTCCGCAACGCTAAGGCAGCCGTTGAAGAGGGCATCGTCCCCGGCGGCGGCGTAGCCCTGATTCAGGCCGGCGTTAAGGCCTTCGAGAAGCTGGAACTTTCCGGCGACGAAGCAACCGGCGCCAACATCGTCCGCGTCGCTATCGATGCTCCCCTCAAGCAGATCGCCTTCAACGCAGGCCTGGAGCCCGGCGTCGTTGTCGACAAGGTCCGTAACCTGCCCGCAGGTACCGGCCTGAACGCTGCAACCGGTGAGTACGAAGACCTCATGGCAGCAGGCATCAACGACCCCGTGAAGGTAACCCGCTCTGCCCTGCAGAACGCTGCCTCCATCGCCGGTCTCTTCCTGACCACCGAGGCCGTCGTTGCCGACAAGCCCGAACCCGCAGCAGCAGCTGCTGCCCCCGACATGGGTGGCATGGGCGGCATGATGTAATCACGCCCGCCTGAGAGCACCGGTTCACGTCCGGTTTCTCATGTGCTGTAAGCTCCGCCGTTTCTTGCCCCTGGCAAGGAGCGGCGGAGCTTTTTTATACCCCTCTGAAAATATGACTAAAAATTTTAGATAATAGTATTGCACTTCACATCTATCTATGGGTATGCTTTAAATCACTAAAGAGGTCTTCTCTTACTTTTACTCATCAGTATCAAAGGCGAAACTGAAAGGTGTGAGGCATATGGTTACCATTGTCGATCTTGTTCTCTACGCAATCATCGTGGGGCTCCTGGCAATGTTGCTTGTTGCCTACGCATCCGACGGTTGGACCAAGCTCGAGAAGAAGAGCGCTGAGGCTCTCCATCGCGATCTTGCATTTGGTGCAGGTGGCTAAGAGTTAATAGTGATTGTGTTTTCCTGGAACCGGCGTCTCGGCAACGAGGCGCCGGTTTCTCTTTGCCCGAAGCCCCGCCTATACGCCAGGTGGCAAGGGCTGTAAAATAGTGAAGCTATGCGTTGCCACTACTTCGATGCCTGCCTCTGCCGCTCATGCTCCCTACTTGAAACCCCCTACGCCGACCAGCTAGCGGGTAAGCAGCATGACGCCCAGACCCTGCTCGAACCCTGGGGTAACCTCAACTGGCTCCCACCCGTAGCAAGTGCAGACCAAGCCTTCCGCAACAAGGCCAAGCTGGTCGTAGGTGGAACCTCCCAGCAGCCCACCCTCGGTATTCTCGACAGGCAGGGGCAAGGCATTGACCTCACCGACTGCCAGCTTTACCTGCCCGCAATTAGCCGAGCCATACCCGTCCTTGCTGACCTAATCCAGCGGGCTGACCTTACCCCCTACAACGTTCAGAAACGCAAAGGGGAACTGAAAAACATTCTGGTGACCGCTTCCGATAGCGGCGAACTGATGGTCCGCTTCGTTCTGCGTTCCAAAAAACTCATCGTAGCGCTCAAACGAGAACTGCCCCGGCTTCACGAACAGCTACCCCAGCTTGCGGTAGTGAGCGTCAACCTGCTGCGCGAACACGTTGCCCTGGTTGAGGGGAGCGAAGAAATTATTCTGACCGAGCGCACTACCCTGCCCATGCAGGTCAACGATATGACCCTGCACCTGCGCCCCCAGAGCTTCTTCCAGACCAACACCCCCATCGCAGCTGCCCTATACCGTCAGGCCCAGGCCTGGGTTAGCGAAGCAGCACCGGCCAGCCTCTGGGACCTCTACTGTGGGGTAGGAGGCTTCGCCCTGCACGCTGCAGCGGTCATGCCGACGGGGGCTACCGTGACCGGTATTGAAATTAGTAGCGAAGCTATTGCCTCTGCCCAGCGCACCGTCACTGAACGGGGACTTGCGGGTCTACACTTCATTGCCCAGGATGCCCCCGATTACGCCACCAGTAGCGGCCAGGTGCCCGAGATGCTGATTGTGAACCCGCCCCGCCGAGGGCTGGGGGCGCAGCTTTCTCACTGGATTGAGAGTAGCGGCATTGACCAGGTCATCTACTCGAGTTGCAACCTGCGCTCTCTCGTTAAAGACCTCAAAAGCATGCCGTCGATGGAGCCCGTGCAGGGGCAAGTAATGGACATGTTCCCGCACAGTAGCCACTACGAGACGATTATGCTGCTTAATCGCAGTCGCTAGTGCGCCACCATTTTTAGGCTCTCGTCAGGCCTGTGTACTAGGGTGAAAGAAGCCCAACTCCGCTCCCCGAATAAGTGTGAAAGAAAGTAAAATGCCTCAGCTCTCTGCCCTGCCTTCGCCTTTTATGCTGGCTGAAGGCACTACCGTAGTACGGGCCGAAGGTGCCCTGACTCCGGTGGACGAGGCAGACGCCCTGATCCTGGCCCAGCGCCGGGGCTCAGCGGTAGTGGGACTGATACCTTTTGACCCGGACGCTCCGGCCCAGCTTGCCGTCCCTGACCGCTGGGTGCGAGAAGACATTCCCTTGCCCGCTGATGGCACAATGGAACAGCCTGCTCCAAGCCGAGTAGATGGGGAAGATAACGAGGGCTACCGGTCCTCTGTGGCTCGAGCTGTTGAACTCATGAACCGGGGGAAGCTCGATAAGGTCGTCTTGGCCCGCCTGCTACGGGTGCGGTACGAGCAAGAACTGAACCTGCCCCGTCTCTTTGACACCCTGCGTGCCCAGCAGCAGCGGGCTACCGTTTTTAGTGCCCAGCTCCCCAACGGAAACTACCTTATGGGCGCCTCGCCCGAGCTTGTGTTTCAGACTGAGGGAAGCTCGTTTCGAACTGTCCCCCTGGCTGGCTCCGCTGCCCGAACTGCTGCCCCGGGGAGCACCGACGATGCCCAAATCGGTGAGGCTCTCATGCGGTCCGCTAAGGACAGAGCCGAACACGCAACGGTGGTCAATGACATCAGCCAGCGGCTAGAGGCCCTTACCGTGCAGATGGATGTGCCCGCCGTACCTTCACTTATTTCTACACCCCAGCTCTGGCACCTCAGTACGCCGGTCACCGGCCAATTGCTGCCCGGTGTCTCGTCGCTGCAGGCAGCCCGAGCCATCCACCCTACCCCGGCTATTTGCGGCACACCTACAGAGGTGGCTCGGGGGCTGATTGAAGAGCTAGAGCCTTTCGACCGGGGCTTCTTCGGCGGTCTGGTGGGGTACATGGACGCCCACGGGCAGGGGAGCTGGTACCTGGTTTTGCGCTGTGCTGAGGTTGCTCCACTACAGGCTACTCTTTTCGCGGGCGCCGGAATTGTGAAAGATTCCACCCCGGCTAACGAGCACGCTGAGACCGCAACCAAGCTGGGGACCTTCGCCCGGGCCCTGGGGCTTAATCTGGGCTCCCTAGAGCTCTAGCGCATTTCTTGCTCTAGAGCCCGGCGCACCATGAGCGGCGCTGTAACCCTGTGGCTGGTGAGGGTATGGGGCTGGTCGCTGGCAATAGCTAGTAGGTAGGTGCCTTCGTGAACCTGCCAGGTCACCCAGTAGGTGCGAGACTCGGCCTCACCGGGTAGCTGTACTGAAGCTCTAGCCGTAAGCCCGTGGGCTTCTTCCAGCGTGGCGGGTAGGGGCGGCAACGCCAGCATAACGGTGCTGGGCGCTAATGCCAGGCCGTAGCCGGTAGCCTTGAGTACCGCTTCTTTAGCGCTCCAGAGCAGGTGCCTGGCTAGGGCTGCTTCCGCGGCAGGTAAGGACGCCACCACCCGCTTTTCGTAGTCGGCGAGGGCGATGCGGTCGAAGCTATCGTAATAGCTACCGCGCACAGTAATGAGATCGAGCCCTATACTGAGCCCGGTCGGTCCGGTTACCCCGGCCGCCAGCCCTAGGGCCCTTGCCATGCTGAGGTTGACCCCCTCAATACGTGGCTTGCCGTGGGGTTGCCCGCTTCCACATAAAAGGCAGGTGCGGTCTACCGCTATATCTGCGGCCGCCGTCGCCTTAACCCCGAGCAGAGTCGCCGCCATACACCGCATGAGGGTGTGCTGGGCAGCAAAGGCAAGCGCTTCGTCCGGGTTCTTGAATTCAGCGGCCTTCACCTGCTCCTCAATACCGACATAAGCCAGCCAACTCACCCCGTGACCCGTGCGGAGGGTCTCTGCGGGCATGCTAAAAAGGGTGAGCTGGGCGCTCGCTGACCCGGCGGAAGCTGAAGGGTGAACCATGATGACCATTCTAGCGGTGACGCCCCAGGTGAGGCGGAGCGTAGAATAAAAGGCGCCTGCAACCTGAAAGTTCGAGGACTATGACCGAAAAAATCATCGCTGCCGCCGATGGCTCTGCCCTGGGTAACCCCGGGCCCGCTGGCTGGGCCTGGTATATCGATAGGGACAACTGGGCTGCCGGTGGCTGGGAGCACGGTACCAATAATATGGGTGAGCTCAAAGCGGTGCTTGACCTCTTTGAATCAACCGCAGACCGGGCAGATGAGCACCTGCACGTTATCTGCGATAGCCAGTACACCATCAACTCCATCACTAAATGGATGCCCGGGTGGAAGAAAAAGGGCTGGAAGAAAAGCGACGGTAAGCCTGTGCTCAACGTCGATTTGATGCAGGCCCTCGACCGGGCTATTCAGGGGCGGAGCTATTCCTTTGAGTGGGTGAAAGGGCATACCGGCCACCCTCTGAACGAGGCCGCTGATGAACGGGCTAACCGGGCAGCCCAAGCCTACCGCGACGGCACTCCGGTAGAGACCGGGCCAGGCTTGGGATCTAAGCGTGGTCTTAGCTCTGCGAACAGTGCAAGCCTTGAGCAGAACGGTGCGAGTGTAGAACAAAGTCTGGCGCCACAGGCTTCCGAGAGCGATTTAGACCCCGTAGCCGAGGCCCTGGCTCACGAAGAGCAGATGCTCAAGCCCTCTATCTACGGGTCAGAAAAGCTTGTGGGGGCTCTGATGCACCCTGAGCTTACCTGGGTCGTCCCGACCGGCCAGGTAACAGATCGGGCAACCGTCCTGGCCTACCGGGAGCGGGCCTGCGCGGCAACAGGAACACCTGAGATTCTTTCCTCGGTTGCCCTGGGGCAGAATGCTGCCCTACTGGTATCGAAGGTACCTACGGCACGAGGAACCCTGCTACGTTCAAGCACCTGGGTGCTCACCGGCGGCAGCTGGAAGCTCCGCTACCGCCAGGACACCGCGACGAGAGACTAACCCACAAACATGGCAGCGTTCGCCATTTCGGTTTCTGAATAGTTCACGCCTGCTCGTGAGAGCGCTTCGTTAATCTGCGCAATCGACTCTTCCACCTGGTGCTGGGTAGCCCGCCAGTGGGCGAGCACGCCCTGGAAATTAGCGGACGCCGAGCCCGTCCACGACCCCTGAAGGTCCTGGAGCGAGGCGGTGAGGGCATTGACCTCTGAAACGATGGTCTCTACCTGGGCGCGGGCCTGGGCTGATTTGCTGGCAATGAGGTCTGCATCGACATTGAACTGGGCCATGGGGCTCTCCTTTGAATAGGGGGTATGAGGGGTACCAGGTGCCGATAGGGTGGGCTGCCTGATGCCTTTGAGCCTACGGGGGAGCTAGCTCTGGCGGGAAGAAAAAGAGTACCTGTGGAAAACCCCGCCCCGGCAGTTGAGCTGCCAGGGCGGGGTTTTGCACACCTCTAGAAGAAAATATGGTGCAGTGATGACGTCTCTATGACGGCTTCTAGCGGCTATCCACAGGGGCTCTGCACCAGCGGCTCTGCACCAGAGGCGCAGCAAGCTGCCGAGGGCAAGAAAGCCCCGACCAAACTTCTAGAGCGTCAGAATAAGGCCTGGTCTAGACCTGCTCACCTGCTGCAAGCGGAATAGGGCCGGTGTGGTCACTGTACTGGGGAATGCGAATAGTGAAGGTAGCTCCGCCGCCTTCTGTCTCTTCAACCCGTACCGTACCGTCATGCTGGCCTACAATCGCAGCGACGATTGCTAGCCCCAGACCGGTTCCACCCGTTTCACGGGTGCGTGAGGTATCAGCCCGGTAGAAACGTTCAAAGACGCGCTCTGCGTCCTCACCGTGAATACCCGGGCCGTGGTCACGAACCTGGAGCACGGACGTCCACGTGCCATCAACGCCCGGCACCGACCCGACCGCAATTTCAATCGGGGAGCCCGCCGGGGTGTAGCGCAGCGCGTTGGTCATCAGGTTGGCAATGACCTGGCGCAGTCTTTGCTCATCGCCCCAGACCAGGGAAGTAAGAGCTTCTGCGCCCTCTAGCCCCACTACCTCGATGGTGCGGTCGGGGGCCGAGGCGAAGGCGTCATTAGCGGCGTCCGTAGCTAGCTTCAGCAGGTCTACCGGGGCGTTCTCGGCAACCCGACGCTCGTCGAGACGAGCCAGGGTCAAGAGGTCTTCTACCAGCTGGCCCATGCGCTTCGACTCTGACTCGATGCGGTCCATAGCCATTGCCACGGCCTCATCGTTGGGCAGGCCGCCCATACGGTAGAGCTCAGAATAACCCCGAATCGACACCAGCGGGGTACGAAGTTCGTGCGAAGCGTCGCCCACGAAACGCCTCATCTTCACCTCTGACCTCTTTTGGGCGTCAAAGGCCTCTTCAATGTGCGAGAGCATGGTGTTCAAAGAAGTGGTCAGATGACCAATCTCGTTGTAGGGGCTGTAGTTCTCAATACGCTGGGAGAGGTCACCCGCGGCAATCTGGGCTGCGGTCTGCTCCACGCGGGCGAGAGGCTCAAAGGCCCTGGTGACAATTACCCAGGTCAGCGCGATGGAGGCAAGAAGGGTAGCTACACCAAAGAGCATGGTGAGGCCGCCCACGATAGCTACTGTCTGGTTGATCTGGGTCAGGGGGGCTGCGATGACCAGGGTCTGGTTGGTGTCTTCAACCGGGAAGGCAATCAGTCGCCATTCGGTGTGACCGCTGGCTGACCGTACCGTCAGCGCTGCCTTGTTGTAGCGCTTGACGTTATCAGCGGTTAGGCCAGAGATGACAGGGGAGGATGACTCATCGGCCAGTGTTGCCACCGGCCTCACGATATTTCCGTCGCTATCTAGTAAATATGCTTCATAGGGAATGAAAGTCCCTTGGGTCTGTGACAGTTGCTGGTCAGCATAGACCGCAGTGACCAGGTAGCTGTAGCTGGCGGTAATCTCGTCATCGAGTTGGTCCATCATCTTGGCTCGAATCGCTGAAATCGCGACCAGAGACATCACAGAGATAGCCAGGGCCAGCAGCATAGATGTTAAAAGCACGAGCTGGGTTCGCAAGGAGAGCGAACCCAGCCGGTGCACAGAGAGACGAGAGCGCAAACTCGTAACCCCTTAGTTTTTGTTAGCGGTACGAAGCAGGTAGCCGACGCCGCGCTTGGTATGAATCAGCGGGGGTAGGTTCTGGTCGTTATCAATCTTGCGGCGCAGGTAGGAGATGTAGGACTCCACGATGGAGGCATCACCGTTGAAGTCGTATTCCCATACGTGATCCAGAATCTGGGCCTTGGAGAGCACACGGTTGGGGTTGAGCATCAGGTAGCGCAGCAGCTTGAACTCGGTGGGAGAAAGGTCGATTTCGCGGTCGCCGCGGAAGACCTCGTGGGCATCGTCGTCTAGCACCAGATCATCCACGCGCAGGCGGGAATCTTCTTCGATGTGGGGCTGGGTGCGGCGCAGGACGGCGCGGATGCGGGCAACAACCTCGTCCAGGCTGAAGGGCTTGGTGACGTAGTCGTCGCCGCCTACGGTGAGGCCGGTGACCTTGTCTTCGGTGTCGTCCTTAGCGGTCAGGAAGAGGACGGGGAAGAGGCGGCCGGAGCTACGCAGTTTACGGGTGACGGTGAAGCCGTCCATATCGGGCAGCATGACATCGAGTACAGCCAGGTCGGGTGACTCGGTCTCAGCCTTCTCAAGAGCCTCACGGCCGTTGGCTGCGGTGACAACCTCAAAGCCCGCAAAACGCAGGGAGGTTGCGAGGAGCTCTAGAATGTTGGGTTCGTCGTCGACGACCAGCAGTTTTGCTTCAGGTTCTTTGGTATTCACGCTTTTAATTGTGCGCTTACTACCTGTGCACTAGCTGTGTGCAGCTGTATGTTCTGCTGAGTTTGCCTTAGCCCTGCTGGGAAAATGCGGTAAGTACGCCGTGAGCAAAAGGGCAGAGCCCAGTCTCTAGCTAGCTCGGCGGCGAAGCAGAGTGAGAAACAGGGCTCCTAACAAGGCCAAAAAAGCTAGCGGTAGAGTCAGCAGCGGTGTAATGCTCAAGATCTCGGGAGCAGCTCCGGTAGCCCACTTCAGCAACAGCATAGTGACACCGGAGAGGGTGCCCACCAGCATCAGGACGCCGGCTACAAGACCCAGAGCCCGGATAGCACCGCCGTAGGGTAACTCAGGAATTTCAGTGTGTTCAGAAGACATATCTCTAAGCTATCAAGGCCCGCTATAGCTGCCTAAAGAAGCACGGGTATTACGCCGCGAGGAAGAGGAGCGGCCACAGCCTCTACCGGCCTGCTTTAATAGGAGTATGACTGAAGAGGTAAAAGACGAGCTAACAGCCCCCGGCGCTTCGAGCGCAGAAAGCTATGAGCAGCCCGGCCCCGAAGCCGCTGAGCAGGCACCGGCGTCCGCCCCTGAACCAACCCTGGGTGAACCCACCCGCCGTCGCCGTACCAGCAAGGTCGACGCCGTCCTTGCCGCGGCTAAAGACGTAGCCCTCGCAGGCCTAGCTGACATTGCCCCGGAAAACGCTATCGGCCCCGTCCACCACCTGCGCGGTGAAGAAGAGCGCCTGACCACCCACCTCTTTGAGTGCACCCTACCGGGCTATCGCGGCTGGTTCTGGTTCGCCACCCTCTCGCGTGCCCCCCGCTCGAAGGTAGCAACCGTCTGTGAGGTTGGCCTGCTCCCCGGCGATGACGCCCTACTGGCCCCGGCCTGGGTGCCCTGGGCTGACCGTCTCCTACCCGAAGACCGGGAGGAAGAAGAGTACGACCATGACGATGCGGACTACGGTGACGGCGCCTCAGAGAGCGAGGACGATACCGACTTCACCGAAGAAGCTCAGGTAGGTGCCAGCGCTGAATGACAGCTGCCCAGAGACCAGAACCCCAACCAGTAACTAAGCGGAATAAAACCTTCCGCTCCCTATGGATTTTTAACTACCGTCTCTGGTTTATCGGTGCCCTTGTCTCTAACATTGGCACCTGGATGCAGCGCACCGCCCAGGACTGGCTGGTCTTCAACGACCTCTCAAGCCACGACTCTACCCAGATGGGTATCGTCATCGCTCTGCAGTTCGCCCCGCCCCTCTTCCTAGCCCCCTATGCCGGGGCGCTTGCCGATAGGGGCGATCGGCGAAAAATTCTCCTATGGACCCAGAGCACCATGGGCCTGCTGGCCCTCGGGCTGGGGCTCCTGGTGCTATCGGGCCATGTTGCTATCTGGCACGTCTACCTCTTCGCGCTAGCCCTGGGCATCGTCTCAGCCCTGGACTCCCCGGTGCGCTCTACCTTCGTCTCAGAACTTGTCTCAGACGCAGACCTGCCTAATGCCGTAGCGCTCAACTCCATGTCCTTCAACGTCGCCCGCATGATCGGGCCGGCGGTTGCCGGCCTGCTGGTTGTTGCGGTGGGCACCGGGCCGGTCTTCCTACTGAACACCCTGACCTTCATCGCCATGATCCTGGCAATCGTCGCTATCCGTGAGAATGAATTACGGCAGTTGCCACGGTCGTCCGCCGCTCAAAACCGGGTGCGCGATGGTCTTATCTACCTTAAACATCGCCCCGACATCATCGTGGTGATGGTGGCAGCCTTCCTGATTGGTACTTTCGGCCTGAATACAGCCCTCAATATTGCGGCTATGGCGACCACCGAATTCGGTCAGGGCGCGGGTGAATTCGGGCTGCTGAACTCCGTTGTTGCCATCGGCTCGGTGACAGGCACCCTGCTGGCAGCCCGAAGAGATACCCCACGCATGCGGTTCATGTTTGCCTCCTGCCTAGGGTTCGGCATGGCAACCCTACTGGCGGCACTCGCCCCCACCCTCTGGCTGTTTGCCCTGGCCCTGATTCCGCTCGGGCTCATGGCACTGACCATCATCACCTCAGCAAACGCCTACGTGCAGGTAACAACCGAGCCTGCTATGCGGGGGCGGGTTATGAGCGTGTACATGGCTGTATTCATCGGCGGAACCCCTATCGGCTCACCCCTGGTCGGGCTGGTCAACGACGTCTTCGGCGCTCGCTGGGGCCTGGGCGTTGCCTCTGCCTCCGGCTTCCTGGCGGCCTTGATCGGGCTGATCTGGATCATGAAATATAAGCACCTGCACCTGCACTACGACAGGCAGGCCCGCACCCGCCTGGTGCTGCGTCCGCGCCCTGAAACCGCTGAGAGCCCTGACCGGGAGCCGCCCCCGGTCACAGCAGCAATCGACCTGCAAGAACCCCGCTAAAGATTAAGAAAAGAAGGACGCCGCTCCCCGCCTTCCTGCCCGGTGGCAGGTTGGCGGGGGAGCGGCGTCCTTATCTTTGCGTAGCTACAACTACTTGAGCTTTTCGACCACGTAGTCGATGCAGTCAAGCAGGGCCGAGACGTCCTCGGGGTCAATAGCGGTGAAAGTGGCAATACGCAGCTGGTTGCGGCCCAGCTTGCGGTAAGGCTCGGTATCGACGATACCGTTAGCGCGCAGAGCCTTAGCAATAGCAGCGGCATCGATGCTCTCATCGAAATCAACGGTAGCGATGACGTTGGAGCGCTCAGCCGGGTTAGCCACAAAGGGGGTGGCGTACTCGCTAGCCTCGGCCCAGGCATAGACACGGCCTGCAGAATCAGCGGTACGGGCTGCTGCAAAAGCCAGGCCGCCCTGCTCGTTCATCCACTTAATCTGCTCATTGAGCATAATCATGGTGGCCAGAGCCGGGGTGTTGTAGGTCTGGTTGAGACGGGAGTTGCTAATAGCAGTAACCAGGTTCAGGGAATCGGGAATCCAACGGTCAGAAGCGGCGATACGCTCAGCGCGCTCAACCGCTGCCGGTGACCAAAGGCCCAGCCACAGGCCGCCGTCAGAGGCAAAGTTCTTCTGGGGTGAGAAGTAGTAGACGTCGGACTCGGCCACGTTAACATCCAGGCCGCCAGCGGCACTGGTAGCGTCAATCAGCACCAGGGCATCATCGGCGATACCGGCAGGGCGGGCTACCGGGGCAAAAACACCGGTTGAGGTTTCGTTGTGGGGCCAAGCATAAACGTCTACGCCCTCTTCAGCACGGGCCTCGGGGCGGGTACCGGCTTCAGAAGAAATAACGGTGGAATCAGCCAGGAAAGGGGCCGCCTTGGTGGCTGAAGCAAACTTAGAGCCAAACTCACCGAAGGTCAGGTGCTGAGCCTTGTTCTCAACCAGGCCGAAGGTTGCGGCATCCCAGAACGCGGTGGCGCCACCGTTGCCCAGAATCACCTCGTAGCCATCGGGGGCAGAGTAGAAAGCGCGCAGGCCCTCGCGAATCTCACCGACCAGGTTCTTGACTGGAGCCTGGCGGTGGGAGGTACCTAGCAGGGTGGTGGCGGCAGCTGATACGGCGGCAACCTGCTCGGGGCGTACCTTAGAGGGGCCAGCACCGAAACGGCCGTCGGCAGGTAGCATCTCGGTGGGAATCACGGGAAAAGTGGTCACTGAATATCTCCTAGACATGAGCAGCACATGTGCCGGGGCGGCTATGCGTTGATGTGAGGGAGGGGGTGCCGCCGGCGTCCTGCTGTTTCTATTGTGCAACCTGCGCGGGCCCCACAGCCCTCAAGCACCCCGTACCGGCCCAAAATGTGGGGAATAAATTTATATAGTGAGATGGCCTCGGTGTAGGGCTGGGGCGGACTGCGCCGCAAACCGAAGGGGCGCGGTGCGGGCGCAACAATTTCAGCTCTTGAAGAGAGTAAACGCCTACTCAAGCTGGTAGCGCATACAATTAAGGGCAAAACCACTGCACCTAACAACCCGCGCACCGTGCGGGCTGGCCCAAGGAGATCCGAGAAGGCATGACTGACCTCATTGATACCACCGAAATGTATCTGCGCACCGTGCTGGAGCTTGAGGAAGAGGGCATCACTCCCATGCGCGCCCGTATTGCAGAGCGCCTTGAGCACTCCGGCCCCACCGTTTCTCAGACCGTCGCCCGCATGGAGCGCCACGGTCTGCTCACCGTTGCCAGCGACCGTTCCCTCCAGCTCACCGAAGAGGGGCGCCAGAAGGCAGTGGAGGTGATGCGCAAGCATCGCCTGGCTGAGCGCCTGCTGGCAGACGTTATTGGTCTTGACCTGGAATACATTCATGAGGAAGCCTGTCGCTGGGAGCACGTGATGAGTGAGCGCGTCGAGCGCCGCCTACTGGAGTTGCTCAACGAACCTAAGTTCTCGCCCTACGGCAATGCGATTCCTGGCCTGGAAGAGCTGGGTGCTGAGAGCGAAGAGAATGACGGGCGCACCGTCACCATGTCGATTGCTGGCCGTGACTCTTCTGAGGACGACCGCTTTACTGTTTCTCGCCTGCCCGAGTTCATTCAGACCGACGTGCAGCTGCTGAAGCGTCTGGGTGATGCCGGAATTGTCTACGGGGCCACCGTCTCAATTCTGGGTAATAAGGACGGCTCGGTTCTGGTTCATGCTGACGGTGAGGAAGAATCGCTGACGCTCAGTGCTGAAGTTGCGGAAGCAATTATCGTCAAAAGATAACAATTGGGTAACAAAAAAGGGGGGCTTGCTGGTGGCAGGCTCCCTTTTTTGTTATCAAATCGTTATGTTTTGGGGGTGTCTGCGGGCTGTTGGTCTTGCTGAAGCGGGACTGGCAGGTGCTTAGCGGGGCCTGAAATTGCAGTGTTGGCACCCCTGAAAACCTTAAGTGGTCGGCTTCTCAGTTAAATTAAAGCTGTTAAAAACCTGATAGAAGAGGCAGGTGAAGGTGCCGATAAAGTGTTGGAATCTCTTTTTGTTTCACCTTGTCAAAGCGAACTATATGTGCCTCATAAGCCCCAGCTGGACGCGTCCTGAATGCTAAAAAATCAATCACCCTACTTTGTACCTCGGGGGTGCTTCTTCGAAATTGTAACCAAAGCGTGACAAATCGGTTGAGGCTGTGTAATGTTCTATTTCGTGCTCATCACTGGTCGGATTAGCACCCTACGAACAGCACCGCCTAGTTCTGCCACTGTTCACAGGACAACAAAACAAAATACATCACGGCAGAAGCGGGGGACCCACCTTTCGGGCTCTCCACCGAGAACCCTAGGGGTTAAGTCGCACACTCTGCGGCCGAGCGAACTTCATGCTCGAACCCGACAGCTCACCTCGTTCGGCAATGGAGGAAAACAAAATGGCTAAGTCAACCATCGTACGTACCGCAGGTATCGTTGCAGCATCAGGCGCTATGCTCGCCGCAACCGTTGCACCCGCAAACGCTTTCGCAGTAGCTGAAGTTTCAGCACCCGCTCACTCAGCACCTGCACTGGCTTCACACTCTTACAACTACAACACCTGGGGCTACGAAGCTACCACTGTTGAAAACACCGCAGTTGAGACCACCTCAACCGTCGCCCCCCAGGCAAACGCCACCGCTGAGGTTTCCAGCAACGTTGACCTGTCAACCGCTCGCGAAACCGTCCTGGCAGCTGCCTACGACGGCATCGGCGGCTCCTACGTTTGGGGCGGCAAGACTTACAAGGCTTGGGACTGCTCAGGCTT
The DNA here is from genome assembly GCF_928381415.1 of Rothia nasimurium. Lineage (GTDB taxonomy): Bacteria > Actinomycetota > Actinomycetes > Actinomycetales > Micrococcaceae > Rothia > Rothia nasimurium_H. The sequence continues at coordinate 40,442 of NZ_CAKMSF010000003.1, forward strand.
CGTCTCCTACGTCTACGCACAGGCAGGCATCAACCTGACCGCCTACACCTACACCATGGCAACCGAGCTGACCCCCACCTCAAACCCCCAGCCCGGTGACATCGTCTTCACCAACGGTTACGCACACGTAGGCATCTACGTTGGTAACGGCCAGATGATCTCAGCTCTCAACCCCTCACAGGGCACCCAGCTGACCGCAGTTGACGGCGGCGGCTTCATGCCCGTTGACGGTTACTACACCGCTGGCATCTAAGACTTCTCACACGGTACGGGGCAGCCAAAACTGCCCCAGTCGGTGACGTTCATTCAGTAGCTGGTCACTTTCCTACTGAAAACGAACACAAGAATTCCTACCACACATCACACGGTAAGGATCCCCCGCAAACACAGGTTTGCATATGCGCACCAGACGACCAGCTGGGGCGCATTTTTTATACCCACTTTTCGACTCCGGTAGAAGGCACAGCTAGGATTGGAACTATGTCGCAGAAGTTAAACAGCCCCCAATTCGAAAGCCCAGCCGGCTCATCCGACCAAGAATTCACCTACATGGCCATCGGAATGGTAGCCGGCGCCATACCCGGCATCGTCCTCGGCCTCATCATCGCCATCTTCGTCGGGCACGCAGCCATGTGGGTCTCCATCACCGGCGGCATCGGCATCGTCCTCGGGCTTGTCATCTCTCGGCTAGCCTACCGAAAAAAGAAAACCCGCAACTAACGCCCCCAGGCGGGCACAAAAAGAGAGGGTATGCCAGCGCTCCGCGCAGTATGGCATCAGCAAAGCTAGCTCTAAAACCGGCTAAATCCGGCCTGGGGGCCTTATTTTTAACGCCGGGCACAAAAAGAGAGGGTATGCCAGCGCTCCGCGCAGTATGGCATACCCTCTCTTTTTGTGCCCCCGAGACGATTCGAACGTCCGACACCCGCTTTAGGAGAGCGGTGCTCTATCCCCTGAGCTACGAGGGCGCAACCCCACCAGTTTACACGAAAACCTGTACGCCACCCGAAAAATGCAAACGCCTGTGGATAAGTCGACGGCATATGCACTTTTCCTGCGGCGTTAAGACGCGCTAACCGGCCCCTGCGTCCACAGGGCTAGCGTCAACGCCCCTGATTCAGTCACCCTGTACACCATGAGCCAGCACCTATATAACTCAGTACTTCTTACCGGTGACCTACGACTACAGGGACTGACCAGTCGCAAAATTAGTGACGCAGTGCGGTCCAAAGAGCTTGTCCGTCTCAGACAGGGTGCCTATATCAAAACCCAGACTCTCGCCCAGGCAACCCCTACCGAGCGTGCCCTGATACACCACATAGCGGTGAGCAAAACCCGCTCACACGCCGTCCTTACACGCACGTCCGCTGCTCTTGCCTGGGGAGCGCCCCTCCTTGAACTCCCCTCTCATATCTACCTCGCGAGTTCCTGGCGCGATCGCGGCAAACAGCAGGGCATTCGCCGCTGCGTCACTCCTGCTGAAGCAATAAATAGGGCACAGGAGTACCAGGGCCTTACGGTTCTCTCACCTATAGACACCGTCCTGAGCTGTATCGGTCACCAGCGGGCGCTCACCACGGTGACGGTTGCACACTATTTTCTCCACCAGAACTTGTGCAACCAGTACCTGCTGTACGATGCACTACTAGCCGTCTCCGACCGTGGTGCGAAGCAAGCTCGTACTCTGGCGCGGAGCCTGACGACCGAGCTCGAATCACCGCTAGAATCTCAGGCGTATTTTCTGATGGTGCTTGAAAATCTTGAGCTGCCCGCCTTGCAGCGGTGGGTGGTTACGAGTAGCGGCCGCCGCTATCGTCCTGATTTTATGTGGCGGCACCTCAGGCTTATTCTCGAGGTAGACGGCCGTATCAAGTACACCGGGGCTTATCGGTCTTTTGACGAACAGCGACAGCAAGATCTCTTCCGACAGCGCGAGTTAGAGAACGAGGGCTGGAAGGTCTTGCGAATCACCTATGAAGACCTCACCCACCGCCCGCAGCACGTGGTGAGTCTGTTGCTACGGCATGGGGTGCGGCGACTAGCTGCCGCTTAAAAAGTGCAAGTGCCTGTCACTTTTGCACAGGCACTTGCACTTTTAGGGGGGGCGGACGCGGGCGGGCGGGACGCTAGCCTAACATCACTGCCCGGGCAGCTCGCCGCGGGCGAAGGCGTCCATCTTGCTTCTGACCAGGCGCAGCGCCAGGTAGCCCAGCTGCACCAGGCAGAGCACGAATAGGGCCCAGCGAGCGGTCATCAGAAGGGAGGCAAGAGCCGTAGTGCCGCCCAGCGGGTCAGCGAGGGCCGAGTCAACGGCAAAACCACCGGCGATAAAGACCAGGGCGTAGGCCACCGGCAGGGTCAGCATCAGCCGGCCCACCAGTAGCTCAAACTTGGAGGCTCGCACCATATTCCACCAGGTGAAAGCAAAAATCAGGGGCAGAATGAGCCCCGTAGAACGGTGGAGCACCTGATAGGCCTGCAAGCCCTCTACACCCAGGCCCGCCGCTACAGTCTGTAGGTGTTGGGCGTCAAAACGCAGCATGAGTTCCGGGGCGGTAGCACCGGCAGCCGCCGACACCCCCGGTAGCAGCATGAGGTAGTAGTAGAGCAAAAATAGCACCGTCACGACAAAGGCAACGCCTAAGAAAATATAGGAACCCCCGCCCTTTTCCGGCTCGGCGGCAAGCTCTGCCCGGCTGTAGTCGGTGACGACGCGCGGCCCTGCCCCCTGCCCGCGAGGGGGCGCGGACGTCCGCCTCGCTTTGGCTGCTGAGGGCGCGGGGGAGTGCGCTTGCGTGTTCTCGCCGTAGAGGCGTTTCTTCTGACCTTTTGAAAGACCCATGCTGTCTATCTTATCTGTCAGCTCAATCGGGTGTGGGCTGTGGCCCTCTCGCCTAAAATGGGGAGTTGACGGTTGATTTTTGGAGGGTTCTTCTATGTTTGATGACGACGATTTTATGCCCGCCCCTGCCCCTAAACGGTCAGCAGAACCTGAGGGCGATCCCTTCTTTGACGAACCTCCCTTTGATCCTTTCTACGATGCGGCTCCTCCCGCTGACGATTTTGTGCCGCCTGCCTATCAGGTGGGCGGGTTTATGCCTGATGTTGAGGACGCCCGCCCCGCTCCCAGCGTCAACCCCGAGACACTGGTGGCAGGGCTGAATGAGCACCAGGCTGAAGCGGTCAAGCACGCGGGCAGCCCGCTGCTGATTGTGGCGGGTGCCGGGTCGGGCAAGACCCGCGTTCTGACCCACCGTATCGCCTACCTGCTAGCGACGGGCCGTGCCCACCAGGGTCAGATTCTGGCGATTACCTTCACCAATAAAGCCGCAGCTGAGATGCGGGAGCGCATTACAGCCCTGGTGGGGCCGCGGGCTCAGAGCATGTGGATTTCGACCTTCCACTCTTTCTGCGTACGGGTGCTACGGCGCGAGGCTAAAGCCCTGGGGCTCAAATCGACCTTCTCCATCTACGACTCGGCTGATTCCCAGCGCCTGCTGACGCTCATCATCAAGCAGATGAACCTTGATACCAAGAAGTTCACCGCCAAGGTGGTGGGCAACCGTATCTCTAACCTCAAGAATGAGCTGGTCAGCGCCCAACAGTTCGCAGCCGAAACCAGCCCCACCGACCCCTGGGAAGGCGTGATTTCAAAGGTCTACACGGCCTACACCGAGCGCCTGCGGGCAGCGAACTCCCTCGACTTCGATGACCTCATCTTCGAGACCGTCAACCTTCTGAAGAACCACCCCCAGGTAGCCGAGTACTACCGCCGCCGCTTCCGCCATATCCTGGTTGACGAATATCAGGACACCAACCACGCCCAGTACCAGCTGGTGCGGCAGCTGGTGGGGGGTGCGGCGTCCTTGCGCCCTGAGACCGGGTCTGCCGATAACGGCCCCTACCCCGATGCCTACCCGCCCGCTGAGCTGACGGTGGTGGGTGACTCTGACCAGTCCATCTATGCCTTCCGCGGGGCTGATATTCGCAATATCACCGACTTTGAGCAGGACTACCCGGCGGCCCGCACCATCTTGCTGGAGCAGAACTACCGTTCCACCCAGAACATCCTCTCGGCGGCGAACGCCGTGATTGAGCGCAACAAGGGCCGCAGGCCCAAGAAGCTCTGGACGGCCAGCGGCGACGGCGCGAAAATCACCGGCTACGTGGCAGAATCCGAGCACGCTGAGGCCCGCTACATTGCCCAGGAAATTGACCGCCTGCGCGATGAGCACGGCACCGCCCCCGGCGATGTGGCTATCTTCTACCGCACCAATGCCCAGTCCCGCACCCTTGAAGAAATGCTCATGCGTGTGGGTCTGCCCTACCGCGTGGTCGGTGGTACCCGCTTCTACGAGCGCAAGGAAATCAAGGACGCCCTGGCCTACCTGCGCGTGCTGGTTAACCCCGATGACGACATCAACGTGCGCCGCGTGCTCAACGAACCCAAACGCGGAATCGGGGCTAAGTCTGAAAGTGTGGTCGCCGACCACGCCCGCGCTACCGGTATCTCCTTCATGGCTGCCCTGCGCCAGGGCAGCGAGGTGCCCGGTCTGGGCGCAGCCGCCGTGAAGAAAATGGCTGCCTTTGCCCAGATGATTGACGACCTGGCCCAACTCGCTGCCACCGAGTCGGCAGCCACCTGCCTCGAAGCCGTGCTGGAGCAGACCGGCTACCTGGCGGCCCTGCGCGAATCCAAGGATATTCAGGACGAATCCCGCGTCGAGAACCTCTCCGAGCTGGTGGACGCCGTGCGCGAGTTCGAAATCGACAACGCAGGTGCCACCCTGGAAGACTTCCTCGAACACGTCGCCCTGGTCGCTGACGCCGACCAGATCCCCAATAAGCCCAAGGCCGAGCAGGAGGGCGGTCCGTCCGCTGCCCAGATTGCCGCTGAGGTGGCAGAAGCCCGCTCCCAGGGCGTCATTACCCTCATGACCCTGCATACCGCTAAGGGCCTAGAATTCCCCGTGGTCTTCTTGACCGGTATGGAGCACGGTCTCTTCCCCCACCAGCGGGCCCTCACCGACGACTCTGAGATGAGCGAAGAGCGCCGCCTGGCCTACGTGGGCCTGACCCGCGCCATGGAACGCCTCTACCTCACCCGCGCTGAGAACCGCTCTATGTGGGGCCAGAGCCAGTTCAACCCGCCGTCGCCCTTCCTTGAAGAGATCCCCGAAGAGCTCATTGACTGGAAGCGCACCGGTTCATCCTTTGGCGGCTACTCCGGTAGCGGCTACGGGGGCGCTTACGCGGGCGGACGCGGCGGCTGGGCAGGCAACCGCGGTGGCAGCTCTGTGAGCGGGTACGGTTCTTCGTACGGGTCCTCCACCTACTCCAGCCGCTTTGACGAACCGGCCGAGCGGCGGCGTCCTGCCGAACCTTCCACTAGCGAAGTCAACGGGTCTTCTACCTACGGACTCAAGGCAGCAGCCCGGCAGGTCTCCCGCGTGCAGCAGAACAAGGAAATTCCGGCGCTCGCGGTCGGCGACCGTGTTGAGCACACCAGCTTTGGTGAGGGCCGCGTGACCGCGGTTGAAGGGGCCGGCGATAAAACCGTCGCCAAGGTGCGCTTTGCCAAAGAAGAGAAACGACTCCTGCTGCGCTACGCGCCGCTGACAAAGAAGACCGACTAAGATATAAGAAGCCCGGTACCGCCCGTGGTGCCGGGCTCTTTTCTGCCCGATTCACTCAAGGACGACCATGGATCATCACGACTCTAACCTTCCCTCTATCGCCGAAGAATTTGTGGAGGCAATGGATGAGGTGACCGATACCCGCGTGCAGCTTCAAGAGATTTCTGATCTCTTCCTTTTTCGTATTGAAATTGATCCCTCGACCGATGCCGCCCGCCGCATTGAGAAGGTGCTGGGCGCTGCCCTACCGACTACTCGCGGTCAGGTAACTGGCGATGCGACCGCCCTGCATCTGCTGTATGGCACCCGCCAGGTGGTTGCCTGCCTCTACGTTGAGGAGGGCGTCTACCTGGTAGTGACCAGGGTGGACGCGGTCAAGCTGGGCCGGGCCCTTGCTGCCGCCCTGGGGCGCGACGAGGGGCTGGTACTTGATGTGTCGGTCAACCGAACCGTGCTGAATCTGAGCGGAGTAGCGGCGGCGGACGTCATCGATGAGGTCGTCCACTTTGACTTCCCGCCGGACTTCTTCGACCCGGGCAAGGCCCTGTCCTGTACCGTAGCTGAGGCCCGCATTATGCTCTGGCGCATTGACGAGCTGGAGTACCTGATGGTGCCTCGCGCCTCCGATACAGCCCCCTTCCTGGTCAATATTTTGGACGCCTGCGAGAAGGTTAAATAGTCCCGGTAGGGGAGCGTCGGCGGTAACTGACAGGTTTGTTTCATTCAGAGGGAAATAAGTTCGCACCCCTGTAGGCAAGTGCGCTAAAGTTTCTTTGTGGAGAAGCTTTGTGTGCTCCAGCTCTCGCAATGGGGCGGGCACCGAACTTCGTACATGTAAACGCCGGGAGCACCGCTTTCTGGCATGACTTCGACGAAGAAGGACACACCTGTGGACCTGTTTGAATACCAGGCACGCGATCTCTTTGAGAAGCACGGCGTTCCCGTGCTTCAGGGCATCGTAGCTACCACCCCTGAAGAAGCAAAGGCAGCAGCTGAGAAAATCGGTGGCGTCACCGTTGTTAAGGCCCAGGTTAAGGTGGGCGGACGCGGTAAGGCTGGCGGCGTGAAGGTCGCTAAGACCGCTGATGAGGCTTACGAGTACGCCCAGCAGATTCTGGGTATGGACATCAAGGGCCATACAGTTCACCGTGTGATGATTGCCCAGGGCGCAGACATCGCTGAAGAATACTACTTCTCCATGCTGCTTGACCGCGCTAACCGCTCCTACCTGGCCATGTGCTCCGTTGAAGGTGGCATGGACATCGAGACCCTGGCTGCTGAGCGCCCCGAGGCCCTGGCCAAGGTTGAGGTCAACCCCATGGATGGTATCACCGCCGAGAAGGCCGCCGAAATTGTTGAGGCTGCTGGCTTCGCTGAGGACGTGCGCGAGGACGTCGCCGCTGTGCTGGTCAAGCTGGGCGAGGTCTACAAGAAGGAAGACGCCACCCTGGTTGAGGTCAACCCGCTGGTCAAGACCGGCGACGGTAAGATCCTGGCCCTGGACGGCAAGGTCTCCCTGGACGATAACGCCGAGTTCCGTCAGCCCGAGCACGAGGCCCTGGTCGATAAGTCAGCCGAGAACCCCCTGGAAGCTAAGGCCAAGGAAAACGACCTCAACTACGTCAAGCTGGACGGCGAGGTTGGCATCATCGGTAACGGCGCGGGTCTGGTCATGTCTACCCTGGACGTCGTTGCCTACGCCGGTGAAAACCACGGCAATGTCAAGCCCGCTAACTTCCTCGACATCGGTGGCGGTGCTTCTGCTGAGGTCATGGCAGCTGGCCTGGATATCATCCTCAACGACGAGCAGGTCAAGTCTGTTTTCGTTAACGTTTTCGGTGGTATCACCTCCTGCGACGCCGTTGCTAACGGTATCGTCAAGGCCCTGGAAATCCTCGGTGATAAGGCAACTAAGCCCCTGGTCGTCCGCCTGGACGGCAACAACGTCGAAGAGGGCCGCCGCATTCTCACCGAAGCCAACCACCCCCTGGTCCACCAGGCAGAGACCATGGACTCCGGTGCCGACAAGGCTGCCGAGCTGGCCCACACCGCCTAAATCACCGCTGATTATTACTAGAAGGTTTTTACAATGTCTATCTTTTTGAACAAGGACTCCAAGGTCATCGTTCAGGGCATCACCGGCGGTGAAGGCACCAAGCACACCGCCCGTATGCTCGCAGCCGGCACCCAGGTCGTCGGTGGCGTCAACGCCCGCAAGGCCGGCACTACCGTCTCCCACAAGGACGCCTCCGGTAACGATGTTGAGCTGAACGTCTACGGCTCCGTCGCTGAAGCCGTCAAGGAAACCGGCGCTGACGTCTCCATCGTCTTCGTTCCTCCGGCCTTCACCAAGGACGCCGTGATCGAAGCGATCGACGCTGAGGTTCCCCTGGTCGTCGTTATTACTGAGGGTGTGCCCGTGGGCGATACCGCTGAGTTCTGGGCCTACGCCAAGAGCAAGGTTGGCGCTGATGGCAAGCAGATTACCCGCATCATCGGCCCCAACTGCCCCGGCATCATCACCCCCGGTGAGTCCCTGGTCGGTATTACCCCCGCCAACATCACCGGTAAGGGCAAGATCGGTCTGGTCTCCAAGTCAGGTACCCTGACTTACCAGATGATGTTCGAGCTGCGCGACATCGGCTTCACCACCGCTATCGGTATCGGCGGTGACCCCATCATCGGCACCACTCACATCGATGCTCTCGAAGCTTTCGAGGCTGATCCCGAGACCGAGGCTATCGTCATGATCGGTGAAATCGGCGGCGACGCTGAAGAGCGCGCTGCTGAGTTCATCAAGGCTAACGTCACCAAGCCCGTTGTCGGCTACGTTGCCGGCTTTACCGCTCCCGAGGGTAAGACCATGGGCCACGCGGGTGCGATTGTCTCCGGTTCATCTGGCACCGCCCAGGCGAAGAAGGAGGCCCTGGAAGCCGCTGGTGTGAAGGTGGGTAAGACCCCCTCAGAGGCTGCCCAGCTCATGCGCGAAATTTTTGCTAACAAGTAAGCTAGTGTCCCCTAGCAGGTAGGACGCCGGTGGTTACGCAGGTGCGTGACCACCGGCGTCCTTGTTTATATGGGGGAAGGGAACCGCCCTGCCCCGTATTCCTGGGGTAGGGGAGCAGGCATAGGAAGGGGCCCTGACCAGCAAGCTGGTTCAGGGCCCCTGTCCTGCCGGGCAGATTAGTTAGATGAGGTGCCGGTTGAGCAGACGTTCAGAGTGGTGTTGCCACCGATAACGAAGTTCTGGGAACCAGTACGGTTACTGCCGTTGGCCCAGGTAAGGGTGATGGTATCGATAGGCTCGGGGAAGGTCAGGGTAACATTACCTGCTGAAGAGGTGTAGCTCAGGTTGGTGTTGGCCTTAGTTGCAGTGAAGGTGGTGGTGTTGCCGCTGGTGGAGATGGTGGCTCCACCGGTGACACCGGGGGCAGAAGTGGCTACACCCTGCAGGGAAGAGCTAACGGTGAAAACATCCTGCCAGTTGGAGCCCTGGTCAACGTCACCGATGATGAAGGAGAAACCGGTAACAGGGGTTGAGAAGCTCATGGTAACGGTTGACTGCTGGGTACCACCGGTGTAGCCGTTGGTGCCGCTCTGCAGGGTCTGGAAGAAGAGGTAGTCAGACAGACCTGAGTAGGAGGCAAAAGCGACTGAACCGGATGAGTTTTTGTTGGTGATGAGGTCCTGAGAGTTTGAGAGGGAAGGACCGGTTGAAGAGACGTGAGTGATGGTAAGAACTGCTTTACCATCGTTGGTGGTAACGGAGCCTGAGTGGCTGGTGCTGCCCTGTGCAGAGACAGCGGTATCGCGTACAAAGTCTGCCCAGGTGATGCTGGTAGCAGGTGAGGTGCTTGAGCAAACTGATGAGCTTGCTGCATAGGCAGGAATAGCAGCGGTGGAGATAACGACGGGAGCTGCCCAAGCGGCGCCCTTTGCCAGGGTGCGGCGTGAAACGTTGTTCATTGTTTTCCTTCTAAAGCGGGGCCAAGCGAGTGAATGAAGGCCCCAGTAATTGCGAGTGATTCCAGTGGTGATACGGCTTGAAAGAGTTTTAGGCGACCTCTAATAATGCGCGAGAAAGCCAAAAATTTCACACTGCTATCAAAAAGTATCTGGAAAATTTAGGTTTTAAAACATAGTAGCAGGGGTGTGCTGTTTAGAAGGTGGCGGAAGCCTTGAAAATAGTGTGATTTGGGCACCAAGTCGTGGTTTGTCCCCCATAAATATAGAGTTTAGCTTAAAAAGTCTGGGATTTATCTGATACTTTTGTACTGGATAGGTGCTCTTATGTGGACAGGTGTGGGCTTTTAAGATTTTATGTCTGTAAAAAACATATATATTTCTAGATATATCGAAACCTGTTTTTGATTTGTTGTAGATAAATAGTCAGGTTTTTTGTGTATTTATACCCTTTAGTTTGATTAGGGACAAATTTTTTTTACTAGATGATTTTCGGTGTGCCCCAGGGTGGCTGTATGAAGTCTTGTTTCGACACGCTTGTATCTAATTGACCACTCTTGTGGGGACAAATTTGGAATACTTTACCCAGAATCTGTTTCATATCTAAATTGTTTGCCCAGGTAAATTGACTTTTTCCATACTTGATTTTTGTTGTAGCGGTGTCTCTGCAGGGTTCCGTGAATCTTGCGCTTCACCTGGAAAGCCTGGCTTTTCTTGTACATTAACTATGGACTTGTTTTTTATATGAATAAATTTTAGGGAGATAAGTGATGGGCTTAGAGCTGTCACGTCGTTCACTCGTTCAAGCTGGCGCCTGGTCAACCCCTATAGTTCTTGCTGGTACAGCGGTGCCAGCCTATGCGGCGTCTATGTCGCGCCAAAGCGGTATTCAGGCTGGCTTATTTGTCTCGGCGGCCCTGAACGGGGGCAACGTGGGATATGTGCAAAGCCAGGAGTCAACCGGCTGGCCGACAACCCCTCAGAGCTACTTTGAAGCAAAAGCTGCTGGTACCAACCCCGAATCTGACTTCAACTGGGACGATTCGCGTGAACGCGCCCAAGACCTGTCGAGCAGCTGGATCGCGAACGGGGAAGGTTCGTTCACCCCGGTTACCAACAGCGGGTCTGGAAAGCCCGGTGCCTATGCAAACTCTAGTGGCTTCTGGTTTTCCGTCCCCACGACCAATGTCGGAACCGGAACCGACTATGTCGCAGGGGGTAGTGCTACCTTGGCGGCGGGTGCTGTCTTCGTAACGGACGTTGAGTTTTACGTTCCCCAGCAGGCTAACTTTCTTTTTAATGGGAACCCTCAGCTGAATACGGGTATGCAGATTGGTAGCCGCACCAAATGGAACCAGCGGCGCACGGGCACGCTCTCAGACGTGCTCAATACCGGTGCGACCTACCTGGCTCAGGCCGGTGTGCAGTCCAACTGGGTTGCTGATGCCCCAACTGTCACCCTCAATCCTGACGGGTCTGGCACCTTCCGCGGCCGAATTACCGTCACCACAGCTAAGCCTCTCACCGTTACTTACGACTCTAAGGGGCGCCTATATGCTCAGGTCGTTATTATGCCAAGCCCGGTAACGATTCAAAGCGCCTACTACACCGCTCAGAGTCGCCTGCAATTTACCTCGTATATTCAGTCAGGTACGATTACCTACTCTTCTAACGGGGTCACCGGCAGTCGAGTGTTCTCAAATGAGCTGCATACAACGACTGTTCTTCGGTGGGGCTAGGTAAGACGCTGTTGGGGTGGGCCCTTGAAACGCCCACCCCTAACTTTTTCGGGACGGGCTATTTACAGCACCGCCGTATTGAACAGCAGGCCCAGTAGGTAGGTGGCCAGAGCTGCGCCGTAGCCGATCGCTAGCTGGCGCAGGCCGCGCTTGAGAGGTGAGGCACCTGAGAGTAGGCCCACTACGCCGCCGGTGCCCATCAGGGCAAAGCCCACCAGCAGCATGGAAATCAGCATGGCTGCCCCGCCCGACATGCCGAAAATGTAGGGCAGGATCGGGATGAGGGCTCCGGATGCAAAGAAACAGAAGCTTGAGGCGGCAGCCCCCACATCGCTGCCGAGCGCACCGTGGGCGTCCTCGGCGTCCGCCCCTTCAATATCGTCGCGGAAGGAGAGCGAGGGGTCGCAGTCGCAGGTGAAGTAGCCGAAGCGTTCCATGGCGCGGTGGCGGGCGGCCTCCTCGCTCATGCCGCGAGCCTTGTAAATCAGTTCTAGCTCATTCTGGTTAATATCGAGCTGATGGGCCACATCGAGGGTGACCTGGGTGGGGCGGGAAGCGTCCAAAAGTTCGCGCTGGGAGCGCACCGAAACGAACTCGCCGGCGGCCATGGAGAGAGCGCCTGCAAGTAGGCCGGCAACGCCGGAGAGAAGCACCATGGAGCTGCTGACGCCGGTCGCGCCCACACCCATGATGAGGGCAGCGTTTGAGACCAGGCCGTCGTTAGCGCCAAAGACGGCGGCGCGGAAGTTGCCCGAGAGCTTTTCGCGGCCAGAGGTGGAGAGCGCTCGAATGATTTCTTCATGGATTGCCTCGTCGGCGGCCATGGCTTCGGTGGCGTCGGGGTCTTCCGCGTAGGGGGAGCGGCCCTCGGCGCGCTGGGCTAGGGCGAGTACGAAGACTGAGCCGAAGTTCTTGGCAAGAAGCTCTAGAAAGCGGGCAGATACGGACGGGCGCGGCTCAGGCGTGGCGTGTTCGCCCAGTAGGGTGCGCCAGTGGTCCTGGTGTCGGAGTTCTGCCTGGGCGACTTCTCTGAGGATTTCTGCTTCTTTTCCCTCGGCCCGGTCGGCCAGGGCGGCATAGATGCGGGCTTCTGAGATTTCTTCGGCGAGATAGCGGCGCCAGCGGCGAATCTGGGCGCGGCTTGGCTGGGTGGAGGGGGCGTGCGGGGCGGCTGCTGGCATGGTGTTTACCTTTGGTCAGGAGCCGAAGCGGGGCTAAACTGCATACACTTCGGCTAAAGAAACTGTAGTTTTCTTAGCCGAAGGTCTCGCTCGCCGCTTGTGAGAAGCGGTGGTTTACCGGGTGCCGCACCTAGGGGGTGGGCGAGCCAGTATGTCGATAAACCGCTTTGGCGCTGGGCGCCTGTGGGAACTACTCCCCTTCGTCGCCTACTACTCTATCTATTCAGGTACTTTCTGTGCAAAGTGATATGTAGCTCTGCGCGGACGCCTGTGGGTGGGGAGCGAGCTGAAGGCAGAAAATTTTTTTTTGACGGTTTTAATTAGCGCTGGTTCTTTTGCGCTAATTCAGATATGTAGTGTTTGTGGCGGTGTTTGTACTGGTCACCACCGCTGAGGTTAGGCTTGCATAAGCTGAAATGTAGGTATATTTCCTAGTCATGCCAGGTTTTACTTATTATGATTTATTCACAATAAGCCTTGAAAAGCTGCAACGAGATGCGTAAGGTTAGATGTAGACAAGTCACCGGGCTCTCCCGCACAGCCCGGTACACTCACGAAAGGAAAGCCTGCCATGAGCAAGTACGCATCATTCACCGTCCCCGGTCTCACCGAAGAATCAGGCCACCACGTAGCCGACGTTCTGCAGCTTCGCCTGCACGCCCTGAACGACCTGCACCTGGTGCTTAAGCACGCCCACTGGAACGTCGTTGGCCCCAACTTCATCGCTGTTCACGAAATGCTCGACCCCCAGGTCGACCTGGTACGCGGCTTCGTCGATGCCATTGCAGAGCGCATGGCTACCATGGGTGTAGCTCCCAATGGCCTCTCCGGCGACCTGGTCGAAAAGCGCACCTGGGCTGAATACGATGTTGACCGTGCAGACGCACTGACTCACATCCGTGCCCTGAACGAGGTCTACAACGTTGTAGTTGAAGACCACCGTGCAGCTATTGCAAAGGTGGGCGACATCGACCCCATCACCGAGGATCTGCTGATTGGCCAGACCGCTGAACTGGAGCTCTTCCAGTGGTTCCTGCGCGGCCACCTCGAAGACGGTCAGGGTAACCTCAAGTAAGCCGCAGAGCTTAAAACTCGAACCACGCACTAAAGGCGGGTCTGTCGCGCGATAGACCCGCCTTTAGTGCGTGGCAATGTAGCTCTTAGCCTTCGATCAATGCCCGAATCTTATCAAGGGTGAGCTCTGTGTGGGCGTAGCGGGCGTGGCCCAGGTGTTCGGGCACCTCGGTCATGCCGGGTACGACGACCACTTTCATGCCTGCGGCCATAGCACTCTGAGCGCCAGAAGCAGAGTCCTCTACAGCAACACAGTTAGCGGGGTCTACCCCTAAATTGCGGGCTGCAAGCAGGTAGGGCTCAGGATCGGGCTTAGCGTGGGTGACCTGCTCGTCGGTGACCAGGGTTTTGAAAAGTCCCTCCGGTGCCAGCTTGGCGGTGTTGGCAGCAACCTCGGTGGTTGCGTTGGTGACAATTCCTGCGGGGACGCCCGCCTCAGCCACCTGTGCCAAGAGCGCCTCAATGCCGGGCAAGAGCTCCACACGGGCGTCCTTCAAGAGAACCGACATTTTAGCCTTAAGGCGGTCGTAGAGTTCGTCAGCAGAAACATCTGCACCCAGCTCCTGCATGCGGGCAAAGGTGACTGCGGCAGGCTTGCCCAGAGCCATGAGCGTATCCTGTTCGGTCCAGGTAGCTCCAAACTCGGCAGTCAGTGCGGTTTTGGCCTCTGCCCAGAGGGGCTCGGTGTCTACAAGGGTTCCGTCGTGGTCAAAGAAAATAGCTTCAAGTCTGCTCATATATACCACCCTACCCGTCCGCAGAGCTCTGCCCGGTTAGGATAGGTGGGGTGAACCAAGAGCACTCTACATCTAGCCCTGACTCTGCTTCTGCCCACCCGCGTCTACAGCGGCAGCCGGGCCTTGTGCGTCAGGCCCTAGCCTACTTGCTGGTACCTATGGCTTTTATCTCGGCTACCTGGATTACCGCCGGGCGCGCCCTCTTTGGCGCCGGGGGAGAGCTTGTGCCTATCTACGCGATATCGTTCGGCCCCGCCTTACTCATCATTCTGCTGGTGGCTGCACTGTTTTCTTATAAAGAGATGGGGCTGCAGGGCGCCGGAAAGCGGGCGGGGTTGCCACCTGTCACCGCCCTTGTGGCGGCGTCTACATGGGTGTTAGCCGGTTTCTTTGGCATGGTTGCTCCCGACCGGCTAGAGGGGCAGAATATCTCGGCGGCGGCAGCCCTACTGGGCCCCGACGTCATTGGCCTCTCTGCGGCCTTCGGGAACACCAGTGGAATCCTGACCTTCTCATTCGCCATTGCCACCCTACTTCTGGCCATGAGTGACTACCGAAAAGCGCGGGCTCTCACGCGTGGGCTGGACGAAGCAACCCGCGAACGCCTCGAACGAGAAGAGTCCATGTACGACTTTCTCGACTAGAAAAGCACCACAGACCCTTAGAACCCTAGCTTCTTCAGCCAGCCGGTGAGTACCTCGGTGGCGGCCGCAGTGAGTTTTTCGGCGTAAAGGGAGGCTTCGCGGCGAATGACCGCCACATCCTGCTCTGAGGCCCTGATGTAGTCGGCGTAGGCGATGAGCCACTGCTCGATGTGGCGGGGGTTGACCTCAAGATGGAACTGGAGAGCCAGCGCGTAGGGGCGCCCCGCGGCGTCCTCTAGGGTAAAGGCCTGGTTCTCGCACATCTGGGTGCGGGCTAGGCTAAGGGAATCTTCGGGCAGGGTAAAGGCATCGCCGTGCCAGTGGAGGACGGGGGTGTTGCCCAGTGGCGCGAGAACAGATTCTTTCCCGGCTTCGGTAAGTTCCACCGGGGAGTAGCCCAGCTCAATGGCACCGGTGGGGTCAACCTGGGCTCCTGCAGCTAGAGCGATCTGCTGGGCGCCCAGGCAGATGCCCAGGACTGGTTTCTGTGCGGCGATACGCGCCCTGATGAGTTCTACTTCTTCAAAGAGGAAGGGGTAGTCCTGGGTGTCGTTCACGCTGATGGGAGCGCCCAGAATAACCAGCAAATCCGCCTCGCGCACCTCGGGGGTGTTGAGGGCGTCAATGCCTGCGTCACGGTATTCGACGGTAAAACCGCGTTCGGTCAGTAAATCTTCAAAGATGCCTAAATCTTCAAAGGCGACGTGGCGAATAGCGTAGGCGGTGCGGGTCATGGTTCTCCCTGTATGTGAAGCGATTGACAGATAGCTTACCTGAGGGAGGGGCCTACCTTATAACCGCTGGACGCAAGACTCTGCCCGCCTGCCAAGAGAAGGGCAACCAGTAAGGCCGCTATGAGAAGGGGCATGAAGGGGAGCTCTACGCCGAAGGCAAGGGCGGCTTCGCTGGATGGGGAGGCTACTAGCAGGGCTATGTGGGTGGCAGCGTAGGCACCCACTGCTAGGAACAGTGGTAGCCCCATCGGGTAGCGGGCTAGAACCAGCAGGGCAGCTGCGATAACCCAGCTCATGGCGACCCCGCTCAGGCCCCACTGGAGGAAATAGAGCGGAGCGAAGAAGGCCAGAAAGAGCGGGGTAAGGGCTTTCATGCCGAGAACCTGAGGTAGAGAGCGGGCCAGGGCTGTGAGCATGATGAGCGGTGTGAGCGTCAGGCTAAGCGAGAACAGCCCTAGCCAGAGGGCATAGCGGTCGACGAAGTGTTCGGTGATGCCGTAGAAGGGGGCTGAAAATGTCCAGCCGAGATGCTGTTCGGCTAGGGCAGGGAGGGCATAGGCGACGGCAAGGAGGCCGAGTAAGGCGGACGTAGCGAGGGCTACCCAGCCGTAGGTGGATTTGATAGGACGGTCTTCCCCGGCTTCGGTTGATGGGGTGAGTGTTCGTAGCACCCGACTGGCAATGAGGTAGAAGATGAGGGCCGCGGGTAACTGTAGGGCCACAAGGCCCGCAAAAATAGGGCCGATAATCGTGAGATAGGCCGGAGAAAAGAGGAGGTAGAGGGGCGCTGCCAGGGTGGCGATGGCAGTGAAGAGGAAGGTGCCCCAATAGAGCCGGTGCGGGGCGTAGAGGTAGGACGGCGGATGTGAAGAAAACATGGGAGTCCTCCATCGGTTGGTAGTTGGCAACGTGAAGCGGACTTCCTGTTTAAATCTAGTTCAGAAATATTAGGCAGGTCAACGGCTGGCCAATGCTGGGTGTGAAAAAGTTCTTGTAAACATCTAGTGTAAATAAGTTGAGTGTAGTAGACTCAAGTTAAAGCTGAGTGGAGTACACTCAAGTATGAACGAACTACCTACGCAAAAGGTAAAGGAGAACAATGAACGCACAATTTACAACCAAGAGCCAAGAAGCGCTCTCGGCAGCCAACATGAATGCCCAAACCGCGGGCAACCCCACCCTAGACACCTCCCACCTACTCAAGGCCCTCATGGACCAGCGCGAGGGAGTAGCAGTGGCCGTCCTTAAAACCGCAGGTCTCGACGTTGATGCCATCTCCCTGGCAGCGTCCACCGAGATTTCTAAACTCCCTAAGGTGCAGGGTGCCTCAGCCGCCCAGGCCCAGCCGAGCCGCGCCGTCCTAACCGCCATCCAAACCGCGCAAGCCAAGGCAGCCAAGTTCGGGGACGCCTACATCTCCACCGAAATCCTGCTGCTGGCGCTCGCAGCGGGGAACGACGCCACCGCCCGCGCCCTACAGCAGGCCGGGGCCACCGAAAAGACCATTGAAGACACCATCCCAACCGTGAGAGGAGACCGCACCGTGACCACCCCCGACCCCGAAGGCACCTTCGGCGCCCTAGAACAGTACGGCACCGACCTAACCGCCGTTGCCCGCGAAGGAAAACTTGACCCCGTCATTGGGCGAGATAGCGAAATCCGCCGCGTCATCCAGGTGCTCTCCCGCCGCACCAAGAACAACCCCGTGCTCATCGGCGAACCCGGCGTCGGTAAAACCGCCGTCGTTGAGGGCCTGGCCCAGCGCATGGTCTCGGGGGACGTGCCCGAATCCCTGCGCGGTAAGACCCTGATCTCCCTCGACCTGGGTGCAATGGTCGCCGGTGCCAAGTACCGCGGCGAGTTCGAAGAACGCCTCAAGGCGGTGCTGGAAGACATCAAGAAGTCCGAAGGGCAAATCGTCACCTTCATCGACGAAATCCACACCGTCGTTGGAGCAGGTGCCTCCGAAGGGTCCATGGACGCCGGCAACATGCTCAAGCCCATGCTGGCGCGCGGCGAGCTGCGCCTGATTGGCGCGACCACCCTCGATGAATACCGCGAAAACATCGAAAAGGACGCCGCCCTGGAGCGCCGCTTCCAGCAGGTCTACGTGGGTGAACCCAGCGTCGATGACACCATCGGTATTCTGCGCGGCCTCAAGGAACGCTACGAGGCCCACCACAAGGTTGCTATCGCAGACTCCGCCCTGGTGGCTGCCGCCAATCTGTCGAACCGCTACATTCCCTCGCGTCAGCTGCCCGACAAGGCCATCGACCTGATCGATGAGGCCGCCTCCCGCCTGCGCATGGAAATCGACTCGGCCCCCGAAGAAATCGACGCCCTGCGCCGCGCCGTTGACCGCCTGACCATGGAAGAACTGGCCCTGGCCAACGAGACCGACCCCGCTTCCGTCGAACGTCTGGCCGCCCTGCGCGCAGATATGGCCGACAAGAAGGAAGAGCTGGACGCCCTCAACGCCCGTTGGGAAGCTGAAAAGGCCGGTCTTAACCGCGTCGGTGACCTCAAAACCCAGATCGACGAGCTGCGCTCCAAGGCAGAAGTCGCCCAGCGCGAAGGCAACCTGGCTGAAGCCTCCCGCGTGCTCTACGGCGAAATCCCCGCCCTCGAAGCCGAACTTGCCGCAGCCCAGCAGGCTGAGAACACCGCGTCCGAAGAGTCCATGGTCTCTGAAGAAGTGACCGCCGACGACATCGCCGAGGTAATCTCATCCTGGACCGGCATCCCCGCCGGGCGCATGCTCCAGGGCGAGTCTGAGAAGCTCCTGCACATGGAAGACGAACTGGGCAAGCGCCTGATCGGCCAGAAGAAGGCCGTCACCGCCGTGGCCGATGCCGTGCGCCGCTCCCGCGCAGGCATCGCCGACCCCGACCGTCCTATCGGCTCCTTCCTCTTCCTCGGCCCCACCGGCGTCGGTAAAACCGAGCTCGCCAAGGCCCTGGCTGAGTTCCAGTTCGACGACGAACGTGCCCTGGTACGTATCGACATGAGCGAATACGCCGAAAAGCACGCTGTTGCCCGCCTGGTCGGTGCCCCTCCCGGGTACGTCGGCTACGAAGAGGGTGGCCAGCTCACCGAAGCTGTACGCCGCCGCCCCTACTCGGTCGTGCTCCTCGACGAGGTTGAAAAAGCCCACCCCGAGGTCTTCGATATCCTGCTCCAGGTACTCGACGACGGACGCCTAACCGACGGGCAGGGACGTACCGTGGACTTCCGCAACGTCATCCTGATCCTGACCTCTAACCTGGGCTCCCAGTTCCTGATTGACCAGAATCTCGACGACGAAGCCCGCAAGAGCGCGGTCATGACCACCGTGAACGCCAGCTTCAAGCCGGAGTTCCTCAACCGCCTGGATGAGGTCATCATGTTCGAGCCCCTCTCAGCCGATGACCTGGCCTCCATCGTGGGCCTGCAAATTGCCTCGATGGCCCGCCGACTGGAAGACCGCCGCCTAACCCTGGAGGTTACCGCCGCCGCCACCGAGTGGCTGGGTCTTGCCGGCTACGACCCGGCTTACGGTGCGCGTCCGCTCCGCCGCCTCGTGCAACGCGAAATCGGCGACCGCCTGGCCAAGGGAATCCTGGCCGGTGCCATCAAGGACGGCGACACCGTACGCGTGGACGTCAACCCCGACGTCACCGTCGACGGGCTGGTCGTCACCGCCGAATAAAAGCCGGGAATAACCCTATTGTTTCTCTCTTGACCCTACGGATTATCTCGGGGTCAAGAGAGAAGCGATAGGGTCTTTGTCTTTTAAACTGGAAGAGTGAACCAGTCCCAGCCCCGCCCCGTACCCAACACGCTCGATACCCGCTTTGCCGGGGCGTCCGCGTCCATCACCGCACACGCCGATATCGCCGCCACCCACGCGGCCGCCCTGCGCTCCATCGACCGGGTGGTGGCTGAAACAGCCCAGCCCACCGACCCGCAGGTAGCGGCGGACGGCGTCCTGCAGCTCCTGCGTGACGGGCAGGTTCTGGTGCTCACCGGGGCAGGAATTTCCACAGGCTCAGGGATCCCTGACTACCGCGGCCCCGCCGGGTCCCTGCGCAACCACCGGCCCATGACCTACCAGGAATTCCGTTTCGACGAGGTGGCGCGGCAGCGCTACTGGGCCCGCTCCTTCGTGGGCTGGCGGCAGATGAACCGGGCCCGCCCCAACACCGCTCACTACCTGCTCGCAGACCTCGAAGCCCAGGGGTGCCTTGCCGGGCTGATTACCCAAAACGTGGACGGCCTGCACACCGCAGCCGGCTCCCGTACAGTCGTTACCCTGCACGGGGATCTTTCCCGCATCGAGTGCCTAGACTGCGGGGCGGACGAGGGGCGCACCTCTCTTGACTCCCGCATCGAAGCCGCCAACCCCGGCTACCTCGAACGCCTCGCCAGCACCACCCTGCAGGTCAACCCCGATGGGGACGCCGACATCGACGCCCGCTTCATCCAGGATTTTCAGATGGTCGGCTGCCTGGCCTGCGGCTCAACCAAGCTCAAACCCGCAGTGGTCTACTTCGGCGAACCCGTTCCACCTGCCCGCAAGCAGGCCGTGAAAGAACTGGGGGAGCAGGCACGCTCCCTGCTGGTGCTCGGCTCATCCCTGGCCGTGATGAGCTCCTACAAAATCGCCCTCGACTTCGCCCGCGCGGGCAAGCCCATCGCCGTCATCAACCAGGGCCCGGGCCGGGCGGACGCGCGTGCCACCTATCTCTGGCGCGCCGACGTCACCGACGCCCTTTATGCCGTTACAGCCCCGCACGAAGGCGTCTAAAGTTTTTCTTCTGTGAGTTTCACCAGGTAAAAGGCACTAAAGGGGATGTCTGTAGGTGCCCATAAGTGAAGGCTAAGTACAACACAGGCTAAACACAGACTCTGAGAGAACACTGGTTATCAAGCAAAACAAGACCAGATACACCCCTCGGAGAACCCCGTGAACACCATCATCACAGCAGCCGCCCTCGACCTCGTCGCCATCCTGATTCTGTGCGGCATGTACGTCACTCGCCACCGGCTCCCTTACCAGCGTGCGCTAGGGGTCAGTGAGCGAGCAGGACGCCCGCACCCGCTTTACTTGCCAGGGGCAAGGAAGCCGGGGTGGGCGTCCTTATTTTTACCTTTTGACAAGGGGAAATAAAAAAGTTTGGCATGCATAAGTTCAAGCTAAGTTCACCACAGCTTAAACATAGCTTCGCCCACCAGACTGTTAACAACAGTCCGAACAGAGCACGACAGAAAGACCGCCATGACTGCTACAGCCTTCACCCAGAACACCGCCACCCTGGCCCCGGCCCACTGGCCCGGCATCAGCCTGGACGAGCTGAACGCCAAAGCAGCCATGCAGACCCGCGTTGACCGCAAGTGCATCGTCGACGGCCTCTACGCCCGCACCGACCTGACCCTGGCCGGTGAAGGTACCCTGAATGTCACCGGTAACTACGGCGACGGCATCGCCAGCGGCGACGGCCTCACCATCAGTGTCAACGGCTCAGAGGCCGGTACCGCTAACGCAATCTCCGGTGCTGCCGCAGGTGGCATGGGTGGTATGGCACCCGGTGGCCGCCCCTAAAGCCCCATAAACTCAGCCGGCGATAACGACACTCGCAGCCTAGACCTTCGCCGGCTGCCTTACCGCTCCGCGTCACCTCTTTCTGGTCTGGTGATGCGGAGCTTCTCTTTGCCGGGAGAGGCTCTATGTGAAATAAAACGACCGTTCTCTATATTTTTGTGGTTTTTAGCAGTTTCTTACATCTCATGTGGCGAACAGGCAAGCAAAGACGCGCAAAAACATGTACCCTTAGATACAGAAAAGACTGAAAGTTTTTCTGGCACACCCCTGCGCGCACGCGGGTGGCCAGATACGAGCGATAAAGAGGGGGTCTCGCCATGGGGCGCGGCCGTCAGAAGGCTAAAGCAACTCGGCAGGCTCGGGAGATGAAGTACTTCAGCCCCGACACCGACTACACTGCACTCGAACGCGAACTGAGCAAGAGCACCAGCTCTCAGCCTAAGACGTCTGGTTATCAGTACGATGACGAGGACGACTACGCAGAATACGCAGATAAGTACGCCGACGATTATCAGGAGAAGTAACCCGCGTAGCACCACGCGGGTTCTTCCCGTCTCTTTTTCTAGCCCGCCACCGCCCGCCGGTGGCGGGCTTTTGTATGGGCGGGGGCGCAACATGTTGTGGCTACCGCCAAATGTGGCGGTGGCGCCGCCACACTTGGCGGTCAGTGCCACAGTTAGAAAAGGGTTAGCGGTGTAGGCGCGGACGTCCGTGCTCGGCTAGGCGCGTCGCGCAGAGTCGTCTGTCTTCGCGGCTCCTGGAGCAGCGCCGATACTTGCAAAGCTGTCAAGCCCTGTGGACGATTCTTAACACATAGCGAGGCCGCTACGACATACAGGCTGATAAGAGCAAAAAATAGCTGAAGTTATCCACAGATTTACCGCCCCCTCTAGAAAACGCGAGGTCTGGTGGTCAAGGTAGTGGGTATGAGCAGGATATACGATCAGATCAAAACCTCATCGGAGCTGAAAGACGAAGGTATCAGCTCGTCCGAAATTTCTCGGCGGTGTCGACGGGGTCTACTGTATAAGATCGCGACCAATGCCTATACGCCGGTGCAGACGTGGCAGAGCTGGGACGGCCGTCACCGGTTTATGGCTCAGCATGTGGCGTTTATGAAGACGCACCCTCAGTATGTGCTGAGTCATTCATCTGCAGCTCTTTGGTGGGGAGCACCTTTATTAGAAGCACCCGCGAAAATGTGGGTGAGCAGCGCTTCTTCTGCTGTGCGGTCAAAACCGGGTGTACATGTGAGTAGGTCGCGCAAAGAGATCTGTGACCAGGCAGTACTGAATCAGGGGCTAGCTGTGACTACGCCTCTTCAGACGATACTTGACTGCTGCCAGAGTCTTCCTTTTTTGAGTGCTTTGTGCGTTGCGGACTATTTTCTGCACCACCGTTTGGTGCCAGCTGCCGAGCTGCGGAGTGCCCTGCTCAAAAGCAGCGGTAGGTATTCGAAACAGCGTCAAAAGATAGCTGAGTATATGAGCGAAAAATCTGAGTCGCCTGCAGAGACGGTTGCACGGTATCTGGTGATGTCGTGGGGTCTGTCTCGGCCTGAGGAACAGAAAGTTATTTGGGTGGGGCAGCGGTACTATCGTCCTGATTTTTTGTGGGAGGATGCCAAGGTCATCCTGGAGGTCGATGGAGACGTGAAGTATTCGGGAGCTTATGGGCAGCCGGATCATGTGCTTCAGAAGGAGGTTATTCGTCAGCGTGACCTTGAGCTGCGAGGCTATCGTTTTGTGCGTGTTAGGTGGAGCGACCTGATGAATAACCCTGAGCTTGTGCGAAAGAATCTGGTGGATAAGGGCGTCCGCTGATGGGCGTGGGCGCAACATGTTGTGGCTACTGCCAAATGTGGCGGTGGCGTCACCACATTTGGCGGTTAGCGCCACAGCTAGAGAAGGGTTAGCGGTGGGTGCGGACGTCCGTGCTCGGCTAGGTACGCTCAGTTGCAGTCACAGCTGGGGCATAGGTTAGACAAGCCTTCGTCATGGGTTAGCCGCCCATAGTTGAAGGTATGAACAACAGCGCAGACCAGAACATCGAACAAAACCCGCAGCAGACCCAGGCAGAGCAGAAGACCAGCTGGGTCAAATCCAAAACCACTCGACGTACCGCCCTCATCGGCGGCCTGGGCCTCTTGGGCACTGCAGGTTTGGGTAGCGGCTGGGCTTACAACCGCTACCTGCGTGACCACACTGAAATCGCAGACGTAGCCGCCTACGAGGCCCAGGCTGCCTCGAACAGCACCACAAGCGCCGCGGCGTCCGACACCGAACTGACCAACATGCAGGTAACCGACACCGGCGTCACCGCAGATAACGGCTCTATCGCCCTGAATACCATCGTGCTCAACGAGGGCACCAGCGACCAGATCACTGCCTATACCGCGGAGGTTAAGCTGGGGTCGGCGAGCATCCTGCGCTCGGCCTTCGCCAACAACCAGTTCGGCCTGAACATCGTGCAGAACCCCAGCGAAATGGCAGCGGCTCACAATGCTATCTGGGCTATCAACGGCGACTACTACGGCTTCCGCGAAACCGGCATTGTGGTGCGTAACGGCGTGGTTTACCGCGACTCTCCTGCCCGCACCGGTCTAGCCTTCTACGCTGACGGCAGCGTCAAAATCTACGACGAAACCGCCACCACCGCCCAGGCACTCGTTGATGAGGGCGTGCTCAACACTCTCTCCTTCGGCCCGGCACTGGTAGAGAACGGCGCAATCCTTGACGGCATCGAGGACGTCGAAGTCGACACCAACTTCGGTAACCACTCCATCCAGGGCGAGCAGCCCCGCACCGCGGTGGGCGTCATTGGCACCAACCACCTGCTCTTCATGGTGGTCGACGGCCGCTCAGAAGGCTACTCTCGCGGTGCCACCATGACCGAACTGGCCCAGATGATGATCGACGCTGGCTGCACCACCGCCTACAACATCGACGGTGGCGGCTCATCGGTCATGATTTTCAACGACTCACTGGTCAACAACCCGCTCGGTAAGGGCGAAGAACGCGAAACCAGCGACATTCTCTACATCGCAGGAGCCTAAACGCCATGCTGATTCTGATTCCCGCCTACAAGCCCGATACCTCCCTAGTGCGTCTTATCGACGATATAGACGCCCGTGCTCACGCCGAGGGTACCAGTGCCCGCGTGTCGGTGGTCAACGACGGCTCCGGCTCAGACTTCGCTCCTGTCTTTGAGCAGGTCGAACAGCTGGGTGCCCGGCTAGCCCCTGCGCCTTCGGTCGAGCGTCGTTTTGCCCGGTCTGGGCTGGTATCGGTGACTGTGCTGCACCTGCCCGCTAACGGTGGTAAGGGTGCAGCGCTGCGGGCGGGAATCACCTGGGCTCAGGCTGAGGCACCCGGTGAGGTTATCGTGACCGCGGACGCTGACGGCCAGCACCTGCCCGCCGATATCCTGGCCGTGGGTAGGGAAGCGGCGGCGCAGGCGTCCGCCGGGCAAAAAACCCTGGTGATGGGCGTGCGAACCATTGCCGACCCCACCGCCCCCGAGACCCGGGTGCAGCTGCGCTCCCGGGTGGGCAACGCCCTGACCGCCGCCCTGTTTGGCTTGTCGACCGGGCAGAAACTGGCTGATACCCAGACCGGCCTGCGCGGGCTGACCCCGCAGATTCTGCCCTGGGCGCTCGATCTGCCCGGTGACCGCTACGAGTATGAGTTCAATATGCTGCTGCGGGCCTCGCGCTTTGGGGTTCAACTGACCCAGGTGCCGATTACTAAGGTTTACGAGCCGGGTAACCCCACCAGCCACTTCAACCCGGTCCGGGACTCCCTGCGGATTTACGCGCCGCTGCTGGCCTTCCTGGCGGCAAGCTTCTCGGGCTTCATCATTGATACGGTGGCCCTGATGGTGCTGGTTGCCCTGGGTGCGCCCCTGCTCCTGGCGGTGGTGGGGGCTCGCGTGACCTCGGCCCTGTGTAACTTCGCTCTTAACCGTATCGTCATGCACGATGGTGGGCCCCGCCCGCAGACCCACCACTCCCTGGGACGCTATGCGGTACTGGCTGTGGCGATTCTGGCAACTAATACGGCCCTACTTGAAACCCTCACCTGGGTGGGGCTACCCCTTTTGGTGGCTAAGGTACTCGTTGAGCTGGTACTTATCCCGGTGAGCTTTGCGGCGCAGCGCCGCTGGGTTTTTGCAGATCAACAGCAGGCTGAACAGAAAAACAGCCGGACAGAACAGCATAAGAGGACGGACGCGGCCCTCACCTCGGCTGCATCAGGAGAGCAGATAAATGGGCCGCAAGCCCCGTTTAAGGTTGCCTAAGACCCAACAGGTACGAAAAATGGTGGTGGGCCCGGTCAAAAAGACCGGGGCCACCACCATTTATGTGTTTCTGTAAAACCTACTTGTAGGCCCCCAGCAGCACCGCAGCGCCGCCGTCCACGCCCTTAGCGCCCTGCACATAATCGGGGTTGGCCTTGTGCTCGCCAGAATCCTTCTGCACGGTACCCAGTACCCAGGAGGGCAGACCGCGCTGATTCAGGCGCTCAACGGCCGCATCAGCAACCGACGGGTCAACCACAGCAATCATGCCCACACCCAGGTTGAGGGTGCGTTCCAGGTCAGCCTGGGGCACAGAACCCAGCTCACCAATCAGCTTGAAAATTGCCGGAATCTCCCAGGTCGAACGCTCCACCACACCCACGGTACCTACCGGCAGCACGCGGGCCAGGTTAGCGGCCAGACCGCCACCGGTCACATGCGAGAAGCCGCGTACGCCCGAACCGGTCTGGCCGTCCTCACCGTTCACGGGGAAAGCCTCAATCAAATCTAGGCAGTCAGCGGTGTAAATGCGGGTGGGCTCTAGCAGCTCCTCGCCCAGGGTACGGCCCAGCTCAGCCACCTCACGCTCGTACTCCCAGCCAGCAACCGAGAGCACCTTGCGCACCAGGGAGTAGCCGTTGGAGTGAATACCGCTGGAGGCCATAGCAATCAGCACATCGCCCTCACGCACGCGGTCGGGCCCCAGCAGCTCGTCAGCCTCAACGATGCCGGTAGCGGCACCTGCCACGTCGTACTCGTCCTCAGCCAGCAGGCCGGGGTGCTCAGCGGTTTCACCGCCCACCAGGGCGGTACCAGCCAGGGAACAGCCCTCAGCCACACCGCGCACAATATCGGCAATGCGCTCGGGCACCACCTTGCCGGTGGCAATGTAGTCGGTCATAAAGAGGGGGCGGGCACCGGTTACCACGATATCGTCGACCACCATACCCACCAGGTCATGGCCAATGGTGTGGTGGATATCGAGCTTCTGGGCAATTGCCACCTTGGTGCCCACACCATCGGTGGAGGTCGCCAGGTAGGGCTTACGGTAATCCTTGAGCACAGACAGGTCAAAGAGGCCAGCAAAGCCGCCCACACCGCCAACCACACCGGCCCCGTGAGTTGCCTTGACGGCGTCCTTCATCAGCTCAACAGCGCGGTCGCCCGCCTCAACATCTACACCAGCCGAAGCGTAGGTAACTGCGTTCTGGTTCTCGCTCATTTAGCGGGCCTCTCGGTCAGTGCCGGTAGAATCGGCAGGAATCGTATCTTGGGGAAGGACTAAATCTTCAAGGTCTGAATCGGGGCCAGGCTCACAAGAGCCGGTGCCCGATGACGCCACCGGGGCACCATCAAACTTGTGCTCCAGCGCCTCGGTGCCGGGGCGGGTTTCGATAGACACCGCCTTGGCCTTAGAAGGCTTATGGGCAACAGGACGCTCCACCGTCACCTCAGCCGCGGTACCGGCCAGCGGGCCCCCCTTGGAATCATCAAAGATGGACTTGCCGCGGCGGTCTTCGCTGGGCAGCTCGATGGGGTACTTACCGGTAAAGCAGGCGGTGCACAGACGCTCGCGGGGCTGCTCGGTAGCGGCAATCATGCCCTCTTCTGAGATGAAGCCCAGGGAGTCTGCGCCCAGCGACTTACCGATCTCTTCAATAGTCAGGCCGTTAGCGATCAGCTCGGAGCGCGAGGCAAAGTCGATGCCGTAGAAGCAGGGCCACTTGACCGGCGGTGACGAAATCCGTACGTGGACCTCTTTTGCGCCGGCCTCTCGCAGCATGCGCACCAGGGCCCGCTGGGTGTTGCCGCGAACGATAGAGTCGTCAATCACGACCAGGCGCTTACCCTCGACCACCGAGCGCAGGGGGTTGAGCTTGAGCCTAATGCCCAGCTGGCGGATGGTCTGTGAAGGCTGAATGAAGGTACGGCCCACATAGGCGTTCTTCACCAGGCCGTTGCCGAAGGGAATGCCGGATTCCTCGGCGTAACCGATCGCCGCCGGGGTGCCGGACTCGGGCGTGGGCATGACCAGGTCAGCCTCTACATGGTGCTCACGGGCCAGCTGACGCCCCATCTCAACACGGGATTCGTAGACACTGCGGCCCGAAATCGTGGTATCGGGTCGGGCCAGGTACACGTACTCAAAGACGCAACCGGCGGGTTTGGCTTCGGCGAATCGCTGGGAGCGCAGGCCGTCCTCGTCGATGGTGATGAACTCACCGGGCTCTACCTCGCGCACGAAGGACGCACCGACGATATCGAGGGCAGCGGTTTCTGAGGCGATAACCCAGCCGCGGTCAAGACGGCCCAAGACCAGCGGACGCACGCCCTGGGGGTCACGCGCGGCGTACAGGGTGTGCTCGTCCATGAAAACCAGGCAGAAGGCACCTGAAAGGGTGGGGAGCAAATCGAGGGCAGCCTCTTCCAGGCTGTCAAAGTCGTGGTCTTTCAGTAGGGCAGTGACCAGGGCGGTATCGGTCGTATTACCCTGAGCCAGCTCGCCGCGTTCGGGGCGCTTGCCGCCGTTCTTAGCCAGCAGGCGGTCGTAGAGGTCTGCTGAGTTAACCAGGTTGCCATTGTGGGCCAGAGCCAGGGTGCCGTGGGGGGTATCGCCCAGGGTCGGCTGGGCGTTCTGCCAGATGTTGCCGCCGGTGGTGGAGTAGCGGCAGTGGCCGATGGCCATATGGCCGGTCATGGAGTTGAGGGTGACCTCGTCAAAAACCTGGGAGACCAGGCCGATGTCCTTGTAGACGTTCAGGTGTTTGCCGTCGCTGGTGGCGATACCGGCTGACTCCTGGCCGCGGTGCTGCAGGGCGTAGAGGCCGTAGTAGGTGAGCTTGGCGATATCTTCGCCGGGAGCCCATACACCAAAGACACCGCATTCGTCTTTAGGGCCGTGATCAACAGGGTCAAGGTCGAAGGAGAGTTTTCCGTCAGGACGAGCCAAAGCAGGTTTTCCGTCTCTTGTCGTGGGGTGGTTATCTCGCTGTGCAGCATGAGGTAGCGCACGTGAGCGAGCGAACATATCAAGTGTACCTGCCCGATGCGCTGCTGATAAGTAAAGCCCACCGTGTGAGCATTTTTCTCACGGGTGGGCTTTGGCTAGTCTTGGCTGCTGACGGCTTGGTAGGTGGTGGTGTGCTTGGTGGAGCGCTTATCGAGAATCAGGGCTACCACGATGGCAGCTGCGGTGCACAGGGTGCCAAAGAGAACCGCCATCACGCCGTAAATTGCACCGAAGGTGTAGTTGGGGTTCTCCGGGCCTAAGGCAGTGACCACAAACGCGACAATCAGGCCAATGAGCAGCCCTGTAACTGCAAAGGCAGGGAGAGAGGGGGCACGGCGCACGGTGAGATTGGCGCGGTCGGGCGCGGAAGCCGGAGCGAAGTGCTGGCCGGGGGCTGCCTGTTTGTCTGCCTCGGTGAGAGGAGCAGCAGGTTCAGTGGGGCGGCGGAATCTCGACAGAATGCTCATAACTACTAACCTTACCAAGGCTAGATTTATAAATCGTCTGTTGTCTGTGCCAACTCTAAAGCATGGAGAGACGTATATCTTTGACTTTGTGTATATGCGCTTCCGCGACCGTGACGCTCGTGTTTAATGGGATGGTTAAGGGTTCTATGCTCACCGTGGGGAGGTTTTTCGTCGGGTGATGAAAGGATAAAAACCTGGTAACGACCACCTTCCCAACCTGCAGCGCGGGCAGCCAAGATAGCGTTACCAAGTTTGCGTTCATTTCGGTTGTTGCTTGCTGTGAGCTGCTCTGCGTGTTCTTCAGACCAGGGCACATCATCACGTTTAAATTTGATTCGTGCTACTTCAGGCTTAATCTCTTTCTCCGAGTAAAAGGCTATATATTTGACGTCCTTGAAGGATCTCCCGGCCTGGCACACGTAGATATGGTGGTCGCAGTAGAGAGGCCAGGCGTCCTTCCCTGCTACCACAACGGTGTCTTCTGAGTTTACGGGCTTCTCTGCGTAGATAGTATGAACTCTCGATACAGATCGCATCCAGTTCTCGAACTGCGGGTCTATATAACCAGCCAACTTAAAGATTCTTGTAGCTTCAAAGAGAATGTCTGTATTAAGCAGAGAATCGTGGTGGGCGATCCTATTTCTAAATTTTCTTACAGCTTCTAGCTCTACAGCGACAGATTTACGCTTCCCTTGGTAGGCGTACGGAAATGCTTTATGCAGGCACTTTTTCCATAGCTCATCGTATTTGCTTCCCAGCAGTCCAGACCAGAAGCCAAAAGAAAGAGATGCTGAAATCTGCTCCCGGTTATTTTGATGTACTTCAGGGAGCCGATTCCGCCCTGTTGCTATCATTTCAGCGATTTGATGATTGATGAGAGGCTGGGAAAAAATCCAAGGAATACTTGAAGGGCTATGCTCGTAGTGTTCTCTGAGCGCATTATCGATGGAATTGCGCACTCCTACTTCGAGGTAGGCAATCAGCTCAAAACAAGTGCTCGCCATGCGGTGAATCCAGGTGTAAAGTTCCAGTGCTTCGGGAGCTGAAGCTGTTTGCGCCCTATAAGGTGAGAGACGGGGCTCAGAAAGGAGTTCCAATATTTTTGTAATGTCCATCTCATTTTTGTTAGGCATGTGGTCATGGTACCATGAGTATGAACGCCCCGGTGTGGCCTCTGCCTTGAGTAAGCTCCCGGGGCTTTTATTTTTATAGAAGCGGTAGGTAGTCGCTCAAATCAGCGCGCAGCCCAGAAGCTGAAATAGCGGCCGCTGATTCCTGCCAGCTGGCATAACCCAGGGTGATAGCGCACCAGGTGAACGCATCGGTTTCAACCACATTGGGCGGAGTACCGCGGGTATGGCGCGGCCCGGCAATACACTGGGTCACCCCAAAAGGCGGCACACGCACCTCCACCGAATTGCCAGGGGCAAGGGTCGCCAGCTCCTCGAGCAGAAAACGGACGGATGCCGCCCGCACCCCGCGCGACAGGGCAGCAAAAGCCGCCGCGCGGGCGTCCTCATTCTCTGCCCCCTCAAAAACCTTCCGTACCTGAGTAACGGCAGCGAAGCCGTCCGCCTCGGAAATCTTGCGGCGAATCGCCATTAGAGCAGCCCCTCAAAAGCCGCACCGGGCTCGATAGAACCCACTGGCTGCCCGCCACCGGTGATGGGGAAAGTCGTGGCTGTAACCGCGCGGTCAGCGACCCCGCCCTCAAGAAAACCGGCGGCCTGGAGCGCCCGCACCGCCACCAGGGAAGCAGCCCTGTTAGAGCCGTCAAGCATCTTCAGCGCCACCGATGCGCCAGAGCGCAACCCAATAGCCAGCACGCCCTCAGCCCCGCGCTTGACCACAGCGTCGAGGGTCTCAGCCAGCACCGTATCGGAGCCGCCGGTGGCGTGGACGTACTCGGGGTAGTCCACCATGGCCGTTGCGACGGTGGCTGCGCGGGCATCAGCTCTGATGTTCTCAACCGCCGAGCCCAGGGTGGAATAGGCCCGGGCAAGGCCCACCAGCGAGGTAGCAGCAACAGGGGCACCGCAGCCATCGACAGTCACATGCTGGGGAGTTTCACCCGTGAACTCCTCAATAGTCCGAAGTACCAGCTCCTGCAGGGGGTGGTGCGGGTCGGTGTAGTTATCTGTCGACCAGCCCGACTTCACACAGCCCCACAGAAAGGCCGCGTGCTTACCGGAACAGTTAAAAGCCAGACGCTGCTTGTCGTGGCCGGCCCTTACCAGGGCGTGGTAACTGGGCTCATCAGCAGGCCAAGCAGGAGGGCAGAGTAGCGCATCGGCGGTCAGCCCGGCCTCAGCCAGCACCGACTGGGCAACCTTCATATGCTCAAAAGAACCGGTATGAGAACCGGCAGCCAGCGCAATCTGGGCCCCCTGCAACTCAGCCCCCGCGTTCATCGACGCAATAGCCTGCAAGGGTTTGAGCGCCGAACGGGCATAGATTAGAGCCTCGGGGGTCCCCAGGCTCAAGGCGGTAGAACCGTCGGGCGCCAGTACGACCAGCGACCCCACATGGCGGGACTCGATAAAGTCACCACGGGTGACGACTGCCAGCTCTGCTGCCTGCTGCGCGGTAAAAGTCTGCATGCCCACCAGTTTACTGGGTAGCCCTGGTTGCTGAAACGAGCGATGCCCGCACTTATTCTGATTCATCCGCAACTAGTTGCGGGTTTTTCAGAATAAGTGCGGGCATCTACCGACTGGCCTTGCGAGATGAGCCGGGTGCGGCGTCCTCGCTACTGCTCTTTCTGCTGCTCAGAAAGAGCCTTGAGCGCCTCGCGGGCTGCGCGGGCAGCTCGCTGCGCCTCATCCTGGGCCTCGTCTGCCGCTGCTAGAGCCTGATCGGCAGCAACCACAGCGGCCTGGGCCAGAGCACGCGTGGACTCAACCGCCACAACCTGGGTGGGGCTGACCGGACGCTCCGACGCGGACGCCAGTTGCTGAGTGGGTGCCGGGGCAGCCACTTCGTGCCGAGCGTCTTCCGCCGGGGCGGACGTCCGCGCTTCAGTAGGTGCGGGGGTTGCAGTAGGTGCCGGGGCAGCCTCTTCCTCGTGGGCCTGAGCTTCGAGCTTGGTGCCTTCAACGTCCAGGTCAGGGAGCAGGCGGTCGAGCCAGGCGGGGAGCCACCATGCCTTTTCACCCAGCAGGTACATGAGCGCCGGAATCAGGGTCATGCGCACGACGAAGGCGTCCAGCAGAACGCCGACCGCCAGCACGAAGCCGATGGAGGCAATCATGGGGTCGCCGGAGAAGACGAAGCCGATAAAGACACCGGCCATAATCAGCGCCGCAGCGGTGACCACGCGGGCGCCGTGATGGTAGCCCACCACAACCGAGGTCTTAGCCCCGCGACCGTGCGAGTAGGCCTCTCGCATGCCCGAGACCAGGAAGAGCTGGTAGTCCATGGCCAAGCCGAAGAGAATACCCACAGCCAGAATTGGCAGGAAGGCAAGCAGCGGGCCGGGGGTTGAAACGTTGAAGAGCTCAGCAACCCAGCCCCACTGGAATACAGCCGTGGTCGCACCGAGCGCTGCCAGTAGGGAGAAGAGGAAGCCCAGGGTCGCGGTGACCGGCACCAGAATGGAGCGGAAAACCAGAATCAGAACCAGCAGCGACAGGCCCATGACCAGCGCAACGTACACCGGCAGAACCTCAGCCAGGTTCTGGGCAATATCAACGGCCATTGCGGTCTGACCGGTGACGCCGAAGGTCACCTCACCGTTCTCGGTTGAGACGGTCATATCACGCAGGGCGTGCACCAGGTCGGTGGTTGACTGGGCATTGGGGCCCTCGTCGGGAATCACCTGGTAGAGCAGGGCGGAGTTATCGTCAGAGATCATGGCGGGAATGACGGCTGAAACGTCGCTCTGATCCAGAAGGTCCTGGCCCACCTCAACCTGCAGAGCCTTAGCCTGTTCCTCGGTGGTTCCCTCGGGCAGGCGGGCTGCTACCACGATGGGGCCGTTCTGCCCCTCACCAAACTTGTCGGCAATCGTGGTGTACGAGATGTAGGCAGCTGAATCCGTGGTTTGAGAGGCACCGGTCGGCAGACCCAAACGCATATCGGTCACCGGCAGGGCGACAGCACCCAGCGCCAGAACCACAGCGGCAACGGTGGCAATCGGCTTCTTCAGGATCAGGCCGATCCAGCCGCGGTGGGCCTCCTCGTGGTCAGCCGCCGCCTGCTTAGCTTCTGCCCGAATGGAAGCCGCCTGGGCGTCGTCCTCGCTGGCAGCCTGAGCGCCAGCCGCAATTTTCGCCCGCTGCTTTTTGCTCAGGACGCGCTCACCCAGCAGAGACATCACGGCGGGGGAGAGGGTGGTGGCTACCGCCACAGCAACAGCAACCGCAAAGGCACCGGCGTTACCCATCACGCCCAGGAAGGGGATGCCCACGACGTTCAGACCCAGCAAGGCGATGATAACGGTGGCCCCGGCGAAGAAGACCGCGCCGCCGGAGGTGCCGGTGGCCAGGGCGATGGACTCCTTCACGTTCATTCCCTTAGCCAGGTTAGTGCGGTGGCGGTTCAGAATGAAGAGGGTGTAGTCGATACCCACAGCCAAGCCCAGCATGGTGCCCAGGGTGGGAGTAGTGGAGGTCATCTCGATGACGCTCGAGAGCGACAGGACGGCCAGAGCCGAGGTTCCCACGCCAATTACGGCCATGATAATCGGCAGCCCGGCAGCGACCAGGGTGCCCAGCATCAGGAAGAGGACGATAAAGGCAATGCCGATACCGATAGCCTCAGCGGTCGCATTCATCGCAGGCTCAACACCCTGCATGTACTGGTCGTAGGTGACGGTCAGGCCGCTATCGGACAGCACGTTGAGTTTTTGCTGGGTTTCTTCGAGAGTTTCTACAGGGATAGAACCGGTCTCAGCATCGAAGGTAACAGAGATAATAGCGGTGGAGTTATCATCAGAAATTGCAACACCGCTCTCAGACATCTGCAGCAGCGCAGCATTCTGCTCGATAGTGCTCTTGCCGCTCTCTAACTGGGAACGGGAATCTTCAAGCTGGGCAAGACCGGCTTCATAATCGGCGCGACCCTGATCGAGCTGGGCCTGGGCCTCTTCCAGCTGGGTGCGGCCCTGATTGAGCTGCTCAGCGGTAGCGTCCAGCTGAGCCCGCTGGGCATCAAGCTGGGCCTGCTGGCCGTTAAGCTCACCAAAAGCTTCCGGCGGAGCACCCTCACCCTCAAGGCGGCTACGGGCCTCGTTCAGCTGATTCTGGGCGTCCTCAAGCTGGGCATAGCCCTCATCGAGCTGCTGCTGACCAGACTCAAGCTCAGCCCTGCGGGAATCAAGCTCAGCCTGCCCCGAATCCAGCTGGTTCTTAGCGCCATCAAGCTGCGCCTGGCCGTCCGCAAGCTGCTGCTCGCCCCCGCTCACCTCAGCCTGACCCGCCTCAAGCTGCACCTGGCCGTCTGCAAGCTGCTGAGCTACAGCAAAGGGGTCGGTGACGCTATCAACGCCCTCAACGGTCTCGGTCTCAGCAACGGCGCTCGCCACAGCAGCCTTCTGCGCATCGGTGAAGGGTGAGCCGTCCTCGGTCTGCACAATGGCAGAACCGGTACCGGCATTGAGATTCAGGTTGAAGGTATCGGTCAGCTCTTCCTGCACTAGCTGCGCCTCGGTGCCAGGAATAGTAATGGAATCGGTCAAATCGCCCTTAAAAGAGGCATAGGCGCCGCCAGCTAGAGCAATCACCAGCGCCCAGATGCCGATAACGGCCCAGGCACGGCGAGCTGCAAAGCTACCGACTTTATAGAGGAACTCAGACATGGCCTGCCGGTTTCCCTTTCGTGTGGTTGTGTTTTCTCTTAAACGGTCTGGTGGGAGGTAACGCTGCCGTCAGCGGCAAATACCGGGGTTCCGGCTGCTACCTGGTTGATATAAGCGTGGATATGGGGCACGAACATCTGGGGTTCGATAACCAGCTGCTTGGTGGGCTCTTCAAAAATGTTCTCTTCAAGTTCTTGAGCGAACCGCACAAAGGCGAAAACGTAACCCATCAGCAGGTTGTAGGCGAAGAGACCAAGGGCTAGTGACTGGTCGAGTGATAGGTCGGGGTAGAGCTGATCAATTTCGCTACAGAGGGCGTTGCAGATATCGCCCAGGGTGAGGGTGACTTCGCGGGCTACCAGGTCAAACTCTTCCTCAACCAGTGCTGCGCCCAGGGTGACAAAGCGGACGAGATCCTGCTGCACCCGTTCGGTTTCTACTGCCTCGTGGAAGTGCTGCACCAGGGCCTGTGGGAGGTCTTCGATGGCGACTCCCCGGGGAAAGGGAGGCTCGTCGATACAGGGTTCGAGGTGGGTTGAGAGCTGGTAGGTCAGGGCGTCTTCGAGTTTTTTGAAGTGGTTGAAGACGGTGCGTTCAGAGACCCCTGCCTGCTCTGCGAGGGCCGAGGCTGTCAGGCCTGCTCGCCCGCTGGTGAGCACAAGGTGTTCGGCGGCTGCGGCAATTTTTTGTTTGGACGCCGTCGAGCGGGCCCTGCGCCGGTCGAGGGGAGGGGTGTGTTTCAGCATGTATTTACAGTAACTGCAATATTGCAGGAACTGCAAATAGTTGGGGTGTGGGGTTGGGCACGGTTGCGGGTTGCTGGGCGTGACTGGCGCGGACGTGGGGCGTTGGGTGCTGGGCGTGACTGGCGCAAGCCTTCCGCATTTATTCTGAAAACACCGCAACTAGTTGCGGGTAAATCAGAATAAATGCGGGGAGATAGTGGGATATAGAAGTTGAGCGGTTTCGACTGTGACCTTCTGTTGCAGTTTTTTCCACAGGTTCGGTACACGCCTTGACAAGGGTGAACTTCAGTTTTCCACAGGTTCGAAAATAGTGCTTGAGTGCCCACCGCCGCTCTGCGACAGTAGTCCCATGCACGACAGAATTGAACGGGTTACCTCAAAAGTCAAAACATCTCAACAGCTCAACTTTGAAGGGCTGGGTAAAAACCTCATCGGCGCTATGCACCGGCGGGGTGAACTTATTAGGCTGACGCGGGGTGTCTATGTTTCAGCTGCAGAAGGTCGGCAGTTCACGCCCGAAGAGCGGTGTATCGCTGTGACAATAGCGCTCGCGATGTCTCATCGGCAGGCGGTACTCAGTCACGCATCTGCTGCGCTGATGTGGGGTGCTCCGCTCTTCGGGCTGCCCGCCAAGGTTGAGCTGTCTCTTCCCCGCTCTAACCACCGGCACCATAGCCAGGCTAGGTACCACAGCTCCCGTTCGGACGTGTGCGAGCTGGCTCGTACGGTAGCTGGTTTTTCAGTCACAGACCCACTGACCACGATTCTCGACTGTGCTCGAACCTTACCTGTAGTTCAGGCCCTGGCAGTTACAGACTATTTTCTGCACCGCGCCCATGTAGGTTATCGCGATGTCCATGCCCGGCTCATGGGCGCTCGCGGTTATGGAACGAGCAGTTTTTCCCTGATTGCTGAGTCGATGAGCGCTTTGACCGAGTCCCCTCTCGAATCGCTGGCAATGCTTAGAATCGTGCAGTCCAAACTCGAACGTCCTCGTCAGCAGCTGGAAA
Source organism: Rothia nasimurium (assembly GCF_928381415.1). Taxonomy (GTDB): domain Bacteria; phylum Actinomycetota; class Actinomycetes; order Actinomycetales; family Micrococcaceae; genus Rothia; species Rothia nasimurium_H. The sequence continues at coordinate 77,060 of NZ_CAKMSF010000003.1, forward strand.
TAAGAGCGCACGATGGCAGGGTGCACCGTTCAGATTTCGCCTGGGAAGCGCTGAAACTTCTGTTAGAGGTCGACGGCCTGCATAAGTACTACGGTGCCTACCGCCCGGCAGAGGAGCAGCTACGCAGGGATGCCCTGCGCCAACGTTCGCTTGAACTTATGGGCTGGACGGTCGTTCGAGCCACCTGGGACGACCTTATGAACAGGCCGCAGGTCGTGATTCAGCGCCTCATGCATGGTGGAGTGAGGAAATTGGAACAGTGATTATCGAGACCTCTCCGCATTTATTCTGAAAACACCGCAACTAGTTGCGGGTAAATCAGAATAAATGCGGAAAGGCGATGGATGACGTGAGTTGAGTGGGGGCATCGCGGTGCGGACGCCGATACGCGCCTACCAGCCCCGAGCGGGCGTGCCGGGGCGGGCGTCCGCAAAAATCAATCGGCAAAAACCGCTCAAACTGCGGTAAAAACTTCATCAAATCGTGACCTTGCCGGTAGCCTAAAAGAATGAAGGTTTTGGTACTGGGCCCCGGCGGTCGTGAACACGCAATTATCCGAGCACTCCTGAAAGATCTAGCCGTTACCGAGGTGCACTCAGCCCCCGGCAACGCGGGTATCGCCCAGGACGTCCCCGTGCACGCTATCGATGCAAATAACCCCGAGGCAGCCCTTACGCTAGCCACCGAGCTGGCCGCTGACCTGGTCGTCATCGGGCCCGAAGCGCCCCTCGTTGCCGGTGTTTCAGATACCCTGCGCGATGCAGGTTTCCCTGTCTTTGGCCCCTCTAAGCCTGCGGCCCTACTCGAAGGCTCCAAGGCTTTTGCCAAGGAGGTCATGGCCAGCGCCAATGTACCCACCGCCATGGCCAAGGTTGCCACTAACCGTGAAGAAGCAGAAGCCGCCCTTGCTACCTTTGGCGCCCCCTACGTGGTTAAGGACGACGGCCTGGCCGCCGGTAAGGGTGTTGTGGTCACCGAAGACTTCGACGCTGCCCTGGCCCACGCCGAAGCCTGCTTCGCCGCCGGTGGCACCGTGGTCATCGAAGAATACCTCGATGGCCCCGAAGTCTCCCTCTTCGTGATCTCCGACGGCAGCACCTGCCTGCCCCTCTCGCCCGCCCAGGACTTCAAGCGTATCTTCGATAATGATGAAGGCCCCAACACCGGTGGCATGGGCGCCTACACCCCCCTGCCCTGGCTGCCCGAAGGTTTCGTCGAAGAGGTCATTGAGCGCGTAGCCCAGCCCACCGTTGACGAAATGGCTCGCCGCGGTACCCCCTTTGTGGGCGTGCTCTACTGTGGCCTGGCAGCTACCTCCCGCGGCATCCGCGTGATCGAATTCAACGCCCGCTTTGGTGACCCCGAAACCCAGGCCGTTCTGGCCCGCCTGCGCACCCCGCTCGGCGGCGTCCTTCTGGCAGCGGCCAAGGGCGAACTGCCCGCCGACCTTGCTCTTGACTGGGACCCCCGCACCGCCGTTGACGTGGTCATGGCAGCAGAGAACTACCCCGACACTCCCCGCAAGGGCGATGCCATCACCGGCCTGGACGCCGCCAACCAGCGCGAGAACGTGCACGTTGACCACGCAGGTACCGCCCTTGATGGTGAAGAGATTGTCACCGCCGGTGGCCGTGTGCTGGCTGTCGTCGCCCTGGGCGAGAACCTCACCGAAGCCCGCGAGGCTGCCTACGCCGGCGTGCGCGACATTGCCTGGAAGGGTGCCCAGTACCGTTCAGACATTGCGCTCGCTGCGGCCGAGAATCGCATTCAGATTCCCACCCAGAACTAGCTTCCTGTGACTGCCAACCGCACCCGCGTGGGCAGTCACTTTTCTATCACCTCACAGCCCACCTGCACACCCCCAGGAGAAAATCATGAGCCATACCCCCGTAGACATTCCCGGCTGGAAGCACGTGTATTCCGGCAAGGTCCGTGACCTCTACATCCCCGACGAGGACACCCAGGACGTCACCGGCCTGAACGTGAAGGACGACGCCGAACTGCGTGCCGGCTCCGTGATGGTGGTTGCCACCGACCGTATCAGCGCCTTTGACCAGGTGCTTCCCACCGAGATTCCCGATAAGGGCAAGATTCTGACTCAGATGTCCCTCTGGTGGTTTGAGCAGCTTAAGGGTGTGCCCAACCATGTGCTGTCTACCGACGTGCCCGAGGTGGTGGCTGGCCGCGCCATGATCTGTAAGTCTCTGAACATGTTCCCTGTTGAGTGCATTGTACGCGGTTACCTGACCGGCTCCGGCCTGGCTTCTTACCGTAAGACCGGTAAGGTCAACGAGTTTGAGCTGCCCGCCGGTCTGGTAGATGGATCCCGCCTGGAACCTGCCCTCTTCACGCCCACGGGCAAGGCAGAGGTGGGGGAGCATGACGAGCCCATCACCCGTGAAGAGCTCGACGCTGAGGTGGGGGAGGCTATCGCCGACCGCCTGCAGGAACTGACTCTCTATGTCTACGAGACCGCCGAGAAGATTGCGCGTGAGCGCGGCATCATTCTGGCCGACACCAAGATTGAGTTCGGTACCGACTCCTACCGCGGTGAAATCACCCTGGGCGATGAGGTGCTGACCCCCGATTCATCGCGTTTCTGGGATGCCAACGACTACGAGCCCGGCCGTGCCCAGGCTTCTTTCGATAAGCAGTACGTGCGTGACTGGCTCAAGAGCGAGGAGTCGGGCTGGGACGGCACCGGCCCTGTGCCTGAGCTCCCTGCCGAGGTCGTAGAGAAGACCCGTGCCCGCTACGTTGAGGCCTACGAGCGTCTAACCGGTCAGAAGTTCGAGGCCTAGACCTGCCCATCGCGCACCTTCTGGTGGTACTCATAATGGGCAGCACCAATTTCTGAGAGGGCGTAGAACCATCGAATGTGCTCAGCGACTGTTCGCTGGGCACGTTCTGCATCTCCGGCAATAACTGCCGCGTAGATGGCCCGGTGCTGGTCCTGGAGTTCCCGTTTGGTTGCTTCCCAGTTGTCGAGGTAGGGCACGGCTTCCTGTACGTAGCCTACGGTGGCTAGGTGCAGGGAGTCGATGACGGTGTCCATCACGATGTTCCCGCCGAGGGACGATATTTCGTAGTGGAAGCGGGTGTCGCAGAAGTGGAAGCGGTCGTCGCTAATATCTGCGTGGTCCATTTCGTCGAGGTACTGCCGGGCGGTTGCTAGGGACGCGGCGTGTTCGGGTTTCTGGGCTACATCGGCTGCCCGGGCGGCGGCTTCGCCTTCGAGCAGGACGCGGGTGCTCACGATATCTGCTACCGGCAGGGTGCGGGTGGCGATGTGCATACGTAGAGCCCAGCCGAGGGCGTCCGAGGGTTCTGAGACCACGACAGCGCCGGCCTTGGGGCCTGAGCCCACCCCCGACCGAATGAGGCCCACCGCGGAGAGAATGCGCAGGGCTTCGCGCACCGAGGCACGGGAAATGCCGTACTCTTCGGCGAGAGAACGCTCACCGGGTAGCCGGTCGCCCACGCGCAGCTGGCCGTGGCGCAGCCGGTGCTCTATTGACTCGAGCAGGGCGGTGTAGGTGGGCTCTTTTTCTTTCACGCGCTGTCTTTCAAGTGGGGTAGGTACATAGACAAGGTATAGGGAAGGGCGGTGCAGTTCCAACGTGTGTTACGTGGGACTGCACCGCCCTTGTCTGCCTAACTCATAGGGCGAGGCTGGTGATTAGTGGCCGGTGAGGTAGGGCTCAACCAGCAGGCCGGAGAGGACGGTGGCCTGGAGGAAGACCAGGGCACAGACAGCCAGCAGCAGGATGAAGGACCAGCCGAGAACTGCCTTGAAGATTTCGGACTCCTTGCCTTCCATGTTGACCGAGGTGGCCGCGATGGCGAGGGACTGGGGTGAGATCATCTTGCCGACGACACCACCGGTGGTGTTAGCAGCCAGCATGAGTTCGGGGTGGGCGCCGGTCATGCCGCCTTCTTGCAGGTGCTCAGCGGCGGTGACCTGGAGCTTGGAGAAGAGGGCGTTGGCTGAGGTGTCGGAGCCGGTGACGGCGGTGCCGACCCAGCCGAGGACGGGTGCCAGGAAGGCGTAGGCGACGCCGAGGGAGGCGACGTATTCGCCGATGGCAACGGTCTGGCCGGAGTAGTTCATGACGAAGGCCAGGGCCAGAACGAGGGCGATGGTAACGGCGGTCCAGCGCATCTTGTAGGCGACGGTACCGATTTCCTTGACGGCGTCAGCGATAGAGATCTTGTACTTGCCGTTTTCGTTGAAGATGGAGTACAGGATGGCAACGAGTAGACCTGAGATCAGCAGGTAGGTGCCGGGGTTACCGAGCCATGCCCAGGAGTAGACGGAGTTGACCGGGTCGCCTGAAGCGGTGAGCAGACGGTCCTTGAGCAGGGGCATCTCGAACTTGATGGCGGTGGTCTTGAGCCAGTCGACGAGCGGGGTGTAGAGGTTAGCCAGGCCGAAGATGATGACAACGACCAGGTAGGGCATAAGGGCCATCCAGATGCGGCGGCCGGGCAGGTGCTCAACTTCGAGGGGGGCGGTGATGCCGTAGCGTTCGCGCACGCCTTCAACACCGCGGGGCTTGACGAAGCGCATGAAGACAACGGCTGCTGCGATGGAGACGATGCAGGCTACGACGTCGGTGAGCTGGTAGACGAAGTGCGCAGAGGCCCACCACTGGGCGATAGAGAAGGAGGCGCCGATGACGGCTGCGTGCATCCAGGCGTCCTTGAGGCCCTTGACGCCGTCGAGGATCCAGAGCAGGATGAAGGGCACGAAGAAGGCGATGAAGGGGGCCTGGTGGCCGACGAGAGCTGCGATGACGGTGGCGTCCTTGCCGCCCACTTCACCGGCGGTGGTGATGGGGATAGCGACAGCGCCGAAGGCAACGGGTGCGGTGTTGGCGATGAGGACGGTGGTGGCAGCCTTGAGGGGCTTGACGCCGAGGGCCAGGATCATGGTTGCGGTAATAGCAACGGGGGCGCCGAAGCCAGCGAGGGCTTCAAGGAGGCCGCCGAAGCAGAAGGCGATGAGGATGGCCTGGATGCGCAGGTCACCGCCGCCGATGAGGTCGAAGGTGCGGCGCAGGTCTTCGAAGCGGCCTGAGAGGACGGTGACTTCGTAGAACCAGATGGCCATGAGGATGACCCAGACGATGGGGAAGAGGCCGTAGATGCCGCCGCGGAAGGCTGACATGCCGGCGAGGTCCCAGGGCATGCCGAAGCCGAAGATGGCGACGAGGATTGCAACGATCAGCGATACGAGACCGGCGACGTGTGCGCGGGCTTTGAAGCCGAGCAGCATGATAAAGAATGCCAACAGCGGCAGGGTGGAGACCAGGGCGCTGAGCGCGAGGCTTCCTCCTACGGCGTCGGTTACAGCGGTATAGGTATTTTCCACCGTATTCTCCTTAGTGATGTGTGGTATGGCTGGGCGTCACATCTGTGGGGCGCTGAGCCAAAAAATATGAGGCCTAACCTCCTGTGGTCAGACCATTGCTTTTCGAGGTCTACGTTACATGAGGCAGTTCACTTTCGCCAAGCTGTGGCCGCATCTATTTGCGGTATTTTTTTCGCCCCTGTGGTTTTGTGGGTTTTTCGGGGTTTTTGGGTGCGCTCTTGTGTTGGCATGCGCCTGCTTGTGTGGTTCTTGGGGTGTGCGGACGCCCGCGGTGGAGGAGCGGGGTTCTTTCAGCTTTCTTTGTGTGGTCAGACCGTTAGATTATTTGCATAAGAAAATATGCCCTATTTAAAGTATCGAAACACCGACCCCATCGTGTTAAATGAGGGAGTAGGAAAAGAATCTAACAGGCACCCCGCCCGCCCTTCCTCTCCCACCCGGCCACCGGCGTCCGCGCCCCTGAACCGGTGAGGAAAACGCGGGCTACCCATGCCGCACAGAAGAAGAGAGAACCAACATGCGTGTCGCACTGTTTTCAACGTGCATCGTCGACGCAATGTACCCCAAGGTAGCTAAGGCTACCGTTGACATCCTGGAGCGTCTCGGCCACGAGGTCGTCTTCCCGCAGGGCCAGACCTGCTGCTCCCAGATGCACGTCAACTCGGGCTACTTCGACGACGCCTACCCCATCGTCAAAACCCACGTACAGGCCTTTGAAGAATGGGACTTCGACGCAATCGTTGCGCCCTCAGGCTCCTGCGTCGCCTCCCTCGGTCACCAGCAGCCCATGATTGCAGAGCGAGCAGGCGACAACGCCACCGCCCGCGCTGCCGCCTCACTGGCTGCCCGCTCCTTCGAGCTCTCCCAGTTCCTCATCGACGTCTGCGGCATTACCAACGCAGCAGAACAGCTGGGCTCCTACTTCCCCGAGAAGGTCACCTACCACTCATCCTGCCACGGTATGCGCCTGCTGGGTCTGGGCACCCGCCAGGAAGACCTGATCCGCACCGTTGAGGGCCTGGAATACACCCAGATTGACGGCCTTGACCAGTGCTGCGGCTTCGGTGGAACCTTCTCCTTTAAGAACGCAGACACCTCCGGCGCCATGGTTGCCGACAAGGTAGAGAACATTGAAGCAACCGGTGCATCGGTCTGCACCGGCGGCGACTCATCCTGCCTGATGAACATCGGCGGCGCTCTCTCCCGCAAGAACTCACCCGTACAGACCGTACACTTCGCCGAGATTCTTGCATCCACCAAGGAAAACCCGCTCAAGGTCACCGGCCCCGTAGCTGTTACCGCAGGAGGTAAGTAAAGCCATGTCAACCACCGCACTCGGCATGCCCAAGGTCCGCCACGGCGTCGGCAATATCTTCGAATTCGAGCCCTTCCCCGAATACGCAGAGAAGGAACTCCAGAACGAGCAGCTGCGCGCCAACCTGGGCTTTGCTACCCACAAGATTCGTAACAAGCGCGCCGCCGTTATCTCAGAACTGCCCGACTGGCAGGATCTGCGCACCGCAGGTTCCATGATCAAGCAGAAGGTCATGGCCAACCTTGACACCTACCTCGAAGAGTTCGAAAAGAACTTCACCGCCCGCGGCGGCCACGTACACTGGGCCCGCGACGCCCACGAGGCCAACGAAATCGCCCTCAAGCTGATCCAGGCTGAAGGCGTCACCGAGGTCAACAAGATTAAGTCAATGGCCACCGCCGAAACCGGCCTCAACGAGTTCCTCGAAGAGCATGGCATCCAGGCTATTGAAACCGACCTGGCAGAAGAAATCGTCCAGCTGGGCGACAACGACCGCCCCTCCCACATCCTGGTGCCCGCAATTCACCGCAACCGCACCGAGATTCGCGATATCTTCCTCAAGAAGATTGAGGGCGTCAACCCCAACCTCACCAACGACCCGGCAGAACTGGCAGAAGCCTCCCGCTTCCGCCTGCGCGAGAAGTTCCTGACCAACAAGGTCGCCATCTCAGGCGTCAACTTCGGCATCGCCGAAACCGGCACCATGACCATCGTTGAATCTGAGGGTAACGGCCGTATGTGCCTGACCCTGCCCGATACCCTGATTACCTTCATGGGCATCGAAAAGCTGCTGCCGACCCTGCAGGACCTCGAGGTCTTCACCCAGCTGCTGCCCCGCTCGTCCACCGGTGAGCGCATGAACCCCTACACCTCCATGTGGACCGGTGTGACCCCCGGCGACGGCCCCCAGAACCTGCACGTCATCCTGATGGATAACGGCCGCACCGCAGCCCTGGCCGACCAGGTTGGTCGCCAGGCCCTGCACTGCATCCGCTGTTCAGCCTGCATGAACGTCTGCCCCGTCTACGAACGCGCAGGTGGCCACGCCTACGGCTCCACCTACCCCGGCCCCATCGGCGCAATTCTCTCCCCCCAGCTGGGCGGTATCGAGAACCAGTACAACTCCACCCTGCCCTACGCATCCTCCCTCTGCGGCGCCTGCTACGAGGCCTGCCCCGTCAAGATCAATATCCCCGATGTGCTGGTTCACCTGCGCGGCAAGGCCGTTGATCACGAAAAGGCCCAGGGCGAGTTCGAAGGTGGCAAGAAGGAACGCCACGTGCAGATGGACGCCATGATGTTCGGCGCCAAGAAGCTCTTCAGCTCAGGTGCCCTCATGGCCCTGGCCACCAAGGGTCTGCCCGCCTCCAAGCTGATTACCGGCAAGAAGGGCAAGATTACCAAGCTGCCCGGTATCGTCGGCGGCTGGACCGAATACCGCGATATCCCGGCACCCCCCAAGACCTCCTTCCGCAACGAGTGGAAGAAGGAGCGCGGCTCTGCCCCCAAGCGTGTAGGCGGCGAACGCGTTGACCTGCAGGCCATCATTGCCGCTAACCAGGCCAAGATTGCCGAGGCCCACGCCAACGCTGAGACCGCTAACCCCATCGCCCCCAAGGAGGCCAACTAATGTCTGATGCAAAAGCAGAAATCCTGGGCCGCATCCGCGCCTCCCTCTGGGATAACCCCCAGCCGGCTGAGCCCGTCCGCTCCTACCGCCGCGAAAGCGACAAGGGCGCCGAGGAAGTCATCGAGATGCTGGTCGACCGCCTGATCGACTACAAGGCTAACGTCTACCACGAGACCGAAGAGACCATCGCCGCCCGCGTGGGCGAGCTGCTCGGCAAGTCCTCCCGCTACGTGGTGCCCACCGGCCTCAAGACCGAGTGGCTGCCCGAAGACACCACAGCCCGCTCCCGCGTGGTTGACTCCGGCAACGCCAACAAGCCCGGAGCCCTCTCCGTGCGCGAACTTGACGCCATCGACGCGGTTGTCACCTCTTCAACCGTCTCCTGCGCTGAGACCGGCACTATCGCCCTGAACAGCACCGAGACCGAAGGCCGCCGCGCCATCACCCTGGTACCCGACCACCACATCTGCGTGGTTCCCGTCGATACCATCGTCGAGCTAATCCCCGAGACCGTGGCCCGTCTGAACTTCGACAAGCCCATCACCTGGATCTCAGGCCCCTCAGCGACCTCAGACATCGAGCTAATCCGCGTTGAAGGCGTGCACGGCCCCCGTACCCTGGACGTCATCATCCTCAAGTAGGCTGATACCCGCTCTGTGCTAGAAAGGGCCCCCTTGCTCAGGCAAGGGGGCCCTTTTGCTGGGTACTCCATGGGGGAGCTAGGAATTCGGACGCTTGATGACGGGAAGAGCGCCCGTTGCCGCCCGCACCGCGGCGGCCCGCTCTAGTTTCTTAGCGCTACGGCGCTGCCGTGAGCTTGAGCGGCCAGAGGCACCCGGGTGGGAATCGGCGTCCTTACGCCCCACCGCCCCGATGGCCGAGGCCCACAGGGGGAAGAGAAGGACGGTCAGCGCCCCACCTGCCACCAGCAGGGAAGCGTTCTGTTCGCTAAGCAGGTCGTTGGCCAGCGCCACCTCGGTGACAGCCACAATGATGGGCAGGCCCGCCGCAGAGTAGAGCCCCAGCTGGAGCTTTTCCTGCACGGTGGTGAGCCCCGAACCGGTATCGAAGAACTTTTCAGCGGTAAAGACCGGCAGGCCGCGCACCACCAGAATACCGAGCACAATACCGGCAAGAAGCAGCGGCTGCTCCCAGATGACCGACACCTTGATGCCCATACCCGAGCTCACGAAGAAGAGGGGAATGAGGAAGGAAAAGCCCAGGGCTTCAAGACGCTTGGAGAAGGGCTCAAAGGCGCCCTCGGGGGTAAGGGAGCGCAGGATAATGCCGGCGGCAAAAGCGCCGAGCACCACATCGAGCTCAAAGACCGCGGCGACCATCATGAGGGTAGCCAGAAGGAACATGGCCAGGCGGAGCATGGTCTGGCTGGTGGTGTTAGCCTCAGCTGCCATGGTGCGGCGCAGGCCAGGAATATGCTCGAAGAGGCGGTGGGGCACAACCGCTGAAATAACCGCAATGACCATAAAGGCCAGCAGAATCAGCACCGCAACCCAGGGGGCGTGCGACGAGAGCAGCAGGGACATCGCAAAGATAGGGAGCACCTCGCCGATAGCCCCGTGCACCATCACCCCGTCGCCGACTTTCGTGCCCGCCTTACCGTGGCTTTTGAGCAGGGGCAGCAGGGTGCCCAGGGCGGTGGAACTTAGGGCAATGCCGACGACCGCGTAGGTCGAGAAAGACCCCGAAAACTGGGAGAGGCTCATCGCCAGAACCAGGCCGAGGGTGAAGCTCACCAGCCAGGACCCCACAGCGAAAGCCCCCTGGCGTCCGCGCAGGGCTCCGGCGTTAATTTCGTAACCAGCCAGCAAAAAGAGCAACCCCAGACCCAGGTCTTTGACCAGGGCCACCCCACCGTCGGTGCTGGCAAGCCCTAGAACCTGCGGACCGATCAGAACGCCGAAGATAATCAGGAAGACAACATCAGGGATTTTCTTCTTCACCAGGGCTGACGCCAGGGGTGCTAAAAGCGCCGCAGCGGTAATCCAGAAGATAGAAATATACTCGCTGGTCGCCGATGAACCGGCGGCCAGAAGGACGACGTCGGTGGAGTGAGTGCTCATAGTGACTTTCAGAGAGATGAGGGGCAACCTAACCAGTGTGCCATGGCTTCCCCTGACCGCGCAGGGCGGCGGGGCAGTGTTAGGCTAAAGCAGGTATTTATTGAGGAGTATTGCGTGACCGACCTAAAAAACGCAGGCCGTGTTATCGGTATTGACCTGGCTCGCTGTGCTGCCCTAATCAGCATGTTTATTGCCCATGGAGCTCCCGGCGGTGGCCCCGGTGGGGTGCTGCACCTGAGCGAATTTCTAACAGCCCCGCTCTTCGCCTTCCTCTTGGGGGCGGGCGCCTTCTTCTCATCTCAGCGTATGAGCTTCCCCGCCCTTTTCGCCTCGTCGGTAGTGCGGGCCATTGTTCTGGTTGCTGTGGGGCTCTACATCGGTACCTGGGGCGCCCCGGTCGATATCGTACTGGAGCATCTGGGGCTGCTGAGCCTGCTCATGGCGCCTCTTGTCTTCCTGCCCTCCTGGGCCCTGGCCCTCCTGGCCGTGGGCAGCTGGTGGTTTGCGGCGTCCGCCCGGACCTACTTCCAGCCCCAGGCTATGCAGGCATCTCTCGACGGCAGCTACACTGCCTACCTCTACGAGTGGATGTTCACCGGTCAGAACTACCAGGTCTTTACCCTGCTGACCTACGCCTGCATCGGTGCGGTAATCGCCTTCCTTATCGAACGCTGGGGCGTCTGGGGTGATGTAGCCCTGGCCCTGCTGGGGAGCCTGGCGACCGGCGGTCTCTTCTGGTACTCCTGTTTTGCTGTTGCAGAGCTCCTTCCCTACACCTCCAGCCGGCTTGAGATTGCCTTTAGCCTGGCAGCCTGCCTGGCGACCGTGGGCTGGTGCTGCCTGCTGGCGCGCGCTCTAGCCGGGCGGGAGCACCTGGCCGGTGCCCTGGTGGGAGCTGGGCGTATGACCCTTTCCCTCTACGTGCTCCAGATTGCCGTACTGGCCCTGTACGCTAACTATGCTCCGACCTACGGCCTGCCTGCCTCTGATAACTCCTGGGCCATGATGTTCGGCCTGATTTTAGGTGCCCTGCTCTTTGCCTGGACCTGGCAGCGCCTGCTCGGTCAGACCTTCTTGCGGCGTGGCCCGCTTGAGACTCCCTTAGCCTGGGTCTCTGGCAGGGGCTAGACTCTCAGTATGCATACTTCTTCTTCGGAAGCCGGCTCCACCAGGGCCGGCTCCTCTTCTCGCACCTGGGTTCGGGTAGTTCTGGCTGCCCTGCTGACCCTGGCCTGGCTCGCCGTGGCAGGTATCGGCGGGCCCTACTTCGGCAAAATCTCCGAGGTCTCGACCAATTCCCAGACTGACTTTTTGCCCGCTTCTGCCGAATCTACCCAGGTGGTAGAGCAGCAGGGCGATTTCCTGGGTACCGATGCGGTGCCCGCCATTCTTGTCTTTGAAGCTGACGGTTCCCTCACCGATGCCCACCGCACCTACCTAGAGGGGCTCACCGGCCAGCTGGCGGAGTCCGGCACTTTCACCGGTGAAAGCTCGCCCGTCATTTACTCAGAGGACGGTCGGGCAGCGGAGCTCATTCTGCCCATCTCCACCGCCGATGAGACCCGAGAGGTCGTTGATGGAATCCGCGCCGAGATAACCCAGGCCCCCGACGGCCTCACCGGCTACGTGACCGGCCCGGCTGGCTTCTCGGCCGACCTAGTTGAGGCATTTGGCGGTATCGACGGCATCCTGCTGGCAGTTGCCCTGATTGTGGTTTTCGTAATTCTGCTGGTGGTCTACCGCTCACCCCTGCTGCCCATCATCGTGCTGACCAGTTCGATGGTTGCCCTCTCGGGTGCCATCTTCGTTATTTGGCACATGGCGAATGCCGGCTGGGTCATGATCAACGGCCAGGTGCAGGGAATCCTGCTGATTCTGGTGGTCGGCGCCGCCACTGATTATTCCCTGCTTTACGTAGCCCGCTACCGTGAGGCCCTCACCCAGCACCTCTCGCGCTGGGAGGCAACCCGGGTTGCCTGGCGCGGGTCCCTTGAGCCGATTCTGGCCTCTGGCGGTACGGTGATTGCGGGTCTGCTGTGCCTGCTGCTTTCTGAGCTGTCGTCGAACAAGGCCCTGGGGCCCGTGGCAGCTACCGGCATCGTGCTGTCTATGCTGGCCTCACTGACCTTTCTGCCCGCCGTCCTGGCCCTGCTGGGTAGGGTAGCCTTCTGGCCTGCCCGCCCCCGCTATTCCGCTGAGGTTAAGGACGCCTCAGCCGGCTTCTGGGCAAAAATTGTGGCTTTCGTGTCGGGCAAGCCCCGCACAGTCTGGCTGGTTACGGCTCTGGTGCTGGCTATCTTCGCCGGCTTTTCTGCGACTTTCCAGGCCAATGGGGTGCGCCAATCTGACCTGGTGCTGGGGCAGTCTCAGGCACGGGATGGCCAGAACGTGCTGGCTGAACACTTCCCCGGTGGCTCAGGCTCCCCGGCAAATGTAATTGTGCCTGCTGCTGAGCAAGATACCGCAGTGGCTGCCCTTGACGGGCTCGATGGGGTGAGCTCCATTGTCGCGGTCGCCCAGGAGTCACCCGCTGGTACTGTGCCGGTGGGTGCTTCTGCTGAGTCAGTGCCGCCGATTTTTGCCGGTATTGCCCCCACCGAGGTGGACGGCCGAGTCATGCTCCAGGTGACCCTGGCTGACCCCGCCGACTCACCGCAGGCAGAAGAGACCGCGCGCCAGATGCGCGAGAGCCTTGCCAGCGCAGCTCCTGGCTCGCTGGCTGGCGGGACGACCGCGTCCGCCCTCGATACCATCGATAGCGCCCAACGCGACCGCACCCTCATCATCCCGGTGGTACTTGTTGTTATCACCCTGATTCTGATGGTTCTGCTGCGCTCAATTCTGGCCCCGCTGATGCTGGTGGCTGCCACGGTACTGTCGTACCTCACTGCCCTGGGCGTTTCGGCCCTGGTCTTTAACCACGTGTTCAACTTCCCCGGCGCCGACCCCACTGTACCTCTCTACGGTTTCGTATTCCTGGTAGCCCTGGGTATCGACTACACCATCTTCTTGATGACCCGCGTGCGGGAAGAAGCCCTGCATCAGGGGACCGAACAGGGCCTGCGGACGGCGCTGGTGGCAACGGGTGGTGTGATTACCTCAGCCGGTATCGTGCTTGCGGCAACCTTCGCCGCCCTGGGCGTCATCCCGCTGATCTTCCTGGCTCAGCTCGCCTTCATTGTGGCCTTCGGCGTGCTGCTCGACGCCACCGTGGTGAGGGCCCTGCTGATCCCCGCCCTCGTGGAAGATATCGGTAAGAAAATCTGGTGGCCCTCGAAGCTTTTCCGCTGAATCTAGCTCGCTGAGCTGAACTGCTGAAACCCATGCAAAAGGGCCTCCCTGTGTGCCAGGGAGGCCCCAATTTTTTAAGTTCAGGTGATTAGTCGGCCAGGAACTTCAGGTAGTCAGCAACGAACTGATCAACGTTCTTCTGCTGCTCTTCTTCTAGCTCCAGCTTGCCGGTGCCCCAGGCTTCACCGGGGATACGGATGCCCAGGCCCTCGCCCTCCATCAGGTCAGCGCGGACGTAGGGAACCAGGTTGCGCAGGTTCTCGCGCACAAACTTGCCGTAGGTTGAGTTAGCAACCGAAGCTACACCGACCTTCTTGCCGTTAAGGACGGTGGGGGTGGTGTTGTCACCCGCGATGACGGCGCGTGAGGCCCAGTCAATCAGGTTCTTGAGACGGGCGGGGTAGGAGCCGTTGTACTCGGGGGAGACCAGAATCAGACCGGCCGCGTTAGCGATGTCGGCGCGAAGCTTCTCGACGGAAGCGGGGGCGGGGAACTCGGAGTTCTGGCTGAGCAGGGGGACGGCTGAGAAGTCGTAGACCTCGGCGCTCTGCCCTTCGTTTTCAAGGGCTTCAACGAGCTGCTCTGCCAGCTGGGTGTTGAAGGAGCCGTCGCGGTCAGAGCCTGAGATAACGAGAATTTTCTGTGACACGGGACGTCCTTTCACTTCTGCATTTTTCTTCAGCTTACACCCGGTAAACTTTACAATGCAAGTATTTATGACGCTGTGTGACCCTACGAGGGCAAAGCGGGCAACAAAAAACCGCCCCCGGCTAGATCCAGGGGCGGTTATGCTTGGTCGGGATGACAGGATTTGAACCTGCGGCCTCGTCGTCCCGAACGACGCGCGCTACCAAGCTGCGCCACATCCCGATTGTTGCGTATAACAACCTCTCAAGTATAGCGCGGTGGTCTTAAGCCTGCCAAATCACCCCGATTTAGCCCTCGGTGCTGTTGTTCTCTTCCCAGGCCTGGGCCATGGCGGCAAAGCGTCCGCCGGCCTCCACCAGGGCCGCAGGGGAACCGTCCTCTACCACACGCCCGTCCGACACCACCAGCACCCGGTCGGCAGTAAGCACCGTCGAGAGGCGGTGGGCGATCACCACGGAGGTGCGCCCGGCCAGCAGGGACTCCAGACCCCGCTGAACCAGTTTTTCGGTGGGGATATCGAGAGAGGCGGTGGCTTCATCGAGAATCAGGACGGCCGGGTCGGCCAGGAAAGCGCGGGCAAAAGAGATGAGCTGACGCTGCCCGGCAGAAACCCGCCCGCCGCGCTTTGACAGGTTGGTGTCAAAGCCCTGGGGCAGGCTCATGATGAAGTCGTAAGCCCCGACCTTTCGGGCTGCCTCAAAGACCTCTTCGTCACTGGCGGCCGGGTTGCCCAGGCGGATGTTGTCAGCCACGGTGCCCTTGAAGAGATAGGCCTCCTGGGTGACCATGACAACCTCCCGGCGTAGCTGCTCATCGGAGAGATCCCGCAGGTCTACCCCGTCGAGGGTCAGCTGTCCGTGGGTGACGTCGTAGAAGCGGGCGATGAGCTTGGCAATGGTTGACTTACCAGCACCTGTTTCACCCACCAGGGCTAGGCGCTGACCCGCAGGAATATCGAGATTCAGGCGGTGTAGGGCGGGGCGTCCGCTCACGTACTCGAACTCAACCTCATCAAAGACCAGGTGCCCCGTTGCTGGGGTCTCGCGCTGGGCCGGACGCTCGGGCTCGGCAACTTCGGGCTCTTCAGCGAGAAAGCCCGAGACTTTTTCGAGGGCAGAGACCGCTGACTGGAACATGTTGTAGTAGTCCGAGAGCATGAAGATGGGTTCAAAGACCCGGTTGGCGTAGATGACCAGGGCCAGCAGGGTTCCGGCCTGCATGGAGCCGCCCAGAATGGAGTAACCGCCAATGACCAGCACAATGGCCACGAAGGTGTTACCCAGGGCCTGTAGGGCTGGCATGTAGGTGCCGTGCACCTTAATGGACTGCATGACGCGCACTCGGTAGTCCTCGGCGGCGTCCGCGTAGGCTGCGCGCGAGCTTGCCTCGGCGCGGAAGGCCTTGACGGCGCGTAGGCCTGTGAAGGTCTCGGCAAAGCGGGAGATGATGCGGGCGGACGCCACCCGCTGGGCTCGGTAGGCCAGCTCAGATTCGCGGCGGAACCAGGCGGTGAGCCAGGCGACGGGGAACATCATCACCAGTAGGGCGAGGCCAGCTCGCCAGTCCATGAGGCAGAGGGCCACGATGGTAAAGGAGATAGAGAGCAGCATGGCTGCAAGCTCAGAAAGCCCCGAGTCGAGGAACTGCCGAATCGTATCGAGGTCACTGGTGAGGCGGGAGATTACACGACCCGAGGTGTAGGTATCGTGGAAGCCTACCGAGAGTTTTTGGGCGTGCTCAAACATACGCTGGCGCAGGTCAAAGAGTACCTTCTGGGAAATCTTGTAGGTGAGCAGAATATTGGTGTAGGTCGCTAAACCGGCCACGACCGCTGCCGCTACATAGAGGGCTGCCAGCGTCACCGCGTAGCTGCTGTCTCCCGCCAGCAGGGGTTCTAGGGCATCGTTGATGGCCGTAGAAATGAGCCAGGGCATCGCCGTGGTCAGGGCCGTTGCTAGGATCACCAGAAAAAGGGTGAAGAGCAGGTGGCCCCGCACCGGGCGCAGCACATCGAGTAAGAGCGCCACCGACCGGCGGCGAACGGCCTTAGCCTCGCTCTTAGAGAGCTGAATCTTATCTTCTGAATCGGTAATTCTCTGGCTCATCGCCCGCCCTCCTGCATCTTGCTCTCCACTTCACCGGCATCCGTCGGCCTTACGGGGGTGAGCTGGGTATCTGTGCTCATGAGGTCACGGTACATGGGGTTGCTGAGCAGTTCGGTGTGGGCGCCCACTGCAGCTACCTGCCCCTGCTGCAAGAGCACCACTCGGTCTGCCAGGGCCACTGTAGAGGGCCGGTGGGCCGTGAGCAGGGTGGTGGTCTCGGTCAGCTCCTGCTTGAGCAGACCCACCACCTTTTCTTCTGTCGTCACATCGAGGGCAGAGAGCGGATCATCGAGTAGAAGGACGGCCGGGCTCGCGGCGATAGCGCGCGCTAGCGAGAGACGCTGGCGCTGGCCGCCAGATAGGCTCATGCCTTCTTCGCCGATGACGGTATCGATTCCATCAGGGAGCTGGTACACATAGTCAGCGGCAGCCACGGTCAGGGCGCGGGTCAGAATGGCTTCTTCCTCAGCCAGGGTGAGTTCGCTGCGGTCTAGCCCCAGCAGGACGTTATCGCGCACGCTCGCCGAAAACAGCAGGGGGTCTTCAAAGGCAATTGCCACCTGGGAACGGAGATCAGGTAGGGGAAGGGAGGCGATATCGCGACCGTTCAGGCTGATGCTGCCCGCAGTCGGCTCATAGAGCCTCTGTACCAGCTGAAGGACGGTAGATTTACCCGACCCGGTCGAACCGACCAGGGCAATAATCTCTCCCGGGCGCACCTGCAGAGTAAAGCCGGTGAGCACCTGCTGCTCCTGCTCCCCGTAGCTGAAGGTGACGTCCTTAAAATCGAGGCGGGCAGCAGCTGCGTTGGGGCGCTCGCGGTGGGCAGGCAGAATGTCGATATCTTCACCGGCCTCGCCCACCATGACCTGGCGGTGGCGGTCCATCGAAACACTCGATGCCAGATACATGGAAATCAGCATGCCCGAGCGCTCCACCTGGGTAAACAGGATGGTGGCGGTTGCGAAATAGCTGGTGAGGGCACCGACGGTCATGACGTCCGTACTGACCAGGTGCAGCCCCCAGAGCAGAGCCAGGCAGAGGGAGGCTCCGCTAATGAGGGTGGTCTGCATACGGACCCGCCCCATGGCCCGGCCTCGCGCAACTTCAAGGTCTAGTAGTTCTTGGGCTTCTTGGCGGAACCCGGCCAGGGCATGCGGGCCTCGCCCTAGCGCCTTGAGCACGCGTAAGCCCTGCACCGATTCTTCGACGGTTGTTGCCAGGTCACCGGTACGTTCTTGGGCCTTGCGGGTCAGGGTGCGGAAGGTCAGTACAAACCGCCAGACGCAGAAGAGGGTCAGCGGCATGCTGGCCAGGAAGACCAGCCCCAGCTGCCAGGAGCCGGTAAACATGTAGAAACTACCGACGGTTACCTGGACGGCTACGGTAATGATTTGGATCAGGCCGAAGGCGGTCCAGCGGCGGATAGTGCCCAAATCACTCATGGCACGGGTCAGGAGTTGGCCCGAGGGCCAGCGGTCGTGGAAGGCCACGGGGGAGCGCAGTAGACGGTCGAAGAGGTCGATGCGCATGGTGTTTTCTACCGTGCTGGCGGGTTCAATAACCAGCTGCCTACGCAGGAAGAAAAGGGCAGATTGGGCTAGACCCAGCGCAAAGACCAGGGCGCCGCCTGCCCAGACCGCTCCTACGGTGGGCTGGTCGGTCAGCATGGCATCGACAATCCAGCCCAGCACCTGGGGGATGGAGATAGCGATAATGGCTGCGGTGAGTGCTACGAAAAGCCCGCAGACCCAGCGCGCGCGAATAGGACGGGAGTACTGCCAGAGGGTGATGTCCTGCTCTGTGCGGGCACCGTAGGGCACAGGGGGAGGCGTGGGTATGGGGGAGACGCGCAGTAGTCGAGAAGCCATAGTAATCTATCTTACATTTGCATTCCTGCAAAAACCAGATAGGTTACCGGGCCGTCAGCGTCACCAGTACAGCCTCGGGTGGGCAGAAGAGTCGCACCTGGGCATAGCGTGAGGTGCCCAGGCCAGCCGTTACCTGCACAGGTACGTCCCCCTGGTAGGAGAGGCCCTTAGCCCGGGCCGGGGGTAGGTCACAGTTGGACACTAGGGCCCGCCCACCCGGGAGGCACACCTGCCCACCGTGGGTGTGGCCCGCGAAGATAGCCTGGGCGCCGTCGTCCGCAAACCGGTCCAGGGTGCGCAGGTAGGGGGCGTGGCAGACACCCAGGCGGACGCTCGGGCCCGGCTCCGCGCTGAAAGCTGTGGGGGAGAAACCGGGGTGGCGGTCGTACTCCAGGTGGGGGTCGTCCACCCCGGAGAATTCTAGGCGCAGCCCTCCGAGGGTGAGCGTCTCATAGCGGTTAATCAGCCCTACCCAGCCGCGGGCATCGAAGGCATCGTGCATCACCTGGGTGGGGAGTACCGCGCGGGTTTGGTCGTTGGCCTCGTCCCCGGTGTTCTTCTTCCAGAGGTAGCGGGCCGGGTTCTTGGGCACCGGAGCAAAGTAGCAGTTAGAGCCGGGCACATAGACACCCGGGAAATCCAGCAGGGGGTCCAGGGCCTCTAGTAGGGCGGGAAGGCCATCGAGATGGGAGAGGTTATCGCCGGTATTGATGACCAGATCAGGCTCTAGCTCGGCTAGAGAATGCATAAAGGCGGTTTTCTGGGCCTGCCCCGGAATCATATGCATATCCGAGATATGCAGAATCTTAAAATCGGGGCTACCTGCCGGCAGAATCGGCAGGGTTTCCCGGCGCACCTGGAAGTTATTGAGCTCAATAAAGTGGGCATAAGCGGCCGTGGCGGCCCCAGCTACGGCACCCGCTGCCAGAACCCCTGAAAGGGTCTGAGCCAGGGTGCCAGCTGAAGCCGCCACGCCACGAGAATTCTGAGAATTCAAGGGAGTCCTTACTGGTTAGTACCAAGAACCGTGTTCGAGGGGGTATCGAACTTATCGGTGTTGTAGTTCTTAGCCTGGGCCTGCATGAACTTCTGCCACTGGGCAGCTGCGTAGGTGGCACCGTCCACGTAGTCCAGAACTCTACCGTTGATGGAAAGGCCGTTGAGGGGGCGAGAGGTGTTTTCCATGCTGCCCACCCATGATGCGGTGGAAAGGCCGCGCGTGTACCCTACGGTCCAGGTCTGGGCAGAGTTATCGGTGGTACCGGTTTTAGCGGCGGACGCATCGGTCAGGCCAATACCGCGCTGGTAACCCGAGCCGTCCACCAGAACCTGCTTGAGTACGTAGTTCACGCCGTTGGCAACGTCCTCTTCAAGTACGCGCTCACAGGTGGACTCATAGGTCTTGACCTCGGTATCGCCCTTGCTGACCTTCTCCAGCGAAACAGGCTCGCAGTAGGTGCCGCCGCTGGCAAAAGTGGCGTAGGCCGAAGCCATAATCAGCGGGGTGGTACCATGGGGCCAACCACCCAGCAGGTAGGCGGGGCGGGTGATGGAATAGGGGTCTGCCCCGTTACCGTCGGTGATGCGGAGCTTGGCCCGTAGGTCGTTGAGGGCACAGGCATCGGTCACCGACGCCATCTTAATGGCGTAGGAGTTAATGGAGTTCTTCAGGCCGTAGGCCACGGTACCCCAGCTCTGGCTGCCGCCTTCAGAGTTGGTGAAGACGTAGCCATCAGCGTCTTCGGAGGTAACGAAGCCGCCCTCCTCGCATTTAGCAGGCCACTGGAAGCTCTTGGGGTAGCTGAGGGAAGTGCCATCAATGGTGGCGTTGACGCCCTTGCCGTCCTTAATCCACTGGGCCAGAAACACGGCCTTGAAGGTTGAACCGGGCTGGAAGCCTGCTGTACCACCGTGGGAGACACTCACGTTGAAGTTGAAGTAGTTATCCGCAAAGTCGCTTGTATCAGAGGGGCCGTAGCCGGAGTTCTGGGCCATGGCAATAATCTTGCCGGTGCCGGGAGCAACTGAAACGAGAGAGGCACTGACACGGTCGGGGTTGTTGGTGGAAGGCTGAGTGGCTTCAACCTGGGTCTTGGCGTCCTTCTGGGCGTCAGGGTCAATGGTGGTAATGATCTTGTAGCCGCCGCGGTAGAGGGCGTTGGTGCGATCGTCCTCGGTTGCGCCGTAGGTTTCGTCGTTCAGGAAGTCCGTAACAGCGTAGTAGCAGAAATGTGCAAAGTCACCGGCGGTAGAGCAACCCATGGGGGTGGTGTGAATGTCGAGTTCAATGTCCTCGTTGAGGGCATCTGAATACTCGTCTTCGGTAATCTTGCCGTCACGGTACATAGTGCCCAGCACAACGTCACGGCGTTCCTTCGCCAGCTGGGGGTTGACATCGGGGCGGTACATGTTGGGGGAGACCACCATGCCCGCCAAAATGGCCGACTGGGAGATGCTGAGCTCTGAAGCTGAGATACCCCAGTAGTAGTAGGCTGCTGCCTCTACGCCGTAGTTGGAGCCGCCCATGTTAATGATGTTGAGGTAACCCTCGAGAATCTCGTCTTTAGAGAGGTTCTGTTCCATCGAAATGGCCAGCTTGATTTCCTTGACCTTGTCAAGGTAGTCCTTGTTGGCCCCCAAAGTGGAAGCCTCTTCGCCCGACTGTTCAGCAGCGTCAATGAGCAGGTTATTAACGTACTGCTGGGTTAGGGTTGAGGCGCCCTGACGGGCGTTCGGGTTAATGATGTTGTTGACCAAAGCTCGGGCGATACCCATGGGGGAGACTGCACCGTGCTCGTAGAAGTTGCGGTCTTCAGATGAAAGAATCGCATCTTTCATGTGCTGGGAAATATCGTCCAGCGCCACATCGGTGCGGTTCTGAGCGTAGTAAGAAGCCAGCTCAGTTTTGCCGTCATTGGCGTAGATAACGGACGGCTGGGAGCGGGGCCCGTCGCTCAGGGTCGCGGGTAGACTCTTGAACCAGTTCATAGACGCATTAATAGATGCGCTGACAGCAGTCGTCGGTGGCACCATAATCAGCGCCGCAATGAAACCAGCAATGATGCTCAGCGCAATAAACTGAACAAGGTCGCCGGGGCTGCGGCGCCTCTTTCGCACATTCTTTGAAGAAGCCATTGCATCAGTTTATCGGCTCAGGGCGGAAAATGCACCGGAGTGCATGTCACAGCAGCCCATGAAAAACCTGTGAGCGGTGTGGGAGTCGTCTTTTTAGCCCCGGTGGTCTAGGCTTGGTGCTATGGAAAAATGGGAATACGCAACAGTGCCCCTGATGATTCACGCAACCAAGCAGATCCTCGATAACTGGGGTGAAGACGGCTGGGAGCTCGTTACCGTGCTCCCCGGTGCCCCCGCTCCCAGCGGTGCTACCCCCGCTGGGAACATGGTTGCTCCCACTCAGGGCAATCCAATCGCCTACTTCAAGCGCAAGAAGGCTAGCAACTAAATAATCAGACCAGAACCGGGTTCAGGCTTAGGCCTTGAGCCCGGTTTTTGCCCCTAAAACATTGCTTTTCAAGAAGGTATACCGTGTCAAAGATTGAAGACCGCCTCAAAGAACTTGGCTACGACCTGCCCGATCTGGCAGCCCCGGTAGCCGCCTATGTTCCTGCCGTCACCAGCGGTAACTACGTCTACACCTCGGGCCAGCTGCCTTTCGTTAAGGGCGAGCTGCCCGCCACCGGTAAGGTATCAGACTCCGGTGCCGAAGGCTTTGTAGACCCCGAGACCGCCCAGAAGCTGGCTAGCCTCTCAGCTCTGAACGCCCTGGCTGCCGTCAAGTCCGTTATCGGCGATCTTGACCGCGTTACCCGCGTGGTCAAGGTGGTCGGCTTCGTTTCATCAGATCCCTCCTTCACCGGCCAGCCCGCCGTCATCAACGGAGCCTCCCTGCTTCTGGGCGAGGTCTTTGGCGAGGCAGGCGTGCACGCCCGCTCAGCCGTTGGCGTGCCGGTACTACCGCTGGACTCCCCGGTAGAAGTTGAAATCATCGTGGAATATGCCTAGCCAACCCATGTATACCGGCGCCCTCAAGCGGGTGCCGCCGCCGGCGTCCGCCCCCTATGTTTCGGCGGCGGCTCCGGCTCCCAAAACCCACCCTATCCCCTCAAGTCAGCAGGACTCCGCCCGCACCTGGCTCAATGAGGGGAGCTGTACACCGCGTGCGGCTAAGCCCGCCGCCGCGGTTGTTTTTGTGCGCGATGGTGTTTCTGGGCCTGAAACCTTTATGACCTACCGCGTGAAATCGCCCATGGGCCGGGTTGCCTTCCCCGGCGGTCTTGGTGTGCCCGAGGACGCCGCCCCTATCGGCTGGGTCGGCCCCAGCGGCGACTACTGGGCTAAAGCTTTTAGCGAGGACGACCTGGGAGCAGCTAACGCTGCCGTGGTCACTGCGGTGCGTGAGCTCTTTGAAGAGACCGGCGTGCTCTTAGCTGGCAGCGGCGAGCTCTCGACCATCGAGCTCACCAGCGGGCACGAGTGCATGGCCTCCCGCCTGGCCGTAGCCCAGCAGGATAAAACCTTTGCTGACTACCTGGAACGCCGCGACCTCAAAATCCGCGCCGACCTGCTCAAGCCCCTAGCCCGCTGGCAGTCCCCGGGCTTCTTCCACAAGCGCTACGACATTCACTATTTCACCTGCGCGGTGCCGGTGGGGCAGAACCCCTCCCTGCTCGCCGGGAAGGGAATTTGGGGGCGCTGGGTCAGCGTGCGTGAGCTGGTTGCCCACCCCATGAGTATGGAACTCGGCAACGAAATCGGGCAGGACGACACCGTTGGGGTGCCCTTCCAGGAGCTGGTGACCCCCGGCGTCATGTACCTGCTTGAACAGCTGGCCGCCTCATCAGGGGCGGTAGCCTTTCTGGCTAAACGGCGTCAGGTTTCTCTCTACCTGCCCGAGGTCAAGCAGGACGCCGCTGGCACCTGCTACCTGGCGGTGCAGGAGAAAAAGGTCTAGCCGTGCCCCGCAAGCATCAGGCCCCCAGTTCAGCACCCATCTCGCTGTCGCAGAGACTTACCAGATGGGCGACCCTGGGGGCCTGTCTGCTACTGGTTACTATTATCGGTGGACGCTTGGGGCTGGGCGCCTTGGGGCTACAACTTATCCCAGGGCTAGGCTTGGTCTGCCTGGGGCTCTCTTACCTGGCGGCCCTTACTTTACTGGTGTGTGGAACCGCCTATATCCTCAAGAGCCTGGGAAAAATCCCCCAGTCAGACGGGGCCAGAAGCAGCACCCTGGTCTTGCTAACCACCTGGTTCGCCCAAGGACTTCTGCTCTTGCTGGTAAGTGCTTTTGCCCTGATGATGACTTTTCTTTTCTTCATCGTTCTGGTCTTTAGTACCGGTTGGATTCGCTATGAAGATGAGGGGAAAATCTACTACCAGTTCCCCGTGGGCCTAGACCGTGACTATTGCAGGGAGGCGCAACAGGTCAACCTCATCTTTGCTCGTGACCTTGGGGGAACCTCTGACTGCTGGCCCAAAAGCCACGACCCCGGGGGTACCTCAACCCCACCGGGCAACCTGGCCGACGTCCAGGTGCCCGCGGATGCCCCCACGTCTGCCCCCGAGCCCACCGACCAGCCCTACACTCCCGCTCCGCTTACCCCGGTTGAGGCTGAAAACGTCACCGACATCGACGAGAGCGGAACCTTCGGTCTGGTTCTGGCCAACAGCAACGACATCTACGCCGCAACCTACACCGACCGGGGTCACTGGCTTATGGGCGGAAAAATCTCTACGGTTGGAGCCAAATCCCTAGAGCTCTGCGGTCACCAGCGCCTCAGTGAGACCGTTCTGGTCTACTGCCAAGCCCGTGCCGAAGGAGCCACACTGCTGACCAGCGCAGATAACGGGCTCACCTGGACTACCCACGAGCTAGACCCAGCCGCCTCCTACCTGCTAGAGGCCCACTACACCAACGGAACCTACACCCTCGAAGTCGGCTACCCGGCCTGGGTTCCCTCAAGTAGCACCACCCTCATCACCTCACCCGATGGCCTCACCTGGCAGACCCGCTAACGGCCGGCGTCCGCCCCCTGCCCCCGGGCAGGTGCAAAAAACCGGGTGGTCAGCTAGAGCTGACCACCCGGTTTTAGAGTGTTGAGAGCAGGCAGGACGCCCGCCCCACCTTAGCGGGAGCGCTGGCGCAGACGCTGCAGGTCGAGGATGACCACAGCGCGAGCTTCCAGGCGGATCCAGCCGCGGGAAACGAACTCGGCCAGAGCCTTGTTGACGGTCTCACGGGAAGCGCCAACCAGCTGGGCCAGCTCTTCCTGGGTCAGTTCGTGGGCAACCAGCACA
This sequence comes from Rothia nasimurium, assembly GCF_928381415.1. Lineage (GTDB taxonomy): Bacteria > Actinomycetota > Actinomycetes > Actinomycetales > Micrococcaceae > Rothia > Rothia nasimurium_H. Next base: position 101,693 of record NZ_CAKMSF010000003.1, read on the forward strand.
CCGTCGGTGGCGGGACGGCCGAAGCGGTCAGCCAGGTCAAGCAGGGCCTTGGCAACGCGACCGGGAACGTCTGAGAAGACCAGGTCAGCCAGGTTCTCGTTGGTGCGGCGCAGACGGCGGGCCAGAGCCTGCAGAACCTGAGCGGAGATGTTGGGGGACTTCTCCATAGCCTTACGCAGGGACTCGTGCTTGACACCTGCCAGGCGGGTCTCAGAGACAGCGGTTGCGCTGGTTGAGCGGGGTGAGGGGTCGAACAGGGCCATTTCGCCGAAGATTTCGCCGGGGCCCATGATAGCTACCAGGTTCTCGCGGCCATCGGAAGCGGTGCGACCCAGCTTCATCTTGCCTGAGATGACGAAGTAGAGCTGGTCGCCCTGGTCACCTTCGTAGAAGAGGGTAGCGCCGCGTGAAAGGTCGACTTCGGTGATGTCTTCGGTTAGCGCTGCAAAGGCTTCGTCGTCGAGTGAAGCGAACAGCGGAGCACGGCGTAGTACTTCAATATCCATGGTTCTCTTTTACTCCTGATGTGGATCTAAAGGGCGATTCGAGTGCAGTGCCCTGTACACACAGGGCGGGCAGACTTCTAAGCATAGTCTTTGCCTAGTCCATCACACAGCACTTTTATCTGTGACATATTCAACTAATAAGAGCCTACAGGATATTTGATGCTTTCGATACCCAAAGCGCCTAGAGCTTAGTCCCTTCACCGAGAATTTTTCCTGAGTTTCCGCCTATTTTTTCAGGTTGGACGTGTAGGCTGTGGTATTCCTGTGAGGGCTGAGTCCCGGCAGAGCTCCCCGCGTCCGCTCGGTTTTTACTGAGGCGGCATAGGGCGGAGCCTAGCCCGTTTGGCCTTCCCCGTTGAATGGAGAATCATGACCGTTCTTGACTGGGTCATTATTGCTATTATTGCCCTCTACTTCTTAGCCGGTGTACGGCAGGGGCTCTTTGTCACCCTGGGTACCTTTGTTGGGTTTGTGCTGGGTGCGGTTGCAGCTATTTACGCCACCCCTTGGGTCATTGACCAGGTTGATGCACGGTGGTACCTGCTGGCCGGGCTGGGTACGGTACTTGCCTGCCTGGTTTTGGGACAGACTCTGGGTATGACCCTGGGCAGTGCTATCCGCAGGGCAAGCGACCGCACGCCCCTGCGAGGTCTGGAGCGGCTTGCCGGTGGATTAGTCAACATGGTGCTGGCTTCGCTCGTGATTGTCACGGTGGTGCTGGTCGTCCGCCCCCTGGGTATTCCCTCTGTTACCGCTTTGACCGCAGACTCTAAGGTCATCAGTTGGATGATGCAGATGACCCCGGCCTCCGCCCAAGAGAAGGTCACCGAGATCCGCGGCCAAATCGTGCAGGCCACTGGCCTTCCTGAAATCTCCCAGCTGCTTTACCCCGAGCAATCTGCCCCTCTGGGCACCTTGCAAACGGCGGCCCTGGACGAGGCCGGCTGGTCGGTGGTGCAGGTGGTGGGATCAGCTCAGGCCTGTAATTACACATCTGAAGGCTCGGGCTTCGTGGTGGACGGCGGCCTGGTGGTCACCAACGCCCACGTGGTGGCAGGCGTAAGCACCCCCACCCTGCTCAGCCGCGATGGCCAAGCCGCAACAGGCGATGTGGTCTACTACGACACCGAACGCGATATCGCGATTATCAGCGCCCCTGATCTTGACCTCACCCCCCTGGCCGTCAACCAGACCGAGGTCGCTTCGGGAACCGAAGTTGCCTTCATGGGCTACCCCGGTGGCGGCCCCTTCACGAGCCGGGCTGCAATAGTTCAGGGGTTGGGTTACACCCAAACCATCAATTCACAAACAGGTGAAACTAACCCCTCTCGTCTGGTCTATCAGCTTGCTGCTCAGGTGCAGCAGGGTAACTCCGGCGGGCCTGTGCTCACCGAGGACGGGCAGGTCATGGCTATGGTCTTTGCTAAGTCAACCCAGAGCCAGACCGGCTATGCCGTCCCGGCGGCGCATATTCTTGAGGCCCTGGCTCAGGTCAGCGCAGCCTCACCCGAGGTCGCTACCGGCCAGTGCGTGCCCAGCTAAGGCTGGGCGATCTGGGCGGGGCGGGCGTACAGAAGATAAACCGCTATCCCCACCCCCAGCAGAAGTAGCCCGCCAGCGATGGAGGCGGGCGGCAGCGTCCCCACCACCAAGCAGCAGCCAGCTGCCCCAGCAATCTGCAGGGCGCGGGGGTAACGGCGGTAGGAGCCGGTCTGGGTATAGGCTGCCAGGTTGGCTACACAGTAGTAGAGCAATACGCCGAAGGACGAAAAGCCGATAGCGCCGCGCACATCAAAGAAGAGAATCAGGACGGTCACAGCCACGGCTACGGTGATTTCTAGCCGGTAGGGCACCCCGTAGACCGGGTGCAGGTGCGCAAAGTAGGTGGGCAGGTCGCGGTGGGTAGCCATGGCGTGACCTGTGCGGCCGATGCCGGTGATGAGGGCCAGCAACGCCCCGAGTGCACCGATGGAAGCAGCGATACCCATGAGGGCGCTCAGGGGTGCGGACGATCCTACCGCTGCAGCCAGCGGGGCGGAGGTTCCCGCTAGACCCGCATAACCTAGCTGGTGGATGAGCGCGAGGGCAACTAGCAGGTACAGGGTGCCCACCAGCGTCAGGGCAATGATGATAGCCCGCGGAATGGTGCGGGCGGGGTCTTTGACCTCTGACCCCATGGTGGCAATACGGGCGTAGCCTGCGAAGGCAAAGAAGAGCAGACCAGCACCCTGCATCACCCCGTAGATAGTTGCCGCCGGGCTAGTGGGCGTGGCGGACGCTCCCGCCCCGCTCCCTGCGCTGGCAGCAATCGCTGCGGGGGCCGGAGCTACCCCGAGCAGAACCGCACCGAAAAAGACGGCCAGAGCCAGGAGCACCACAGTGACCAGGATTTTAGTGAGGGCTGCGGTACGGGTGATGCCCCTGTAATTGACAGCGGTGAGGGCGGCAACTGCGGCGATAGCCAGGAGCTTTTCATAACCCGGTGCCAGATAAGCGGCAAAGGTCATGGCCATAGCGGCGCAGCTGGCAGTTTTACCGATGACGAAGCACCACCCCGCTGCAAAGCCCCAGACATGGCCGAGCTGGCGGCTGCCGTAGATGTAGGTGCCGCCTGATTCGGGGTGCTGGGCAGCCAGCTGGGCCGAAGAGGTGGCATTAGCGAAGGCGAGAAAAGCAGCTAGGGCTAGGGAGAGCAACAGCCAGTTCCCCGCTGCTGCCGCTGCCGGTGAGAAGGCAACAAAGAGACCGGCCCCAATCATGGACCCGGCACCGATGTAGACGGCGTCGGTGAGGGTCAGCTGTGCCCGAGGTTGGGTAGCCATCGTGCCGAACTAGCCCAGGTGGCGGGCTAGGAAGGAGAGCGCCAGCTCGTAGCCCTGGGCACCTGCACCTGCAATCACGGCGGTCGCCTGTGGTGAGACGTAGGAGTGGTGGCGGAAGGGCTCCCGCTTGTGCACGTTAGAGAGGTGCACTTCGACAACCGGCAATTCGGCCGCTTCGAGGGCGTCGTGCAGGGCCACAGAGGTGTGGGTGTAGGCGGCCGGGTTGATGATGATACCGGCGGACGCGGTACGGGCTGCCTGGATTGCGTCGATGAGGTCGCCCTCGTGGTTGGACTGCATGAAGCTGATCTCGTAGCCCAGCTCGGCGGCTTGGGCGCGCAGGGTGGCTTCGATGTCGGCTAGGGTGGTGCGCCCGTAAATCTCGGGTTTGCGCACGCCAAGTAGGTTGAGGTTGGGGCCGTTAATCACGGAGATATGTCGTGGTGCAGTGTGTGGTGTTGCCATAGGTTCTAGTTTTTCACACGAAAACGCCCGCCTCCAGCTTGCAGCCATAGATGGAGCACACTGGGGCGGGCGTTTAATCAAAGAACACTAACTTCGATAGATGTGGGGCATGCGTGCCAAAGCCGACTGGCTGGGGCTGGCATGAATTGCTTGCGAGCTTGCGAGCCAGCAAGAAGGTTAGTCGGCGGGCACGCATGCCCCACATCCTGTTATATCGCGCTGCTAACCCTTCTTGAAGTTAGCCTCGATAGCTTCCATGACGGTGGGATCTGCCAGGGTGGTGGTGTCGCCGACCGGGCGGTCTTCGGCGACGTCCTTGAGCAGACGGCGCATGATTTTGCCGGAGCGGGTCTTGGGCAAATCATCCACAATCAGCACGCGCTTGGGCTTGGCAATCGGGGAGATTTCGACGCCCACGTGAGCACGAATCTGCTCTGCCAGCTCGGTCTCGTCGTGCCCTGCTGCCTTAGCTTCGTCGTTGAGGATGACGAAGGCCATGACGGCCTGGCCGGTGGTTTCGTCGGCTGCACCAACAACCGCTGCTTCGGCGACCGCGGGGTGGGAGACCAGGGCTGATTCAATCTCGGGGGTGGAGAGGCGGTGGCCGGAGACGTTCATGACGTCGTCCACGCGGCCCAGAACCCAGAGGTCGCCGTCGGCGTCGCGCTTGGCGCCGTCACCGGCGAAGTACATGTTTTCGAAGCGGGACCAGTAGGTGTCGACGAAGCGGTCGTCGTCGCCCCAGATGGTGCGGAGCATGGAGGGCCAGGGCTCGCGGATGGTCAGGAAGCCGGACTGCTCGTTGGGCAGGGACTCGCCCAGGTCGTCCACCACGTCGATGGTGATGCCGGGGATGGGCTGCTGGGCGCTGCCGGGCTTGGCCGCGGTGATACCGGGCAGCTGGGAGACCATAATCGCGCCGGTCTCGGTCTGCCACCAGGTATCGACGATGGGGCACTTGCCGCCGCCGATGACGCGGTGGAACCAGCGCCAGGCTTCGGGGTTGATGGCTTCGCCCACGGTGCCGAGTACGCGCAGGGTGGACAGGTCGTACTGGGCGGGGATGTCCTCGCCCCACTTCATCATGGTGCGAATAGCGGTGGGGGAGGTGTACATGATGGTCACCCCGTACTTCTGCACGATTTCCCAGAAGCGGCCGCGGTGCGGGGCATCGGGGGTGCCTTCGTAGATGACCTGGGTGGAGCCGTTGACCAGGGGGCCGTAGGCGACGTAGGAGTGGCCGGTGACCCAGCCGACGTCTGCGGTGCACCAGTAGATGTCGGTCTCGGGCTTGAGGTCGAAGATGTTCTTGTGGGTGAAAGCACCCTGGGTGAGGTAGCCGCCGGTGGTGTGCAGAATACCCTTGGGCTTACCGGTGGTGCCGGAGGTGTAGAGGATGAAGAGGGGGTCTTCGGCGTTCTGACGGGAGGGCTCGTGCTCGGTGGACTGCTCGGCAACCAGCTCGTGCCACCAGACGTCGCGGCCCTCAACCCAGTTGATATCTTCGCCGTTGCGCTTGACGACCAGAACCTTTTCGACCGAAGAGCCACCCTTGGCCAGGGCAGTGTCGACGGCGGGCTTGAGCATGGAGGGCTTGCCACGGCGGAAGGAGCCGTCGGCGGTGATAACCAGCTTGGCCTCGCCGTCCTCGATGCGGGAGAGCAGGGCATCGGCTGAGAAGCCGCCGAAGACGACGGAGTGCACAGCGCCGATGCGGGCGCAAGCCAGCATGGCGATAACAGCTTCGGCAATCATGGGCATGTAGATAGCAACGCGGTCGCCCTTAGAAACACCCAGGGATTCGATGCCGTTGGCTACGCGGGAGACCTCGTCCTTGAGCTCTGCGTAGGTGTAGGACTTGGTATCGCCGGGCTCGCCCTCAAAGAGGATCGCGGTGCGGTCGCCCTTGCCAGCTTCGACGTGGCGGTCTACAGCGTTGTAGCAGGCGTTGAGCTCGCCGTCGGCAAACCACTTGGCGAAGGGCGGGTTGGACCAGTCGAGGGTTTCGGTGAAGGGCTTGTACCAGGTAAGGAGGGTGCGGGCCTGTTCTGCCCAAAATTCAGTGCCTTTTTCTTTAGCTTCTTCATAGATGCCGGGCTGGGCATTGGCCTGGGCTGAGAACTCGGCGCTGGGGGCGAAGACGTCCTGGGTGTCGGTCATGGTGTGCCTTCCTTTTTTTGTGCGGCGCGTCATTGATGTACGCCACAAATGGACTTTTTCTCACCTTAGCGCACCCTGTAGCGCTAGTCACAAATTTGTGCGTTCGTGTTACGCGAAATCAGGACGCCGGTGGCAGCTAACCCGGGTACCGCAAAGACGGGCGGCGGTAGGCTTGGGTATATGCCCCTACATGCCGATGTACCTCTTAGCCCTGACGAGCTCGCCCAACTCGAAACCCGCTCTGTACCCGAGCCCAAGGCGCGAGCGTCCGCCCGAAAGTACGCCCGCGCAGCAGCTCGCGGCGAAACCGAGAGCCCTCTAGCGCTGACCCGTCGCGCCCGCAAAATCAACCGTATCTTGGGGGAAACCTACCCCTACGCGGTAGCTGAACTCGACTTCGATAACCCCTTCGAGCTCCTGGTGGCTACCGTCCTTTCGGCCCAAACCACCGACGTGCGCGTCAACGCCACCACCCCCGAACTTTTTGCCCGCTACCCCGATGCGGCGGCGTTGGCGTCCGCCCGAATCGAAGACGTGGAAGACATTGTGCGGCCCCTGGGCTTCTACCGCTCCAAGGCCAAAGCAATCGTGAACCTGGCAGCCCAGCTGGTGGCAGATCACCGCGGGCAGGTACCGGGCAGGCTTGAGGAACTGGTGAAGCTCCCCGGCGTGGGGCGAAAAACCGCTTTCGTGGTGCTGGGTAACGCCTTTGGCAAGCCGGGCATTACCGTCGATACCCACTTCGGCCGACTCGCCCGCCGCTTTGGCTTTACCACTGAAGAGGACCCCGTTAAGGTCGAACGCGACGTCGCCGAGCTTTTTGAACCCAAGGACTGGACGCAGCTTTCCCACCGCCTGGTCTACCACGGCCGCCGCATCTGTCACGCCCAAAAACCGGCCTGCGGGGCTTGCCCCGTTGCCGACCTTTGCCCGGCTTACGGTGCCGGTGAAACCGACCCGGTGGCGGCAGAGAAACTGCTCAAGTACGAGATGGCCCCGGGGCGTGAGCGCCTGCACCTGCGTTTTGTGCAGGGCGCTACCCGTCGCCAGCTGCGGGAAGAGGGGTGGACGCTCAGTGCCTAGGGAAGAGATGTTCGGGGAAGAGATAGCGAGGCAGCACCCAGCCCTAGTGGCCCTGCAAGAGTTGGCGGAGCGGGCCCCGAGCGTTGTGCGCCCCGAGGACTCGTGGCCGATTGGGCAGATGGACCCGGGCACCGTTAAAGAGGCCGCTGTGCTGGTGTTGATGGGGGTGCTTGATGAGGCTCCGGCGCAGAATACCGGGTGCGGCACGGTTGCTTCGGACCTTGACCTGTTAGTGCTGGTGCGGTCGGATGCCTTGCGTCACCATGCCGGTCAGCCTGCCCTACCCGGTGGGCGGATCGACCCTGAGGACTACGACGAGGCGGCCCGTACCGGCCGAACCGTCCAGCAGGTAGCTGCCCTGCGGGAGGCTGTGGAAGAGACTGGCCTGCAGGCTGAGGGGGTGCGCCTGCTGGGCCAGCTCCCGGCGGTTGATTTGCCGGTGAGTAACTACCGGGTGACTCCCGTGCTGGGCTGGTGGGACCTACCGACCCCTGTGGCGGCAGTAGACCGGAACGAGTCAACCCTGGTGGTGCGCGTACCGGTGGCAGACTTGCTGAACCCGGCTAACCGGCTGACCATGACGGTGACTCGCGGCCGGACCAGGCATAAGTCCCCGGCTTTTGAGGTGACCGGTGACTTCGCCCCCTTTACCATCTGGGGATTTACCGGCAACCTGCTTTCCCGAGTCTTTGAAGAGCTGGGCTGGGAAGAACCCTGGGATAAGAAGCGCACCCGGGAGGTCGGGACTTAGCCTACTTAGCCTGCGAGTAGTCGTCGGTAGTGACCACGGTGACGGGGAATTCGACGTCGGTGGGGCCGAAGATGAGTTCGGCGGCGGCTTGCGCTGATTCGCGCACAATTTCGGCGGCGCGGGCTGATTCGCCGATGGGCCCGTAGAGCATGATTTCGTCGTGGAGGAAGTAGACCAGGCGGGTTTGCATACGTTTGCCGAAGCGGCGTTCGGTGCGGAGGCGTTTGCGGATTTGGGCCATCCAGATGATGGCCCATTCGGCGGCTGTTCCCTGGATGACGAAGTTGCGGGTGAAGCGGCTGTGAGCGCGGGCGGCTGAGCGGGCGGCGCGTTCGTCGGCTGCGGTGACCTGGTTGCGTTGGGCTTGGAACCAGGCGTGGGAGGGGGCTGGGGAGGTGCGCCCCAGGTAGGTGGTGACCTGCCCGCCGCGGAGGCCTACGTCGGCGGCACGTTCGGTGAGGCCGATGGCGGCTGGGAACATTTTTTTGAGGTGGGGCATGAGCTGCCCGCCTTCGCCGGTGGTGGCTCCGTACATGGCAGCCAGTAGGGCGATTTTGGCGTGGGAGCGGTCCTTGAGGACGCTTCCGGTGCGCTCGCCGATTTCGGCGATACCCAGGTAGAGGTCGGTGCCGCGTCCGGCAACGGCGAGGGCCCGGTCACCGCTCATGACGGCAAGGATGCGGGGTTCGATTTGGGCGGCGTCTGCGACGGTGAGCATCATGCCTTCTTCGGCGCGGATGGCGGGGCGGACGTCCTTGGGGATTTGCATGGCGCCGCCGCCGTGCCCGCCCCAGCGGCCGGTGGCGGCGGAGCCGACTTCGTAGGTGGGGTGGAAGCGGTTGTTGGTTACCCAGGTGTCGAGCCAGTTCCAGCCGTTGGCGGTGTAGAGGCGGGCGAGGTGTTTGTAGTCGAGCAGGGGGCGGACGAGCTGCCAGCGTTCTTCGCGAAGGTGGGGGACGGCGTTGGCCCATTCGGTGAGTTCCCACTTGCGGGTGGAGGTGACTGAGTGCCCGGCTGCCTGGAGGGCTTTGAGGACTTCTTGGGGCGAGTCGGGGTTGAGGTTGGGGGCGCCGAGTTCTTCGCGGATGCGGGCGGCGAGGCGCTCCATCTTGTAGGGGCGGTCGTAGCCTGCGGGGCGAGGACCGAGGGCATGTTCGAGGATTTTTTCGTGGATGGTGCGGTTCCAGGGCATGCCGTGGTGCTTCATTTCGGCTGCGATGAGGGCGCCCTGGGATTCTGCGGCGAGTAGGAGGGAGAGCCGAGCGGGGGCTGGGCAGGCGGCGACGGCTTCTAGCTGGGCGCGGAGTTCGGTGAGCAGGGCGGACGCGGTTGACCCGGTTGCCTCGTGCTGTTTGGGGGAGGCTGGGCCCAGGTCATCAAAGAGGGAGGTTTGTCCCTCGATTTGCCGTCTGGCCGGTAGCACTCCTGCCGGGGGCGCGGGTTCGGGGGTGAGGTCGATGGTGGGGGTGTAGGGCAGCCGGTTTTGGGCGCGGGTGGCGGCGGTGAGCAGGATTCGCTGGGCAAGGCGCAGGTCGTGGCAGGACGCCGGTGAGACGCCAGCTGCCAGCAGGGCGGGCATGAGCTCGCGGGCGTCCGCCCAGGCCCAGCGGATCACCCGGTGCGGGTTTTGGGCCTCTACCGCGCGCACAAAGTCGGGGAGCTTAGCGAAGGGGAAAGTGCGGTGGGTGCCTGAGCCGGTGTCATTCAGCGTAATGGCCTCCCACAGGGGCGTATCGCTGGGGGAGGTCGCTGGGCCAAGCACGATGTACATCTTTCTATTATGCCGTTTGCGCTGTTCACAGGGCTAGACACGGCACTTCTTCTGTGGCATAAAGAGAGACAAGAGAAAGATACCGGGGCAGGGGCCTACCCTGAAAGGTAGCCATGCCCGATACTGAGATGCGTGTGCGCCGGTCGCGGCGCCGTTTCTTTGAGCCGACCCCTACAGACCTACCCGATGATGTGCCGCTCTTAGCGGTAGAACCGGCCGAGACCGACCTGGGCCCGCTCACACCCCTGGTGAGCCGAGAAGGGCTGACCGATATTTTCGTCAACGGCCCCCAGGACGTCTGGTACGAGGCCGCAGGTACCCTGCACCGGGCTGCTATTACCTTCCCCGACGATGAAGCCGTCCGGGCACTTGCCACCCGGCTGATCCTATCGGCAGGTGGCCGTCTGGACGACGCCTACCCGGCTGCCGACGTCCAAACCCAGCAGGGAATCCGCATCCACGCCCTGCTCCCACCCCTGAGCCGCTCCGGCACCCTGCTGTCCCTGCGCCTTCAACCGGCCCAGCGCCCGTCCTTACGGCAACTACAAGAGCGCGGCATGATGGGGCGCGACCTGGAACAGGTGCTGCGGCAGCTGGTGCGCTCGCGGGCTAATCTGCTGGTCAGCGGGGGAACTGGGGCCGGCAAGACCACCCTGCTGGGTGCCCTGTTGCAGGAGGCGGACGCCGGTGAGCGGCTACTGCTGGTAGAAGATACCTCTGAACTACAGCTAGATCACTCGCATACCGTGAGCCTGCAGGCCCGGGCTGCTAACGCCGAGGGGCAGGGCGAGGTGGGGCTTGCCGAGCTGATTCGGCAGGCCCTTCGTATGCGGCCCAGCCGGCTGGTGGTGGGCGAGTGCCGCGGAGCTGAGGTCATGGATATGCTGACGGCCATGAACACCGGCCACTCCGGAAGCGGCACCACGGTGCACGCTAACTCCGCAGGGTCTGTGCCTGCCCGGCTCTACGCTATGGGGGCTCTCGCGGGGGTGAGTAGCGAGGCTGTGGCCCTGCAAGCTGCGACGGCGCTGGATTATATTGTGCACCTTGAACGCGAGGGCAAGCGCCGTATAGTACGCGGGGTTTATCGGCTGGTAGGCGGGCACAACCTTGCCGTTGAGCCGGTCTGTACCGTGGAGCCGCGCCGCCGCGGCACCTACCTGCGCTGGCACCCCGGTGGTGAAGAGCTCCAGCAGGCAGCCGGGCTGTCTCAGAGTACGGGGGTCGGTGCCTGATGCCGGTTGATAGTCTGAAAAGTCTTGGGGTCCGCAGCGAATCAGTGGGCTTAGAAGAGCTGGAGCTATGGCCCGACGCCATCTGGCGTCTTGCCGCCCTGCTGCGCGCGGGGTGCTCTCCGGCGCAGGCCTGCACCCACGTAGCGGCCTATCTGGTGGGCCTAGAACGCGAGGAGCGCACCGAACAGAAATCCGGCCTGCTTGCAGCTGCGGGAAAGCTGCGACCGTCCGCGCGCCAGCAGCAGGGCCTCGAAAGTGCCCGTGCCCAGATGGCCCAGCTCTTTGAGACCTCGAGCGCCCAAGCCCAGAAGGGCCTGCCCCTAGCCGGTGTGTATCTGCAGGCTGCCGGGCAGGCTGAGCTGCGCGAGAGCGTGAGGCAGGGAGCCGCCAGGGTGGCAGCCTGCTGGCAGGTGGGGGAGCGGACGGGCGCCTCTCTCGCCCAGGTGTTTGAGCACCTAGCCCGCTACCTGGAGACGGAAATTGACCTGCGCCAGCAGCGGGAGACGGCTTTGAGCGGGCCGCGGGCTACCGGGCGAATCCTTTCCTGGCTGCCTTTTGTGGGGTTGGGGCTGGGAATCCTGATGGGTACGGATCCCTTAGGGGTGCTTCTAGGGTCAGTTCCCGGGGCTCTTGTTGGGTGCCTGGGGTTGGCACTGGCCTGGTGCGGCAACCGCTGGACGGCCCGCCTGATTCGTCGCGCGGAAGAGGGGCAGTGATGCTGGCTTTACCGAGAGCGGGGAAGCAGCCTCGGGCGTCCGCTCCTGAACTAGATGCTGCCCTCTACCTGGATATGGCGGCCACCATGCTCGCGGCAGGGCTTTCGATCCCTGCGGTGCTGCACCAGCTGGGGCAGCTTGAAGAGGGAAGATACGAGGCAGAACTGACCGTTGTGGTTGAGCGCCTCTATCAGGGGCAGAGCTGGGCGGACGCCTGGGAGCAACCGGTTGCCCCGGGGCTCGTAGGCCTGTATGAGGCGCTGGGGCTGACGCTGAGCACGGGTGCACCGAGCGCCCAACTGGTGAGGGTACTGGCCCAGCGGCAGCGCCGCCACCGGCAACGGGCCTATGAGAAAGCGGCTGCCCGTTTGAGCGTCAAACTGGTGGTGCCGCTGGGAGCTTGCTCGCTGCCGTCCTTTATCTGCCTGGGAGTGGTTCCCGTTCTCATTGCCCTGTTTCCGGCGCTTTTTTAGAAGCGGGCAGGTGGTACGGACAGGTTGTCCACAGGTACCCAGTGGAGGGCGCAGGGGCGTCATAAAGGTGTCACGGCTGCACCGCTGACGAGGGGGTCGGGAGTTTTGCTCCCTGAAAAGACAGGAGAGCAGGCCCGCTGCCCTTATCCACAGGTAACACTACTCTTTACGCTATCTCGGGCAACTGGAAAGCTACAGGTACCTCGGGTGAAGGCCCCGGCGTCTTTCTCACTACCTCAACCCGCCCCTTACCCCGTCTTCACCCGAGTTCACCCGAAAGAACACAGCGCCTCGGCAAGGCCGCCGAGGAACACCATATCAAGGAGGAAACCGTGTCGAACACTCACCCCACATCACCTGTAGAAGGCCAGGTCTTTCAGGCCGGTCTCGATGACCCCGAAGCGGGCGCTACGACCGCCGAGTACGGAATCGTCATGCTGGCGGCCGTAGGCTTTGCTGGCCTACTCGTGGTCATCCTCAAATCTGAAGAAGTCCGCCAGATGCTGCTGGGGCTGGTGCAAACAGCCCTCTCAACCGGCGCGTAGACCGCCTTCTGTCTCTGTGCCCGGGCTGAACCGCCCGGGCACAGAGACAGGAAAATCCGTAATCGATACCTGAAAACCCTGGAACCCTCAGCCCAAGATAAGGTGGTGATACCGTGCAGATACTAGCCGCACCAGAAGATGAGAGAGGGTCAAGCACTGCCGAGTTTGCGGTGATACTCCCTGCCCTTGTGTTTGTTCTGGCCCTGGTGCTGGGAGCTGCCGCAACCGGTATCGTACAGCTCAAACTGGAAGAGGGCGCTCGCCTGGGAGCCCGGGCAGCAGCCCGCGGGGAAACAGCCGAGACCGTAACCCGCATCGTGCAGGAGATAGACCCCGCAGCTACCGTCACCCTGGTTCAGGATGACGACATGACGGTCGTAACGGTGAGCAGACAAGCTCCGGGAGTTGTGGGAAAGGTCAGCGGCTGGACGCTTACCGCCGATGCACGGGCCCTCACCGAATACAGCGCCACCACCGGGAGCGCTGACCCATGAATCGCGAAGTTGAGTGGGAACGAGGAAGCAGCACCGTTGCCACGGTGGGCCTGGTCTGCGCTCTTCTTATTCTCGGGGCTACCTGTGCCGGGCTCATTGGGGTCATTACCGCGCAGCACCGGGCAGCGGCAGCAGCGGATCTAGCGGCTCTTGCCGCAGCGGACGTAGCCCGCGGCCTTGCCCCCGGAGAACCCTGTGCGGTCGCCGAGCGCATTGCCCAGTCCAACGGGGCCCGGTTGGGTGGCTGCGGCCAGCCCGCCGGGTTGGGCGGGACGGTGGACGTCCGCACCCTCGTTGATATCACCGGCCCCTTCGCTTTCCTTGGTCCCGCTGAGGGCATATCCCGGGCTGGGCCACCTGATTCCTCATAACCGAGGCCAGCCCCGCTCGCTATAGCAAGGCTAGAAGGGGTCGTCGGTAGCGGCGAAGCCGGTCAAAGACTCAGCTACACCCACCGGGGTAGGCTCGCCCTCCACTCGGCTACCCGCTGCGTAACCCTCGGCTCCTGTTTCCCCAGCTACCGGGCTTTCAACCGCCGGGCCTAAAGGCTTGAGCAGTCTTCTGCGCTCTTCATCGGTGAGTTCATCGGCCTCAACGAGCAGGGCAGCTAAAAGCCGGGCGGCGCCCGCCTTGTGCAGGGGCTCGTTCCGGTTACCGCACTTGGGGGACTGCACACACGAGGGGCAGCCCAGCTCGCACTCGCAGGCCAAAATCGTATCGAGAGTGGCCCGCAGCCAGTGCCCCACCTGCTCAAAGCCCCGCTCGGCAAAGCCAGCCCCGCCAGGGTGGCCGTCGTAGACGAAAATCGTGGGCTGTTCGGTATCGATATGAAAGGCGGTCGATAAACCACCGATATCCCACCGGTCGCAGGTAGCTACCAGGGGGAGCAGACCGATAGCGGCGTGCTCAGCGGCATGCAGGGCCCCGGGGATATCCCTCTCATGAATACCCGCAGCGTGCAACAGGGTAGCTGGCATAGCCCACCAGATAGCCCTGGTCTGCAACTCCTGCGGGGCAAGGTCAAGCGGCTCATCACCCAGAACCTGCTGGCCCACCAGGGACTTCCGCTGGTAGCCCACCACCTGGGAACGAACCCGCACCCTGCCATAGTTCAACGACACCTGCCCCTGCTGCCGCGTTTCCTCAGCACCCAGCACGGTCACTTCGGTGATATCACGGGACTGGGTGTAATAATCGGGGCTCACTGCCGAGACCGCAATAACCTTGTTGTCCTCATCAAGATCTTCCACCACATAGGTCTTGCCCTGGTGAGTGTAAATAGCGCCGGGGTGCCCCTGGGAGTGGGCGTGGCCGTCGTCCATACTGCCAATTACAGCACCCGTTTCGCAGTCAATAATCTGCAGGGGAGAACCACCCCCGCGCAGGTTCACAAAGTCACTGGCAGACTCGGGGTGGGTCCAGAACCAGCCGGTAGCCCGCTGTCTCAGGTAGCCCTGCTCCACCAGGCGGCCCAACAGCGCCTCGGTGGTGCGCCCAAAGACCATGAGCTCCTCCCGGCGCAGGGGAATCTCAGCTGCCGCAGCACACAGATGCGGACTAAGCACATAGGGGTTCTCAGGGTCGAAAACGGTTTTTTCAACCGGCCGGTCAAAGATATCTTCGGGGTGGTGCACCAGGTAGGTATCGAGGGGGTCTTCGCTGGCAATCAGGACGGCAAAAGCGTCCTGCCCTGCCCTGCCCGCTCGTCCTATTTGCTGGTAGAAGGACGCCCGCGTGCCAGGCCATCCGCCCACCAGCACGGCATCCAGCCCCGCAATATCAATACCCAGCTCCAGGGCGTTGGTCGAGGCTACGCCCAGAATCTCACCCCGGCGCAGGCTGGCCTCAAGGGCCCGCCGCTCCTCGGGCAGGTAGCCCGCCCGATAGGCTGCGATACGGGCAGAAAGGCCGGGCTCAACCTCATCGAGATAGCGGCCAGCGGTCTGCGCGATAGCTTCAGCCCCGCGACGGGACTTAATAAAGGAAATCGTGCGGGTACGGTTCACCACCAGGTCAGTGAGCATCTCAGCGCTCTGGGTAATGACCGACTTACGCACCGGCGCCCCGTTCTCACCCGCGCCACTACCCTGGGCACCGGGCCGAACACTCACCCCGTTGGCGTGGGCAGAAAGCTTGTCATTGACCGCAGCCGCATCGGTAAACTCCGGCTCCCACAGCAGTACATGGGTAGCACCGCGCGGAGCGGTACTCTCAGTTACCGCGGTAACCGCGGTGGGCCGCGACCCAATCAGCCGGGCAAAAGACTCAGCAGGCTCAGCGCTGGTAGCAGATGCCCCAATAAACACCGGGGTAGCACCGTAGTAGCGGCACACCCGCCGTAACCGCCTCATCAGCAGAGAAACATGGGCCCCAAAGACGCCCCGGTAGCCGTGGGCCTCATCCACAATCACATACTTGAGCTTGCGCAAAAACCCAGCCCACCGGGCATGATTGGGCAAGATAGCGTGGTGCAGCATATCCGGGTTAGCCAGAATGAAGTTGGCGCGCTCGCGAATAAAGCGGCGGTCGGCCTGCGGGGTATCGCCGTCGTAGCTCTCAGCCACGAGCCCGGGAAGTCCTAAGTTGCGCAGGGAGGCCAGCTGGTCTGCCGCCAGGGCCTTGGTAGGGGAGAGATAGAGGGCCGTTGCCCGCCCAGAATCAAAGCCGCTAGCCTGGGCCTCGAATTCGCCCCGGTAGATAGCGTCAAGGGCGGGTAGCTGGTAGGCCAGGGACTTACCCGAGGCGGTTCCCGTTGCCAGAATGACGTGCCGGTTGCCGGGGGAGTCGTGCGCGGCCGTTGCCGCCTGCACCTGGTGTAGATAGGGCTCGGCGACCCCTAGGTTCTGGTAGGCCTCAACCACCCGCGGGTGGGCCCAGGACGGCCAGGGGGCAGTTTCAGCGCGCCGGGCAGGTAGAGTGCGCACATGGGTGACCTGCTCAGGTAAGGACGCCAGCCCCAACTGGTCGAGCACCACGGCCAGCTCACCGGGCTGGGGAGCGCGAGTGGACGGGGCTCCGGCTGGGTGTGAGCGCGGGGGAAGGGCATCGGTAGGCACCCGTCTATTATGGCACCGCGAGAGCGCGCGTAAATATTTGCTCTTTCTGCCCCCGTTATCTGTGACCTGCACTATAAGGGGTGGGATAATGGGCTGTATGAGTATTCCAATGAACATTCAGGGTAAGAAGACCACCGAGCAGGAGCCTGTGGTCACGGTCCTCACCGAAGAGCAGATTTGGGAGCTGATTGAGGGCACCCGGTTTGCCCGTCTGGGCACGGTAGGCGAGGATGGCTACGTGCACATCACCCCGCTCAACATTGTGACCGACGGGGTTCGCATTTTCTTCCGCACCGCCTCCGGCAGCAAACTTACCCAGCTTTTGATGAACGAGAAAGTAACCGTGCAGTTCGACCGGGCAGAGGGCAGTCACGCCTACTCGGTCAATGTCTTTGCCACAGCCCGCCTGCTGACCGAAACCCGCGACATTGACTACGTTGGCAAGCTCAACCTTGAGCCCTGGCTCGATACCGAGAAGCTGGAGTTTGTGGAGCTGACCCCGCAGAAAATGACCGGGCGCCGCTTCCGCCTGGGCTAGGAACGCCAGTCGCCGCCCCACCGAGGGGCATAAGGTCTAAAATAGGGGTGTGTCTCAAGAAAAAATTATCCTCTACTACTGCTTTGCCCCTGTGACCGACCCCAAGGCTGTGATGCTGTGGCAGCGTGCTCTCTGCGAGAAGCTGGGCCTGACCGGCCGCATCCTGATCTCTAAGCACGGCATCAACGGTACCCTGGGCGGCGACATCAACGCCCTGAAACAGTACGGCAAAACTACCCGCCAGTACCCGGGCTTCGAAAAGCTCGAACTCAAGTGGTCTGACGGCAGCGCTAGCGACTTCCCCCGCCTCTCGGTAAAGGCCCGCGACGAGATTGTCGCCTTCGGTACCCCCGATGAACTCATCGTCGATGAAAACGGTGTGGTGGGCGGCGGCGTGCACCTGAAGCCCGAAGAAGTCAACAAGCTGGTTGAAGAGCGCGGCGACGAGGTCGTCTTCTTCGACGGCCGCAATGCCTTCGAAGCAAAAATCGGCAAGTTCAAGAACGCTATTGTGCCCGATGTGCGCACCACCCACGATTTCATTCAAGAAATCGAATCGGGCAAGTACGATGACCTCAAAGACAAGCCCGTCATCACCTACTGTACCGGCGGTATCCGCTGCGAAATTCTTTCGGCCCTGATGAAGAACCGCGGCTTCAAAGAGATCTACCAGATTGACGGCGGCATCGTGCGCTACGGCGAAAAGTACGGCGACTCCGGCCTCTGGGAAGGTTCACTCTACATCTTCGACAAACGCCAGCACATGAACTTCTCACCCGACACCGTCACAATCGGCGAGTGCGAACACTGCGGTGCTAAGGCAAATACCTTCGTCAACCTAGATGTCGACGGCGTGCGCGACCTAGTGCTCCTGTGCCCCGACTGCCAGGCTAAAGCAGAGGCCGAGCGCGAGGCTGCGGCAGCGTCAGCATGAGTGAGCAGAAGACCCCGGCTTACGAAACAGCTCTGATTGAGTATGGCACCTTCATGGTCGCCGGTGTCACCGACCCGGCGACAGAAGAGAGCGACTTCGGCTCCTGGTGGGAGCGCCTCTACAGCACACTTGAGTCGGGTGAGGGCGACCTGGCCGCCCAGCGCCTGGCTGCGGTAGAAAAGCTGCAGAAGGTGGGCGTTGTCATGCCGGACGCCGACGATACCGATTTTACCTACACGGCGGGTTTCATTGTGCCCGGCGGTATTAAGGACGTTGCGGCCCTTGGGCTGACCGGCGTGATGGTACCGGCTGCTATGTACGCTACCGTCCTGGTGCAGGGGGCCATTACCCCGGGCGTCCCCCCTGCCCATATTAAGGCGGGCTTCAACCACCTGGCCAGCACCTTTATCCCCTCGAAGGGGCTGGAGCCTACCGGCGTCTGCCTAGAAGTGTACGGGCCCGGCGAAATCACCGACGAGAACTACCGTATGTATCTCTGGCAGGCTGTAACGAGCCCGCAGGCCGCTTAAAGAAACAATAAAATACCTCCCGCAGTGCGATATGCGGGAGGTATTTCTCTCTAAAGTATGTGCGCTTGCGCGCCCCTGGATAACGGTTGAACTGGTGTGGTAATACCGAAGGGAAAAATCTTTAGGAGTTCTGCTCTACGGCCAGTTCGGCCTCAAGCTTCTCGATAATCTCTGCGATGAAGGCGGGGCCACCGTTAGCGGCCTTTTCCTTCCAGTCAGCGATGGACTTTTCCAGTTCGGCAATTTTTTCTGCATTTGCCATAAGGTAAATATAACCCAGACCTCTAGAAAAAATCACCTTGATTACTATTTGACCTTTTCCCAGTTTTCGATGGGGCCGGGTACGACGGTGAAGAGCGGGTGGGTGACTTTAGTGGGTGACGTGGAAAAATACTGGTCATACCACTGTGGGGAGCGGGCTTTTACTTTTTCTGCCAAAAATGAGATTTCGTAGTCTAGCTGGCCGTCGGTAACTGGTAGCGGTGACAACTCAGGTTGAGCAGGGAGCACCAGCAAACTGCGGTTGAAGTTATAGCCCCGTCTATCAGCCTCATCAGCCAGCCCGTGCAGGTAGGTGCAGATGTAGGCCAGGGGGTCACTAGAGGCTTTGAAACGGTTCAGCTGGGGGTGGTTGGTGTAGCCCTGGGTGAGCCCCTGGAGCACTTTCTGGGCAAGCAGGGTCTCACGCCAGCAGGCCACTAGCCCCTTGGCATCGAGCAGGGAGGGGTGCACCGACCAGATACGCATTAGCCTTCAGCTCTGCGGGCGATGGCTTCTTCGAGGCGGTCGAGTTTGCCGGTGAGTTCGCCTGAGTCGTGACCTGGGCGAATATCGGCTTTGAGCACAAGGGAGACCCTGTTGCCGTACTTTCCAACGGCTTCGGTGGCGGCTTTGATGACGGCCATGCACTCGTCCCAGTCACCTTCGATGGTGGTAAACATGGCGTCAGTGCGGTGGGGCAGGCCCGAATCGCGGATGATCTGGACGGCTTCTGCAACGGCGTCGTGTACGGACCCGGACGGGTCTCCGCCGCCGGTGGGGGCTACAGAGAATGCAAATAACATGTCTCTACCGTACCGCTCATACGGTTAAATAGAGAGCGTGATGACTTCTGATTTTTCTCGTGTTCCCGGTGCCCCCGTCAGCGCCGATACTGCCGCCCTCACCCGCCTGCACGCTGCCCTGACCGAGCTCAACTACACCTACGACGGTATCGAGGAGCTACTAGGGTCCCGCGCTTTTGAGGCCATGACCCGCGACCAGGTGGTGCCCGGCCTTTACCGAGTGAGCCAGATTCTGGGGCAGGAGGCCACATCAGAAACCTTTACCACCGCCCAGCGGAATCTGGCCCAGCTGGTGCGCTTCTTCCTCTTTGGCACCGCCCTGCCCGGTGGGGACCTTGAGGACGCACTGGGGGCAGGTAGCCTGGACCTGCTGCTGGATTTGGGGCTGGCGGAGCCCGCCGAGGACGGCCTGGTACAGGCTGCCGTAGACCTGCGGCCGCACGCCGCCGACGATGGAACCGAACTCTTTGTGGCCAGCGATTTGGGCGCCCACCAGCGCCCCGGCGTCCTGCGCAAGGACCATGTGCTGGGTATCGGCCATGCCTCCCTTACCCTGGCCCAGCTTACCGAGCGAACCCCCGTAGACCGGGCCCTCGATCTGGGCACCGGCTGCGGCATCCAGGTCTTCCACCTGCTGGCCCACACCCGCCACGTGACCGCTACCGATATTTCCGAGCGCGCCCTGGCCTTTACCCGCTTCAACCTGCTGCTCAACGCGTCCGCCCTGAACCTTGATGCGACCAACCTCGAAGAGCGCGTGAGCCTGCGCTTAGGTTCCCTGCTCGAACCGGTCGCCGGTGAAACCTTCGACCTGGTGGTCTCTAACCCGCCCTTCGTGATCACCCCGCGTAGCGACCACGAGAGCCCCGAAGACCAGTTCACCTACCGCGACGGCGGCATGGCAGGGGACGGTATCGTCTCAACCCTGGTACAGCAGCTACCCACTGTGCTCGCCCCCGGCGGGCGCGCCCAGATGCTGGGTAACTGGGAAATTCCCGTTGACGGGCAGGACGGCCCCGTCGACTGGGCAGACCGCCCCCGCGCCTGGGTGGGGGAGGAAACCGAAGCCTGGTTCATCCAGCGCGAGGTGCTCGAACCAGAACAGTACGCCGAAACCTGGCTGCGCGACGCCAGCGAAAACCGCGACCCTGCCCACTTTGAGGCCGCCTACACCGCCTACCTGCGCGACTTTGCCTCCCGCGGGGTCGGCTCCATCGGCTTTGGCATGATCTGGCTACGCAAGCCGAACCCGGCGTCCGCAGGGGAGCGCCTGCACCGCTTCGAAGAAATTACCTACCCCATCCAGCAGCCCATCGCCCCCTTCATCACCGAGGCGGTGGAGCACTATGACCGGGTGACGGCCCTGACCGATGAACAGCTGCTCGAGCAGCACCTGGTGGTAGCGGGCGACGTCACCGAAGAACGCCACTCCACTCCCGGCGCTGAGCACCCCTCCGTGATTCTGCTGCGTGCAGGTGCCGGGCTGCGCCGCACCATCCTAGAAACTACAGAGACCTCCGGCTTCGTCTCTGCCTGCGACGGGGAACTGACCGCCGGTCAAATCGTCGGTGCCCTAGCTGCCCTGCTGGGCTGGGAGACCGAAGAACCCAGACAAGTATTAATCAGTAACATGCGCGAACTGCTCGAAAAGGGCTTTTTGCGGATTGACCAGGGCGACTAGACTGGGGCCATGGTAGAGAATCCTATTAAAACCCTGTCTGAAGACCGCTGCTGGGAGCTGCTAGCTGCCCACGAGTTCGGCCGCCTGGCCCTGGCTGTTGGCGGGGAGGTAGATATCTACCCCGTCAACTTTGTGGTGCACGAGAAGAAAATCTACTTCCGCACCGCAGCCGGCCAGAAGCTCTCAGAAGTCGTCATCAGCCGCAAGGCCGCCTTCGAAATTGACGAGGTCATCGACGGTACAGCCCGCTCCGTTGTCGTGCACGGCAACGCCCACTGGCTCACCAGCGAAGCCGACCTCGACGCGGTTGAAGCCCTGGGCCTGCGCACCTACTCACCGACCTACAAGACCAACTGGGTTGAGGTAGAGCCGGTGAGCGTCAGCGGGCGCGAGTTCGAAATCGGGGCAGAACCTGCCGACGAGCTTTAAGGGGCTAAGGGGGCCAGCGTCGGCGCTGGCCCCGCACACCCGCGCTCTAAGGTCACAGCGGTCTAAGTAGACACGAAGCCCCGTAAGTCGGCTATTGTTGTGCATACACGCGAAAAACCGACCCCAAGGAGCCCTCAGTGCCCACTAAGGCAACCACCGAGCACGGCAAGTCACTGCTGATCGTGGAATCCCCCTCGAAGGTGAAAACCATCAGCGGGTACCTGGGCGATGCCTTCATCGTTGAATCCTCCATGGGGCATATTCGCGACCTTCCCCAGCCCTCTGAGTTGCCCGATGAGCTCAAAAAGAGCCCCGTCGGCAAGTTTGCGGTCAACGTAGAAGAAGGCTTCGAGCCCTACTACGTGGTCAACCCCGATAAGAAAAAGAAGGTCACCGAGCTCAAGCGCCTGCTCAAAGAGTCCGATGCCCTCTACCTGGCAACCGATGGTGACCGCGAAGGTGAAGCCATTGCCTGGCACCTGCTGCAGGTGCTCAAGCCCAAGGTGCCCGTCTACCGTCTGACCTTCCCCGAAATCACCAAAGAAGCGATCCAGCGCGGCTTCAACGAACTGCGCGACATCGATAACAACCTGGTGGACGCCCAGGAAACCCGCCGTGTGCTCGACCGTATCTACGGTTACGAGCTCTCACCGGTGCTCTGGCGCAAGGTCTCCCGCGGCCTTTCAGCCGGGCGCGTGCAGTCTGTGGCAACCCGCCTGGTCGTAGAGCGCGAGCGCGAACGCATGGCCTTCCGCTCAGCCACCTACTGGGACCTCACCGGTACCTTCACCACCTCTGCCTCCGAATCCTTCACCGCCAAGCTTTCTGCCGTTGACGGTGCCCGCGTGGCCACTGGCAAGGATTTTGCCGACGACGGCACCCTCAAGACCAGCGCCCGCGGCAAGGTTGCCCACCTGGACGAAGCCGCCGCCAGCTCCCTGGCGTCCGCGCTGGCGTCCGCCGCGTTCGCCGTCCGCTCGGTCGACACTAAGCCCTACACCCGCCGCCCCGCTGCCCCCTTCACCACCTCAACCCTGCAGCAGGAGGCCGCCCGTAAGCTCCGCTTCTCGTCCCGCTCCACCATGCAGGTGGCCCAGCGCCTTTACGAGAACGGTTACATCACCTACATGCGAACCGACTCGGTTGCCCTGTCTGACCAGGCGACCCAGGCTGCCCGCAAGCAGGCAGCTGAACTGTACGGTGCCGACTTTGTGCCCGCCTCCCCGCGCGTCTACACCTCCAAGTCCAAGAACGCCCAGGAAGCCCACGAAGCGATCCGCCCTGCGGGGGATTCCTTCCGTACCCCCGCCGAGGTCAAGAGTGCGCTAAGCATCGACGAATTCCGCCTCTACGAGCTGATTTGGAAGCGCACCGTCGCCTCCCAGATGGCTGACGCCAAGGGCTCCACCGCCTCCGTCCGCCTGGGGGCAACCGCCGCCGACGGCCGGGATGCCGAGTTCGCAGCGTCCGGCACCGTCATTACCTTCCGCGGCTTCCTCGCCGCCTACGAAGAAGGCAAGGACGCCCTGCGCGGCGAAGAGGGCAAGGGCGAGGCCAAGGACGGCAAGGACGACAAGCGCCTACCCAACCTGGCAGAAGGCGACTCCCTGCGCGGTAGCGATATCGAAGCTGCCCGCCACGAAACCTCACCCCCGCCCCGCTACACCGAGGCATCCCTGGTCAAGGCTATGGACGAGCTCGGCATTGGCCGCCCCTCAACCTACGCAGCCGTCATCTCGACCATCATGGACCGCGGCTACGTCAATAACCGCTCCGGCTCCCTGGTGCCCTCCTGGACCGCTTTCTCGGTCGTCCGCCTGCTCGAAGAGCACTTCGCCAAGTACGTGGACTACGAGTTCACCGCCGAAATGGAAGAAGATCTTGACCGCATTGCCCGCGGTGAAGAGGCCCGCCCCGAGTGGCTGTCTCACTTCTACTTCGGTGGGGGAGACAAGCGCGGTCTCAAGCCCATTGTTGACAACCTGGGTGACATCGACGCCCGCGCGATCAACTCTGTAGAGGTCGCTCCCGGCGTGAACCTGCGCGTGGGTAAGTTCGGCCCCTACCTTGAGACCGGCGGCGAAATCGATACCGAAACCGGCGAAATCAAGGACCCCATCCGCGCCAATGTACCGGCTGACCTGGCTCCCGATGAGCTGACCGAAGAAAAGGTCGCTGAACTGCTGGAAGCCGGTAAGAACGACGGCCGTGAACTCGGCGTTGACCCGGCCACCGGCCGCACCATTGTGGCCCGTGACGGCCGTTTTGGCCCCTACGTCACCGAGGTTATCCCCGAGATGACCGAGGAAGAAATCGCCGCCTGGATGGACGCCCAGCCCACCGAGTACTACAAGAACGGCAAGCCCAAGCCCAAGAAGAAGCCCAAGGCTGAAAAGCCCCGCACCGGCTCCCTCTTCAAGTCTATGGACCTGGCAACCGTCACCCTGGACGACGCCCTCAAGATTATGGCCCTGCCCCGCGTGGTCGGTACCGATGCCGAGGGCACCGAAATTACTGCCCAGAACGGTCGTTTCGGCCCCTATCTGAAGAAGGGCACCGACTCCCGCTCTCTGGAGACCGAGGATCAGATTTTCTCTATCACCCTGGAGCAGGCCCTGGAGATTTACTCCCAGCCCAAGCAGCGCGGACGCGGCGCCGCCAAGCCCCCGCTGGCTGAGCTCGGCGTAGACCCGGTCTCTGAAAAGAAAATCGTGGTGAAGGACGGCCGTTTCGGCCCCTACATCACCGACGGCGTCACCAACATTACGGTGCCCCGCAGCGAAACCATCGAGTCCCTGACCCACACCCGCGCGGTTGAGCTGCTCGCTGAGAAACGAGCTAAGGGCCCGGTTAAGCGCAAGACCGCCGCCAAGAAGCCGGCGGCCAAGAAAACCACGGCTAAAAAAACCACAGCCAAGAAGACTACGACCAAGAAGAGCACCGCTCAGAAAGCGGGCGAGTAGCCGGTTATCGCATGGGTCCCATCCTTGTACACTGGTAGGCAGGAAAACTTTTTGTCACCACTCAAGGGGGACCCATGCGTCTAGGCGTGCTCGATATTGGCTCAAATACCGGCCACCTGCTTCTGATTGAGGGGCAGCTAGGCTCCCGCCCCGAAGCCTACACCGCAGCCCACAAGGAGCCCCTACAGCTCGTCCGCTACATCGACGCGGACGGCAACATCACCGATGAGGGTCGCGACCGCCTCACCGCCTTCGTGAAGTCCGCAGTACTCTACGCGATTGAGCACGGGGCGGAAGACCTCTTAGCCTTTGCCACCAGCGCCATTCGTGAATCCAAGAACGGCCCCGAGGTGCTGCAGCACGTGCAGAACCAGACCGGCGTCAACCTCACCGAAATCACCGGCGACCAGGAAGCCGCCATCACCTACCACGCCGTGCGCCACTGGCAGGGCTGGGGCGCCGGCCGCATTCTCAACTTCGACATCGGCGGCGGCTCTTTCGAGTTCTCCACCGGCATGGACGCCTACCCCGACGACGCAATCTCCGTGCCGCTGGGTGCCACCCGCCTAACCGGCGACTGGTTCAGCGCCCCCGTGCCGTCCCCCAAGGAAATCAAAAAACTCCGCAAGTACGTGCGCGAAACCCTAGAACCCGTTGCCGAAACCCTGCTGGCCTACGGGCAGCCCCACATGGTCGTGGGCACCTCCAAAACCTTCCGCTCCCTCGCCCGTATCTGCGGGGCAGCCCCCTACTCGGCAGGTCCCTTCGTCAAGCGCGAAATGTCACTCGAAGACCTCAAACTCTGGACCCGCCGCCTGGAAGCTATGCCCCCCGAAGAACGTGCCGGCCTGCCCGGAGTCTCAGACGTCCGTGCCGAACAGATGCTAGCCGGGGCTATCGCGGCAGAAACCGCCATGGCCGTCTTCGGCGTAGACCGCATGCGCGTTTCCCCCTGGGCCCTGCGCGAGGGCCTGGTACTACGACGTATGAACTACCTCTCCCAGCAGGGGCCCGAAGCCATGATCGACCCCCGCTCCCTCGCCGAATTCGTGCAGGACTAGCCATGAGCACCGACGCACCCAAGAGCCCGTCCGCCCGCAAACCCGTACCGGTGGCGCTTTCTACCTCCTGCCTCTTCCCGCTCGGCGTACCCGAAACCTTCTCAACCGCCGTAGACCTGGGCTACGACAGCGTGGAAGTCATGATCACCCACTCGGCCCTCTCCCAAGAGCCCCACGACCTGCTCGACCTGATCCAGAAATACCAGATTCCCATCTCCGCCATTCACGCCCCCACCCTGCTCCTAACCCAGCAGGTCTGGGGCCGGGCCTGGAACAAGATGCAGATGGCAGCCAAAATGACCAAGGCTGTGGGGGCGGACGTCATCGTCGCCCACCCGCCCTTCCGCTGGCAGAAGCTCTACGCCAAGAACTTCGTGGCGGGCGTGCGGGAAATATCTGAACTTGAGAACGTCAAAATCGCGGTAGAGAACATGTACCCCTGGTCAGTCAAAGGCCACGCGATAGAGATGTACGCCCCTCACTGGGACCCCTCCCGCTTCGACTACGACTGGATGACCTGGGACTTCTCCCACGCAGCCGCAGCCGGTGACGACTCCCTAGAAGCCGTCAAACGCATCGGCTCCCGCCTGGGGCACGTGCATCTGACAGATGGATCGGGGGATAAAGTCATGGACGAACACCTGGTACCCGGCCACGGCACCCAGCCCGTCGCCGAGACCCTGCAGTACATCGCAGCTAGCGATTTTGACGGCGTTGTCTGCGCTGAAGTATCAACCCGCAAGGCCAAGGGAGCAGGGGCCCGCGATGACATGCTCTACGAGACCCTGCAGTTCGCTCGCACCCACCTAGCTCGATAAGTGCTGAGATTGTGGAGCCTGTGAGGAAACAATCTCGGTGCGTATCAGGAGAATTCGCGGCCCAGGCTCGTAGCGAAGCTGCTGGCTCGGGGCTGGCGTGAATCACCTTGTGAGCGCTAGCGAACCAGGTGAGAGGGTCGGCAGCGAGCACGAGCCTGGGCCGCGTTATCGTACGTGTCATATTCGAAGGAGAACATCATGACTACCGTTGCTTTTATCGGAACCGGCTCCATGAACGGAGCGATTGCCTCGGGTCTGCTCGCTGCGGGTACCGACCCTACCTCTGTGCGCGCGACCGTTGGCTCCCACGCCAGCATCTCTACCCTGCGTGAGAAACTGGGGGAGGGGGCTCAGGGCGTAACCATTCTTGCCGGTGAGGATGACGCGCAGGCTAACCTTAAAGCCGCTGAAGGGGCCGACGTGGTGCTGCTGGGCGTCAAGCCCTACGCCATTCTTGATCTTGCCCGCGAAATTTCACCGGCTCTGGGCGAGAAGACCGTAGTGGTGTCGGTTGCTGCCGGTATTACCCTAGAAGCCCTGCAACGGGCCCTGCCCGAGGGACAGCCGGCAATCCGTTGCATGCCCAATACTCCTTCGCGGGTGGGCAAGGGGGTGCTTGCTATCTCGGTGGGACAAACCGTGACCGAGGAACTGAAGGAGGCCGCTGCTTCGGTTCTGGGGGCAGCAGGCCGGGTGATTGAGGTTGAGGAAGAGCAGATGGGGGCGGTGACCGCTGTATCTGGCTCAGGCCCTGCCTACGCCTTCTTACTAGCAGAAACCATGGCCGCTGCGGGCGTAAAGCTGGGTCTCGACGAAAAGACTGCTACTGAACTGGCTGCTGCTACGGTGGCGGGCGCGGGCTATCTGCTGGATGCTGACCCCAACCCCCAGGATCTCCGCAAGGCGGTTACCAGCCCCAAGGGTACAACCGATAGGGCAATTACCGCCTATATTGATGGTGGCCTTTTTGAACTGACGGAGACCGCTATGCGGGCCTGCCTAGCTCGGAACGAGGAAATGACCGAAGAGTTCAGCTCCGAAAAATAGTACAGGCCTAGTCTAAAAAAGAGGATCTGTAAAAGCAGGCTGTGTTACCAAAACCCCTGATGGGGCTGAGGTAAGCAGCCTGCTTTTCCTTGCAAACAAAAGCAGTCTGGATACACTAAAGGCCAGTCCGTAGGGAATCGGACTGGCCTTCAGCTTTCTCTTCTGCCGGTAGGGATCCGGCTTCAAGAGAAGGCTCGCAACCTGAAGTAGATGGGATTAGGGGGAACCATCTGGGAATCTTCAGGCCTTGAGCTACTTGAACGGGTTCGCGGACCGTTCAGTAATCACTCGCACCTTTAGAGGTAGTTATAACTATATGCCAGTTTTTAAGTTTATGCACCCTGAAAATCAAAAAAAGACGAATTATTTCGGAAGACACCTGAGCGGTTTCCATGCTCAGGCGAGTATAGGGTGTGGTCAGGGCTTTCTTGTAGGTATAAACCTGTTAGGGGCGTGCAGCAAACCTTTCAATCAGGTCCACCTGGCCAGAGACAATCAATAAATCGCGAGAAGAAACCCGGGTATCGGGCGTCGCATAGGTAATTTCTTCACCCGGCGATTTCACTCCCACGATGGTCACCCCGTATTTAGACCGCACATCAGACTCAGACAGGGTAAA
This sequence comes from Rothia nasimurium, assembly GCF_928381415.1. Lineage (GTDB taxonomy): Bacteria > Actinomycetota > Actinomycetes > Actinomycetales > Micrococcaceae > Rothia > Rothia nasimurium_H. The sequence goes on from NZ_CAKMSF010000003.1 coordinate 129,454, forward strand.
GCCGTGGGTCTCCTTGGGAGGGTACATCTTGACGATGGCAAAGTCGTCATCGAACTCGATGAAGTCCAGTAGTCGCCCTGAGACTAGGTGGGCTGCTCGCACCCCCGCATCCGACTCCGGGTAAACAACCCGGTGTGCTCCAATACGGGAGAGAATCTTGCCATGGGAAGGTGTGATAGCTTTAGCCCAAATACGTTCGATGCCCAGGTCCACCAGGTTGGCGGTAATGAGCACCGAGGCCTCCACGGAGGTACCCACACCCACCACGGCGGCGGTAAAGTCCTGGGCCCCCAACTGGCGCAGGGCATTCATGTCGGTGGCATCTGCCTCAACCACGTAGGTGAGGTCGCCCGACCATTTCTGCACCAGCACCGGATCTTTCTCAACGACCAGCACTTCCTTGTTCTGGCGAACGAGCTGGGCAGCGGTAGCCGAACCAAAGCGTCCTAGGCCAATCACCAGCACGGGGGCACTATGGGCGGGGCGGAAATCTTTTCTAGCCAATGATGGGCCTTTCTTCGGGGAATTTGTAGAGGCGGCGGCGGGAGCGCATGGCCAGGCCGGTAGCTATGGTAATGGTGCCGATACGGCCGATCAGCATGAGGGTGGAGAGAATATAGGTTCCGGACGGTGGCAGCTCGGCCGAGAGCCCGGTAGACAGGCCGCAGGTGGCATAGGCCGAGATGACTTCAAAGAGAGCCCTGTCGAGGCCGACCTGGCTGATGAGCATAATAGCGGTGGTGCCTGCCAGTACAAACACGAAGCTCATCATAATCACGGAGATAGCGATACGGAGGACAGCATCGGGAATGGTGCGGTTGAAAGCCACGACGAACTGGTCGCCGCGTGCTTCTGCCAGGATCGCCAGGAAGACCACGGTGATGGTGGTGATTTTGATGCCGCCTGCGGTGGATGCGGAGCCGCCGCCGATGAACATGAGTACGTCGGTGAGCAGCATGGTGACGGGGTGGATATCTGCCATGTCGACTAGGTTGAAGCCGCCGGAGCGGGTCATAATCGAGGCAAAGGCGGCGTTGAGGATTTTATCGTCTGCGCCCATGGTGCCGATGGTGCGGTCGTTGCCCCACTCTAGGGCGCCCCAGGCAAAGGAGCCCAGGAAGAAGAGTACCAGCGTGCCGATGATGGTGAGCTTGGCGTTGAGGTTCCACTTGCTAAAGCGCAGGTTGTTGCGCAGCACCAGAATGACGGGGAAGCCGAGCGAGCCCACCATGACGCCCAGGGCGATGGGGAAGAGAATCCAGAGGTCGTGGCCGTAGGGCACAATGCCGTCTGAGTGGGGGGTGAAGCCCGCGTTGTTGAAGGATGAGACCGCATAGAAGACGCCGTGCCAGACTGCCTGCCAGAGGGGCTCCCCCAGCACCAGGAAGCGGGGGATAAGCGTGAAGGCGATCAGGGCCTCAATGGCGATGGAGGTGAAGGCCACGGTGCGGAGCACTGAGCCAACCTCACCCAGGCGTCCGATATTGAGGGATTCCTGGGCGATAATTTTGGAGCGCAACCCCAGCTTGCGCCCCACCGCCAGCGCCAGGATGGAGGTGAGGGTGAGCGTGCCGAGGCCACCAATCTGCGAACCTAAGAGAATCATGAGCTGGCCAAAGAAAGTCCACTGTTCGGCGGTGGAAACCGTGGTGAGACCGGTGACAGTCACGGCGCTAGTCGCCGTAAAAACAGCGTGGTGAAACTCCACCTGCTGGCCATCGCGTGAGGCCCAGGGGGTGTAGAGCATAAGCGAGAAGAAAATAATGACCAGCAAGAAGGCCGCAATAGCAATACGCGAGGATGACGATCCAAAGAGGCGGTCTACCAGGTCGCGCAGGTGGGCCATGCGGGCCTGGAAGGTTGCCGAAAACTTAACAATTTGAAGGAGCTGCTGGTATTCCAGCTGCCCCTGTTCCATGGCGTCCAGAACTCGCTTGCGCTCCTGGACCTTGCGCACAATTTTGCCCATGTTCTTCACCTCGCTTTCTTCTGCCGTCTCTAGCGTAGTCTGCGTGTCATACAAGCGGGGTGTGGTGCCCGCAGAGTTTTTATGTGTTTAATGGTAAGTGTGACTCAACTTACCAAAGGAGGTAGTGCTGGTGGCTATCATCGACAGCCTGACGCCCACCGATGTGCGTGTGCTCTGGACCCCTGCCATGGCCAACTACTATTTTGGCGACTACCACCCCATGCACCCCTCGCGGTTGGACGCAACAGCCTCCCTAGCGCGGGACCTTGGGATTTTTGACCTCCCGCAGGTAGAGCTTGAAGAACCTGAAATCGCCACCGTGCACCAGCTCATGCTGGCCCATGACTACCCCTATATTGACGCGGTGCAAAAAATCAGTGCCGACCCCACACTGACCATCGCCAGCTGTGGGCTGGGTACCGAAGATACCCCCGGGTTTGAGGGGGTGCACGAGGCGTCCGCCCGACTCGCCGGGGGCACCTACCAGGCTGCCGAAGCTATCTTGAGCGGTAAGGTCAAGCACGCCGTTAACTTCGGTGGGGGCATGCACCATGCCTCACGCGATCACGCCAGCGGCTTTTGTATCTATAACGACTGCGCCGTGGGTATAGCCCGCCTGCTTGAAGCGGGGGTGCAGCGGGTCGTCTATATCGATGTGGACGCCCACCACGGGGACGGCACGCAAAGTATCTTCTGGGACGACCCCCGGGTGATGACCATTTCCCTGCACGAGAGCGGCATGACCCTCTTCCCCGGTACCGGTTTCGCTAACGAGGTGGGGCCCGAAGGGGTGGCTGCCGGAACCTCGGTTAACATCGCCATGCCCGAAAGCACCACAGATTCAGGGTGGCTACGAGCCTTTGACGCGGTGGTCCCTAGCCTTCTGCGACAGTTTCAGCCCGAGGTGATTGTCAGCCAGCACGGCTGCGACTCCCATCTGGCCGATGACATGTCGCACCTGAACATCAGCATTAACGGGCAGCGGGAAATTGCCGCCCATATCTCCTTGCTGGCGGACGAGCTCTGTGAGGGTCGCTGGATTGCCACCGGGGGAGGGGGCTACTCCATCTACAACGCTGTGCCCCGCTCCTGGAGCCACCTTATTGCGGTGGCGGCCGGTCAGCCCCTCGACGTAAATATGCCGACGCCGGAATCGTGGCAGGCTTATATGCTTGAAAAGTACGGGACTAAGGTGCCCACTATGATGGGGGATCCCGTGGACCTCTGGTGGTACTCCTGGGAGGTTGGCTACGACCCGGCCAGCAGCGTAGACCGCAGCATTATGGCCACCCGCAAGGAAGTATTCCCCCTCTGGGGGCTTGATCCCTGGTATGACTAGGCCGGTATAGGGGCGGGTCATCGGGCCCGGCAGATGGCCCTGTACGTTGGCTTTCAGCCTGAGTGCTAGCTGGGCATAGACGAAGAGTGTCCCCATTTCTGCTGGTCAAACATGCAATTGTGGGTATATATGTGTAAAGATGTCAGTATGAAAGACGACGTATTTGCTGTTATCGCCGACCCCACGCGGCGACACATCCTCCAGGCACTAGCCGTCGAACGACTAGCCGTTGGCGAACTGGTCGAGGAACTGGGCGTCAGCCAGCCCACCGTATCTAAGCACCTCAAGGTACTACGCACCGCCGGTCTGGTCGAAACCGAAGCCGTAGGCCAAAAGCGGTTCTACTCCATTACCCCCACGCCTTTGACCACCGTTACAGCCTGGGCGGAGGGGCTGCTGGCCGCCCCTGCCCTCGAAGAATTACAGGCAGAGGAGGCCGGAGAAAGCTCGACCGCTACCCAGTCTGCTCCTGAGCAGCAGGACAAGGCGTCCGCTCCGGCCGTGGACGTGCCCCACCCCAACACCGCCGGTATTACTTTCACTCCGCTAACCCCCTTTACCCCCGTGCTTGAAAACCGGGTAGCAGATGAGGGCGACCTTGTCGCTGAGGTAGAACAGGGCATCGTGGACCAGCAGGACGCTGTGAGCGAGCAGGTGCGCCAGCTTGCCCAGAACCTGAGCCTGGATGCAAAGGGCGAAGGGCCGATTAGCTTCAAGGTGCCCACCCCCGAACAAGTGATGGCCCAGGAAACGGCCCTCAAGGCTGTAGCGGCTCAAGAAAACCGGAAGAGCCTGGTATCGCAGGTACAGGCCGTAGAAACCGGTGAGGCAGAAGCAGCAGAAGTAGAGCCCACTGCGGCGGTAACTGAGCACGAGGATTCCCTGGCAGCTGCCCGCCAGGTTGTAGCCGATGCTGAGGCTCGGGCTAAGGCGAGCGAGGACCAGGCCCATAGGCAGGGTGCCGAGGAGGCCAGCGACGAACGAGGTCTCTTGGCCAAGCTCACCCGCTGGGGCCGCCGTAGCTCCCGCTAGATTTTTTGCCCTCTCACCCCCTGCTATTTCAAAGGACACTGTAAGACTGTATGGCACACCATCAGCAGCTTCTCGACTGGATTGAGAACGAACTGATTAACCAGACCCTGCACCTGGGCGATAACCTGCCCGACGACAGGGTGCTGGCCCGTGAGGTGGGTATCAGTCAGAACCACATGCGGGAGAGCCTCAAGCACTGCGAAGAAATCGGGGTGCTCAGGCTCTACGAGGGGCGGAAAAAGAGCATTATCGCCCAGCTGGTGCGGGAACCGGCGGCCTCGGCGGGGCCAGCCGTTAGCCTCTATCTGGCTAGCTCCCTCTCGCCCCGCCAGGATCTGCTGGCAACCTGCCTGCTGCTTGAAAACCATGCCCTCACAGGGCCCGACTACGACCAGTCGGCCTTTGAAGAGCTAGACCGCATTGTGGATGCCATGCAGGACGACGCTACCAGCCTGAGCGACTTTCACGAGCTCGAAGCGGATTTCCACATCCAACTCGGAAGACTCTCTGGCAACGCCCTGATTTCTGCCCTCTTGGCGACCCTGCGTGACGCCATGATTGAGGCCCGCTTCGAGCTGGTCAGCCAGGTTCCCCTATGGAGCGCTACCGCCTCGCGCCTGCGTATGGAGTATCGGGCTATCGTCGATGCCGCCCGATCTGGCGACGCTGCCCTCGCCCAGACCCTGCTCAGAGCCAACCTGCAAGAGCGCTTTGCTGAGGCCGGGCACCCGGTCGATTTTGAGACCCCGACTAGGGAAGCGGGCAGCATCAACCTTGAACCCATCGAGGTTGAGACCCAGGAACTGGTGCCCGATACCTGGGGCGGGCCCATTGAGCCTGATCTGTTTGAAGCCCTCACCAGCATCCAGCCTATGGACGCCGCCCCTGCAAGCGTTCAGCCCCCTACCGGGAGCACAACCCGCCGCAGGCGAGGGACGGTGAGCCCGGTCGTCCGCGCCGCTAGCGCTACCGCCAGCGCTGACCCCGGTGCAGCAGCCCCCAAGAAGCCGGAGGGGCCCGCGGCCAGCGAGGCTCCCCAGTTGGAGGGTACAAGGGAAGAAACTGCCCGTGACGCCGGTGAAGCTGCAGCCCCGCAGGGCGCCAGAAACCAGCCCGCTAAAAAGCGTTTTGACGTGGCTGGCTACTTTGGCTTCCGCAAAAGCGCCCCTGCCCAGCAGGAGGCTGGAAGGGTTCGCGACCCCCACGCTGCAGAACCTGCCAGGGCAGTGGAAGAAGATTCGGGTGAAGATGCCGCAGCGGCCCTGCGCGAGGGCTACGAATACGCCACCAGTGACCGCTAGAGGGTAGATAAAACGAGAAAATGCTCTCACTTGCCGGTGAACAGTCGGCGAAAAGCCCTGTTTGCCTGTAGGCTTGGGAGAGAGCGTTTTTTCACGCCGAGGGTATTGCTATGCCCTTTATGCGTGCTTTGGAGCGTTTATACCGGTATAGCGCCCGGATAGCTACCGACCTACCGCCCTCGGGCGATTGCTGTCGGCCGGGTATCGACCACTATTTAATAAGTGAGGTGAATCCAATGGGTTCAGTTATCAAGAAGCGCCGCAAGCGTATGTCTAAGAAGAAGCACCGCAAGCTTCTCCGCAAGACTCGCCACCAGCGCCGCAACAAGAAGTAAATTCTTCACCGCGAGCCCCGCACCTGTCTCGGTGCGGGGCTCGCGCTGTATCACCGGACTTTCGGGGCGGACGGGCCCGCTCGCCTCGCGGGGGAGCGGCGGGTTAGAGTGGAGCAATGGCTACACCACTGATTGAACTGCTGACTAAGCCCGGCTGCCACCTGTGCGAAGCTGCCCGGGAGACGACCGGTCGGGTGACAGGCGGCTACGGGCTGACCTACACAGAAATCAACGTTGAAGAGCACCCCGACCTGTTGGAGCGTCACCGCACCGAGATCCCGGTGCTGCGGGTTGACGGTGAGGTTAAGGACTTCTGGCAGGTTAATGCCAAGCGTCTGGCGAAGATTATTGAGAAGAAACTGGCGGAGTAAACCGGCGGGGTTGCTGGTTAGCGCTTACTGACTAGGTTTGAGAGACTAGAGATATGAATACTTCTTCGGCAACTGTCACCGTGCACCTGATGCGCCACGGCGAGGTGCATAACCCCGACCGTATTGTGTATGGGCGTCTGCCCAATTACCACCTGTCTGAGACGGGGCAGAAGATGGTGCGCTTGTCTGCCGAAGAGTTTAAGCGCCGCGCGGATGCCGGTGCCAACATCGTGCACCTGGTCTGCTCCCCGCTTACCCGCACTCGCGAGTCGGCTGCCCCCATCGAGGAACTGCTGGGCCTGGTCGCCCAGCCCGATGAGCGCGTGATTGAGGCCGGGAACTATTTTGAGGGTCTGCACGTGAATAAGCAGGAGCTGCTGGGCAACCCCCGCCACTGGAAGCACCTGCTCAACCCCCTGCGTCCGTCCTGGGGTGAACCCTACCGGGATCAGGTAACGCGTATGGCTGAGGCTATTAAGGACGCCGCCCGCACCGCCTATGAGAAGGGCGGGGATGGTGCTGAGGCAATTATCGTCTCGCACCAGCTGCCTATCTGGATGGCTCGTACCTCTGTGGAGGGTGGGGCGCTGCCGCATGATCCGCGCAGCCGCCAGTGCAATTTAGCTTCCATTACAAGTTTTACCTTCCCCAATATTTTTGCCCCTGGCAAGCCAAAACTCTCCTATGTTGAGCCTGCTGCCGAGCTCTATTCAGGTGTTATTCAGTTACCGGGGTCATAATGGCACCGACTGCAAGCGCACACTACCTGATCTGAAAGACCTGTAATTCATGTCTACTTCTTTCCCCACCCGTGTGAGCCGCAAGCAGGCCCTGAGCATCGCCGCTCTGGGAACTGTTGGTCTGCTCTCGGCCTGTTCCTCAAGCCAGGATTCACTAGCGGCTCAGGCAGATGCCGGTGATTCCAAGGGCTACATTGCCGGTGACGGCAGCGTCACTGAATACGCCGCCGGTGAGCGTGGCGAACCCGTTGAATTTGAAAGTGAGCTCTTTGACGGCACCGTCGTCTCAGCTGCGGATCTGCGCGGTAAGCCCGTGCTGCTCAACTTCTGGTACGCCGGCTGTGCCCCCTGCCGTGTTGAAGCCCCCTGGCTCAACGAACTGCACGCAAGCTTCGGCGAGAAGGTGGCCTTTTACGGGGCCAACGTCCGCGATGAAAAGGGTACCGCTGAGGCCTTCGAAAAGAACTTTGAGGTGCCCTACCCCTCTTTCCGGGACGTGACCGGCAAGGTGCTCCTTGCCATGAGCAAGTACGTGCCGGCTCAGGCGGTGCCGACCACGGTCGTCCTCGATGCTGAAGGGCGCGTAGCGGCCCGTATTCTGGGGCAAATCGACAAGTCTGTGCTGGGCACTCTGCTCGAAGACCAGGTCAGTGCCTAGTTTCGGTAATATCGTTCTCGACGGCTCCCTCTGGCTCGCCCTGCCCCTTGCGGCACTGGCGGGCCTGGTCTCGTTTGCCTCCCCCTGCGTGCTGCCGCTGGTGCCGGGCTACCTGGGCTACGTGACCGGCCTATCGGGGGGAGAGATGAGCCCCCGCCGCCGCAACCTGCGCATGGTGACCGGCATCGGCCTCTTCGTGCTGGGCTTCTCCTTTATTTTTGTGCTCATGTCTGTGGTGCTGGCCCAGCTGGGAGCCGCCCCCTGGCTCCGCGGCCAGGGCTGGGTAGACCTGGTGCTGGGTCTGCTGGTAATTCTCATGGGGCTGGTCTTCATGGGGCGCTTTGATTTCTTCCAGCGCGACCGCAAAATTGAGGCCAAACCTCCGGCCGGTCTCTGGGGTGCCCCCATTCTGGGGATCACCTTTGGCCTGGGCTGGGCTCCCTGCATCGGCCCCACCTTTGCAGCCGTACAGACCCTGGTCTATACCGGCGGTTCCGATAACAGTAAGGCCATTCTGCTGACCTTGGCTTACTGCTTAGGGCTGGGTGTCCCCTTCTTGCTGGTAGCCCTGGGCGTAGCCCGCGGAGTGAACACCATGGGCTGGGCGCGCCGTCACAGGCTACTCCTTCAGCGGCTGGGCGGCATCATGCTGATCATCATCGGGCTGCTACTGGCCACCGGCGTCTGGACCCAGATGATGTCCTGGTTCCAGGCAACCATGCCGGTCTACGAACTTCCCATCTAACACACCACACAACACATACGCACCGAACCGAAAATAGCAAGGAAAACATGGCAGAGAATCAGGACGCCCCGGCCCTAGGCCCGCTGGAAATGCTCCGCTGGGCATGGACGCAGCTGACCAAGATGAACACCGCCCTCTTCCTGCTGCTCATGCTGGCGGTCGCCGCTGTGCCCGGTTCGGTCTTTCCCCAGCGTATTCAGGACCCCGCCGCTGTAGCCGACTACATTGAGGTGCACCCCACCTGGGGCCCTATCGCTGATAAGCTCCAGCTCTTTGATGTCTTCTCGTCGGTCTGGTTTGCGGCTATCTATATTCTGCTTTTTGTGTCCCTGATTGGCTGCGTCATTCCCCGCGCTACCAAGCACTATCAGGCCATGCGCTCAGGGCCCGCCCGAACCCCCAAGAACTTCTCCCGCCTACCCCAGCACCGCACCCTGACCATCCCCGTGGACGCCGGTGCCGGGGAACTAACAGCTGCGCGCGCTATCGAGGAGGCCGCTGCCGTCCTGAAAAAGCGCCGCTACCGCATCGAGGTGCGCCAAGAAGCCCCGGGTGTTGTCAACGTGGCCGCCGAGCGCGGCTATCTGCGTGAACTGGGCAATATTCTCTTCCACCTGGCCATGATTGGGGTGCTCATCGCTGTGGCTGTAGGCTCCCTCTTTGGGTACAGCGGCCAGCGTGTGGTGACAGAGGACGAAACCTTCGTCAATTCCCTGGTCGCCTATGACTCCTTCAGCCCCGGTACCAACTACAACCCCGACTGGTTAGCACCCTACTCAGCCACCCTCAACAACCTGACCGTCGAATACGACCGCCAGGAAGGCTCACCCACCTACGGGTCAGATATCAACTACGAAGCTGACTTCACCCTCACCAATGCAGACGGTGAGCAGCGTGAGCAGACCCTCAGAGTCAATGAACCCATCTACTTTGAGGGAACCTCTATCTACCTGCTGGGTAACGGTTACTCGCCGGTTGTCCGTATCACCAACACCGACGGCTCTGTTGCCTACGAGGGGCCCGTGGTGGGCCTACCCTCGGGTCGTAGCTACCTCTCATCTATCGTGCTGAAGGTTCCGGACGCCCACCCCGACCAGCTGGGCTTCGTCGGCATGTTCCTGCCCACCGGCGAACGCACCACCGGTAGCGCCCCCACCTCTATCGACTCAGACCTGCTCAACCCCATGCTGGTGCTCCAAAGCTACGCGGGCGACCTCGGGCTTGATAACGGCGTGCCCCAGAACGTATACGTACTCGACGTTGATAGCCTGACCCCGCTCAACACCATGGCCGCCGGTAACGGTATTGTGCTCGATGCCAGCAACAACACCGCCACCCTGCCCGATGGTCACGGAACTATCGAATTCCTGGGTGTTAAGCGCTACGCTGGCATTGAGATCAGGTCAGACCCCGGCCGTCCGATCGCCCTGGTCTCAGCAACCCTACTCTTTGGCGGCCTGCTGATCTCGGTCTTTGTCGCCCGCCGCCGCGTCTGGGTACGAGCCACCGAAAGCGGCACCGGGGCAGACCGCGTGCTCACTGTCGAATACGGCCTCCTGGCCCGCGGCGAAGACCCCCGCCTCGCCACCGAAGCCGACAAACTCACCGACCTCTTCGCAGAGCGGTGGGGACTAGAATTTGATGAAGCCTAACCTACCCACCGCCCGCCCCGGGGCAACCCGGCCGGGCACCGGCGTCCGCGCCCTACCTCAACCTGTGAAGTGAGAACACCATGTCAGAAGTCAACATAGAGCTCGCCCGCTGGAGCGAACTCTTCATGTACCTAGCAGCCATCACATACATGGTTGCCTTCGTCGCCTTCGCCTGGGACGTCGCCGCCCACTCCCGCACCACCAAGCGCCTAGAAGCAGCCAATGCCCCCGAACCTGAAAAGGAACTCGTGGGCGCGGGCGCAGCCGTCAAGAACGCCCGCTCAGCTCGCATTAGCGGCACCGAGCAGGGCACCGGCGAACGCGGCATGGGCTACAAGAAATCAGCAGCCGCCAAGATCGCCGGTCACGTCGCCGACTCAGAGATGCGCTACGGTAGCGGCGAACGCCGACCCGCCGCCCGCGCCGGTGTGGTCATTCTGGCCCTGGGCTGCCTGATTCACCTAGCCGGTGTGCTCTCCCGCGCCTTTGCCGCTAACCGCGTGCCCTGGGGTAACATGTACGAATTCTGCACCACCGGCGCCCTGCTCGTGGTTGTGGTTTACCTGGGCTTCCTGATCTTCCGCGACCTGCGCTTTGTGGGGACCCTGGTATCTGGCCTGGCCCTGACCATGATGACCGCAGCCACCATCGCCTACCCCACCCCCGTAGGTCAGCTGGTGCCCGCTCTCCAGTCCTACTGGCTAGTGATTCACGTATCCATCGCGGTGCTGGCTTCCGCCATCTTCACCATCACCTTCGCCATGGCAGTCCTGCAGCTGGTGCAGACCGCCCGCGAACGTCAGATCATCGAGGGCACCGACAGCTCCCTGGTGCGCCTGGGCTTCATGCGTCTGATCCCCTCATCCACCGCCCTGGAAAACTTCTCCTTCCGCCTCAACACCGTGGGCTTTGCCATGTGGACCTTCACCCTGGGCGCCGGTGCTATCTGGGCAGAAAAGGCCTGGGGCCGTTACTGGGGCTGGGACACCAAGGAAGTCTGGACCTTCATCATCTGGGTGGTCTATGCCGCCTATCTACACGCTCGTGCCACCCGCGGCTGGTCGGGCCCGCCCAGCGCCTGGCTCTCCATCGCAGGCTACCTCTGCATCATCTTCAACTTCACCGTGGTCAACGTCTACTTCTCGGGCCTGCACTCCTACTCGGGTCTCTAGGATTTATACCCCTCATTATGGCTCCCCAGGCTCGCGCTCGCTGCCGACCCTCTCGCTGGTTCACGAGCTGGCTCGCAAGCTCGCCAGATTCGCACCGAGATTTGTTTTCCTCGCACGCTCGGAATCTCGGTGCTCATCACCAGCGATTCACGCCAGCCCCGAGCCAGCAGCTTCGCTGCGAGCCTGAGTCGCCTAATTGCTTTGGTTAACCAGCTTCTATAAAGCGTTCTCCCACAGGTTCAAAGAAGCCCCCGCACATTGTGTGCGGGGGCTTCTGCGTAGGTGCTGTTTGGTAATAATTGACAAAAGTCTTGAAACCTATCTAGGTAGATGTTGTACTTAGATACAGAAGGAGGTGCTCATGAACCCCACCACCTACCCGCCGGCCCTGGTGCGGGCAACCTTGCCCACCGCCGTCCTGGCCTGCCTGGCTCAAGAAAACCTGCACGGCTATGGCCTGGCTACCCGCCTGGAAGAGATGGGCTACGGACGCCTGCGCGGCGGCTCCCTCTACCCGGCTCTCTCCAAGCTCGAAGAAGCCGGGTACGTCACCACCAGCTGGACGGAAGGGGAGAGCGGGCCTGCCCGCCGTCAGTACCGGCTGACGGACGCAGGCGCCCGCCAGCTCGCCGACGAACGAGCTACCCTGGTCCGGCTCACTAGCGCCCTCGGAGCCTAAACCCACCAGACGTTTCTATATGACTCAAGGAGGAGACATGGCAAACAACCCCTACGAACGCCTGACCGTCGCAATCGAAGAAGCCAGCGACAACCCGGCAGACACAGACTGGGTACAAACTGCCTTTGCGACCCTCGCTACAAACGGTGTCAAAGCAGTCACCAGCGAAAGCGCCATCAACCGCGTCATTAGACAGGTCGCAGAAAGCGGCGAAAGCGCCACGAACCTCTACGGTAGCCCTCAGGAATGGGCCGCAGAAAAAATCACCACCTGGCGCGAAAAGAGGACCCAGGCTTTTTCCGAGGACGAACCGTTGACCCTAAGAACGGGAATCATCTCAGGTTTCTTTGGGAGCGCCGCCTTTAGCCTGTTTTTCTGGGTGGTCAGCGTACTACCCAGCGATAGGCCGAGCTCCCAGCCGGTGGCCTTCTACCTACTCCCAGCCTTCCTAGGATTTGCCGTCATATTTTCAACTGCCCTCTTCCAGCGGCTTCGGTCTAAGCTCGGTTTTACATCAGGTGTTGCGGTATCGGCTCTGATTGTTCTTGTTCTCGCATGCGGTATAGCTTTCCTGCTGTTCTGGTCCTACGAGGTTGTGACGGCAACTTTTCCTGCCTGGTTTCATCTGCCTGTAGCAGCAGGCTCTGCTCTGCTAGGAGGCTTGGCTGCACTTGCTCTTCCCAAGGGGTCTACTCACGTGATGGAAGGCACCGATAACTACAGTCAGCCCGAAACCTGGCTTGCACGATTCAAACAGGAGCTCTGGAAGCGGGGCGATATTTCGGATGCCCGTGTACGGGAAGAAGTCTCCCGGGTCAAAGAACATGCCCGCGAAAGCGGCAGTAGCTACCTGGAAGAATTCGGTCACCCGGTAGCCTATGCCCGTTCCCTCTCAGAACAAAAGAAGGTCAAGCCCTACCGGCTCTACCTCTATTCCCTCATGATGATCGCTTGTCTTGGTTTCTGGGGTTATGGGCTGTGGGCTACTCCAGATTCGGCCAGCCTAAGTTGGCGTTTGCCCCTTTTTATCTTTGTGGCCTGCGTTTTGGTTCTAGAGCTCTGTAAGAACTACCGAACCTACCGCCAGGCTAAGAAATAAGAGCGAACCCCACGTTTTGTCACGAGCCTCACCTGTAAACCGTGGGGTTCGTGACAAAACGTGGAGTTCGAAAAAACTAGGACTCGTCGTCCGGCTCGGTGGCCTCCTCGCCCTGGGCAGAGCCCTGCCCACCGGCGTCCTTACGCTTCTTGCGTTCCTGCCACTCGGCGTCCTGGCGCTCGCGCCGGGCCCGGGCCTCCAAGAACTTCAAAAACTCAGGGTCATCGTCGGGAGCCACCGGCGGCTTGGTAACAGGGGCCCCAAAAGACCCGTGGCGTGACCCGCGGGGGCGGCCCAACCAAAACCAGAGCACCGACCCCAGCAGCGGAAAGAGCACCAGCACAGCAAGCCAGGCCCCCTTGGGCAGGGTGCGAACGCGCAAACGGTCGGTCTGGGCGGCGTCCAGAATCGAATAAATCCACACGCCTAGCAGAAGAGCGGCGCCGCCAATAATCAAAATAGCTCTACCCATACCCCCATTTTTCCATGAACAGGCCCGCCCACCCCGCTTTGTGCGCTCACAGCGTGCTAGATGAGCGGACGCGCCCGCCTCCTATTAGGCACCACCAGCAGGTTGGTAGAATGAGGGGGTGAATTTTCTGAAGTATTCCCTGCTCCGCCTGCTGTTTTCAGCCGCCGCCTTTTTTGCTTCCTACTATTTTGGCGTGGGCTTCATTCTGGCCATTATTTTCGGCGCCATCATTGGCTTCGCCATCTGCTACCTGGCCTTCCCCCGCCTACACGACGCCGCAGCAGCCGACTTTAACCGCATGATCTGCCGCAAGAACAAGCCCAAGAAAACAAGGGTTGAAGATGAAAATCAGGCGTTTGAAGACGAGCTAGACGAAGCGGCCCGACGTAGCCAGGGTCTTTAATAGCCGGTAAAGACGGTAGCCCGCTCAGCAAAGATTTCGAGCGGGTGCAGGACCACGGCAAGAGCCACCAGAAGCGAGTAAATTAGCGCAATAATGCCAGCCTGCTTGAGCACCGGAATGAGGTTGCGGCCCAGAGCCCCTGAGAGTACCACCAGGGCTGAATGAACGACCGGCCCAATTAGAATAAAGACCAGGGCATACCAGGGGTTATGGGGTACTAGCAGGGCGGTCAGACCCAGGCCCAGGCCCATCTCGGCGGCGTAGGTGATGCGCGATGCCCGGTCACCTAGGCGCACTGCCAGGGTTTTCTTGCCCGCTTCAATATCGGTGGGGATATCGCGCACGTTGTTAGCCATGAGCAGGGCGCAGGAGAACAGTCCGAGAGCAACCGCAAAGACCCAGGAAGCTAGGGTCAGCTGGTTGCTCTGGGTAAACATGGTGCCGAGGGTGGCGACCAGGCCAAAGTAGATAAAGACGAAAATATCGCCCAGGCCCATGTAACCGTAGGGGCGCTTGCCGCCGGTGTAACCCCAGGCCGCCAGCACAGCCGAGGCACCGATGGCCAGGAACCACCACTGCTGGGAGAGCATAATCAGGGCCAGTCCGCTGACCCCCGCCAGACCAAAGCAGATAAAGGCCGCCACCTTCACGTGGGAGGGCTTGGCCACGCCCGATCCGACCAGACGAAGGGGCCCTACGCGCACCTCGTCCGTGCCCTTAATGCCGTCGGAGTAGTCGTTGGCGTAGTTGACGCCCACCTGCAAGAAGAAGGCCACCAAGAAAGCCAATAGGGCGCGGACGGGCTTGAACTGGTGCACCTCGTAGGCCGCCGCAGACCCCGCAATAATAGGAGCTGCCGCCAGGGGGAGCGTGCGTAGGCGCGCCCCCTCAATCCACTGTGCAACCGTTGCCACTGCCTTGCTCCTTATCAGCCCAAATGTTTACCTGGCGTTGTGCCACCACAAATACACACTATTCTCTCACTTTTTAGCGGTCGGTGCCCGCTAGCTGCCGCGTGATGTGCCCCGGCTGCCCTGCTGGGTCTGCCAGGCCGCTGTTAGGAGGGCCTGAACCGCCCGCCGGTCGGGCTTGCCCGTGGGCAGGGTGGGGAACTCCGGTAGCACTTCAATGAGTTTAGGTGCGGACGCTGCCCCCAGCTTTTCTGCTACCAGGCGGGGGAGGGCGTCCGTAAGCTCGCCGGGCTGGATGTTTCTGCCGGCTACCGGGGTGATAGCTGCGGTGATGGCGGTGCCCCAGCGGGCGTCCGGAACCCCGGCAACCAGGGCTTCGCGTACGTCCGGGTGGCTTTCGAGGGCGGTGGCTACCGCTGCCGCGCTGGTTTTGACGCCTCCGGAGATCAGCACATCATCGGCCCGCCCGGTGACGGTGAGGGAGCCGGTCAGCGAATCAAGGGTGCCTAAATCGTCGGTACGGTACCAGCGGGTGCCATTGTTATCGACGAAAAAGTGGGCGGCGGTGCGCTGCGGGTCCTTGGCGTAGCCGCTGGCAATAGTGGGCCCACCCAGCCAGATACGCCCGGGAGCTTCGGGATCGGTGGCTTCAGATTCTATCTGCACGCGGACGCCCGGCAGCGGCTTACCTTCATAGACGCAGCCGCCTGCGGTTTCAGCCGAGCCGTAGGTGCGAACCACCGGCAGTGCCAGGTCGCGGGCGGTGCTGATGAGGTCGGCGCTGGCCGGGGCGCCGCCCAGAAGAATCGCGGAGAAAGAGCGCAGCGCATCGAGGGTTTCGGTGCGGAGGGGCCCTTCCGGGGTTTCCAGCAGGCGGTGTAACTGGGTGGGTACCAGGGAGACCAGCCGGTGCGGGGCTGAGAGTTTTTTGGCGGAGCTGACGAAATCCTGGGCGGTGAAGCGGGTGCCCTCGCTGACTGAATCGGTCAGGACGGGGACGGTACCTGCCAGGGCAGACCTCGCCACCACCTGCGCCCCGGCAACGTACTGCAGGGGCAGGGCCAGGAGCCACTGGGCGCTGCTTGTCCCGGTCGCTGCCTCTGTACCCTGAGCCGACGCACGTAAAGCCGAGGTAGAGAGCACCGTCTGTTTGGGGGCACCGGTGGAGCCGCTGGTTGTGACCACCAGGGCGGGTGCGTCCTGCCCTCTCTCTAGCTCTGTAAAGCAGGTGCTGAAGGTGTACAGGGCTTCGGTGACCTGCTGGGTGGGGCTGGTGGGCTGATCTGCTCCGACGCGGACGACGCTGCCCGGCCCGGGCAGGGCAGGCGCGGGGAGTGGGGTAAGGGAATCTAGTGTCATGGCTCTTTTTAGTCTACGCCTGGTGATTATTGCCAGATAGTATGCCTACTTGGTAATCTTGTAGGTAACACCTTCTGCTTCTCAAGGTCGAGATAGGAGCCAACCCATGCTTGAAGTAACCGGTGCAGAAATCGCGATTCTGCTACTTTATCTGGCCCTGCTGGTGCTCTTTTTTGTAGTGCTCCTGGGGTTCCATAAGAAAAATAAGACCGAGATCCGGGTGATTCGTAAGCGCCTGGGCCTGGATGAGAGTGCCACAGGCAACATCGACAAGGGAGCCTAACCCATGACTGTACTTGCTACTAACCCGCTGGTGCCCACTGCCGGGGAGGCCGTTCTTTCTGTGATTGGCCTGGCCTACCTGGTCTTTATGTTGGTTTTCTTGGTCTTTCTGGTTAACGTGCTGCTAACCTGGCACCGCAAGAATAAGCTGCGCATCATCGAGCTGGAGTTCGAAGAACGCGCCATTGACAACCGCAAGGCTGCCCGCCGTATGGCAGGCCCTGAGGCCTAGACTTTAGGTCGAATGTAAGGACGCCCCGCCCTGCCTTCCGTGGAAAAGGTGGGGCGGGGCATCCTACTTATATTTATTCTTTAAGCGCTTCGTCTAGCTTCTCACTCAGCGGGGCCGACAGAGACATGCTGTAACTCTTCGATAGATGGTTGGTGTCGAAATAGACCGGAATTCCGCCAATTACCCCGTGACATGAATTGTCGGGGCAGAGGTAGTCGGTCATATCGATGGTGGGGATGTTCAAAGAGCGGGCTGCCTCAAATTGGGGATCTGGCCATAAGACAGTACCGGCGGATGCTACGCACTGCGTGCCTGAATACGATACGCAATCGGGGCCAACTGAAGAACCCGCGGTAGGAACATCACGAACAACAACCACCTTGCTGCCCTGCGCCTGCCAACGATCAATCCAGGGTTTCATTGCTTTCGCATACTGCTTTTCTTGGGGAGCGCCGCTACCGTTTTCAAGGCCCTGGCTACTGGAGTAGTTACCGATAACAATTAAATCTGGCTTCTCCTGAGTTACCTCGTTGAGGACACGGCCGGGCCACTTGGGGCAGGTATCTGAAAATGTCTGGGCAACGGGCACCTGGCGTCCAGGAGCAAGCCAGTAGGTCAGGGGAGTCTCCCAGAGGGAGCAACCTGAGTGACTAAAGAACGTCATATCCCACTGTTTTTCGCGGGCAATAGGGTAAACCGCTGGGCGCCAGTGATCAATATGTGAGTCACCGATAAACCAGACCTTCGTGGGGTCTGCCGATTCCGCAGCGTAGTTGCAGTGAATCTTGACCCTTGACCCGCCGTTGGGGACCTCAGTTGATTCAAGAACTTCACATTCTTGGTCAAGCGGTATCCACGGTGCTTCGCTTTCTGAGCCAGCAGCGATTACAGGCTCTGCTGTGAAGGCCTCCTTGCAGTGCTCAGTGTTTACAAGGGCCATACCCCCAACACAGCTAATCTCTGCTGTCTCTTTTTCTTCACCCGATGTTTTGGTATCTGACGCAGAACCCGCGACCTGGTTCATACTTGCCTGGATTTCCGCCTGTTGACGGGCAGAGTACTGCTGGGCATAGAAATGGGTTGCTGCAGAACTCGTGCCAATAAGAGCTAACGTAGCGATAACCGAGATGAAAACAGTTTTTGGGGCAAAGAGGGGCTTAAACTTGAAACGAAAGGTGTTTTCAATGAACTTCTGCGTCGTGAAGGCCAGCAGAAAGACAAGCGGAAGCACCACAATATAGGTCCACCACTCGGCAGCGTGGCCGAGGGCAAAGGGCAGAAGGACGGCCACAGGCCAGTGCCAGAGATACAGGGAATACGACATATCCCCGATGGACTGCGTAGGGCGCCCCTCAACAAGAAACCGTAACCAAGGCATAAAGGTGAACGGCCCTGTTGCAATAACGGCAGCAGCGGCAAGAACCGCAGCTAGCGTACTTAAACCGGGTACTTCGCTTTCTTCCGTGTAGAGAAAGGCTGAGCTCAGAAGTACGAGGTAGGCTGCAAGCTGAGCTAGGTTGCGGAGAAGCTTGGGGTAGAAGCTATTATCGAAGGCCTTGTTGAGCGAGAAAAACAGCGGGGAGAGAAGAGCGACCAGAGCGCCTACCATAAACTCCCAGACGCGAGTAAATGTATTGAAATATGCCCCAGCCTGACCAGATGCTACCTGGCTTTGAGCGAATGCTAGAGACAGAATAAGTAACGTGAAAACACCTGAACCTAACACCAGGTTCTGCAAGCGTGAGTTGCCCCCAAGGAATGTTTTTACCTTGAAAGCTCCTAGAAATAGCAGCGTAAGCGCTATCGGCCAGATGAGATAGAACTGCTCTTCAACTGACAGGGACCAGTAGTGTTGAAACACCGTAGGGTTGCTGTCTTGGGCGAAATAGTCTGTTGCAGAGGCATACAGATTCCAGTTGTGAAAATAGGCGCTCGCCGCGAAGAAGTCCCAGGCGGTGCGACCCCAATAACTTACAGGTGCAAGTGCCAGCGTTGCGATGAAAGAAACTGCACCGACGAAGATCGCGGCCGGGAGCAGGCGTCGAGCCCGGTTCGCGTAAAAGTGTTTAAAACTGACGGTATTGCGTTGTCTGAGCTCTTTGAGAAGATGAAGCGTGATGAGGTAGCCCGAGATGACGAAGAATATATCTACCCCGATATATCCGCCGGTGATGAAGTTCGGCCAGAAGTGGTTGCCAATAACGAGAAGGACGGCGATAGCTCTTAGAGCTTGTATATCGCTTCTGAAATTTTTAGTTGGGCGGGATGCGGCGGCCATGAATCTCTTTAAAGAAAATGTGTGGTGGTGATAACTGCTTATCAACTCTAAACCATCGCAGCAGGGTGAATGCGGAAGGGACATACGCAATTCGCTGTGGAGCGTCTATGGGGCAAGGCTCCAACAGATGCCCACCAGACTCTCGTACTGTCCACAGTGAAGGTGGGCAGTGCGAGAGTCTGGTGGAACCTCAGTTTTTCTTCTTTTGGCTGCGGCGTCTACTCGTAGTGGTACCTCACCGCTGCAATACGCACAGAGTTGCCCACGATTTTGTAGACCAGACGGTGCTCTTCGGTAATTCTGCGGGACCAGTAGCCGGAGAGGTTGTTGCGCAGGGCCTCTGGCTTGCCAATGCCTTCGTTACCGTTGCGTTGGATATCTTTGAGTAGGGTATTGATTCTTTTGAGAACCTTGCGATCTTGCCTTTGCCACCACAGGTAATCTTCCCAGGCCTGACTGCTCCACACCAGCTCCATCTCAGACCTTATTCTTCGATAAGAGCCTGGTTGGAGCCCCTACCGGACTCAAGCTCGTCAATTGAATCTAAAAGCTTTCGAGCATTGGCGGGCGAACGTAAGAGATGAGCGGTCTCTTTGAGCGATTCGTATTCGGCAAGTGAAAGAATGACGGCAGGTTCGCGCCCTGCCCTGGTGATGACGACTTCTTCAAGGTCTTCTACCGCGATATCGAGTACCTGGGCGTAGTTGGCGCGGGACTCGGTGTAGGTCATAGTTTTCATCAGAACCTCCTGTACAGAAAACTGTACGCTTGAGAGGCGGTATCTTCAAGAGCTAATATTTTTTCCTTTGGAATACCGCACACCGCAGGGGAAGTATCGTCTTATTTTTTGCTCAGACAGAGAAGAAAGCCCATCAGACTCTCGTACTGTCCATAGGGAAGGTGGGCAGTACGAGAGTCTGATGGGCACTTAGTCTGCGCGGCTCTGAGCCGGGCGCGCGGACGCCGGTGGGCGGCTAGAAGTAGTAGGGGTAGTTCTCCCAGTTGGGGTCGCGCTTCTCAAGGAAGGCGTCACGGCCCTCGACGGCTTCGTCGGTCATGTAGGCCATGCGGGTGGCCTCGCCGGCAAAGACCTGCTGGCCGACCATGCCGTCGTCCGGAAGGTTGAAAGCGAACTTGAGCATACGAATCGCCTGTGGTGACTGGCGGGCAATGTGGGCCGCGTACTCCAGGCCCTTGGTCTCTAGCTCGGCGTGGGGCACCACGTCATTCACAGCGCCCATCTCGTACATGCGCTGAGCGTCGTATTCCTTAGCCAGGAAGAAAATCTCGCGGGCAAACTTCTGGCCTACCTGGCGGGCCAGTAGGGCTGAGCCGTAGCCGGCGTCAAAGGACCCCACGGTTGCATCGGTCTGCTTGAACTTGCCGTACTCCTCAGAGGCAATGGTCAGATCAGCCACCACGTGCAGGGAGTGGCCGCCACCGGCCGCCCAGCCCGACACCAGGGCAATAACCACCTTGGGCATGGTACGAATCAGGCGCTGCACCTCCAGAATGTGCAGGCGGCCTGCGCGGGCCGGGTCAATCGAATCGCGGGTCTCACCCTCGGCGTAGCGGTAGCCGTCGCGGCCGCGAATACGCTGGTCGCCGCCGGAGCAGAAGGCCCAGCCGCCGTCCTTGGCAGAGGGGCCGTTGCCGGTCAGCAGCACGGTGCCCACGTTGGAAGTCATGCGGGCGTGATCCAGCACCCGGTAGAGCTCATCGACGGTGTGCGGGCGGAAGGCGTTGCGCACCTCGGGCCGGTCAAAAGCGATGCGCACGGTTGGCAGATCCCGCAGAATCTCACCGGCCTCGTTGCGTTCCACCTGGCGGTGGTAGGTGATATCGGTTAGGTCCTCAAAGCCCTCAACCAGGCGCCACTGGTGGGGATCGAAAATGTCAGAAACCTTGGCAGGAAGTTCGTTAGTCATAGCCACCAGTCTACCCAGGGGTACCCCGGGCTGATTCCTTGTCTGTAATTGAAAGTTTCATCTGCGCGTTCAATGCACGCGCAGATGAAACTTTCGACGACATTCCGCGTAGAAAAGGACGGACGCCGCCCCCAGTGCCCCTGCCCGCAGGCAGGGGAGTGGGGTGCGGCGTCCTGACCCAGACGAAGCTGCTAGCGGGAGAGCTTCACGGCGCGGTCGAATTCTTCGTTGATCTCGCGGGTAGCGGCGGAGTCACCCTTGTAGGTGGCAACCGATACCAGGTAGGCAAAGAGCAGATTGACCAGGAAGCCGGGCACGATCTCGTACATGTAGCCCGAGAGAACCTCGTTGTAGCCCCAGACAAAGACAGTGATGGTGCCCGCAACCATGCCCGCTACAGCACCGGCGGCGGTGAGCTTGCGCCAGTAGAGGGAGAGAATCACGATCGGGCCAAAGGCGGCACCGAATCCAGCCCAGGCGAAGGAGACCAGGGAGAGCACGGATGAGTCGGGGTTCCAGGCCAGCAGACCTGCGATGACAGAGACAATCAGCACGCCCGCGCGGCCCAGCCAGAGGCCCTTGGCGTCTGAGAGTTCCTTGCCGCCGCTGGTGAGCTTGTAGAGGTCTTCAGCTAGGGCAGATGAGCAGACAATCAGCTGGGAGGAAAGGGTCGACATAATAGCTGCCAGTACC
This sequence comes from Rothia nasimurium, assembly GCF_928381415.1. Classification (GTDB taxonomy): domain Bacteria; phylum Actinomycetota; class Actinomycetes; order Actinomycetales; family Micrococcaceae; genus Rothia; species Rothia nasimurium_H. The sequence goes on from NZ_CAKMSF010000003.1 coordinate 151,104, forward strand.
GCTGCCAGTACGAACCCGGCCAGCAGGGGGTGGAGCAGAATCTGGGACATATCCAGGAAGACTGACTCAGCATTGGTGGTGTCGGTCAGGGTGGCTTCAGGGTGGCGGGCAAAGTAGGCGATGCCGATAAGACCGGCGCTCATGGCACCGACCAGGGTGGCAATCATCCAGGTGATGCCGATGCGGCGACCTGCGGTAGCGTCCTGGGCTGAGCGCAGGCCCATGAAGCGCACGATGATGTGGGGCTGGCCGAAGTAGCCCAGACCCCAGGCAGCTGAGGAAAGAATGCCCAACACGGTGGTGCCCGCAAAGAAGGAGAGGGCGGTGGGGTTGACGGACTCGATAGTGGTTTCAAGGCCGGAGAAGCCGCCGACGTAAACCAGGGCCATAATCGGCAGAACAATCAGAGCGGTGAGCATGAGCAGGCCCTGGACGACGTCGGTGTAGGTTGCACCCAGGAAGCCGCCGAAGAGGGTGTAGGCGACGGTGATGCCGGCGACCAGCAGCATGCCGGTGTGGTAGTTACCGCCGAAGGAGGACTGGAAGAAGACGCCACCGGCCACCATGCCGGAAGAGACGTAGAAGGTGAAGAAAATTAGGATGACCAGGGCGGCAAAAATGCGGATGATACCGCGGGGGTCGCGCAGGCGGTTGTGGAAGAAGGAGGGGACGGTCACCGAGTTGCGGGAGACCTCGGTGTAGGCGCGCAGGCGGGGGGCCACGAACTTCCAGTTGAGCCAGGCACCGGCAGTTAGGCCGATGGCAATCCAGGCTTCAGCCAGGCCGGTGATGTAGAGGGCGCCGGGTAGGCCCATGAGGAGCCAGCCCGACATGTCCGAGGCACCCGCTGAGAGGGCCGCTGCGGTGGGGGAGAGGGAGCGCCCGCCGAGCACGTAGTCGTCGAGGTTGTTGTTCTTGGACTTGGCCCAGATGCCGATGCCGACCATGGCGGCGAAGTAGATAGCCAGGGCTATCAGCTGGTAGGTGGTGTTGCTCATGAGCTCCCCTTGGGTTGTAGGCGAGGGCGTGCGGGCTGGGGTGGGTGCGTCGGCGCACCTTCCCTTATATGCAGTTTCTCTAAAGTATCCTGTTTAGATTACTTGAGGTATTTGCTGAGGCACACGTTTTGGTCTGTGCGTTAGCTTACACCCTGAGGGTCTGGGTGAGACTATCTCGCCGCCTGAAGCTATTTAGAATCTTCGTACAAAAACGGTGAGCTTTTCTTAAGAGTGCCCCTGAGTGCGCGGATCTATCACGGGTAGGGCTGATGTATGCAGGGTTACCGCGATGGCTGACCTGTTGGTACGCCAGACGATGTAGGCACCGGAGGCAGCGATGAGCACAATGCCCAGGTAAGACCAGACAGAGAGCACTTCACCCAGCATGAAGGTGCCCACGATGGCCCCTACGACGGGGTCGATGGAGAAAAGTACCCCGATGACGGCGGCGCTGGTCAGCTGCCCGGCGATGTTATCGGCAGAATAGGCCAGGGCTACGCCCACGATGGCGGAGAGAGCCAGCTTGAACCAGTCGTCCGCATCCAGCCCCGCCATGGCGGGCACCGATAGGGGAAGCTGGATGAGAGCCGAAAAAGCCAGGGACATGGTGGTGCCGCGCAGGCCGCTGGTTGCGGCGGACGCTGAACCCATGCGGGCCGAGAAGATGGTGTAGCCGGCCATTGAGGCGGCTGACCCGAGGGCCCAGATAAAGCCGATGGGGTGGGCGTCCCCCGCGAGGGTAGGCCCTGCAATCATCACAACCCCGGCCAGGGCGAAAAAGGCAATGAGCCCGTCGCGCAGGCGCCGCACACCGAGCAGAGCCACCACAAAGGCACCCAGATATTCAAAGGTCACCGCCACGCCCAAAGGAATATGGTGCACCGCGTTGTAGAAACAGACGCTCATCAGGGTCAGCACCAGCCCGTAGACCAGCACCTGGGGAAGGTCCCGCCGCCGCAGGGCAAGGGGGTTAGGGCGCACCAGCGCCCACAGGACCACAGCGGCAATCAGAGCACGCAGGGCGGCGACCTGGGTGGGGCCAACGCTGGTAAAGAGCACCGAGACAATCGCAGCTGAAATCTGAATACCCAGGGAGCCAGTGAGGATCAGAAGCAGGGCAGCGGTGCCCCGGCGTTCGGCCGGTATGCGGTCAGCGAGGTTCACAGCACCTCCTAAAGCCCGCAGGTGCTTTCAAGCAGCGGGTCTACCACCGTCCAGGGGGCCTGCTTGATACGGTCTGGGCTGAAGACAGAGAGCATCTCAGCGGCGGTTTCGGGCAGGTGGGGGCCGCTTTCGCCAGCGCTCGCCCCGGTGAGCGGGGGCAGCGGAATAGAGGCAGCAATCATGCGCATGATGTGGTCGGTGCTGACCCCGGCGGCGGTGAGCTCGGCGAGGGTCACGGCCCCGTCCCGTTTAGCCAGGCGCTTGCCCTCGGTGTTCAGGGCTAGGGGCACATGGGCATAGGTGGGTACAGGCAGCCCCAAGAGCTGGGCCAGGTAGGCCTGGCGGGGTGCGGAGGGCAGCAGGTCATCGCCGCGCACTACCTCGGTAACTCCCTGGTAGTCGTCATCGACTACGCAGACCAGGTTATAGGCGTAGACCCCGTCGGCCCGCACCAGTACAAAGTCGTCGACCGCGTCGGTGTATTCCCCGGCGAAACGGTCGGTGACAGTCCATTCGCTCACCTGGGCTTTCAGGCGCAAGGACGCCGGCCGCAGCTGCCTGCGCTCGGCACGTTCTGCTGCGGTGAGGTTACGGCAGGTGCCGGGGTAGGCGCCCGGCGCCCCGTGGGGGGCGCTGGAGGCCTCCTGAATTTCTTTGCGGGTGCAGTAGCACTCGTAAACCAGCCCTGCCTCGCGCAGGCGGGCGAGGGCGTCCGCATAGGCAGCTAGGCGGGTGGACTGGTAGAGCACCTCCCCGTCCCAGTCGATGCCCAGGGCAGCAAGGTCGGCCAGCTGGCGCTCTGCTGCCCCCTTCTTGACCCGGTCTAAATCCTCCACCCGCATCACAAAACGGCCTCCCGCGGTACGGGCCATCATCCAGGCCAGTAGGGCGGTGCGCAGGTTGCCCAGGTGCAGATCACCCGAGGGGGAAGGCGCATAGCGGCCGCAGGGCAGAGGAGCGGACGGGGGCGAAACGGGGGCGGAAGTAGAAGACATCACCCCTCTAGTCTAGTAGCTCACAGGCTTTTGCAATATGACAGAAGGTTGCGCTGAGTAGGCAGAGAGCTGTCAAAAAGTGCAGTGTGGCAAGAAATAACCCCGCAAGTGGGGTTTAAACAGGCTGCTCACCTGCCTGAGTCCAGTACCTTAGAGAGTATGGCTAGAACTCTTGAAATTGCCGATGGTATCTATCAGATCTCAACGGATAACTACCGTCTTAACTCCGGCCTGATCGTGGGCGCAGAGAAGGCTATGGTGATTGATACCGGTGCCGGGCCCCGTCAGGGCGCTGAGATTCTAAGAGCGGTCCGCCGGGTCACCGACCTGCCCCTGGTCGCGGTCAACACCCACGCGCACTTCGACCGCTTTATGGGCAATGCCGTGTTCGCAGCCGACGGGGTGACCGATATCTGGGCCCACCCCCGCGCTGCCCGGGCCATTGAAAGCTACGGTGACCGTCAGCGTCTTTACGTTGAAGTCCTAGAACCTGAGATGGCCCACCAGCAGGGCCCCAACACCGAGCTTGTGGTCCCCACCCGTTTTCTGCCCGGTGACGGCACCCGCCCGGCCTTTACCCGAGTAGAGCTGGGACAACGGGCCGTGACCCTCATGTACCTGGGCCTGGCCCACACCGACGGAGACGTGCTGGTGGGTGTCGACGACGTGCTCTTTGCCGGTGACATCATCGAGCAGGGCTCAGACCCCGCTTTTGACGATTCTTACCCCGAACTCTGGGTCAGCACCCTGCGAACTCTGGCAGGGCTAGACCGCTACCGTATCTTCGTTCCCGGTCACGGCACCCCGGTAGAGAGCACCTTTATCGAGCGCATGGCCGACACCATGGAAGATGCCGTGCAGAAAATTGCTGACTCTGCCCTGAAGAAGGTCAAGGGGGCCACCACAGCCTCCATGTACCAGCTGCCCTATTCGGGCGGGTCCACCCGTATTCTGCTTGACCGCCTAATGAAGCTTGAAGCCCGTGAGGCTGAGGGGCAGGGGCTCTCCACCGTCACCTTCGAGGGGGATGCAGCGTCCGGCCTCACCGGTCCCATCACCCTGGGGCAGGGCTAGGTTTCCTCCTACCCGTCAGGCTCCCGCTCGTAGACGAGTAAAAGGGTTGCCCAGCGTTGAGCTGGGCAACCCTTTGTCTTTGAAATTCTTCGCCTTTGGGGCCAGGCGGTTGCTACTAGTAGGCCCAGACCCTGCGGTAGGCGCTGCGCTTCTTATTTTGGGGGCGCAAGAGGGCCACCTGGGTGCTGGTGGTCAGCGCCGCTACCGCCCCGATGAGGCAGATGGCTGCCATAAAGGCAGAGCCGGGAATCGGGTTGGTGTAGGTCACCCAGTAGAGGGCCAGAGCGCAGAAACCCGAGAAGAATCCCGAGATAGAAAGCAGGGGAACCAGAATCAGTCCTGATCGCTGGGTGTCGCTCATATCGAGTTCTTCGGAGCGCATGAAGCGCAGAATAACCAGACCTAGTACGCCCCAGAGCCCGGTAACTAGAATCGCGGTGACCACATCGGCGGGCCTGTGCCAGCCGTTGACTACGGTGGAGTAACCGGCCGCTACCGTAAAGACCATGCTGATGAGCGCTACGGTGGGGCGGAAACGCTTGGGGGAGGCTAGGAAGAGGGCCAGACCTGCAGCCGCAGCAAAGGTGGTATGGCCGGAGGGCGCCGAGTTACCCAGCGCTTCTTGAATACCCAGATTGGGCTTGACGATGATGTAGTTCTTCAGCAGCTGGGTCGTCAGATTAGCCCCCGCAGCAATCGCGATGCCGACCAGGGCAGGCACAAAGCGGTGCTTCCACAGCAGCACAAATAAGAGACCAATAGCAGCGGTAATACCGGCAGCTGTGGGGATAAAGTCCAGCAGGGTAGAGGTCTGCTGGGTGTAGGTCATGAACTGGTAGGAGAATTCCTGAAAGGAAATCTCATCGAGCTCCTGGCCGGTTGGAGTCGTAATAAAGAAAACAAAGGCCGCAACCAGAAGGCAGAAGAGGGTTCCTGCTGCAAAGAAGTGCTGGATAAGTGTCCAGAGCGAGGGTCGGGTCTGCCGAATATGGGAGGGAGTCAGCATATGCAAGCGGCCTGAGGGGGAGTCCTCACCCGAGTGGGCCTGCTGGTAGGGCGGACGGCCGTAGCCCGGCTGGGCCTGCGCCGGGTAGCCGGGGCGGGGGCGTCCTTGCGTACTGGCAGCAGTGGCACCATAGGTGGCCTGGGGCACCCGGTGGGCGGTGACGGCCTCCGGACGCGGGGCTGCAGCCTGGGCGCGGGCTTTGGCCGCGGCGCGGGCGGCGCGTTCCTTCTTGACTCTATGGGCTGCCTCTTGAGCTGCGGTCTGGGCGGCAGCAAAACCGGTCTTAGCAGCTGCAAGGCTACTAGCGGCACCAGCCTGGAGCTTGGCCTTGATAGCCTCACCCTGGGGCTCCGAATGGAAAGCTGCCCGGGATGAAGGCTGGGTTTCTAGGAGCTGGGTAGGGTCGGAGCCAGCTTCTGAAGCGGATTTAGATGCAGCCCCAGGTGCAGGCAGGGGGCGAGTAGAGGCAGCAAGAACTACGGTGGCGTCATCGTCCGTAAAAGTAGCTCGGGCCTGGGAAGTCGGAAGTACCTCTGTAGCGTCCTCACCGGGGCGAAGGGGAAGAGCAACCGTGCGATCGTCGTAGGCCTGGGGTATGAGCACCTCGGTGGCATCGTCGGGTGCGCCAGAAACAGCGTTAGAATCGCGCTTCTCAAAACTCACAGTTATCCCTAAAGACCTTTCTGCTGCGTGTAGACACGTCAACGAGCCTACCAAGCCGTGCCTCTTATTTCAGCCCTAGACCCTGCTAGAGATGAACAGGCTCAGCCTGCATTGCCATTGTGACAAACTCACATGGGACTTTCCTGAGAGAACCCCTAATGTTGCGCGAGCACCTGAACACAGCCCCGCAGAAGCGGTAGAAGAGTAGATTAGAAGACATGACAGCTAGCGCCCTGCCCCTTAACGTTCCCCTGCCCCTTAACGTTCCCCTGCCCCCGCTTGAAGAAATCTTGTCGGCGACCCGTGTAGTAGCCCTGCCGATGCGGGTGAAGTTCCGCGGTGTCAGCCTACGTGAAACCGCTCTGATTCAGGGGCCGGAAGGATGGGGCGAGTTTGCCCCCTTCCTCGAATATGAGCCCGTGGAGGCGTCCGCTTGGCTAGCCTGCGCTATCGAGGCGGCCTGGCTGCCCTACCCGCAACCGCTGCGTACCAGCATTCCGCTCAATGCTACGGTGCCCGCGGTGCCTGCTCAGGCGGTAGAGGACGTGCTAGCCCGCTACCAGGGGCAGGTGCGGGAAATCAAAATCAAGGTGGCTGAGGCCGGGCTGCCCTTTGAAGAATCCCTGGCCCAGGACCTGGCCCGGGTAGCGGCCGTCCGCGCGGCCTGCCCAGACGCCAGACTGAAGATTGATGCGAACGGCGGCTGGACCGAGGCCCAGGCCGTCCGCGCCCTCAATGAGCTATCCGACTACGACCTGCTCTACGCTGAGCAGCCTGTGCCGGGTATCGAGGGCCTGGCCCGGGTACGCGAGGCACTGCGAGCCCGGGGTAACCCTCTACTGATCGCCGCCGATGAGGCAGTGCGTAAGGCCGATGACCCGTTACGGGTCGCCCGCCTGGGAGCAGCTGACCTGATGATTATTAAGGCCGCACCCCTGGGAGGAGTCAGACGGGCCCTAGAGCTAGTGGAGCAGGCCGCCCTACCTGCGGTTGTCTCATCGGCTCTTGAAAGTTCGGTGGGTATTCGTACCGGCGCGGCTCTAGCCGCTGCCCTGCCCCAGTTGCCCTACGGGTGCGGGCTGGGCACGGTCTCCCTCCTGGCTCAGGACGTCACCCCCAGCCCCCTCGTAGCCCGAGACGGCTACCTGCCCCTGCGCGATATCGCCCCTGACCCCCGGCTCCTCGAAGAGGCAGCAGCCAGCCCCGAACGCACCGCCTGGTGGCACCGCCGTATCGAGGCCTGCTACCGCCTATTAGACCAGGCGGCAGCTTAGGGCCCGCCCTAGCCCACCGAAGCCTGCCCTGCCTCCTAGAAGGTCTTGGCGGAAAACCGGCCTGGCCCCAGCGCTGAGCGCAGCGAGTAAACTGGTGGGGTGACTGATGCACCTTCCCCCTCATTCGTGACCGCAATTTCTGTGCTCGACACCCTGGTACGGGCAGGCATGCGCCATGTCGTGCTAGCCCCGGGCTCACGCTCCGCCCCCCTGGCCTACGCCCTAGCAGCCCTAGACCAGGCTGGGGTACTAGAGGCCCACGTGCGTATCGACGAGCGCAGTGCCGCCTTCACCGCCTTGGGACTGGCCAAGGCCAGTGGCCAGCCGGTTGGCATGGTCACCACCAGCGGTACCGCTGTGGGCGAATGCCTACCTGCCCTCATGGAGGCCTACCACGCTGGCGTCCCCCTGGCCCTGCTCTCAGCCGACCGCCCTGCCCGGCTCCAGGGCACCGGGGCCAACCAAACCACCGACCAGCGCAATATAGCGTCGGCCCACACCCGGGCGTCCTGCACCCTAGAAAACTACGCGGCCGACCCCGCTGACCCCCAGAGCGCCCAGCTCAACGCGGCGCTCGCTGCCCTGACCGGGCGTTCAACAGACAACTGGGATGCCCCCGCAAGCACCCCGCAGGGCCCCGTCCAGATTAACCTGGCCCTTGACACCCCGCTCATCCCCAGCCCCCTTGACCAGCAGATTTTAGAACGCTGGGCGCGCTCACTGGCTGAGAACCCACCGGCACCTGCAACCCCGCTACCTCCCGCCGACCCCAGCGCAGCTAGCTGGCTACGCGCAGGCACCACCGAGGGAGCCAGGCGGACGGACGGCGCCGGTACCGCCCGCCGCACCGTCGTCATTGCCGGTGATGGTGCAGGACCCATCGCCCAGGCTTTCGCCCAGCAGCAGGGTCTGCCCCTGCTGGCTGAGCCCTCATCGAATGCCCGCTTCTCGCCCCTGGCTGTGCCCGTCTACCGGCAGGTGCTAGCAGGTGACCTGGGGCGGCAGATTGAGCGGGCCGTTATCTTCGGTCACCCCACCCTCTCCCGCCCGATCGCCACCCTTCTCGCCAACCCAGCCGTGAAGCGGGCCATCTACACGCCGCATCCTGCCCCCTGGTACGAACCCGGAGCCCTAGATGTACACGAAGTGACAACCCTGGTTGAACTGGCCGACTTCGCAGGCACCAGCCAGAGAGCCACCACCCGAGAGGGGAACGACTGGGCAGGCTCCTGGAACGACGCCGGGCAAGAACTGGCCCATGCCCTGAACCAGCAAGTAGCTGATTACAACGCAGGAACCTACACAACCGGCGATCACCCCGGGGCTGAATCTGCCGACCGCACTGCAGGCTATGCCCTTGCCGAAAGAGCCTGGAACGAATGTCTTGATGATGACTCGGTACTGGTCGTAGGGTCATCTAATCTCATCCGCGATCTAGACCTTATCGCCCCCTCCCTGGCAGCTTCCCCCCTGGTCTTTGCCAACCGCGGGCTCGCCGGTATCGACGGAACCATCGCTACCGCATCCGGCATCTCCCTGGCCCTCAACCGCCCAGTCCGAGTACTCCTAGGCGACCTGACTTTCCTCCACGACACCGGATCTCTCAACATCGGCCCGCTAGAGCGCAAACCCCAGGTCGAGGTATGGGTGTACGATGACCGCGGAGGAGGTATCTTCTCCACCCTGGAGCACGGCCACCTAGCCCAGCACGAGAAATTTGCCCCGGCCGTCCGCCGCTTCTTCACCACCCCGCACACCGCCCAGCTCGAAGAACTCGCAGCAGCCTGGGGCGAGAACGGAATCAGCGTCAGAGTGGTGCGGCCGTAGGGTCTTCTAGCAGTGGCGTGGCTCGGGTGCCCGCAGGCTCATGCTCGCTGCCGACCCTCTCGCTGGTTCGCTGACGCTCACAAGCGATTCACGCCAGCCCCGGTGCCAGCAGCTTCGCTACGAGCCTGCGGGCGCCCGTCTGCGCTGAATCTTAACGCAAAAGCCCCTCCACACCTGCGTGTGGAGGGGCTTTTCTCTGCGGAGAGCCGGTTACTTCTGGGCGGTTTCGGAGGCCCAGGGAACTGCGGTCTCGTCGGTCTCTACCTCGCTACCCGACTCGTCGGGGTTGCGGGAGAGTTGAACCAGGGCCAGGCCCAGGCCTCCCCAGATGAGGGCGATGGAAACAATCAGCATAACGATGGCGATGGAGCTCATGCTAGGCACCTTCCTTTTCGGTGGCTGACTGGGCTGCCGACTGGGCGGTAGCGTCTACGTGGCCGTGGACGACCTTGCCGCCTGCAACCGGGGGAGCCGGGGGAGTCAGCGCTGCACGGGAGGTCTTAGACCAGGGCAGCATGGAGATGATGATAGCTACGACCAGCAGGGCGATGACCATGCCCCAGCCGAAGATGTTGAGCATCTGGTCGGGGTAGCCCTCGTAGGGTTCGTTGATCAGGCCGATGAAGGTGTTGATCAGGGAGTAGCCCAGGATGAGGGGGGTGACGCCTGCCAGCAGGATCATCCAGAGCTTGCCCATCTTCCAGGAGGAACGCTCGTTGAGGTGGTCCCGGAAGATTGGCAGGGCGCGCAGCAGGTAGGCAACCACGAAGATGGAGACCAGGCCTGCGGCGAGGATGCCGAACTGGTTGACGAAGTTATCCAGGATATCCAGGACGTAGAGGCCGGAGGTGGTGGCCATGAGCAGGGTGGAGATCACCGCGATGGGAGCGATAACCAGCAGGGTGGAGCGTACACGGCCCAGGTTGAACTTGTCTTCAACACCGGCAACGATTACCTCAACGATGGAGATCATGGAGGTGAAGCCTGCAAAGAGCAGGGAGCCGAAGAAGAGTACACCGATCAGGGTGCCGCCGGGGGCCTGGGAGATGATGGTGGGGAAGGCGATGAAGGCCAGGCCAATACCTGAGGTTGCGACCTCGGAGACCTGGGTGCCAGCGGCGGTTGCCATGAAGCCCAGGGCTGCGAAGACGCCAATACCGGCCAGCAGCTCGAAGGAGGAGTTAGCGAAGCCCACAACCGCGCCGGATCCGGTCAGGTTGGTCTTGTTCTTCAGGTAGGAGGCGTAGGTGATCATGATGCCGAAGCCGATGGACAGGGAGAAGAAAATCTGGCCGTAGGCTGCAACCCAAACGCCGGGCTCGGTCAGAGCGGCCCAGTCGGGGGTGAAGAGGGCATCGAGGCCGGTCATCGCACCGTCCAGGGTCAGGGAGTAGCCGACCATAACCAGGAACATGATGACCAGCACGGGGATGAAGAAGACGTTAGCCAGGCCCACGCCCTTCTGTACGCCCAGGGACATGATGAGGGCCAGCAGTACCCAGATACCGATCAGGGGGTAGAGGATGCCGGGCACGAAGTCGAAGGTGAGAGCGACCGGGTCAGCCAGCTGCAGGACGTCCGCGAAGAAGAAGGTCTGCGGGTCGTCACCCCAGGCATGGGTGAAGGAGTAGATGAAGTAGCGGGCGGCCCAGGCGAGGATCGCTGCGTAGTAGATAGCGATGATGAAGTTGATGCCCATATGCCACCAGCCGATAAACTCGGTTTTGCGGTTCAGGCGGCGGAAGGCCAGGGGAGAGGACGCGCGGGCGCGGTGACCGATGACGTAGTCAAAGAAGAGGAAGGGCAGACCCGCGGTCAGCAGGGCGACCAGGTAAGGGATCATGAAGGCGCCGCCGCCGTTATCGTAGGCGACGTAGGGGAAGCGCCAGATGTTACCGAGGCCAACGGCTGAACCGATAGCTGCAAAGATGAAGACCTTGCGGCTTGAGAAGCCTTCGCGTTTCTTGGGCGCCGAGGTGGGGTTTGAACTCATGTGAGTAGTCCTCCGCAGGGCTAAGTGTGAATGAATCTTTTGTAGTATGTGGGTTCAGGCTAGCAAGTGATAAATAAATCTCAAATAGTGGATAGAAAATTGGGTAAAAAAATCCCGGCGGTTTTCCCGCCGGGATTAGCTCTAGGCGTCGCGGTGGACGACGGCGTGAGCGAAGGACTTGAGGGCTTCCTTGACCACTGAGTCGGGCAGGGGCTCGATGGCTGCGATAGCGTCATCAGCCCACTGATAGGCAATCTCCCAGGCTTCTGCGGTGACCGGGTGGGCCGAAAGCGCTGCAACGGCTTCGGCTAGAGCCTCGTCGCTGGTGAGATCGCCCTGAATCAGCTGCTGGACGTGCTGGGCTTCCAGGTCGCCGGTTGCGGCAGCCCGGTCGAGCAGGATGGTGGGCAGGGTGGGGACGCCCTCGCGCAGGTCGGTGCCGGGGGTCTTGCCGGATGCCGCACCCGAGCTGGTGACGTCGATGACGTCGTCGGCCAGCTGGAAGGCTACGCCTACCAGCTCGCCGTAGCGGGCCAGCATCTGCACGGTTGCCTCGGGGGAGTCAGACAGGATAGTGCCGTAGGAGCCTGCTGCCGCGATGAGGGAGCCGGTCTTGCCCTCGATGACCTTAATGTAGTGGCTAAGAATGTCTTCGTTTTTCTCGGGGCCGGTGGTTTCAAAGAGCTGACCCAGTACCAGGCGTTCAAAGGTCTGGGCCTGAACAGCTAGAGCGCGGCCACCCAGTTCGGAAACAATCAGGGAGGCGCGGGAGAAGATGAGGTCGCCGGTCAGAATAGCGACCGAGTTGCCCCAGATGTTCTGGGCGGTATCTACACCGCGGCGCTTGGGGGCGTCGTCCATAACGTCGTCGTGGTAGAGGGTGGCCAGGTGAGTCAGCTCAACGACAACAGCCGCGTCAATGACCCGGTCGTTGATGCCACCACCGGCCTCAGCAGCCAGCAGGGTGAGCAGGGGGCGCACCCGCTTGCCACCGGCAGAAAGCAGGTGGCGGGAGGCTACGTCTGCCAGGTGATTGGTCTGGGCAACCGCGCGTTCTAGGCGCTGCTCAACCTCAGAAAGGGCCTCAAGAATCTTGGGGCCGAGTTCAGCGTCCTGCGCAATGAGTTCAAACCCCTTGGGCAGGTTGAAGTCAGCTTCGGGCATGAGCGCTTCAACGCTCATAGGGGAGCTGGTGGGTTCAGTCACGGTGTCTTTCACATTTCTTCGGTGGGTGGTTGCGGCCCAGAGCCGCGGCAAGCTGCTGGTGTAAGTCTACCGGGTTTACTGCTCGGGCTTATAAGCGCGGTGCAGGGCTACGATGCCGCCGGTCAGGTTCTTGTACTGAACGTTCTGCCAGCCTGCTTCGGTGAAGTGGCGGGCCAGCTCGTCCTGGGCGGGCCAGGCCAGGATGGACTCAGCCAGGTATTCGTAGCTTTCGGGGTTAGAAGAGACCTTGCGCGCAATCGGTGGAATCAGCTTCATGATGTAGTTGCGGTAGATGGCGCGGAAGGGGGCGAAGGTGGGGGTGGAGAACTCGTTGATGACGATGCGTCCGCCGGGCTTGGTCACGCGGTAGAGCTCGCGCAGGGCCTGGGGGTAGTCGGCGACGTTGCGCAGGCCGTAGCTCATAGTGACGGCGTCAAACTCTTCGTCAGCAAAGGGGAGGGCGGTGACGTCTGCCTGGACGAACTCGATGTCGGGGCGGCGGCGGCGGCCTACGGCCAGCATGCCCTCGGAGAGGTCAGCGGCGATGACCTTAACACCGGCGTCGGCAAAGGGTTCGGACGAGGTGCCGGTTCCGGCGGCGACGTCAAGCACCTTCTGGCCGGGGCGGGCGTCCACAGCGGCGACGGTCTGTTTACGCCAGTAAATGTGCTGGCCCAGCGACATAATGCCGTTCATCAGGTCGTAGCGTTCGGCTACCTGATCGAACATGGATGAGATGTCGGTGGTCTTTTTGTTAAGGTCTGCTCGGTTCACCCTGCCTATTTTGTCATGTTTGCCGCTAAAGCTCACCTTGGGGGCGTGTGAAAAATTCATAATGAATATTCATGCATAGGTTTGCATTTTTACGCATAGCGGGGCAGAATAAAGCTCAAAGCACATCGCACCTACACAGTTTTAGATACGAGGTACACCATGAAGAAGGCCCCCTTCGCACTTGCAGCCGCTGCTCTGATGCTCACCGCTTGCGGTTCTTCCGGAACCGGCGCTACCACCGAGTCAGGGGTTTCCCTGGTTTCAGAGGGCAAGCTGACTGTCTGCACCAACCCTCCCTACGCTCCTTTCGAATACGAAGAAGACGGCAAGATCGTTGGTCTGGATGCCGACATCGCAGCAGCTATCGCCTCAGACCTGGGCGTCGAAGCCGAAATGTTCACCACCAGCTTCGAGGGCATCCAATCGGGCGTAGCTCTTTCATCGAACCAGTGCGACATTGCCCTCTCTGGTATCACCATCACCGATGAGCGCAAGACCGTCATGAACTTCACCGACTCCTACGTCGATGACAACCTGGCGATCCTCGTTCCCGCTGGCTCCGACATCAAGAGCGATGCTGACCTCTCTGGTCGCAACATCGGTGTTCAGCAGGCAACCAGCGGTGAAAAGTACTCCCAGGAAGCTGGCGCCAACACCGTTCAGTACGAGGACAACGGCCTGCTGCTCCAGGCAGTTCAGACCGGCCAGGTCGATGCCATCGTCGGTAACATCACTGTTCTTTCTGAAATGCTGACCTCAGACTCCTCCCTCTCCGTGGTCCAGGAAATCGAGACCGGCGAGCAGATTGCCGGTGCCGTAGCAACCGAGAACACCGCCCTGCTGGATTCAGCCAACGCCACCCTCCAGAAGATGGAAGAGGACGGCCGCCTGGCAGATCTGCGCGAGAAGTACCTGGGCGTATCCCAGTAATCGGGCCCAGAGGGTTAGCATAAACCCAAGCTCACCAACGGGGGTAGGCTAGCGCAGGCGCAGCCTACCCCTTCCCCGTTCATCTAGTTCTCGAAGACCTATGCCCGGGCAACCGGCACAAGCAAAGGAAAACCACCCATGGCCCTGTCGACCCGGCAGAAACAAACCTACGCCCGCTACGCTCAGTACGCCCTGCTGGCCATCATCGCACTTCTTGTCATTGTGCTGGCCGACTGGGGCACCCTGCGCGATAAGGCCTTCAACCCCGAGATTATTGCTCAGCAGTTTCCCAACATCATCACAGTAGCCCTCAAGAACACCCTGATTTATACGGCTCTGGGCTTCGTGGTGGGTCTAGCTGGCGGTGTCCTGCTGGCCCTGATGAAGATTTCCTCAGTTGCCCCCTATCGCTGGTTAGCCTCCATCTACATTGAGCTTTTCCGCGGCCTGCCCGCCCTTCTGGTCTTCATTGCCTTCGGCTACGGTATTCCCCTGGCCTTTGGCCTGCGCCTGAACAACTACGTCACCGTTATGCTAGCCCTGGGCATGGTCTCAGCGGCCTACATCGGTGAGGTCCTGCGTGCCGGTCTTGAAGCTGTGCCCAAGGGCCAGTACGAGGCCGCCCGCTCCCTGGGTATGAGCCACACCCGGGCCATGGTCACCGTTATCATCCCCCAGGCCTTCCGCATCGTCCTGCCCCCGCTCACCAACGAGATTATCCTGCTCACCAAGGACTCCTCCCTGGTCTACCTGCTCGGTATGTCGGTAGCCCAGTACGAACTGACCAAGTTCGGCCGTGAGGGCATCTCGGGCTCCGGTGCGGGCCTCACCCCGCTCGTCCTGGCAGGCGCCTGCTACCTGATTATCACTGTCCCGCTGGGCTTCCTCGCCCGCCACTTCGAAAAGCGCGCCAAGGCCCGCTCCCGCAAGTAAAGCACCCACCTACCCCAGGAAGAACCAGCCATGACTCTCCAGACCGCACCAGCGTCCGTCACCATCACCAACCTGTATAAGTCCTACGGCGACGTCGAAGTGCTCAAGGGCATCGACATGTCGGTAGCCCCCGGCGAGGTCGTCTGCCTGATCGGCCCCTCCGGCTCGGGCAAGTCCACCCTGCTCCGCTGCGTCAACCTGCTCGAAACCCCTAACTCCGGCAGCATCGAGGTGGCCGGTCACTCGGTGACCGACCCCGATGTTGATATCGACGCCATGCGCCGCTCCGTGGGTATGGTTTTTCAGCAGTTCAACCTCTTCCCCCACCTGACCGTGCTCGAAAACTGCACCGTTGCCCAGGTCAAGGTGCTCAAGCGCTCTAAGGCCGAAGCTAAAGAAATCGCCCTGGCCAACCTCGAAAAGGTAGGCCTGGCCGATAAGGCAGCCCGCCACCCCGACCAGCTCTCCGGTGGCCAGCAGCAGCGCGTCGCTATCGCCCGCGCTCTCTCCATGAACCCCGCCCTCATGCTCTTTGACGAGCCCACCAGTGCTCTTGACCCCGAGACCGTGGGCGACGTGCTCTCCATCATGCGCCAGCTTGCTGCCGAGGGTATGACCATGATCGTGGTAACCCACGAGATGGCTTTCGCCCGCGATGTGGCTGACCGCGTGGTCTTCATGGACGGCGGCGTGGTCGTCGAAGAGGGCCCCTCCGACGCCGTCATCGGCAACCCCCAGCACGAGCGCACCCAGCTCTTCCTCTCCCGCGTGCTCAACCCCACCGCCCAGTAGGTTCAGCACCGCCAGAGCATAAAAGCAGCCCAGACCCCTTGATTGCGGGCCTGGGCTGCTTTTATGTGCTTGTTTTTCTGTGGAGCTGTCTCAGCCGACTTGGGCCTTGCCTAGTCGTTCTTGATCTGGGGCAGCATACCTGTGTTGGTATCGGGAGAAGGGACCTCGGCGGACGGCTGCTGGGCACGTACCCTGCGCTGGGTGAGCAGGGAGTCGGTGATGAAGAAGGCCGCGGCGACCCACACCAGCACGAAGCCTGCCCAGCGGCCTGCTGAGAGGTGTTCCTGGGTCACGAACAGGGCAACGAGGAATTGCAGGGTAGGGCCAACATACTGCACCATGCCCAGCACAGAGAGCGGGACGCGGGCAGCGGCTCCCGCAAAGAGAAGCAGGGGCACTGCCGTGAGGACGCCGCTGGCTACCAGAATCCAGAAATGGGCCGGGCCTTCTGTCAGCAGGGTAAGCTGACCGCTGTGCGCAAAGTACCACATCAGCACAGCTGCCAGCGGGGTTAGGAGCAGGGTCTCCATGGTCAAAGAGACCAGGGCCGGCACCGCCCCAATCCGTTTCTTGACCAGCCCGTAGAAGCCGAAAGTGAAAGCCAACCCCAGGCCCAGCCAAGGGACTGAGCCGTAAAAGACCACCATCACCAGCACCGCGAGCGCAGCAACACCGATACCGGCCCACTGGAGGGGGCGCAGGCGCTCACCCAGGAAGACGACGCCTAGGGCGACCGAGACAATGGGGTTGATGTAGTAGCCCAGGGAGGCTTCCATGACGTTGTTACTGGTGGTGGCAATGACGTAGAGCAGCCAGTTGCCGAAGATAAGCAAGCTAGCGACCAGTAGAAGGCCGACCTGGCGCAGGTTGCCTAGCACCGTCAGCAGGTTTTTGACCTGCCGGGTGAGCGGGAGCAGGGCTAAACAGAAGACCAGCGAAAAGAGTACCCGGCCCGCCACAATTTCTAGGGGAGTGGCTGGTGCTGTCAGCATGAAGTAGAGGGGGAAGAGCCCCCAGATCAGGTAGCAGAAAAAGGCGTAGAGGCCGCCTACTACCTGCTCGTTTTTGGCTGTGCTCACCGCTGTCTTCCTCGTGCTTCTCTCGGTGGTGGGTGCTTGGAGTGGTGGGCGCCTGCGGCCTGCAGCGAGGCGGGCCGGTGGCGCTACGAGAAAGTGGCTACCCGGTAGACCGGGTAGCCACTGACAGGTGCTCTATGCGAGGGCCTAGAGGCCGAAGAAGCGGCTGAAGAAGCCCTTCTTTTCTTCCTTAGGCTTGGGCTTGGTCGCAGCTTCTGCGCGCTCAGCCTCAAGGTCGGGGGCCTGGCCAGCCAGGCGAATCTCTGAGGCAGGGCGGGCAGGTTCATCAACCTGCTCGTAACCGGCAGGAGCCTGATCGGTCTCAGCTTCTTCGATAACCTGCTCGGCGGCAATAGAGGACGCTGCGGGCTCTTCTACCTGAGTATGCTCATCGCGCACGATGTCCTCGTCGGCGATAGCGCTGGTGGTGACGCGGCCGGGGCGGGCGTCCTCGGCAGGCTCGCGGTCGTAGGGCTGCTCGGCGTTGGGGTAGACGCGGTCGGTAGTGATGGTACCTTCGACCTCTTCCTCGCGAGCTGCCTGCTCGGCGCGTTCCTTCTCGAGACGCTCGGCCTCAGCTGCTTCAGCTGCAGCGCGCTCTTCAGCGGCAGCAATTTCAGCCTCGCGAGCTTCGATGGCGGCCTGTTCAGCGGCCAGAGCTTCAGCCTCGGCTGCGCGGGCAGCTTCGGCGCGGGCTTCGTCTTCGCGGGCAGCTTCTTCAGCGGCCAGGCGGTTAGCCTCTTCGCGGGCTGCGACCTGGGCAGCGGCCTCCTGGGCTGCTACTGCTTCGATGCCCTGACGCTCAGCAGCAAGCTGTTCGCGCAGGTCGCGGGCGCTCTGAGCCAGGCGAGCCAGCTCGTCGGCCCCAGCCTGGGGCTCAGCAGCCTCGATACCCGAGATCTTGCCGTTGTCGAACCAGAGGCGCAGGGCGCCGTCCGAAGCGGTGATGACGGCGGTTGCCTCGGTGTCCCAGGCAATGTGGGCACCGCGCAGCTTGGCGTAGGAATCTACGGCGCGCAGGTGGTTCACGGCGGTGCCGGTCTGCAGGGCCTGCGCCATCACCTGGCCCATACGGTTGACGGTGGGAGCCTCAAGTTCAAGCTGGCTGCCATCGAGCAGAATCCAGGCACGGACGCCTGCCCCGGCAGTCACGGGGTAGTGGGCGTAGACGCCGGTCAGCGCCTTGGAGGCCAGGGTCAGTTTGCGGGCCAGACCCGAGTCGAGGGGGAGCTCATCGGTGGTGAGCTCAGAGATGCTGTGCTTCGCTCCGCCTTCACGCGCCTGGATTGCTGCCGAAACGACGCGGTCGGGGAAGTGACCGAGCTCCTGCCACGACCAAATCCAGGAACCGCGGTTCTCAGATTCGGTGCCCAGCAGGTAGGGGGTGAGGCTTACGGAAGCATCAGACTGGAGGGTGAATGACGGTGCAGAGAAATCCACCGTCCATTCTGCGCCGCCGCTGATTTCAGCAAGACGGGCCTGGTACTCGGTGGAGATAAAGATTGAATCGTCAATCAGATCCTGCAGTGTAGTAGTCATACGGTCAAGGCTAGCAACTCTTATGGGGCTCCCGCACCTTTTTGCCGCGGTAAGAGCTTGAATTTCTGACATATTCAGCTACCTTCCTGCAACTGGGGGTGAATCACTCAGTGAGAAGGGCGGTGTACTCTGCCCCGGGGCGGGTAGTTTCTTGGTTTAATAGGGGAGATAACTCGCACCCTGTGGCCCTGCTAAGTGTGTAGCGCCGCGCAGGGTTTTGCTTCGCCCAAACCTTCAGGAACAGTATGTCGCCCTCTTCGCCCCGTTACACCGAGATTGAACGCCCCGCTATGGTGCAAGATGCCCTGAACGCTATCGGTAGCTGGATGCTGGGTACGGTCAAGGTTGAACCTGGCTGGAATGAGCTGGTGCTCGATATCAAGCCCCTGTCTGAGACCGTTTTTGTGCGTATTACCGAATCACGCGATGAGCAGGACTATGTGGGTACCGTGGGCCCGGTGAAGTCAGATAGCCCGGTACTGCCCGCTATCGAACAGCTGCAGCACGCCTCTTTCGTTGAGGGGGAGGGCACCTGGTTCACCGCATCTGTGGTGATTACCGCCAGCAATTGGCCTGAGCCCCAGTACCAGGTTGGGGCGTCCTACGACCGTGCCCACGAGCCGGTGGACTGGAACGGCGAGGGCCGCCTGAGTGCCCGCGACATTCGCGCCCACTTTGAACTTTTCCCCCGCGACCCCGAGCACGTGCCTGACTGGGCTGCCGTGCGTCTGGCAGGACGCCGGGGCGCAGGTTTCGCTGAAACCGGTGGGGAAGGTGCCCTGCCTGTAGGCCCCGTCAACCGCTATCTGACTGAGGCCCTGGCGGGCTTCGCAACCGCCAGGAGCGAGCAGTCCTTAGCGAACGTCGTCCGCACCGCCCAGGGCGGCAATCTCATCATGGATATCTCCCAGAGCACGGTGACTCCTGAGGGTACCCCTCAGCTCAACTACCAGGTGCTGCGCCTCGCTAACGGAATGAGGGCACTGACCGCCTACTCAGCAACTGAACCTGCTAAAACCTACTCAGCTCAGGTGCTGAACGCCCCTCACCCCCGCCTGGTGGTAGAACACGCCATGAAGGTTTTCCTACAGGTAGCCCACGACGAAACAATAGATGTGCTGGTGCTGGACCCCGGTAGCGAGCACGAGTGCTTTATTGAAAAAGCCCAGATCCAGTGGGTGATTGGGTCCCCGCATAACATGCCTGCCCAGCGAGCTCTCGTTGAAGAAAATATGCATGATCTGCTGATGGCTCTCACAGCCCCTGCGTCTGTGCTCCTGCTGGGTGTGCGTGCAGATGACCCGGTAGGCCACCCTGTCATGCTTAAGAAAGACGATGACAGCGAAGAAAACGTCGCCTTAGTCTTTACAACAGCTGCCGAAGTTGCCGCTCTTGACCCGACCCTGGTGGTACGTAGCGCCCCGGCACTCGAGGCCCTCAAACTCTTTGCCGCCGGTGAAAGTAGCGCTGTACGCATCAATGCCCTGGCACCCCACGCCACTCTCCCTATGGAACAGGTGCGCCAGCTCATTTCAGTAGTAGAATCTCAGTAAACCCCCACCCCCTTACTTCAGGAGTTCCCCCATGACAGGCGCCCTGCGCACGCTCGGCCTCACCGCGGCTCGTCATGCCCGAGCCACCATCGTGATATGGCTGGTACTTCTGATTCTTGCAGCCGTTGGGGCACTGACCCTAGCACGCGGTGCAACGGCTAACTACACCATGCCGGGGGCTTCTTTTGAAGCTGTGCGGGAAGACCTTCAAGCCAAGATTCCCGACAACGGTATCTCTAGCGGCTACGTGGTTCTTGAAGCCGACAACGGTTTCGATGACACCCAGAAGCAGGCAATCGCCCAGGCTGTTACTACGATCGACCAGCTGCCCGAGGTTGCTGGTTCCCTTGACCCCTTCGTGGCAGCAGATGCGGTGACCCAGGCGTCCGTACAACTTGAGGACGCTAAAGCCCAGCTGGCCCAAGCCAAGGCGCAAATTGATGAGGGACAGGCCCAGCTAGATGCCGCTAAAGCAGCCCTACCTCAGGGGCTGAGCTCAGAAGAAATTGCGGCACTAGCCCCCGACCTGGCGGCTCAAGAAACCGCCCTGGCGCAAGCCCGCACCACCCTGCGATCGAACCAGGATAAGGTCGATGCTGCCCAGCGCGAACTTGATGCGGCGGCGGACGCGAACATGGTGAGCGAAGACGGTACCGCTGCAATCGTCAATATCGCCTTTAACCAGGACACCAACTCCCTGTCTACCTCGGTGCGGGAAGAAGTCTTTAGCACCTTTGACACGCTCAAAGACACAGGCCTGACCGTCAACTACAGCTACGAACTCGACCAGGACGTCAGCGACGTCTTTGGTATCTCAGAAATTATTGGCCTGGTTGTAGCCTTTATCGTCCTGCTGATTACTCTGGGGGCGGTCGTAGCTGCCGGTCTACCCCTGGTGCTTGCCCTCATCGGAGCCGGAACCGCCGTTGCCCTGGTCTACACCAGTACTGCCTTCATCGGTATGACTGCCACCGACCCCGTCCTCGCCCTCATGCTGGGTCTTGGCGTCGGTATCGACTACGCCCTGCTGATTCTCTACCGCTTCCGCGAAGAACTACGCGACGGAGAAGACGTGCTGGACGCAGTAGGCACCGCTAACTCAACAGCAGGTCACTCCGTGCTCTTTGCCGGAATGACTAACATCATCGCGCTGTCTGCCCTTTGTCTGACAGGCCTACCCTTCCTCGCCATCATGGGCTTCGCCGGTGCCTTTGCCGTAGCCCTCGTCGTGGCTTCCTCGCTCACCCTGGTACCGGCCGTCCTGAGCCTGCTGGGCACCCGCGTCCTCACCCGCGCTCAACGAGAGGAACTGAAGCAGCTCAACCTGGCCCGCACCCAGGAAATCCAGGTACCCCGTAACCGCCGTGAAGCCTTCGCCGAAATCGAAGCCGCCTACAAGGGCTGGGGAGGCTTCGTGACCCGCCACCCCATTGCTATGACCCTCGTTTCGGTAGCTGTGCTGGTACTGGCGATTATCCCCACCACCTCCCTCCGACTGGGCCTGCCCGACGGCTCCTACCAGGCCACCGACTCAACCTCCTACCAGGCCTACCAGACCATCTCCGAAAAGTTCGGTGAAGGCGTCAACGGGCCTATCATCGCGGGACTTACCCTCACCGTCCCCGGCGACGAAGCCCGCCTGCGCGATGTCGCCCTCGACGTGGCAGACCGCCTCAAAAACAATAAAATCGAAAGCGTCGCTATCGTCGCTACCAGTGACGACAACGCCACCGCCATTTTGGCCTTCTTCCCCAGTGAAGGGCCCTCGGCAGACAGCACCCTCGCCACCGTTCATGCCATGAACGACAAACTGGAGGCCACCGAAAAAGCTACCGCAACCACCATCGGCCTGACCGGCTCCACCGTAGCCAACATCGAGATTTCAGAACGTATCTCAAGCTCTATCCCGCTCTACCTCGGGGTCGTGATTGCCCTTTGCCTGGTCCTGATGGCCTTTGTATTCCGCTCCATCATCGTGCCGGTCATGGCCACTATCGGCTTCCTGCTGTCTACCCTGGCATCGTTCGGAGCCGTCGTCGCTGTTTACCAGTGGGGCTGGCTAGCTGACATCTTCGGTGTTACCCAGCCCGGGCCTATCCTGGCCTTCCTGCCCATCCTGCTCATCGGCATCCTGTTTGGCCTCTCGGTCGACTACCAAATCTTCATCGTCTCGGGCATGCGCGACGCCCACCACAAGGGCCACTCGGCAGGCGATGCCGTCGTACTGGGCTACAAGCAAGGTGGCGCCGTTGTCACCGCCTGCGGCGTCATCATGGTCGCTGTTTTCGCCGGATTCATCTTCTCCCACCTCACCGCAGTGCGCCCCATCGGCTTCGCCCTGGCCCTGGGCGTCGCCATGGATGCCTTCCTGATCCGCACCACCTTTATCCCAGCCACCATGTATATGCTGGGTGACGCTGCCTGGTGGTGGCCCTTTGAGAAGAAGGAACGCGACGAAGAAGATACCCCCAAACATATCGCCGTCTAACACCACACATTCTCACCCGGAGGCGAGTAAGTTCCCTGCCGTGTGCCGGACATGAAAAGCCGCCCCCGACGTCCTTACCCAAAAGGACGCCGGGGGCGGCTTCTTCACGACAAGCTAGGCTCGGCCGCAGACCTTAGGTGGTCTGGGGAGTAGGCTCGTCGTTCTTCTCGTTGTTGTGCTTGTAGGCTTCACGGACGCGGGCACCGAGCTCTTCGTGGACTGAATCCCAGTACTTGAAGGCACGCTCACGAATCTCGTCAGAGACAACAGCGCCAACGTGACCCGCGATGTTCTCAACCAGACGGGCCTTAGCGGCATCGTCCATGACATCGGCGTAGAGGGTGCGGGCCTGGCCGAAGTCATCGTCTTCAGCGTGCAGGGTGGCAGCAGCGCGAACCAGGGCGCCATCAGCTTCCCAAGAACCCTCACCGGCGCGGGCAGCGTTAGCGTGGGGGCCACCGAAGGTGTTGGGGGCATAGACGGGGGTATCGGGGCTGTTGAAGGTGTAGCGCATAGCGCCGTCCTGGCTGTAGTTGTTCACTTCAGCGTTCTTCGCGTAGTTGACGGGCAGGTCAGCGAAGTTGGTGCCCACACGGTAGCGGTGTGCATCGGGGTAG
The DNA here is from genome assembly GCF_928381415.1 of Rothia nasimurium. Classification (GTDB taxonomy): domain Bacteria; phylum Actinomycetota; class Actinomycetes; order Actinomycetales; family Micrococcaceae; genus Rothia; species Rothia nasimurium_H. Next base: position 174,006 of record NZ_CAKMSF010000003.1, read on the forward strand.
GAGAAGATACGGCCCAGCAGCATCTTGTCGGGGGAGGCTGCGATACCCGGAACGAAGTTGGAGGGTGAGAAGGTAGCCTGCTCAATCTGAGCGAAGAAGTTCTCGGGGTTCTTGTTCAGGGTCATCTTACCCACCTTGATCAGGGGGTAGTCAGCGTGGGGCCAGACCTTGGTCAGGTCGAAGGGGTTGAAGCGGTAGGTCTTGGCGTCCTCGTAGGGCATGACCTGAACGTAGAGAGTCCATGAGGGGAACTCGCCGCGCTCGATAGCCTCGTAGAGGTCCTGACGGTGGTAGTCAGCGTTTTCGCCAGCGATACGCTCAGCGTCAGCACCGGTCAGGAAGTCGTTGCCCTGGTCGGTCTTGAAGTGGTACTTGACCCAGAAACGCTCACCTTCGGCGTTGATCCACTGGTAGGTGTGTGAACCGAAGCCGTCCATGTGGCGCAGGGTAGCGGGGATGCCGCGGTCACCCATGAGCCAGGTTACCTGGTGGGCTGACTCGGTGCGAAGGCTCCAGAAGTCCCACTGCATGTCGTTGTTGCGCAGGCCGTTGCCGGGCAGACGCTTCTGGGAGTGGATGAAGTCGGGGAACTTGATGGCGTCGCGGATGAAGAAGATGGGGGTGTTGTTACCGACCAGGTCGTAGTTACCCTCGGTGGTGTAGAACTTGACCGCAAAACCGCGGGGATCGCGCCAGGTGTCGGGTGAACCCTGCTCACCGGCAACGGTGGAGAAACGAATCAGCATCTCGGTGGATACACCGGGCTGGAAGAGAGCTGCGCGGGTGTACTTGGAGACATCTTCGGTGGTCTCAAAGACACCGAAGGCGCCAGTGCCCTTAGCGTGTACGACACGCTCGGGGACGCGCTCGCGGTTGAACTGGGCGAGCTTTTCGACGGTGTAAGCGTCGTGCAGGACGATGGGGCCGTCGGCACCTACGGTCAGGGAGTCGTTGTCTGAGGCAACGGGGGCACCCTGGGTGGTGGTGGTAAATGAACCGGGCTTAATCGGGTTGTTCATTTTTCCTACTTTCCTGTGTGGGGTTGCTTTCTGCTTGTCTCTAGGGGCGGTTCTAGTAGGCAGGCAGAGGGTGATGACGCTCTGCCCTAGCTGGCCAGTGCCTGGTTGGCAGCTGCCTGCTGGGCGAGGGCCACTTCTTTTTCGTCGGCGTTTTGGCAGTCGGAGCAGATGCCTCGGTAGAGCACATCGGCGCTGAGAAGTGCCATGCCGTGAAAATCGCTGGGGGTGAGGCAGGGGGCGGCCCCGATGGCGCAGTCCACGTCTTCGACCTTGCCGCAGCGGATGCAGTAGGCGTGGTGGTGGTTGTCGCCGGTGCGGGTCTCGTAGAGCCCTGCTGACCCCGGTGGTTCAAACTTGCGGAGCATGTTGATGTCGGTGAGGTCGGCAAGGACGACGTAGACCGACTGTACGGTGATGCCCGGCAGCTCCTGGCGGACGGCCGTGACCACGGCGTCTGCGGTGGAATGGGGGTTATCGTGTACAGCGGCAAGCACGGCGAGGCGCTGCTTGGTGACGCGGCGGCCCTTGGCTCGGAGCTGGGCTGACCAGGCTTCTTGGTGAGCGCTGGCGGGGGTTTCGGTGCTGCCGGGGATGTGGCTGCAGCCGTTTGCTCCGAGGGTGCTTGTTGTTGACATCATGCCACCATAATATCCTTATTTTGAATCTTTCACAATAAGGTAAGGCTGGGTAGCCCCTCAAGAATGCCTGGGTTGAACCTTGGGTAAGGTAGTCCAGTAGGAGCACCCAGTTGGCCCTGCGTGGAAAGGAGGGCGGACGTCCGCGCCTACCTGTTGCGAGCGATGCGGCGGCTTTGCCGGGCGCAGAGCTTCAAACTTTTAAAAAACTTTGAGAAGCAAAAATGCTTGTCAGATGTGCATTTAAGGGGGTCTGAAAAAGTTTTTTAAAAAACTTCCCGTTTTCGCGTCATGAAACGGGCTCAAACGGCTCTTTATCTATGACAGCGCAAAACTGTCGGGTGTGCCTACCGGTTTTCATGATCGGCTCGGTGGCACACCACCCCCAAACTGCTATGGGAAGCAGGGCGGGGAACAAGGGAATAAATCGTGCCCGTCAATCGTGGGGATTCGACGAGCACAACGGCACCTCGCCGGGACTAGGGGAAAACACCCCGGCGCCCAAGGAGCCAACACTGTGATGTGTTAAGGTGCAGAGCCGCCGCTGCTGGAACTTATCGAGCGGCTCTGCCCACCACACACAGAAAATAGCCACCGCACAGGGCCGTTCGCGGGTTCTGTGCCAGGGCAAATACATACAACCCAATACACTTCAGATGCTTTCGCAGGCACTGAAACGCAAAGTGCCAACGCTGTTCGTGGGTGGTGGCACACAAGCTACACACTCACCACCGGCAGGCGGCACCTCCAGGGAAGGGGGAGCTGCTGCCACCAACAGAGGGTAGAGAGGCTCGCACCGCTTTACCGCTAGGGACAACAACGGCCCGGCCCCTGTCACCGCATAGGGGTCGGGCCGTTGTTGTTCTTTCCACAAACTACTGCACACAGGGCATAATCCCGATAGACTAATAGAATGCCCCACCACTCTAACTAGGGGTAACTCGCATAAACCCAGGGATTTTCATGCAATCACACAACACCGCGCAACCAGCTACTGGCGGCCCCACCGACGAGCTGCTGCTCTCGGACGTCCGCGAAGGCAAGCTTGATTCGTTCGGCGTTCTGTATGAACGTTACGTGTCGATGGCTCGCGCCATCGCTTATAAGCACACCTCTAACAACACCCTTTCAGAAGACATTGTCTCCGAAGCCTTTGTGCGTGTGCTTCAGGCTCTCAAGAACGGTAAGGGCCCCCGAACCTTTATGGGTGGTTATCTGGCCACCACTATTGCTCATCTGGCAGCAGAAAATGGTCTGATTGCCCAAAAAGAAGTGCCCAGCGAGCAAGAGCACCTGGAATCGATGGGTTCGCTCGATGAGACCGTCTTGAAATTACATGAATCAGATGAGCTCATCAGCGCTTTCACCGGTCTGCCGGAGCGCTGGCAGACTGTTCTTTGGATGACCGAGGTTGAAGACAAAAAGCCTCGTGAAGTTGCCCAAACCATGAACTTGTCTGCAAACGCTGTTTCGGCTCTAGCGACTCGTGCCCGAGAAAGCCTGCGAGAAGGATTCCTGAGGGCCCACCAAAATGCGCCCAAGACTGACGAATGCGCCCAGTACTCACCCCACCTGAGTTCTATGGTGCGTGGATCGCTGACCAAGAAGCGTAGCGAAGCCCTGCGACTGCACCTGTCGGTGTGCTCCTACTGCACCTCTGAATACCTGACCCTGGCCGGTATCAACAAGTCCATGCGTGTTTGGGTTTTCCCCGTGCTGGCGGGCCTGGTGCCCGTTATCACCGACGGTTCCAAGGTGCTTCTGCCCTTCCTGGCCGGTGGTGTGGCTGGTAGCGCCGCCGCTGGTGCCGGCGCCCAGGGTGGCCTTTTCTCAGGTTTTGGGGGCGGACGCTGGACGCCCGGCAGCCAGGCCCTGGCAGGTGCCGCTGCGGTCGTGACCGCTATCGGTGCTGTGGCCGGTGGTATGGCCCTGGTCAATAATTCTTCGGCCGGTTCAGCGGTTATCAGCGCAGACTCCCAGCTGCAGACCCCTAAAGCCCAGCCGAGCGACGATACTTCAGGCGTTACCGATAGCCTGGTGAACGAGCCCCAGAGCGTCTCTAGCGGCATGACCGCCGAAACCTTGCGCTCGTCCGTAGCCGTTAACGGGCCCTCAGCTGGCCAGGGCAGCAGCAGCTCTAGCAGTGCTGCCTCTTCAAGTTCTCTGGCCAATGCGGTGGCGCCGGAAGCTCCTGTTGCGCAGCCGCTTGCTGCTGCCTCGTCCGACGGTAGCTCTGCTTCAACGAACAAGACCGCTGAGTCTGCTGCATCTAGTGCGAGTGCTCCTGCCACTTCTGAAAATGCTACAGCGTCTCTGACTGAGCCTGTTTCTGCGCAGGTTCCTCTGGCTCCTGCCCCTGAGTCTTCGGCTGCCCCGGTCACCCCTGAGCTACCTGCTGCTCCCGAAGCCCCTGCTGTTCCCTCGCAGCCGGAAGCTCCTGCCGAGCCGGTCACTCCCTCTGAGCCAGCCCCTCCGGCAGAACCTGAGACCCCGATTGCTCCCGAGCAGCCTGTGGACCCTGAGGTTCCTGTTGAGCCCGTGGACCCGGAAGTTCCGGTCGAGCCAGTTGACCCCGAGGTTCCTGTTGAGCCTGTCGATCCGGAAGTTCCCGTTGACCCGGTTGACCCGGAAGTTCCTGTTGAACCTGTGGATCCTGAGGTTCCCGTTGAGCCCGTTGACCCGGAAGTTCCGGTCGAGCCTGTGGACCCGGTTGAGCCCGAAGTTCCCGTTGAACCGGTCGACCCTGAGGTTCCCGTGGACCCGGTTGAGCCAGAAGTTCCCGTGGACCCGGTTGAGCCAGAAGTTCCCGTGGACCCGGTTGAGCCAGAAGTTCCCGTGGACCCGGTTGATCCTACTGATCCTGTCGACCCTGTTGAGCCTGTCGATCCGGAGGTTCCCGTTGAGCCTGTCGATCCGGAAGTTCCGGTCGAGCCCGTTGACCCGGAAGTTCCGGTCGAGCCTGTGGACCCGGAAGTTCCCGTTGAACCTGTCGATCCTGAGGTCCCCGTAGACCCTGTTGAGCCAGAAGTTCCTGTTGAGCCTGTCGACCCGGTTGAGCCTGTCGATCCGGTGGATCCCGATACTGGAATCCCTGAGATTCTGGGGCCCCTGGACTGGGTGGGCACTCCGGAGTACTACGAGTTCATCGCTAATACTCCCTGGGATACCATTGGGCACCCCGTTGGTGACAACCGTATGTGCATCATCACCTTCCTGGTCACTGACTCTGAAGGTGCTGAATTCCCCTCAGGATTTGGAACCTACCTGCCCCCCATCATCATCGAATCGCCCTATGCCACCTACGTGCTTGAGAGCTACTTTGGCATCAGCCGAATTCAAGACATCACCTGCTACTAGGTAAGAAACGCCTACCGGCCCCGCACAAGGGGACTCGGTGGGCGTTTTTCTAAAGCCTCTAGCGGAACACCGGGCACTATCTCAGCTTGGGCATCTAACCTAGAAATCAAGACCCCGACGAAAGGACTTTCATGCACAGCCATAACAACGGCCTCAAAACAGCCCTGCTCTTGGGGTCGATGGTAGGTTTCCTACTCCTTATCGGCGCGGGGCTGGCCTACTTCACCCGAAGCTCAATCTTCATCCTGATATTTGGCCTAATTGGCGTCGGCACCGTCGCCTACACCTACTGGAATTCTGACAAGCTCGCCATCCGCTCCATGAACGCCTACCCGGTTACCCGCGAGCAGATTCCCGGCCTCTACGCCATCGTTGAAGAGCTCTCAGCTAAGGCCAACCAGCCCATGCCCAAACTCTACGTTGCCCCGACCATGACCCCTAACGCCTTCGCTACCGGCCGTAACCCCCAGAACGCCGCGGTCTGCTGCACCGAGGGTATTCTGCAGCTGCTCGACGAGCGCGAGATGCGCGGTGTGATTGGTCATGAGCTCATGCACGTCTACAACCGCGATATTCTGACCGGTTCAATTGCTGCCGCTATCGCCTCCGTCATCGGTACTATCGCCCAGTTTGCTACCTTCGGCGCCATGTTTGGAGGTAACCGCGAAGAGAACCGCGGCGGTGGCCTCGTCTTTACTCTGCTCATCGCCTTCCTCGCACCCCTGGCCTCAGCCGTCATGCAAATGGCCATTAGCCGTACCCGCGAATATGACGCCGATGAGGACGGTGCCCGCCTCACCGGCGACCCGCTAGCGCTGGCGTCCGCCCTGCACAAACTGGAAAACGGGGTCTCCCGCTACCCCATGAACCCCGAAAACCGTCAGACGGCCGGTGCTGCTTCCATGATGATTGCTAACCCCTTCCGTGGCGGCGGCTCCATCAAAAACCTGATGGCCACCCATCCACCCATGGCAGACCGTATTGCTCGCCTGGAGAACATGGCCCGCCAGAACGGCCAGCTCTAGACAAAAGGTCACAGCAACCTTTAGTTGACCGTACAAATCTGAACAGGTTAAAGAACCGCTCCCCATCTGCGATGCAGGTGGGGAGCGGTTTTTATGGGAGCGGACGCCCGCTACCGGGGCTGTGCCTAACGGTAGTTAACGAACTGTAGGTCAACCTCAAGGTCGGCGCCCTTGAGCAGGGCGATGACGTCCTGAAGGTCGTCGCGAGACTTGGAGGTCACGCGGAGTTCGTCACCCTGGATGGTAGCCTTGACGGACTTAGGGCCTTCCTCGCGGATAAGCTTGGAGATCTTCTTAGCCTGGTCCTGGGCGATGCCCTCCTTGATGGAGGATTCGATGCGGTACTCCTTGCCGGAGGCGTAGGGGTCGCCTGAATCCAGGGACTTGAGCGAGATTCCTCGCTTGACCAGCTTGGACTGGAAGACATCGAGCACAGCCAGGGCGCGCTCCTCAGAATTGGCTTTGATCAGGATCTTCTCGCCGGAGAAATCAATCTCTGCGCCGACTCCGCGGAAGTCGTAGCGCTGGGCTACTTCCTTCTGGGCCTGGTTGAGGGCGTTAGAAACTTCCTGCTTATCGACCTTAGAAACAACGTCGAATGATGAATCGCTTGCCACGGGTATTTACCTCTTTTGCTTATCTTGATTAGGTGACCATGCCCCAGCGCCCCGGAGCGGGGGAGGGGAGCTTACCTACAAAGGTACCCTGTTGCGCCTAGATTGTGCAGGTTATCCCAATCGTTATGAAACTGTGACACCATTCTCAGCTAAAGTTCATCTTGGTTTGGAAAGATGAAGTTATGGCTGAAAAGAAAACAGCTGCCCACGCTGCAGCCGGTGTACAGCCCGGCTCAGGAACCACTCCGGTAGCGAACCAGGTACTAGCTGTAACTGATGAAACCATGCAGCGAGCTTACGAAGCTCTCCTTGCAGATTTGGCGGCGGACGGTTTTGCCTCCGCTCAGGCAGCGGAACCCATGACTGATGAGGGGCCTCAGGGAGATCAGTCCTTTGATTTCGCTCGCGGCCTCGGCCAGACCCTTCACGATTCGGGTTTGGTCGCCAGATTCGAGGGTGTGAAAGAAAACCTTTCCCGTGAAATTCGCGGTGGTATGTGCACCCCTGACCAGGCCTATGCCTACCTGGAAAACCTTGAAATATCGCTCCTACTCGAGCAGGAGGCTTTAGCAGCAAGCTCTGCTGCCAACTAATCTAGTCCCGACCGGCGTCCGCTCCTTAAGCGTGCCGGTCGGCCCACTTAAGTGGCCTTGGCAACAAATACCCCTCTCAGCTTGGCAAGCTCCGTAAAAGTGTGTAGAGTATTCTACTGTTCGCTCAAACGAACAGATTCAAGAAATTGAATACGGCAGATTACCCGAGCGGCCAAAGGGGGCTGACTGTAAATCAGCTGGCATTGCCTACGGGGGTTCAAATCCCTCATCTGCCACAGCGAAAATCCCGCCTCACACGAGGCGGGATTTTTTATTCCCTCCACCGAACTGACTTCATTATCAGAGAAACCGGCCACAGTCTTTAGACAAGATTCGCTAAACCCGGTAGCGTGTTTCTCATGGCAACCATTGAAATTACCCAGGAAAACCTGACCCAGAACGTCGAAAACTCAGACATTCTCTTCCTCGACTTTTGGGCAGACTGGTGCGGCCCCTGCAAGCAGTTCGGCCCCATCTTCGAAGCCGCTTCTGAAAAGCACACCGACATCACCTTCGGCAAGGTCGACACCGAAGACCAGCAGCAGCTGGCCGCTGCCGCGGGTATCACCTCTATCCCCACCATCATGGGCTTCCGCGAGGGCGTCCTTGTTTTCTCCCAGCCCGGTGCCCTGAATGCCCAGCAGTTCGATCAGATTATCGACGCTGTGAAGGGCCTGGACATGGCTGAGGTTCACAAGCAGGTTGCCGAGGCCGAAGCTGCCCAGGCTGAACAGGCCTAGTTCTCCCGATTTTTACTTTACGTGCCCTCCCCATCACCGGGGAGGGCATTTTTCTTGTGAAAAGTCATGTTAGAGAGAGCGGATATCCTGCGGGGAGTAGCGGGGGCCGCGGCGCGGTTCGCTGATCCCGGCTGCCTTGATGAGGGCAACCACTCGCTGGCGATTGCCAGCGAACGGGGTTAGGAGCTCAACCATGCGGGCGTCATCACCGCGGGTGCCATCGAAGGCATAGGTAACGTGGTGGGCTAGGTGATAGTCGCCCACGCTGATGGCATCGGGGTGGCCGCAGTAGCGCTGTAGGGTTTCGGCGATAGTCCAGGGGCCGATGCCGGGTACGGAGTGCAGGGCTCGGGCGAGCTCACCGACTCCCTTGTGATCAGCAAACCTCTCGAAGGAGTCAGCGCGGCGGGCGTAGTTCACCATGGCGGACGAGCGGGAGCGATCAAAACCTGCGCGGTGGTAGGCCCAATCGGGAATGTGGGCAAAGACGGACGCCTGGGGAAAGATAATCAGCCCCGGCGGCTGATCGGGGTGGCCAGTGGCAGGGGCCGGATCTCCATACTGGCGGAGCAGGGCCCTCATGCCGCCCATAGCTTCGATACCGGTCACCCTCTGTTCGGTAATGGCCAGGAGCAGATTCTGCGAGAGCAGGCCGATGGAGGGCAACCGTAGACCCGGAGCTTCAGCCCGTGCCCTCACCAGTCGGGGCGGGAGCTGCTCCCAGGCCGGTGACGTGTAGAAGCTGGCCCAGCTGTCCCACTCACCCAGCCAGCCCGGTACCCGGGCGGCAAAAGCCTCTAGGGCGGAGGCAGGTGAACCTCTGCCAGCAGAACTATCACCCGCCCACAGAGTCACCTCCACCGGGGCACGCAAATCGGTGGGGTGAGTCCTGGCAAAACGAACTACCAGCCCTACCCCGGCTTCGCGAGCCGTTGCCCAAAAAACCGGGCCCGCAGGGCCCTGAACCTGCCGAAACAGGGGATCAAAAGTACCTCGTTGCAGGGTGGCAAAGGTCTGGCCCAGGTGAACCCGGTGGGTCGGCTCCAGAACAAAATGCGCTCGCAACATGCTCCCCATCGTCTCATACCCGCCCGGCCCACCCCGCAGAACCGCCCTGCACTTGTCTATACTCGTACAAGAGCCACACAGCCCGTGGCAGGCCCCGTCCCCGATAAAGAAGGCGCATGAGCTCCTCCCTACTGCCCGCAGAAGCCCACCCCCGTAGAGCCCGCACCAGCGCAGCGGCTCTTGCCCTGGCTGTATTCGCTCTGTACAGCGTCTACTCCTGGCTGCAGTGGCGGCACTACGTGGTGCCCTCCTGGGATCTGGGTATCTTCTCGCAGCTGGCTAAGGCCTACGCCTCGGGCCAGGCCCCGATTGTGCCGATTAAGGGGGAGGGGTTCAACCTGCTGGGGGATCACTTCCACCCCGTCACCGTGCTGCTAACTCCCTTCTACTGGCTCTGGCCTACGCCCGCCACCCTGCTCTATGTGCAAAACGGGCTGGTTGCCCTGTCTGTCTACCTGCTGGTGCGCTTCGCCCAGCGGATTCTGGCCCCCTGGGCAGCCCTAGCCCTGGGAGCTGCCTACGCCCTGAGCTTCGGCATCCAGCAGGCTGTAGCTGTTCAATTCCACGAGGTTGCCTTCGCCCTGCCCCTGCTCGTCATGAGCCTGGGCTACCTGGCCATGACCCGCTTGACGGGCGCCCCCGCCCCCCTGCTGCGCCGCGCCATCTACTGGGCGGCCCCCCTGGTCTTCGTCAAAGAGGACGTCGGCATCACGGTTTTCGTCATCGGGCTCGTCGCCCTGGCCCGCACCGGCTGGCTCTCAACCGCCAGCAGTATAGCCTTCCCGTCGGCGTCCGCCCCGGTACGCCCCCGCCGCGAACGCTACCGTACCCTGCTGCATTCCTGGGTCAACACCCCCGCGGTTGCCGAAGCCAGCCTACTCATGCTCTGGGGCATAGTCTGGCCCCTGCTGGCCATCGGCCTTATCCTGCCCTTCTTCAACACCGGTGGTGTCTTCGACTACTCCGATAAGCTCGACATCGCAGCAGCTATCGGTGACCCCCTCGGCGCCCTAGCCCAGCTTTTTTACCCCTGGCAAAAAACCGCCACCCTCGGCCTACTGCTGCTGATCGGCGTCCTGGCCTGGACCACCAGCCCTCTTGCCCTGATCGCCGCCCCCACCCTCATCTGGCGTTTCCTTTCACCCCAAGAGGGCTACTGGGAACCTACCTGGCACTACAACCTGGTACTCATGCCCATCGTCTTCACCGCCCTGCTCGACGTGCTTGCCCGCGCCACCGCCCGCACCAGCGTCCCCGCCTACCGGCTCGGGGCAACACCCGCCGGGCGCACCGTCCGCACAATCCTTGCAACCCTGCGCCACCGCGCCCCGGTAGCCCTACCCGCGCTTGCCCTCATCGTCAGCCTAGGACTCCTGCCCAACCAGCCCCTAGCCCAGCTGACTGACCCGGACTTTGCCACCACAGAGCTTTCCACCGGTGACCAGATGAAGGCCGAAGCTATTGCCGCTATCCCAGAAGGCGCCACCGTAGCTGCCGACCTCTCCGTCCTCACCTACCTGGTGCCCAACCACACCGCCTACTGGATCGGCCACTCCGGGGAACCCGGCCCCGACTACGTGCTCGTCGACAAACTTGGCAGCGCCTGGGGCGGCAACCCGCCCACCAGCGCCGTCGCCTACGCTACCGACCGCTACGGCGACGCTACCTACGTTCACTACCGCACCATCGGCACCATCGACATCGCCGTCCGCACCCGCTAGCTGTACCCTCTATCACCACCCGGGCCCAAAACGCCCAAACTAGGGTAGAGTTGAAAACGTAAGACTCGGGAACCCCCGACCATTTCTCTTCAGCGCCCACGCCCGCTACTGGCACACAACCACAGGGCCACGCGCGTTCAACGAACATACTTAGGCTAAGCAGACCGTTGAACCTTCGACTAGAGAACCTGATGTGTAATCAGCTCGCCCAAGCGCGCACCCTTCGTTAGCCAGCGCCCACGAACCGAAGACCTCTGATCCTTGAGGCCCCTCGCGAGCATTCCACGGGGACACCCCGTACAGCACCTCCCACGATGAGAGTGCTGAAACCCCACTCGATGAGGACAACATTGACTGAAAATACTGCCGTTAACGCAGACACCGCAACCGACGCTATCTTCCAGGAACCGGTTGTAGACACCCCCGCTCAGCAGGTAGAAAAGGACGAGGACGGCGGTACCCGCTTCACCGACCTGGGCCTGGATGCCCGCGTCCTGGCAGCCCTCGAAAAGGTCGGCTACGAAAAGCCCTCACCCATCCAGGCTGAAACCATCCCCCTGCTGCTTGAAGGCCGCGACGTCGTGGGCCTAGCCCAGACCGGCACCGGCAAGACCGCAGCTTTCGCCCTGCCCGCGCTCTCAACCCTGGCAGAACTGGCCGATATCAACGGCATCTCCAAAGACACCCAGGTGCTCGTCCTAGCCCCCACCCGCGAACTGGCCCTGCAGGTTGCCGAAGCCTTCTCGTCCTACGCAACCGAAATGCCCGACTTCACCGTGCTCCCCATCTACGGCGGCTCACCCTACGGCCCCCAGCTGGCAGGCCTCAAGCGCGGCGCCCAGGTTGTTGTCGGTACCCCCGGCCGCGTCATCGACCACCTGAAAAAGGGCTCCCTGGATCTCTCCAACCTGCAGTACCTGGTACTCGATGAAGCCGACGAAATGCTCCGCATGGGCTTCGCCGAAGATGTAGAGCAGATCCTGGCAGATACCCCCGACTCCAAGCAGGTTGCCCTCTTCTCAGCAACCATGCCCAAGACCATCCGCAAAATCGCTGAGCAGTACCTCAACGACCCCGCAGAGGTACGCGTCAAGTCAAAGACCACCACCAGCGCCAACATCCGCCAGCGCTACATGCAGGTCATGCACTCCCACAAGCTCGAAGCCATGACCCGCGTGCTTGAGGTCGAAGACTACGACGGCATCATCGCCTTCGTCCGCACCAAGAAAGAAACCGAAGAAGTCGCCGACAAGCTCAAGGCCCGCGGCTACCAGGCTGCCGCCATCAACGGCGACATCCCCCAGAACCAGCGCGAACGCACCGTCGAAGCCCTGCGCGATGGCCGCATCGACATCCTGGTCGCCACCGACGTCGCCGCCCGCGGCCTCGACGTCGAGCGTATCTCCCTGGTCGTCAACTTCGACATCCCCCACGACACCGAATCCTACGTGCACCGCATCGGACGAACCGGCCGCGCAGGCCGCGCCGGCGAAGCCATCCTCTTCATGACCCCGCGCGAAAAGTACATGCTGCGTCAGATCGAAAAGGCAACCCGCCAGCAGGTCGAACAGATGCACATGCCCACCGTCGAAGACGTCAACGCCAACCGCAAGCAGAAGTTCGCCCAGCAGATCACCGACACCATCGAAACCGAAGATCTCAGCTTCTTCCGCGAACTCATCGACGCCTACGCCAACGAACACGACGTTGAAGGCGAAGAAATCGCAGCAGCCCTGGCCGTCATCGCCCAGCAGGGTCGCCCCTTCCTGGCCGAAGAAATGCCCGAACCCAAGAGCAAGAAGCGCGACCGTGACCGCGACTTCGACCGCGATGACAAGCCCCGCGGCGGCCGCCGCCACTCCGAAGAAGGCATGGTCGACTTCAAGCTCAACGTAGGCCGCTCCTCCCACGTCTCACCCGCAGCTATCGTCGGTGCCCTCACCAACGAAGGCGGCCTCAAGGGCAAGCAGGTCGGCGCAATCGACATCCGCCAGCACTTCACCATCGTCTCCCTGCCCGAAGCAGAACTGCCCGGTGACTTCTTCGACCGCCTGCGCGACACCCAGGTAGCTGGCGAATTCATCAACATCAAGCGCGACCGCGGCCCCAAGGGCGGCGGAGGCGGACGCAAGTTCGACCGCGACGACCGCGGCTTCGGTAAGAAGGACTTCGGCGGCAAGAAGAAGTTCGACGGCAAGAAATTTGACCGTGACGACCGTGGCTTCGGTGGCAAGAAGAAGTTTGACCGTGACGACCGTTTCGGCAAGAAGGACTTCGGCGGCAAGAAGAAGGGCCGCAAGAAGTTCTAAGGGCTGTGCCCCGGAGTAAGGTTTTGCAGGCTCGCGCTCGATGGAGCCCAGCAGATTCCGAGCGCGCGAGGAAATAAATCTGCGGGCGGAATAGGCGCAAGCCTGACCCTCACGCCCCGCCTGACGGCGGATTCCGTTCGCTCTTGTGTGCTCGCGCGCTCGCACTTGCTCACTTCATCCGAGCCAGCAGCTTCGCTGCGAGCCTGCGCCACCTTACCCATGGGGCACCATTTCAACTTGTGCCCTAGAACACCCCAAAAAACAGGTTCTAGATTTGCGTCTTCCAAAGGTTGTACCGTAAGCTAGTATCTGTTGCCCCGATAGCTCAGTGGTAGAGCGCCATCTTGGTAAGATGGAGGTCCCGGGATCGATTCCCGGTCGGGGCTCTGTATGAGCCCAAAAGTTCATACGTGGCGGTGTAGCTCAGCTGGTTAGAGCGCACGACTCATAATCGTGAGGTCGACGGATCGAGCCCGTCCACCGCTACGCCCCGATAGCTCAGTGGTAGAGCGCCATCTTGGTAAGATGGAGGTCCCGGGATCGATTCCCGGTCGGGGCTCAGATAACCTGTCAAGCATTAGCTTGGCAGGTTTTTTGTTTGTAGAGTGGTTTCTATGGCTATTAACCAAGAGATCGTAGGCCGCACCTACCCGGCCACAGAACCCTATGCGGTCGGGCGAGAAAAAATCCGTGAATTCGCTACAGCCGTGAAGGCCACCAGCCCCCTGCACTTTGATGTGCAGGCAGCCCAGAGCGCAGGCTACAGCGACCTGATCGCCCCGCCCACATTCGCCATCATTCTGGCCCAGAAGGCAGACGCCGCCCTGATTACTGACCCCGAAGCCGGTATCGACTTCTCCCGCGTGGTCCATGCTGACCAGCGCTTTACCCACCACCGCCCGATTGTGGCCGGGGACGAGCTGCTGACCGAGGTGCACGTCGATAGCGTGCGCGTCATGGGAGCCGGCGCTATGCTGACCACCCGCGAAGAAATTACCACCGTAGAGGGCGAAAAGGTCGCCACCTGCATCTCATCACTGCTGGTTCGGGCGGAGGACTAACCCATGACTATCTCTTTTGACTCCCTTGAAAAGGGTACCGAGATTGGTACCCGTCAAATCCCTGTCACCCGCGCTGACCTGGTGGCCTACGCGGGTGCGTCCGGCGACTTCAATCCCATCCACTGGAACGAGCGCTTCGCAACCGCTGTGGGTCTGCCCGGCGTCATCGCCCACGGCATGTTCACCATGGGCGCTGCCGTGCAGCTGGTGACCGACTGGGTAGGCGACGCCGGTGCCATTGTGGACTACCAGACCCGCTTCTCCAAGCCGGTTCCGGTACCTGATGCTGATGACGCGGCCTCCCCGGCTACCGGCGGAAACGTTATCTCGGTTGCTGGTAAGGTCGGCGCCCTGGATGCGGATGCCCGCACCGCCCGCATCGACCTGACCGTCACCGCCCCCGACACCGAGGGCAAAGAGCAGAAGGTGCTGATGAAGGCCCAGGCACTCGTGAAGCTTGCCTAGTATAGCCCCCACCTTGCGCACTAAAGGCGCCCGTTCAGAGATTGAGCGGGCGCCTTGTTGTGCACGACCACTAGAATAGACAGCAGGACACAAACACACTGACGCGCCCTCTTAGCTTTACTACGAGAGAATCGACCTTACCCACCATGGCACATAACCCCCGCACCCAGCTTTCCGACCGGCAGATTAAGACCTGGTACAGGGCTGTGCTGGGTCTTTTCTTTGCCAGCGGTTTAGTGGTTTCTGCCCTGCTGACCCGCCTGCCCGATGTGGCTAACGGGCTGGGGCTGAGCTCCGGTCCCATGGGCTTGCTGCTGCTGGGTATGACCATCGGTTCCTTCTGCGCCGTGAGCTTCTCAGGTGCCCTCGTCGCCCGCCACGGCGCTATCCGCTGTATCGCGGCAGCCTACACCACCACCGTCACCGGCATGCTCCTAATCGGCCTGGGCGTGCACCTTGCCAGCGTTCCCGTGACCCTGCTCGGCCTCATGCTTCAGGGCCTGGGCAGCGCTGTCTCCAACGTGGCCTCCAACGTGCAGGGCGTAGCCAACGAGCGGGCACTGGGGCGCTACGTCACCCCCATCATGCACGGCTTCTTCTCGATCGGCACCGTAGCAGGTGCCGCCATCGGCACACTCGACACCCGCCTGGGCGTGCCCTTCGCCGTTCACATGGCCTACTTTGCGTTAGCGGTTGCTGCCCTCGTCCTCATCTCCTTCAAGTTCTGCCACAGCGAAAACTACGGCCAGGACGACACCCAGGCCATCGCCGCCGTCGGCTCCTACCGGGTGCGCGACGCCTGGCGCGACAAACACACCATCCTCATCGGCCTCTTCGTACTGGGCATGGCACTGGCCGAAGGCTCCGCCAACGACTGGGTTGCGCTCGCCCTCACCCACGACTACGGCACCAGCAACACCATCGGGTCCCTCGGCTACTTCACCTTTGTAGTGGCCATGATGGTAGGGCGTTTTGGCGGCACCGCCCTGCTCAACCGCTTTGGCCGGGTGCCGGTGCTCCGCACCACCTGCTCGCTCGCCATTATCGGCCTGGCCCTCTTCATCTTCGCCCCTACCGTGCCCCTGGGCTTTGTCGGCCTGCTGGTCTGGGGCCTGGGCGCCTCCCTCGGCTTCCCGACCGGCATGTCAGCTGCCTCGGACGACCCGCTCAAGGCCGCCGTCCGCGTCTCCGTTGTCTCAACTATCGGCTACGCGGCCTTCCTAGGCGGCCCGCCCCTGCTGGGCCTGCTGGGGGAGCACTTCGGCATCCGCAACGGCCTGCTGGCTGTCCTGGTCTTTGTGGTGGTTTCCCTGGCTCTGACCGGTCAGCTAGAACCTAAGAAGCCCAGCCGCACCGTCCATATCGAAAAAATCTAGGTAGGGAAGATCGGTCAGGACGCCCCTGCCCGGCTCCCAGCGACAGCTCAGGGGGCAGGCAGGCGGCAACCGGTCTAAACCGGTAGAATGGGCACCGTGACTGACAAGCTTTTAAGTGAACTGACCACTGCCGCTGTGGGCGGCCCCGCCCGTCTCTTCGTTGAGGCCACCAGCGAGCAGGAGATTATTGATGCCGTAACCGCCGCCGATCGTGCAGGGGAAGACCTGCTGGTGGTGGGCGGGGGCTCAAACCTGCTGGTAGCCGATGAGGGCTTTGACGGGGCAGTGGTGCACATAGCTTCAACCGGTATTGAAACCGTGAGCGACTACGCCTGCGGCGGCACCACCCTGCGCGTGCAGGCAGGCCACACCTGGGACGACCTGGTAGCCTACGCCGTAGAGAACGAGCTCTCCGGTATCGAGGCCCTCTCCGGTATTCCCGGCACCGTGGGCGCCACCCCCGTACAGAACGTGGGAGCCTACGGCTCTGAAGTCGCCCACACCATCGCCTCGGTGCGCACCTGGGACCGCCAAACCGGCGGCTACAAGACCTTCGCTAACGCCGACCTCAAGTTCGCCTACCGGGACTCGATTCTCAAGCAGTCCACCGTCAACGGATCCCCCCGCTATGTGGTACTGACCGTAGACTTCCAGCTGCCGCACGGCTCCCAGTCTGCCCCCGTCCGTTATGCTGAGCTGGCCCGCCAACTGGGCGTTGAGGTGGGGGAGCGGGCCGACTCCCGCCTGGTGCGTGAAACCGTGCTGCGCCTGCGCGCCGGTAAGGGCATGGTGCTAGATGCCGCCGACCGCGACACCTACTCCACCGGCTCCTTCTTCACCAACCCGATTGTGGGGCAGGACGTTGCCGCCCAGCTCCCCGAGGACGCCCCCCGCTACCCGGCAACGACCCCCGCCGGTGAACCCCTGGACGGCATGGTCAAGCTTTCTGCTGCCTGGCTGATTCAGCACGCCGGGTTCGATAAGGGCTTCGGCCTTGAGAGCGAGGCGGCGGAGCTTGCCGGTGGCAGAGCGTCGCTCTCCACCAAGCACACCCTGGCTATCACCAACCGCGGTGGCGCCTCGACCACCGATATCGCGGCCATCGCCCGCGCTGTGCGAGCCGGTGTTGAGGAAAGCTTCGGGGTACGCCTGGTCCCTGAGCCCGTGGTCGTTGGGTTTACCCTCTAACCCAGGGGCGTTATGAGCCTAGAGAAAGAAATTGAGAGCGGGCAGGGCGGCCGCCTACACCGGCGTATGGAGCGCTTCCGCGCCTTCATGGGGCGGCACGCCGCCCTGCTTCTGCTCTACCGCCTGCTCATTATCGGGCTAGGTTTTTTGTGCATCGTCGCCGGTATTATCATGCTGGTGACGCCCGGCCCCGGCTGGCTTTTCATCTTCATGGGCATGAGCCTGTGGGGTACTGAATTCCACTGGGCCCACCGCCTGAATGTGTGGGCGAAAGCTAAGGTGCTGAATATCTGGCGGCAGTTAGAGGCTAAGCGGCATCGGGCCCACCGCCGTCGTACCGCCGCCCGCTGGGCCAGCCGCAGCAACCGCAGCCACTACTGCCCAACGGGCTGCCACTACAGGCAAACACTATAACATTTCGAATATTTCGAATAGTGCTATAGTGGTGGCATGACCGTCACTCAGAATAATCAGCGTTCTATTCTTGAACCCTCCACCTTTCATGAAGCAGACTTAGAACTACTTTTTTCTTTTTTGCACAGCGCTTCTAGTGAGGATGAGGGGGCTCAGCCTGCGCTGCTATCGCCAGACGGTAAAAAACAGGTCATTCCCTTCCTCTTATATGACACACTAACAACCATCGTTGATGCCTTAGCCCATAACAAGGCTGTTTCGATTACGCCTACCGATACCAAGCTCACCACTCAGCAAGCTGCTGATTATCTCCAAATATCTCGTCCAACACTCGTAAAAATTCTCGAATCTGGTGATATTCCCTTTACTACTGTTGGCCGCCATCGCCGTGTGCTTCTCGCAGACTTGATTCAGTATGAAGAGAAAGAGCGAAGAGAGCGTAAAGCTTTCCTCCAAGAACAAACGCAAGAATCATCAGCAGACGGTAGCTACTTTGACCTACCTCCAAGCTTTGCGCAGACTCGCATTCCGTCAGGAAAATCTTAATGTCTGGGCTATCTGCTGTTCTCGATGCATGTGTACTGCTACCGATGCCAACGTGCGACTTACTTCTGCGCCTAGCAGATGCAAAAGAGTACAGGCCCCTCTGGTCGCATGGGATTCTAGAGGAAGTAGAACGCAACTTGCAGACAGCGTTCATGCGAACGCCTGGGCAGGCTGAGAAGCGCGTGAGAAATATGCAGAAATACTTCCCAGATGCAGAAGTTTGTGAGTATGAATCGCTGATACATCAGATGGGTAACGACCCTAAAGATCGCCATGTTTTAGCAGCAGCAGTTCGAGCTCGTGCTGACTTTATCGTTACTTTTAATCTGAAAGACTTCCCTGAAGAGACTTTAGCTCCATTTGATGTGAGGGCCGTTCACCCAGATGATTTTCTGTGCGACCGGTTTGCACTGAACCCGCAGAGAGTCAAACAAATTGCTGAAGACATTGTGCGAGACATGAAGAACCCAGAGGTAACTCACACGGAGTATCTGGTGGGGTTGAGAAAAATTGGACTGGTGAGGTTTGCAGAGACTCTTGAGTCTAATGGATTCTAGCTTTCGAACCCCAGCATATGGTCCAGAGTCTCGTGGATCTGCTGGTCCTCAAAGCCCAGTTTGCGCATGGCTGTAATGTACTTTTCGGTTAGGGTCTGTGCCTTGTGCGCGGTTGAGTCGAGGGCCGTAATAAAGGACCCGGCCCGGCCGTGCGTTTCAATGGCACCGGCGGCTTCCAGCTCCTTGTAGGCCTTAGCCACCGTGTTTACTGCCAGTCCTGTTTCGGCAGCCAGCGCCCGCATGGGCGGCAGCCTGTCCCCGGCAGCTAATACCCCTGAGGCCCGCGCCGCAATAATAGCCCGCCGTAGCTGGGAGTAGGGCGGGACGTCCGACCCCTTATCAACCCTAAAATTTAAAGCACGAATGCCCCCGCACAGCTCCTCATGGGAGTCGTGAATCGGGGGCATCTCGTTCTTGGTCATAGCACCAGTCTAAAGGGTGCCGGTCGCAATCTTCAGCATGCGACGCACAGGTTCTGCGGCGCCCCACAGCAGCTGGTCACCCACGGTGAAAGCAGAAATGTACTGGGGGCCCATGTTGAGCTTGCGGATGCGGCCCACCGGGATATCCAGGGTACCGGACGCAGCAACGGGGGTCAGACCCTCGACGGTGGCATCCTTAGTGTTGGGGATAACCTTTGACCACTCGTTGTCCTCATCGATAATCTTCTCGATTTCCTCAACGGTCAGGTCTTCCTTGAGCTTCAAGGTCAGAGCCTGGGAGTGGGAGCGCATGGTTGCAATACGCACGCACAGGCCGTCCAGGACCACGCGGTCATCACCCTTAAGGCCCAGAATCTTGTTGGACTCAGCCTCGGCCTTCCACTCTTCGCGGGACTGGCCATTACCCAGATCAGAGTCAATCCAGGGAATCAGCGAACCGGCCAGGGGAACGCCGAACTGGGAGGTGTCGAGGTCGCCGGAGCGCTGGAGTTCCAGCACCTTGCGGTCGATCTCAAGGATGGCGGACGCGGGGTCGTCCAGCTCGGTTGCTACATAGCCGTTGATATCGCCGAACTGCTTGAGTACCTCACGCATGTGGCGGGCGCCGCCACCGGAGGCTGCCTGGTAGGTCATGGAGGTGCCCCACTCAACCAGGCCCTGCTTCCACAGGCCGCCCAGGCCCATGAGCAGGCAGGAGACCGTGCAGTTACCGCCGATGAAGTCCTTAACCCCTGACTCCAGACCGCGGTCAATGACGTCGCGGTTGATGGGGTCAAGCACGATGACGGCGTCATCGTTCATGCGCAGGGTTGAGGCGGCGTCAATCCAGAGACCGCTCCAGCCGCGCTCACGCAGCTGGGTGTGTACTGCCTTGGTGTAGTCGCCACCCTGGGCGGTCACGATGACGGGCAGCTTGGCGAGCTCGTCGATATCGTGGGCGTCCTTGAGAGTGGACTCTTCCAGCGCCCCGCCGAAGGTGGGGGCTGCTGAACCGGCCTGGGAAGTGGAGAAGAAGACCGGGTTGATACCCTCGAAGTCACCTTCTTCGAGCATGCGCTTCATGAGCACGGAGCCGACCATGCCACGGTAACCAACAAAGCCTACGGAATCACCAGATGTAAAAGTCATGGTTTCAGTCTAGCTTTTACGAGCTCCCGGCGCAGGGTCTGGAACCGTATGGTGAGAGAAAGTGTAATCGTACGGTGACTTTACTTAAAGTAACCGTATGATTACTTTAGGAAAAGTGGTCGTTCGGTTACACTTGCGGTATGACACAGCAAGATGCCACCGGTATACGAACCCTGCACATCACTGGAGAAGTGGGGGAAGTCGTCCGTCTCCGCCGAGAAGAGCTCGGTCTTACTCAAAAAGAAGTGGCCGCCAAGATTGGCGTATCCCGCAAATGGTACATTGACCTTGAACAAGGTAAGCCAACGGTTGAGCTCTATAAGGTACTAGATGCTTTTTGGGCTTTAAACCTAGAGCTTCAAGTAAAGGCCGCATCATGAGCGAACTCAATGCCTACCTAGATGGTGAACTGTGTGGCACATTCATGGAGAAAAATGGGCAAATCACTTTTGCCTATTCCCCAGGATATGAAAGTTCGGTGCCCCTTTCCCTGTCTATGCCTGAACGAAACCGGACGCATAAAAATAAAGTAGCGCTACCGTTCCTTAAAGGCCTTTTACCCGATAATGCTCAAGCTTTAGAAAATATGGCGCGTGCGGCAGGGGTATCAGCAGGATCCATTTTTGGTTTACTTGAGCGCTACGGGCAAGACGTTGCAGGCGCTCTTCAGCTTTTACCGCCGGGCAAGGGCAGTAGCGACGCACAGAGAGCTAACCTTTCTCAGCAACCCGTGCTGAATGAAACAGATTTTGAACAACTACTAGAAGAAAGTAGAGAGCTTTATCGCGGGAAAACGCTGATTGCTTCTGAAGCTTTTCGATTTAGCGTGGCAGGAGCCCAGCCAAAGCTATCACTGACCAGAAATCATGAGGGTAAATGGGTCCAGCCGGGAACAGGTATCGCCACTACCCACATCATTAAGCCTGTTAAAACAGAAGATAATTATTTTGTTGAGAATATCGATATTGCTGAGTTCTTGACAATGAAGGTAGCCGTTAAATGCGGGCTTAATGCTGTTGATCCTGAACTATGGCGGAGTAGAAAAAGTAGCTTAACAGCGGTCATTATTCCCCGCTACGACCGGTATATTCTTGACGATGCTGTTCGCCGGGTACACCAGGAAGACCTGTTGCAAGCACTGGGTATACCGCCTGAGAAGAAGTATCAGCATCGTGATGGTGGCCCTGGAGCTGGGGAGATAGGCCAACTGTTCCGCCAAAAAACTAAGCCGGGGGATCGCTTACGTCTTCAAGAGGACTTCTTTAAAGGCTTGGTGTTCAACGTAGGCGTAGTTGGTACAGATGCTCATGCCAAGAACTATTCTTTGGTGCATCGGGAGAGCGGGAGTGAGCTTGCCCCGTTGTACGATTTGATTTCTGCTGCTGCACATATCGGGGATGAAAGCTTGGCTTATTTTCCTATGGGAATTAAGAAAAACTATAGATTTACTCAGATTTCTGACGAAGGTTTAGTGTTTGAGGGACAGCGTTTAGGCTTGCCGAGGCAACGGGCCCAAGAGCTCGTAGAAGAGATTCTTAGCTACCTGCCAGAGGCTTTTGAGGAAACAGGTAAAGAGCACGGTTTGGAAGATGCAACCGCCAAAATTGTGGACGGTCTGGGGCGGCTTTCCCCTGCCCGTTTTATTTCAAACTATTGGCGCTGACCTGCTGCCTTTGTCTTGCGCAGGGTCTGGAACCGCATGGTGAGAGGGAGCTTCTCGCCGGTGGCGGTCAGCGCATAGCCTTTTTCAGAGCGGACGGGTGCGCCCTCGGCCACCAGCGTCCAGTCGGTTCCCAGCTCGGGGGCGTAGGTGTCCCCGGGAATCTCAGCCTCAAAGAGCGTGCGTTCCACCCGGGCAACCTGCCCACCCGCTACTCCGGGTAGGTCGGTGCGGCTCAGGGCCTCGGCGTAGAGGGAGCCGCCGCCAAGGACCCAGTAGGTGGGGGCATCCGGAGCCAAACTCTGTGCCGCCCCCAAAGCCGCATTGAGAGAAGGCGCCCAGATGGCGCCGTCCTTTTCTTCAACCTGCGAGACAGAACGTGTAATCACAAGATTGAGCCGCCCCGGCAGGGGGCGGAAGCGGGGAGGGTAGGAATCCCAGGTCACGCGGCCCATAATAACCGGAGCGCCCAGGGTCAAGGTCTTGAAATGGGCTAGGTCCTCGGGGGCATACCAGGGCATATCGCCGTTACGGCCAATCACTCCGTTGCCCGCCTGCGCCCAGATAGCTGCTAGCTCGGGCAGGGTACCCGAGTCGCTTACCCGCTCACCGTTCATGCTCAACTCCTTGGCCCTAGACTGCAATCGGAGCCTTAATGAGGGGGTGGTGGCGGTAATCTACCAGCTCAAAGTCCTCAAACTCGTAGTCAAAAATTGAGGGCTTCTTATTCTTAATGCGCAGGCGCGGGTAGGGGTAGGGCTCGCGCGACAGCTGCTCGGTAACCTGCTCGTAGTGGTTAGAGTAGATGTGGCAATCCCCGCCGGTCCAGACAAACTCACCGGGCACCATACCCACCTCTTCAGCAATCAGCTGGGTCAGCAGGGCATAGGAGGCAATGTTGAAGGGCACGCCCAGGAACATATCGGCAGACCGCTGGTAGAGCTGGCAGGAGAGCTCCTTCTGGCCGTCCTCCCGGGTCTTCACATAGAACTGGAAGAGGGCATGGCAGGGCGGTAGCGCCATATCGTCAACCTCAGCCGGGTTCCAGGCAGAGACAATATGGCGGCGAGAATCGGGGTTGTTCTTGAGCGAGTCAAGCACCTTGGCAATCTGGTCGATGGTCTGCCCGTCACCGGCCGGCCAGGAGCGCCACTGCACCCCGTAGACCGGGCCCAGTTCGCCGTCCTCGTCCGCCCACTCATCCCAGATCGTCACGCCGCGCTCCTGCAACCAGCGTACGTTGGACTCCCCGCGCAGGAACCAGAGCAGCTCAATAACCACCGACTTGAAGTGCACCTTCTTGGTGGTAATCAGCGGAAAACTCTCAGATAGGTCAAAGCGCATCTGACGGCCGAAGACGCTTCTGGTGCCGGTGCCGGTACGGTCGGCTTTCTCGTCGCCGGTTGCCATAATCTCGCGCAGCAGGTCTTCGTAGGGGGTAGGAATAACAGTCATATCTTCTTTAATCGTCAAAAGGCTTAATTTGTTCCAGCGACACCACGGTCTTGGGGTGGGCAACAGACACCTGCAAGACCCACATTTCCCCGGGCTTGAGGTAGGGGTCATGCACGGGCAGATGGGAGCGTAGCTGCTTATTCAGGTGCTCGCCCAGAACCTCAAGGACAGTGGGCAGCACCGGGCGGTGGGTGCAGAGCATGACCGACTTATCCCGCTTCTCAAAGAGGGACTCGACCACCTTACGGGCGTGCTTTGGCGCCCGGGCATGGTGGGCTTCGGTCAGGGCCCGCTTCTCCTTGATCGAAATGCCAGAGGCCTTCGAATAGGGGTAGACCGTCTGCATGCAGCGCACCCAGGGGGAGGAAATGATGCGTTCGGGCTGCCAGGCCTCCAGCAGGCGTCCTACCGCCAGGGCCTGGCGCTTGCCGGTAGCGGCAAGCGAGCGCTCGCCTTCGGCCCCGGCCCAGCTGGCGCGCGGTTTGGCCTTGGCGTGGCGGACGATAATCACCGGGCGGGTGCGCAGGTTCTGCGCGTGGGCCAGGGCCAGCAGGGCGTCGAGGGGCTCTTTGTCGGTGGCGTTGGTGAGCATGGTGCGGGCCTGTTTGGGGGTGACCCAGCGCAGCTCGTCCACTTCGCCCTCGTCAGCAACGGCTTTTTGCCCGGCGGGTGCTTCGGCTGCCCAGTAGTAGACCTCCTTGGGCTTGCCCTTGACCTCGTAGGCGGTCACCGCTAGAGGGGCGCCGAGGGTGACGTTGAGCCCGACCTCTTCGCGGATTTCCCGGATGGCGGTTTCGGGCAGGGTTTCGCCGGGGTCCTGCTTGCCCTTGGGCCAGGACCAGTCATCGTAGCGGGGGCGGTGGATGATGAGGACCTGCACCTGGTCGTGGTGCCAGCGCCAGATGATGGCGCCTGCTGCGTTGACAGCTGCCCGGTTGTGGGGGCCCCGGCTGAGCGAGAGCGCTCCGTCGTGGGTGTGGGCGGCGTAGAAGGTCTCGGTGTGCGGCATGTGGGAAGCTCCGTGGGGGTGGGCGGGCATTGAGAATGTCCTTGAGTTAACCGAATGTTAACCCAAGGACATTCTATGCCCCTTAGCTGTGAGCGGTGGACAAGGCGCGGACGTCTGCGCCCGGCTTAGGCTCGCTTGTTGCGTTTCTGGTCACGGCTAGCCAGGTAGTAGGCCTGCACATCGCGCAGGGGTGAGCCGTCGGCTGCCAGGTGGTGGCGTTCCCAGGTGCCGTCTGACCCCAGGTGCCAGTTGCTGGTTTTCTCTGAGAGGTAGTTGTCGAACATCTCTAGCAGGTACTTGATATGGGCTTCTGCCTTCACATGCACCAGGGCTTCAACACGGCGGTCGAGGTTGCGGTGCATCATGTCTGCTGAACCGATGTAGACCTTGGGGGTCCCGGCGTTTTCGAAGGTGAAGACGCGGGAGTGCTCGAGGAAGCGGCCCAGGACTGAACGCACCTTGATGTTCTCGGAGAGACCGGGGACGCCGGGGCGCAGGGCACAGATACCGCGAACGACCACGTTGACCTCAACCCCTGCCTGGGAGGCGCGGTAGAGGGAGTCGATGATAGCCTCATCGACCATGGAGTTGCACTTGATCTGAATCTTGGCGGCGTGGCCCGCGCGCTTGTGCTCGATTTCCTTGTTGATGTTGTCAATCAGGCCCGAGCGCAGGGAGCGGGGGGCAACCAGTAGCTGCTTGTAGGTGGTCTTCGGGGCGTAGCCGGAGAGCTGGTTGAAGAGACGGGAGACGTCCTCACCGATTTGCGGGTCGCAGGTGATGAGACCGAGATCCTCGTAGAAGCGGGCGGTGGAGGGGTGGTAGTTGCCGGTGCCGATGTGGCAGTAGCGGCGCAGTCCGTCCGCCTCTTTACGCACGACCAGGGAGAGCTTGCAGTGGGTCTTGAGGCCCACGATACCGTAGACCACGTGCACGCCCGCGCGTTCGAGCTTACGGGCCCAGTTGATGTTGGCGGCCTCGTCGAAACGGGCCTTAATCTCAACCAGGGCTAGCACCTGCTTACCGGCTTCTGCTGCCTCGATGAGGGCGTCCACGATGGGGGAATCGCCGGAGGTGCGGTAGAGGGTCTGCTTAATAGCCAGGACGGAGGGATCGGCAGCTGCCTGCTCCAGGAAGGCCTGCACACTGGTGGCAAAGGAGTCATAGGGGTGGTGCAGGAGCACATCGTGGTCGCGGGTTGCGGTAAAGACATCGGCTGCCTTGGAGGTCTCGTTGGCGTTGAGCCAGCGGGAGGTGTGGGCGATGTGCTTGGGGTAGTGCAGGGCCGGGCGGTTGGTCTTGGCGATGTCGGATAGACCGCGCAGGTCAAGAGGAGCAGGGAGCTTGTAGACCTCGTGCTCGTCGATGCGGAGCTCCGACACCAGCAGGTCAAGGATGGTGGGGTTGATGGTGTCTTCAACCTCCAGGCGCACCGGGGGGCCAAAGCGACGGCGCAGCAGCTCGGTTTCGAGGGCCTTGAGCAGGTTTTCGGCGTCGTCCTCTTCAACTTCGAGGTCTTCGTTGCGGGTCACACGGAAGGCGTGGTGCTCAACGACCTCCATGCCGGGGAAGAGCATATCGAGGTGCTCGGCGATGATGACTTCAAGGGGGATGAAGCGCACCTCACCGGAGGAAGACTTAACCGATCGAGCCCCGTCCACAGCAACCATGCGTTCGATGGTTTCGGGCATCTTCAGGCGGGCGAAGAGTTCCTTGCCGGTCTGGGGATTACGGACGATGACGGCCAGGTTCAGGGATAGACCCGAGATGTAGGGGAAGGGGTGGGCCGGATCCACCGCTAGCGGGGTGAGGACGGGGAAGAGCTCGGCTCGGAAGAAACGGGAGAGTCGGTCTTGTTCGGCGTCTGAGAGATCAGCCCAGCCCACGATACGGATGTTCTCTTTTTCGAGCTCGGGGTAGACCTGCTCGTGGAAGACTTTAGCCTGGCGCTCCTGCAGGGCGTGGGCGGCTTCGGAGATTTCTTCCATCTGCTCTTCGGGGGAGAGCCCAGCAGCCGAAGGCACAGCGATACCGGTGGCGATACGGCGCTTGAGACCGGCTACGCGCACCATGAAGAATTCGTCCAGGTTGCTGGTGACGATGGAGAGGAAGTTGAGGCGCTCTAGCAGGTAGAGGTTGGGGTCTTCGGCCAGTTCGAGCACTCGGGTATTGAACTCGAGCCAGCTGATTTCGCGGTCAAGGAAGCGGTCGCTGCCGAAATCGCCTTCGAGGTTGGGCTGCTTGATTTTTTCGCCCACGTCGATACGGTCTACGCGGGTTTCGGCGCGTTCGAGCTTGTTAATATCGCCGTTGATATGGGGGTGGGCCGGGGTTTCTGCCGGTGTAGTGGTCATGGTGTGCCTTTCAATGCGAGGGGCGGTGGTAAAGATTAGGGGTGGGCAGGTGCGTACTGTCGGTCGATGGTGAGGGGGGTAAAGCCGAGGGAGCGGTAGAGGGCTACAGCGGCGGTGTTGTCGGCATCGACATAGAGGACGATGCGGTCAAGGGGAGTGCCGGACTCGTCGGTAGCCCCGGCTAGATAGGCCATGCCGGCTAGGGTCAGAGCCTTCCCCAGCCCCTTACCCTGCCAGGTGGGCGCGATGCCCACCGCATAGACTTCCCCTTCGGGGCGCTCGCCCTGGCCGGTAGGAATCTTGGTCCAATGGAAGCCTGCCAGCTGCCCGTCCTTTTCTACAGCCAGGAAGAACCCTTCTGCCCGGAACCAGTCAGAGTCGGTGCGGGCCGCAAGGTCATCGAGGGTTAGCCGCCCCTGCTCGGGGTGGTGGGCAAAGGCCTGGGCATTGACCTGCACCCAGGCCTCAGCCCGGTCGGGGGTGTAGGTGGTCAGCGCTAGGTCAGCGGGGAGGGGGCGGGCCTGGGCATCGGTGCGGACGCCCGCCCGCGCCTCGTCGGTCAGGGTCAGACCCAGCTTGTAGAGTTCGCGAGTAGGGCGCCAGCCCAGCTTATCGGCCAGGTGGGTTGCCGCCTGCAGGGCAGGGCTAGAATCATCAGACCCACCGTGCACCCAGGCCCGAATCGGCTCATCACCGGCAGCCTCAACTGCTGCGCCTATTAGGGCCGAGCCAAGGCCCTGGCCACGGGCCTCGGGGGCAACAGCGGCCTCCAACACCCAGAGCTCACCTTCTCTCACCAGGGCCGCAAAACCTAGGGGCGCACCAGCCTGCCGGGCCTCAAAAAGCCGCACACCGGCGTCCGCCCCCGCAGCTGTCTTGCGCAGCTCAACAAAGGTCTGCTCAGAAAAGGGGGAGGCGCCGTCCTGCCGCCGGGCCAGCTCAGCCAACCGCTCAAAATCAGCTAGCACAACACCCGAAACCTTGGGTGAAATAATTTCATAGACCACACGCGCCTCCTACACACATCGCAGCTCCTCTAAGCCTACCTAGAATCCGACCGTGCCGAGTTAAAGCTATACCCCACATTGCGAACCGTCGTAATCAACTGCTCATTGTCAGGGCCCAGCTTCGACCGCAGACGACGAATATGCACATCAACCGTGCGCGTACCACCGTAGTAGTCATAACCCCACACCTCAGAGAGAAGCTGGGCACGCGTAAAAACCCGCCCGGGGTGCTGCACCAAAAACTTCAGCAACTCAAACTCTTTATAGGTCAGGTTCAGAGGAGAACCCTGCAAACGCGCCGAATACGAGGCCTCATCCACCGTGATACCACCGGCCCGAATGACCGTGCTCTCGGGCTCAGCCTCATCAGCCACATGCGCCGTCAACAACCTCAAACGGGCCTCAAGCTCAGCCGGACCCACCGACTCAAGCACGATATCGTCCACCATCCAGTGCGGCGCCACCGCAGCCATACCGCCCTCGGTAAGCACCATCAACAGCGGCGTAGTAAAACCAGACCCCTTCAACAACTGGGCACAGTTACGGGCCGCAACCAACTGCTCACGGGCATCAACCAAGACCACATCGGGCCCCGCAGCTTGCACCATCGAAGCAGAAGCCCCCAACGGCAGAATAGACAGCTGATGAGCCAACAACCCCAGCGACTGAGTGACATCAGCGCCATCGGTCGCAGAATCACTCAATACGACAATATGCAGCACGCTCATACACTCCCTTGAACAGGTCAACTCAAGCACCAGTATAAAACGCACGCCACAGACGTTGATAAACAGGTTCGTAATACGGGAAGATAAGAAGGACGCCGGCACCCACACCACCGGCCCACCACACACCGAGATGAAACCCCAGAGTGACTACTAAAGATCCCACCCACACCCGAGCTATCCGCACCTTCGTCCCCGAGCTCACCAAGCTCCGCCGAGCCCGGCAGAAAACCGTCTACGAAGGGCCCATCGGGCGTATCGGCGCAACCCGCCGTTCTCGCTACACACTGGTGGCACTCTCAGCCCTCATCACCCTCATAGCCTTGGTCATCACCGCAGCTACCTCACCCGACCTCGCAGCACTCGCCGGGTTGGGCGCCGTCCTTCTCATCGCCGGCGGCTGGCCCGCAGCCACCGGCATCGCCGAACTGCGTGGACGCCGCCGCATCACCTCCCACTCCGTCATCGTGCTGATATCGGGCGTAGCCTCCTTGCTCTACTCCTGGCTCAACCCCGGCAGTTCCCCCCTGGCCTTCCTGCCCGCTATCGCAGCGGTGGGCGTGGTCGCAAGCTTCATGGCAGAACTAGCCCGCGGCGAAGGCGCTGTGGGGCGCCTGGAGTCGGTCATTAGCTGCGTCTCGGGTGTGCTCGCCTCGGTATCGGTAGCAGGCTGGGTGGGGCTAGCCATCCTAGCCAGGGACGTTGAAACCGCCTACCCCGTCATCACCATCGGCCTGGCCGTCGGCCTGCTGCTGGGGCTTATCGGCATCCGGGTTGTCTCAGCAGGCCCCAAAGAAGGACCCCGCCGCGGCGCTGTCACCCTGGGCGTAACACCCGTAGCATTTATCGGCGTCATCGCCTATGTGTGTGCGACTTTCCTCACTCGCGTGGTAGGGTAGCGGTATGAGTATTCTTGCACTTGAAATTTTCTTCCTCGTCCTTCTGGGCCTGGCAGGTCTGGCTATCTTCACCTGCATCGGTTTCGTACTCACCGGCCTCTTCCGCGGCCAGAAGTAAGCAACCCACGGGCTTATCAACACCGGCCCCGCGCACTGTAGCGCGAGGGCCGGTTTTCTTTATATTTCGGGCACCTAAGGTGAAGGGAGCAGCGGGGGCGCCCCGGCAGACGACTGGCTGGGGCTGGCATGAATTGCAGTCGATGAGCGTCGAGATTCCGAGCGTGCGAGGAAAATAATCTCGGCGCGAATCTGGCGAGCTTGCGAGCCAGAGCGAACCAGCAAGAAGGTTAGTCGTCAGAGGGGCGCCCCTCGCTGCTTATACCTGCCCCTCTCCTCGGACTGGTTTGCCGATTACACTGGTATGTATGGCTATTGAAATTCCCACCAACCTCACCCCCGAACTCGTGCCCTTCTCCTGGCTGCTGGGCACCTGGGAGGGTACCGGCTCCCTCTGGTATGAGGGCTCAGAATCAACCCCCTTCGGGCAGATTATTACCTTCAGTCAGGACGGCCTGCCCTTCATCGAATACCGTGCTGAGAGCTTCCTGCTCGATGATCAGGGTCAGAAGCTGCGCACCATCACCGTTGAGACCGGCTTCTGGCAGATTGACCGCCCCCAGCTAGACGGCGACGTCGGCCCCGGCCTGGTGCCCGCCGATGTGGTTCCCGTCCACCAGGACGCTGAGTCCGTTGAGTCCCTGCGTAATGAGGACGGCGGCTTTAACCTGCTGGCTACCATCGCCCACCCCGGCGGCTTGACCGAAAACTATGTGGGCATGATTAAGGGCCCGGTGGTGCGGATGCAGACCGGCAACATGCTCAAAGACGACATCACCAAGGACTACGCCGGTTCTGTGCGCCTCTGGGGCCTGGTCAACGGCAATCTCATGTGGGACTGGGAAACCGCAAACCCCGAAACCCGCAAGCTTGAGAAGCATGCCTCGGCTGAACTGCGCAAGACCTCCTCAATGACCGGCGAGGACCTGGGTACCACCATGTTCGGCGGCGAAAACCTTGCAGGTGACCAGTAGTGACTGCCTACCGTAGCCCCCTGCTGTCTCGCCCGGGTGCTTTTGCGGCGTCCGGGGCGGACGCTGGGGTCGCTGCCCACTACGGCGACCCGGTTGCTGAGCAGCGGGCTCTGGCCCGCCGTACCCGGCTTGCCCTGGTTGACCACTCCAACCTGGGCGTGGTGACGGTTGCGGGCGAGGACCGCCTGAGCTGGCTGACCACCCTCTCAAGCCAGGTCCTAGCCGGGCTGGGGGAGGGGAGCTCCACCGAGCTTCTTCTGCTGACCCCGCAGGGCCGTATCGAGTTCTCTGCTTTCGCTGTTGAGAAGGACGGCGCGGTCTGGCTGATCACCGAACGGGACCAGGCCGCGCCCCTGGCCGAGTATTTGAACCGCATGAAGTTCATGCTGCGCGTTGAGATTACCGACCGCACCGAAACCCACGCGGTGCTGGGGTCCACCCTTGACCCGCGCGAGGCTGAGGGCGCGGATGCCGTGCTGGCAGGCGGCATCGTCTGGACTGACCCCTGGGGCGCCGGCATTGCCCCCGGGGGCTACACCTACGCGTCCGCTGGGGAAGACGAGCACCCGGCGTCCGCCTACCGCCGCTACCTGACCATCGTGCCCGCCCACCGCCTGCTCGATGCGGTCGAAGGAGCCCAGCTAGCCGGGGTATGGGCGGCTGAGGCCCTGCGTATTGAGGCCTGGCGGCCGCGCGTGGGCGTGGACTCCGATGAGAAGACCATCCCCCACGAGCTCGACCTGCTCCGTACCGCCGTGCACCTGGAGAAGGGCTGCTACAAGGGCCAGGAGACCGTGGCCCGCGTGCACAACCTGGGGCACCCGCCCCGCCGCCTGGCCTTCCTCGACCTGGACGGCTCCGAGCACACCCTGCCCGCTGCCGGTTCTGCCGTGATGAACGGCGAGAAGAAGGTGGGCACCGTGACCTCGGTGGCCCTGCACCACGAGGCTGGGCCTATTGCCCTGGCCGTCCTCAAGCGCTCGGTTGAGCCCACCGCCACCTTGCGCGTGGTAGACGGGGGAGATGCGGACGCCGACGGCAACCCCGCAACTAGCCAGTATGCTGCCGCCCAGACCGTCATTGTTGCTCCGGACGCCGGTCAGGTGGCAGGACGCCGGAACATGGGAGACTTCCTGCGGTAGGCAGTGCTGTTTTGCTGTGACCTCCGCTGTGTATCACGGGTTGCTCTCTGGGGCGCAGGGGCCTTGGTCGTCAGTTGAAGGAGGCAGGGGGGGGGGATTCTTGCTTGGGTCTTAGACGGTAGAACCAAGCGTTGGTAGTAGGTGGAACTGGTTTGGTTCTGTTGCCAAAATATTTTTCACAGATTCTTGACAAGTGATGTTCATCATGTAAGTATTTGTAATACGGCTCACAGGTTCACAATTTGTAATGAAAAATTTTCAATTTAGGGAGTCGCGATGTTTAAGCGATTTTATGTTTTTCTTGTATCTCTAGTAATTGCTATTTCGTTTGGCCTAATGGTGCCAGCAAATGCTATTACTTCCCCTGGAGGCTCGCATAATAGCGAGATTCTGGCAGAGAAGCTTTTAGAGTATGCTGTCCTTGATTCAGCTGGCAATATTGACTACTTCGATGTCGATGGAGCCCGGGCAGACGATGTAAGCGAAGTTGTTTTGCTGTCAGCCATTTCGTACAATCAGGGGGTATCAAATCGTCTTGGAGGGGGAGCTTTTCCTGCTCTTGCTGGGCATGATCCTCAAATTGGCTTTCCAGTTCATGGGAATTGGTGCGGCCCAGGGGTGAGTGGCCCTGGCGCTCCGATTGATTTGCTCGACACGCGGTGTCGCACTCATGACCTGTGTTATGCAGAGAAGGGTTATTTCAATAAAACCTGTGACCGTCAGCTAGTTGCTTTGATTACAGTTGACTTACAGATGAATAAGTACTCAGGCTGGGTGAAGGCTAAGGCAATTGCTATTAGGCAAGTTTTTGCTCCTAATGCGATTTTTTAGAAAAGGTGGTAGAGATGGTATCTTACGTGACTGGTAATCAGTGGGGAACATTCTCTTCCCCGCGCTGGCAAAAATTCAATCTGCTTGCTGCCTTTATATTTCTGGCAGGTGCTCTTGCCTTTACCTATGGAGGGCTTACCACCAGCTATAGCTGGGCTCTTGCACCCCTGCTGGGTCTTCTTGGCCTTGGGCTAAGTCTCTTGGCCCGCACCTGGGGCTGGGCAGTGGCCTTCTCCCTGCTAATCCTAACCCTCCCAGCAGTCATCGCCCTACAGGGCGTATAAGGCGCATAAAACCAACCGATACTAAAGAAGTGGCTCTCCTCCCCGCCAGGGGAGGAGGGCCACTTCTTATGCCTCTAGGGCCTAGCGGCCGAAGAGGACCTTAGCCTCTTCGTAGCGGTGGACCGGAACGGTCTTCAGGCCGTTGAGGGCCTCAGCGAAGTCAACGCGCTTAATCTCGGTACCCTGCAGGGCAACCATCTTGCCCCATTCCTTGTCGTGAATCATATCGACAACCTGGATGCCCAGGCGGGTTGAGAGCACGCGGTCAAAGCCGGTGGGGGCGCCACCGCGCTGGATATGACCCAGGGTGGTGTTACGGGTTTCAATGCCGGTGATGCGCTCAATCTCCTGCGCAACCCAGTCGCCGATACCGCCCAGGCGGGGGCGGCCGTCCTTCTCCTGGCCCTTACCAGCCATCACATCGTCGAAGCCCTCGGGGATGAAGCCCTCAGCAACAACAATCAGGGGGGAGCGGCCGCGGTCGTGAACTTCCTTGACCCAGCCAGAAACCTCTTCCATCGAGACCTTAACCTCGGGAATCAGAATAGCGTGAGCGCCGCCGGACATACCGGAGTGCAGGGCAATCCAACCAACGTGACGGCCCATGACCTCAGCAACCATGGCGCGGTGGTGGGACTCGCCGGTGGTGCGTAGGCGGTCCAGGGCGTCGGTTGCGATGGAAACGGCGGTGTCGAAACCGAAGGTGTAGTCGGTTGCCTGCAGATCGTTATCAATGGTCTTGGGAACACCAACCACGGGCAGACCCGCGTCAGCCAGGCGCTTAGCACCCGCCAGAGTGCCCTCGCCGCCGATAGCGACAATAGCGTCGATACCGTTGCGCTCCATCATGATCTCGATGTTCTCGGGGCCACCCTTAGGGCCATCGAAGGGGTTAGTACGGGACGTACCTAGAATGGTGCCACCGGTACGAGCCAGACCGCGAACCTTGGTGCGGGGCAGATCCATGAAGTCGCCCTCAACAACACCGCGCCAGCCGTCGCGGAAGCCAACGAACTCGTCGCCGTAGGTCTTGACGCCATTGAGCACAGCGCCACGGATAACAGCGTTCAGGCCGGGGCAGTCGCCGCCGGAGGTGAGCAGACCAATCTTCATGGAGAAACTCCTTGTGTTATTCCTGGTGGGGAATGATGGTGGTGACCCTGTTGGGTTTCTGCCCGTTTAGGCAGTCCAAAGTGTGGGTCTTTGTTGGTTTCTATTGTAGTAAAGAGGGGTTGCGTTGGGTAGCTGTGGGGTAGGTTGCGCTGTATGTTTTGGGTCGCTGAGTAAGAGTCAAATGCGACTTTAGGGGCGGGAGGGATTCTAGTTTCTGGCACTCCGGATATTACAGATAGCGCGGCATATGAACCTTCGCAAGCGACCCTCTCGCAGCTTCGCTTCGCTCAGGTGCGATTCACGCCAGCCGCCGAGCCAGCTTGCTTTCGGTTCATATGCCGCGCTTACTTGGTGCCTCCAGGGGCGTCCTGCGTACCGCTGGGGTGTGCCCGAATCAGGCAAACTACTCTGCGGTTGCCAGCAGCTTCTGCATACGAGCCAGGCCTTCGGCGAGGTCCTCATCGCCCAGGGCGTAGGACAGACGCAGGTAGCCGGAGGGGCCGAAGGCCTCACCGGGAACAACCGCTACCTCGGCTTCTTCCAGAATGATTTCGGCAAGCTCAGCGGAGGTCTGCGGGGTCTTACCCGCAATGGTCTTGCCCAGCAGGCCGGTGACGTCGGCGTAGGCGTAGAAGGCGCCCTTGGGGATGGGGCAGTGGACGCCCTCAATAGCGTTGAGACCCTCAACGATGGTCTTGCGGCGGCGGTCGAAGGCCTTGTGCATCTCGTTGACGGCGTCGAGGGATCCCGAAACAGCTTCAAGTGCCGCCAGCTGGGCAATGTT
This sequence comes from Rothia nasimurium, assembly GCF_928381415.1. GTDB lineage: Bacteria > Actinomycetota > Actinomycetes > Actinomycetales > Micrococcaceae > Rothia > Rothia nasimurium_H. The sequence continues at coordinate 208,622 of NZ_CAKMSF010000003.1, forward strand.
GTTGACGTTAGAGGTCATGTGAGACTGCAGGTTGGTTGCAGCCTTGGTGATGTCGGCGGGAGCAATCATCCAGCCCACGCGCCAGCCGGTCATGGCGTAGGTCTTGGCAACACCGTTGAGAATGACGGTGTTCTCAGCCAGGGCAGGCACGGCTTTAACGATGGAAGTGAAGGGCACCCCGTCATAGGTCAGGTGCTCATAGATTTCGTCGGTGAGCACGATGATGCCCTTCTCCAGAGCCCACTCACCAATGGCCTTGGTTTCTTCGGGGGTGTAGACCGCGCCGGTGGGGTTAGAGGGGGATACGAAAATCAGGGCCTTGGTGGCGGGGGTGTAGGCTTCCTCCAGCATGTCGGGGGTGACCTTGTATTCCTTGTCGGCGCCGGCGAAGACTTCAATGGGGTTGCCACCGGCCAGGCGGATAGCCTCGGGGTAGGTGGTCCAATAGGGGGCGGGTAGCAGCACGTCGTCGCCTTCGTCAATGACGGTGGCAAAGGCCTGGTAGACGGCCTGCTTGCCACCGTTGGTCACGATCACCTGTGAGGCATCGATATCGATACCGGAATCGCGCTTGGTCTTCTCAACGATTGCCTGCTTGAGGGCGGGCAGGCCTGCGGCCTGGGTGTAGCGGAAGTTAGCGGGATCATCGAGAGCCTTGCGGGCGGCGTCCACGATGTAGTCGGGGGTGGGGAAGTCGGGCTCGCCCGCACCGAAGCCGATAACCGGGCGTCCTTGCGCCTTGAGGGCCTTAGCTTTAGCGTCAACGACGAGGGTGGCCGAGGGGGCGATAGCGCCAATGCGGTGTGATACGCGGGCAGTCATGGGGAGGTTCTCGCTTCCGTCCTGCGGGCAGGACCGTTGGGTTATGGCAAAAGGGTGCGGACGCCAGCGCGGCGGCTGGCATCTACCCCTTAAATCATAGGGTGGGCGGGTGCCTGAAGAGGGGCTGGCGCGCACCAAATTGCCAAAGCAAAAAATATGTTCTACAGTAGATAACGTTGTTCGCAACCGAACAGCTTTAGGTTTGTGCCCGCAAGGGTCTCAAGCCTCCTTGAAGGGGTAACCTTCAAAGGGCGGTGGCTCAATTGGTAGAGCAGCGGTCTCCAAAACCGCAGGTTGCAGGTTCGAGTCCTGTCCGCCCTGCTTCAAGCCTCACAGGTTTATTTGTCAATCGAACAGTTGATGTTCATGATGAGTCTAGAAAGGGGCGGGCCTACCATGGCTAAATCAATCGCCGCCAGGACCGCCGATTCTGAAGAGCCAGGCGCAGAGAAGAAGCTGGGCTTCTTCGGCCGTATTTTCCAGTTCTTGCGCGAAGTTATCGCAGAACTCAAAAAAGTCACCACTCCCACCGGTAAAGAACTGGTGCAGTACGTGATTATTGTTCTTTTCTTTGTTGCTTTTATGATGCTCTTCATCTCGGGCCTAGATTACGTTTTCGGTCAGGGAGCCTTCTGGATTTTTGGTAACGGCATCAACTAGTAGCTCCGACAGCTAGGCCGATGGCGGCCTAGCCCGTAGAATCTTTTGTGAATGTAAGGGTCTATGTGCCCTCAAGTAAACCCCAATGACGAAAGCAGGAAAGCGTGTCCGAGCAGGAAGTTGCACCTGAAACCGAAGAGGTCGTAGAACCTGCAGAGCAGGCAACCGACGAGGGCCACGAGGCTGTTGAAGTAGCAGCCGCTGAGGTCGTTGAAGAAGTCACCGAAGCTGAAGAAGCCGGTGAGCCCGCCGTTGACCCGCTCGAAGAATTCAAGGCTAAGCTGCGCCGCCAGGAAGGTGAATGGTTCGTCATTCACACCTATGCCGGCTACGAGAATAAGGTTAAGGCCAACCTCGAATCCCGTGCCCAGACCATGAACGCTGAAGACGACATCTTTGAGGTTCAGGTTCCCATGGAAGAGGTCATGGAGGTCAAGAACACCACTAAGAAGCTGGTTCGTCGCGTGCGCGTGCCCGGCTACGCTCTGGTGCGCATGAACCTGACCGACGAGAGCTGGGGCGTTGTGCGCCATACCCCCGGTGTGACCGGCTTCGTGGGTCAGGACGCCTACAACCCGGTTCCCCTGCGTCTTGATGAGGTTGTCGACATGCTGGCTCCCGTCTTTGAGGCTGAGCAGGCAGAAGCAGGTGCTGCTCCCAAGGCTGCACCCGCCGTCGAGACCGGCTTTGAGATTGGTGAGGCCGTCACCGTTAAGGAAGGCCCCTTCGAGGGCATGCCCGCAACCATCTCAGAGATTAACGCAGCAGCTTCATCCATGGTTGTGCTGATTTCCGTCTTCGAACGCGAGACCCCCGTGACCCTGAACTTCTCACAGGTCACCAAGATGTAACACCGGTCAGACCGGTTACAGGCCGCCCCGCTTGATGTGGGGCGGCCTTTTTATGTCTAGGTGAAAAAACACGGTGTGTGCACCTAGGGTTACCCGCATTTATTCTGGTTTACCCGCAACTAGGTGCGGGTAAACCAGAATAAATGCGGGGAGTCTAGGGGGGAACGTCTGCTTATGGGGAATCTAGGGGAGGACGCACGCGGACGTGACCTAACCCCGCACTTACCCGCGCCTGTGAGCAAGCACCCAGGGGCAGGCGTCCGCCCCGCAATAGCTTTAAAGCCCAGACCGTACTAAGATAGAAGACTGTATGTGCGCACCCACGCCGGTGCGCCCCTACACGGTGCCGCCGCCGCCATGGCAGCACCACCGCCCGGTGCATACTCCTGTGCGCCGGTCCACCAGCTAAGAAAAGGACCAAACACAAATGGCTCCCAAGAAGAAGGTCGCAGGCCTCATCAAGCTGCAGATCCAGGCAGGCGCCGCTAACCCCGCGCCCCCCGTTGGCCCCGCACTCGGTGCACACGGCGTCAACATCATGGAATTCTGCAAGGCCTACAACGCAGCCACCGAATCCCAGCGCGGCAACATCATCCCCGTAGAAATCACCGTCTACGAGGACCGCTCCTTCACCTTCATCACCAAGACTCCTCCCGCAGCACAGCTCATCAAGAAGGCAGCTGGCGTTGCTAAGGGCTCCGGCGTACCCCACACCCAGAAGGTCGGCTCACTGACCCTGGACCAGGTCAAGGAAATCGCCCAGACCAAGATGGAAGACCTCAACGCTAACGACATCGACGCCGCAGCGAAGATTATCGCCGGCACCGCCCGCTCCATGGGCATCACCGTCGAAGGCTAAAACCCTTCCACCCCGCCCACCGCGGGGAACCGAGGTTCGCACCTCACCCAAAGACAATTGTTAGAGTCTCCCACCCGGGAGGCATGTGGCAGAGCCGAGCGCGGCTCACCAAAGACCACACCTGCAAAGGAGAAAAGCAGATGGCAAAGCGCAGCAAGGCGTACCAGGCAGCTGTAGCCAAGATCGAAGCGGACAAGCTCTACGCACCCGCCGAGGCTATTGCAGTAGCAAAGGACATCGCGGCAGACAAGCCCAACTCAACCGTTGAGGTCGCACTGCGACTCGGTGTTGACCCCCGTAAGGCAGACCAGATGGTACGCGGTACCGTCAACCTGCCCAACGGCACCGGTAAGACCGCCCGCGTTGTAGTTATCGCAGCCGGTGAAAAGGCTGAAGCAGCAGAAGCAGCTGGCGCTGACTTCGTTGGCTCAGATGACCTGATCGCAAAGATCGCTGGCGGCTGGACCGACTTCGACGCAGCAGTTGCAACCCCCGACATGATGGGCAAGGTTGGCCGTCTGGGTAAGGTTCTGGGTCCCCGTAACCTCATGCCCAACCCCAAGACCGGCACCGTCACCATGGACGTTGCTAAGGCAGTTGCAGACATCAAGGGCGGTAAGATTGACTTCCGCGTTGACCGCAACTCAAACCTGCACTTCATCATCGGTAAGGCTTCCTTCACCGCTGAGCAGCTGACCGAGAACTTCGAAGCAGCTCTCGAAGAGGTTAACCGCCTCAAGCCCTCATCAGCTAAGGGCCGTTACATCTCAAAGGCAACCATCGCCACCACCTTCGGTCCTGGCGTTCCCGTTGACCCCTCAACCGTAGCCTAAGTTTCTTAGACCCTAACGGTTAAACAAGGCAGGCTCTCCGCGCATACGTGCGGGGAGCTTGCTTTTTCAGATTAAAGAAAAGTACTTAAGTACTCTCTTTGGTCTAGTGACAGAATAACTCTGGTTTTTCCTGCACCCTGGCTATAGGCTACTTATCAACCAGCCCCATCAAGGAGTCTGGCATGTTAGAGAAAAGAGATAAAGATGTCCCTTTTACCCCCCCCCGTTCTGCTTTTAGTATCTGTGCGGTTGGCGCTGTGTTGATTGGTGGAGTAGGTCTTGCACCTGCTTCAGCTGATAGTTCAGTTCCAAGGAGCCAAGATAGCTCTGTGCAGATGGTAACTATGATTGCTGATTCCTCTGCCTTTAAGGAATACGTTTATGATTTTGATTTGCCGGAAGGCGCCAGCATGGAGATTCTTGAGGGCGGTCTTGTTCTTGTAGAAGATGCTGAGGGGAATTTTATGGCTGGTGTTGCTGCTCCTTGGGCTAAGGACGCCGAGGGAGTGGACGTACCGACTCATTATGAGATTCGGGGATCTACTTTGGTTCAGGTTGTAGAGCATCGGGGGCAGGAGAGCGTAGCGTATCCTGTGACAGCTGACCCTTGGCTAGGACGGGATTTGATTAGCCGCGTCTGGGTAACTAACCATCGTGAAGGCTACAAGGTAAATGTTGTAGCCACTAGTTGGGGCAGGGCTTTTAGTGGAGTCGCGACACATAAGGCACATGTTGATGAACTTGTCTCGAAGACCGCACGGGGGCGGATAACACCAACTATCCGAGAACAGTATCTCTGCCATGTCGCTGGTAACCTTTTCGAGAGAGAAGATTATAATATGGAATCCTGGTTGCCCTATAGGCCCTGGTGGCAGCAACTGAACTTGGTTGACCAATATAACCCGGGAGGTAGCCGTTATGCATAAGTATAAGTATCTCGTAGGTGTACTCAGTATAGTAACCCTTGGTTTCCTCATTTTTATCTGCAGCAGTTTTTGCGCTATAGTGACTTATTCTAAAATTGCTGCAAGCCCCTACGAATCTACTCCAGAAGAAGTTGCTTTAGCTTTCGCATACACGCTAGATAAAGAAGATTTCGATAGTTCTACCTCTCTGTACGATGTCTTCGCTGATTCAACAGTTTCAATAGCAACTATTGATGACCTTAAGAAAGCAGTAGGTTTACCGGATACATGCGATTTAGCGACACAGGAAGTAGAAGACGTAAAAAGTAGGAAGTTAGATGGCACGATTTCAGTTGCAATTCCTTATATCTGTGAGGGGAAAGCAACCACTCATGAAATCTATGTTTCAAATGGAACCTGGGAAACTCCCAACGGTGCAGGAAAATTTGTGGTTTCGATAGCGGCTGGCAAAGCTGGATATCCTCTATAAGCATTGAACGCCTGATTTAGCGTGTAGAGCACTCCTCCCTGATAGGCCCCACCACCGTAGCCTAAGTTTCTTAGACCCTAACGGTTAAACAAGGCAGGCTCCCCGCATGTGTCGCGGGGAGCCTGCTTTTTGTTGTGGCGGGGAGGCGGGGAAAGGAGGGGGGGTACAGGGACGATTGGGTCTAGCTTTCGCGGGCTCAGCCAGCTATTCTTGTGGTCAAGAGCACACCCCTTTCAATGATGTCTGGAGGTTCAACCCCGTGTACCGCGTCGCCTACTTCCCTTACCCGCGTCCGTCCGATCTGCCCGTCTATCGCGATGAAAAGTTGCTCTACCCCGGCCTGCTTGCCCTGCAAGAACCGGTGAGTCAAACCGTCTTTCTCTACCGCCTAGAAACCCTGTACGAGGGGGACTTTCCCACCGACTACACCATCTATAACTATGCTGGTGGACCCCTTGAGAGCGAAATGCGCATTAATATCTCCGCCCTGGGGCCTGCAGAAGAACGCGGGGACGGGGAGCCGATGTATCAGTTTGAAGCCTACTCCCGTTTCGAAGACCGCGCTGGAAAGCTTATCTCACAGGGGCTACTGACCCGCACCGGAGAAATCCGCTGGGACGAACAAGACCCCGGCCACTGGCTACACCCGCATGTGAAAACCCTAATTGAGTACCTGGCCCAGGCTCCGGCCAAAGCCCCTGAGACCATCGAAGAAGGGCAGGTTATCACCTGGGACCTCCCGCAGCTTCTGAGCGACGAGCTGACCATCAACGAACATAACTTCGAGCGCCACCTGCCCCACTGGTTCGCAGTAGAGCACAGCGAAGATTGCACCTGGTACACAGAGCAGCTCGCACAGCACACTGATGACGAGGAGCCCCTGCCACTCCTTAACCGTCTAGTACAGGTCGTCCACCCCGATACAGTAAGCGACAGGCCAGCCCACCCTGGGGCGTCTGCCCCTAGCATCGGCTATACCGCGAAGATTCATAGAGGGGGTGGCGTCCTCAAATGGGGCCGAGACTTGGCGCCCACGGTGTGGGGCAGAGAGGCTGATGCAGGGCTACTTCCCGGGCTGAGCGGTGAGAACCTGCCCGGTTCAATTCGAGATTTGGTAGAGCAGGGGGAGATTATCTACCCCGATGACCGCATTGAGCAGGCACGAGGCTAACTGCCTCCCTAACGAGCGTGCGCCTTATCGCCGAGCGTGCCGCAGATAGGTGCACGCTCAGCGATATAACGTACGCTCGGTCGAATCAGGGTTGCGCTGTGGTGAGAAGGCTACGGTTAGGGCTTGCCGCGCAACCGTCGGGCATAATAGAGGTCATGACCAGCCCCGCCCTTACCATCACCGGCCTGACCAAGCGGTTTGGTGCGTCCGCCGTGCTTAGCGGAATTAACCTGACCGTGCCCGGTGGCAGCCTGCTCTCCCTGGTGGGGGAGTCGGGGTCGGGCAAGTCCACCCTGCTGCGCATTATTGCCGGGCTGGAACAGGCGGACGCCGGCCGTGTGCTGTTCGGCCACCGGCCGGTAGGCGTTGGGGGAGGCACCCGCATTAAGGGCTCGGCCAAGACCCGGCAGGCAGGGGCCGTGCCGGTGGGGTTCGTTTTTCAAAAGCCCGTGCTCTACCCCCACCTGAGCCTGGAAGAGAACATCCTCTTCGCCCAGCGTCTGCGCGCCCAGGAGCAGCTGGACCGTGACCACTACCTTTCCCTCGTCGATACCCTGGGCCTGGGGGAGCACCTGCGCAAGAGGCCAGCGCAACTATCGGGCGGCCAGGCCCAGCGGGCCGGTATCGCCCGGGCCCTGGTGCGTAAGCCCACCCTGGTTCTCTTCGATGAGCCGCTCTCCAGCGTCGATGAGCATCTGAGCGAGGCTATCCGCACCGATCTGCTGACCCTGCACGGCCAGTTGGGGTTTACGGGTATCTACGTCACCCACACCCCCGATGAAGCCCTGGCCATGGGCCAGCAGCTTGCGGTGCTAGAGGGCGGACGCCTGGCCCAGGTCGCCGCCCCGGGGCAGGTGCTGGCCGCACCGGCGTCCGCCCATGTTGCTCGCCTGCTGCACCCGCTCTACAACGAGCTGTGTGTGAAGGTTGCGGGGCAGTCTGTAGCGGCCGGTATTTCCGCCCACGGTTTTGAGCGGACGGACGCAGGCACCCCGGGGGCCCTGCCCGTACGGGTGCTGGGCGTGCTCGCCCATACGGCAGGGAGTCGTTTTAGCCTTGAAACCACTCGGGCGGTAGAGCTGCCGTACCCAGACGGTGCCGTGACCATTCCCGAAGGTAGCCCGCTCACCGCTGTGCTGCCAGAAACCCCGGTAGGCGCGGAGCAGGGGCTCTACCTGAAACTCCGACAAGATGCTCTGCACTGTTTCTCAGGGCAAAGCTAGTTTGTACCATGTGCTGACCAAAAAACCTGCCTCATCTGGTCTGTATACGGTACAAAGGTGGATAGAAGCGGCGGTTTAAGTGATTAAGCACCCTTAAACCCGGTTTTAACTTGCCAGGGCCCCGCTAACCGTGGTTAGATGAAGTAACCAAAGACCGCCGGTCTGTGCCTTTTACAGGTACGATAAGGGCTAACCAGCCCACCTGCGTAGGTGCCGATAACAGAATACAAACCAGTTTTAGCTGGGCTTGTATTATGCCTCGATGCCTACGCGTCGGGGCATTTTTTGTTGGCCTGGCGGGATAAGAACTGGAAGGAACACCATGGCAACACAGGATAAGATTGCTGCCGTCTCTGAGATCAAGGAACTCCTTGAATCCTCAAACGGCGTAATTCTCACCGAGTACCGTGGTCTCACCGTTGCACAGATGAAGGAACTTCGTCGTGCACTGGGTGCTGAGACCGAGTACGCCGTGGTAAAGAACACTCTGACCGCTATCGCGGCTAAGGAAGTTGGCATCGACGCATTCGATGGTCAGCTCCACGGCCCCAGCGCAATCGCATTCATCAAGGGCGACTTCATTGATGCTGCGAAGGGTCTGCGTGACTTTGCCAAGGCTAACCCCCAGCTGATCGTTAAGAGCGGTTACTTCGAGGGCGAAGCTCTCGACGAAGCTGGCATCAACAAGTTTGCAAGCCTCGAATCACGCGAGGTACTTCTTGCAAAGGTCGCAGGCGGCGCAAAGGGCGCAATCGCAAAGGTTGCTCGCACCGTTGACGCTCTGCGTATCAAGCTCGAAGAGCAGGAAGGCGCAGCACCCGAGGCCGAGTAATCGCCTCGAACTGCCCACCGCACAGACTTTGGCCCACTTGCCCGGGCCACCCCACAATTTTCAAGCTCGCAGGCTGAAATACTGAGGCTTGCAACTGAATCAAAGAAGGAGCCAATCTCATGGCTAAGCTTTCAATCGAAGAACTCATTGAAGCATTCAAGGAACTGTCACTCGTTGAGGTTTCCGAATTCGTTAAGGCATTCGAAGAAGAATTCGACGTAACCGCAGCTGCTCCCGTTGCTGTTGCTGGTGCTGCCGGTGGCGACGCTGGTGCTGCTGAAGAGCAGTCAGAATTCGACGTTATCCTCGAATCAGCTGGCGACAAGAAGATCGGCGTTATTAAGGAAGTTCGCGCCCTCACCTCACTGGGTCTGAAGGAAGCTAAGGACCTCGTTGACGGCGCTCCCAAGCCCGTTCTCGAAGGCGTTTCCAAGGAAGACGCAGAGAAGGCTAAGGAAGCTCTCGAAGGCGCTGGCGCAACCGTCACCCTCAAGTAAGTTTCTTACTTTTCTTATCTTTGGCGCAGGGGCGGCACCCGTTACGGGTTGCCGCCCCTGCGGCTTTTTGTTTAAGGACGGACGCCACCCTCACCTCTTCCCCTGCCTGCTGGTTTTAGTTAGGCTGGGGTCATGGGTAAGACTCTGATTCGTGCATTCTGGTGTCTGTTGCTGGCAGGTGCTCTGGCCTGGCTGGCTATCCTGGTGTGGCCGGGGCACCCGGTCACCGCCTGGCTGACTACCCGCCTGGTTATAGCCCAGGCCGTCGCCTTCCCCACCCTGCTTGCGGTGGCCGGGGCGGGCGTCCTGATAGTGGCCCTGCCGGTGACGCTACGCCGTTCCACCAGCGGAGCTACCCGCGTCCTTGCCGGGCTGACGGCGGTAGCCTGTGCCGTCTCTAGTCTGCTGGCTGTCACCGACCCCTACGGGGCTGCGCGCTACCATGCGCGCGGGGTGCCTGCCATTGGGTGCGTTAATATGCAGACCTACCGGGTCACTACCTACAACGCCCTCGATACCCTGACCGACCAGTCCCTGGCTCGGTTGCTGGCCGATGAGCCGGATTTCCTGGTGCTCCCTGAAGTCTCACCCGATACACCCGCCCTTGCTGGCGGCGTTTCGGGCTACCAGCTGTTCGCCTCCACCAGCGGAAAGGCCCACATCGCCCCGACACTGACCCTGGTGAGCGACCGGCTGGGCACCTACACCGCGCAGGAAGTGCCCATGACCTTCGGCGCCCTCATTCTGGCTCCTGAAAATGACGATAGTGGTCACCCCTCACTGCTTGCGGTGCACACGGCCCCGCCCGTGCCCTCCTACATGCAGCAGTGGCGCGATGACCTAGCCACCATCGACCGCCTGGCCCGCGATGAGAACCGCCCTGACCTAATCGCTGGCGACTTCAACGCGACCCTGCTCCACGGCGGCCTGGCCAGTTACGCGGGGGTAGGCTCACACCTGGGTGCGGATGCTGCCCTGGCCACCCACCGGATTGGGGGCACCTGGCCGGTAGGTGGAGTGCTAGGAATGAAAGCACCCATTGACCACATCATGGTGATGCAGGGGCCACCTGCTGGTGGTGAAGAAGTGACCTACCAGCAGGTGGGCAATTCTGACCACCTGGCAGTGAGTGCCGTCGTAGACCTTTGCAGCTAGGCGCGTGGGCTAGCCCCTATCACAAACTGGAATATTTGCCGGTCTGCCCTGCACGCTGCTGACCTAAGACCTGGGGAGAGGACAGGGGGTAAGCTGGATATGATCAACGATTGACAGAACCCGTTACCGCACCCACTCAAGGAGCCCCGCGTGACTAAGCCCGGACGTCCGGACGCCGCCGAACTGCTCGCAGCCGCAGAGCAAGCCTATGCCACCTACCACGAGCGGGTGCGCACCGACCCCGACTACCCGGCCCTGCACCTAGCACCGCCCGTGGGTCGCCTCAATGACCCCAACGGGCTGATCTATCATGAAGGCACCTACCACGCCTTCTACCAGTACTCCCCGGTGCACCCCACCCGCGCCGTCTTCTGGCGCTATGCCACCAGCGACGACCTCACCCACTGGCAGGACCGCGGCACCGCCATCGCCCCCACCGACTGGTTCGATAAGAACGGCTGCTACTCGGGCTCGGGTTTCGTGGGCGAGGACGGCACCTTTGAGTTCTTCTATACCGGCAACGTCAAGGACGCCGACGGCAACCGGGAAGCCTACCAGGTACTCTTCACCTCACCCGACCAGGGCAAGACCTTCACTAAGCAGGAGGTCTTTATCAACGGCCCCGAAGAGGGCTACACCGCCCACTACCGTGACCCCCATGTGATTGAACGCGAGGGCACCTTCTACGCCGTCATTGGCGCCCAGCGCGAGGACGAAACCGGGGCCGTGGTTCTCTACTCCTCACCTGACCGCCGCACCTGGACATTCGACGGGGAGCTCACCTTCTCAGACCCCGCCCTGGCCAACCTGGGCTACATGTACGAGTGCCCCGGCCTGATTCAGCTGCGCGACGAAGAAACCGGCGAGCTCAAGGACGTGCTGATTTTCAGCCCCCAGGGTATGGAGGCCGACGGGGAGAAATACAACAACATCTTCCAGACCGGCTACATCGTGGGCACCCTCACCGGCACCCACTTTGAGGTCACCACCCCCTTCACCGAGCTGGACGCCGGTACCGAGTTCTACGCCCCCCAGTGCTTCCACGGAGTGGGGAAGGACGGCTCCCACGCGGTGCTCCAGGGCTGGTTCGGCAATGCCGACCAGGACGACCAGCCCTCCTGGGACAACCACTGGGTGCACATGCAGACCTACCCCCGCCGCCTCACCCTGCGTGCTGGCCGCGTCTACCAGAACCCCGTGGAGCAGCTTGATAGCGCCCTGGCGCCCGCCCCTGTTGTGCCCGCAGCTCACGGCGAGATTGCAGAACTGGCGGACGCCCGCGTCTGGCGCCTGCGCGGTGAGGTAGCGGTAGCTGAACCCGTGCAGATTATCGTGGAGGACGCCGCGGGGCAGGCCCTGGTGCTGACCCTGAGCGAGGACGGCGCCCACCTGGACCGCACCGGCAGCCGCTACACCGTGGGCGGGGCAGAACGCCACCGCACCCTAGAGCACAGCGCTACCCGCACCTTCGACCTGCTGGTCGATGCCTCCGGAACTGAACTCTTCCTCGATGGGGGAGCCTCCGTCTTCTCGTCCCGAACCTACTTCACCGGAGCTAAGCGCACCGTCCGCCTGGTAGCAGACAAAGCGGCCGTGCTGAGCCTCGAAGCTGCCCGACTTGTAGAAGACTAGGGTAAATGGCGCCGGTGCCTTAGTGCACGGGGCGAAAAATTTTCCGTGACCTGGCACCGGCAGGAAACAGTAAGACCTGTCTCACAGGTTAGCGACGATGGTAGGCTGGTGGAGACGCCGCACACAGCGGCCCCACCACTCCCAACCACTATGAGGTGACAATCATGGCAGGCTTCTTCAAAAAGCTCTTCGGCGGTAGCGACGACACCGCAGCGCAGACTCCCGCTCCCGCAGCTACTCCCGCGGCAGCACCGTCCGCAGCTGGCGCGTCCGCTCTGACCGCCCACATGAACGGTACCGTTGTCGAGCTTGCCGGCGTGAGCGACCAGATGTTCGCCTCAGGCGCCCTGGGCCCCGGTGCCGCCATTGAGCCGACCGCAGGTGTGGTTGTGGCTCCCGCAGACGGCGAAGTAACTGTCGCCTTCCCCACCGGCCATGCCTTCGGCATCCGTACCGCAGACGGCTTGGAAATCCTGATTCACGTAGGCTTCGATACCGTGGAGCTGGACGGCAAGTTCTTTGAACCCAAGGTCAAGAAGGGTGATACCGTCACCCGCGGCCAGGTGCTGGTGGAGTTTGACCTGGAGCAGGTCAAGGCTGCAGGCTACCCAGTGACTACTCCGCTGGTTATCACCAACGCCAAGAGCTCCGTTGCCGACCTGACAGTTGCCAACGCAGGAAGCGACGTAGCAGCCGGTGCTGACTTCATCACCGCAGCTCGCAAGGGCTAAAACAAAGCTTGAGATAGGGTCGGTGGTCACCTAACGCAGGTGGTCACCGACCTTCTGTAAGGGGCTGTTTTGGCCCCTTTTTTGGTGCTAGTATGTCAAACGATTGGCATGTTTGTTTTTACGCAAAACATACACACTCGCGCCGAGGCTGAACCAACCACTTAGGGGAGCCAGGCCCATACACCAAGGAGAAGACATGGATCATAAATCCGTGGCTGAGCGAGTCCTCACCGCCGTTGGCGGAACGGACAACATCGCAGCAGGCGCTCACTGCGCCACCCGCCTGCGACTGGTGCTCAAAGACATGAACGTCATCAACCAGGACGCCCTGGACAACGACGAGGACCTCAAGGGTACCTTCAACAACTCCGGCCAGTTCCAGATTATCGTGGGCCCCGGCGACGTTGACGAGGTCTACAAGCACATGGCCGCTTCAGGTATGAAGCAGGTCTCCAAGGACGAACTCAAGAACGTCGCTGCGAACCAGGGTAACCTCTTTACCCGCTTCATCAAGGTCGTTTCAGAAATCTTCCTGCCGATCATCCCCGTGCTGGTTGGTACCGGTCTGCTCATGGCACTCAACAACGTGCTGACCGCACCCAAGATTTTTGACCCCACCAAGTCACTGATTGAGCTTTACCCCGCATGGGAAGGCTTCGCAGGCATTGTCAACCTGCTCTCCGCAGCCGCCTTCGCCTTCCTGCCCGTCCTGGTCGGCTTCACCGCTACCAAGGTCTTCGGCGGTAACCCCTACCTGGGTATGACCATGGGCGCTGCCATGGTCTTCCCCTCCCTGGTCAACGGCTACAACGTGGCTGCCGCCCTCGAAGACGGCACCATGACCTACTGGGACGTCTTCGGTATTCAGGTGCAGCAGGCTGGCTACCAGGGCACCGTTCTGCCCGTCATCCTGGTCGCCTTCATCCTGGCCAACGTTGAGAAGTTCTTCCACAAGATTCTCAAGGGCACCATTGACTTCATGTTCACCCCTACCCTCACCCTCTTGATCACTGGCTTTGCCACCTTCATGCTGGTCGGCCCGCCCATGTTCAAGCTGGGCACCCTGCTCGGTGAAGGTATCAACTGGCTCTACACCGCAGCTGGCCCCGTGGGCGGCTTCCTCTTCGGTCTGGTCTACTCACCGATCGTTATCACCGGCCTGCACCAGTCCTTCCCGCCCATCGAACTGCAGCTACTGGCAGCAGGCGGTTCCTTCATCTTCGCTATCGCCTCCATGGCTAACGTCGCCCAGGGTGGTGCCGCCCTCGGCGTCTACCTGACCACCAAGGACAAGAAGATGAAGGCCCTGGCGGGTGCTACCGCTCCTTCAGCCTTCCTCGGTATTACCGAACCGGCCATCTTCGGTGTTAACATCCGCCTGCGCTGGCCCTTCTACATCGCAATGGGCGCATCAGCTGTTGCATCAACCCTGATTGCTCTCTTCGGTGTCAAGGCATCGGGCCTGGGTGCTGCTGGCTTCCTGGGTCTGCCTTCCATCGACCCTGCCCAAGGCATGGGTTGGATGGGCTTCATCATCGCAGTCCTCACATCGGCCGTCCTCTCCACCGGCGCTTCCTTCATCTACGGTAAGCGCGTCTTCGCCGGCCAGGTTGCCGAAGAAGAAGTTGAAGCCGCCGCTCCCGCAACTGCTGCTGCGTCTGTAGCTGCTCCCGCCGCGTCCGCCCCCGCGTCCGCCACCGAAGGCTACGAACTGACCGCCCACCTCAACGGCACCGCCGTTGAACTCTCCGCGGTATCAGATCCCACCTTCGCCTCTGGTGCCCTGGGCCCCGGCGCCGCCGTAGAACCCACCGAAGGCAAGCTCTACGCACCCGCCGACGGCAAGGTCACCGTAGCCTTCCCCACCGGCCACGCCATCGGCATGCGCACCGACAAGGGCGTAGAAGTCCTCATGCACATCGGCTTCGACACCGTCGAGCTGGACGGCAAGCACTTCACCCCCAAGGTCGAAAAGGGCCAGGAGGTCAAGCGCGGCGACGTCCTCGTCGAGTTCGACATGGCCGCCATCAAGGCCGCAGGCTACCCCCTGACCACCCCGCTGGTGATCACCAACGCCAAGAAGACTGTTGACTCAACCGCTCTGGCTGCCGCCGCAGGTTCAACTGTGGCAGCTGGTCGCGACCAGCTGGTCAGCGTAGCCGCTAAGACTGCCGCCGTCTAAAACCCTCCCAGGGAAGAACACCCGTCCCGTGCCCGTCCTGATAGTAAGGACGGGCACGGGGCGGGTTGCTTTGTGCGAGGGGGGGGCGAAGGAATCTGCGTCGCAGCTCGTTGGCTCGGGGCTGGCGTGAATTGCGACGAGCCCCCGGGCGAGGAGCAAGAGGGTCACGAGCCAAGACGCAGATTCCTCCGATCACCTCAGCTACAGAGTAACCTTGAAAGGTAACACCGTACCCAGGAGGATTCCATGCCCGAGCAAACCTACGACTTCACCGTGCGCGAAGCGACCGAAGCTGACTACCCCGGCGTCATCGAGGCGCTGACCAACGCCTTTGAGCACGACCCGGTCATGAACAAGGCCATGGGCGGGGACGGCCGCACCGAGACCGTCCGCAGTCTCTTTGAGTTCCAGCTGCGCACCACCTACGCCCCGAAGGGCACTATCGATATCGCCGTCACTGCCGACGGCAAGGTGCTGGGTGCTGCCCTCTGGCTCTCGCCCGAGGCCCAGAAAGGTAACCTGCTAGCCGACATTAAGGCCCTGCCCGACTACTACCGGGTGCTGGGGAAAGGTCTGGCCCGTGCCACCGTCACCGAGCTGCGCCTGCTGGCAGCCCGCCCCAAGTTCGACCACTGGTACCTCTACACCATTGGGGTGCACGAGGACGCCCGCGGGCACGGTATCGGCTCCCACCTGCTGGATTACCGCCGCGAGCGCCTGGGCGAGGTACCCGCCTACCTGGAGGCCTCTACCTACCGGTCAGCCTCCCTCTATGCCCGCCACGGGTTTGTTGAGCTCTTCCGTTTCAAGGGCGGCAAGCCCGCCCTGGGTATGTTGCACCCGGCGCCGGTGACCCAGGTGTCGCTTCACGACCACCATAGAAGCAAGTAATATTCTTTTTTCTCTGTTCAGGGGCGCTCATGAGTGCGCTATGTGTCAAAGAATAGAGATCATTGAGAGGTCGGGCAGGGGGCGTTAGCTTACGCCACCGCGCTCTCTGCCCAGAGCAGGGAGCGGGTGCTTGCCCCCTCATGGAGGCTCACCGGGAGTGTATCGCTGCCGGTGAGCTCTTTTTCTTCGCCGTTCATGGCGTGCATGAGCTGGGCGACGGCCCGCTGGGCCATTGCGTCGATCGGCTGCACGACGGTGGTTAGCTCGGGCAGGAGAGCCCGGCTGGTTTCGGTGCCGTCAAAGCCGATGACCTGCAAGTCATTGGGCACCTGCCGGCCGCTAGAGCGGGCATAGCCCAGCACCATGGCAGCGTAGACATCGTTTGAGGCGAAGACAGCATCAACCTGCGGGTGCTCGTCGAGGTAGGTGAAGATGCGCTCGCGTTTGGTGGCCTGCGGGGTGGTGAAGCCCAGTTCGAGGATATGCGGGGTGTAGCCGGCTTCGGTGACCGCTAGCTGGTAGCCGCGTTGGCGGGCGTTATCGAGGGAGATGGTTGAGGTGATGTGCAGGATATTGGTGGCCCCGCCGTCAAGGAGTAGGCGGGTGGCCCGGTAGGCTCCGTCGAAGTTGTCGCAGCTGATGTTGGGGCCCCGGCCGGTGTGCTGCCGGTCGATGGTGATCAGGGGCGCACCCAGGTGGGGAAAGTTGGCGACAACCTGGGAGTGGGCACCGGTGATGACGCCATCGACCTGGTTGGCTATGAGCATATCGAGGTAGCGCTGCTCTGATTCGGGGTGGTCGTTGCTGTTGCAGAGAATGGTCTTGTAGCCGATATCGGCTAGATGGGATTCAAGGCGGTAGGCCATCTCCCCGTAGAAGGGGTTGGCGACGGAGGGGAAGACCAGGCCGATGAGCTGGCTTTTTTGCCCCTGGAGGGATCGAGCGATGGCGTTGGGCCGGTAGCCCAGCTGTTGCATGGCGTCGAAAACTTTGACGCGGGTGGCTTCGGAAAGGTAGCCCCGGTTGTTGAGTACCCGGGAGACGGTGGTGGGGGAGACGCCTGCCAGCGCAGCGACATCGCCAAGTTTTGGTTTGGGCACGCGGTGCTCCGGTCTGTTGGGGGTGGGCTCGGGCTGTTCTCAATTATAGGGCCTGTCTAACAGGCCCTGGGAAGTGTTGAGCTGTGTGACGGAAGCTAAGCTGTGCCCTGAGACTGACGGCGCCGCCCCGGTAAGGGGCTAGCTGGGAAGAGGAAGGTAGGAGACAGCCTGACCGGCAGCAGCTCCGTCTGGTGGGATGAGCGCAAGGGCGTCGGCGGTGGCAAAGGAGGTGAGCATATGGGACTGGGTCTTGGGCAGGGGGATCAGCGCTTTTCCCTCGGCTGTGGGGGTAAGGCGTGCGGGGATGAGCCTTAGATCCTCTTTGCGGTAGCCGGGTACCGGGTGGGTCAGGACGCCGGTGGGCAGTTCGGTGAGGGGCTCACCGGTGGTGCCTGCGAGCCAGGGGAGTAGGTAGGAGTAGAGGGCGGTGTAGGCAGCCAGGGGGTTGCCGGGTAGGCCCAGGACGAGTGGGGTCGCCGGGTTGCTACTGGCCGGTAGGCGGGCGGCCAGGGCCGGATGGCCGGGGCGGATAGCGACGGATTCGAAGAGGTAGCTGGCGTCTAGGTCAGCCAGGGCGCGGCGTACCCAGTCTGCGGTGGAAGTAGAGGAGCCGCCTGTGATAAGTAGCAGGTCGGAGCCGGTGGCGGTGAGCCAGTTGGTGAGCTGGGTTTTGCTGTCGGGCAGACGGCGGACGCTGCTAACGCTGGCTCCCAGGTTTTCGATGATGTGGGGGAAGGCCATGGAGTAGGCGTCGCGCACCTGGCCGGGGCCGGGGAGGCCGGAGGTAATTATTTCGTTGCCGGTGTAGGCAATAGCGACGGTGGGGCGGGCGGTGACGGTGAGGGTGTCAAGGCCGAGGGTGGCGAGGGCTCCGAGATGACGGGCGGTAATGGGTGTTCCCGTGGGAAGTACCGTGCTGTTGGCTGAAAGTTCTTCACCTGCCCGTCGTATGTCGGCACCGAGTGCCGGATAGCCTTGACCAAAAACTTTGGGGTCGGGTCTGAGCGTGTTGCCGTCTACTAGGGCGTGTTCCTGGCGGAGTACGGCGTCGGTGCCCGGGGGGATGAGCCCGCCGGTCAGAACGGGGGTAGCCTGGCCGGGGGTTAGGGGCAGAACTCGCTGGTGGATATTCTCGCCCTCTGCTGCTGGCGGGTGGGTGAGCAACTGCCAGGGTGGGGCACCGGCGGTGGCGTAGCCGTCCATAGCTGAGGAATCATAGTGGGGTACCGGCAGCAGGGCGCGGGCGTCCTGGCTCAGGGTTCTGCCGATAGCCTCCTGGGCGAGGGGTACCTTTTCATCGGTTCGAGCAAGGGTCGCCCCTGCCTGGTGCAGGAGCTGCCTGGCCTGCTGCCAGCTGGTGTGGTGCACGGTGCTGTCCTTAGGGGGTAGGGGGAACCTGGGTGTAGCCAGCAGCGCGGGCGGCTTCCCAGGTGTCGACGTCGGCGGTGAGTTCGGCGGGCAGTTCTAGCTCGGCGGGTTCAAGGGGGCTGAGAAAGCGGCGGACGGAGGCGTTGGCGGTTTCTCCCCCAAAGGCCGGGGCTAGGGAAGTAGCCCGGTAGATACCCAGCAGGGGTTGCGTGATACCCTCCGCCACAGCCCAGTAGCCGGTCACTTGCTCCGGTGCGGACGCCGCTGCCTGCAAAAGTAGGGGCACAGCGGCCCGGGCGCGGGGTAGGTCGCAGGAAAGTATCAGCACCCAGTGGTGGGAGAGTACCGAAACGTCATGCTGGGTTGCTGCCAGGGCCGTAAGCCCGGCAGAAATACCGGCTGCTGGCCCGCTAAAGACCGGTTCTTCCCGGGTCTGTAGGACGCCTGCGGGTAGGGCCAGTTCTGCTGGGCCCACTACAACCCGGGCAGCGGCCCCGGTGCAGGCTGCCAGGGCCTGTTCAAGCAGGGTGGACGAGCCATTCGACAGGAGGGCCTTGGGCACCCCGCCCAGACGGGAGGAACGTCCGCCTGCCAAAATCAAGGCTGAAAACTTCACATCGGTCATAAGCGCTGCCTATCCACCAGCAAAGGGCGGCAGGACGTCCAAGCGCTGGGCCTCTTGCAGAAGGGCAGAATCATTCTGGGCTTCTGGGCTTGCTGCAACCCCGTCTACCAGGAAGGTGCAGCGGGGCAGGATATCGGCCAGGGTCTGACCCGAGGGGGTGGCCCCGGTGAATTCGCGTGCCAGGTAGGTCTGGAGACCTGCAAGAGTGGGGGTGGGGAGTTGGCCGAGTTCCACTGTCAGGCTGGATATGCCCGCTGCTGCCCGGGCCGCAGCGAAGAAGTTAATCTGCATGGGGTAGTCCTTGAATCTTAGCCGCCGATGGCGCTCATGGATCGAGTAGGTTGGGTGAAATCGGGGGCATCGAAGCCGACCGTATCTTTGCCGTGGGCCTTGGGCTTGGCCCACATGGCTCCGCGCCAAATCTGGGCCAGTTCAGCATCGCTGGCCCCGCCGCGCAGGGCACCCATAAGGTCGGTCTCGGTCAGGGAGAAGAGGCAGGACCGCACCTTGCCGTCGGCGGTAATGCGGGTTCGGGTGCAGGCTGAACAGAAGGGCTCGGTCACCGAAGCGATGATACCCACCTGCCCCAGGGGCTCTGCTGTAGCTGCGTGACCGAGCGGGTAGACGTCCCAGAGGGCTGCGGGGGAGGCCCCGCGCGGACGCCCGTGGGGCAGCAGGTCGTAGTGGTCGGCCAGGCGCTGGCGGATTTGCTCGGCGGTGATGGTGCCTTCGCGGGTCCAATTGTGGTCGGCGTCCAGGGGCATTTGTTCGATGAAGCGGAGCTGGTAGCCGCCCTCTAAAGCCCAGGTGAGGAGTTCATGGCCCTGCTCATCGTTGACGCCGGCCATGAGGACCGCGTTGATTTTGAGGGGGGTGAGCCCGGCGGCAGCTGCGGCTTCAATACCTGTGAGTACCGAGGCTAGCTTATCCCTGCGGGTGAGCTGAGCGAACGTTTCGGGGCAGATGGTGTCTAGGGAGACATTGACCCGGTTGAGCCCGGCCTGAACTAGGGCATCTACCTTTTTATCGAGTCCGATGCCGTTGGTCGTCAGGGCGATGGGCAGGTGGGGGTGTTCGGCGCGGACGGCAGCAATAATGTCGCTGAGGTCAGCTCGTACTAGGGGCTCGCCACCGGTAAAGCGTACCTCTTCTATACCTAGTTCTCGTACGCCCACCCGCACCAGCCGGGTGATCTCATCGAGGGTCAGAAGCTGTGTGCCGGGCAGCCAGTTGAGGCCTTCAGCGGGCATGCAATAGACACAGCGCAGGTTGCACTTGTCCATCAGAGAGATGCGCAGATCGGTAGCGGTTCGACCCCAGCGGTCGGCAAGGGGGCCTGATGAGGGCACGCCCGGGTGTGCAGCTGCACTGGCACCGCCGGTCACAACCGGGATAGAAGAGCCCAGGGGCACCGGGGGGTTGAGGGCTGAAGACTGGGGCATACCCGCACTTTCACAAATCTTAATCGGTATTTCAGATGTAATATTTAGCCTAGCTAAACCGGGTGAAGAACACCACCTGGCTCTACACTAATCTATAGACAAAGACCCTCTGCTAGCCACTGTTACCCCGTCATTGGAGACCCCATGCGCCGCCTGAGCACCCTTCTCGTCCCCCTTCTGCTGGGCCTTACCGCCTGCGGGGGAGCAGTAACCTCCCCACAGGGGCAGGACGCTGAGGTACAGCTCTTTGCGGCGGCCTCCTTAGGAGGTGTGGGCGATGAGCTCATAGCGGCCTATCGTCAAGAAAACCCGCAGGTCTCTGTCACTGCCACCTACGCAGGGTCATCCCAGCTGGTTACGCAGATGGTCGAAGGCGCTACTCCCGACCTGCTGATTACAGCCGATAGCACCACCATGAACCAGGCTCTTGAAAAGGTTGAAGAGCTCGCCGATTCGACCCCTGAGACTATTGCCACCAACGCCCTGGTGCTGGCAACTGCTCCAGGTAACCCTGCCGCCATTGATAGCCTTGATGACCTGGCTGCACCCGGCGTCCTGACCGCTATCTGCGCCGAGCAGGTGCCCTGCGGACGCCTGGCCCACCAGGAACTTACCCGCCAGGGTGTAGAGCTAGCCACCTCCACCGAAGAAGCTAACGTCTCGGCAGTTTCCACCAAGGTATCCACCGGCCAGGTGGATGCCGGCTTCATCTACTCCACCGACGCCACCGCTATATCAGCCACCGACGATATCACCGTCATCACCCTGCCCCAGGTCGAACGCAACGCCTACCCCCTAGCCCTCACCAGCAGCGGTCAAGGTAAGGAAAGCGCCCAAAACTTTGCGAACTGGCTGGCCACCTCTGAGGCTGCCGCCCAGATTCTGGCCGACTACGGCTTCGAACCTGCCTAAACTAGAACCATGAGCACACCCGGCCCCGCACCCACCCAGCCGCCACGAGGGCGGGCCAGCTCCTTTACATCCGTCCCCGTGCACGCCGTGCTTCCCACCCTGCTCACCCTGGCACTCATCGCGGGTCCCCTACTGTCCCTCCTGGTTCGTACACCCTGGGGGAGTCTGCCCCAGCTACTGGCAGAACCAGCTGCCCTGGCTGCCGTCCGGCTCTCGGTGCTCACCGCTCTAGCTGCCACCGCTGTATCAGCTCTGCTGGGCGCCCCTACAGCCCTGGTGCTGGCCACGGTACTCGAGCAGTCTCGCGCTCGCCGCCTGAGCTGGGCACTCTACGGGTTGATCTACACCCCCATCATTTTCTCCCCGGTAGTCTCTGGTCTGGCTCTGCTTTTCTTCTGGGGCAGGCGAGGGCTGCTCGGCTCCTGGCTTGAAACGGCAGGCCTCTCGGTGGCCTACACCCCGCTGGCTGTGGTCCTGGCCCAAACCTTTGTAGCCCTGCCCTTCTTTGTGGCCACCCTAGTCACCACACTGCGAGCGCTGCCTCCTGAATACGCCGAGATTGCCCGGCTTGAGGGAGCGAGCCCCACCGAGGTTACTGCCCGTGTGCTCTTGCCCCTGGCTGCCCCCGGGCTGCTGACGGCAGCCGTCCTGACCTTTGCTCGCGCTCTGGGGGAGTACGGTGCCACCGTCACCTTCGCTGGGAATGTTGAGGGTGTGACCCGCACTCTTCCGCTGGCTATTGACCTGGCTTTAAGCTCTAACCGCATGGATGCTGCCCTGGGGGCGGCGCTCATGCTGATCGCTCTCTACCTGGGCCTGCTGGCCGCCGGGGCCTTTGCCCTCTGGCTGGGCCGACTGAAAGGAAACCGCCGAGCATGACACAAGCCCAAGAGACCCTTGACCGGCTGCTCCCCGCGGGGGAGAGTATCGTGCCGGGCGCCTATGCTGCCTGTGTTCGTGAACTGGTCGCTGCTACCGTCACCCCCACCAGTCAGCGGTTACCCCTCCAGCAGGCCGCCGGGCGCCAACTCGCCGAATCCCTCTACGCCTTGATTCCACAGCCCTCCTTCGCCAACTCCCAGATGGACGGCTATGCGCTGACCGATGCAGCGGCGCAGGGTGACTGCCGTGTCTTTCGGGTAGGGCCCGATATTCCAGCCGGGTCGCCTGCGACCGGGCTGCCGGTGGCTGATGATGTGGTCTACCCCGTTATGACCGGTGCGCCTGTGCCTGCTGGGTACACCACCGTGGTGCCGGTTGAGCGCAGCCGCCCGCTGGGAGGGCAGCCGGACGCCGCCGGGTTTGTGGGCGAGGGTGGGCAGGTTGAGCTACCGCAGGCTTCTCCCGGTACCTTTGTGCGCAGCGTGGGGGAGGACGTTGCCGCCGGTCAGCTCCTGGCTGACACTGGTAGCCGTCTGACTCCGGCCCTGCTTGGTGCCCTGGCTGCCCAGGGGATCGGGGAAGTGGAGGTCTACCGCCCCCTGCACCTGCTCATCATTACCGGGGGCGACGAGGTCGCTCCCGCCAGTGCTGCCCCGGCCCCGGGGCAGATATTTGATGCCAACGGGCCGGTACTCACTGCCCTTGCCGAGCAGGACGGTTGCACCACCGACCACCTACCCATCGGTGATTCTGTTGAAAAATTTACTGCGGCCCTAGGCAGGGCGCTCGCAGAGCGGGTGCCCGATGCGATCGTCACCAGCGGTGGTATCAGCCATGGTAAGTACGAGGTGGTTCGTCTGGGCCTGGCGGCCCTGGCTGCTAACCCTGCCGCTCGGGGCGCTGCTGCTGGCGGCACGATTCGGGCGCTTGCGCACTGGTTCGGTCACGCCACCCAGCAGCCCGGCGGCCCCCAGGGCCTGGCCCTGCTGGGTCTTCCTGCTGGCAGGGTGCTGCCGGTGGTCTGCCTGCCGGGTAATCCGGTCAGTACCCTCATCAGCTACCACTTGCTGCTGCGGCCAGCCCTGGCTCATCTGATGGGCGAAGAGCGGGAGGACGCCCGTGGCAGGCTGGTGCTCGAAGCCCCCCTTGCTGCCCCGGAAGGTAAAACCCAGTACCGGCGGGCTCAGCTGACCCGGCAGGTCCAGCCGGACGGGAGCGTCCTGACCCTGCTGGCCCCGAGCGCGGCTACGGGCTCCCACCTGCTACTACAGGCAGCCCGCGCCGATGCCCTGGTGGAGCTGGAACCCGGGCGTACCTATCGCGGCGGCGAGCTGGTGCGGTATATTGCCCTGTGAGGTGCAGATAGACACCCCTGCCAGCAAATCACGTATAGTAAATACTGATTAATTTTGTGTTGAGAGGCTAAGCCAAGGACAATGACCGCCCCCACCCCCAACGGAAACCTCACCCACGTGCGTGCCGACGGCAGTGCCCACATGGTTGACGTCACCGAAAAGAAGGAAACCACCCGCACCGCTATAGCCGAAGGCTACGTCATCACCCGGGCGGACGTCATCGATAAAATCTTCGACGCCGACCTGCCCAAGGGGGACGCCCTGCCCGTGGCCCGCGTCGCCGGTATTATGGCAGCCAAGAAAACCCCCGAGATCATCCCACTCTGCCACCCCTTGCCCCTGGGCAAAATCACCATCGACTTTGAGCGGCACCCCGACCGTATCCGCATCGAGGCTCTGGTTAAAACCCGCGGCGTCACCGGGGTGGAAATGGAAGCCCTCACCGCTGTCTCCGGGGCGGCGCTGACGGTCTACGACATGATCAAGGCCGTTGATAAGCAGGCCGTACTGACCGATATCAGGGTACTGGAAAAAACCGGCGGTAAATCCGGTGATTGGAAGGTAGAGCAGTGAGCAGCAGCTACACCCTGCCCGAGAACCGTACCGGCCTAGTGATCGTGGCCTCCACCCGGGCCGCCCGCGGCATCTACGAAGATAAATCCGGCCCCCTAGCGGTCGCCTGGCTGCGCGACCAGGGCTTTGAAACCCCCGACGCTGTCGTAGTGGCGGACGCCGACATGCCCGCCTACTTCGACCGGCTGGTGGCCTCAGGGCAGCTACCCACCTTCATCCTGACCAGCGGCGGAACCGGCCTCAACTCAGACGATACAACCGTCGAAGCTGTGCGCCCCCACCTGACCAAAGAAGTTCCCGGTATCATGCACGCCTTCTGGAATCAGGGTCTCAAAAACACCCCCGCCGCTGTGCTCTCCCGCGGAATCGCAGGCGTCATCGGCACCAGCTTCATCATGACCCTGCCCGGCTCCACCGGGGGAGTCAAAGACGGTTGTGCCGTGCTCGAACCCCTCGTTACCCACATCTGCCGCCAGCTAGAGGACTACCATGACCACTAACCACCCAGGCTCCACAGGAGCCAACCCCTATGCGGGGCGTCCGCTCGAACCGGTGGACTCCACAGTCGTTCACGCCTCCATTACCGAAGACCCCCTCGAACCGCTCCTGGCAGGAGCTAAAGAAGCGACCATGACCCGCGCCATGGGCGCCCTGGTCGTCTTCGACGGCATCGTGCGCGACCACGACCACGGGGAGCCTGTAGCGGCCCTGGCCTATACCGCCCACCCGCAGGCAACCGACTACCTGGAGCGCGTCCTGCACACTGTTGCGGGCGAAATCCCCGGCGTGCGCCTGTGGGCAGCCCACCGCGTTGGCCCCATCCCCATCAGCGAATCCGCCCTCACTGTCCTTGCGGCAGCAGCCCACCGCGGCACAGCCTTCACCGCCTGCTCCCTGGCAGCTGACCGCATCAAAGCAGAAGTGCCCATCTGGAAAGAACAAGAACTCACCGACGGCAGCGTGCAGTGGGTGGGAATCGATACGCCCACCGGCTAGAAGCATAGAAGATGCGAGACCTGCCCAGCGGGAAGAGCCCGCTTCACCCTAGAGAAAGACCTACCATGACCTCTGAACTAACGTCGCTGGCCTACCAGCTCTACGGGCGGCAGATGATTCTGCCGGAGATGGGGCAGGCTGGTCAGGAAAAGCTGAACGCGGCAACGGTTGCGGTGATCGGGGCAGGCGGCCTGGGCTCCCCGGCTCTGCTCTACCTGGCCGGGGCGGGTGTCGGCCGTATTCTCATCATCGACGATGATGCGGTAGAAACCTCTAACCTGCACCGTCAGGTCATCCACTCCTATGCCCGGGTAGGGGCCTCCAAGGCCGACTCAGCCGCCCAAACCCTGCGCGAACTCAACCCCCTGATTAGGGTTGAAGCTGTCAAGGAGCGTCTGACCGACGCTAATGCGGCAGAGCTACTAGCCGGGGTGGACGTGCTGGTTGATGGTTCCGATAATTTCCCCACCCGCTACACCGCCTCCCGCGCTGCTGCCGCCCTGGGTATTCCCCATGTGTGGGGTGCCATTCTCGGGTTTGACGCCCAGATGAGCGTCTTCTGGGCGGGTCATGGGCCGGTCTACGAGGACCTTTACCCGCTCGAACCAGCCCCCGGCTCGGTACCTAACTGCGCTACCGCAGGGGTGATCGGTGCCCTGGCTGGGGTCGTTGGAACCGCAATGGCCCTGGAAGTTATTAAGCTGCTGGCCGGTATTGGGCAGCCGCTGATGGGCGAGGTGGGCTACTACACCGGTCTGACCGGCCGCTGGGAATACATCCCCCTGCTTGCCTCTACCCCCCGCGCTGCTTCTGGTTCGGGTACCGACCCGAGTGCCCGCACGGCGGTTTCTGGTACGGACGCCGGTGGGCGGGTAGTGGGGGAGGGGCAGGCTCCTGCGCCCCTGCGTCCGCCTGCTGCCGACTGGGAACCCGCTACTGCCGAACCTGACCAGTACGGTATGGAAGTTACCTGGGCTGATATTGCCGGCTCACCCTACTTCGAGGGGGTTCCCCTCATTGATGTGCGAGAGCCTCACGAGCACGCAGCGCTGGCTGTTCCGGGTAGCTTCAACCTACCCCTGTCGCTGATTGAAGCCGCTTCTGCCGATCCGGCTCTAGGGTCGGCCATTGACACGATTCTGCCCAGCCACCAGGGGCGCTACGCCCTCTATTGTGCGGCGGGGGTGCGCTCGCTCAAGGCGCTGAAGCTGCTCACCGATGCTGGTTTCAGCGATCTCTACAGCGTGGAAGGTGGCATTGACTCCTGGCTGACAAGCCAGGGGTAGGGCTTCTGAGCGGGTGGTTTAAAGCCCTGCCGCCGCTGAATATGTGTATGCCTGATGCTTAATTAGCGAAGATTTTTATTCGGTATTTATTGTGCGAATTATTGGGTAGACTGGTGCCCATGACACAGCAGGCATCACACACACCTGGGCCCGACGGGCCGCTCACTGACAAGCTCATCAAATTCGGCAAATTCTTCACCAAGTGGGACGAAACCGACGACGGCCGCGCAGCCTTCCTCAAGGGCGGTCGCGCAGGCGATGTTTTCTACCGCAATCGCTGGAGCCATGACAAGGTCGTCCGCTCCACCCACGGCGTTAACTGCACCGGCTCCTGCTCCTGGCAGGTCTTCGTCAAAGACGGTGTGATTACCTGGGAGGCTCAGGCCACCGACTATCCCACCGTTGGCCCCGACCGCCCCGAATACGAACCCCGCGGCTGCCCCCGCGGCGCCGCCTTCTCCTGGTACACCTACTCACCCACCCGCGTGAAGTACCCCTACATTCGTGGTGTGTTGCTGGAGATGTACCGCGAAGCCCGCGCCCGCCTGGGCGACCCCGTCGAAGCTTGGGCCTCGATTGTCTCTGACCCCGAAAAGCGTTCCCGCTACCTGAGCGCCCGCGGTAAGGGCGGCCTGGTACGCGGCTCCTGGGCAGAAGCCCTGGAAATGGTGGTCGCAGCCCAGATTCACACCATCAAGACCTACGGGCCCGACCGCAACATCGGTTTCTCACCCATTCCTGCCAAGTCCATGGTCTCCCACGCTTCGGGTGCTCGCTACATCGAGCTCATCGGCGGCGTGATGACCTCCTTCTACGACTGGTACGCCGACCTGCCGGTAGCCTCGCCCCAGGTCTTCGGCGACCAGACCGACGTGCGCGAATCTGGTGACTGGTGGGACGCCACCTACCTGATGATGTGGGGCTCCAACATCCCGGTCACCCGCACCCCCGACGCCCACTGGATGGCCGAGGTACGCTACCGCGGCACCAAGGTTGTCTCCGTCTCGCCCGACTACGCCGATAACACCAAGTTCGCCGACGAGTGGCTACCCGCCCAGGCCGGCACCGACGCCGCCCTTGCTATGGCTATGGGGCACGTGATCCTCAAGGAGAACTTTGTCGACCGCCGCGTCGAGTTCTTCGAGAACTACGTGAGCACCTACACCGACTTCCCCTTCCTGGTCACCCTAGAGACCCGCGAGGACGGGGTGACGGTTCCGGCTAAGTTCCTCACCGCCGCCAACCTTGCCGAGCACGCCCAGGTGCCCGATGCGTCCTTCAAGACCGCCCTGCTCAACCGCGAAACCGGTGAGGTTGTGGTACCCAACGGTTCACTGGGTTACCGCTACAACGCAGAGGACGAAGGCAAGTGGAACCTGGACTTACAGGGGGTTAAGCCCGCCCTGTCTATCCTTGATCTGCCGACCGGCGCCGAGCGCGCCGTCGAGATCCAGATGCCCGCCTTCGACGAGCCCTCGGGCCGCGGCAAGATTATTACCCGTGGCGTACCCACCATCACCGTCGAGGGCAAGACCGTCACCACCGTCTTTGACCTCATGCTGGCCCAGTACGGTATCGGCCGCCCCGGCCTGCCCGGTACCTGGGCTGCCGGTTTTGAGGATGCCGAAACCCAGTACACCCCGGCTTGGCAGGAGGCCATTACCTCCGTACCCGCCGATGCTGTGATTCGCACCGCCCGCGAGTTCGCCCAGAACTCCATCGATTCGGGTGGCCGCACCATGATTATCATGGGTGCCGGTATCTGCCAGTGGTACCACGGCGACACCACCTACCGCGCGATTCTAGCCCTGCTCATGATGTGCGGCGCTGAAGGCCGCAACGGCGGCGGCTGGGCCCACTACGTCGGCCAGGAAAAGGCCCGCCCCATCACCGGCTGGTCCCACATGGCCAACGCCCTGGACTGGATTCGCCCACCGCGTACCCAGGCAGGCACCGCCTTCTGGTACATGCATACCGACCAGTTCCGCTCCGACGGTCGTACCACCGACTCCCTGCAATCGCCCCTAGCCAAGGGGGATTTGCGCGGGGTTCACACTGCGGACGTCCTAGCCCGCTCCGTGCGCATGGGCTGGATGCCCTTCTACCCCCAGTTCCCCGAAAACTCCCTGGATTTGGCGGACGCCGGTGCCGCAGCGGTTGCCGCAGGCACCGCAGAGTCCCCGGCAGACTACGTTGCCCAGCGCCTGAACTCGGGCGACCTGGACTTCTCGGTGGAGGACGTCGATAACCCGGTCAACTGGCCCCGCACCCTGGTGCTGTGGCGCAACAACCTGCTGGGCTCGTCCGCCAAGGGCGAGGAATACTTCCTCAAGCACCTGCTGGGCACCCACAACTCGGTCATGGGTAAGGACGCCGAGGATTTCAAGCCCGCCGAGGTCAAGTGGGCCCAGAGCGCGCCCGAGGGCAAGCTGGACCTGCTGGTGACTACCGACTACCGCATGACCTCATCCACCCTGCTGTCGGACATCGTCTTCCCTGCCGCTACCTGGTACGAGAAGCACGATATCTCTTCCACCGATATGCACCCCTACATCCATGCCTTCTCCCCGGCCATTAACCCGCCCTGGGAGACCAAGACCGACCACCAGGTCTTCAAGGAACTGGCCTACCTGTTCTCCAAGTGGGCAGCCAAGCACCTGGGCAAGCGCAGCGACCTGGTATCCGTGCCCCTGCAGCACGATACCCCCGGTCAGCTGGCCCAGCCCGGCGGCCATGCACCTGACTGGAAGAACCAGGGAATCGCCGGTATCCCGGGCAAGAATATGCCCATCTTTACCGTGGTGGAGCGTGACTACCCGGCTATCTACGACATGTACACCTCGGTCGGCCCCCTGCTCTCCAAACTGGGCACCACCACCAAGTTCGTGACCGTGGACGTCAACGAGCAGCTGGCCCAGCTAGCTGAGGAACACGGCGTCATGGGTAGCGGTAAGGGCGCTGGCCTGCCGGCTCTCGACACCGATATCAAACTGGCCGACACCATCCTGGCTCTTTCGGGTACCTCCAACGGTCCGGTAGCCCTCAAGGGCTTCAAGGCCTTGGAAAAGCGGGTGGGCAAAAAGATGCATCACCTGGCTGAGGGTAACGAAGAAAAGCGTATTACCTTCCGCGATACCCAGGACCGGCCCTGCCCCGTCTTCACCTCACCGGAATGGTCAGGTTCAGAGACCGGCGGACGCCGCTACGCCCCCTTCACCCTCAACATCGAGCAGCTCAAGCCCTTCCACACCCTCACCGGTCGTATGCACTTCTTCCTCGACCACGACTGGATGAGTGAGATGGGCGAGCAGCTGCCGGTCTACCGCCCGCCGCTGGATATGCACAACCTCTTCGGTGAACCCGAAATCGGTGAGACCGGCGACCTGTCGGTAGCTGTGCGCTACGTGACGGTGCACAACAAGTGGGCTATCCACTCCTCCTACCACGACAACCTCTACATGCAGACCCTCTCCCGCGGTGGCACCCACGCCTGGATGAGCCCTCAGGACGCTGCCAAAATCGGGGTCAAGGACCACGACTGGATTGAGTGTGAGAACGCCAACGGCGTCTTCGTGGGTCGCGCGGTGGTCTCCCACCGTATGCCCGAAGGTGTGGTCTACGTGCATCACGCCCAGGAACGCCTGGTCAACATCCCTAAATCAGAGGTCTCGGGCAAGCGAGGCGGCATTCACAACTCCGTCACCCGCATCATGGTCAAACCCACCCACCTGATCGGTGGCTACGCCCACCAGGCCTATGCCTTCAACTACCTGGGACCCACCGGTAACCAGCGAGATATCGTTTCAAGAATTCGCCGCCGCAAGCAGGAGGTAACCTACTAATGCGCGTCATGGCACAAGTTTCAATGATCATGGCCCTCGACAAGTGCCTGGGCTGCCACACCTGCTCCGTCACCTGTAAGCAGGCCTGGACCAACCGAGCCGGTACCGAATATGTCTGGTTCAACAACGTCGAGACCCGCCCCGGCCAGGGCTACCCCCGCCGCTACGAAGACCAGGAAAAGTGGAAGGGCGGCTGGGTACTGAACAAGCGCGGACGCCTGGAGCTCAAGAGCGGTAACCGCTTCAAGAAACTCTTTACCCTCTTCGCCTCCCCGGTTCAGCCCGAACTCTCGGACTACTACGAACCCTGGACCTACGACTACGAGAACCTCACCAACGCGCCCCTAGGCGATGACTTTCCCACCGCGCGTCCTAAATCTCTGATTACCGGTGAGGACACCTCCATCGAATGGGGCCCCAACTGGGACGACAACCTGGGCGGCGCCCACGAGTCCGGCCACCTGGACCCTCTGGTTGAAAAGGTACGCCAGCAGTCAGAAGAGAAGATCAAGTTCGAGTTCGAACGCACCTTCATGTTCTACCTGCCCCGCATCTGCGAGCACTGCCTCAACCCCTCCTGCATGGCGTCCTGCCCCTCCGGCGCTATCTACAAGCGCGAAGAGGACGGCATCGTGCTGGTCGACCAGAACCAGTGCCGCGGCTGGCGCCAGTGCATCACCGGCTGCCCCTACAAGAAGATCTACTTCAACCACAAGAGCGGCAAGGCCGAAAAATGTACCTTCTGCTACCCCCGCATCGAGCACGGTATTCCCACCGTCTGCGCCGAAACCTGCGTGGGTCGTATGCGCTACATCGGTATCTTCCTCTACGACGCCGACCGCGTCACCGAAGCCGCCTCGGTACCCGATGAAAAGCAGCTCTACCAGGCCCAGCTCGACATCATGCTTGACCCCTTTGACCCCGAGGTCATTCGTGAGGCAACCAAGCAGGGTATCCCCGACTCCTGGATCACCGCAGCCCAGAAGTCCCCGGTCTACAAGCTGGCCAAGGAATGGAAGATCGCCCTTCCCCTACACCCCGAATACCGCACCATGCCCATGGTCTGGTACGTACCGCCGCTCTCACCCATCATCGACCTGCTCAAGGAACAGGGCCACGACGCAGAGTCCCAGGCCAACCTCTTCGGAGCCATCGACTCCCTGCGCATCCCCGTCGAATACCTTGCCGAGCTCTTCACCGCAGGCGACACCACCATCGTGGTCAACGTGCTCAAAAAGCTAGCCGCCATGCGCGCCTACATGCGAGACATCACCCTCGGCGGCGTCGGCAACGAAGAGATCGCCCACGAAGTCGGCATGACCGGAGCAGAAATGTACGAGATGTACCGCCTCATGGCTATCTCCAAGTACGAAGAACGCTACGTCATTCCTCCGGCCCACCTGGAGGACGCCCACAACCTCGAAGAAATCGGCTGCTCCCTCGACACCGACGGCGGCCCCGGTATGCTCTACGACGGAGCCTTCACCGACCCCGGCGACCGCCCCGTGCCTGTCTCCGCAGGCTCCTACGCCAACGCCGCCCGCGCCGACGGCAAGGTCGACATCTTCATGTGGGATGGCAAAACCCGCCCCGACTCCCTCTTCCCCGATACTTCCGGAAGCAAGAAGGTCTAGCCGTGGCAGGATTCTTCTCCAAACTCCTCAAACGCAACGCGGCGGAGGTGGAACCACCCACCCCGCCCTCGGGCGACCCCTTCGACATGGACTGGGGGAGCGGGCACCCCACCGACGCCGTGGTCTACCAGCTCACCAGCGTCCTCATGCGCTACCCCAGCGAAGAAACCCGCGCCCTGCTGCCCGAGCTCACCGCGCTCGCCGAAGAAACCGGTAACGACTACCTAATGCGCGGCGTAGCTCGTATAAAGAACTGGTACGAGGCAACCGAGCTTGACGCCATGCAGGCTGAATATGTGCAGGAATACGACCTGTCGCGTCGCCACGCTTTCCACCTGTCCTACTGGACCGAGGGGGACACCCGCCGCCGCGGCGAGGCCCTGGCCCGTTTCAAGCAGATGTACCGCGACTCCGGCATGGTCACTACCCTGCACGGGGAACTACCGGACTACCTGCCCATGGTTCTCGAGTTCACCGCCCTGGTGGACGCCCGGGCCGGGCGGGCAGCGCTTCAGGCCTACCGGCCCTCCCTGGAACTTCTTCGCCTGGCCCTGCGCGATGACAACCTGCCCTACTATGAGCTGATTGAGGCGGTCTGCCAGACCCTGCCCGGAGTTTCCCCAGAAACTCAGGCGGACGTGCAAAAACTGGTCACCGCAGGCCCGCCCGCAGAAGCCGTCGGCCTGGCCCTGGCCCCCGGCGACCCCCGCCTGCTACCCCTTTTGCTGCCCCACGAACAGACACCCGGCGCCACCATCGGTGCCGACCATAAGAACGGAGCCACCCTGTGACCGGCACAGTTAACGCCCTCGACTTCTTCCTCTGGGGCATCTTCCCCTACATCACCCTCGCCATCGTCATCGGCGGTACTCTCTGGCGCTACAAGACCGACCAGTTCGGCTGGACCACCCGCTCCTCCCAGATGTACGAGTCCAAGCTGCTGCGAATTGCCTCCCCCATGTTCCACTACGGCATCCTGGTCGTGCTCGTGGGCCACATCGTGGGTCTGGTGATCCCCAAGTCCTGGACTGACGCGGTTGGCATCTCCGAGCACTTCTACCACATCAACGCTCTGGTGCTGGGCTCCATTGCAGCGGTTGCTACCCTAATCGGCCTCTTCGCCATGATTTACCGCCGCCGCACCTCGGCCACCGTCTTCCGCGCCACCACCTGGAACGACAAGATGATGTATGTAGCCCTGACCAGCGCCATCGTCCTTGGCTCAGTTGCCACCCTCTTCAACGCCATGGAAATCGAGGGACACCACAACTACCGTGAAACCGTCTCGGTCTGGTTCCGCTCCCTCTTCTACTTCCAGCCCAACGTCGAGGCCATGGCCAGCGCTACTACTTCCTTCCACATCCACGTCATTGTGGCCATGATTCTCTTCTGCCTCTGGCCCTTCACCCGCCTGGTGCACGCCTTCACCGCACCCCTGCACTACATCTTCCGGCCCTACATCGTCTACCGCTCCCGTGGCAAGCGCAACCACGCCCGCGGCTGGTCACCGGTCGGTACCGCAGACTCCGTGAATAAGGACGCCCGCACGGTCGAGCGCCAGCACCACCACCACTAAAGAGGCGCGGGGATACCCCTTAGCCGACTAACCTTCTTGCTCCTCGCCTGGGGGCTCGTCGCAATTCATGCCAGCCCCAGCCAGTCGGCTGCAGGGGTATCCCCGCCCCATCGAGACAGGCTACCTGCCTCAAAGACTGATACTAAGGAAAACACCATGTCTACTACGGCTGTTGCTGCGAAAGATCCGCAGCTTGCTGGCCAGTTCAAGTACGTCATTATGGCGGCCCTGGCCTCCATGATTGGCTTCTGGGGCTGGACCATGATTGGCCCCCTGGCCAAGTACTACACCGAAACCTACGGCCTGACCGAGGGGCAGCGCTCCCTGCTGATCGCTACCCCGGTGATTGTTGGATCCCTGGCCCGTATTCCGGTGGGTGCGCTGACCGACCGCTTCGGTGGCCGCATCATGTTCACCATCATGCTGACCCTCACCGGATCCATGGTGCTCGTTACCGGCCTGGTGGGGCAGATGGGTAACTTCTCCCTGCTGCTGGTGGCAGCCTTCTTCCTGGGTATTGGCGGTTCTATCTTCGCGGTGGGCATTCCCTTCGCCGCGGCCTGGTTTGAACCCCACCGCAAGGGCCTAGCTACCGGTATTTTCGGCATGGGTATGGTCGGTACCGCCTGCGCTGCCTTCTTTAACCCCCGTATGCTGGCTACCTTCGGCTACTTTCCCACCCACGTCATTATGAGCTGCGTAGCCCTGACCTACGCCGTCATCGTCTGGCTCTTTATCCGTGACTCACCCGTTATGAAGGCCCGCACCCCCGAGCCGGTTCTACCCAAGATTCTGGCTGTGTCTAAGAAGCTGGTCACCTGGCAGCTCTGCTTCATCTACGCTGTGGTCTTCGGTGCCTTCGTAGCTTTCTCGAACTTCCTCTCTACCTACATGCAGAACATCTACGGCTACGAGGCTGTTGCCGGCGGTACTTTTGCTGCCATGTTCGCGGCCTGCGCAGTGCTGGCCCGCCCCTTCGGCGGGGTCGCAGCCGATAAGTTCGGTGGCAAGCTCACCACCCTCATCGTTTTTGTTGCTATGACCGTGCTGGCTGTCTGCATCGCCTTCGAGCCCGAGAGCACCGCTGTGAACACCCTGCTTCACGTGGTCATGGCCCTCTTTGTGGGCTTCGGTACCGGCACCATCTACGGCTGGCTGGGCAAGGTCGTTCGCCCGCAGGACACCGGCACCGTATCGGGCCTGGTCTCAGCAGCCGGTGGCCTGGGCGGCTACTTCCCGCCCCTGATTATGGGCGCTGCCTACACCGCCTTCGGCAACTACTTCTGGGGCGTTCTAGCCCTGGGTGCCACCTGCGTTATCTCCATTGTGGTCTCTCTCTGGATGGCCTCAGATAAGAAGGCCGCCCGTCCCGCCTAATCTCATACCCCCCTCAGCTATGAGGGGGGGGGAACGTACTCTGTGGACGCCCGCGCCCCGTTTTCCTGCCTTCGGGCAGGGAAGCGGGGCGCGGTTGCGTCCGCCTTCTGATGCCGCCTGCCTTGAGGCGCGAAAGCCGCTCATCTGGTGCTCTAGGTGTAAGGTGTGGCACAATAAGGGTTGATAACACTAGAACGCCGTTACGACTGGTGCGGGAGAGACCGTACACGCTCGAGGTTGAGGGACCACGGGCACCGGCGCCGAAGGAGCAAACCCTCCCCGGGAAACTCTCAGGCACATGTACCGCTCAGTTAGGCAACTCTGGAGAGGGGCGTCAAACCCCCACCGAAGGGGCAAAATTCGCGCCCGCTACCAAGCGTGATGGGTAGCTGCGAACCAAAACTCTCAGGTTTTAACAGAGCGGGGAGGGCACCACCACAGGGCACCCCTGTGGGCAGGTTTACCCTCTACCCTGGAGAGTCACCATGTCATTCATCGACCGCCACCTTGGCCCCCGCTCAAACGACCAAGAAACCATGCTCTCGGTGCTGGGCTATGACAGCCTTGGCGCCCTCATCAACGAGGTCATTCCTTCCAATATTCGTCTAGAGGGCGACCTCAACCTGCCCGCCCCCCTAACCGAGCTTGAGGCCCAGAACAAGATTGCCTCCTACGCCGCCCTCAACCAGGTCAAGCACCAGATGATTGGTGCCGGCTACTATGACGCCATCACCCCGGCTGTTATCCGCCGCAATATTCTTGAAAACCCGGGCTGGTACACCTCCTACACCCCCTATCAGCCCGAAATCTCCCAGGGCCGCCTCGAAGCGCTGCTGAACTTCCAGAACACCGTGATGGAACTGACCGGCCTGCCCATCGCTAACGCCTCCCTGCTCGATGAGGCAACCGCCGTTGCTGAGGCCGCCGTCATGATGCACCGGGCCAACCGCAAGATCAAGAACGGCTTCTTCGCTATTGACTCCCGCGCCCTGCCCCAGACCCTGTCGGTTGTCCGAGGCCGCGCCGAAGCACTGGGCATTTCCTTCGTGGTCACCGATTTTGCCGATGGCCTGCCCGAGGGCGACCTTTACGGCGTCATTATCTCCAATCCCGGCCACGACGGCGAAGTACGCGACATTGAGCCGGTCATCAAGGCCGCCAAGGAGCGTGGCGCCCTGGTCACCGTCATCGCCGACCTGCTGGCCCAGACCCTGCTGACTGCCCCCGGCCACCAGGGCGCTGACATCGCTGTTGGCTCCTCCCAGCGCTTTGGCCTGCCCTTCTGGTACGGCGGCCCGCATGCAGCTTTCATGGCTGTCTCTAAGGGCATGGAACGTAACCTGCCCGGCCGTCTGGTGGGTGTTTCCCAGGACGCCTTCGGCAAGCCCGCCTACCGCCTGGCCCTGCAGACCCGCGAGCAGCACATCCGCCGCGAAAAGGCCACCTCAAACATTTGTACCGCCCAGGCCCTGCTGGCTATCGCCGCCGGTGCCTACGCCGTCTACCACGGCCCTGAGGGCCTGCGGGCTATCGCTAACCGCCTGCACGATAATGCCGCCCGTATCGCCGCCGCTGGTACCGCAGCCGGCCTGAAGCTGGTCCACGAGACCTTCTTCGACACCGTTGCCTTTGAGGCCGAAGGACGCGCCGACGAGCTGGTCGCCAAGGCCCTGGAAGCCGGTATCAACGTCCGTAAAATCTCAGCAGATCGTATCTCCATCTCCGTGGGCGAGTCCCACACCGATGAGGTCCTGGAAGCCCTGGCAGCTGCCCTGGGCGGTGAACTGGGGGAGACCGATGCCTACGAGCTGCCCGAGGCTCTGCTGCGCACCGACGACTACATGACCCACCCGGTCTTTCACCTCTACCGCTCTGAGACCTCCATGATGCGCTACCTGCGCTCCCTCTCAGACAAGGACCTGGCCCTGGACCGCACCATGATTCCCCTGGGCTCTTGCACCATGAAGCTGAACGCAGCAGCCGAGATGGAACCCATCTCCTGGCCCGAGTTCGCCTCCATCCACCCCAATGTGCCTGCTGACCAGGCTGCCGGCTGGAAGGCCCTGATTGATGAGCTCTCAGCCTGGCTGGTTGAAATTACCGGCTACGACGCTATCTCCCTGCAGCCCAACTCCGGTGCGTCCGGCGAGTACGCTGGCCTGCGTGCTATCCGTGCCTACCACGAGGCTAACGGCGATACCCAGCGCACCGTCGTCCTGATTCCCATGAGTGCCCACGGCACCAACGCCGCCTCCGCTGCCCTGGCAGGTTTGTCCGTCGCCGGTGTGGCAACCGCCCCCGACGGCTCCATCGATGTTGAAGACCTCAAGGCCAAGATCGAAAAATACGGTGACACCATCGCCGGCATCATGATTACCTACCCCTCTACCCACGGTGTCTTTGAGGAGCAGGTTGTTGAGGTCTGCCAGCTGGTGCATGACGCCGGTGGCCAGGTTTACGTAGACGGCGCCAACCTCAACGCCCAGATGGGTCTGGCCCAGCCTGGCAAGTTTGGTGGCGACGTCTCCCACCTGAACCTGCACAAGACCTTCGCCATCCCCCACGGCGGTGGTGGCCCCGGCGTCGGCCCCGTTGCTGTCGGCGCCCACCTTGAGAAGTACCTGCCCGGTAACGGCTTCGAGGCGGACGCCGAAGGCAAGCTGGCAGATGCCCCCCTGCCCATCTCCCAGGCTATGTTTGGTTCTGCCGGTGTGCTCCCCATCTCCTGGATGTACATCGCTATGACCGGTGCTGAGGGCCTGCGAGCTTCTTCCGAAACCGCCATCCTCTCGGCCAACTACATCGCCAAGAAGCTGGGCTCCCTGTACCCCGTGCTCTACGCGGGTGAGACCGGCCTGGTCGCCCACGAGTGCATCCTGGATCTGCGCGAGCTGACCGCCGCGTCCGGCATCACTGCCGAGGACGTCTGCAAGCGCCTCATGGACTACGGCTTCCACGCCCCCACCCTGGCCTTCCCCGTGCCCGGCACCCTCATGGTCGAGCCCACCGAATCAGAGTCCTTAGCTGAGCTGGATCGCTTCATTGAGGCCATGACCCAGATCCACGCTGAGATTCAAGAAGTCATCGACGGTAAGGTCAGCGCCGAGGAGTCTGTGCTGCGCAACGCCCCGCACACCGCCGAGGTCGTCACCGCCGACGAATGGACCCGCCCCTACCCCCGTTCGCAGGCCGCCTACCCCGTGCACGAGCTGCGCCTGAACAAGTACTTCACCCCCGTTGGCCGCATCGACGGTGCCGGCGGCGACCGTAACTTTGTCTGCGAATGCCCGCCCATGGAAGCCTTCGACATCGAAGTCCACAGCGCTTAAGGCTAGAAAGGTTTACCCCTATGTCACCCCAGAAAACTGCCCTCTACCAGGTCCACGCTGACCTGGGTGCCGCCTTCACCGACTTTGGCGGCTGGGACATGCCCCTCAAGTACACCAACGATGTTGAAGAGCATAAGGCTGTTCGATCAGCAGCTGGCCTTTTCGACCTCTCCCACATGGGTGAATTCCGGGTCACCGGCCCCGACGCCGGTGCCTTCCTGGACTACGCCCTGCTCTCTAACATGTCCATTCTCAAGGTGGGCAAGGCCAAGTACTCCCTGCTGTTGGCCGAGGACGGCGGCGTTATCGACGACCTGATTACCTACCGCCTGGGCGAAGAAGAGTTCCTGGTCATTCCCAACGCCGCTAACGTGGCAGCCGACTACGAGGCCATGAGCGCCCGTACCGAGGGCTTCGATGTGCAGCTGGTCAATGAGACTGAATCAACCTCCCTGGTCGCTGTTCAGGGCCCGGCCTCAGAAGCCATCCTGCTAGAGATGGACCCCTCCGACGCCGAGACCATCACCTCCATGGGCTACTACGCAGCTGCCCCGATTCGCTTCGGCAACATCGAGGCCCTGCTGGCCCGCACCGGCTACACAGGTGAGGACGGCTTTGAAATCTACGTCGCGAATGAGGACGCTGCCCAGCTCTGGGCCCTGGCCTCTGAACGCGGTGAGAAGCACGGGGCGATCCCTGCCGGGCTGGCCGCCCGCGACTCCCTTCGCCTTGAAGCCGGTATGCCCCTCTACGGCCACGAACTGGGCCGCGACATCACCCCCTTCGAGTCCGGCATGGGCAAGCTCGTTGAGATTGCCCTGACGAAGAAGACCGCTGACTTTGTGGGTAAGGACGCCCTGGTTCAGCTCTCCGAGCAGACCCCGGCTCGTTCTCTGGTGGGCCTCAAGGCCCAGGGCAAGCGCCCCGGCCGCGCGGGCTCCAAGCTGGTCGATGAGAGCGGCACCGAGATTGGCGAGATTACCTCGGGTATTCCCTCACCCACTCTGGGCTACCCTGTGGCTATGGCCCTACTGGCAACCGAGCACGCCACCGTAGGTGAGACTGTCAATGTTGATATCCGTGGTAAGGTTGCCCCCTTCGATATCGTAGAGCTGCCTTTCTACAAGCGCGAGAAGTAGGCCACGAGCGCATCTCGATCAGAACCCTGTGCTACCGTTACCCCGCCACAATCGGTCGGAAGCCGGTTGGTAGCACAGGGTTCTTTCTGACCTAGGAACCCTTGACACCCCAAAGGAGCATCACCTATGGAGCTAACAGCCACCCCCGATTACCTTTCTGAACCACCCCACTCAGAAGCACAAACCAAAGCCGAAGCCCTGGACTACGACATTTCCGTCTTCGAGATGTTCTCCATCGGTATTGGCCCTTCTAGCTCCCACACCGTGGGTCCCATGCGAGCCACCAACCGGTTCATCGCTGAACTGATTGATGCTGGCACGCTCAAGGACGTCACCCGGGTTCACATCGACCTCTACGGCTCCCTGGCTGCTACCGGCGCCGGGCACGGCACCATGAGCGCAGCCATTAAGGGGCTGGCTGGTTTCGTGCCCGAAACCATCGATATTGCTGCTGCCGAGGCCCTCATGGACCGCAACCAGGTGGAGGGTACCCTGCCCCTGGCAGGCTACCCCTCGGCAGCCTTCGAGTCCGGTGCCCCCGGCCCAGAGGCAACCAAGGTGAGCGGGCCCGTCCTGGCCTACAGGGAAGCCGATATCACCCTGCGTCCGCTCACCGTACTTCCCCGCCACACCAACGGCATCAAGGTCACCGCCTACGCGGGGGAGAGCCTGCTGTTAGAGCGCACCTACTTCTCCATCGGTGGCGGCTTCATCGTTGAAGAAAACGAAGAATCATCGGGTTCCACCGGGCTATCTAAGGCTCCCTACCCCTTCGGGTCGGGCGAAGAGCTCCTTGATATGGCCAATAGCGCGGGCCTGTCCATCGCCCAGCTCAAGATGGAAAACGAGAAGACCGAGCGCAGCGAGAGCGAAGTACGCGCCGGAATTTTGCATATTCGGCAGGTCATGAAGGAATGCATTGGCTCATCCCTGGAACGAATGGGTTACCTGCCCGGCCCGCTTAAAGTGCGTTGCCGTGCTGGCCAGTGGCACCGAGACCTGCTGGCAGAAGACCCTAAGAAGTCACCCGAGTTCGCCATTGACTGGGTTAACCTCATCGCCCTGGCCGTCAACGAGGAAAACGCCTTTGGCGGCCGTATCGTCACCGCCCCCACCAACGGGGCCTCAGGCATTATCCCCGCCGTGCTGCACTACGCCCTTAACTATGTGCCCTCGGTGCGTCACCGCGGTCAAAAGGTCATTGATGATGCTGTCGTCGACTTCTTCTTAGCGGCTGCCTCCATCGGTGCCCTCTACAAGAAGCGGGCCTCAATCTCTGGCGCTGAAGTGGGCTGTCAGGGTGAGGTCGGCACTGCCTCCTCTATGGCGGCTGCGGGCCTGGCCCAGGTCATGGGCGGCACCAACGAGCAGGTAGAAAATGCCGCCGAAATCGCTATGGAGCACAATCTGGGGCTGACCTGCGACCCCGTGGGGGGTCTGGTGCAGATACCCTGCATCGAGCGTAACGCCATGGCGGCCTCCAATGCGGTGACCGCGGCCAAGATGGCCCTGCGAGGGGACGGTCAGCACCGAGTCTCTCTGGACCAGGTCATCGAAACCATGCGCCAGACCGGTGAAGATATGTCTCACCGCTACAAGGAAACCTCCATGGGTGGCCTGGCCGTCAACGTGGTGGAGTGCTAACCGGAGTTTGCAAAAAGAGCGGAGATTGGGTATAGACAGCGCAAATATTTTGCTGTAGCATGAATATTTGCGCTTCCCTAATCTTCTGTGCCTTCATATAGCGGTGGGCAGGTTGTAACAGGTTTTAAGTACGCCCCAGTACCCTCGAACATCAATCTAGCCACTACCCAGCACGGCACAGGTGCTATGACAGGCTAGTTTGCCTCTTCAACGGGTCCTTGAGCGTACCGCCCCTGGTGGGGGAGCGGGTACGAACAGACATGTCTGTGGAAGGATCCAATCTTGGTCGCCTCGAGCACCTCTAACACTGAAGCCGCTAACGGCGTAGGTTCGCAGCGCCGAATCTCATTCGCAAAAATTGCTGAGCCCCTGCAGGTACCTAACCTGCTCGCGCTCCAGCTCGACAGCTTTGATCAGCTCGTCGGTAACGAACGCTGGGCAGCCAAAGCCGCTGTAGCAGCAGAAACCGGCGATACCTCCGTCAGCCAGACCTCAGGTCTTGCCGACATCTTCGAAGAAATCTCCCCGATCGAAGACTTCCAGGGCACCATGTCCCTGTCCTTCTCCGATCCCGAATTCGCCGACCCCAAGTACACCATGGAAGAGTGCAAGGATCGCGATGCGACCTACGCAGCTCCCCTGTACGTCAAGGCCGAATTCATGAACAACAACACGGGCGAAATCAAGCAGCAGACCGTGTTCATGGGTGACTTCCCCCTGATGACCGAATCCGGCACCTTCGTAATCAACGGCTCCGAGCGTGTCGTTGTTTCCCAGCTGGTTCGCTCACCCGGTGCCTACTTCGAAAAGACCGCCGACCGCACCTCCGATAAGGACATCTACACCGCGAAGATTATCCCCTCCCGCGGTGCCTGGTTCGAACTCGAAATCGATAAGCGTGACCAGGTAGGCGTCCGTCTGGACCGCCGCCGTAAGCAGTCCGTCACCACCCTGCTCAAGGCCCTGGGCTGGAGCGAAGCCAAGATTCTGGCTGAATTCGGTGAATTTGACTCCATTCGCGCCACCCTTGAGAAGGACACCGTCCAGACCCGCGAAGAGGCCCTGCTTGACATCTACCGCAAGCTGCGCCCGGGCGAACCCCCGACGGTTGACGCTGCCCAGAACCTGCTGGACAACATGTACTTCACCCCCCGTCGCTACGACCTGGCAAAGGTCGGCCGTTACAAGGTCAACCGCAAGCTCGGTATCGACACCCCCGTCAACGACCCCTCAGCATCAGTGCTGTCCCAGGACGACATCGCAGCCATGATTCGTTACCTGGTCACCCTGCACGCAGGTGGCACCAGCATCAAGGGCATCCGCGACGGCCAGGAAGTCGACATCCGCGTTGACGTTGACGACATCGACCACTTCGGTAACCGCCGCATCCGCGCCGTGGGCGAACTGATCGAGAACCAGATCCGCACCGGTCTGTCCCGCATGGAGCGCGTCGTTCGCGAGCGTATGACCACCCAGGACGTCGAGGCCATCACTCCTCAGACCCTGATCAACATCCGCCCCGTGGTTGCCTCCATCAAGGAATTCTTCGGCACCTCCCAGCTCTCCCAGTTCATGGACCAGAACAACCCGCTGGCAGGTCTGACCCACAAGCGTCGTCTCTCAGCTCTGGGCCCCGGTGGTCTCTCCCGTGACCGCGCAGGCATGGAAGTGCGAGACGTGCACCCCTCCCACTACGGCCGTATGTGCCCCATCGAAACCCCTGAAGGCCCCAACATCGGTCTGATTGGCTCGCTGGCAACCTACGCCCGCATCAACCCCTTCGGTTTCATCGAGACCCCCTACCGTATCGTCAAGAACGGTCAGGTCACCGACGAGGTCAAGTACCTCACCGCCGATGACGAAAAGGGCAACACCATCGCTCAGGCTAACGCGCCCCTGAACGCAGACATGACCTTCGCCGAAGAGCAGGTCCTCTGCCGTGCGGGCGACGGTTCTGGCGAAGCTGTGCTGGTAGACGCCTCTGAGATTGAGTTCATGGACGTCTCCCCCCGCCAGATGGTGTCTGTGGCAACCGCCCTGATTCCCTACCTGGAACACGACGACGCTAACCGAGCACTGATGGGTGCTAACATGCAGCGTCAGGCCGTTCCCCTGCTCGAATCAGAAGCACCCGTCGTTGGTACCGGTATGGAGCGCTACGCAGCTCTTGACTCCGGTGACTCCGTCGTTGCTAAGAAGGCCGGTGTGGTCTCTGAGGTCTCCGCTGACCTGGTAGTCGTTCGTAACGACGATGGCACCACCACCTCCTACCCCATCCTCAAGTTCCAGCGCTCCAACCCCGGTAACTGCTACAACCACCGCGTTGTGGTCAAGGTGGGCGACCGCGTTGAAGAGCGTAGCCTGATTGCCGATGGTCCCTCCACCGATAAGGGCGAGCTGGCACTCGGTAAGAACCTGCTCGTGGCTTACATGTCATGGGAAGGCTTCAACTTCGAGGACGGCATCATCCTGTCCCAGCGCATGATCTCCGACGACGTGCTCACCTCAATCCACATTGAAGAGCACGAAATCGACGCCCGCGACACCAAGCTGGGTGCTGAAGAGATTACCCGCGACATCCCCAACGTCTCCGAAGAGGTGCTCTCAGCCCTCGACGAGCGCGGCATCATCCACATCGGTGCCGAGGTTGAGGCCGGCGACATCCTGGTCGGTAAGGTCACCCCCAAGGGCGAAACCGAACTGACCCCCGAAGAGCGCCTGCTGCGCGCCATCTTCGGTGAGAAGTCCCGCGAAGTTCGCGACACCTCCCTCAAGGTTCCCCACGGTGAGTCCGGTACCGTTATCGGCGTCCGTATCTTTGACCGCGAAACTGATGACGAAGACCTGCCCAGCGGCGTTAACCAGCTGGTGCGCGTCTACGTTGCCCAGAAGCGTAAGATCACCGTCGGCGATAAGCTGGCAGGCCGCCACGGTAACAAGGGTGTTATTACCAAGATCCTCCCCATCGAGGACATGCCCTTCATGGAAGATGGCACCCCCGTTGACATCATCCTCAACCCGCTGGGCGTCCCCGGCCGTATGAACATCGGTCAGGTACTCGAAGTTCACACCGGCTGGCTGGCCAAGCAGGGCTGGAAGATCGAAGGCAACCCCGCCTGGCTGGACAAGCTCCACAACTTCCCCAAGGAAACCGGCCCCACCAACGTCGCAACCCCCGTGTTCGACGGTGCCGGCGAAGAGGAACTCTTCGAGCTACTGGACCACGCTAACCCCAACCGCGACGGCGACCGCCTGATCAACCGCTCAGGTAAGGCCCGCCTGCTCGATGGCCGCTCCGGTGAGCCCTTCCCCGAGCCGGTATCCGTTGGCTACCAGTACATCCTGAAGCTGCACCACCTGGTCGACGACAAGATCCACGCACGCTCCACCGGCCCCTACTCCATGATCACCCAGCAGCCCCTGGGCGGTAAGGCCCAGTTCGGTGGCCAGCGCTTCGGTGAAATGGAAGTGTGGGCACTGGAAGCATACGGTGCCGCCTACACCCTGCAGGAAATCCTGACCGTCAAGTCTGACGACGTTCACGGCCGCGTGAAGGTCTACGAAGCCATCGTCAAGGGCGAGAACATCCCCGAACCCGGTGTGCCCGAGTCCTTCAAGGTCCTGATCAAGGAAATGCAGTCCCTCTGCCTGAACGTTGAGGTTCTCTCAACCGACGGTAAGACCATCGAAATGCGCGATGTAGAAGACGAAGGCTTCCGAGCAGCAGATGACCTGGGCATTGACCTGTCCCACGCAGAGCCCAGCTCTGTCGAAGAGGTCTAAACCCTCCCATCTGTTCGAACAAGACTTCAAAACACTAGGAAAGAGATAAGGACCAAATGTCCAACGAATCTTCACTTGGTTTGATGCGTATTGGCCTGGCGACCTCCCAGAACATCCTGGACTGGTC
This sequence comes from Rothia nasimurium, assembly GCF_928381415.1. GTDB lineage: Bacteria > Actinomycetota > Actinomycetes > Actinomycetales > Micrococcaceae > Rothia > Rothia nasimurium_H. The sequence goes on from NZ_CAKMSF010000003.1 coordinate 253,346, forward strand.
GTACGGCGAGGTTAAGAAGCCCGAAACCATCAACTACCGAACCCTGAAGCCCGAGAAGGAAGGCCTCTTCGACGAGCGCATCTTCGGCCCTACCCGCGACTGGGAATGCTACTGCGGTAAGTACAAGCGCGTACGCTTCAAGGGCATCATCTGTGAGCGCTGTGGCGTAGAGGTAACCCGTGCCAAGGTGCGCCGCGAGCGCATGGGCCACATCGAGCTGGCAGCTCCCGTGACCCACATCTGGTACTTCAAGGGCGTGCCCTCACGCCTGGGCTACCTGCTTGACCTGGCTCCCAAGGACCTGGAAAAGATTATCTACTTCGCCGCCTACATGATTACCCATGTGGACGAAGAAGCCCGCCACGAGGACCTGCCCAACCTGCAGGCCGCCCACGATCGCGACAAGAAGGTCCTGCAGGACCAGCTCGCAGCCGACATCAACCTGATCGCCCGCGAAACCGAAGAGGAACTCGCCAAGATTGAGGCTGACGGTGGCAAGGCTGCCGAAAAGCGCAAGCTGCGTGACGCAGCCGAGCGCCAGATGGCGTCCGTCCGCAAGAACGCAGAACGCGAAATCGAGCAGCTCGACCGCATCTGGGACCGCTTCAAGAACCTCAAGGTCGCTGACCTTGAAGGCGACGAAGCCCTCTACCGCGGCATGGTCGACAAGTACGGCATGTACTTCGAAGGCTCCATGGGTGCAGAAGCTATCAAGAAGCGTCTTGAGAACTTCGACATGGAAGCTGAAGCAGAGGCTCTCAAGGACATCATCCAGACCGGCAAGGGCCAGAAGAAGACCCGCGCCCTCAAGCGTCTGAAGGTTGTCAATGCCTTCCTGACCACCGACAACTCACCGCTCGGTATGGTACTGGACTACGTTCCCGTCATCCCGCCGGAACTGCGCCCCATGGTGCAGCTCGACGGTGGCCGCTTCGCGACCTCCGACCTGAACGACCTCTACCGTCGCGTCATCAACCGCAACAACCGCCTCAAGCGTCTGCTGGAACTCGGTGCCCCCGAGATCATCGTGAACAACGAAAAGCGCATGCTGCAGGAAGCTGTTGACTCCCTGTTCGACAACGGCCGTCGCGGTCGCCCCGTCACAGGTCCGGGTAACCGCCCCCTGAAGTCACTCTCTGACATGCTCAAGGGTAAGCAGGGCCGCTTCCGCCAGAACCTGCTCGGTAAGCGCGTTGACTACTCGGGTCGTTCCGTTATCGTCGGTGGCCCCACCCTGCAGATGCACCAGTGTGGCCTGCCCAAGCAGATGGCTCTGGAGCTCTTCAAGCCCTTCGTCATGAAGCGACTGGTTGACCTCAACCACGCCCAGAACATCAAGTCTGCAAAGCGCATGGTCGAGCGTTTCCGCCCCCAGGTGTGGGACGTTCTCGAAGAGATCATCACCGAGCACCCCGTGCTGCTGAACCGCGCACCCACCCTGCACCGCCTGGGTATTCAGGCCTTCGAACCCCAGCTGGTCGAAGGTAAGGCTATCCAGCTGCACCCCCTGGTCTGTTCAGCATTCAACGCTGACTTCGACGGCGACCAGATGGCAGTCCACCTGCCCCTGTCACCCGAGGCTCAGGCCGAGGCCCGCATCCTCATGCTGTCCTCCAATAACATCCTGAAGCCCTCAGACGGCCGCCCCGTTGCGGTCCCTGACCAGGACATGATCATCGGTCTCTTCCACCTGACCACCGCCCGTGACGGTGAGAAGAACGAAGGCCGCCTATTCTCGTCCTACGCAGAAGCCATTATGGCTATGGACCGCCACGAGATTGAGCTCTACACCAAGGTCAAGATCGTGCTGGACGACTTCGTACCCTACGAGGGCTGGGAAGCCCCCGAAGGCTACGAGCCCGGTCAGCCCGTCCTGGTAGAAACCACCGTCGGTCAGGTTATCTTCAACGAGACCCTGCCCGCCGACTACCCCTGGTACACCGGCGTTGCCGACAAGAAGTCCCTGGGTGCCCTCATCAATGACCTTGCTGAGAAGTACCCCATGCACGTGGTAGCCAAGACCCTTGACGCGCTCAAGAACACCGGCTTCTACTACGCTTCACGCTCAGGTGTGACCGTTGCGGTTTCCGATATCGCAGCGCCCCCCACCAAGCCCGCCATTATGGAAGGCTACGAGGAGCAGGCAGCCAACATCGAATCCCAGTTCGCCATGGGTCTGATCGACGACGCCGAACGCCGTACCGAACTGATCGACATTTGGACCAAGGCAACCGACGAGGTCGCCGAGGCCATGAAGGAAAACCTGGCCGAGAAGAACACCACCATTAACCGCATGGTCACCTCGGGTGCACGTGGTAACTGGATGCAGGTTCGTCAGATTGCAGGTATCCGTGGTCTGGTGTCCAACACCAAGGGTGAGATTATGCCCCGCCCGATTAAGTCTTCCTACCGTGAAGGCCTGTCGGTTCTGGAGTACTTCATCGCAACCCACGGTGCTCGTAAGGGTCTGGCAGATACCGCGCTGCGTACCGCAAACTCCGGTTACCTGACCCGTCGTCTGGTCGACGTTTCTCAGGATGTCATCGTGCGCGAGCACGACTGTGGCACCCGCCGCGGCCTGACCCTGCCCCTGATCGAAAAGGACGCCGCTGGCAACGTCTCCCTGCACGAGAACGTCGAGTCATCAATCCACGGCCGCGCTCTGGCTGTTGACGTTGTGGCTGAAGACGGCACCGTACTGGCTGCTGCTGGCGCTGACGTCTCAGATATCGTCATTGACGACCTGTTCAAGGCCGGTATCGAAGAGGTTCGCGTCCGCTCCGTCCTGACCTGTGAGTCAGCAGTTGGTGTTTGTGCCCTCTGCTACGGCCGTTCCATGGCTTCAGGTAACCTGGTCGACATTGGTGAGGCCGTCGGTATTATCGCGGCTCAGTCCATTGGTGAGCCCGGTACCCAGCTGACCATGCGTACCTTCCACACCGGTGGTGTCGCATCGGCTGACGATATTACCCAGGGTCTGCCCCGTATTCAGGAACTCTTCGAGGCCCGCACCCCCAAGGGTGTTGCCCCGATTTCTGAGGTCACCGGTCGCGTCACCATCGAGGACACCGACAAGTCCCTGAAGGTTGTTGTCACCCCCGATAATGGTGATGACCCGGTTGCTTACCCCGTCCTGCGTCGTGCCCGCCTGGAAGTTGCCGAAGGTGACCACATCACCGTTGGTACCCAGTTGGTCGCCGGTGCTGTTGACCCCAAGGAGATCCTGCGTATTCGCGGTCCCCGTGAGGCTCAGAAGCACCTGGTGGACGAGGTCCAGGGCGTCTACCGCTCCCAGGGTGTAGGCATCCACGATAAGCACGTTGAGGTTATTGTCCGCCAGATGCTGCGCCGTATCACCGTCATCGACTCCGGTGAGACCAACCTGCTCCCCGGTGAGCTGGTTGAGAACATCGCCTTCCAGAACGCTAACCGTGCGGCTCTGGCTGAGGGTAAGCGTCCTGCATCAGGCCGCCCCGAGATGATGGGTATCACCAAGGCGTCACTGGCTACCGAGTCCTGGCTGTCTGCCGCGTCCTTCCAGGAAACCACTCGCGTCCTGACTCAGGCTGCGATGGAAGGCAAGGAAGATCCGCTGGTCGGTCTCAAGGAGAACGTCATCATCGGTAAGCTCATCCCCGCTGGTACTGGTCTTGCCATGTACAACGACATCGAGGTTGAGCCCACCGACGAGGCTCGTGAGGCCCTGTTTGCTCAGACCGCAACTCCCTACAACGATTTCAGCTACGCCGAGACCAACGAGGGTGCTATCAGCCCCGAGTTCCAGGCAATTCCGCTGGATGACTACGAGTTCGGTAAGTAAACCGGCTGCCACTTTCCTGGCATAGGTAAGGCCCTTCCCCGCGTATCTGCGGGGGAGGGCCTTCCTCGTATGTGGGCACCGGGCCTGTGCCGGGTTGCTTAGGTGAGCTGGTTGCCCTGGGCTTCGAGAAGCTGGTCGAAGTGGGTCAGGAGTTCTGCCCGATTGGGGCTGAGACCGGTGATGAGTTCAAAGGCATAGGCTGCCTGTCCCACTGCCATGAGCCCGCCGGGTAGTACCCGGCAGCCTATAGAACGGGCTTTCTGTATCAGCGGTGTGTTTTGCGGTAGGTAGATGACGTCGAAGACCCAGAGAGACGGGTGTAGATAGTCCAGGGGTAGGGGAGCGCCGGGGTGGTGGTGCATACCGATGGGGGTGGCGTTGACTAGGCCGGTTGAGGCGGCAAGGGCTTCAGCAAGCTCGGCTTCGGTGACGGTGCGGACGGTTGCGCCCGGGTAGAGTGCTGCCAATTGCTGGGCTTTGGCGGAGGATCTCTCAATATCGACATCAAATAGATTGAGCGTTCTAGTTCCTAAACTCAGCAGGGCATCTGCGGTGGCGGAGCCCGCCCCGCCGACACCCAGCTGGGTGACGGTTGCCAGATCCTCGGGGGCTGGGGCCAGCCCCTGGGTTAGGGCAGAAGCAAAACCACTCACATCGGTGTTGTACCCGATGAGCCTTCCCTCCCGCGCTACCACCGTATTGACAGCCCCCAGCCGGGCTGCGGCGTCCGACACCTCATCGAGGTGCTCCAGAACAGCCTGCTTGTAGGGGAAGGTGATATTGAAAGCGTTAAAGCCAAAGTCAAACCCCCAGTGCAGCAGATCTCCCACGGGCAGTACACCCGCTGCTCGCGCCCCGGGGCCCAGAGCATCAAGGTCGATAGGGCGGTAGAGATAGCGCACACCTGCCCGGTCTGCTGCGAACTCGTGCAGGGGCGGAGTAAGAGAGGCCGTGATGCCGCTACCTAGCAGGCCGACCAGGTAAGACTCGTTGGGGGTGCTCACTCGTGCTGTCCTTTGCGTGGGGTTAAAGTTCTTCCGTTCTACCACGAATCGCGGGGCAAGCCCAGCTAGCTGGAAGAGGCCCCGGTCGGTAGGCTTAGGGGAGCACACACGGGCGGGCTCCACCCGCCTATCTTTTCGCACATCTTGAGGGTTGAATGAAACTATCACGACATGTAGGGGTCAAGCTCGGCGTCTTTGGTGCTGCCCTATCGCTAGCTGCCGGGGCCTATCTAATCCCGTCCCAGGCCGATGTTGAACTGACACCGGCGGGCGTCAATGCCCAGAGCCTGGCCCAGCTGGTGAACTCCACCCAGCCAACCGCCACGAACCCCTACCTGGTCGGGGCGGGCGTTGCAGATATCACCGGTGAGGTCGCCGAGGTGGCCTTCGTGGGCTACGGTACCGATACCCAGAAGGGCTCGGGTATTCATACCCGCCAGTACGCCCGCGCCTTCGTGGTCATTGACCCTGCTAGCGGCTCCCGCAACCTGATTGTGGTGCTTGATGCTCTAAGCGCCTGGAATAGCATTCGTGCTGAACTGGTGAACCGTATTCAGGCTGAGCTCGGCCCCGAGTTCACCGAAGCGAACATCATGATTACGGCCTCCCACAGCCACGCCACCCCCGGCGGCGTGAGCAAGGACGTGCTCTACAACCTGGCAACCCTGGGCTTCAACGAACCCACCTTCAATAACCAGGTCAACGGGTCTATGCAGGCTATCCGCGAGGCACTGGCTGACCTTGCCCCCGGTAACGTGACGGTCTCCAGCAGCCAGCTCACCGGCGTGGGCGTCAACCGCTCGGCGGTAGCCCTGGAGCAGGATCCCGCCAACCTCACCGATGCGCTGATCGACGGGGTAGACCCTACCAGCACCACCTTCCGATTTGAGCACGACGGGGTGACCCGGGCCGTCCTCAACTGGTTTGCTATCCACCCCACCTCCCTCACCAACAAAAACACACTGGTCTCCTCCGACAACAAGGGCTATGCCCAGTACCTGCTCGAAACCGTAGACCACGGGGTCAACCTGAACGCGGGGGCTGAAGATGATGCCTTCATCGCGGCCTTTGCCAACAGCAACACCGGTGACGTCTCGCCCAACACCATGCTGCAGCCGGGTATGGGCCCCACCAACGACATGTTCACCAACCTTGAGATTCAGGGAACCAAGCAGGCGGACGCCGTCCGCACCCAGCTAGCAAGCGCGGGTACTCCAGTGGGGCAGGGCCTGGACTCCCGCATCACCTACGTGGACTTCTCCAAGGTGCAGGTGGACGCCCGGTGGACGGGCACCGGCTACGCGGGCTCTACCTGTAACGCCTCGCTGGGTGCCCCCTTTGCCGCCGGTAGCGTGGAGGATGGCCCCGGCGCAGCCGGCTTCAATGAGGGGGCTAACGCCAATAAGGTCTGGAGCGACTTCAACTGGCTGGCCTACAGCTCATCTGCCAGCCTGAGTGCCTGCCAGTACCCCAAGGCTAACCTGCTGGCCGTCCACGAGAAGGTGCAGCAGAAGCTGCCGGTGCAGGTCATGCGCTTCGGCAACTACTACCTGCTGGGTATGCCCGGTGAGCACAACGGCGCGGTCGGCGTGCAGTACCGCCAGGATATGGCTGCCCTGCTGGGCGTTGACGAGTCGCAGATTATCGTGCAGGGCTACACCAACGCCTACAGCCACTATGTGACGACCCCGCAGGAATACGTTTCGCAGCAGTACGAGGGCGGGGCCACCGTCTTCGGTATTAACACCATGGGGGCCTTCCGCCAGACCCTCAATACCGTTGCGACCTCCCTGCGCGATGGCACCGAGCTGCCCCTGGGCGATAAGCCGACTGTACGCACCCCCATGAAGAGCGCTGTGGGCAAGGTCTGGTACGACCTGCCCGGCGCTGGCCACTACTACGGTAAGGTGCTCACCCAGCCCGCCAACACGGCCCGGGGGGCAACCGTCAGCGCCCTCTTTGTGGGAGCCCACCCCAACAATGACCAGCAGCTCAATTCCAGCTACCTTGAAGTTCAGCGTCTAGAGGGTAACCAGTGGGTGACCGTCGCCGGCGATAACGACCCGGCCACCCGCTTCCGCTGGAAGCGGCACCTGGCGGCCCAGTCCCGCGTAACCATCGAATGGAAGATCCCTGCCGATGCGGTTCCCGGCACCTACCGGATTCTCTACCACGGGGATTCCAAGAACGGGGTCGGTACTATCACCCCCTTCACCGGGGCCACCCGAAACTTCACCGTCAGCTAGTTTCATGCAAGGTGCGGACGCCGGCGCCCCCTTCCCGAAGCAGGGGAGGGGGCACCGGCGTCCTTGATATTTAAGCCTTAAGTGCCCGACATCACCAGCTTTAAAGGCTTAAAGCTGCCTCAGAGCTGGGCAGGGGGGTAGATTAAGCCTTTCTAACCAGCTAGAGTAGTACCTGGAGTACTTAGCAGTAGTATCTACTGCCCGCACAGACACGTTCTGAGCAGTACATAAGAACCAATGGCAGAATGGACACCGTCCTTTGGCCTTGTTCGCCCGGGCACTCAGCCCGATTAGCGATCTTGAGGCCTAAATGCCATTTTTTGTTGTGTCTGGGCTCCTGCTAAGTCAAAGAGATTTTCTTTTGCGCTTATCCCAAGTGACAGAAGGCAAGTAAACCGGTAGCCCCTAACGGGGCCACCGATACCAAACGGAGAACAAGTGCCTACAATTCAGCAGTTGGTCCGTAAGGGCCGTGCACCCAAGGTCGTTAAGACCAAGGCGCCCGCACTTAAGGGCAACCCCATGAAGCGTGGCGTATGCACCCGTGTATACACCACCACCCCGAAGAAGCCGAACTCAGCACTGCGTAAGGTCGCACGTGTTAAGCTCAACGGCGGCGTCGAGGTTACCGCATACATCCCCGGTGAGGGCCACAACCTTCAGGAACACTCCATCGTGCTCGTTCGCGGTGGTCGTGTGAAGGACCTCCCCGGTGTTCGTTACAAGATTGTACGTGGCGCACTGGATACCCAGGGCGTTAAGGGCCGCGGTCAGGCTCGTTCACGCTACGGCGCAAAGAAGGAGAAGAAGTAATGCCTCGTAAGGGTCCCGCTCCTAAGCGTCCCCTCGTAAACGACCCCGTTTACGGCTCACCGCTGGTTACCCAGCTCATCAACAAGGTTCTGCTGGATGGCAAGAAGTCAACCGCTGAGCGCATCGTTTACGGTGCTCTCGAAGGCGTTGCCCAGAAGACCGGCGCAGACCCCGTAGTAACCCTCAAGAAGGCAATGGACAACGTCAAGCCTTCACTCGAGGTCCGCTCACGCCGCGTTGGCGGCGCGACCTACCAGGTCCCCGTCGAAGTTCGTGCAGGCCGTGCAACCGCTCTGGCCCTGCGCTGGCTCGTTGGCTTCTCAAAGCTTCGCCGCGAGAAGACCATGACCGAGCGTCTCATGAACGAGATCCTGGATGCGTCCAACGGTCTCGGTGCCGCTGTGAAGCGTCGCGAAGACACTCACAAGATGGCCGAGTCCAACAAGGCCTTCGCACACTACCGCTGGTAATTTCTTCGTAGCCTGCCGTTATTACATACGTACATAGCGGCAGGCTTTCGGAGTTTCTCACAAGGGAGAACAAAGTGGCACTAGACGTGCTTACCGACCTGAATAAGGTCCGCAACATCGGTATTATGGCGCACATTGACGCCGGTAAGACCACCACCACCGAACGCATCCTCTTCTACACCGGTATCAACCACAAGCTCGGTGAAACCCACGACGGTGCGTCCACCATGGACTGGATGGCTCAGGAACAGGAACGCGGTATTACCATTACCTCCGCGGCAACCACCTGCTTCTGGAAGAACAACCAGATCAACATCATCGACACCCCCGGCCACGTTGACTTCACCGTTGAAGTTGAGCGTTCACTGCGCGTCCTCGACGGCGCTGTTGCAGTGTTCGACGGCAAGGAAGGCGTTGAGCCCCAGTCTGAAACCGTTTGGCGCCAGGCTGACAAGTACGAAGTTCCCCGCATCTGCTTCGTCAACAAGATGGACAAGCTGGGTGCAGACTTCTACTTCACCGTAGACACCATCGTCAAGCGCCTCGGCGCTAAGCCCCTCGTTATGCAGCTGCCCATCGGCGCTGAAAACGACTTCATCGGCGTCGTTGACCTGCTCACCATGCAGGCCTACGTCTGGCCCGGCGATGTCAAGGGTGACGTTACCATGGGTGCCTCCTACGAAATCCAGGAAATCCCCGCTGACCTGCAGGAAAAGGCAGAGCAGTACCGCGCAGAGCTCGTTGAAAACGTAGCAGAAGCCTCTGAAGACCTCATGGAAAAGTACCTCGAAGAGGGCGAACTGACCATTGAGGAAATCAAGGCAGGCGTCCGCGCCCTGACCGTTGCCAACGAAGCCTACCCCGTCTTCTGTGGCTCAGCATTCAAGAACCGCGGCGTTCAGCCCATGCTCGACGCAGTTCTCGACTACCTGCCCTCACCGCTGGACGTCCCCGCGATGATCGGCCACCTGCCCTCTGATGAAGAGGTTGAGGTAACCCGTAAGCCCTCAGCTGACGAGCCCTTCGCAGCTCTGGCCTTCAAGGTTGCAGCACACCCCTTCTACGGTCAGCTGACCTACATCCGCGTTTACTCCGGTAAGGCTGAACAGGGCCAGCAGGTCCTCAACGCCACCAAGAGTAAGAAGGAACGTATCGGTAAGCTCTTCCAGATGCACTCCAACAAGGAGAACCCTGTTGAAGAGATCCAGGCAGGTCACATCTACGCAGCAATCGGTCTGAAGGACACCACCACCGGTGACACCCTCTGCGACATTGCTAACCCCGTAGTTCTGGAATCCATGACCTTCCCCGCCCCCGTGATCTTCGTGGCTATCGAGCCCAAGACCAAGGGTGACCAGGAGAAGATGTCAACCGCTATCCAGAAGCTGTCTGCTGAAGACCCCACCTTCACCGTTTCACTCAACGAAGAAACCGGCCAGACCGAAATCGGCGGCATGGGCGAGCTCCACCTCGACATCATCGTTGACCGTATGAAGCGCGAATTCAAGGTTGAGGCTAACGTTGGTAAGCCCCAGGTTGCTTACCGCGAAACCATCACCAAGAAGGTCGAGAAGGTCGACTACACCCACAAGAAGCAGACCGGTGGTTCCGGTCAGTTCGCGAAGGTTCAGGTTTCCTTCGAACCCATCGCCCTCGATGCTGAAGAGCTCTACGAGTTCGACAACGTCGTCACCGGTGGTCGTGTTCCCCGTGAATACATCCCCTCCGTTGACGCCGGTATCCAGGACGCAATGCAGCTCGGTATCCTCGCTGGCTACCCCGTTGTTGGTGTCAAGGCAACCCTGATCGACGGTGCTTACCACGATGTTGACTCGTCTGAAATGGCCTTCAAGATCGCTGGTTCAATGGTCTTCAAGGAAGGCGCACGTCGCGCTGCTCCCGTCCTGCTGGAGCCCCTGATGGCTGTTGAAGTACGTACCCCCGAGGACTACATGGGCGACGTTATCGGTGACCTGAACTCACGTCGTGGTCAGATCCAGTCCATGGAAGATGCAGCAGGCGTCAAGATCGTTCACGCTCTTGTACCGCTGTCAGAAATGTTCGGTTACATCGGTGACCTCCGTTCAAAGACCCAGGGTCGTGCAGTCTTCTCCATGGAGTTCGACAGCTACGCTGAGGTTCCCAAGAACGTCGCTGATGAAATCATCCAGAAGAGCCGCGGCGAGTAATTCTCACCCGGGTGCGGCTCACCCCGTGTGAGCCGCACCGCTTTTCAAAAAAACCTTGTAATTGAACCCGTCTTCGGGTTTCGCCCCACCGGCCTTATCCGCTATTGTGGTAGCTAGACCGCCTTTTACGGCGGAGTGCGCCGGTGTGAAACCCGAGTGCAGGTTCTCAAATCTTCTCTATAGGAGGAATACTCTTGGCTAAGGCTAAGTTCGAGCGCTCCAAGCCTCACGTAAACGTCGGTACCATCGGTCACGTTGACCACGGTAAGACCACCCTGACCGCTGCAATCTCCAAGGTTCTGGCTGACAAGTACCCTGACCTGAACGAGCAGCGCGACTTCGGTATGATCGACTCCGCTCCTGAAGAGCGCCAGCGCGGTATTACCATCAACATTGCTCACATCGAGTACCAGACCGAGAAGCGTCACTACGCACACGTTGACGCCCCCGGTCACGCTGACTACGTCAAGAACATGATCACCGGTGCTGCTCAGATGGACGGCGCAATCCTCGTTGTTGCTGCTACCGACGGCCCCATGGCTCAGACCCGCGAGCACGTTCTGCTGGCTCGCCAGGTTGGCGTTCCCACCCTGCTCGTTGCTCTGAACAAGTCAGACATGGTTGAGGACGAGGAACTGCTCGACCTCGTTGAAATGGAAGTTCGCGAACTGCTCTCCTCACAGGAGTTCGACGGTGACAACGCTCCCGTTGTTCGCGTTTCCGCTCTGAAGGCTCTCGAAGGTGACCCCGAGTGGGTTGCTAAGGTTGAAGAGCTCATGGACGAGGTTGACAACTTCATTCCCGACCCCGTTCGTGAGAAGGACAAGCCCTTCCTCATGCCCATCGAAGACGTCTTCACCATCACCGGTCGCGGTACCGTTGTTACCGGTCGCGCCGAGCGCGGTACCCTGAAGATCAACTCCGAAGTTGAGATCGTTGGTATCCGCCCCATCCAGAAGACCACCGTTACCGGTATCGAGATGTTCCACAAGCAGCTCGACGAAGCATGGGCAGGCGAGAACTGTGGTCTGCTGCTTCGCGGTCTGAAGCGCGACGACGTAGAGCGTGGCCAGGTTGTTGTTGAGCCCGGCTCAATCACCCCCCACACCCAGTTCGAGGCTAACGTCTACATCCTCTCCAAGGATGAAGGCGGCCGCCACAACCCCTTCTACTCGAACTACCGCCCCCAGTTCTACTTCCGCACCACCGACGTTACCGGTGTTATCACCCTTCCCGAGGGCACCGAAATGGTTATGCCCGGCGACAACACTGAGATGACCGTTGAGCTCATCCAGGAAATCGCAATGGAAGAGGGCCTCGGCTTCGCAATCCGCGAAGGTGGCCGCACCGTTGGTTCAGGTCGCGTTACCAAGATCATCAAGTAAGTTTCTTACTTCCCGATCTGAACTCCTGCTAGCTACTAGCTAGCGGAGGGCGATAGAGGCTGGCCCCGCAGAGCAATCTGCGGGGCCAGCCTCTTTTGTGTTACTTGATGAGGCTCTGATGAGCAGTGTGTCTATTGATTCTTAGCCCAGGGGATAACCGGGGTCTCACGATTGCCCTGCTTCTGGGCTTGAGGCTGCATTGCCGGTTCGTCTGCCCGGGCAAGGAGCCGCCAGATAACGAGCCCCATGAGAACAAAGCCCAGGAAGAGGAGTGACCAGGCATTTAAACCGTCTAAGACGTAGAGCACCTGGTAGGTCAGCAGTAGAGCCGTGAGGGGAGGAGCCAACTTTTTCCCTACCATGGCGGAGGCCCCGAGAAGCGTGCCGGTGGCAGCAAGCAGCAAAATCGTATCGTAGGGGGCTAGAGAGGGATAGTTGAAAGGGAGAATGAACAGGCTATAGAAGACCTGGGCGCTAAAGGCTAACCAGAAAAGACGGGTAGGGCGATTGCTCTGACGCGGGACGCCAGCAGGCTGGGCACGCATCCATATCGGCAGCACTTCAGGGCGGCTTACCAGGGTCAAAATCGCACAGCTGAGGGTGAGGGCCTGGAAGAAGTAGAACACCCCGTTATCCATATCGTGATAGAGCAGGGTCTTCAGGAGCAGGCTATTGAGCCCTAGAAGCAGGATTGCGGGCCGGGCGGCAGGGGAGACCAGCAGGAACCAGGCTAGGGTGAAAAGCAGAATAAGAACCAGCGAGAGCGGGAAGCTTTCATCGGAGAAGTAGGGGTAGACCCCGGTGAAGTGAGCGATAATCAGACCGGTGAGTGACATGGCCCGGTTGTGCTGGTAGCCCCACCGTCCTAGCGGGTCAGCAGGACGTACGCGCAGAGGCACACGACCCGGAACAGGAGGACGGGCAGCTTGTGCTGCTGGCAGCAGAGCCGCCCCCAGGGTAGTAATTACTAGAATACTTGCCGTAATCCACGTCAAAACAGCGACGTTGCTGAGGCTGGTGAGCCCCCATAGCAGGGTAGCTAAGCCCGTGGTGAGAGCAACCGAGATAAGGGCTGACTGGGCAGCAAGGACGCCCTGGGTGCGTGGTGCTCGTAGCCAGGTGAGAGCAAGCGCCAAGAGTATGAGGGAGCCAAGAGCCGTGCTGGGGTTCCAAGCGGTATCAATAAGGAATAGGGCCACTGCGGCAGAACCCCAGCTCAAACAAAGACCCAGGATATACTCCACCGGGCTCTGAGCAGGAGTTCTCTGAAAGAGCAAGAGTATGGAGCTCAGGGCAAGGGCTGCGGTAAAGCTAAGGAGGAGCAACAACAGGCTACGACCGGTGAAGGAAGAAAAACTCATCAGCACGACAGCTGCGCCCACCAAGTAGATCCTCAAGGTAACCAGAGCATGAGAACGTGCTGAATGATTAAGCAGGGGGAGGGCAGCAAGGATGCCTGCCGCTGCAATTGCCAGGGTGAGAAGATTGTACTCAGCCGGTAGCGGACCTGTGCACAGCATGATGAGCGCAAGGGGCACAACCACATAGAACGTGGTCAAAAGCCCTACCGGTTCAAGGCCGCTAGGGGAGCGTAGCTGGGCTGGGGCGTCCTTACTGTAGGGAGAAGTGAGGGGAGTAGCAGTCCTGCCCTGCATTGTGCGGGTACCCAGAGCCCTGCTCAGGGTGAGAAGGGCAGCGCAGAGGGCCAGCCCGGTATAAATACCGAGTCCAAGACTATGAATCCAATACCCCATCGGTTCGGTATGAGCCATGAAAGTCCACGAGACTGAGGGGCGGGTCGTAATAGCTGCCGTCGTTCCGAGGAGGCCCGCGAGGAGAGCGAAAAAGAAGATGGCATGAGAGGCAGGAAAGGACCCGCGGGATGCAGGAGGTGCTGTTTTTCGGGAACGCAGGAGCAGCTCGGCCAAGAGATAGCTGGCGGATGTTCCTGCCGCCAGAAGGACTAGCCCAAGGTAACGGGGACTGCCCGCTACGAACCCTAGAGAAAGAACCGCGACAGCAGTGAGCGTGTGCGTGGCGAACTGAGCCCAGCGGACGGGGCGCAAGCGGGTAGCTTTGCTGCCGTCGATTTCTTGAGCGATGCTGCTCGCTGCTGGCAGGCAGAAAGCCCCAAGCAGGATCAGGATAACCGCTAGGGGAGCCGGCGGTAGAACGAAAAATCCTACCCACGCCAGAGCTAAGACACCTAGGGGAAGATGCTGACTGAGCTGGGTGCGGTAGGCCAAAATGCCGAGAGAAGCGCAGTTAGCGAGGCTGATGAGGCCCAGGAGCACCGTGCTTGAAAGATTCTCCCGCGTGAAAGAAGTCAGCGGTGTTGCGGGAGCGGTATCAATAAAGGTGGGAATTGCCTGCATCTGGTCTATGAGCCATGCGAGAGCAGAAGCAAGGAAGGGCTGGGCTAGTGCCCAGGTGACCCAAGCATCGACGTCCGTCCGCCAGGGTAGGGGAGGACGGGCCCAAGCTAGTACGAGCGCACTTGCCACCAGGAAAAGGGCAACAGGGATAGAGAAAGGGAACGAGATGACGCTGCGCTCGTGAAGCCACAGGGCTAGGGCAGCTACCGCTAGCAAGGAATAGATGCGGGCCTGGAGGTAGTAGAGCCAGGTGGGTGGCTGCCTGAGCTGGGCTCCCGCATAAAGGGCCGCCAATGCTGCAATGATGCTGATTTCCCAGGGCGCCAGGCTGGTGTAGAAAAGGGCAGCGCCTACAGTTGCCGGAACGAAAACACGAGAAGCATCGAGAAAACCCGCGGCAAGTTGAGTAGGCATGCGGTCCTGGAAAGCCCGCAGCCAGAGAGTAAGGGCGGTTGCAAGGACGAGGAGAGCAACGAAATACCAGATCAGCGCGACTTGCAGGTTCTTTGACATGGCCAGGATGTCAGAGACCAAAAAGGCTAGGGCCAGGTAGCTCATCACCCGGGCCTGCATTAGGGCTAGAGCGCCGCAGGCAGCAAGGGTGCCGATGCAGGAAACTAGTAACCAGAGTAGGGGCCCTGACTCTGGCCAGATGAGGGTGTAGAAAGCGAACCCGCACAGGGGGATAAGAGCTAGGGCCGTACCAGTAAAAGCGTAGGACGCCAGCCGCAGCTTGGGAACCCAACGAAAGGTGCCCAGCCCCGCTGTATAGAAGAGGGCTGCAAGAGCAGACAGCAAAAAGGCCTGTTGCGGCGCTGTGGCTAGAGAGGTGGCCAGCAGCCCGGCGGCGCTGATAATCAGAAGACTGCCCAGGTATAGACCGATATTGAGCAGGATATTCTCAGTAGAACGTCGGTGAGATTGGGGCCGGAAATCTGGGTGTGTGCTCATAGTTTTATCCTAGTGAGGGCGCGCACTATTGCTCGGTATATGACAGGCTTCTTCTCTCTTCTATGCAGTGCGCGGACGCCCGTGGTTGAGTAGAAGATGAAAGGAAAAGCGGGCTGAATGTGGGGCTGGGCACTTCACACAGAAAAACCTTGCGGGGAAGCCTGGACTCTGGCAAGATGGATAACGTTGTTCAAGCGCTTACCCCGTGAAAGTAGCCCTGATTCCTTCTCGAATCGGGTGAAGGTAAGCCCAAATATGACCCAATCGATCAGTTCGAGGGAGAAGTGCGCTCCTTTTTGCCCTGGCAAAAAAGCGACACGCCCGAGTTCGGGGGTCGGTGCCTCGGTAGGGTGAGGAACCCGGCAAATGTCGGATTCAGCCTACGCAGAGGTGGCGCGAAAGAGACGAAGAATCATCTCTTTACCTCAAGCGCCAGATAAAGGAGCAACCGCTCCGTTACAGGGAAGTAGACAAGAAAGAGAGTCCGACAGATGGCGGGACAGAAAATCCGCATCCGTCTGAAGTCATACGACCACGAGGTCATTGATTCTTCAGCTCGGAAAATCGTTGAGACAGTTACGCGTGCAGGCGCGACGGTAGTAGGCCCCGTGCCGCTGCCCACCGAAAAGAACGTTTACTGTGTTATCCGTTCGCCTCACAAGTACAAGGACAGCCGCGAGCACTTCGAAATGCGCACGCACAAGCGTCTGATCGACGTCGTTGATCCGACCCCCAAGGCTGTTGATGCCCTCATGCGTCTTGACCTTCCGGCAGACGTAAACATCGAAATCAAGCTGTAGAGGATCGCATCTAAATGACTAACAAGTTCGAGCGCCAGGTTAAGGGCCTGCTGGGCACCAAGCTTGGCATGACCCAGGTCTGGGACGAAAACGGCAAGTTCGTGCCCGTTACTGTCGTCAAGGCCGATTCCAACGTTATTACCCAGCTGCGCAACGCTGAGACCGATGGCTACGAAGCTATCCAGATCGGTTTCGGTGCAATCGAAGCTCGCAAGGTAACCAAGCCCCTCGCCGGTCACTTCGAGAAGGCAGGCGTAACTCCTCGCCGTCACCTCGTTGAACTGCGTACCTCAGACGCCGCTGAATACTCACTCGGTCAGGAACTGACCGTTGAGCTCTTCGAAGCTGGCCAGAAGGTCGACGTAGTTGGCAAGACCAAGGGTAAGGGCTTCGCCGGTGTTATGAAGCGTCACGGCTTCGCAGGTGTAGGTGCATCACACGGTGCCCACAAGAACCACCGTAAGCCCGGCTCAATCGGTGGCGCATCATACCCCGCACGCGTTTTCAAGGGTATGCGCATGGCAGGCCGTATGGGCGCTGCACGCCACACCACCATGAACCTCACTATTCAGGGTGTAGACGCCGAAAACAACGTTCTTCTGATCAAGGGTGCTATCCCCGGTCCTAAGGGCGGCGTTGTTCTGGTTCGCACCGCTGTGAAGGGAGCCTAATAAACCATGGCTGTCAAGACCGTAAAGGTAGACCTGCCCGCTGACATCTTCGACGCTCAGGCCTCTATTCCCCTGCTTCACCAGGTAGTAGTAGCCCAGCTCGCAGCAGCACGCCAGGGTACCCACAAGACCAAGAACCGCGGCGAAGTTTCCGGCGCAGGTCGTAAGCCTTTCAAGCAGAAGGGCACCGGCCGCGCACGTCAGGGCTCAATCCGTGCACCCCACATGACCGGTGGTGGCATCGTACACGGCCCGACCCCGCGTAGCTACGCACAGCGTACCCCCAAGAAGATGATTGCAGCTGCACTGCGCGGCGCTCTCTCAGATCGCGCTCGTCACGACCGCGTTCACGTTGTTGAAGCTCTGGTAGAAGGCACCAAGCCCTCCACCAAGGCAGCAAAGGCAGCAATCGCAGAGATCACCAGCCGCAAGAACGCACTGGTTGTCATCGACCGCAAGGACGACCTGGTAGCACTGTCAGCACGCAACCTTGAGAACGTTCACGTCATCTACGCAGATCAGCTGAACACCTACGATGTTCTGATCTCAGACGACGTCATCTTCACCAAGGATGCCTACGACGTATTCGTCGCAGTTGCTTCCAAGGCTAAGAAAGAGGCTGCTAAGTAATGTCTGTTACCACCTCAACTTTCAAGGATCCCCGCGACGTGATCATCGCTCCCGTCGTGTCGGAAAAGAGCTACGGTCAGCTCGACGAAGGTAAGTACACCTTCCTCGTAGACCCCCGCTCCAACAAGCTGGAAATCAAGCAGGCCATCGAGACCATCTTCGATGTCAAGGTTGCTTCCATCAACACCGCTAACCGTCAGGGCAAGCGCAAGCGCACCCGCTTCGGTTGGGGTGCTCGTAAGAACACCAAGCGTGCGATTGTAACCCTCAAGGAAGGTTCAATCGACCTCTTCGGCGGTCCGGCTGCATAAGCACCGGAGACCACTTTAGCGAAGGAAAGAAATATCTAAATGGGTATTCGTAAGCACAAGCCGACGACCCCGGGTCGCCGCGGCTCGAGCGTCTCAGATTTCGCAGAAATCACTCGCTCAACCCCGGAAAAGTCCCTGGTTCGTCCGCTCCCCAAGAAGGGCGGCCGTAACAACACCGGTCGCATCACTACCCGTCACAAGGGTGGTGGCCACAAGCGCCAGTACCGTCTGATCGACTTCCGTCGTCACGACAAGGACGGCGTCGACGCACGCGTTGCACACATCGAGTACGATCCCAACCGTACCGCCCGCATCGCTCTGCTCCACTACGTTGATGGCACCAAGCGTTACATCATCGCCCCCAACAAGCTCGCTCAGGGCGACATCGTAGAGTCAGGTCCCTCTGCCGACATCAAGCCCGGCAACAACCTGCCCCTGCGCAACATCCCCGTTGGTACCGTGATTCACGCTGTTGAGCTCCGCCCCGGTGGCGGCGCCAAGATGGGCCGCTCAGCTGGCGCATCCATCCAGCTGGTCGCTAAGGAAGGCAAGTACGCCCAGCTGCGTCTGCCCTCCGGTGAAATCCGCAACGTGGACGTCCGCTGCCGCGCAACCGTCGGTTCCGTCGGTAACGCTGAGCAGTCCAACATCAACTGGGGTAAGGCCGGCCGTAACCGCTGGAAGGGCATCCGCCCGACCGTCCGCGGTGTCGTCATGAACCCCGTTGACCACCCCCACGGTGGTGGTGAAGGTAAGACCTCAGGTGGCCGTCACCCGGTTAACCCCAACGGTAAGCCCGAGGGTCGCACCCGTCGCCCCAACAAGGAAAGCGACAAGCTCATTGTTCGTCGCCGTCGTACTGGCAAGAAGCGCTAAGGAGCCTGAAACATGCCTCGTAGTTTGAAGAAGGGCCCTTTCGTTGATCAGCACCTTTTTGTAAAGGTTGCAGCTCAGAACGAGAAGGGCACCAAGAACGTTATCAAGACTTGGTCCCGCCGCTCGATGATTATCCCCGACATGCTCGGTCACACCATCGCAGTGCACGACGGACGCAAGCACGTACCCGTGTTCATCACTGAGTCCATGGTTGGTCACAAGCTCGGCGAGTTTGCGCCCACCCGTACTTTCCGTGGCCACGTTAAGGACGACCGCAAGGGTAAGCGTCGCTAAGCTACGGTTCACCCCGTACCTTAGAAACGTTTTCCTTTCGGCAATAGACGAAAGAGAGATAGGCAATGGAAGCCAAGGCAACTGCGTCTTACGTACGCGTTACGCCTATGAAGGCACGCCGCGTCATCAACCTTATCCGTGGTAAGCAGGCGGAAGAGGCTCTGGCGATTCTGAAGTTCGCTCCTCAGGGCGCATCAGAACCGGTATACAAGATCGTTGCATCAGCTGTTGCAAACGCTCGCCAGAAGGCCGCCCAGCAGGGCGTCCCCTTCAAGGAAGAAGAGCTGTTCATCAGCGAAGCATACGCGAACGAAGGTCCCACCATGAAGCGATTCCAGCCTCGTGCCCAGGGCCGTGCGTTCCGCATCAACAAGCGCACCAGCCACATCACCGTGGTAGTCGCTACCCCGGAGAAGGAGGAGGGCCGCTAAATGGGTCAGAAAATTAACCCCAACGGTTTCCGACTTGGCATCACCACCAACCACGTCTCAAAGTGGTTCGCTGACTCCAACAAGGAAGGCGAACGCTACGCAGACTTCGTTCGTGAAGATGTAAAGATCCGCGAACTCCTGTCCAAGGGCATGGAGCGCGCAGGCATCGCCAAGGTCGAAATCGAGCGTACCCGTGACCGCGTCCGTGTGGACATCCACACCGCACGTCCCGGTATCGTTATCGGCCGCCGCGGCACCGAAGCTGACCGCATCCGCGGTGAGCTCGAGAAGCTGACCGGCAAGCAGATTCAGCTGAACATCCTCGAGGTTGCAAACCCCGATCTGTCAGCTCAGCTGGTTGCCCAGGGCATCGCAGAACAGCTCGCTTCACGCGTTGCTTTCCGCCGCGCCATGAAGAAGGCAATCCAGTCCGCACAGCGTGCAGGCGCCAAGGGTATCCGTATCCAGTGCTCCGGCCGTCTGGGTGGCGCTGAAATGTCACGTTCCGAGTTCTACCGCGAAGGCCGTGTGCCCCTGCACACCCTGCGTGCGAACATCGACTACGGCTTCTTCGAAGCAAAGACCACCTTCGGCCGCATCGGCGTCAAGGTTTGGATCTACAAGGGTGACCTCACCGACAACGAGCTTGCTGCACAGCAGGCCGCTGGTAACCGTCGTGGCAACGGCCGCGGTGGCGACCGTCGTCGCGCAGGTGGCCGTGGTCCCCGCCGTGAACGTCGTTCCGACAACGCTTCAGCACCCGCTGAGGCTAAGACTGCAGAAAACGGTGAGGCATAAATGCTAATTCCCCGTCGAGTAAAGTACCGCAAGCAGCATCACCCCAAGCGTTCAGGTATGGCTAAGGGTGGCACCGAGGTAGCGTTCGGCGAGTGGGGCATCCAGGCCCTGACTCCCGCATACGTCACCAACCGCCAGATTGAAGCTGCACGTATTGCAATGACCCGTCACATCAAGCGTGGCGGTAAGGTTTGGATCAACATTTATCCCGACCGTCCGCTGACCAAGAAGCCTGCTGAAACCCGTATGGGTTCCGGTAAGGGTTCACCCGAATGGTGGGTCGCAAACGTCAAGCCCGGTCGAGTCATGTTTGAACTCTCCGGCGTATCCGAAGAAGTGGCTCGTGAAGCTATGCGCCTCGCAATCCACAAGCTCCCGATGAAGGCACGCGTTGTGCGTCGCGAAGGTGGTGAGTAGAAATGGCAGTTGGATCAAAGGATCTGAGCATCGACAAGCTGGCAGAGCTCTCCAATGAGAATCTGGTAGAGAAGCTGCGTGAGTCGAAGGAGGAGCTGTTCAACCTCCGTTTCCAGGCAGCCACCGGTCAGCTTGAAAATCCCGGTCGTATCCGCTCGGTCAAGCGCGACATTGCACGTATTTACACCGTGCTGCGTGAACGCGAGCTCGGTATTCGTCCCGCAACCGAAGGTTAAATCACATGAGTGAAGTAAAGACTGAAGAGCGCGGCTACCGCAAGACTCGCCGCGGCTACGTAGTGTCCGACAAGATGGACAAGACCGTAGTCGTCGAGGTCGAGGACCGCGTAAAGCACGCCCTGTACGGCAAGGTTATGCGCCGTAGCTCCAAGATCAAGGCACACGACGAGCAGAACACTGCTGGTATCGGTGACCTCGTTCTCCTGGCCGAGACTCGTCCGCTCTCCGCTTCCAAGCGCTGGCGCATCGTCGAGATCCTCGAAAAGGCTAAGTAAACACTCCGTTTACTAAAGCTACGAGCTAGCTAGAGCTCCCCTTCCCCTCATACCGAGGGGGAGGGGAGCTCTCTATTTTTAAGGGTGCTAGCTCACTGCCTAAGAGTGGTGCATCTCTCTAGGCTGGCAGCCCCTGCTGTGGTAAAGTTTTCATTCTGTGTGGTTCTCTATGCCCACACAACCACGGTTCTTTTCGTGCCACAGCATAATGCCGCTCAAAACGCGGGGTTCGCCCGCTAACGCGGGTCTAGATGTTCGTCGGCATGATAGGAGCCCAGGCGTGTCCGCCAACTCTTCAACTCACTCATGGGCTGTAAGAGACCGGCGCGTCAACATCCCGTAGAAATGTTCCGCAAGGCTGGCTCACAAGATACCGTGTGTCGGAACCGGCGAGACGACAGGAGAAATATGATTCAGCAGGAGTCACGACTCAAGGTTGCTGACAACACCGGTGCGAAGGAAATCCTGACCATCCGTGTTCTCGGTGGCTCAAAGCGTCGTTACGCAGGCATTGGCGACATCATCGTCGCAACCGTCAAGGACGCAATCCCCGGCGGTACCGTAAAGAAGGGCGACGTTGTTAAGGCAGTAGTCGTCCGCACCAAGAAGGAAGTTCGTCGTCCCGACGGCTCCTACATCAAGTTCGACGAGAACTCAGCAGTAATTCTCAAGAACACCGATGGTGACCCCCGTGGCACCCGTATCTTCGGACCTGTTGGCCGCGAACTGCGCGACAAGAAGTTCATGAAGATCATTTCACTTGCTCCGGAGGTGCTCTAACTCATGGCTAAGATCAAGTCTGGCGACCTGGTACAGGTTATTTCAGGTGCAGATAAGGGTAAGCAGGGCAAGGTTCTGAAGGTATTCCCCAAGACCGAGCGCGTGCTGGTAGAAGGCGTCAAGATCGTCACCAAGCACAACAAGGCTAACCCCATGACCGGCGAAGCCGGCGGCATCGAAAAGGTTGAGGCACCGATTCACGTTTCAAACGTTGCAATCGTTGATCCCGAGACCAAGAAGCCGACCCGCGTTGGTTACCGCCTCGAGACCGTAGAGCGCAATGGCAAGGAACGCACTGTTCGCGTTCGCGTTGCCAAGAGCTCGGGTAAGGACATCTAATGACCGAAGCAAAGATTACCCCTCGTTTCAAGACTAAGTTCAACGAAGTAGTCACCCCCGCCCTGCAGGAAGAGTTCAAGTACGAGAACGTCATGCAGGCACCGAAGATCGTCAAGGTCGTCGTTAACATGGGTGTTGGTGAAGCTGCTAAGGACGCGAAGCTCATGGACGGTGCTATCCGCGACCTTACCGCTATCACCGGTCAGAAGCCGCTCGTTACCCGCGCGAAGAAGTCCATCGCACAGTTCAAGCTGCGTGAAGGTCAGCCCATCGGCGCACACGTCACCCTCCGTGGCGATCGCATGTGGGAATTCCTCGACCGCCTCGTCACCCTGGCACTTCCCCGTATCCGCGACTTCCGCGGCCTCTCGGACCGCCAGTTCGACGGTAACGGTAACTACACCTTCGGTCTGACCGAACAGTCAATGTTCCACGAAATCGATCAGGACTCCATCGATCGTGTACGTGGTATGGACATCACCGTAGTAACCACCGCAAAGACCGACGATGAAGGCCGTGCGCTTCTGAAGGCACTCGGCTTCCCGTTCAAGACCCAGTAACGACTACGTTATAGGTCCGCACCGAAATCTACGGTGAGGAAACCATAACGAGGAAGGGCTCAGCCCACCATGACTATGACAGATCCTGTCGCAGATATGCTGACCCGTTTGCGCAACGCAAACTCAGCACATCACGACACCGTGTCAATGCCTTACTCCAAGCTCAAGGCTCGCATCGCCGAGATCCTCAAGGCTGAAGGCTACATCGCTGACTTCAAGGAAGAGGAAGCAAAGGTCGGTAAGACCCTCACCCTCGAACTGAAGTTCGGCCCCTCACGTGAGCGCTCCATTGTAGGCGTTCGCCGCATTTCCAAGCCGGGTCTGCGTGTATACGCAAAGTCCACCAACCTGCCCCAGGTACACGGTGGCCTCGGCATCGCAATCCTGTCAACCTCTTCAGGTCTGCTCACTGACAAGCAGGCTGCGAAGAAGGGTGTTGGCGGCGAAGTCGTCGCTTACATCTGGTAGTCGGTAGAAGAGAAAGGAAGAAGAATGTCACGTATTGGACGTCTCCCCATCTCGGTTCCTGCCGGCGTTGAGGTAAAGATCGACGGCAACGTAGTTGCTGTTAAGGGTGCAAAGGGCGAGCTGACCCACGAGGTTGCTGCTCCCATCACTGTTGCACTCGAAGACGGTGTTGTCACCGTTTCCCGCCCGAACGATGAGCGTGCATCACGTTCACTGCACGGCCTGACCCGCACCCTGATTCAGAACATGATCATCGGTGTTACCGAGGGCTACTCCAAGAAGCTCGAAATCGTTGGTACCGGTTACCGTGTAACCGCTAAGGGTTCCGACCTCGAGTTCGCACTTGGCTACTCACACCCCATCACCATTGAAGCACCCGAGGGTATCAGCTTCGCTGTTGAGGGCGCTAACAAGCTGACCGTTTCCGGTATCAGCAAGCAGCAGGTAGGCCAGGTAGCCGCTAACATCCGCGGTCTGCGCAAGCCCGATCCCTACAAGGGTAAGGGTGTTCGCTACGAAGGCGAGCAGATCCGTCGCAAGGTCGGAAAGGCTGGTAAGTAACAATGGCTGTAAAGACTAAGTCAGCACAGCGCGCACGCCGTCACGCACGCGTCCGCAAGTACGTTTCAGGCACCGCAGCACGCCCCCGCCTGTCCGTCACCCGCTCAGCTCGTCACATGTTCGTTCAGGTCATCGATGACACCAAGGGTCTGACCCTGGCATCAGCTTCCACCATGGAAGCAGACCTGCGCGCAGCAGAGCTGGACAAGACCGCTAAGGCAAAGCGCGTCGGCGAACTCGTCGCCGAGCGTGCCAAGGCAGCAGGCATCGAAGCAGTTGTCTTCGACCGCGGTGGTAACAAGTACCACGGCCGTGTCGCAGCAGTTGCAGAAGGCGCACGCGAAGGAGGTCTGGCACTCTAATGAGCGAGCAGACTGTAAACGAAAAGGAAACTCAGGTGACTGAAGCAACCGCAGAAGCTACCGCTGAAACCTCCGAGAAGCGCGAAGCCCGCCGTAACGAGCGCGGCGAACGCCGCGGCAACCGCGGTGAGCGCCGCAACAACCGCGGCCGCGAAGAAGAGAAGGACAAGTTCATCGAGCGCGTTGTCACCATCAACCGCGTCTCCAAGGTCGTCAAGGGTGGTCGTCGCTTCAGCTTCACCGCACTCGTCGTTGTTGGTGACGGTAACGGTATGGTTGGCGTTGGCTACGGCAAGGCGAAGGAAGTTCCTGCAGCTATCTCAAAGGGTGTAGAAGAAGCAAAGAAGAACTTCTTCCGCGTACCCCGCGTTGAAGGCCGCACCATTCCTCACCGCGTTCAGGGTGAAGCAGCAGCAGGCGTAGTTATGCTCCGCCCCGCTACCGCTGGTACCGGTGTTATCGCTGGTGGTCCCGTTCGTGCCGTACTTGAGGCAGCAGGCATCCACGATGTTCTGTCCAAGTCACTCGGTTCATCGAACCAGATCAACATTGTCCACGCGACCATTGAAGCACTGCGTCAGCTCGAAGAGCCCGTAGCAGTTGCTGCACGCCGTGGTCTTCCCCAGGACGAGGTTATCCCCGGCTTCCTGCGTGTCGCTCAGTCTGAAAAGGCAGGTGCGTAATGACCGGTAAGCGTATTCAGCCCAGCGACGCAAAGCTGGAAATCACCCAGATCAAGTCCTACGTCGGGGAGAAGCAGAACATGCGCGACACCCTCCGTTCCCTGGGCCTCAAGCGCCCCGGCAACAAGGTTGTTCGCACTGCTGACCCCGTCACCTGCGGCATGATCAACACCGTAGCTCACCTGGTTCAGGTTGAGGAGGTCAAGTAAAGATGGCAAACAACGACGCTATCAAGATTCACGATCTGCGCCCGGCTCCGGGTGCCCACAAGGCTAAGACCCGCGTAGGCCGCGGTGAAGGCTCAAAGGGTAAGACCGCAGGTCGCGGTACCAAGGGTACCAAGGCACGTTACCAGGTTCGCGCCGGCTTCGAAGGTGGTCAGCTTCCGCTGCACATGCGCCTTCCCAAGCTGCGCGGCTTCAAGAACCCCTTCCGCACCGAGTACCAGGTTGTTAACCTGGACCGCATCGCGGAACTGTTCCCCGAGGGCGGCGACATCACCGTTGACGCTCTGGTAGCAGCTGGCGCAGTTCGCAAGAACGAACTGGTCAAGGTTCTGGGTACCGGCGAAATCTCAGCAGCCTACAACGTAACCGTTGACAAGGTTTCTGAGTCAGCTAAGGCCAAGATTGAGGCTGCCGGCGGTTCTGTAACCGTCAAGTAGTCCCATGACGCACCGGGCAACCGGTTGCGGCATCTTCTTGCGGGTGCCCCGCTCACTTCGGTGAGCGGGGCACCTTTCTTTACGCTCAGAGGTTTGAGCTACACACGATTGAGTTTTAAGCGATAGACTGGAACAGATTGTGTACTCGCCCCCCACCTCCTGCACCGTTCAGGGGAGAGGGGCATCTAAGATTTTGTCTCACAGGAGGACATGTGCTGACCGCTTTTGGACGGGCTTTCAAGACGCCCGACCTGCGTAACAAGCTGCTGTTCACCCTGGGTATTATCGTGATTTACCGTGTGGGCGTGTTTATCCCCGCTCCCGGTGTCTCTTACGGAAACGTGCAGCAGTGCCTGTCGACCGTCACCGCAACCGGTGGCGTCTACGACATGATTAACCTCTTTAGCGGTGGTGCCCTGCTCCAGCTGTCGATTTTTGCCCTGGGCGTTATGCCTTACATTACCGCGAGCATTATTGTTCAGCTGCTTCGCGTTGTCATTCCCCGCTTCCAGCAGCTTCACGAGGAAGGTGCCCAGGGGCAGACCAAACTGACCCAGTACACCCGTTACCTCACCATTCTGCTGGCGCTATTGAACGCGACCACCATTGTGTCGCTGGCCCGCTCCGGTATGCTCCTTCAAGGGTGCACCCTGCCGATTATTCCTGACGATGGCATCTGGAACATTCTGCTGATTATCACTGCCCTCACCGCCGGCACCGGCGTGGTTATGTGGTTGGGCGAGCAAATCACCGAAAAGGGCGTCGGCAACGGTATGTCCCTGCTGATTTTCACCTCGATCGCAGCGTCCTTTCCCTCCGCTTTTGGTTCCATTCTGCAGACCCAGGGCTGGGGCATCTTCTCCGCAGTTGTCGCGGTCGGGCTGCTGGTTATCGTGGCCGTTGTCTTCGTTGAGCAGTCTCAGCGTCGCATCCCAGTCCAGTACGCCAAGCGGATGATTGGGCGCCGTACCATCGGCGGTACCACCACCTACATTCCGCTCAAGGTCAACATGGCTGGCGTTATCCCCATTATCTTCGCCTCATCCATGCTCATGGTGCCCGGCCTGATTGCCCAGTTCAACACCCCCTCAGACGGCTCAGCCCCGCCTGAATGGGTCAACTGGATCAACACCTACCTGGTCATGGGCGATCACCCGCTCTACATGACCCTCTACTTCCTGCTCATTCTGGGCTTCGCCTACTTCTACGTTTCCATCACCTTCAATACCGAAGAAGTTGCGGGCAACATGAAGAAGTACGGCGGTTTCATCCCCGGTATCCGCGCAGGACGCCCCACCCAGGAGTACCTGAGCTACGTGCTCAACCGTATTACCCTGCCTGGCGCCATCTACGTAGCAGTACTAGCGCTCCTGCCGCTGGTAGCCTTCGTCCTCTTCGGCGCCAACCAGAATTTCCCGCTCGGCGGTGCCTCACTGCTGATCGTTATCGGTGTCGGTCTTGATACCGTCAAGCAAATCGACGCCCAGCTCCAACAACGCAACTACGAAGGACTACTACGATGAACCGTTTGCTCATCATTGGCCCTCCCGGCGCCGGCAAAGGCACCCAGGCCGTCAAAATCGCTGAAAAGCTGAACATCCCCGCTATTTCCACCGGCGACATCTTCCGCAAGAACATCAAGGAAGAAACCGAGCTGGGCAAGGAAGCCAAGAGCTACATCGACTCGGGCAACCTGGTTCCCGACTCTGTGACCAACCGTATGGTCCGCGCCCGCCTGGCTGAAGACGACACCGCCAACGGCTTCCTGCTCGATGGCTACCCCCGCAACACCGCCCAGGTCGGTGAACTCGACACCATCCTCGCAGATATGGGTCAGGAAATTGGCCAGGTTCTGCTGCTCGTCGCCGACAACGACGAACTGGTCGAACGCCTGCTGGGCCGTGCCGCTAAGGAAGGCCGCTCAGACGACAACGAAGAGGTCATCCGCCACCGCCTCAAGGTCTACGAAGAAGAAACCGCACCCCTCGTAGCTATCTACACCGAGCGCGGCCTCGTGACCGAGATCGACGGT
Organism: Rothia nasimurium; assembly: GCF_928381415.1. Classification (GTDB taxonomy): domain Bacteria; phylum Actinomycetota; class Actinomycetes; order Actinomycetales; family Micrococcaceae; genus Rothia; species Rothia nasimurium_H. The sequence goes on from NZ_CAKMSF010000003.1 coordinate 280,790, forward strand.
CTTGGCGAGATCGACGAAGTCACCGCCCGTATCATGGACGCCCTCAAGTAAGGCAGCAACCCTACCTGTGTCCCCGGTCATTGCGGGGGCACAGGTCTTTAACGCACACTGGTGTAGTTTGGCTCAAAAGCCCAGCACACAAACCTAGCCAGGAAAGAGCACTATGCGCCGTATCGAATACAAGACAGACCGCCAGCTTGCTGAAATGGCCAGAGCAGGTGTGATCACCTCCCGCGCCCTGGACGCAGCGGTAGCAGCTGCCGCCCCCGGCGTCACCACCGCCGAACTCGATACGGTCTTCCGCGGCGTCCTCGCTGAACACGGCGCAGGCTCCAACTTCCTGGGCTACTACGACTACCCAGCAACCATCTGCACCTCAGTCAACGACGAGGTCGTTCACGGAATCCCCGGACCCCGCGTCCTGCACGACGGAGACATAATCTCCATTGACGGCGGTGCTACCGTCCAGGACGCCCGCGGCACCACCTGGCACGGCGACTCAGCCCGTACCGCCCTCATCGGCGAGGTCTCAGAGGCCCGCCGTGAGCTCTCAGAAATCACCCGCGCAGCCCTCTGGCACGGTATCGCAGCCCTCGCCACCGCCAAAAAAATTGGTGAAGTCGGCTTCGCCATCGAAAACTTCGTTAGGGAAGAAACCGGCGACAAATACGGGATCATCGAAGACTTCGTAGGCCACGGCATCGGTACCTCCATGCATATGGCCCCCGACGTCCTCAACTACGCCGCCCGCGACCTCGGCCCCCGTGTCAAAAAGGGCATGGCCTTCGCCATCGAACCCATGCTCGTGACCGGTGGAATCGAAACCGTCACCCTCGACGACGACTGGACCATAAAAACCGTCGATGGGGGAGACGCCTGCCAGTGGGAACACTCCGTCTGCGTGCACTCCGAAGGTATCTGGGTTCTCACCGCAGAGGACGGCGGCGCCTCCGAACTCTCCAAACTCGGCGTCACCGTCAAACCCATCCCCGCCTAAACCGCACAACCCAACCTCCAGCGTCCGCCCCGCATCGCACCGAAAGCAGCAGCCATGACCGAAACCACCAGCGTCCCCCTGGAAATCTCCAGCGCCCGCCCCGAACCTGGCCAAATCATCCTCAAAGCCCCCCGTCGCGGCAAACCCCCGCGCCACATCGCAGACTTCGACATGGCCGGCCGTCGCGCTTTCCTCGAAGAACTCGGCTACAAGCCCTTCCGAGCCGCCCAGCTCTCCAAGCACTACTTCGAACGCCTCGTCAACGACCCGGCCCAGATGACCGACCTGCCCGCAGCAGAACGCGAAAAAATGGTCGCCGACGCCATGCCCCAGCTGCTCACCACCGTCCGCACCCTCGAAGCCGACGGCGGCGACACCCTCAAAGTCGTCCACCGCCTCTTCGACGGAGCCCTCGTCGAATCCGTCATCATGCGCTACGATAACCGCGTCACCATGTGCATCTCTTCCCAGGCAGGCTGCGGCATGAACTGCCCCTTCTGCGCCACCGGCCAGCAGGGCCTCACCCGCAACCTCTCCACCGCCGAAATCGTCGAACAGGTCATCGCAGGCGCCCGCTACCTCAAAGACATGAAAGGCCTCGAACAGGCCGAAGGCGGCTCCGAAGACACCCGCCCCCTGCGCGTCTCCAACATCGTATTCATGGGCATGGGTGAAGCCCTCGCCAACTACAAAGCCACCATGGGCGCCGTACACCGCCTCATCGACCCTGCCCCCGAAGGACTCGGCATCTCAGCCCGCGGCATCACCATGTCCACCGTCGGCCTCGTTCCCGGCATCCGCAAATTCGAACTAGAAAAACTCCCCATCACCCTAGCGCTATCCCTGCACGCCCCCGACGATGAACTCCGCGACGAACTCATCCCCATCAACCAGCGCTGGAAAGTCGACGAAACCCTCGACGCCGCCTACGACTACTACCGCACCACCGGCCGCCGCATCTCCATCGAATACGCCCTCATTCGCGACATCAACGATCAGGGCTGGCGCGCCGACCTCCTCGGCAAAAAACTTGCCTCCCGCGGACGCGGCTGGGTACACGTCAACCCCATTCCGCTCAACCCCACCCCCGGCTCCAAATGGACAGCCTCCCGCAAGGGCGTCGAACAAAACTTCGTTGAGCGCCTGCGAGCCCACGGCATCCCCACCACCGTACGCGATACCCGCGGAAGTGACATCGACGGTGCCTGTGGCCAGCTTGCTGCTAAGGAAGATTAAATGCTGATGCACAGCAGATGCGCTTTTGCCTGCTGACCCTCTCGCTGGTTCGCTAACGCTCACGAGCGATTCACGCCAGCCCCAGCCAGCAGGCTGACAGCGCATCTGCTGTGCTCAGTTGTAGGGAGTCTGGTCAGCTGGCTGCCGAAGCGTCCTGCCCCTGCCCTTAAGCCCCGGACCTTAATGTGAAGCTCGCTATGTTTTGCGAAAACCATTAACATTCCGGGGCTTTTGCCGTATATTAGTTTGTTGGTTGTCTGTGCCATGCGTTTAGTACGCAAGCGGGGCGGTACCCGAGCCCGGGAGAACGCACCGAACACAGAAAAAACACTACCAAGAGCCCCCAAGACACCTTGGGAGCACGAAAGTAAAGCGGAGGATATGGCCAAGAAAGACGGCGTCATCGAGATTGAAGGTACCGTGGTCGAAGCACTGCCCAACGCATCATTCCGCGTTGAGCTGGACAACGGACACAAAGTACTTGCACACATCTCAGGCAAGATGCGTCAGCACTACATTCGAATCCTGCCTGAGGACCGAGTAGTAGTCGAGCTCAGCCCCTACGACCTCTCACGCGGTCGTATCGTCTACCGCTACAAGTAAACACGAGCAGCAAACGTCGCTAAGCAGCGGCGTTTACGCCGTGTAAAAGGGGTAAACAGTTCTCCCACCGGCTCACCGGACACAGAACCTCTTACCCCGCCCGTCCAAAGCATTAGCTGAAACATCAACGCAAAGGAATGCGATGAAGGTCAAGCCGAGCGTTAAGCCGATCTGCGACAAGTGCAAAGTGATCCGCCGTCACGGTGTGGTCATGGTGATCTGCGAAAACCCGCGCCACAAGCAGCGTCAGGGCTAATCACTAGCCAACGCTGACAAGACCACCCCACCAGGTGGCACAACAGAAAATGGCACCGCTCCTGCTAATAAAGCAGGATACCTCCGGGCACAGAGGCCGGGGACCGGGACAACCGGGCAGTGATGTCACAGACCTCTGCGAAAACAAGGAGAACGCCCCATGGCACGTCTCGCTGGAGTCGATATTCCCCGCGAAAAGCGCGTGGAAATTGCTCTTACTTACATCTACGGCGTGGGCAAGACCCGTGCAAAAGAAGCGCTTGCTGCAACCGGTGTTGACCCCAACACCCGCGTCAAGGACCTTGACGATACCCAGCTCGTAGCACTTCGTGACTTCATCGAAGGCAACTACAAGGTTGAAGGTGACCTTCGCCGCGAGGTTGCTGCCGACATCCGCCGCAAGGTAGAAATCGGTAGCTACCAGGGTCTGCGTCACCGCCGTGGCCTTCCCGTACACGGCCAGCGCACCAAGACCAACGCACGTACCCGCAAGGGCCCGAAGCGTACCGTCGCAGGTAAGAAGAAGTAAACAGTGTTGCCTCAGTCTTGCACATCGCGTAAGACCAACACTTCAACCAAAACTTTGTAGGAGAATCAAAAATGCCTCCCAAGACTCGCGCAGCGGCCAAGCGTACCGGCCGCCGCAAGGTTTCCAAGAACATTGTTGCCGGTCAGGCACACATCAAGTCAACCTTCAACAACACCATCGTTTCAATCACTGATCCCTCTGGTGCTGTTATTTCCTGGTCATCCGCCGGCGAAATGGGCTTCAAGGGTTCACGTAAGTCAACCCCCTACGCAGCTCAGATGGCCGCTGAGACCGCTGCAAAGCGCGCTCAGGAACACGGTGTCCGCAAGGTAGACGTTTTCGTCAAGGGCCCCGGCCCCGGTCGCGAAACCGCTATCCGCTCACTCCAGGCTACCGGCCTCGAAGTTGGCTCCATCCAGGACGTCACCCCCGTTGCCCACAACGGCTGCCGTCCTCCGAAGCGCCGCCACGTCTAAGCCCCACCGGCTAGACGCGTCCCGAACATCGGGCGACCCGCAACCCACCGGCTGCAGGTCAATGAACAGACTGCTTCGTCTGCTTCCTCACTCGTTTTTCCCAACCTGTGAGCTCATATAGCGGATGCTCACCGAAAGGAAACATAGTGCTCATTGCACAGCGCCCCATCCTGCGTGAAGAACACGTATCGGAAAACCGTTCACGCTTCACCATCGAGCCCCTCGAACCCGGCTTCGGCTACACCCTGGGTAACTCCCTCCGCCGCACCCTTCTCTCATCCATCCCCGGTGCCGCTGTAACCAGCATCCGCATCGACGGTGTGCTGCACGAATTCAGCACTGTAGAAGGTGTGACCGAGGACGTCACCGAGATCATCTTGAACATCAAGAAACTCTCCATCTCATCAGAGAACGACGAGCCCGTCATCGCCTACCTGCGCAAGCAGGGCGAAGGTGAACTCACCGCAGGCGACATCGAGGTGCCCGCAGGCGTCGAGATCCACAACCCGGACCTCCACATCGCAACCCTCAACAACCGCGCAAACTTCAACGCAGAACTGACCATCGAACGCGGCCGCGGCTACGTCTCGGCAGCACAGAACAAGTCAGGTGACGCAGAAATCGGTCGCATCCCGGTCGACTCCATCTACTCACCCGTCCTCAAGGTCACCTTCCGCGTCAGCGCAACCCGTGTTGAGCAGCGCACCGACTTCGACTCCCTCACCCTGGACGTCGAAACCAAGGAAGCAATTGCTCCCCGCGACGCAGTCGCATCAGCAGGCAACACCCTCGTTGAGCTCTTCGGCCTCGCCCGCGAACTCAACACCGCCGCTGAAGGTATCGAAGTTGGCCCGTCACCCGCTGACGAGTCAATGGCCGCAGACCTGGCTCTGCCCATCGAAGACCTGGACATGACCGTCCGCTCCTACAACTGCCTCAAGCGCGAAGGCATCCACACCGTGGGTGAACTCGTGACCCGCAGCGAAGCAGACCTCATGGACATCCGCAACTTCGGTGCCAAGTCCATCGACGAAGTCAAGGCAAAGCTCACCGAGCTCGGCCTGTCCCTCAAGGACTCACCCGCCGGAATGGACCTCTCAGCCCGCCTGCAGGACGACGACAGCTACGGCAGCGACTACTAAGACACCGGCAGTCAACGCTTCCACGCGTTACACCAGTCAAACATCTTTGGTTCCCCTGCCGTGAGGCAGTAAGGAACGGCAAACCAGGAGAATAAATTATGCCTACTCCCACTAAGGGTCCCCGCCTCGGCGGATCACCGACCCACGAGCGCATCATGCTGAACAACCTGTCTCAGCAGCTCTTCGAGCACAAGCGCATCACCACCACCGTTACCAAGGCAAAGCGTCTGCGCCCCGTTGCCGAGCGTCTGATCACCTTCGCAAAGAAGGGCGACCTCAACGCACGCCGCCGCGTCCTGCGCTCCATCGGTAACAAGACCGTAGTCCACGAGCTCTTCACCGTCATTGCCCCCGCAATGGCAGAGCGCCCCGGTGGCTACACCCGCATCACCAAGATCGGTAACCGCAAGGGCGACAACGCCCCCATGGCAGTTATCGAACTGGTCATGGAGCCCGTTGCAACCGCAGCAGCTGTTTCAGAAGCTACCAAGGTAGCAGAGACCGCAGCACCCGCAGTAGAAGAGACCAAGGCAGCAGCACCCGCAGCAGCTGAGTCCTCAGACCTGCCCGCAGGCGCACACGCAGCAACCGAGAACGGCGAAGCTCCCGAGGGCTTCGAAATCAAGGGTAACGCTGACTCCATGAAGTACCACGTACCCGGCTCACGCTGGTACGCAAACACCCAGGCTGAAATCTGGTTCGACACCAAGGAATCAGCTGAAGCAGCAGGTTACGCACCTGCCGGTGGTGCAGCAGCACAGACCATCTCCGAAGACTAATTCTTAGTCACCGGTAGATAAAAGGCGGCTCTTCCCCTCACACGGGGGAGAGCCGCCTTTGTCTGTAGCGGGTAAAGTGGAGTGAGCCTGTACCCCCGCCTTCTAAGGAGAGCCGTGACCGAAACCCCCGAGCCGCTATACGAGCCCCGCGTACGCGTGCGCCTTGATTTTGCCTACGACGGTGGCCCCTTCGCAGGCTGGGCCAAGCAGCCGGGGCTTATCACCGTCCAGGGAGTCCTCGAAGAAGCCCTGGCCCTTATCTTCCGCCGCCCTGTCTACACTACGGTAGCCGGGCGCACCGACGCCGGCGTCCACGCCCTGCACCAGGTGGTGCACTTCGATATTGCCAAGGACGCCTGGGAGCGACTACCCGGGCGCAGCCAGGACGCACCGGCGTCCGCCCTCCGCCGTAAATTGCGCGGGGCACTCAGCAGAGCTCTGGCAGATGCAGAGGCAGAGCTTGGAATACCATCCCGTCTACAGGGCTATATGCAGCGGGCGATCACGGTCAGTAGCTGCCAGGAGGTCCCAAGCGATTTCGATGCCCGCTTCTCGGCCCTGGAACGCTCCTACCGCTATCTGCTTGAAGACGGACAAGAAGATAAGGGCAGTAATCCGCTGAATCGGCAGATCGCCTGGCAAATCAACCCGATACTTGATCTTGATCTGATGAACCGCGCTGCCCAGAACCTCTTGGGCCTTAACGACTTCCTCTCCTTCTGTAAGCCCCGCGAAGGATCCACCACGATCCGCGAGCTGCGCGAACTCCGATTTATCCGGCGGGAGGACGGACTCATCGAGGCAAGCATCAGAGCAGACGCTTTCTGCCACAACATGGTGCGCACCCTCATCGCCTCACTGGTGATGGTGGGGGAGGGGAAAAAGGACGAAGCCTGGCTCATCTCCCGTATCGAAGAGCCCGTACGAGACTCCCAGGTGCGTCTATCTGCCCCGCGCGGTCTGGCCCTAGCCGCTATCACCTACCCAGAGGCGTCCGGCTACGCAGCCCAAAGCGAGAAAGCCCGAAACCTACGAACCCTCTAAATCACAAGCCTGTGATTTAAACGTGAGGTCGGTCAAAACCCCGTCTTTAAAGGGCAAGGACCTGGATTAAGAGACTGAAACTCTGTATAGTTTCATACGTTGTGCGTATACCGCCCTCATTTCGTACCCTGTTCTTCGGTCTAGTTGCAGGACAATAACGGGGAACAAGAGGTCTGAGGAAATCGGTACCGCAGATGCGTTTGGCCCTCACCCAAACCCTGCGTAAACGCACCTATGTAAACCAGCGCGATACCCAACTAGCGCTACAAGAAACGAGAAAAGGCGAAATTTTGCGCACTTACACTCCGAAGTCAGGCGACAACAACCGCCAGTGGCACATCATCGATGCCTCTGATGTTGTTCTCGGCCGTCTCGCAAGCCAGACCGCAATCCTGCTGCGCGGCAAGCACAAGCCCACCTTCGCACCCCACGTTGACATGGGTGACTCCGTCATCATCATCAACGCTGAAAAGGTTGCACTGACCGGTGCCAAGCTTGAGCAGAAGCGTGCCTACCGCCACTCCGGTTACCCCGGTGGTCTGAAGTCAGTCAACTACGCCGAACTGCTGGAAACCAACCCTGTTCGCGCCGTAGAAAAGGCTGTTAAGGGCATGCTCCCCAAGAACAAGCTGGCTGCCCAGCAGCTCAAGAACCTCAAGGTCTACGCAGGTTCCGAGCACCCCCACGCAGCTCAGCAGCCCAAGACCTACGAATTCACCCAGGTTGCCCAGTAATTCGGGCCTACGAAAGAACTATTAAAGGAGACATCGTGGCTCAGAACGAAGAGTACACCACCGAAGAAGAGCTCACCAGCTACACTTCCGAGTCCTCAGCACCCGTTGCTGAAAAGGCTGCCCGCCCCGCCCTGACCGTCGGTGGTCAGGCTGTTGGCCGTCGCAAGGAAGCCGTTGCCCGCGTCCGCCTGGTACCCGGTACCGGTAAGTGGACCGTCAACGGTCGCGAGCTCGACAACTACTTCCCCAACAAGCTGCACCAGCAGGAAGTAAACGACCCCTTCAAGCTGCTTGAACTCGAAGGCGCCTACGACGTCTTCGCACGTATCTCAGGTGGCGGCCCCTCCGGCCAGGCTGGCGCTCTGCGTCTTGGCGTTGCTCGTGCCCTGAACGAGATTGACGCTGAGAACAACCGCCCCGCTCTGAAGAAGGCAGGCTTCCTGACTCGCGACGCTCGCGTTATCGAGCGTAAGAAGGCTGGTCTTAAGAAGGCACGCAAGGCTTCACAGTTCTCAAAGCGCTAAGCTGCGATTACTGGGCCTACTGCTCAGATTTGTTGTCAAATGCCCCATTTCTCTTTGCAGAAATGGGGCATTTGCCTTGCCTGGCTTAGGGTCAAAAGACGTGTAACAGTGGGGTGTCTCACGTCTTATGCCTAAAATAGATGTGGAACATACACACGAGAGAAAGGGTGCCCATGGCATCTTCGAACACCACTCGCACTTCACGCTCCACCAAGGCCGCAGGCAAGGACGCCGCAACCGAGCTAGAAACTCCCAGCACCGAAGCTGCGGAGCAGGTTACCCCTGAACAGGCAACTGACTCCAAGAAGGAAGCCGTTAAAGCGGCTCTCACCAAAGAGACCCGCCGCGTATCGGTCGTAGAGGATTACAGCGCAGAGCTCGACGAAATTTCATCTCTGACCAAGAAACTCAGCGGTGACGGCGAGAAATCGGATGCCTGGAAGGCCGGCTACCCCTACGACAAGAAGCTTTCCCGTAAGGAATACGAGAAGGAAAAGCGAGCCCTGCAGATTGAGCTGCTCAAACTACAGCTCTGGGTCAAGGAAACCGGCCAGAAGGTACTGATTATCTTCGAAGGCCGAGATGCAGCTGGTAAGGGCGGTGCCATCAAGCGTTTCATGGAGCACCTGAACCCCCGCGGTGCCCGCGTGGTTGCGCTTGAAAAGCCCACCGACGTCGAGCAGACCCAGTGGTACTTCCAGCGATACATCCAGCACCTACCCTCCGGCGGCGAAATCGTGCTCATGGACCGCTCCTGGTACAACCGAGCAGGTGTTGAGCGCGTCATGGGCTACTGCACTTCCCAGCAGTACTACGAGTTCATGCGCGAGGTCCCCGAACTAGAGCGCATGCTGGTTAACTCTGGTGTCAAACTCATTAAGTTCTGGTTCTCCGTTACCCGTGCAGAGCAGCTGGCTCGCTTTAATTCTCGCCGCACCGATCCCGTACGCCAGTGGAAGCTATCGCCTACCGACCTGGCTTCCCTCGATAAGTGGGATGACTACACGGCAGCTAAAGAGGCTATGTTCTTCTACACCGACACCGGCGATGCCCCCTGGACCGTTGTGAAGTCTAACGACAAGAAGCGCGCCCGCCTCGAAGCTATGCGCCACGTGCTCAACCAGTTCGACTACCCCGATAAGGACCACGCCCTGGTCGGTTCTACCGACCCGCTGATTGTGGGCAAGGGCTCGGATGTTCTCGAGGACGATGTGCCCGAAAACCCAGAAGGTTTCCCCGTCCTACGCGAAGAAAAATAGAACTGAGCGCGTAGAATAATCAGTAATGTCTAGATTATTCGGAACCGACGGTGTTCGCGGCCTCGCTAACGAAGTGATTACTCCTGCTCTTGCTATGGAGCTTGCGCAGGCCGCATCCATCGTCCTTGGGTTCAATACGGTTAAAGAAGGTGTCCGCCCCAAGGCTGTTATCGCCCATGACTCCCGTATCTCAGGTGAGTTCATTGGCGCGGCAATGACCGCAGGCTTCGCAGCGTCAGGTGTTGACGTGCTCGATGCGGGTATGGTGCCCACCCCCGCCGCGGCCTACCTGGTGGCAAGCACAGAAGCCGACTTCGGCGTCATGATTTCTGCTTCCCACAACGCGGCTGAAGATAACGGAATTAAGTTCCTGGCTCGCGGCGGTAAGAAGCTGGATGATGCGATTGAGGACGCCATTGAGGCCCTCTACCGCTCTAAGGACTTCCGTTACCCCACCCACGGTGAGGTGGGGCGCGTCCGTCCGCTGACTGATGGTGAAGACCGCTACGTCACCCATCTGGTCTCAACCATGCCCGAGCACCGCCGCCTTAACGGCCTCAAGGTTGTATTGGACTGTGCTAACGGTGCCTCATCCGGGGTTTCTCCCGATGCCTTCCGCACCCTGGGCGCCAAGGTGTTTGTGATTGGTGCTGAACCCGATGGCATTAACATCAACGACGGTGTGGGCTCGACCCACCCCGAGAAGCTTCAGGAAGCGGTTGTTCGCCACAGTGCTGACCTGGGTATTGCCCACGACGGCGACGCCGATCGCTGTATGGCTGTCGATGAGCAGGGCAACCTGGTCGATGGCGATCAGATTATGTCGATTCTGGCGCTGTCGATGAAGGAAGCAGGAACCCTCAAGGATGACACCCTGGTCGCCACTGTCATGTCTTCACTGGGCCTGGAAATCTTCCTCAAGGAACACGGCATCAAGCTAGAGCGCACCGCTGTGGGCGACCGCTACGTGCTGGAATCCATGAACAAGAACGGCTTTAACCTGGGCGGTGAGCAGTCGGGCCACGTGATTATGTCGGACCATGCCACTACCGGTGACGGCGTGCTCACAGGTCTGCATCTGGCTGCTGAAATGGCCCGTACCGGCCTGCCCCTCTCTGAGCTGGCTAACCGCATGCAGGCAACCCCCCAGAAGCTGATTAACGTCAAGGGCGTTGACCGCGCTGGCGTGGCTGGCTGTGTGCCCCTGCAAGAAGCGATTAAGGACGCCGAAGCCCAGCTGGGCGATACCGGTCGAGTTCTGCTTCGCCCCTCGGGTACCGAACCCCTGGTGCGCGTCATGGTTGAAGCTGAAACCCAGGAGGTTGCCGATGCAACCGCCCAGGCTCTAGCCGACGTTGTGGCTCGTGAACTGGCTATCTAGGTAGCCTCCTCTTAGCCTCTGCCGGGCCCTGTTCTCCCTCACCGGGGGAGCGGTGCCCGGCTTTTTGCGCTCAAGCCTATACTTGTCTAACCTATGTGAGAAATTGTTTTCTCCGGTTATGCAAGAAACAACAGGGCATGAGAAAGCCCCGGTAGGTAACTACCGGGGCTTTCTCTATCAAAGGATAGAAAATTACTTGACGGTCAGAGCGTCGCGGATTTCCTTCAGCAGAGCAACCTGGGGATCCTCTTCCTCAACCTTTTCTTCAAGGTCGAGCTTGGCAGCACGACGCTCGTTGAACTTGTTGATGGGCATAACGATGCAGAAGTACAGGGCTGCTGCAACGATGAGGAAGTTAACAACTGCGGTCAGGAAGACACCGATTTTGACGTCGCCGAATGCTAGCCACTGATCGAAGGAGATATCTCCACCGGTCAGCATCGCGATGGCGGGCATCATGACGGACTCAACGAGAGAGTTAACTACTGCAGTAAAGGCGGTACCAATGATCAGACCGACTGCGAGGTCGATGACGTTACCGCGGGTGATGAAATCTTTAAAACCACTAAGCATGAGTTCAAGAATAGCGGTTTCTGCCAGCGGTGAACACCAATCTGAGCTGAAATTTTCGCTGTAAACCAGTGGGTTTACTCACAGGCTAGGGTAGCCTGCCAGCTTATGCTAAAAATTTGTAGGTTACCGACCGTCAACCCCTCACTAGGTACCCGTTTCTTGGTAGGTGGGGGCGGGCCCCGTACCCCAGAAATCTTCTAGCGTTTCAAACCCGGATTCCTTCAGTGCGGTGGCTTCGTCAACACCGATATAGCGCAAATGCCAGGACTCATACCAGTAGCCGGTGGTTTCGTGGTGCCACCAGGGGTAGCGCACTACAAAGCCATAGCGGTGGGCGTTCTCAGCTGCCCACAGGGCAGCTGCCGTGTCCTTGAAGCAGGGCTGGAGGTCGCAGGCGCCACCGGTTCCGATATCGAGGGCAAGACCCGTTTGATGTTCCGAATAACCGGGGCGGGCAGAAGCCACATCTGCCTGATCTGTACCGTACTGGGCAGCCCAGCTGGCGTAGGTTCCCTGCTGGGTCTCATACGACCTGTAGCCGCTGAGGGCCACCATGGGGGCACCAACTGCCGAAGCGTCAGCAAACATGCGGTGCGCTGCTTGCGCTGCCTCGGCACGAAGCAGGACGGAGCCAAACGGCTGTAAATCATCAGGAGCGTAGGTGAGAGGGGAGAGAGGATTGTGCTTATTGACGAGAACCGTCATCGATGATGCCGACTCAATATCGGCAGGACGGCGCGTGGCAGCCTGGCTAGGGGCAGCTGACTCAGCGCTCGCGCTAGAAGAAGGTGGTGCGCTCGAAGAAGCTACCTGCTGAGGAATGGAAGCCGCCACTGAGCTGGCAGACGACGGGGCGGCGTCCGGCTCAGTGGATGTGCTCTGACCGCAGGCGGTCAGCGACAGAGCCATGAGGCTACCCGCTAAAGCCAATGAAAAGTGTGAAAGATAAGAGCGCATACCTAGTTCTTCCGTAGCAGAACCTTACGAATCTTGTGATCATGGGACTTCTTCAAGATCAGTCGGGCTCGCCCACGTGTGGGGCGCACATTCTCTCGCAGGTTAGGTTCGTTGATAGAGCGCCAAATACTCAAAGCTAGCTCAACCGCTGCGTCCTCCGATAAATCGGCATACCGTTTGAAGTAGGAGTTGGGGTTGGTAAAAGCTGACCGTTGCAGCTTCAAAAACCGCTGCACATACCAGTGTTCGATGTCCCGTGTGGAAGCATCAACGTAGATAGAGAAATCAAAGAAGTCAGCCAGGCTTAGTGCCGAGCTTTTCTCGCTATCAAGCTTGGCTGGGGCTAATACATTTAAGCCCTCGACAATGAGAACGTCGGGGCTGGTAACCTCAATGCGCTCACCCTCTACGATGTCGTAGTAGAGGTGGGAATACTTAGGGGCGGTGACGAGGGGAGCACCTGACTTCACTTCTGACACAAACCTCAAGAGGGCACGGCGGTCGTAGGACTCTGGGAAACCCTTGCGTCCCATAAGCCCCCGGCGTTCTAACTCGGCATTGGGGTAGAGGAAGCCATCGGTCGTCACTAGCTGGACGTTCGGGGTTGAGGGCCAGCGCCGGAGAAGCTCCTGCAGGACGCGCGCGGTAGTGGACTTGCCGACAGCTACTGACCCTGCCACACCGATAATAAAAGGGACTTTCTGGCCTTGAAGGCCTAAAAAGTCGTTCGTCATGTGGTTAGCGCTCGCGGCTGCATTGACGTAGAGGTTGAGCAGTCGAGAAATAGGAAGATAAACCTGAGCCACCTCATCTAGGTCAATGGTCTCGCCCAGACCGCGAAGCTGCTGTAGTTCGTCCTCCGTCAGCGGAACCGAAATCTCGCTAGCGAGACGCGACCAGGTATCCCGGTCTAGCTCGGTAAAAGGAGAGTATTTAGAAGAAAGCGCGGACATGCTCATTTACATCAGTCTAGAGGTCGGAAGAAAGAGCACCTAATATGACAGAGGTCTATAGAGAGGCAATAGGTTGCGACACTGTGGCGAAGACTGCAGTGGGTCAGCGAATTCTTAGATGTAAGATGAAGGCATGTGTGGAATCGTAGGATACGTAAGTCTCGGCACTGCCGTAGACGGTAAGAAATTTGACCATACCGCATACGATGTGGTTCTCGAAGGTCTGCGCCGCCAGGAATACCGCGGCTATGACTCAGCCGGTGTCGCCCTCATTGGTGACAACGGCATTGAATTCCGTAAGAAGTCAGGCAAGCTTGTTAACCTCGAAGCCGAAGTAGAAGCTAACCCGCTGCCTGCTACCACTATCGGTATCGGTCACACCCGCTGGGCTACCCACGGTGGCCCTACCGACAATAACGCTCACCCGCACGTTGTAGACAACGGCCGCCTGGCAGTTGTGCACAACGGCATTATCGAAAACTTCGCAGAGCTGCGCGCTGAACTGGTTGAAGAAGGCTGTGAGTTCAAGTCACAGACCGACACTGAAATTGCAGCTAACCTGATTGCCTCCATCTACAACAAGCTGGAGAACAAGGACCTCACCGAAGCCGTCCGTCAGGCATCAAACCGCCTTGAAGGCGCCTTCACCATCCTGGTCATCCACGTTGACCACCCTGATCGTGTCGTAGCAACCCGTCGCAACTCACCCCTGGTTATTGGCCTGGGCGAAAACGAAAACTTCCTGGGCTCAGACGTCTCTGGCTTCATCGACTACACCAAGAAGGCAGTCGAAATGGGCCAGGACCAGATTGTTACCATCACCGGTAGCGACTACTCCATCATCGACTTCGAAGGTTTCCCCGCCAACGGCAAGGAATTCACCATCGAGTGGGACGCCGCTGCTGTTGAAAAGGGTGGCTACGACTCCTTCATGGAGAAAGAAATCCACGAGCAGCCCGCAGCCGTGCGCGATACCCTGCTGGGCCGTCTGGACGAAAAGGGTAACCTGACCCTCGACGAACTTAAGATTGACGACGCCACCCTGCGTTCCGTCAACAAGATTATCGTTGTCGCCTGTGGTACCGCCGCCTACGCTGGCCAGGTAGCCCGCTACGCTATCGAGCACTGGTGCCGCATCCCCACCGAGGTCGAGCTGGCCCATGAGTTCCGCTACCGTGACCCCATCGTAGATGAGAAGACCCTGGTCGTTGCCCTCTCCCAGTCCGGCGAAACCATGGACACCCTCATGGCAGTGCGCCACGCCCAGGAACAGGGAGCCAAGGTTATTTCAATCTGTAACACCAACGGCTCAACTCTGCCCCGTGAATCCGATGCAGCTCTCTACACTCACGCGGGCCCCGAGATCGCAGTTGCATCCACCAAGGCCTTCCTCTCGCAGATTGCTGCTGCCTACCTGCTCGGCCTCTACCTGGCCCAGCTGCGCGGCAACATGTACAAGGATGAAATCCGTACCATCCTTGAAGAGCTGCAGAAGATGCCCGAGAAGATTCAGGCTGTTATCGACAATGAGCAGCAGGTCAAGGATCTCGGCACCTCTATGAAGGACGCCAAGTCCGTGCTCTTCCTGGGCCGCCACGTTGGCTTCCCCGTAGCGATGGAAGGCGCCCTGAAGCTCAAGGAAATCGCCTACCTGCATGCCGAAGGCTTCGCAGCGGGCGAGCTCAAGCACGGCCCCATCGCCCTTGTCGAAGAAGGCCAGCCCATCTTCGTCATCGTCCCCTCACCCAACGGCCGCGACTCCCTGCACTCCAAGGTTGTTTCTAACATCCAGGAAGTCCGCGCTCGCGGTGCAGTGACCATCGTTATCGCAGAAGAGGGCGATACCGCTGTTGAGGAACATGCAGATCACATCATCCGCATCCCCGCCTCACCCAGCCTGCTCCAGCCCCTGCTGTCCACCGTGCCCCTGCAGATCTTTGCATGCTCTGTGGCTCACGCGAAGGGCTACGACGTTGACCAGCCCCGTAACCTGGCTAAGTCAGTAACCGTCGAGTAAAGCTTCTCTACACGAGTAGAGATAGGAACCCCGTACCCGGTAGGGTGCGGGGTTCGCTCTTTAAACTGATAGGCGGGAACGTAGAATGGGCAAGAGAAAGATGCTTTAGAAGGAGCGAAGAGAGAGCCTATGATTATTGGTACCGGTACTGACGTGGTCAATATAGATCGGTTCGCTGAGCTCTTAGAACGTACCCCAGCCCTACGGGAGCGGCTCTTTGCGCCGGGGGAGCGGGGGTTGCCCGTCCGCTCCCTAGCCGCCCGCTTTGCGGCTAAGGAGGCCGCTGCCAAGGCCTTGCGGGCCCCTGCGGGTTTGAACTGGCAGGATTGCTGGGTGGAGAAGGACGCGGACGGCGCCCCCTACCTGGTCGCAGAAGGGACGGTTGCCCGGCGAGCTGCTGAACTGGGGATCAACCGCTGGCACCTCACGATGAGCCATGATGAACCTATAGCTACCGCAACCGTTGTGGCAGAGTACCTGAGCGACAGTGACCTGTTGAACCTGTTGCGTTTAGATCCCTCTGCCCGGGGGCTGCTGTTAGCTCGCCCGGTAGAAGAGGGGAACTAGAGTGGTTAGCGCCAAAGAATTGACCCACGGGGACGTCGAACAATATGTCACTTGCCCTACTTCTTCCTCCCATAAGTACACCCGCGGGGTGTTAGGCCTGCTGACCGGGAGCGATACCTACCCGGGTGCTGCCCTCATGTCTGCCCGCGCTGCCGTCAATACCGGGGTCGGCATGGTGCGGTTTGCTGGAACGTCCTCCCTGAACTTCCAGGTACAGCTGGCCGTGCCTGAAGCTGTATGCAGCGTGGGCGAAGCCGAGAAACTACACATAGATGCCTGGGCTCTTGGCTCAGGTATCGCCGGAGAATCACGAGAAGCTGAAGCCCTGGCCGTCCTTGCAGGAGGGCAGCCGGCTGTTATTGACGCAGGGGCAGTATCCCTAGCTGCCCGGCTGGTGGCTGACGGGCTAGAGCTGACGGCACACCATATTCTGACGCCTCATGCCGGTGAGCTGGTCGATGCCCTGACCTGGATTTTTGCCTTGGCACCGTCCGCGCTCTATGCCGTGGATCCTGAGCTCACCGAGCCACCCAGCCGGGAGCATGTCGAAGCTGACCCGGACCGCTTTGCCCGCCTACTGGCTCAGGCAACGGGGGCAACTGTTCTGCTTAAGGGCAGCACGACCATCTTCGCCGCACCCACCGGTGAGCTCTTTCAGATAACCAGCGAGAACCACTGGCTGGCCACCGCCGGTAGCGGGGATACTCTTACCGGTATTCTGGGGGCTCTTCTTGCCCGCTATCAGGCAGAAGAATCCAAGCCCGGTGCCCTCTCAACTGACTACGCCAGGTTAGCGGGGGCGGCCGTCCGGGTCCAGCAGTTAGCAGCAGGCCTGGTGCACGGAGCAGGGATTTCTGGCCCCACGCCACCTACCCTGGTGGCCCAGAAGATCCCAGAGGCCGTTGCCATATTCCTTGAGCGGTAGAGCCTATACCAAAGGCCGGTTACCCTAACGGTAACCGGCCTTCTTACATACGAGTTCTAGTAGGCGCCGTCCTTGGCGAAGACCGCGCGGACGGTGCGGAAGAGAATGACGATATCGCTCATAACCGACCAGTTCTCAACATAGTAGAGGTCTAGGCGAATAGACTCTTCCCAGGAAAGATTCGAGCGGCCAGAGACCTGCCAGAGGCCGGTAATGCCGGGCTTGACCAGCAGGCGGCGGTAGGCGTCCTCTTCGTACTGCTCAACCTCAGAAGGTAGCGGAGGGCGGGGGCCTACCAGCGACATATCGCCGACAAAGACGTTCCAGAGCTGGGGAAGCTCATCGATAGAGTACTTGCGGATGAACTTGCCGATCTTAGTGATGCGGGGGTCGTCTGCCATCTTGAAGAGCACCCCGTTACCCTCGTTCTGATCCATGAGCTCCTTTTTGAGCTCTTCGGCGTTGGTTACCATGGAGCGGAACTTAATCATGTGGAAAGGAGTGCCGCGGTAGCCGACGCGTTCCTGCAAGAAGAAGATGGGGCCACCGTCCTTCTTGACCAGCAGGGCAACCGGAACCAGCAGGGGGGCCAGGAAAATCAGACCAAGGCCTGAGGCTACAACATCGATAGCTCGCTTAATCAGGGCCTGCATGCCTTCGATGCGGGGAGTGTGAACGTGAATTAGGGGCACGCCGTTGAGGGGCTGGGTATGGATGCGGGGGCCAGCGATATCGGTCATGGCAGGTGCCATGATAAGTGCGACGTGGGCGGCCGCCAGCGCCCAGCCCAGACGGCGCAGCTCTGTGGGGTTGAGGCCGTGACCGGTGGAGACAGCTACCGCGTGAATATTGTTCTCACGGACTACCTTGAGGACCTCGGCTGCATCGGGCGAGTAGCCCAGGGTCGGGATAGCCCCCTCGGCGAGCTGGGTGCCCGGACGTGAACGAGGCAGGTAGGCTGCTACCGGCGAGAGGCCTGAGGTGCGGGCCCCCTGGAGGGTCTTGTAGAGGTGCTCGCCCGAGGCTGAGTCACCGATAATCATGACGCGGGAAAGCGCGCGCCCCTTATATCGCCAGTGAACGAGCCAGCGGCGGATGCCCCAGCGGGCGCAGAGAAGCAGAACAATGCCGATGGGGTAGGCCAGCATAACGTAGGTGCGGGCAAAATCAATTTTGGTCAGGTAGGAGAAAATTGCGATGACCGCGAAGAAGTAGGTTGTCGCTTTAGTGACGAGTCGGTATTCATCGACGCCATGGCCCAGGTAACGGATGTTGCGGCTATTGGCGATTGACAAGACAAAGAACCAAATCATGCCAAAAACGATGCCGGTTCCCACATACCCAAGCGGAAGGGGAGTGCGGGATACAACTTCGGTGTTTTGAAAGCCGAAGCTGACGATATGCGACACCGTGATAGCCACCGCAATAGCCAAAATGTCGACTAGGTAAAGCGCAGCTTTGACCTTGGGATGCCAGGTGCGGCGGTTACGGGTTTCTGCCCACCGCTCCTCAATGTACTGTTCGTTCACTAGTGTGTATTCCCCTAAAGATGGTGCCTGCGCCGGGTGCGAGAGTGAGGTGGGCAGACCTGTACGATTAGGCTTTTAATACTACAGTGTCAGCTGGCTTAAGAGCAGGTAGATATCCTGAAATATGCTTCACACTTTCAGGTGAAAGTAACTTGTTAGTGCTGGTCAGAGTGTTCTTAGCGGGTAAGTCCAGCTTCATGCAGGATAAAATCGATCACCGGTTCGTAGAGGTGGGGCGTGACGTTATCGTCCATGGGCACCGCAACGAGTATCTGACCCTGTTCGGCGGAGACGAACAGCCCGGGGTCGTTGCAGTCAGCGATACCGATGGTCGGAATCCCAGCGGACGCCGCATAGCCGGCAAGCCCGTGATCGGCGACAACAAGATTGGGAGTAATTCCCCGTTCTTGAAGCTGGGCGAGCGCTAGCTGCATAGGGCCGGGGAAGTGAGTGTGCTGCAGGTTGCCGTACTGCTCGAACATGATAACGTCAAAGATTTGGCGGATATCGCCGTCAAGAAAGCGGTCGCCCTCCTCGATGGTCAGGACGGTCGCGCCGTGGGCTTTGGCCGCTGCTGCAAGTCGGGCGTAGATAGGGAAGAGGCCTGCGGGGTGGCCGGTAGCAAAGAGCAGGCTTTTGCCCGCCCGTACTGCGTCACCGAAGATGTGGGCGTACTCGGTGAGACCGTCGATACAGAGGTCAGCGCTGATGGTGTCTTGGCCCTCCCTATGGTTGGGGTCGGAGCTGGTGCCGACCCTGCGCGCCATCAGCTCGAAGATATCGTCGACGGTCCAGTTCCTGGTCCACTTCACACCGAATTCTAGGTGCTCGTTGCCCTCAACAAAGCCCTTCATATGGGCGAGGTTGTTCTCACGGGCGGTTGCTACCTGCCCGGTGATGCGCGAATTATCGAGGTAGGCTGCGAATTCTTGGCGGGTCATGGAAAAGGTCATGGGTTTCCTCCTAAGAGCGGGCAAGGGACTGGTAGAGCTGAATAAGGGCCTGGGCTGTTGCTTGCCAGGTAAAGTCGTGGGCGCGCCGGGCCCCGGCCTGTCCTAAGGCGTGTCGAAGCTGCGGGTCTTTCACGAGCTGCTCGATGGCGTCCGCCCAGGCGGCGGGCGTCCGCTGGGCTACCAACAGACCGGTGACGCCGTCAGCTACTGCCTCCCTGAGCCCGTCCACCTTGCTGGCGAGCACCGGGGTGCCGCAGGCAGAGGCCTCCAAGGCAACCAGGCCAAACGTTTCTGAGGATGAAGGGCAGGCTACGATATCGGCCTTTCGGAAAGCCTGGGCGAGGTCGGGGGCAGTCATCGAGGGAAGCAGACGGACGCGGTCACCTAATCCCAGCTCTTCTGCTCGGGTAGCGAGACCCTGCTCATAGCTTGTGCCGGAGGTCCCAATGATGTCGAGGGTAACGCCCAGCTCCCCCGGAAGCAGGCCGAGGGCTTCAACCAGCAGGTGAGGGCCCTTGAGGTGCTGGGGGCGGCCGGCAAAGACCAGGTGGGCTGCGCCGTCCTGCCCTTCGTGAAGAGGGCGGAGGCCATCGCTCGGGGAGAAAACAGAAAGGTCAACACCGGGGGCTACCGTTACCAGCTGGGATTCTTGTGCCCCGTAGAAGTCGCGCATCTGGGTAGCCTCATACTCTGTATTCACTACCAGGGCAGCGGCTCTACGCACCAACGCCTGCTCGCCCCGCAAACGCACCTCGGGTTCCGGGCGCTCGCCCTCACCCAGCCGGGCATTTTTGGCAGCTGCGGTGGTGTGCATTGTATGAACGAGCGGTACCTGCGGGTAGGCTGCAAGGGCCGCCAGGCCCGAGAGCCAGTAGTGGCTGTGAACCAGCTGGGGCGGTCGCGACGCTATAGCCCGAACGGCCATAGCAAAGCCCGGAACCAGCTCAGGTAAATCTTCCTTACGGGCTCCTTCAGCCTCAGGCAGGTAGAGAGCGGTAACGGTAGCCCGCTCGTGATACCGTACCTGCCCAGCTTGCTGGCGGTCGGTTGCCAGCGTAAAAACTTCCACGGTCAGCTGGGGGTTGACCTCAAGAAGAGCCGCCAAAGAACGCTCAATATAGACGTTCATGCCGCCGGCATCCCCTGACCCGGGTTGGGCCAGGGGTGAGGTATGCAGCGAAAAGATATGCAGGTGCAGCGGAAAAGAAAAACTCACACCTCTACTCTACCCCTGCCACATCTGCCCGTGCTCTGTAGGCGTCAGCGCAGGTGCGCTAACGGCAAACTCAACTAAGCTAGAGAAGAAAAGACCCTACGCCCAAGGATGACACCGTGTCTATCGACAGCCTCTACCGCGCCCACGGCTTCGTGCCCCTTGACGCTCCCACAGACGCAGAACGCCTGGCCATCATCGATCTGGATGCCGTCGAACATAACGTCCGGCGCATCAAAGCCCTCATCGGGCAGCGCGCCCTCATTGCCGTGGTCAAAGCGGACGCCTACGGGCACGGGGCTCTCGACGTAGCCCGATCAGCGGTGGCGGCAGGAGCTGACTACCTGGGGGTCGTCCACGTCAAAGAAGCCCGCACCCTCCGAGCCGGTGGCGTTACGGCTCCCATTATCGCCTGGCTCCATACCCCCCGAACCGACTTTGCTCAAGCCCTGGCAGACAATCTCGAACTGGGCGTCTCAAGCACCTGGGAACTTGACGCCATTGCAACCGCCTACCGTGACAGCGGGCAGCAAGAGCCCGTCAAGGTCCATCTCAAAGTAGATACCGGCCTCGGCCGCAACGGCGTGACCATGAGTGAACTACCGGCGCTCGCCGCCGCCGCCCGCCAGCTCGAAGAGGGCGGGGTGCTGCAGGTAGTCGGGGTCTTCTCCCACCTGGCAGTAGCCGATGAGCCAGAACGTACCGAAACAGCCGAACAATCCCAGACCTTCGACCGGGCTTTAGGCCTCCTACACTCCGCCGGTCTGCGCCCGACCCTGCGCCACCTCGCTAACACTCCTGCAACCTTCAGCGCGGCGTCCGTCGGCGCTGAAGAAGGCCTGCTGCGGGACGCCGTCCGGGTTGGTCTCGGTCTCTACGGGCTGTCACCCCTGCCCGGGCAGACCCCAGCAGACCTGGGACTCAAGCCGGTCATGCACCTGCAAACCTTCATCAACGCAGTCAAGGAAGTCCCCGCAGGCCAGGGCGTCTCCTACGGCCTTAACTACGTGACCGACAAGCCCACGACCCTGGCCCTAGTGCCGGTTGGCTACGCGGACGGCGTTCCCCGAGTCGCAACCGGCGGGCCGGTCCGTATCTACCCGGCATCCGGCCCGGCCCGAACCTACCGAGCAGTGGGTCGAATCGCCATGGACCAGCTGGTCGTAGACCTCGGCGAACCCGGTTTGGCTGACCCCGCAGCTGGCTTCCTGGGTGCCCCCGCCGTCCTCTTCGGAACCGGCGACAACCCGCCAGTCACCGACTGGGCAGAAGCGGCTGGAACCATCAACTACGAAATCGTCACCCGCATCTCCCCGCGCGTCACCCGCATCAGCGTCGGCGGATCCTGGCGCCAGCGCGACACCGAAAGCGAGCAGTAAACCGTGACCGACCGCGTCCTTGACCTCGAAATCACCGGCCCCGAGCACACCCGCGCCATCGCCCTGGCCCTGGCCCCCCTCCTCACCGCGGGCGACGTCCTGATTCTCACCGGCGAACTGGGAGCCGGAAAAACTACCTTTACCCGCTCCCTGGGTGAGGGGCTTGGCGTGCGCGAAGGCGTCATTTCTCCCACCTTTGTGCTCTCCCGCGTGCACCCCAACCTGCCCGACGGCCCCCGCCCCGGCGGGCCCGACCTTGTGCATGTGGATGCCTACCGACTGGCCAGCGCCGAAGAGCTGGACGATCTCGACCTGGAATACTCCCTGGATCGCTCCGTCACCGTCATTGAATGGGGCCGCGACAAAGCCGAGCACCTGTCAGACTCTATTCTCGATTTGGAATTTACCCGCGTGACAGGCGCAGACCTGGCCGAAACCGACCCCTATGCCCTCTACGCCCCGGGAAGCTGGGAAGAAGACGACGAGGACGACGGAGCCCCCGAACCGCGCCGCCTCCGCCTCATCGGAAGCGGACCCCGCTGGGAAAATGCTTGGGATGAGATGGTAGAGAAGCTGAGCGGTAGCGGGGCGGAGGGCGCATAGGGGCTTTTGGGAACACCGCGGGCTCGCGCTCGCTGCCGACCCTCTCGCATGGTTCGCTTCGCTCACAATGCGATTCACGCCAGCCGCCGAGCCAGCAGCTTCGCTGCGAGCCCGCGGTGCTTCAGGAAATACCTATCACATAGTCTCCGAGCCTAGACACGCTAGACTGGTGGGGTGCTTATTCTTGCTCTTGATTCATCCGCTATTGCTTCTGTCTCCCTGGGGCGCCTGGACGGGCAGACCCTGACCCTGCTCGCCTCACGGTCAACCGAAGACACCCGCTCTCACGCCGAAGTGATGGCTCCCTTCGTCACCGAAGTATTGGCTGAAGCCGGAGTAACAGGCCAAGACATTGACGCTGTGATAACCGGTACCGGCCCCGGCCCCTTTACCGGTCTACGCGCCGGCATCGTCACTGCCCGCTCCCTGGCCTTTGCCTGGAACAAGCCCCTCTACGGAATCATGAGTCTTACTGCCCTCGCCGAACGTGCGGAAGGTACCGCGCGGGCGTCCGGTCATACCCGTTTTCTTGTCGCCTCAGATGCCCGCCGCAAGGAAATATACTCGGCTGTCTATGAACTAACCGAGAGCGGCTACCAGTTGGAGAGTGGCCCCACCGTCGGCCCGGCCAGCGAGGCCCCCGCCCTGCCTGCCTACGGGTTTGGGACCTCCCTTTACCCGGAGTCCCTGGATGCCCAGCCCGGCTTTGAGCATACCCATCCGGACGCCGCCGCCCTGCTGGCAGCCGCTGCCCGCCTGGGCCTGGCCAATCTCAGCACTGATACGAGCGCCCTCTACCTGCGCGAATCCGATGCCAAGGTGCCGGCCGCCCGCAAGAAGGCCAGTGTCTAATGCTACTGACTGACCTCCCCACGGGTCTGGCCGACGGAGCCCAAGCCAGGGAAATGACCCTGCACGATGTCCCAGCTGTCCATACCCTAGAACTCGACCTTTTCCCGGCCGACGCCTGGCCCCTGGACATGTTCCTTGCCGAAATCACCCACGAAACCCGGGGATATGTCGTCCTGGAGATACCTACAGAAACCGGTCCGCAGGTTATCGGTTATGCCGGGCTCATGAGCGTAGCCGACACCGCCGACGTGCAAACCATCGCTGTTGCCCCCGCCTACGAGGGGCGCGGCTACGGGCGGGCTCTGCTCGATTTTCTCGCCCGTGAAGCAGCCGCCCGCGGCGCTGAACAGATACTACTGGAGGTACGCGCCGATAACCCCCGGGCCCAGGACCTCTACCTGAAAAACGGTTACCAGCAGATCCATGTGCGCCGCCGCTACTACAACGACGGGGTCGATGCCCTCATCATGCGCCGCGACCTCACCCAACAGACCGCCTAGCAAGGAGAAACCAGCCATGACCGCTAAAACCGAACCCCTGGTGCTGGGTATTGAGTCCTCCTGCGACGAAACCGGCATTGGCATTGTGCGGGGCTCAACCCTGCTGACCAACACCGTCTCGTCCTCCATGAACGAGCACGTGCGCTTTGGCGGGGTCATCCCTGAAATTGCCTCCCGAGCCCATCTGGATGCCATGGTTCCGGCCCTGCAAGCAGCCCTGGACGAAGCCCAGGTCAGCCTGGACGATCTGGACGCTATTGCCGTGACCGCTGGCCCCGGCCTGGCCGGTGCCCTCATGGTGGGGGTCTCTGCGGCCAAGGCCCTGGCTACCGCCACCGGCAAGCCCCTCTACGGCATCAACCACCTGGTTGCCCACGTGGGCGTGGGCCTGCTCGATGATTGCGGGATTGAGGGGCACACCGCTGATTTTCTGGACGGCCTGCCGAGCGAGGGAATTGGCGCCCTGCTGGTCTCCGGCGGGCACACCGAAATCCTGGCTGTGCGTGACATTACCGGGGATGTTGAGTTGCTGGGCGCGACCCTGGACGACGCCGCCGGTGAAGCCTACGACAAGGTGGCCCGCCTGCTGGGCCTGCCCTACCCGGGTGGGCCGGTGATTGACCGGGTTGCTGCGGACGGCAACGGGGCGGCTTTCGCCTTCCCCCGGGGCCTGTCGACCCGCAAGTTTATGGGCACCGCTGAGGAGCCCGGTCCCCACCGCTATGACTTTTCTTTCTCGGGTCTAAAGACCGCTGTTGCCCGCGTCGTTGAGGGCTTTGAGGCTCGGGGTGAAGAGGTTCCGGTTGCTGATATCGCAGCTTCTTTCCAGGAAGCTGTGGTCGACGTTATTACCAAGAAAGCTATGCTGGCCTGCACTGAACGCGGTATCACCACCCTGCTGTTGGGCGGGGGAGTGGCCGCTAACTCCCGCCTGCGTGAGCTGACTGCCCAGCGTTGCGCTGAGCACGGTATCAAGCTGGTCATTCCCCAGCTGAGCCTGTGCACCGATAACGGGGCCATGGTGGCGGCTCTGGGCGCCCGTCTAGTATCTGAGGGGCGGGCACCGTCGGGTATCGACTTCACGGCAGACTCGTCCCTGCCCGTCACTAAGATTTCGCTCTAGCCGGAGAAAGCACGGGTTGCTGGGTGGAAGGCTACAGCCCCTCGGTAGCTTGTGCGGCCAGGTCGTCCACCACAGCCTGCAGGTTTCCGCCGTTTTCGGCGGCGACACGACGCTGACGCTGATAGCCAGCCCCGGCCAGGCAGATACGCTCCACATCAGCCAGTTCGGTAGAGCATCCCAGGTCAGAGGCAATAGCCTCCAACTTATTCAGAAGCCCCAGGGTGTCTTCGGTGACCAGGCGCTCGGTGTTCTGGTTATCGAGAATGACGATGGCCTCGGTGCCGTAGCGGGCAGCCCGCCACTTGTTCTCTTGCACGTGCCAGGGTTTGAGGGGCTCAATTCGCTTGCCCGCATCGAGCTGGCGGGAGAACCACTCCACCAGGCACTGGGTAAAGGCGGTCAGGGCCGTGATGTCGCGAATAGAGGCCAGCCCGTCGTAGGCCCGCATTTCTACCGTGCCGTATTTGGGTACGGGGCGGACGTCCCACCGGTTTTCGCTGGGGTCGTCGATGACGCCGGTGACCGCCAGGTCGTTAAGGTAGTCCTCGTAGTCTTCCCAGCGTTCGAAGGTGAAGGGGAGACCTGAGGTGGGTAGCTGCTGGAAAATCTGGGCTCGTTGGGAGGCAAACCCTGTGTCTTCTCCCTCCCAGAAGGGGGAGGACGCCGACAGAGCCAGTAGGTGGGGGTAGAAGTTTGTGAGTCCGTTGAGTACCGGTAGGGCTTTATCGCGAGAATCAACCCCGGTGTGTACGTGTACCCCGTAGATAATTTGGCGGCGGCCCCAGAACTGTGAGCGGTCGAGCACCCGCAGGTAGCGATCCTTATCAACGACTTTTTGGTCCAGGGCCCGGGAGAAGGGGTGGGTTCCGGCTGAGAAGAAGGCTAGGCCCAGCTGGTCGGTTACATTTTTCAGGACGCCGGTGGCCTGGGAGAGCTGGTCTGCGGCCTCCGCCGGGGTTCGGCAGATACCGGTAACGAGCTCAACGGTATTATTCAAAAATTCGCCGGTGATATGGGCCCGGTCCGGGGCTGCTTCAAGAACCTGCGGGTGCTGTTCTTTCAGTAGCGCTAGCACTTCGTCTGCGCGGGATGCCAGTTCGCGGGTTTTGGGGTCGACGAGGGCGACCTCCCATTCCACACCAATCGTGGACTGGTCTGATGGGTGAAAAATCATGCGCTGGCTCCAGGGTCTCGGTGCGGTGCTGGTTCTATCTTAGGGGCAGGGGCTAGCGCAGAAGAATCCGGCTCACTCTATGACGCTACTGGTG
Organism: Rothia nasimurium; assembly: GCF_928381415.1. Lineage (GTDB taxonomy): Bacteria > Actinomycetota > Actinomycetes > Actinomycetales > Micrococcaceae > Rothia > Rothia nasimurium_H. The sequence continues at coordinate 307,161 of NZ_CAKMSF010000003.1, forward strand.
AGATAGACGTAATAAACTAGGCCGGTTCGGCCCAGATGGCCAGGCGCTGGGAGGCTGCGCCCTCGCCCAGACGGGTCAGAATCAGGGTGGCTTCGCGGCCAGCCGTCCCCTTTTTCTTTTTCACCCCGGCGAGTAGGGTGGCCCGGAGCTTTTCGGGAATCACATCGACTCCCCGCTTTTTGACGGTCAGGGTGGTAATACCCTGCTCTTTGACCCAGCGGCGCAATTTTTTCTCGTTGAGGGGCATGGTACCCAGGACGCGGTAGGCCCGGCCTAGCGGGCTAGGGGCGGGGGAGTCTGAGGTTAGGTAGGCGATATTTTCATCAAGCAGGGTAGCCCCAATCGCTCGGGCGAAGTCTGCCACCAGATGAGACCGTACTACCGCGCCGTCGGGCTCAATCAGGTAAGCACCCAGCTCAGTGATCTCAACCGGCTCTTCATCAGCTGACGCTGCAAGCGGTGAACTTATCTCACCCAGCACCTGCCGGGTGGTGGCGTCCGCCCCTAGAACTGTAGCTGATCGGGCAATCCCGGGGCGGGCTAGGGCGTTGAACCAGAGCAGCACCTCAACCACGGACCCGCCGTGGCTGACCCACTCGGCCTCCACCCCGCTTGGAATGGCCTCGTGGGGCAGGCCCGGCCCCAGCTTGACCCCCATAGGAATTCCGGTTGACGCCAGCTTCTGCAGGAAGGAAAAGGGCGGGGAGAAAGCTTCGGGGTCAAAAAGGCGGGAGGTGGTAGAGCCACCTTCAATCTCTCGGCGGGCTGGGTCTAGCCAGAGGGCGGCGACGCGCTCGCCGCTCACGGTGGTGAGTTTTTCGAGCTCAATGTCTTCCACATTGCCCACGAGTACCTGGGCGGACGGGTAGGGGGAGAGATTGTGGGCGGTGAGGGCTGCTGTAGCGGGGTCGAGCTCAACGGACGTCACCGCTAACCCTGCGCGGGCAAAGGCGAGGGAGTCTGCCCCCAGGCCGCAGCCTAAATCAGCAACTGAGTTGAGTCCGGCCTCGACGAAGCGGGCGGCGTGGTGGTTGGCGACGGCGGCGCGGGTTGCCTGCTCATAGCCGGCCTCGGTGAAAAGCATGTGGGAGGCTTCTTCCCCGAACTTGGTAGCCCCCAGCGTGCGAAGACGGGCCTGGGTTAGCAGGGCTGATGAGTCCTCGGCGCTGATGCCCTGGGTCCGGAGCCTAGAGACCGCCTGCAGGGAGTCAACGGGGTTGTAGGGGACGAGCTGGTCAAGGGTTGCTAGCTGGTCAGCTGAGAAAGGGGGGGCGCCGGCGCGGGGGAAAAAGGTCATGTGTCCAGTTTAAAGGTTTGGGCGGGGAAGACCCGCTGGTTCAGAAAGAGGAGGGGCGGGGGAAGACCCGCTGAAAGCCGACTGGCTGGGTCTGGCGTGAATCGGGCGAGCCGGAGGGGCAGGGGGAAGCGCCATACGCCCGCTGGCTCGGGGCTGGCGTGAATCGAGCGAGCGGGAGAGGGCAGGGATTGACCCGCTGAAAGCCGACTGGCTGGGTCTGGCGTGAATCGGGCGAGCCCCCAGGGCGAGCCCGAGAGGGTCAGTCGGCGCAAGCGGGTCTCCCCCGCCCCTCTTACGTGCCTTTTCTCCCCGTAGGTAGCTTCGTGATGGGCTGGGTCGCAAGCGCCCAGACAGCTCCGCCCAGGGCGCTAGAGCCGATGACGGTAAAGGCCACCGGGAGTGAAGAGATCAGCATGATGCCAGAGACTGCTAGGGGCCCTGCGACGATGGCGACCTGGGAGAACATGGACCAGATGGAGAGGAATTTGGCGCGTCCGATGTTGGGGGAGAGGTCGGCGCCGATGGTCATGTTGATGCCGGCGCCGAAGCCGTTGCCGATGGCCATGAGGGCTAGACCTGTGATGAAGCCGGCGCTGGTGGGTAGTAGGGGTACGAGGATGAAGCCGGCGCCGAAGATGCTGAGGCAGAGGGCGAGGACGGCGGAGCGTCCTACTCGGTCTTTGAGGTAGCCTCCGGGAACCATGAGGACCATTTCGAGGGCTGAACCCAGGGCGATGGCTAGGGCGATTTGGGCGTCGTTCCACCCTAGGTGTAGACCCCAGAGGGCGGCGACGATGGGTTGGGTTACTCGGCTCATGGCGAGGGTGATGATGCCGAGGCCTGCGACCCAGACGGCGGGCCAGCGGACGGCTAGGGCGAGGTCTTCTTCGGTGCGGTTTGAGCGGGCTGTGCTGGTGGCGGTGTCGAAACGTTGGTTGAGTTTGCGGATGCGCAGGCAGAGGGTGGCTGCGACGACGAGGGCGAGGGCGAAGAGGAAGACTGTCCAGAGGGGGAGCCAGAGAAGGAGGAGGGCTGAGGCGAGGGGCCCGGCGAGGGCACCTGCTCGTTGGGCGCCGCCGAGGGCGGTCATGGCTTTGCCGCGGTCTTGGGCAGCGACAGTTTCTGCTAGTACGGCTTGTCGGGCGAGCCCCCACGCGACGGTGGCTGGCACACGAGCAACGTGGGCGAAAAAGTAGAGCCATAGAGCCCCTGCCAGGGGTAGGGCGAGGGAGAGCGCTGAAAGGGTGAGGGCTACAGAGGCGCTGAGGGTTGCCAGTGTCATGGCGCGTTTATCGCCCACCCGGTCGATAGCTGCACCCACCGGGACGGTGCAGATGAGGGCGAGGACGCCCGCGGCGGCTACCAGCAGGGAGGCGAGTTCGGGTGAGGCTCCTAGCCTGATAGCTGCAATGATTTGGACGGGAACGACAGCCCCGAAGCCGGCGGCGAAGAGGAAGGAGGGGACGAGTACCGGCCAGAAGATGAGTTTGAGCATGTTTAGCCTTTCTGCCGGGTTTGGGGCTTTCAACCTGTATTTTATTGCACATCAGTGGTGATGCTGGTGGTGCGCTGTCTGCGAAACCGGCGCCTTATCTTGCCCGTAGGGGGTGAGGGGAATAAAGTTTTAGTTAGCACTTGACCGCTAACAGTGCTAAATCGGCAACCGGTAGCACCGCGACGATACCGGGTATAGCCGCCTTAGTGCCCCACGGTCACCCCCATAAGTTTTACGCTGAGACCTCACTTGAAGGAGTACCTCACCATGGCTATCAAGCCCCTCGAAGACCGCATTGTCGTTCAGATCGTTGAAGCAGAGCAGACCACCGCATCAGGTCTGGTCATCCCCGATACCGCTAAGGAAAAGCCCCAGGAGGCTAAGGTTATCGCTGTTGGCCCCGGCCGCATCGACGACAAGGGCAACCGCATCCCCGTTGACGTAGCTGAAGGCGATGTCGTTATCTTCTCCAAGTACGGTGGCACCGAGGTTAAGTACGGTGGCGCTGAGTACCTGATTCTGTCAGCCCGCGACGTACTGGCTGTCGTTTCCTAAGTTTTCGCTGTTTCTACCGAATACAACACGAAACACGAGAAAGAAGTAAGGATTCATGGCAAAACAGCTTGAATTCAATGATGATGCGCGTAAGCACCTGCAGGCAGGCGTTGATAAGCTTGCTAACGCTGTCAAGGTGACCCTGGGCCCCCGCGGCCGTAATGTGGTGCTTGATAAGCAGTGGGGCGCACCCATCATTACCAACGACGGTGTATCTATTGCCCGCGAGATTGAACTGGAAAACCCCTACGAAAACCTGGGTGCCCAGCTTGCTAAGGAAGTAGCTACCAAGACTAACGATGTTGCTGGCGACGGTACCACCACCGCAACCGTCCTGGCCCAGGCTCTGGTTTCTGAGGGCCTGCGTAACGTCACCTCGGGCGCTGCCCCCGGTGAGGTCAAGCGCGGCATCGAGACCGCTACCAAGCTGGTGTCAGAGCGCCTGCTGGCTAATGCGCGCGAGGTAACCGGCGAAGAGGTTGCTCACGTGGCAGCTATTTCTGCCCAGTCACCCCAGATTGGTGAGCTGCTCTCTGAGGCCTTCAGCAAGGTAGGCCAGGATGGCGTCATCACCATCGAAGACGGCTCCACTACCGAGATTGAGCTCGAAGTAACCGAGGGTATGCAGTTCGATAAGGGCTACCTCTCACCCTCCTTTGTCACCGACCCGGAGCGTGCTGAGGCTGTTCTCGAGAACACCGCCATTCTGCTCTACCAGGGCAAGATTTCAACCGTGGCTGAGATTATGCCCGTGCTCGAGAAGATCGTTCAGGCTAAGAAGTCCCTGACCATCATCGCTGAGGACGTGGACGGCGAAGCCCTCTCCACCCTGGTCGTTAACAAGCTGCGCGGCAACCTCGATGTTGTTGCCCTGAAGGCACCCGGTTTTGGTGACCGCCGTAAGGCAATCTTCCAGGACCTGGCTATCCTGACCGGCGGCACCGTTATTACCGGTGAACTGGGTATTTCCCTGGATGCCGTCACCCTGGATCAGCTCGGTTCAGCCCGCCGCGTGACCGTCACCAAGAACAACACCACCATCGTTGATGGTGGCGGTACTTCTGAGGCTGTTGCTGAGCGCGTTGACCAGCTCCGTGCTGAAATTGAGCGTGTGGACTCCGAATGGGACCGCGAAAAGCTCAAGGAACGCCTTGCCAAGTTGGCCGGTGGCGTGGGCGTCATCAAGGTGGGTGCTGCTACCGAGGTTGAGGCCAAGGAACGCAAGCACCGCATTGAGGATGCCGTATCCTCTACCCGCGCAGCACTCGAAGAGGGCATCGTCGCAGGTGGCGGTACCGCCCTGGTTCACGCTCTGGCAGCCCTGGACGGCGTTGAGCTCGAATCCCGCGATGCCCAGGTGGGTGTAGACATCGTCCGCCGCGCCCTGGTCCAGCCCCTGCGCTGGATCGCGGAGAACGCCGGCGAGGACGGCTACGTGGTTACCTCCCGTGTGGCAGATATGCCCATCGGTCACGGCTTCAACGCCGCAACCGGTGAATACGAGGACCTCATCGCCCGCGGCGTCATCGACCCCGTCAAGGTCACCCGCTCAGCCCTGGAAAACGCAGCCTCCATCGCTGCCCTGGTGCTGACTACCGAGACCCTGGTTGTCGAAAAGCCCGAGGAAAAGGACGAGGACGAAGCCAAGTAAGGCCCCTCTCTAAGGCTCCTTACCCGGAGCCCCTTTCGGGTACAGCACATCCCGCTCTTGCAGTGACTAACACTGTAAGAGCGGGATTTGCTTTTTAAAGCAAATTTCCAGCCACCGAGAGTAACATTTTTAACTTGGTGTCATCCTGCCCGTTACCCCTCAGCAACCGATGTTTTGGCACCAGATGATTGTCAGCAAAGGAGGTAGACCGCAGTGCCCCGCCCAGCAAGCGAGACCAAACCAGCCACCGGCACCATCGCAGCCGTCACTCGTTCAGCAGAACGCACCTGGCGCCCCGAGATCCAGGGGCTGCGCGCACTCGCCCTCCTGCTGGTTGCCGCTTACCATTTCTGGTTTGGTCGTGTATCGGGCGGTGTCGATGTCTTCCTGTTGATTTCAGCGTTTTTGTTGACCGGCTCTTTTGCTCGCAAGATGGAGCAGGGCACGCTGGTCGGGCCCGGCACCTGGTTCGGTGTAAAGACTCTGGTGGCCTATTGGGTTCATGTCTTTAAACGTTTGCTACCCCTGGCGTCTATTACCGTTGTTCTGACCCTCTTGGGCACCTACTTCTTTATTCCGGCAGAGCGTTGGCTGTCGATTGCCGATGAGGCAAAGGCCGTGATTCTGTACCAGCACAACAACTGGTCGATCGAGAACGCGGTGGACTACTACGCAGCCGATACCTCCCTGGCCTCCCCCTTCCGCCATTTCTGGTCGCTATCGGTCCAGGGGCAGATGTATGTGCTGTGGCCGATGCTGATGGTTGCCCTCGCCCTGGTGCTGGGTAAGCGTATGAGGGGTTCTGCCCGCTGGGCTTTAAGCGGTGCCTTTACAGCCCTCTTTGTGCTATCCCTGTCCCACTCGATTGAGGTCACTGCTGCTAACCAGCAAGCGGCCTACTTCGAAACCGAGGCCCGCCTGTGGGAATTCGCGCTAGGTTCCCTGGTGGCTCTCTGGCTGCCCGTCCTGAAATTACCGCCGCTAGTGCGTGCGGTGCTGGGTTGGGCTGGGATTGCGGCAATTATCGCTTGCGGCTTTGTGCTGGACGTCAACGGCACCTTCCCCGGTTATGTGGCGCTGTGGCCCACCCTGGCGGCCTCGCTCGTCATCATCGCTGGAGATACAGGCACCCGGTTCGGGCCGGAAAAACTCCTCACCGCCAAACCTCTGCTGGCCCTGGGAGGTTTCTCCTACGCCCTGTACCTGGTGCACTGGCCCATTCTCGTGTTCTACCTATCCCAGACCCGCCAGGAAAAGGCAGGGTTCTGGGCTGGGCTTGGCCTGCTTCTTCTCTCGGGTGTTATCGCCTGGGCTCTGACCCAGCTGGTCGAAAAGCCCCTGCGGGACTGGGCCCTACCTAACCGGTCCATGACAGCGGGGCTAGTGACCGGTGCGCTATGCATGGGCCTTGCTTTAGGGCCCTCCTACGCCTGGCAATCATCCATCTACCGGCAGGCCGAGCAAGCTGAAGCTAACCGCACCCTCAATAACGTGGGGGCGGCAGTGCTACAGCCCGACTACGAGTACACAGGGGAAGAAGACGCCCCCGTCATCCCCATCCGTGCCGTGCTCGATGCGGATTGGGCTGACCTGGGCACAGCCTGCACCGATGTGACCCCCGAGCTGGCCGTTCCCGATTCTCTTGCCGGGGATTGCACCTACGTCGCCTACTCACCCCAGCCCAGCCGAACCATCGTGGCTTGGGGTAACTCCCACATGCAGATGTGGATGACGGCCATGCGTCCGCTCGCCCAATCCCAGGGCTGGACGGTCATCGCCCTGACCCGCCCCGGCTGCTTCCTCGGTGAAACCGACAACACCGCCTACGCTAGCGGGTTTGAATGCGATACCTGGGCGGCAGACAGCGCTGCCTTCATCCAGGAACTTGCCCCCAACACCGTCCTGCTGCACGGCACCAAGTCAGAACCCAACCTGCCCGACACCCCGCTGCTCGATGCTGAAAGCCGTATCGCGGAACTTACCGGTGCTGGCATCCAGGTTCTGGGCCTGCGCGATACACCGCGCATGGAAACCATGCACAAGGACTGCATGGACGCCTTCGGCACGGCGGACGACTGCGTCATGAGCCCCGGCCAGGACGTCACGGTCAACCCCCTCAGCTCCCTCGAAGAAACCTACCCGGGTTTTGCTGCCCTTAACCTCTCTGACCTGATTTGCCCCGAGAACGCCTGCCCGGCGTCCATCGGTAACGTTTACACCTACTTCGACTACGACCACATCACCGCAACCTATATCGAAACCCTGAGCCCCTACTTCGACCCGCGCGTGCTCGAAGCCCTGGGCAAAGCCGATGCTAGTTCACAGGCACATACTCAACTTGTGCCGGCCGGAAGCGCCCCCTACGAGGTCGTGGAATAGAAACGGCGGGGGAGGGGTTTCACCCAGTACGAACAGGGACGGAACCCCTGATGTGAGCAAGCGGCAGTTAGCTGCCCGGGCCCTACACTCGCACATCGGGGCTAACCCGACTAAGATTAAAACCAGTGTCGCTAAGCGCCCACCTGAATACCCTCGAAAGGTAGCGAACCCTTCATGACTACTCCCACTGCACTGAGCGAAGACCCCTTCGGCTTCACCGGCCTCACCTACGATGACGTCCTGCTCCTGCCCGGCAACACCGACGTCATCCCGTCAGATGCAGACACCACCACCCGCCTGACCAAGCGCATCTCCATCGCCTCACCGATTATCTCGGCAGCAATGGACACCGTCACCGAGTCCGCCCTGGCCATCGCCATGGCTCGCCTGGGCGGCATGGGCGTGATTCACCGCAACCTTTCTATCGCTGACCAGGCTGACCACGTGGACCGCGTCAAGCGCAGCGAATCCGGCATGATTACCAACCCCGTGACTGTCGGCCCCGACGCCACCATCGCCGAGCTCGATGCCCTGTGCGGCCACTACAAGGTTTCGGGCCTTCCCGTTGTGGACGAGAACAACGTACTGGTCGGTATCATCACTAACCGCGACACCCGCTACCTGCCCGAGTCCACCTTTGAGACCACCCGCGTGCGCGACATCATGACCAAGATGCCGCTCATTACCGGCCACGAGGGCATGAGCAAGGACGAAGCTTTCGCCCTGCTGGCAGAAAACAAGATTGAGAAGCTGCCCCTGATCGACAAGGACGGCAAGCTCACCGGCCTGATTACCGTCAAGGACTTCACCAAGAGCGAGCAGTACCCCCGCGCCACTAAGGACGAGGACGGCCGCCTGCGCGTTGGTGCGGCTATCGGCTTCTTCGGCGACGGCTACGAGCGCGCCATGACCCTGGTTGAGGCAGGCGTTGACGCCCTCTTCGTTGATACCGCTAACGGCCACTCCCAGGGCGTGCTCGATATGATTGCCCGCCTGAAGAAGGACCCTGCCGCAGCCCACGTTGATATTGTGGGTGGCCAGGCTGCTACCCGCGCTGGCGCCCAGGCTATCATCGACGCCGGTGCCGACGCGGTCAAGGTCGGCGTTGGCCCCGGTTCCATCTGCACCACCCGCATTATCGCCGGTGTTGGCGTGCCCCAGATTACCGCTATCAATGAGTCAGCTAAGGCTGCTATCCCCGCCGGTGTTCCCCTGATTGCGGACGGCGGCATGCAGCACTCCGGTGAAATCGGCAAGGCCCTGGTGGCGGGTGCGGATTCGGTGATGCTGGGCTCCCTGCTGGCAGGTACCGCTGAATCACCCGGCGACCTTATTTTCGTCAACGGTAAGCAGTTCAAGGCCTACCGCGGCATGGGCTCCCTGGGTGCTATGCAGTCCCGCGGCGGCAAGAAGTCCTTCTCTAAGGACCGCTACTTCCAGGCCGACGTATCCTCCGAAGAGAAGCTGATTCCCGAGGGCATCGAGGGCCAGGTACCCTACCGCGGCCCCCTGTCCTCCGTACTGCACCAGCTGGAAGGTGGTCTGCGTCAGACCATGTTCTACGTCGGTGCCCACACCGTTGAAGAACTCAAGAACAAGGGCCAGTTCGTGCGCATTACCTCAGCAGGTCTGAAGGAATCACACCCCCACGACATCACCATGACCGTCGAGGCCCCCAACTACCGTCGCTAAACTGTAGCGGCCAGCCCCGGTTTTCTCGCCCCTGCGGTGAGGGGCCGGGGCTTCCGAACGTTACCACGCTCTTTTGCACCAACCGGCCTACCACCGGTGAAAGGAAGATCCATGACCGACATCCAGATTGGTATGTCCAAGCGCGCCCGCCGCACCTACTCACTCGATGAAATCGCCCTGGTACCCACCCGCCGTACCCGCGATGCCCACGATGTGAACCTCAGCTGGCAGATTGACGCGTTCAAGTTCGACACCCCCATCATCGGTGCCCCCATGGACTCCGTCATGTCACCGGCTACCGCCATTGCCCTGGGCAAGCTCGGTGGGCTCGGCGTCCTCAACCTTGAGGGCCTGTGGACCCGCTACGAGGATCCCCAGCCCCTGCTCGACGAAATCAACGCCCTGCCCGCTGACGATGCCCCCGCCGCCACCCGTCGCATGCAGGAAATCTACGCTGAGCCCATCAAGGCTGAGCTGATCACTGCCCGCCTAGCTGAGATTCGTGAATCTGGCGTAATTGTTGCAGGCTCCCTGACACCCCAGAACACCCAGGAGTTCTACCAGACCGTGGTCAAGGCTGGCGTTGACCTCTTTGTTATTCGCGGTGCGGCAGTATCTGCCCAGCACGTCTCCTCCCGCCGTGAACCCCTGGACCTCAAGAAGTTCATCTACGAGCTGGACGTGCCGGTGATGGTCGGTGGCGTCACCGGTTATACCCCGGCGATGCACCTGATGCGCACCGGCGCTGCCGGTGTGCTGGTAGGTTTCGGCGGCGGTGCTGCCCTGACCACCCGCCGCGGCCTGGGCATTCAGGCTGCCATGGCCACCGCGATTTCCGACGTCGCTGCTGCGCGTTCTGACTACCTGGATGAGTCCGGTGGTCGCTATGTGCACGTGATTGCGGACGGCTCCCTGGGCCGCTCCGGCGACATGGTCAAGGCACTGGCGATGGGCGCGGACGCCGTCATGATCGGCGCGCCCCTGGCCCGCGCAGCTGAAGCCCCCGGTGCCGGCTGGTACTGGGGCAACGAAGCTCACTCAGCTGACTTCCCCCGCGGCATCCGCACCTACCAGGGCACCGTAGGCTCCCTAGAAGAGGTGCTCTACGGCCCTTCAGCCCATACCGACGGTAGCGCTAACCTGGTGGGCGCCCTTAAACGAGCACTGGCAACTTGCGGTTACACCGACCTCAAGTCCTTCCAGCGCATCGATGTCAACGTCACCCCCTACGTCAAGTAGATGACGCCCCCGGCCCCGTGCACCTAGTTTTCCTAGGCGCGCGGGGCTGACCTGCTGTCGTCCTCCCGTCTCAAGCCGAAAAGAGCAATCGTGCTAAAAACCGCTTTGACCCCCCGCTGGCTCCTCAGACTGCTCCTGGTGCTAGCGCTGGCTAGCGGTTTCGTCATGCTCAGCAAGTGGCAGATTAACGCCTCTACCCTGGGGCAGGTCACCGCTGATCCGGCTAAGGACCAGGTGCGCCCCTATAGTCGGGTACTCCAGGCCCATGATGCCCTGAACATGTCTGAGGTTGACACCGTGGTTGAGGCAACCGGCAGCTATGTACCGGGATCCACCTACCTGGTGGAAAACAAGCTGAAGGACGGTGCCGAGGGCTACTGGCTGGTCAGCCTCTTCGTTCCTGACGATAGTCAGCAGGTAAGCACCAGCCTGGGGGAGGGGCCCCGCGGTATCGTCGTGGCCCGCGCCTGGACCCCTATCGCTGAGATTCCCGCTGAACCGGCCGGCACAGTGACCATCGCGGGGCGCGTTGTGGGTAACGACGCCCCGCTTACCAGTCGTGACATCAGCGATGAAAACCGGGGTAGGGATCGTGTGCTGGCCTCCGCCAACTCCTCCTACCTGACCAACGTCTGGAACGCCGCCCTCTTCAACGGTATTCTCACCCTCGACTCTGAAAGTACAGGGGCCACCCCGCTGACCGACCAGGGCACTATCGCCGAGACCGCCACCCTGCTCGATAGCAGCGGAGCCCTGCAGCCCATTCGTGCACAGCAGGTCACCGACGACACCGTCGACTGGCTCAACATCTTCTACGCTCTAGAATGGCTGGTCTTCGCAGGCTTTGCCCTCTACCTCTGGTACCGCCTGCTCAAGGACTCAGTCGAAAAAACCACAGACCCCACCCTCTACTTCGAGTACGAGGGCGAATACTGGGTCGATGAGGCCACCGGCCGCCCCTACTACTGGGACCCGGCAGATCAGGCCTACTACTACTTTGATGATATTCCGGACGCCCCCGCCCCGTCCTCCCGCTAAAGGGCAAGCTGCCCGCAGGCGTCCGCCCACCACCGAACAGACCACCCATACCAGCTAAGGGAGAAACCAGCTGTGAGCGAGAACCCCACCCCGCGCCCCACCCACCGCACCGACGGTAAGAAAGTTACCCTCGCTGCGGGAACTACCGAAACGAATGCCGCCGGTGGCTTTACCGTGCGCAAGAAATTCGGCGGAACCGAATCCCAGATTCGTGGGGCCCTCACCTTCTATAAGTGGTGTGCCTGGATTTCAGGTACCTTCCTGCTGCTGCTCGTTGCTGAAATGATCAGCCGCTACATCTTCGGCTACGACTTGATTGCCGGTGGTGTCGACGCCCAGACCGGTGAAACCGTGGCCCTGGGCTGGCTGAACCTCGAGACCGGCAACCTGCACGGGGGCCTGAACATCTCCACATGGATCCTGATTATTCACGGCTGGTTCTACGTCGTCTACCTCCTCTCCTGCTTCCGTCTCTGGCTGCTCATGCGCTGGGCCCTGCCCCAGATGATCGTCATGGCCCTGGGCGGTGTGGTTCCCTTCCTGTCCTTCATCGTGGAGCGCCGCATCTACGCAGAAACCCTTGCCCTGCTTGATGCGAACCCGCAGGCCACTAAACGTTACTAGGTCTAGCGCTTCCCTGCACTAGAATAGAACCCAAGGATTACCCTTCAACCCCAACCGAAAAGGTATATACCTGTGACTACCCACAACCCCATCGAGGAGCTCGAAGAGCGCCCCGTGCTGGTCGTTGACTACGGCGCCCAGTACGCGCAGCTCATCGCGCGCCGCGTGCGTGAGGCCGGTGTCTACTCGGAGCTGGTTCCTCACACCATGCCCACCGAGAAGATGCTCGCCAAGAACCCGGCTGCAATTATTCTGTCTGGCGGCCCCTCATCCGTATACGAGGACGGCGCCCCCAAGGGCGACATCGCCATGTTTGAGGCTGGCGTACCCGTCTTCGGTATCTGCTACGGCTTCCAGGTCATGGCCCAGACCCTCGGCGGTACCGTCGCTAAGACCGGCCTGCGCGAATACGGCGCAACCGATGCCGTGGTCTGTGCAGAGAACTCTTCCTTCCTGACCGGTACCCCCAAGACCCAGAACGTCTGGATGAGCCACGGCGATTCTGTCTCTGAAGCTCCCGCAGGCTTCGAGGTACTGGCCCAGACCCCCGGCGCAGCCGTTGCAGCCTTCGTTGATGAGAAGCGCAAGTTTGGTGGCGTGCAGTGGCACCCTGAGGTTAAGCACTCCGATTACGGCCAGGTTGCCCTGGAGAACTTCCTCTTCAACGTAGCGGGTCTGAAGAAGACCTGGTCAACCGGCAACATTATCGAAGAGCAGGTCGCTAAGATCCGCGAGCAGGTTGGCGATGACCAGGTCATCTGCGCCCTGTCCGGTGGCGTTGACTCATCTGTTGCCGCAGCCCTGGTTCACAAGGCTGTGGGCGACCAGCTCACCTGCTTCTTCATCGACCACGGTCTGCTGCGCGAGGGTGAACGCGAACAGGTTGAGCAGGATTACGCTTCAACCATGGGTATCAAGGTTGTGACCATCGATGAGTCAGAGCGCTTCTTGGGCGCCCTGGCCGGTATCACCGAGCCCGAAGCTAAGCGTAAGGCGATTGGCCGCGAGTTTATCCGCTCCTTCGAAGCTGCCCAGCGCAAGCTGATTGAAGAGGCCGGTGCTGAAGGTACCGATATCAAGTTCCTGGTGCAGGGTACCCTCTACCCCGATGTTGTTGAATCTGGCGGTGGCGAGGGCGCTGCCAACATTAAGTCCCACCACAACGTGGGCGGTCTGCCTGATGACCTGCAGTTTGAGCTGGTTGAGCCCCTGCGCACCCTCTTTAAGGACGAGGTCCGCGCTATCGGCCGTGAGCTGGGTGTGCCTGAGAAGATTGTTGCCCGTCAGCCTTTCCCCGGCCCCGGCCTGGGCATCCGCGTGATTGGTGAGGTCAATAAGCACAACCTGGATATCCTGCGCGCTGCTGACCTGATTGTGCGCGAGGAACTGACTGCCGCGGGCATGGATGAGGAGATCTGGCAGTGCCCCGTGGTGCTGCTGGCGGACGTCCGCTCCGTTGGTGTGCAGGGTGATGGTCGTACTTACGGTCACCCGATTGTGCTGCGCCCGGTGTCGTCTGAGGACGCGATGACTGCTGACTGGTCACGCCTGCCTTATGACCTGCTGGCGAAGATTTCTAACCGGATTACCAATGAGGTTGCTGAGGTGAACCGAGTGGTTCTGGACGTGACGTCAAAGCCTCCGGGAACGATTGAGTGGGAATAACAAAAATTTTCCCCAACAGGGGAAAATAAAATTTTTGTTATTCCGCGAGCCTGCGAGCGGCATGGACGATTTAGTGCGACCGCCGCTTGCGGGCCTCGGGCGAGGAGCTTGCGAACTTAGTGAGCTCCTCGTTTTGTTATTCCGCGAGCCTGCGAGCGGTTATATCGGCATAGATCGCATGTCTGCGATACTCGTGATTGCAGCACAGGCTAAGCGAAAGGCCGCCCTACTGATCGATAGGGCGGCCTTTTCGGTTTTTTAGTATCCGTAGGCCTTCAGCAGAGCATCTGAGAAGGTCACCTGGTAGGGGAGTGCACGTAGTTTTACTTCATCGATATCAATACCGCGTTGAGTGGCTGCTTCAACGTACTCTTCCCAGGGGAAATCAACCTGGTTGGGAACATCTGCTTTCACAATAGTGAGGAGTTCTTGGATAGCTCTGTCTGCCGTTTGGTGCCATTTCCCTGGGGTATCCGGGTTGCCGTGCCAGAAGGAGGTTAGCCCCCGGTCCATGTCGAGCTTGATGAGTGAACCGTCTTGGAGTTTGAGGTATTGGGCAATACTTACACTGAGGGTAGGGCTGGTGTTTTCAACCGGCGGGGTATCGAGGTCGCACATGATGATGAGTGCTATTACCGGTGTATTTTTGATAATAAGGGGTTCTCTAGTGAGCTCAGACCGCTCTGCGCCATCAGTCAATAGCGGACGGTAGCGGGGTTGCAAATCTGGCTTACTCATGCTGGTGAACAGTGGCTGTGGGCGTCGTAGAAACTAAAAATAACTGTGGTGAGAGGGTTATTACTGGGAGATAGGTTGAGAACTCTTAAGGTATTCATACGATGTCCAATCTGATGGTATGAGGTTTTCATGGCCTCGAAGCCTAATTCATCAGGAGTCCGAATATATCGGGGTATCAGAGTCAGAATATTAAACTTTCCTGACTACTCGGATCTGGTATGAATTGTACGGTGAATGTTAGCGAGTCTGTGAGAGCGTCATGGCCATGGGCAGGTGCACCCGTCCGCTCCTTTAACTGAACAGCTCCCGTCCTTCCCCGTTGAGGGGATTGGGCGGGGGCTACCGTATTTAACCTGGTTCTAGGCAGGACGGGTGGTGTTACCTAGGCTGCGCAGGAGTTCTACTGTTTTTTGTGCTGTGGTTTTGGCTGAGGCGGGATTCTGCCCGGTGACGAGGCGTCCGTCCACTTGTGCGAAGGGTGTGAAGGGGATGAGTCCTTTGGAGTAGTGGGCTCGGAGGTCTTTGACTTTTTGTTCGACGTTGTAGGGTACGAGTTTGGCTACTCCGGCGAGGACTTCTTCGCGCCAGGAGAATCCGGTGATGTGTTTACCTGTGAGTAGGGGTGTGCCATCGGATAGTTTGGTTTCGAGGAGGCCGCAGTAGCCGTGGCAGACTGAAGCAACGACGCCCCCGTGTTCATAGATCTCTCGGGTGAGTTTTTGTAGTCCTTCATTGGTAGGGAAGTCGTACATGACGGAGTGGCCGCCGGTAAAGAAAATGGCGTCAAAGTCTGCGGCGTTTACCTGGTTGGGGCTTTTGGTTTCCTCTAGCAGCTTCATACGTTCAGGATTATTGAGCCAGGCTTTTGCAGAAGCATCTAGATTGGGAAATTTGAGGGAACGAGGTTCTAGCGGAGACTTACCGCCGAGGGGGCTTACGATTACCTGTTCAAAGCCAGCTTGTTCGAATGTTTCGTAGGAATGGGTAAGTTCGGAAAGCCACAGGCCGGTGAGGTTGCTAGGGTCTGACTCGTATGCGCTGACGTTGGTGACTACCTGTAGGATACGTTGCGAGGGGGAGCTGGAGTTCGTTGGAGTCATGGTTACAATCTACCCCCATGCGTTCAAACGGTGTAGAGACTGTGGAACAGCCCCCGTCTTTCCCCGTTTAGGGGAGTGGGAGTGGGCTGTTTTGTGTGGTTGGAGTTAGGGGAGCTGGCTGCGCGGTGCTTGTGCCAGTGGGGGGGCGGCAGCCGGGTTCGAAGGTGATGTTGTGGATGAGTACCTGTTGGTTTGAGATCTCGCCGAGGTAGCTGTGGCCGGTGATACCTGATGCCATCAGGGCGATGCCGTATTGATTTGCTCTGGAGACTTAAAATTTTCAAAAAATACTGTAAGGCATCAGATATAAAGTATTATGTAGTCTAGGGTTCCCTCTGCATGGAATGGGTGTAGCTTTGTATAGCTGTAAACTTTTTATTAATGATATTTAGGTGGGTTAGGGTACGAGTAGCAACAGCAGATATATAGGTAAGTTATCAGTTTGCTAGGCTAGAATAGGGGAAAATTGTTGACTAAAGATTCAAATTCAGATGAAATGGACAAAAAGAGTGAACCTACATTAAAAGTTTCAGATGGTTTAATTTTTACTTTTCTGGTATCGATCCCGTTTCAGCCATTTGGAATTTTTGGTATTTTAAATTCAACTAATCAATTTAATGCGTTGATGATTTATTTAGGCGCTGCTTTTCTTGTTGCTGTAATTCTTCAAATTTTCCGTAAGATGACAGCATTTTTGTTATTGGCAGTACTGGCAGAGTACTCTATGTTTATCCTCGGAACCAATACGGAAAGAAATTTTGGCGTCGCGCAAATGAACTTAGTGAATATTGTAGCTACCGGTGCACTGTTTGGTGCCCTTGTTAGAGGTGTTCTGATAAGCATTTTTCCGAAAGTGCAGAAATTCTTGGGTAAGTGAGTTGGAATTCTGTATTACTCAGGAGTTGCTCCTTCGATATAGTAAACTCTTTGGAGGCTCATGAAAAGTTGCCAGTTGCCAACCTTGATTTTTACTTTCTGCCCTACCAGTTCATTTACCTTGGCGGCAAAATCTTCATTGCTCATCTTTTGAGTACCTGCATATTCGAAAGGCTGATCTCCACATTCCTCTGTGAAGAAAATAACATCTTCGCTACTGCTGTAAGACTTTGAACCAGACTTGAGGATTCCAGAATCTTTGATTGTGCATTCCATGGTCGTGTTCCAGTGTTTATTTATTGGACTTGAGAGAGTGATGAATAGGATCCCGTAAATGATAGGGGCGATAAGTAGAAAAAACAAAATGAAATCAAAAATGTCATTTGGTGTAAATTTTTTCTGAATTTTTTTGTTGATTTTACTATTCTCGGCATTCATTGTGGAATCCAAAATTTTAATTTGTTGGAAGCTGGGGTTGTGTGGAAATTAAATGACCGTATCGGTGCTATGCCTGGATTATGTAGCCTGATGTTAGGTGTCTCCTGGTCAGACCGTACCTTGATAATTTAGCATAGTGGAATGCTTGCTAAGGGGAAAAGTAGAGTTGATTATTGAAATAATAAATTAGCCCCCGTCCCTTCCCCTAGTAGGGAAGTGAGCGGGGGCTATTCTGCTCGTGCGGTTGTGTTTAGCCGCCGAAGTTGAACATCCAGGCGATGCCGTACTTGTCGGTGAGGGAACCGAAGGTGGCGCCCCAGGGGGCGGCTGTGAGGGGCTGGACGTTGGTGGCGCCGTCGGAGAGCTTGTCGAACCAGGGGCGGGCGGTTTCGACGTCCTCGGTGGGGCCGATGAGGGAAGCTTCCATGTTGGTGGTGGCCTGCGCCGGGGCTTCTGAGAGGGCAGCGCCATCTGATACGCGCAGGTTGAAGCCGTGTTCGGTAATGAGTTCGGCGTGCATGACCAGGTTTTCGTGCTCGGGGGCAACGGGGGCCTGGAAGTCCTTGAAAGTTGCAAGCTGGATTTCGCCGCCGAAGACCTCAGCATAGAATTCGATGGCTTCGCGGGCGTCGCCCTTGAAGGTGAAATATGGGTTGAACTGGATAGCCATGGGTGGCCTTTCTCTAAAAGTGATTGAGCGGCTTTAGAGTACCACGCACCGGTTAACAGAAAAGACCATCTAAATCAGAAAAACCCACCTGGTTCGTGGGTTTTTCCGATTTAGATGGTACCTAGTGTTAGGCGGCGATACGGTAGATTCGGGCCTCGTAGGGGCGCAGGGTCAGCTCAGCCCCGGCCGCCTGGTCGGCGGCGTCCGCGTAGTTGGCTAGCACCACCTGGGCGTCCGCACCTTCCAGCACCTGGTAGGTGCGGTTCAGGACGCCGTCGGTAAAGTTGGCGACGACCAGCAGCTTCTCGCCCTCCCCGTGGCGCTCATAGGCGTAGACCTCAGAATCTTCGGGGTCAAGAGGTACAAAGGAAGCGTAGACCAGCAGATCCTTGAGCTCGCCCCGGCGCAGGGCTACCAGCTGCTGGTAGTAGCGCCACAGGGAATCCTCACGGTTCACAGCCTCAGCCGCGTTGATCTCGGTGTAGTTCTCATTCAGCCCAATCCAGGGGGTGCCGCTCGTAAAGCCGGCGCCGGCGTCCGCGCTCCACTGCACGGGGGTGCGGGCGTTGTCGCGGCCCTTGGCGTAAATCAGGGCCATGGCCTCATCCGCGCTCATACGGTTGTGCTCGGTGACCATGTCGGTGTAGAAGTTGATGGAGTCGAGGTCCTTGTAGTCCTCAATCGAGTCGAACTGCACGTTGGTCATGCCGAACTCTTCGCCCTGGTAGATGTAGGGGGTGCCCTGCATACCGTGCAGCACGGTGGCCAGCATCTTGCCGGAGAGCTCCCGGTACTCGGGTGAATCGTTACCAAAGCGGGAGATGATGCGGGGCTGATCGTGGTTGTTCCAGTAGAGCGAACCCCAGGCCTTGCCGTCCAGCTCGGTCTGCCAGGTGTTCAAGATTTCCTTCATCTCCGTCAGCTGCACGGGCTTATAAGACCACTTGCCCATACCGGTATCGGGATCTGAATCAAGACCCATATGCTCAAAGTGGAAGATCATGTGCAGCTCATCGGTGGTGAAGCCTGAGAACTGTACAGCTTCTTCTGGGCCGGTGGCGCTCATTTCGCCCACGGTCATGCAGTCGTACTTATCGAAGGTTTCCATGTTGAGCTCGTGCATCCACTCGTGCACCTTGGTGCCGTTTTCAATCACGAAAGGAATGGAAGATGAGTGCTTTTCGGGGTCCACGCTGGGGTCATCGGGCAGGCCCTCGGGCTTGGAGATGATGTTGATAGCGTCCAGGCGGAAGCCGTCGACGCCCTTATCGAGCCAGAAGGTGACCAGGTCAAAGATTTCCTGGCGAACCTTGGGGTTTTCCCAGTTGAGGTCGGGCTGCTTGCGGGAGAACATGTGCAGGTACCACTGGTCGGTGGTTTCATCGTATTCCCAGGCCGGGCCGCCGAACTCACTGCCCCAGTTGTTGGGGGGCAGAGGTTTGCCGTCCTCATCGACGCCCGATGAGTCCCGCCAGATGTAGTAGTCGCGGTAGTCGTTATCGCGGGAGGCGCGGGCCTTTTCGAACCATTCGTGTTCGTCTGAGGAGTGGTTGACGACCAGGTCCATCAGGATCTTGATGCCGAGGGAGTGGGCGGTTTCGAGCATGGTATCGAAGTCGTCCATGGTGCCGAATTCGGGCATGATGGCTCGGTAGTCGCTGATGTCGTAGCCCATGTCGTCGTTGGGGGAGGCGAAGACGGGGGAGAGCCAGATGACGTTGATGCCGAGGTCTGCCAGGTAGGGCAGGCGGGCGGTGATGCCGGGGATGTCGCCAATGCCGTCGCCGTTGGAGTCGTTGAAGCTGCGCGGCCAAATCTGGTAGACGACCGCTTCCTTCCACCAGGTCTTTCCTGAATTATCTGCCATGGTTTAGTCCCTTTCGTAGAGGTAAATCTTTGCTTCGTAGGGGCGCAGAGTTGCGCCTGCGTCGTCGGTGTAGTTGCTGCTGAGCAGGGTACGCGCACCGCCTGGTTCGGTAAAGGTGCGGGTGAGGACGCCGTCGGTAAAGTTGGCCACGACCAGCAGGGTTTGGTGCTCGGTGGGGCCGGTGCCCTGGCGCAGGTAGGCGTAGACTTCGGCGTCCTCGGTAGCGGGTGCCTCGGCCGAGTCGATGAGCTCATAGGTACCGTTGACCATGATGGGGTGGGCATGGCGCAGACTGATGAGGTCGCGGTAGTGGTAGAAGACCGAGCGCTCATCGGCAAGGGCTTCCTCAGCGTTAATTTCGGTGTAGCGGGGGTTGAGCTTGATCCAGGGGGTGCCGCTGGTGAAGCCTGCCTGTTCACCGGCCGTCCACTGCATGGGGGTGCGGGCGTTGTCGCGTCCGGAGGCTGAGATGTAGCGCAGCATGGTGTCGTGGTCAACCACGCCTGAGCCGACCAGCTTGGCGTAGTGGTCGTGGATTTCTAGGTCATTGTAGTCGGCCAGGTCGGTGAAGAAGACGTTGGTCATGCCCAGTTCTTCGCCCTGGTAGATGTAGGGGGTGCCTGCCATGCCGTGCAGTACGGTGCCCAGCATTTTGGCTGAGACCACCCGGTACTCAGCAGAGTCGTTACCGAAGCGGGAGACAGCGCGGGGCTGGTCGTGGTTGTTCCAGTAGTTGGCGTTCCAGCCCTTGCCAGCCAGGTCGACCTGCCACTTGGTGAGAATCCGCTTGAGGTCGCGCAGGTCGAAACGCTCATCGTTCCACTTGCCCAGGGCCGGGTTGGGGTTGGCATCCACGCCCATGTGCTCGAACTGGAAGAGGGTCTGGAGCTCGCCTCGATCAAAGCCGGTGTAAAGCAGACCGTCGGCGGTGGTGACGCCGGGAGCCTCGCCCACGGTAATGACGGGGTAGTGGGAGAGCACCTCGCGGTTCATCTCTGCCAGGTACTCGTGCACGCGGGGGCCGTTGGCTGCCATGGTGATGGAGTCAGTGCCACCCCCGGCTGCAACCTGGGGGTCATCGGGGTAGGCAGGGTCTTTGGAGATCAGGTTGATGACGTCCATGCGGAAGCCATCGACGCCCTTATCGAGCCAGAAGCGCATGAGGTCGTAGACCTCGTTGCGCACGACAGGGTTTTCCCAGTTGAGATCGGGCTGCTTGGTTGAAAAGAGGTGCAGGTAGAACTGCTCGGTGGCAGGCTCCCATTCCCAGACGGAGGGGGAGAAGGCCGCTACCCAGTTATTGGGCGGAATCGGGGTGCCGTCCTCGGTAAAGCCCGCTGGGTCCTTCCAGATGTAATAGTTGCGGTAGGGGTTCTCCCGGCTGCTCTTAGCCTGCACGAACCAGTCGTGTTCGTCGGAGGTGTGGTTGACGACCAGGTCCATCATGATTTTGATGCCGGCTGCGTGAGCGGTCTCAAGGAGCTCATCAAAGTCGGCCATGGTGCCGAACTCGTCCATGATGTCCCGGTAGTCGCTGATGTCGTAGCCGTTATCGTCGTTGGGGGACTTGTAGATGGGGGAGAGCCAGATGACATCCACCCCGAGCTTGGCTAGGTAGGGGATTTTCTCGGTGATACCGGGAAGGTCGCCGATGCCGTCGCCGTTAGAGTCGTTGAAGGACCGCGGGTAAATCTGGTAGACAACGGGTTCTTGCCACCACTGGGTTTCGACTGTCATGATGTGCTCCTTTGCGGTTTGGCTAGATATCGAGGGTCAGTAGCAGACCGGAGTGGTCTGAAATTGCGGTTTCGTCGGTGTCGGGGAAGACGACATCGTGGGTGCGGACGCGCGTGGGCCGGTCGGTCAGCACAAGGTCGATACGCAGGGCTTGGGTGAGATTATCCCAGCCATGGATGGCCTTGTGAACGGTAAACTCGCCGGTCACCTGCTCAGCTACCGTGTAGGTATCAATCCAGCCCCGCTCCTGCATCAGATCATAACCTTCACCCTGCACCTGAGCCGCATTATTAAAATCGCCGGCAAGAATCACGGGAGCACCGTTAGCTAGCTGCTTCATCTGCCCCTCTAGCTGGGTGAACTCATCAGCAAAGAGGGCTACCTCACCGAGTTTCCACCAACTCATATGGGCGCTCGCAATCCAGGCGCCACCGAACTCCTCACCCAGCTGAACCGCCACAGCAA
This sequence comes from Rothia nasimurium, assembly GCF_928381415.1. Taxonomy (GTDB): domain Bacteria; phylum Actinomycetota; class Actinomycetes; order Actinomycetales; family Micrococcaceae; genus Rothia; species Rothia nasimurium_H. The sequence goes on from NZ_CAKMSF010000003.1 coordinate 328,687, forward strand.
CCCGCCGGGCGACGTCCTGATCCGTATACGCCGGCGAAAGATCAACTAGCTCACAGCGCTCAAAGGGCTGCCGGGTCAAAAGAGCGACACCCTCGTCATAGCGGTCAAATCCCAGATGAGACACCGACCAGGCCCAGTGGTAGGGGGAACCCAGCTGCTCCAAAAACTGGTTCAGCAACAGAGCATAGTTATCCTGGCGGACGGGGCGGTCAGCACCCCCGGCAAAGCCCAGCGGGGCATCTACCGCGGGGGACTTCACAAACTGGTTGACCTCCTGTAGAGCAACCACATCAACCTGCTCCCGCACAATAAACTGAGCCAACTCAAAAATTTTGGGAATCTGGTGCACCTCAAGCCAGCTATGGGTGTTCAGAGTTAATAGTTTCATCGAGGACAAGCGTCACTTTCGCGGGTGAAGAAGGGAAACCTACGGCTACCCATCCTAGGTGCGCCGAGCCTGTCTGCCCCCAACAAACCCGGCTCCCGAGCCCCGGCACTTTTACCCGCTCCCGAAAAACGTGCCGGTTCACGGCATTAATGCCAAAGTACCCCAAATCACTCTCGCGGGCCCCCAAAGAATGGTTAGATAGGCCTAGTAATCACACGGGTGGCGCTCCGCACACACCAACGCAGCAAGCAGACGGCGAGCCCCACCTATACACGAAAGGTTCTTATCCGATGATGGAGAAGATTCAGAGGTTCGGCTCGGCCATGCTGGCCCCCGTCCTCATCTTTGCATTCGCCGGTCTTGCAGTGGGTATCGCCATTATCTGCAAGAACGAGCAGCTTCTGGGCAGCATCGCCGCAGAAGGTACCGGCTGGTACAACTTCTGGTCCGTTTGGGAATCAGGCGCATGGACCGTCTTCAACCAGATGGAACTCCTCTTTGTTCTGGGTCTTCCCATCGCTCTGGCTAAGACCGCCCAGGCCCGTGCCGTGCTCGAAGCAGGCATGATCTACCTGACCTTCAACTACTTCGTTAACTCTATCCTCAGCATCTGGGGCGACAAGTTCGGCGTCGACTTCGCTGTCGACCTCTCCGAAGGAGCAGCAGGTACCGGTCTGAAGATGATCGCGGGCATCAAGACCCTCGACACCGGCATCTTCGGCGCCATCATCATCTCAGCTATCGTTGTATGGCTGCACAACCGCTACTTCAACACCAAGCTGCCCGACTTCCTCGGTATCTTCCAGGGCACCCAGTTCGTCTACGGCCTGGGCTTCTTCCTGATGATGCCTATCGCGCTCGCCTTCGTCGCTATCTGGCCCACCATCCAGACCGGCATTGGCTCCCTGCAGGGCTTCTTCATCTCATCCGGCGTCTTCGGCGTATGGCTCTACACCTTCCTTGAGCGCATCCTGATCCCCACCGGCCTGCACCACTTCATCTACACCCCCTTCGTCTTCGGTCCCGCCGTTGTTCCGGACGGCATCACCAAGTACTGGGTTGCTAACCTCGAAACCTTCGCAGCATCAACCACCCCCGTCAAGGAACTCTTCCCCGGTGGCGGCTTCGCCCTGCACGGTAACTCCAAGGTCTTCGGCCCCCTCGGTATCGCAGCAGCCTTCTACACCACTGCTCGCCCCGAAAAGCGCAAGGAAACCCTGGCTCTGCTGATCCCCGTCTGCCTCAGCGCAATCCTGATCGGTATCACCGAGCCCCTCGAATTCACCTTCCTCTTCCTGGCACCCCCGCTGTTCGCAGTACACGCAGTCCTGGCCGCAACCATGTCAGCTACCATGTACGCCTTCGGCGTTGTCGGTAACATGGGCGGCGGTCTGATTGACTTCCTCTTCCAGAACTGGATCCCCATGTGGCCCAACCACTCAGGTATGGTTCTCACCCAGATCGGTATCGGTCTGTGCTTCACCCTGATCTACTTCGTCGTCTTCCGCTTCCTGATCCTCAAGTTCGACTTCAATACCCCCGGTCGCGAAGTAGACGGTGACGAAACCAAGCTCTACACCAAGGCTGACTACAAGGAAGCTAAGAAGAACGGCACCCTCGGTGCTGAAGGCGCCGCTGCTGGTACTGCAACCGCAGTAGCATCAGACCCCTACACCCAGCGCGCAACCGACTTCCTGGCTCTGCTCGGTGGCCCCGCCAATATCACCGATGTGAACAACTGCGCCACCCGCCTGCGCGTCTCAGTAGATGACCCCTCACTGGTCGCTACCGAAGCTGACTTCAAGTCATCTGGCGCACTCGGCCTGGTGAACAAGGGCAAGGCCCTGCAGGTCATCGTCGGTATGGACGTACCCCAGGTCCGCGACAAGTTCGAAGAAATGGTCAACGCTGGTAAGTAGACACCTACTACCAATGACCTAACACAGGGCTCCTGATGTTTTAGCGCCTATACTGTATAGAATTGCAGTGAACCGCAAAACTTCAGGAGCCTTTTGTGGACTTACAGGAACTCGTCAACGCGCACCAGAACCGCCTCAGCGACACCGAGCGCGAGATACTCGCCTTCATGCTCAACAACGAGCAGTTCGTTGCCGACTCAACCATTAGCGCTCTGGCCCACAAGACCTTCACCTCAACGTCCAGCATTATCCGCCTGACGAAGAAGCTAGGCTTCTCTGGCTTTGCCGAACTGAAGTTTTTCGTGAAAAATTCTCTCTCTGACGCTGCCGCCCCTAACAGGGATTTTCTAGAAAGCGGCCGTTCCGATATTCTCAAAACCTACGAGGGGCTGACGAACGTCGATTTCGAACCGATTCTGAAAAAAATTGAATCGGCTCGTACCATCTACTGCTACGGCACCGGCTTTGCCCAGCGCACCGCGATTCAAGAGTTCTCGAAGTCTATGCTGGCCTGCGGTAAATTCACCCACGTTATCCCGGCCTCCAGCGAATTCCGTGGGAGTATCGGGGTGATGAAGCCCGATGACCTCGTCATTATTGCCTCGCTCTCGGGTGAAACGGAAAGCGCCCTACCCACCGTACGTGCCCTGGCTGCCCGCAAGATTCCCATGATTGCCATTACAGCGCTGGGCGTCAATACCATCTCTGCTGCCGCAGATTTTTCACTGCACTACGAGTCCACCCCCACCGTTACCCTCAGCGCCAAGGAACCCTACCACTCCTTTGTCGCCCTGACCGTCCTGCTGGACTACACGGTGCGCCAATATATCCAGTACATCGATACCCAAGAAAAGAATTCATGAACGCCCTGCTCTACGCCCTGCGCGACACCCAGCGCCTCCGCGCCTTCCTCTTCTGGTACTGGCTTATCAGCCCCATGGTTTTCTTCTTCTACCAGTTTGCGGTGTCGCGTGGAGAAAACGTTGACTTTCGCGAAATGCTCAACGAACCGGCTATCGCCCTTGCTTTTATCGTCAGCTGTATGTCGCTGATTATGGTGGGCCTACTTCGGGCTGCAGAAACCGAAAACGAAAACACCGAGCGCACCTTTGGCATGTTTGCGGTAGCCCAGCAACTTCTCACCGGCAATATTCCCGGGTTCCTGCTGAGCTACTTCTACACCCGATCCCTCTGGGATGCTCATCGTGAGCCCTTCGCCCCCCGCCTGCGCTGGGTCATCCTTGCGGGTATGGCCCTGCTCGGTCTGCTGTCTCTGCTCACTCTCTTGGCCTACGTCAACCTGGCTACAGGCTAAAGCAACCTCACAGGCCCTGTTCTTAGGAACAGGGTCTTTCTATAGGGCCCGTGAATCTGTGCCAGGGGCCCGAAACCTCTATGATGGTAGGGAAGTTAACACGTGCAGAAAGCTAGAGTAGATTCAGTGAACGAGCAGGTAGACCCTGAAACCGCTAACGAGCGCACTACCGGTGCCGGCACCGCACCCTGGTCCCGGAGCGATGCGCAGCCCCCGCAGGAAGCCCCCGACTCTGCTGCTGATGAACAGGTAATAGCTCAGGTGCAGGCAGGTCTTGAAGCCTGGGCTGAGCAGATGGAAACCTACACCGGCCCCGATGCCATGCTGGACTTCAACCAGGTTGACTACGTGCACATCGACCTCACCGATGCCAACTCTTCGGGTGTTGCCCAGATGTTTATGGGCAGAAAGACCCGCCTCTCTACCATCTTGCGCGACAAGGCCAAGCTTGAGGCCGGTATGGTGGCTGCCCGCGCCCTGCGCACCAAAATCTTTGAGCTGGCAACCGGGCATGGGCTGGATGCTGGCTACTTCGTAGCGGGTACAGCCTCCTGGCTTTCACGCGATGTGCGAGAGGACGGTATGGTGGGGGAGAAGCGATTTATCGCCCCTATCCTGATGGCTCCTCTTGCTATCACCCCCCACCCCACCAGTGATGACTTCGAGATCCAGCTGACTGGCCCTGCCCAGCTGAACCCCGCCATGGTGCGGCAGATCAAGAAAGAGTATGGCATCGACCTGGGTACCATGGACGTTGCCCAGCTGGCTAACTCCATGCGCAAGCTAGACCCCGAGCCGGTCATTGAACGCATGCGGGCTACGACCGGAGCCGTACCCGGCATGACGATTCGCTCTACCTATTTCATCTCGACCTTCGCAGATCTCAAGGAAAGCACCGGGGAGCTACCGGCAACCGCCCACACCCCGCTCGTCCGCGATATTGCCCAGCTCAAGCTCAACCCGCTGGAGCAGCCCTTCGTTGCCCCCATCCACAACACCCGCGAACCCCTTGATAGCCGCGACCCTGACACCGACATGCTGGTGGTAGACGCGGACGCCAGCGGGCAGGACATCGTCGACCTGGCCCACCTGGGGCACTCCCTGGCTGTGACCACCGCTCCCGGTACCGACCAGCTCGGCACCGCAGCCAACATCGCTGCGGCCCTGATTCACCAGGGGAAATCTGTGCTTGTGGTAGGGGAGAAGCGTTCCACCCTCAACGATTTCAACCGCCTGCTAGAGCGTACCCACCTCACCGACCTCACCTTCGATCTGCTGACCGAACGGGACTCAGAGGCCTACCGGCAGGAGTTCATCTCAGCGATTGTGCGCGATGAGAAGGCACCCGCCCCCAACGTGACCGATATCCACCGGGAACTGGTAGAAACCCGTTCCAAGCTGCGCGGGCACACCGAATCGCTGCGGTTCACCGAATCCCGCTGGGGCTGCTCTGTCTACGATGCCCTTCAAACCCTGGCAGCGCTTACCGCCCAGGACCCGGCGCCCTCTACCCAGGTACGTCTATCCCGCACTACCATGGACGAGCTGACTCACCGTACAGAGACTGTCCACAAGCTCCAGCGCCTAGCTGACCTTGGCGGTTTCCGCCCCTCAACCAGGGCCTCAGCCTGGCACCGGGCTAAGCTCACCAGCTCAGAAGACACCGAAGCCGCCCACGCCCTCGTCAAGAGCCTGCGTACTTCCCTGAACGAGGTGTCAGCGGGTATGGCCCTCATGGCCGACGAAACCGGCCTGAAGCCAGCCACCAGCATGAACGACTGGGGAACCCAGCTTGACCTGCTCGAACGTATCGCTGATACCCTCACCCGCTTCAGCCCCGATATCTTTGACAGACCTGTCACCGACCTGATTGCCGCCACCGCGAGCGGAACCTGGCGACGAGAGCACGGCATCGACATGTCCAGCATCCAGCGCTCCCGCCTGCGCCGGGCCGCCAAAGAATACATCGTGCCCGGCGTCAACATCTCAGACCTGCACGAGAACCTCTTCATCGTTCAGGGCCAGCGCGAAGAATGGATTAGCCTGGCTAAGGACGAACGCGTCCCCACCATCCCCGAGAACCTCGCCGACCTGCGGGCCCGCTACACCGCCCTACTCGAAGAATTCACGGGGCTAGCTATCGTGCTGGAAGATTCCCCGGCCGGAACCCGCTTCTCATCCACACCCCTCAACCAGCTCGAAGAGAGGCTCGCCGCCCTCATCGACGACGAATGGCTACTGCGCACCCTGCCTGAGCGCGTCCGCCTCACCCGGGAACTGAGCGACCAGGGCTTGGGCGAACTCCTCGATGACTTTTACGAACGCCAGCTCGAAAGCGGCGCTGTAGCTGCCGAACTAGAACTTGCCTGGTGGCAGACCGCCCTTGAAATGATGCTGGCCTCTCAAGAACTTGAGATTCTGAGTGCAGACACCCTGCGCGACCTCGAAACCCGCTTTCGCCGTGCAGACTACTCGCACCTGGCGTCCGCTCCTGCCCGCCTGCATGCCCGCGTAGCCGATACCTGGCGCGCCCGCATCCACGAGTACGACCACGAAGCGGCCTTCCTGCGCAGCCAGCTCAAGAGCCACGAGTTCAACCTCCAGCAGGTGCTGACCCACGCTCCCACCATGGCCACCACCCTGCTACCCCTGTGGATTACCAGCCCCTTCGCCCTCTCAGGCAAGGTGCCCACCGGCATGCGCTTTGACGCAGCGATTCTGCTCGATGCCGAATCCACCCCGCTGGCAGCTAACCTACCTGCCCTCATCCGAGCAGAGCAGGTCATTGCCCTGGGTGACCCCCACAGTGGCTTCCCCTCACCCTTCATGGTCTCTGCGGTAGCCCAGAACGCGCCGGTTATCAAGAACCAAAAACTGGTCAGTACCTTCGAAGCCCTAGCCAAGGTCCTGCCCACACGTTCCCTAGCTACCGTCAATCGAGCCGTAGACCCCGCCCTCTTTGCCTACCTCAACGAGCACTTCTACGGCGGGGCCCTCACCAGCTACCCCTGGGGCGAAGAAATTACCGACGGCACCCCGGCTCTCACCGTGGAATATGTGGACGTCACCGGGCGGGTCTCCGACAACGCCGCCCTCGACTCACCGAGCCTTGAGGTACAGCGGGTAGCCGAAATGGTCATCGAGCACGCCTACCGCAGCCCCCAGCAGACCCTAGCAGTAGTTACTACCACAGCCCGTCACGCCCAGCGTATCGCCGAGGCCGTCCGCCAGCTACTGGCGCGCTACCCCCAATTCGCCCCCTACTTCGCAGCGGGGGACGAGTCCTTCCGCGTCGTTGATGTCTCCCGCGCCGTCGATATGGAACGAGACGTCATCATCTTCGCCCTTGGCGCCGGCAAAACAGCCCAGGGCGCAGCCCACCACTTCGGGCACCTTTCCGAGCGCAGCGGCCGCGAAAGCTTCGTGCTTGCAACCACCCGCGCCCGCCACCTCACCCGCCTGGTCACCTGCGTAACCCCCGAAGACCTAGACCCCCAGCGCCTAGAGTACGGGGCCTTCGATATCTACCGCCTGCTGCTGGCCTACCGCCGTGAGCAAGAAGCCCGCGCTGCTCAGGAGCTGACCAAGCCCATCACCGACAAACTACCGGTCAACGAATTCCTCACGAACGACCACCTAGAAGCCATCGACATGGGCGACTGGCTGCTCAACGACCTGGTGCGCCGCCTGGGCCAGCACAGGGTCACCCTGCATGAATCAGCTGTTCCTCTGATTTCGTTGATTGTGACGAGCGAGGAAGAATCCCTACTGGCCGGAGCAGTGGCTAGCCCCCGGGCCCGCACCATGGTGCAGGACGTGGACCGTACCACCCCGGTGAGGGTACCCCTGGCCGTTGTTTCCGACGGGTCAGACGCCTACGCTGCCATGAGCGTGCGCGAACGTTCCCGCCTGATTCCTGAGCTCCTGGCCCGTACCGGCTGGAACCACATGACCTGCTGGACTATCGAGGTCTTCTCAGACCCCGAAACCCTGGTCGGCCGAATTGGAAGCTACCTGGGGCTGGGGCGCAATGAGTAAGCCATCAGGCGCTGAGCCAGCAGGGGCAGGGGCCGAAACCCCTGGCCCCGGCTACAGCCCCGTACCCAAAAAACGGCGCGGCCACCGCCGGGCCACCGGCGGCTCAGCCTTCACCGGCACCGAACCCAAACTGGCAGGGCTTACCGACCCAGGCGCGTCCGCCCCTGCTGCCGAGGGGGAGGACGCCCGGGCAACCTGGCTCAAAGAACAACGCCCACCCCACTACGGGCAATAAAAGAAGGGGCTGCCTACCACATACCGTGGCAGGCAGCCCCTTGAACGTCTCTAGGCTTATTTGCCCTTATCGTTGGCGTAGAAACCAGAGCCCTTGAAAACCACACCGACCTGGCCGAACTTCTTGCGCAGGGTGTCCTGGCCGCACTCGGGGCAGGTCTTGAGCGCGTCGTCCGAGAACGACTGGTGCTGCTCAAACACGTGGCCGCAGTTCTTGCACTGGTAAACGTAAACAGGCACGGATAACTCCATCAAATAGGCGATAAATCTGGGGGTTATTCTACTCTGTTCTGGCGGCTCGACCTCAATTACCCAGGCGGTGCAGGGTCTTCTCTGTCGCTACAAAGTGCAGCCGGGCGTCCCAGCTATCTGCAGGCAGGCCATCGAGAATTTCCCGCTCAAACACAACCCCCACGGTAGAGGGCTCTTGTGCCAGAGGGTCGAGCTGCTCAAAAAGCCGGTCATAGTAGCCTCCGCCCTGCCCCAGCCGCCGCCCTGCCAGATCGTAGGCAAGGGCAGGTACCAGGCGCAGGTCTGCCTGGATAAAGGCTTCAGCCCTGTGGCGCTCACCTACCGGCTCCACGATACCCAGCGCATTGATAGTGTGTTCTACCTGCGGCTGCCACTCTACCCAGGCCAGCTGACGCCGGGGGCGGACGACCGGCACCAGCACCCGGTACCCCTCAGCTACTGCCCGGGTCAGAGCCGGTAGCAGGGGAGGCTCCGTGGGAAGGGGAAGAAAGGCGGCAAGGGTGCTACCTGCAGGGAGGCCTTGCCAGAGGGGAGTTAGGGTGCGTTCAAAGCCCTGAGCCGTTTCTTGGTGCGGTGGGTTGTGGGATCGGCGTCTGCGCAGGTAGCTGCGGGCAAAAGCCTTAGCCTGGGCGGTGCTTGCTGATCTACTAGAGCTCACGGGTGCCCTCCTAAAGAAGTGTTAGCTGAATCTAGTCACAATTTACCGTTGATGGGGCGTAAAGAGGAGCAAACTCTATTATTTAGGTATTCTGGGAGGTATGACTGAAAATAAATCACTCTCCGTGACCAAGGCTGTGATTCCTGCCGCCGGTCTCGGCACTCGCTTCCTTCCCGCCACCAAGGCCACTCCTAAGGAGATGCTGCCCGTGGTGGACCGCCCTGCGATTCAGTACGTTGTCGAAGAAGCCATTCGCGCTGGCCTGAACGACGTTTTGATGATTACCGGCCGCAACAAGCGCGCCCTAGAGGACCACTTTGACCGTGTACCCGGTCTGGAACAGCAGCTCGCTGACCAGGGCAAGGACGCCCTGCTCAAGAGCGTTGAAGATTCCAACGACCTGGGTGAGATCCACTATGTACGCCAGGGCGACCCCAAGGGTCTGGGCCACGCTGTACTGCGCGGTAAGGTGCACGTTGGCAATGAGCCCTTCGCGGTTTTGCTGGGTGATGACCTGATTGACGAAAAAGAAGACCTGCTCTCTGCCATGGTTGCTGTCCAGCAGAAGACCGGCGGCTCTGTCGTGGCCCTGATGGAGGTCCCCGAAGAGCAGATTTCTGCTTACGGCTGTGCTGCAGTGCAGGCTGTTGAGGGTGAGGACGGCTTCGTTAAGGTCACCGGCCTGGTCGAAAAGCCCGCTGTTGAGGATGCCCCCTCAAACCTGGCCGTCATCGGCCGCTATGTTCTTTCCCCCAAGGTCTTTGAGGTGCTGGAAAATACCGCACCGGGCCGCGGCGATGAAATCCAGCTGACCGACGCCCTGCAGACTCTGGCTCAGGGCACCGGCGAGGGCGAAGGTGTCTACGGTGTGGTCTTTAAGGGCCGCCGTTTCGACACCGGCGACAAGCTCTCCTACCTCAAGGCCAACGTCATTCTCGCTGCTGAGCGCGATGATCTGGGCCCTGAGCTGCGTACCTGGATTAAGGAATTCGCAGCCGAGCTGTAAGCCCTGATGCTACTGCTGGGCGGACGCGGGCTAAGGGAGGCCTTGAACCGTTCGGTAGTGAGTAGCTTGGAAGCAGAAGAACTGGGTACCTTCTAGAAGGTACCCAGTTCTTGTCTCATGGCCCTGCTCTGTTTGAGAGAGCTGGGGTAGAATGAACTAGATATTTGTGTCACAGAGATAAAGAACGGGGGCAGCGATGGACTTCCTGAGTGGTTCAGGCCTTATTTTGCTGGTATGCGTGCTGGTTGGCCTTGGGCTCGTTGTGCGCCGCCGTAAGTCAGATTCTGTGACCAGCATCGGGGCTGAGAAGTTCGTTGCCGATATTGTTGAGAGCCACGCCAGTGAGGCTGAGGCCCGCCGTGCGCCGTCCGCCCCTCCGGCTCAGGCCGCGACCGAAACCGCCCCGGCTTTTCGGCTGAAACCCACCCGTCTGGCTGTGTTCGGGCTAGCTCTAGCCTTTGCGCTGGCCAGCCTGGTTACGGGGGTTCTGTCTCTCACCGGTGGAGCAGCCCCGCTCCTTCTCCTCCTCTTCTTGCTTGCTAGCCTGGCCTGCCTAGCTACCTTGCGGGTTTTGGCCCTGCGTGACCGCGACCGTAGGCGGGCCCACACCGTACTGGCTGTTGAACAGCGCCAGGCCCAGCGGCGTCCTTCTGCCCCCTCAAGCACCTCTCACGCCCCCAGCCGCCAGCAGGGTCGCCCAGCAGCTACCGTCTCTACTGTCGAGCTGAAGCCTGCCCCCGAGCGTCCTGCCCGTGCCCGCCAGCAGATGCCGGTCAGCCACGCGGCTAAGGCTCTCCGCCGGGCAAAAACCCAGCATCACCCGGTGGTAGCTGCATCTGCTCCCATTGCTGACGGCGAGGCCGCTACCCAGCACAAGCCCGCCCGCCTACGCATGGACGAGGCCCTGCCCGACACCCGCTGGCAGGTCACCGAGGTGCCCCTGCCTACCTACCTTGAAGCAGAGACCGTGCGCAGGGAAGCTCCTGCTCCGCTTGAGACTGAAGCAGCTCCGAAGGCCCAGACCCAGACCCTGGCCGAGGCAGCAAGCCTCAACCTTGACGATGTGCTGAAGCGCCGCCGCGCCTAGGCGAAGATGAAGTTTTTTCAAAGAATAGATACCCAGCCGTAGCCTCACCCTGAGAGGCCGCGAAGCTGGGTATTCTGTTTGAGGGGCAGGACCACACCGCCCCACGATATTCTGAGGAAGGCTAACCGTATGGCTACACACCACCTGGAAATTGAGCAGAAATTTGAGCTTGCCGATGTGAACAGTGAGGTTCCCTCGGTGGAGTGGAGCTTTAAGCGGTGGAGTGTCAGTGAACCTGTGACCGAGCAGCTTGATGCCACCTACTACGACACCCCCTCGGGCAACCTGGGGCGGCATAAGGTAGCCCTGCGCCGTCGATTGGGTGGCTACGACCAGGGTTGGCACATCAAGTTCGACGCTGCGGGCCAGCGCCATGAGGTGACCTTTGACCTGCTATCTAACCGGTCCGCTATGCCCGCTGCGGTGAGGAAATTTGTGCAGGTGCCAGCCCTCGGAGAGGAGCTAGAGCCTCGGGTTTCTCTGAAAACCCAGCGGATCCGTACCGTGATCCTTGATAAAACCGGGGAACAGCTAGCTGAGATTTGCGATGACCGGGTCCAGGCCCTTGACTACGCCACCGGCCAAGAACGGGCCTGGCACGAGTGGGAGATAGAGCTGCTGGGGCAGACCGCCCAAGATCGTAAGCTCACGGAAGCTCTGTTTACGGACGTTGCCCGTCAGCTACAGGCTGTTGGTGCTGTTCCGTCGAACTCCCCGGCTAAGATTGCCCGGGCCCTAGGGCAGGATGCCGAGTTTGAGGCCCGGCGAATGGGCAGCAAAGCTAAGGGGCAGGGCAAGAAGGTAGCGAAAAAGAAAAAGAAGGCTCTGGCAGCTGAATTTCCCTCGGTGCCGAGCTCTGCGGAGCTACTGACTCGGGTACTTGCCACCCACTCCCAGCGACTGGCTCAGGCTGATCTGTTAGTGGCAGCGGGCGTCGATGATGCTACCCACCAGGGGCGTATTGCTGCTCGTCAGTTACGGAGTGTTCTGAAGTATATGGCTCTGCCGTATGCACGTAGCGGGTTTGCTCCAGCTCTGGAAGATATGATGCAGGGGCTGAAAACCTATGCCCGCCAGCTAGAAACGCACCGTAACGGTGAGCTTGTACACCCTATGGCCCAGCAGGTCTTGCAGGCCCACCCGGTGCTGGGGGAGAGCGCAGGCGCTGCCTTCGATGCGGTCATGGAACACCAGCAGGCGGACGCAGCTGCCCAGGCCCGCCGCTACCTGGCCTCTGCTGGGAGGCTGGAACTTCAGCTGGCTCTCGAATCCTTACTGGCCGATGTGACCCTGGCTGTGGAGCTTCCCCTTAATAGCGAGAACTACGTGAATAAGGTAGCTAAGCGTTTGCGGAAGAGCCTGGTCAAGCAGGGGGATCGGGCCGTGGCTACCTGGCCAGAGCAGGCGGCTGATTTCTCGGCGGGCGCTGCTTTTGATGAGGGCCTTCATGATGTGCGTAAGGCTGCTAAGGCGGTGCGCTACTGTCTCTTTGCTGCTGCCGATGCTGGGCTTCCCCTGACCGGGTCCCAGGCTGAGCTGGTGGCGCGGGCTAAGGCTGTTCAGGCAGAGCTGGGTGAGCTGACAGACGAGTTGACGATGGGCGACTGGCTTCTGGGCCTGCGTGCTCAGGCTAATGAGCTGGGGCTTGACCCCTTTGCAGTCGGCTACCTACTGGGTCGCTCGGAGCTGCTGGCTATGGGCCTGCGTATGACTGCCTACGATGCCCTACCTCGGGCGCTCAAGAAGGTAAAAGGTATTAAGCTCACCTAAATCTACGACTGGGCCTAGCCGGTGCGGTCCAGCCTAGATAAAAAGCTAGAGGCACCTGAACCAGGTGCCTCTAGCTGCATCACACACAGGAAGAAAAGTCTTCTTTGTACCGCCTAGCCAGCCCTCCCACAGGGCCTTCTTGCTATTTGGTAATAAAAATATAACCTAATTTGTGAGTGCTTGGCTAGTCTTTGAGAAAAAATTTTTTTGGTTAACCTACATCGTTAGATAGGTAAGCCTAAAAAACTCTCTGTTTTCCCCTGTCAAATCTGTATTCATAGCCTCTTGCTATTAGTTAGGCGCGGACGCCTCCGCTCCCCACCAGCTGGACAGGCTAGACTGGTGGGGTGAGGGAATGGCTTGAGAGTTTGCACTGGGTAGTCGCCATCGGCTTTATGTGGGTGGTGGGTATCGTGCGCACCTCCCTAGTTTTTTCCTTGGGTTGGTTGGCTCAGGCAGGTGGTTCTCGCTTCGAGAAGGTTCAGCACCTCATGGATCACCCTCTCTACCGTAGGGCCCAGTATTTTGTGAACCGCTGGGGAGTTCTGGCCGTCCCCGCCTGTTTTCTGACGGTGGGCTTCCAAACCGCGGTCATTCTGACCACTGGCTTTACCCGTATGCCCCTAACGCGTTGGATTCCTGCTATGTTGGTGGGCACGCTCATGTGGGGCACTATTTATGCAACGGTTGGCATGTCTGTCGTCTGGCTCTGGCTTGAAAACCCGCAGGTTGCCCTCCTAGTGCTGGCCCTGCTGGCAGTCATTATCACGACCGCAAAAATCCGGGACAGGAAACGTTCCATGCCGCGACTACCGAAAGACACCACCTTATGACTCTGAGCGAGCTGATTCTTGCCCGTCCCGACCTGCTCGTCGATGATCAGACAGCCCGCTATGAGCACGTGGGGCAGATACCCGGCTTGTGCGTTGGCTTCGTACCCGGAGTCATGCCCGGCAAGTGGTTCAACCGCTGGCGAGAGCGCTACTCTGCCCTGGCCCCCCTAACCGATGTGGCTCTGGGGGAGGGACGGGGGCTGGAGGCCCTAGAGGCTTTTGCCGATATGGTGCTGGTACGTGCTGAGGACGAGCCTGCTGCTCGCGATAAGAAGCGCTACCACGCGATAGAGCTGTATCGGGAAACTCCCGTGGTGGTTCTACCCAAGGACCACCTGCTGACGGTTCTGGAGAGCGTCCCGCTTGCCGAACTCGCAGAGGAGTTTTTGCTCCAGAACCCCGATGAGGTGCCCGAATGGCGCGATCTTTCCGCTGACTACCGGGCTGAGAACCCGCGTCCGCTACCCCAGATGAGACACCGAGCTGATGCAGTAGAGCTGGTAGCTGCCGGCCTGGGTCTGCTCATCGTGCCCATGTCTGTGGCCCGTTTCTACCACCGCAAGGATCTGACCTACCGCCCGGTCGAGGGCGTAGAAGACTACCCCGTCCTACTGGTCTGGAAGAGGGAAGTTCGTGAGGACGCCCGTGAGCAGGTGATTCAGGACTTCGTAGGTATTACCCGCGGCCGCACCGCCGCTTCTCAGCGCGGTAGCGACAGCCGTGAGGTTGCCCTTGAGAAGCAGCGGCGCGAAAAGGAAGAAGCCAAGCGCAAGCGGGCTGCTGCCAATAAGCGTCGTGAGGCTGAAGACCGGAAGAAGCGTAACGCCCAGAAGAACGGAAACCTGCGTCAGTATCAGGCTCAGAAGGGCGGGAAGGGGAGCGCTAAGGGCTCCGGGCGCGGCTCTCGCGGCAAAAAGCGCTAGCTCTTCTTGGGAGTAGCTTCGTCTGAAGAAGCTTGCTCTTTGGCTCCTGAGGGCGCAGGGCGCTCTTCGTGTACCTCATTGTGGATTACCGACTGGTTAGCCAGAGGAATCCGCAACCCGCGCTGGTCCATGGCCTTCTTGAGCTCTTCACGGAGTTTACGGCCTACCGCAAACTGCTCTGAGGGGGCTGTCTTTACGGTGAGGCGCAGGATAACCGACTCGCCGGTCACCGACTGAACCCCCAGGTACTGGGGCTTACCCGAAATATTTTCTTTGATGCCGGGCAGCTTAATGGCCTTCTGAATGGAGGTCATAAGGAAGTTTGCCATCTCATCGATATCAGCATCGTAGGGGATAGGTAGGTCGATGATGGTCCGCGCCCAACCCTGGGAGGAATTACCCACGCGCAGGATTTCGCCGTTTCGCACATGCCAGAGGGTCCCGGCAGTATCGCGTACCTGGGTGGTACGCAGTCCCACAGCTTCAACCTCGCCTTCGGCCTCACCGAGATTGACCCAGTCTCCTATACCCAGCTGGTCCTCAGCCACGATAAAGATACCCGAGAGAAAGTCTTTGACCAGCGACTGGGCGCCGAAAGAGAGGGCTACACCCACCACACCGGCTGAGGCAATAACGGGGGCAATATTGAAGCCCAGCTCCGCGATAATCATGACGATCATGACCGTCCAGATCACAATCGATGAGATTGAGCGGAGTACCGATCCGACGGTCTGGGCTCGCTGAGACTGGCGGGCGCTTGCCAACGACGTATCAGCTTTCCAACGGCTACTGAGGCCGCCCTTTTTCTCGTCTGCTGCAACTACCCGATTTTTGGTGCCGCGGGCAATCGAATCGGTGACCTGACGAATCACTACCCGCACTAGTCCGTGCAGGATAATGCCGATGATGATAATGATGAGGATGCGCAGGGGTGCTCCCAGCCAAAAGTCTAGGCTGGCTAACCTGGCCATGATGGTTCCGGCGGCCTCGGCGCTTTCTTCAAGAGGTGTAGTTTCTGCTGCTAGGATCCCGGTCGCTGTCATACCTATGAGCCTACCGCTTTTAGCTGGATAAATCCGGTATGCCAGCTGCCCGCGAACGTCTAGGCTGACCACCGTGCACCGGTGCAATAGACTTGTTCATCAGAGACCAACAAAGGAAGTGAGAATGCCTCTGGTGATGGATACTCGCCCGGCCGCCTACGCTGTGGTGATTGAGGACGGTAAGATTTTGCTTTCCCGCTGGGTGCCGCATATTCCCGGTTACCGCCCCGGCTGGACCCTGCCCGGCGGGGGTATGGATCCCGGTGAGCAACCCCATGAGACGGCCCTGCGTGAGGTACGTGAGGAAACCGGCTATCGGGTTGAACTGGACCAGCTGCTGGGAGTCCACGCAGCCTACTTTGAAGCGGAGCCCGGCTCCACGCGTCCTTTTTGTGCCCTGCGCACCATTTACACAGCGCATGTTACCGGTGGGGAGCTCACAGCTGAGATCGGGGGCTCAACTGACCGGGCTGAGTGGGTACCTCTCGCTGAGCTTGACCAACACTTTTATTATTCCCTGGTTGATGAGGCTGCGCGTTTGCTTGGTTTTGCGGACGCTCGTGAGCTGGCGGCCAGCTATCGGGAGGTTTCTCATGGTTAGGGGCCAAGGACGCCCGCGCGGGCAGCACTACCGCGCCCAGCTAGTTACTTTCTTTGCTCTTGCCGGTCTCTTCCTGAGTGGCTGCGGAACCTCAACTTCAGGCAACGGTACTTCCGCTACTGCCAGCCCCGCTACGACGTCTACCCTGCGCATCGGCACGGGGCTGACAGCTGAAACTCGCCACGCCGCCTACATTTATCAGGCTGCCCTGCAAGAAGCTGGTTATACCGTTGAGGTGGTTGAAAGTGAGGTCAACCGTCCGGCCTACTTTGCCAGTATGGGCATTGACACCGCCGCAAGCGCTACTGCCAGCCCTACAGCCACCAGCCTGGCTGAAGAGTTTGTTCATATCACTCCCGACCTCTCCGGTGACCTGCTGCTCTATCTGACCGACAACGGTAAGGTAAGCCCCACCATCATCGAAGAAGAGCGGGCTAGCGCGGCCGCAGAAACCAGCCCTGCCCCAGCCCCTACCGGGAGCACAGAAGCTGGTGCGGGCACGTCCGCTGAATCTAGCCCCACTGCCACGCCGAGCCCTGGCGTGACTCCTAGCCCCAGTGCGACCTCGCTGAATGTTCGCGGGCTGAGCAGCAACGACATTGTCAGCTATGTGGACCGTGCCCTACCAGATACTGCCGAGCTGCTATCACCCTCAAACGCAACGAACAGGTACGGCTACGTGGTGACGCGGGCTACCTCCCAGCGCTATGGGCTAGAGACCATGAGCGACCTGGGGGAAATCTGCTCAGAACTGAGCTTGGTGGCCCCTGAAAGCTACACGACCAACCCCAGCGGCGCTAGCTCCCTGAGCGCCTACTACGCTTGTGTTCCGGGGGCCAGCAAGACCGCAGATAGCCGGTCTGAACAGGCCCAGGAACTGATTACCGGTGCCACCAGCATGAGCTACATGTATTCGGCCAGTGCAGAGATTCCGACCAATAACCTCAAGCTCTTGGAGGATCCCGAACGCACCCAGCTGGCCCAGAATATCGTGCCCGTCACCCGCGCCGGGGAACTGCCCCAGCAGGTCAAGGACATCATCAACGATGTCTCCGCCAACCTCGACACCGATTCCCTGGTGCGCCTCAACACGCTGACGAGCGGCGATAACCCCGTCTCAGAAACCGCCGCCGCCCATTTCTGGTTGACCCGCATGAAAGGGTAATCTAAATCTCATGGCATTCAAGCAATCAAAAAAACTTCAAAACGTTCTCTACGATATTCGCGGGCCCATTCTGGAAGAAGCCCAGCGTATGGAAGCGCGCGGTCACCGTATTCTCAAGCTCAATATCGGTAACCCGGCGCCCTTCGGTTTTGAAGCGCCTGAAACCATCATGATGGATATCATCGAGCATCTGCCCTACACCCAGGGCTATTCTGATTCCCGAGGCCTCTACTCTGCCCGTACTGCCATTGTGCAGTATTACCAGAACGAGGGCATCATGAATATCACTACCGACGACGTCTACCTGGGTAACGGTGTCTCGGAGCTGATTCCTATGACCCTGCAAGCCCTGCTCGATAACGGGGACGAGATTCTGGTGCCCAGCCCCGACTACCCCCTGTGGACGGCTGCCACCCAGCTCGCAGGCGGCAAGCCGGTGCACTACCTCTGCAATGAAGAGGACGGCTGGCTGCCCGATATCGAGGACATCAGATCAAAAATCACCCCCAACACCCGCGGCATTGTGGTCATTAACCCCAATAACCCCACCGGTGCTGTTTATACGCCCCAGGTACTCCAGCAGATTGTTGACCTGGCACGGGAACACGAGCTGGTAATTTTTGCTGATGAGATCTACGAGAAGATTCTCTACGACGGCGCCCAGATGACCCACGTGGCAGCTCTGGCAGGCGACGACGTACTCACCCTAACCTTCTCGGGTCTTTCCAAGGCCTACCGGGTCTGCGGCTACCGCGCTGGCTGGGTGGCTATTTCGGGGCCCAAGCTCGCTGCTGCCCCCTTCATCGAGGGTATTAACTTGCTGGCTAATATGCGCCTGTGCGCAAACGTGCCCGCCCAGCATGCCGTACAGACTGCCCTGGGCGGCTACCAGTCCATCAACGACCTGATTCTGCCCGGCGGACGCCTGAAAGAGCAGCGGGACCTGTCCTACAAGATGCTCAGCGAAATGGACGGCGTGACCGTACAGCAGGCTGAGGGCGCCCTCTATCTCTTCCCCAAGCTTGATATCGATAAGTTCAATATCACCAGTGACGAGCAGTTCATGCTCGATCTGCTACGGGAACAGAAGATTCTGCTGAGCCACGGCACGGCCTTCAACTGGTCAGAGCCCGACCACTTCCGCCTGGTCTTCCTACCCGATACCCGTACCCTGGCCGATGCCCTGGAACGCCTGGGTAACTTCTTGGCTGACTACAAGCAAAACTAGGACGTCTGGTTTTGGCGGGCGGCGTCCAAGGTGGCCTGGGCGCCGTCCAGCCAGGCCTCACAGCGCTGGGCGAGAGCTTCGCCGCGCTCCCACAGAGCAATAGATTCTTCTAGAGTGCTAGCGCCTGACTCCATGCGGGCTACCACCTGCAGGAGCTCTTCGCGGGCCTGCTCATAGGTCAGCTGCTCCACCGGGGTGGCGTTCAGTTCAGTCTTGAATTCGATGTTCTCGCTCATGGTTCTTCCTTCGTTTGCTGTCGTGGCTTGTTAGTTTCTAGTGGTTCTTATCGTGTACTGCGGTGACGGTTGCATCCACCGCACCGGCTGCTGCCCGCACGCTAATGCTCTGGCCTTCGCTTAAGGTCCTGGCATCGCGCACCAGCTGGCCGGCGGCGTCCTGCATCACCGCGTAGCCGCGCTCCAGGGTCTGTTGGGGGGAAAGGGCTGTAACACGCGCTCGTAGCTGACCAATGAGGTCACGATCCCGAGCCAGACGATGCAGAGCCGCACTCGAAGCCCTTGCCCGCAGCCGCTCAAGATCTTCTGCCCGAGCCAGCAGGGCAGAGCCCGGGTTGGCAAGAACTGGGCGGGATCGCACCTGGGCTAGTCCGTGCCGCTCGGCTGCAATCAGCTGTTCTACTGCTCGCTGCAACTGGTAGCGAGCCGAGGCGAAGAGCTCACGCTCCTCACGGACGTCCGGAACAATACGCTTGCCGGCATCGGTGGGGGTTGAGGCTCGCAGATCTGCGGCGTAATCCATCAGCGGGGAGTCAGCCTCGTGGCCAATCGCCGAAACCACAGGAGTATTGGCTGCGGCAACAGCCCGGACCATGGCCTCCTCAGAAAAAGGCAAAAGGTCTTCAAAGGATCCGCCACCGCGGGCAATCACAATCACATCAATATCGGCTCTGTTATCCAGCTCAGCCAGGGCCGCGGTCACCTGAGCAACCGCGTTCACACCCTGCACCGCAACCTCCCGCACCTCAAAATCAACGGCGGGCCAGCGCAACGAAGCGTTACGGATAACGTCCTTCATGGCGTCCGAATCACGGCCGGTAATCAACCCTACCCGGCGGGGGAGTAGGGGAAGAGGCTTCTTACGCTCGGGACTAAAGAGACCCTCAGCCTGCAGCTTGCCCCGCAGCTGCTCAATGAGCTCCAGCATGGAGCCCACACCTACCGGCTTGATATGAGAACCCTGCATGGATAGGCGGCCGGTCTTCACCCAGAAATCAGGCTTGAGCTGCAAAACCACCCGAGAGCCCCGCTCTAGCTGGCCCTGAACCTTAGCCATCTCAGAGCCCCAGACCGTGACCGACACCGAGACTTCCTGCTCCATATCGCGCAGGGTCACATAAGAAACCCGGCCTCTGTGGTTGAGCTCAATAATCTGCCCCTCCACCCAGGTCGGCACACAGCGGGCAATATACTCGTGCATCTTGTTAGAGAGCACATGCAGGGGCCAAGGATTATCGACACTGGTCTGCCCCGCACGTTCAGCTAATTGCCGGGGCGGACGCTGAGCCTGGATCTGCTGCTGGGCCTGTAGCTGCGCCAAGGTGGGGTGGCCGGAGCCTGAATCACCAAAACTGTTCATATACCTACTTCTACCACCGCTGGCTGACACTTTAAGCATTGAGCAGAGAATTATCAGAGACTTAAGCAAATACTCAGTAAGACCGGCTACCATGCAAACATGACGGGTACCCGCAAGAGCACAGAAGACTACGGCAACGGCAATTGGACTAACCCCTACGTCCAGGCCGAAAATCAGCGCGCCCAGGAAGAAGCCCAGGCAGCGTATGCCCACCAGCCCCAGGGCTACACCCACCCCTATGCAGAGCCGATCTCGGCTCCCTATGCCCAGGGGGCGTACCAGCCCGAAGCACAGGCGCAGGGGGCAGCGTCCGCCCCGGTGGCCTCCTACGCGCCACCACGGGTGCCCCGCCGCCAGCGTCGCCGTCCGGCCTTTAGCCTGGCTAGGCGCTTTTTCTGCATCCTGCTGGCTCTGCTCACCCTGGCCACAGGCCTTGGGGCCGCTACCGCCTACTGGGCCCACACAACCCTCATCGATACTGATAACTTTGCAGCAATGACTGAGGCCATCGCCTACGATCAGGACTTCCAGACCAGTCTGGCAAGCGCCGTTACCGACGACATCATGGCCTCACCCGCTATTGAAACCTACCTGGGCGACGGGAACTCCACCGCTTGGTACGGGGGAGTGCAGAACTGGCTCTATGACCAGACCTACACCCTGGTCGACGGGGCTACCAACTCGCTGGTGACCTCCGATGCCTACCCCCAGCTGTGGGCCCAGGTGATTTCAGATACCCACGCCTATAACTTCTCGGGTGAAAGCCGCCCGGCGGTGCTTGACCTTTCTGCCCTCTACGACCAGGCTGGGGCGTCTGTGCAGTCGGCGACCGGCTTTGGTGTTGATACCTCAAGTCTGCCCGGCCGTACCATCACCCTGGATACGGGGCAGAACATCTGGCCTATCAATTCCACTATCAATACCCTGATATGGCTGGCCTCCCTCTGGCAGCCCCTGCTGGTGGCCAGCGGCGTATCCGCCCTGCTCGGGTTCCTGCTCTGGCCCCGCAACCGCTTCGCCTACCTAGCTTTCATCGCCTTCAGCGCAGCAGCCCTACTCTGGATCGCTGGCCTCCTGGGTGGTGGTGCCTCGCTCACCGCCGGGATACAGCTACCGGCTAGCAGCGCGGCCGTCCTTTTCCTGCAAAAACTGTCTGAAACTATCACCGCATCTTTCGCCAGCTACCACAACGGCCTAGCCCTCAATCTGCTGATTGCGGGGGCGGTACTGACACTTCTTGCTCTTCTCTCAGCGATCATGGGGCTGACTGCGAGAGAAGCCACTGCACGCACCCGCTAGAACCACGTAGGATAGAGACTATGTCTACCCAAGAGAAGACCATTGAACTGGGTCTGCCCACCGTACCCCGCGTGCGCAGGACCCGCGAAGAAGTTGAGGCAGCCGCCCCCACCGGCGACAAGAAGGTACTCCTAGCAGCGCCCCGCGGCTACTGTGCCGGCGTTGACCGCGCCGTCATCGCCGTTGAAAAGGCCCTAGACCACTACGGGGCTCCCGTTTACGTGCGCAAGCAGATTGTTCACAACCGCCATGTGGTTGAAACCCTCGAAGCTCAGGGCGCAATTTTTGTGGACGAGGTGGAGGAAGTCCCCGAGGGCGCCGTCACCGTCTTCTCCGCCCACGGCGTGTCACCGGCTGTTGTGGCCTCAGCGGAAGAGCGTCAGCTCAATACCATCGACGCTACCTGCCCGTTGGTTTCCAAGGTGCACCGCGAGGCTGTGCGTTTTGCCAAGCAGGACTACGACATCCTGCTCATTGGCCACACCGGCCATGAAGAGGTTGAGGGTACCGCTGGTGAAGCTCCCGACCATATTCAGATTGTGAACTCACCTGACGAGGTGGATCAGGTGACCGTGCGCGACCCCGAGAAGGTTGTGTGGATTTCACAGACCACCCTGTCTGTGGACGAAACCCTTGAAACCGTTGCCCGCCTGCGCGAGCGTTTCCCCACCCTGCAGGATCCGCCCTCTGACGACATCTGCTATGCGACCTCTAACCGTCAGGGCGCTATCAAGGAGATCGCTCCGAAGGCTGACCTGGTGATTGTGGTGGGTTCGACCAACTCGTCGAACTCTGTGCGCCTGAAGGAAGTCGCCCTGGAATACGGCGCTAAGCAGGCCTACCTGGTGGACTACGCCAATGAGGTTGATGAGGCCTGGTTCGAGGGTGTGACCACCGTGGGTCTGACCTCTGGCGCTTCTGTGCCCGAGGTGCTGGTACAGGACGTGCTGCGTCTGCTGGCAGACTACGGTTACGTTGACGTTGAGAAGTTTGAGACCGCCAAGGAAGATATTCTCTTCTCGCTACCCAAGGAGCTTCGCGCGGCCCTGAAGAATGATTCGGGTGAGCCCGCGATGCGATTGGGAGGACGAGGAGCGAAGCCGAGCCGGTAAAATCGCGAAGCGACCGGGTCGGCTTCGCGACGAAGTCCTCTTCCGTCAAAAATTTGCCCACGATTGGGCAAATTTAGGAAGTGAGGAGCGAAGCCGATGAGTGAGCGGTTCACCGCGCGCGGTGAAGTAAGAGCGAGCGAATGGGAAGCTGTGAGCGAAGCGAACTCCATTTACTTTGCGCGAAGAGTTTCCCTATAAGAAAAGGCCCCCGTCTGGGGGCCTTTTCTTGTGGGGCTGGTTAGCTGGGGATCAGGCCGTAGACGACGGCGGAGAAGGCTGCGATGCCTGAGATCACCACGAAGATGTTGGAGAGTTTGCCGCGGTAGGGGGCTAGGGCCGGTACCTTGTGGATGGCCCACATGGGCACGATGAAGAGTACTAGGGCCATGACGGGGCCGACTAGGGATTCGATGAGGGAGAGGACGCTGGGGTTCAGCACGGCTGCGACCCAGACGGTGACAACGATGAAGACGTTAATTGCCGCGTTGAGGGCCTTGTCGCTGATGCGTTTTTTCTCGGGGTCGAAGTTTTTACGGACGATACCCGCTGCTCCTTCGTGCCCGCCGAGCCAGTGGCCGAAGTAGGAGGAGACGATGGCAGCGATGGCTACGATGGGGCCGAGCCAGTTGATGAAGGAGGCGTCGAATTCGTTGGCCAGGTAGGAGAGGATGGGGAGGTTGGAGGCGCGGGCTTCAGCGAGGCCGTCCGGACCGATAGCTAGTACGCAGGACCAGACAAAGCCCATGGTGAAGACGGTCAGAATGATTGAGGTAACGCGCAGTACACGGGAGGCCTTGACCGAAGCGAAGCCGTGGTACTGCTTGCGCATAGCCACTGAGAACTGGGAGATAGCCGCTGCGTGGTAGAAGGAGAAGACGAGCACCGGCAGCATGAGCCAGAGGGTCATAGAAAAGTTGCCGGGGGCCGGCACCTGGCTAAAACCGTCGAGTGACCAGTGGGGGATGAGGTAGAGGGTGAGCGCGGCGAGTACCAGAATAAGGGGGTAGACCAGGAACTGGGTCACCATGAGCATGAATTTTTGGCCGATAATCATGACGGCGCTCATGGCGCCAACAAGCAGGGCGGCAAGAAGCCAGCGGGGCAGGGGTTCTAGCCCGAACTGGTTGGTCAGGAAGGAGTCAACGGTGTTGGTGATACTGACGCCGTAAATGAGCAGGATGGGGTAGATGGAGAGGAAGTAGAGCAGGGTAAAGATCTTGCCGAAGCCTCGGCCGAAGAATTCTTCGGCTACCTCTGTGATATCTGCTGTTTGTTTGGAGCTGGCGGAGACCATGCGGGAGAGCCCTCGGTGGGCGAGGAAGGTCATGGGCCAAATCAGGACGGTTGCGGCCAGCAGGGGCCAGACACCACCGGCGCCCGCGTTAATGGGGAGAAAGAGGATGCCCGCGCCGACGGCGGTGCCGAAGAGGCTGACGGTCCAGGCTGTGTCTGTGCGGTTCCACCCCGGCGCCCGGGTTGCGGCGTCGCCCATTTCGATAGCTGCGGTGGAGACATCGGTGTACTCCTTGTTGCCCTTGTGAGACATACAAAAACTCCTAGATTCACATCCTTGTGAGATACGCGTACTTATTATTCTAGCCTTTTTTGTACGAGCCATGTAGAATAAGCCTATGCCCTACCTTTTCCTCGCGCTCTCTATTGGCTCGGAGCTCATTGCCACCACCCTGCTGAAATACACTGAGGGGTTCACCAAACTGTGGTTTACCCTGGGGTGCCTGGTGGGCTACGGTTTCGCTTTTTTCATGCTGTCGCTGGCGGTGCGGGACATCCCGGTCGGAGTCGCCTACGCCCTCTGGTCGGGGCTGGGCACCGCTGCCATCGTCGCCATCGGTGCGGTCTTTCTCGGGGAGCCCATCACCCTGGTCAAAGTGGTGGGCATTTCCCTGATTGTGGCCGGTGTGCTGGTGCTCAACCTGGGCGGGGCCAGCCACTAGTTCTGGTAGCAGATTTCTTCCCAGACGGGCCGGTAGCCCAGCTCCTCATTAACCTTGATCATGGCCGGGTTGACGGCCGAGTTTATGGTAATAATTTGCCGGATGTGGGGCGCGGACGCCGGTAGGCGGGTATGGCTGAGCACCTTGAGGGTGCGGGAGAGGCCAAGGCCGCGGTGCTCTGGCATGACAACTGTAGATTCCTGCCAGGCTGAGGCATTGCCCGGGTGGGTGGGGTAGCTCAGTGCTGTGAGGGCCGCAACCGTACCCTGGTGCAGGGCGGCGGCATAGATGAGACCGTCACCTGCAGCGTGAGCTCGGACCTCCATCTCGCGCAGACGCTCAGGGGTGAAGTCTGAAGCTTCCCGGTGGGCTTCTCCTATGGGCTCATCTACCTCCAGCTGGTGGTAAGCAGCTGCTGCTGATTCTAAATACTGGTCGGGAATGTGGTTTTCCCAGACCTCAAAGGTGTAGGCGGGGTCGGCTATTGTCTTGCGCTCAGCCGCCTGCGCGAGGTTAGCGGGGATCGGCAGGGGAGCAATTCTTGTGATATCAGAATTCTTAGGTTCTAGGCCTAGAAGAGCCGCAACCCTGTTGATGGGCAGGGCGGGGTCGTCCTTGTTGTCGTCCTGCATGAGGTAGCCGTAGTAGGTGATGTGGGTGCGTCCGCTGGGCTTGATAGCTTCTGCCAGGGCATGGCGGGTGAGGGCCTCTTCCAGGCCCCGCCCCTCAGCTTCGGGGTGGACGGCGAGGGCAAAAGTGAGGCCGTCGGGGTTCTCTTCGAGGGGGAAAGAAGCGAGCGCAATACCGAGAATCTGCCCCTGAACCTCTGCCACCCAACGGTGGTTTTCATAGTAACTGGAGGGGGCAAGAATAGCTCGCCGCTCTTCAATGGTTGTGGTGTAGGGGAAGCCGTAGAGCTTTTCATCGCAGGCAGATTCTAGGGCATTGAGCTGCTCCATATCGGCATCGGAGTCAAGGTTGATAGAGCGAATGATGATGTCCCGAGGTGAAAACTGCGCTACTGTCATGCTGACCAGCATAAAATACTGTGCCCCAGATAACAAGAGGTGGGTGAGGGGAAGCAGGCCTGACCTACCCGCCGGTGGCGGGCGTCCGCACCGCTTGCAGGGCTTCACTGACGCTCCCGCGCTCGCTTGACTCATCCCTGTAAACTAGAAACCGTGGCTTTAACTATTGGAATTGTGGGTCTGCCCAACGTCGGCAAGTCGACCCTTTTTAACGCACTGACCAAAAACAACATCCTGGCAGCGAACTACCCCTTCGCGACCATCGAACCCAACGTGGGCGTCGTCAACCTGCCCGATGAGCGCCTGGCTCGCCTGGCCGAAATCTACGGTTCCGAGCGCATTCTGCCCGCGACCGTCTCCTTCGTTGATATCGCCGGTATCGTTCGCGGCGCCTCCGAAGGTGAAGGCCTGGGTAACCAGTTCCTCGCGAACATCCGCGAGGCCCACGCCATCGCCCAGGTCGTCCGCGCCTTCGACGACCCCGACGTCATCCACGTCGACGGCAAGGTAGACCCCGCCAGCGATATGGAAACCATCAACACCGAACTGGTGCTGGCTGACCTGCAGACCCTGGAAAACGCTATTCCCCGCCTGGAAAAGGCCGTCAAAATCAAGAAGGGCGACCCTGCCCAGCTTGAGGAATACAAGAAGGCCCAGGCCGTACTGGAACAGGGCGACACCCTGATTTCTAAGTACGAAGAAGCCAAGATCGATATGGCCTTGCTCAAGGAGCTGAACCTGCTCACTTCCAAGCCCTTCATTTACGTCTTTAACTCGGACGAGGGCGTCCTCGCCTCTGAGGAAAAGCAGGCTGAACTGCGCGCCATGGTCGCCCCCGCTGAGGCCGTCTTCCTGGATGCCAAGCTTGAGGCCGACATGGTTGAGCTCTCTGAAGAAGAGGCCCGCGAAATGCTAGAGATGAGTGGTCAGGACGAGTCCGGCCTCGACAAGCTGGCCCGCGTCGGCTTCTCCACCCTGGGCCTGCAGACCTACCTGACTGCCGGCCCCAAGGAAACCCGCGCCTGGACCATCACCAAGGGCGACACCGCCCCCCAGGCTGCTGGCGTCATCCACACCGACTTTGAGCGCGGCTTTATCAAGGCTGAGGTTGTTTCCTTCTCTGACCTGGACGATGCCGGTTCTATGGCTGAGGCCAAGGCCCGTGGCAAGGTCCGCATGGAAGGCAAGGACTACATCATGCAGGACGGCGACGTGGTGGAATTCCGCTTCAACGTCTAACTTTGTAGCCTCTGATATCCTGATGGCCGGTTGCTCCCTGGAAGGAGCTACCGGCCACTTTTTATAGAAAAGAAAAGCCCTATCTTTTCCCAGAAGCGGATAGGTAAACTGTGGGTATGAGCACTAGAAGTCTAAGCATAGAAAGCCTAGAGCGCAGGTCTTTACTTCAGACCCACTGGCAGTCATTCACGGAGCTGCTGGAACGATACGGTGCCTATAACCCGCAACTTTTCGGGTCGGTCGCCCGGGGTACTGCTGGCCCGGAGAGCGACTTAGATATTCTGGTAGAGATGGATCCTGCTGATGGTAACGTCTTGATGCGGGCAGCTGGTCTTATGGAGGAAACCCGTAACCTTTTGGGTACTCAGCGGGTCGATATTTTTCCTCTTCAGCTCCTTAAAAATCAAGTATCCCAGCAGGCCCTGGCTGAGGCAGTTCCCCTATGGCAAGACTAGTGAGCCAGCGCATTGATGATATCTATAAAACACTGCCTAGAAAGCCTAGAGGTTCTTGAGCAGGACGTCGACGTGGTGGAGTTCCGCTTCAACGTTTAGCCTCCTTAGAGAAGCGCCATTGGAAAAGTGCAAGTGCCCCGCAAAAAGTGCGGGGCACTTGCACTTTTTCGATGGCGTCTAAGGTATGTGGACATATGCCGGGGCTTACGCGAAGATATGGTTACTCGCGAGAAACACAAAGTGTATTAGGGAGGATGTTCCCTCCTGAGCCCTGGTGGCACCTCATACGGTGTAGTCTAAAATTCAGAGCAATATCTATAACGCTAATACATAAGGAAAAACATGAGGCTTATTCAAAAGTCCCACCCGCAGCCAAAAACACCAACCCCCGCACCACCGAAAACACCCGCCCATACAACCCCAACGGCCGCCTAAACCCCGTATGAAGAATCCGCCAAGTCTTGATGTGC
>NZ_CAKMSF010000004.1:0-283646 GCF_928381415.1 Rothia nasimurium
ACTCGGCAGATTCAAAATGCGCGATACCCTCACCGTCTACCCACCAGGCAGCGCAGGTCGCCGCCGCGATTTCATCTAGCACCGAAGCCGCCGTCTGGTCGCGGATAGATGGCGAGGCGGTCAGGCCCACAGCCCACCTGCCGGGCTGGATCTGCGCGGTCTGCACATGGGCCAGGGCAGGGTCAACCGGGGATGCCACCGGGTCCGAAACTTGCACACCAGCAATCCTGGCGTTCTGATTACAACGAACATTCACGTAAAGGAAGGGGGTGGTATAGCTGCCGGGGGTCTCGACCGTGTGCCCGCCGGCGGTAATCTTCGTGACGCCCTTGTAGGTCTCCACCGACACGATGCGGTCGGTGGCCCAGTCGGCGGCGGGGATAGTCGCAGAGTACTCCGCGGCTCCCTCCAAAGGCCCGTAGGCGATACGCAGATTACGCTGAGCGTCTACTTCCGCGCCCACATACCAGCCGGATTCATTCACGGCGGCGACCCGTGCGAAGCCCTTATGATTCAGACCTACCATGAAGGACAGGCGCACCCGCCCAGCGGGGAGCGCCCCCAGCCGGTTAGTACGCACCGCGACTACCCCGGCGTCCATCCAGAGCATGCCTTCTTCATGACGCAGGCGCGGTGAAAAAGCCCCACCAGCAGGGTTGTCATTTGCAACCGAGCGAATCAGATACCCGTTTTTCTTCCATTCATTGGAGAAGAATGCCCCCTGCATGGTGACCTCAGCCCACAGGCCAGGTGGGGGCGGGGGCGTCAGGTGATACCCCGCCACACGGAAAGCCTCAGAGACCGCCCACAGGGGCGTCGGGTAGCAGTGCCGGTACCCATCAAAGTCCGAAGCCCAAGAGATATCAAAGGCGTTTTTCGGCATGACGCGCATAACCGGGGGCAGGCGCACCTTACGAGAGAAAGAATCCAGGGGGATAGTCATTTCAAGACTGACGCTATCGATACTGTGACGAGCGGTGCTGACCGTAGGCCGGAAAGTCGTCACCAGGGTATCGCCCTGCCAGACCTTGATAACCACCGTATCCCCGGCCAGGGGGTAGGTTTGGGTGAAAGGTGACGGGGCACCCTCAGCTGTTTCTTTCGGGGGGACGATATCGCATTTAGCGTGCCAGGCACCATTCCCAGCAGTGATACCGATGCTCTCCGGCAGAGAAGAGCTAGCACTCTGCCCCCAGGTCAAGCCCTTGATACGGTACTCTCTGCCCTTGTATTCAAGGGTTTCACGGGTGGATACAGCAACCAAGCTAGTTCACCTCCGTGAGCGTCAAAGAGTAAGAAACTGGGGAGTGCGTGTAGGCAAGGCTCCCGTGTGAGTATTGGACGTCGTCGAGGGTGACCCAGGCGCAATGCCCCACCGGGGCCACGCCCAGCTTGGTCGCGTCATGGCCCGTGCGTAGGGCAGGGGCCGCGAAAAGCGTGGCCGAGGCCGCCACCACCGTTGCGGTGACAGCCCCCGCTGGTGCCGTAGCCTCCACCTGCACCCACCCAGGAGCAGCAGGGGCAGCAGTCGAAGGGGTGGCCCCTACTCGCCCCCCGGCGGCGTCCCGGAACTCGATTTGAAGACGACCCCCGCCCTGGTAAGCACTAGCGACCAGGGCCATGCCGGGACGAACCGGTACGCGGACGGTCGCCGCGTACCCGCCCGGAGTGATCGCGTAAGCCTGCACAGGCACCCCGTCCACAGCACGCATACCCAGGGCAGACACATTCCCGCTGATAGCCTCAGACGGAAGCATATTGGTGTGCCGTCCCATGAGTGAAAGCCAATACAGCCGACGCCCACCAGCCCGAGCCAGCGCAGTCACCCCGCTAGCCCACTCCCACGGAGCCTGAGCATCCACCTGCCAGGAACGCGGGGTCACACCACGGAAGAAAGCCGAGCGCAACCCCAGCGCAGACACAAACGGAGCGATAAAAGGCCCACCGCCAGAGACGCTTACAGTGCCGCGATCAGCCACAGGCACCCAATGATGGTCCTCAGTCACCAGCCAGCCGACGCAATCGTTAGTCTCAATCATCGGAGCCCTCCGTATTTCTGCTTGGTTAGTTCCATGACCCCGTAAAAGGTATGGCCATCAATGGTGATAGAGGGGCGCATGCCGCGGACGACGTCCAGGGCGGCGTTTACTGCAATCGCAGATGAGTCTGCTGACCCAGGTGCAGAAATATCACTAGGTCGCCCGCCCTTGTTCATCCACTCCAGCATCGGCCCCCACATCGCGGTAGAAACCGGGTTCATTACGAACTCCCCGCCGGCAAGCGGCTGGGAAAGCACCTGCCCGCCATGAGCAAGCGGCCACAGCACGTTGTCCTTGCCCGGTAGCGGGGTCGGCCCCGGCACATACCCACCGGCAGCAAGGCCACGCACACGGGTAGGGCCCATAGGGTTCACCAGACCACCATGAGCAAGACCAAAGAAGGACTTCAGCTTGCCGGTCAGCCCCGTGATTGCAGCATTGATGGTCACAGACCCAGAGCGCGGACGGGTGAGGTCGTTGAGCTTGCTACGAGCGTCCGAATCATCACCCTGAATACCAAGAGTGCCGGTGCTGGAGTTGATCCGCCCCAGAGTGGAGTTACGGACGGCCTCAGCAGGGCGGTCATTGGCATCAAGACTCATGACACCCAGCGTCCCATCCATGCGCAGCCTCATGAGCTCACGCTTCTGTTCTGCCATGGCGTCATTGGCATCGATACCCATGGTTCCCACCGTGGCGTTGATACCGCCGGTGAGGGTGTTGAGCTGGCCTTCAGCTGGGGCCTTGTTGGCATCAATCTCGACGACCCCACCAGAGGCATCAATCTGGGTCATGAGCCCATTCAATGCCTCACCAGCGGGGTAAGTCTGACCGTTAATGGTTACGGTGCCGTCTGACTCATTGATAGCGGTTTCCAGCATGGTCAACGCATTCTCAGCGCCAACAGTTTGACCGTTGATGCTTACGGTGCCACCAGAAGCGTTCACGTGAGCTGAGAACTCGTCCATGCGTGTCCACATCGCAGCCACAGCGTCAGAGAGCTCAGCTTGCATGACTGCGCCACCAGCCCACTCATTGAACTTGGCCTGAGTCGCATCTACCGACTCAATCATGCTGTCCTTGTACTGGGAAGCAGCAGACTTGGCAGTCTCACCAAATTCACGCATATCATCAGAAGCAGCCATCAAGTCTGCACCCATTTTCACCATGTCTTCGTTATTGGTGAGAGACCCATAAGCCATTGCAGCCTTGCCAGCCCATTCAACAATCGAAGCGAAAACGGTTGCCACAGTCCCTCCCATCTCAATCATCTTGGCACCAAACTCGATAGACCCCTTGATCAGCTCAAAGAGGCCGTTGCCGAAGTCAGCTGCCCACTGCATTACCTCGGCTCGGTTGACCGAAATGTACTCAGTGAAAGACTGAATATGAGGTGAAAGGGCGGTCGCTAGGACACCACCTATCTCTTCCAGAGCACCCTTGATGCCGCGCCAAGCCTGCTCAATCCGTGTAGCGTTATTGTCCTGCATGCGGTCCATCGCCTCCTGCGAAGCGTCGCCCACGTTGGTCCAGGATTCGCCAAGGTTATCAAGGTCCATCGCCAGCACAGAAGAACCATTACCAAGGTCTTCCCATTTGGTGCCGAAGAGGGCGACACCGGCAGCGTTTCTTGCCATGGGGTCTTCGATGCCACGTAGCCCGTCAAGGACTTGGTCGAGGCCTTCGCGGGCAGTATCTCCGCCCGCTGCCATCTTCTGGCCCATTTCCTCGGCGTTGAGTCCGAGCATCTGGTACGCCTCAATGGTTGACTCTGCCCCGTCCTGAGCACGGATAGAGAACTCCTTGAGCGCATCAGCTACGAAGTCGGTATTACGTGCGCCGTCGTCCATTGCTTGGGAAATAAGCCCCATCGCATCGACACCGGATAGGCCGAGGGATTGGAAGAGCGGGGAGTATTCGCGGAGGGTGTCGAGCATGTCCCCCGAGCGGTTCATACCGTTTTGGAGGGCTACAGTCATCATGTCGTAAGCCTCAGTGGCGGTGCCTGCCAGGCCATTTTTAATCATCTGACCAGCTGCTTCGGCTGTTTCAGTGACGTCACCGCCGGTGAGCTCTGCTAGGGCTTGGAGCTGGGATATGCCCCGCTCGATGTCAGCCTGAGTGTCGGTATCGAAGATGAGCTGATTGGCTCGGGCCGCTTCAGCAGCAGCCAAGTTAGCTTCGACAGTTTCGCCCCAGGCGTTGGCATAGGCTCCTGCGGCAGCTGACCCGTATTTACGGGCTGTCTTCTCATCCATACCGGTTTTAGCGCCGAAAAGGTCTTCACGCACATCAACCTGTAGAGCCTGCTTGAAAGCAGCAACACCAGCGATACCTGCAGCGCCGAGGATGCCGACGACTGCACCAACAATAGGGGTGGAGTTGATGCCGTCGATGATTGCTTTACCGGCAGAGATACCAGCCTGATCGCCTTCATCGGCGGCAGCCTTGCTCATACCCGCCAGGCTGCTTTTTACCTTCCCTGAGTCTACGGTTACTACCATCTCAGCTTTAGCCCCATGGAGGGACTTAAGCTGAGCTTGTGCCCGGTCAAGGTCAGCACGGGCCTTATCAACATCCGCCACAGCCACGACCTCAGCCCGCATGCCCTCGAGAGCCTTGAGCTTGGCGCGGGCTTCATCCAGCTGCGCCTTAGCCTTAGCAGTATCCGCTAGAACCTTGGGCGTAACTTCCATACGTCCAAGCATGTCCAGGGTTCGTCTGGCGTCCTCTGCCTTGCCCTCGAAACGCTTGATGTCCGCGTCGATCTTGGCGCTGTTAGGCTGCGCTTCGAGTTGCTTGAGACGGTTGGTGAGGGTTCGTACGTTAGCTTCGGCTTCTTTGATGTCCGCGTCGATGGTGGGCGAGACCTTCACATCCCCTGCACGCTTGAGGGAGTTGGTGAGGTCATCAGCAGTTTTGGCGGCCGCCGTTGCTTTGCCAGCTAAGGACCGAAGGGACGCTTCTGCCCCAGAGACCTGGGCTTCGTAGATGGTGCGGACGGTGCGGTCAGCCATGGTTCTCCTATGCTGGTTTGGCGAGTGCCTCGTTGAGGGTGACGATGGGGACGACGGTGCCTGCGTAGGGGTCGTTTTTGAAGCGTTCCATTTCCATCATGACGGCCCGGGTTTTGTAGCAGCGGCGTGTGGTTACTTCCCAGGCGTGCTGATATCGCGGGTTCTGGCAGAGCTGGTCGGGGTCGTACCCTCCGCAGATAGGGCAGGTCGGCTCGAGGTCGGCGGCGAGTGCCCAGTCTTTGTCGTCGTCGGTGAGGGCGTCCCATTGGGACATGGTGAGGTTGAGGGAGCGCGCCGCCTTGACCTCCGCTCTGGTGGCGGGGGACTCTTTTAGGAGGCGCGCAGCGGAGGGAAAGAGGACGCCCCGGGCTTGTTCAGGGCTAGAGTGGTGGTGAACCAGGCTTCGAACTCTGCTGCATCCACGCCGGTCTCGTCGTCTACCCAGGCATCTACCTTGAGGGGGATCTCGGTGCCGTTGAGGTTCTTAGCTGAGACGGTAGCAATACGAAGGAGTGCAGCAGCGAAGGTGTCTGTGTTGTACCCCAGAGCCTGGTCTGCTTCGTCGTCGAGACGCGGGGCATGGTTCTTCATGAGATTGCGGTATTCACCGCGTGAGAGTGCCCGGACCGTGAGGGTTGCGATGCCTTCCCGGATTGTATTCAGGGCCTTTTCCTGGTGGGCTTTGACCTCAGCGATACTTGCTTCAAGTTCAGTGCGGCGGGTGGTCTCATCGACGGGGGTTCGTTCGAGTTCGAAGGTGAGGGCTCGTTCTTTTGCTGCCCATACGCCCCAGGCGTCTCGAGCTGTGGTTTTGCGGTCGATGGTGATTTCGATGGTGTCGGTGGCGCGTTCAGTCATCGGCTGTGTTCGCTCCTTCTAGGGGTGTTCAGCGAGGGGGCGCGGCAGACCATGAGAGGGGGCAGCAGGTATGCGAAGGAAAATACCGCTGGCTGTTCTCATGGTCTGCCGCAAGCAGGGGAGCCTAGAACTACCTCTAGGCGGTGAGAGTGATGTTCGGCAGGAAGAGGGACCCCGAGAGGGTTGCCCGGAACATCAGGTCTTCATCGGGTGCAGCGGCGATGGTGTGGTCTACCTGGGAGACCTTGACACGCCACAGGTCACCCTTGGTCTGGGCGTCAGGAGCCTTGTCGGTGTCGTGGCCGTTAGCAACGAACAGGAAGACGTCCGCCCCTTCAGGCAACGCACCGTAGGCCTTGTTGACCTCTGCCTCTGAGCTGGCCTGCTGGTCCCAGACTGCGTTGATGTTGCCGTTGATGGTTTCACCAATCTTGATCTGCTGGGCGACCTTTTCGCAGGCTCGCTGTCGTTCAGTGGTGGTCTGCTCGCGGGTCAGTTCCACGCCACCGAAGTTGTGGTAGCAGTCGATCTTGGTGCCACCGGTGACCGCGGTTAGAGGGATGGACTTGGTTGCTGAGGTGACGTCGGTCAGTGCGCTGGCCTGGATGACCCAGGTGGGCTGGCGGCCTGCTGCGGAGACGCCGGCGATTCCGTTAGCCATTTACTTTGCTCCTTTAGTTCGTTTAGGGTCGGGGGTCAGGTTTTCTTTGGGGATAGGGGGCAGCCAGTTGCCTCGGCTGTCGAGGGCTGGGCGGTCTTCGAGTACTTCGTGACCGGCTAGGCGGGCAAGGTGACGGGTGGTGGTGTAGGTTCCGCCCGTCTCGTCGCGTACTCGGACGACGTCCCAGCCGTTATCAGGTGCAGTTGGTTCGGTTGCCATGTCTTATAGCTCCTTGCTGATGGTGGTGAATTGAAGGGGCAGAGAGACCCGTACGGGGTTTGTGCCTGGCTCTGCGGTTGGTGTTGCCCCTAGCCCGGTTTCGCGCAGTGGCGCGCCCCCTGGGTGGATGATGGTGCCGGTGAGGGCTGCACGTACTTTGTCCGCTGCCGCGAGGGCGTCTAAGGCTGTTGCTCCTACGCAGATGACGGTGAAGGCATCGGCACGGTCAGCGGGGCCTGTTGAGTTGGTTCGGTATCGCGGTGCCCCAGCAGTGGGCCAGAGCACCGCGCACTGGTTCACTTTCCCGCCACTGGTCGGAAGAGTGGGTGCAGGGCCGTGGAAGGCCGGTAGCTGCTCACCTACCAGCTGCAGCACCTTGTTGTAGAAACTGCTTAGGCTCACGAGGCCCCACCTCCTGCTTCTGCCAGCATCGCCATAGCCTCATAGAACTTGGGTGCGTTCTCCGCGGTGGCTGGCCCCATGAACGGTTGTGGTGCCATCTGTGAGGTACCGTTTTCCACCCAATAGGCGTAGGAAGCTGTTGCTACCACGCCCGCGGTCAGACCGTCCCCGACCACCTGTGTGGTAATCGATGAACGAAGATTTCCTGTGTCAACAGGGGCCAGGCGTTTAGCCGTTGCTTCGGTGTCGAACGCTACTTTCCGCACAACCTGGGAGGCACGGGCCCGTAAGGACTTAGACTCTCCGGTGAGCTCTGCAGCATACCGCCGAAGAGCGTCCCCACTCATGCCCCCGCCTGGGAGGTGGTAGTGCAGTGCGCCCGAGCAGCAGTCGCAGGGAAGGAGTTCCGCTGTACCTGGTTTACCCAGACCACGGCTCCGGTTGCGCTGGTTACCCGGTCCCCAGGTTCTAGGGCCACGGTGTGCGGGACGGTGAGCATGAAGGTCTGGTCCTGGCGGATTGACCCGTCTGCCCCTAGCACGCTAGGTACTGGGTCAGCTGCCAGCCGCCCGGGACCTGTGTAGATGGTTTCCCAGGTT
This sequence comes from Rothia nasimurium, assembly GCF_928381415.1. Classification (GTDB taxonomy): domain Bacteria; phylum Actinomycetota; class Actinomycetes; order Actinomycetales; family Micrococcaceae; genus Rothia; species Rothia nasimurium_H. Next base: position 7,796 of record NZ_CAKMSF010000004.1, read on the forward strand.
TCTACACACTGTTGCGCTTCTTCGTCCCAGCCGCTTCCGTTGACGCGGACGACGGTGACGGTATCAGCCATGAGAGCTACCTGGTCTGCTCGCATCTGCTCTAGTTCCTGTTCAGTGAGCACGGGACCCCCTCATGGTGGTGTCGGTGGTGATGCCGTAATGGGCTGAACGAGGAACGGGAGCAGGTGTTGCCCCGCCTAGTTCTATGACGGTCAGGCCGCCACTGCCGGTAGCCTTGGCTTTCCATCGTTTAGCTGCGGCTAGGAAGTCGGCTGCGGTGGCACCGCCGTCGCGGGTGACGGTGGAGCCCTCAGAGGTGAAGGAGGTGACGCGGCCGGTGGTGTCAGCTGCGAGGCTGTCAGCTTTCCGCTCGTAGACGAGGGCAACAGCCCAGGGCAGGTTCCAGGTGGGCTGGTAGCCGGGGGCTGTTGGTGGTGTGCCTGCGGCGTCTCGGACGAGAGCTTCGTTCATGATGCCGCAGGCGCTGATGTCTATGACGGGGTGGGTTTCTGCGTGGGAGTTCAGCTGGACCCAGTTGAAGGCTTCTGCGTAGTTGCTGCTGGTGTGCACGGCCGGTCACCTCCTTGGGGCTAGTTTTTCTCTGAGGCTCGGCGGTTTCGCCGTGCCGGGGCGGCGGTCTTCGTGTCGGTAGCCGGGGTCTTGGTTGCTTCGTCTACAGGGACGAACCCCTGTAGGCGGGTGGCCTTTTCCTCGGCTACTTCAACTCGCACGCCGGTTGCAGGGTTTACGAGTGTCACCATGGCCGTTAGCCTGCCTTGACGATCTTGGCGAAGGCGTTCTTATCTGCGATGCCCCAGCCGTAGACGATTTCGGCGCGGAAGGCGACCTGGTTGTTGCGCTTCAGATCGCCCTGGCCGTCAGGGTCGCCGTACTCGATCTTGTGGATGGCGATGGTCTTCTGGATACCCCAGCGGATTGCTGAGAAGTCGCCGACGAAACCTAGGACGTTGGAGGGGGTGGCGATGACGCCGTCGCCTGAGACGGTGGCGGAGACGGAGGCCTTGAGTCCGTCGACGGTTCCTGCGTTTAGGGAGGGGGTGAAGTTGGGGTAGACCAGCTGCTTGGTTGAGTCAGCGTAGCGCTGGGTGACCATGGTTGCGGCTAGGTCGGTGTCGATGGCGAAGCCAGTGGGCAGGTACTTGTCTGCTAGTACCAGTGCCTTGGCGGCGTCGGTGGTCAGGAAGGTCTCGGCGTCGCCGGTGTAGGTGACGGAGTTGGTGGTGTCCACGAGCTTCTGTGTCATGGCTGAGACGGGTTCGCCGGTCTTGGGGTTGATGCCGTGGAAGATGCCGTAGTCCAGGGCTCGGGAGAGGGCGGGCTGGATCTGTTCGAGGATGGTGTCGATGATGTGCAGACGGTGGTCTGAGTCTGCCCAGGTGACTTCTTCGTGGAAGCGGACGGTCTTCTGGAACTTGTGGGGTTCGAAGGTGCCACCGGTCTTGGTGATGTCGTTGGAGGACTTGTTTGCGCCTTCGCCGACGTATTCTGCTTCGCCTGAGTCCCATGAGGTCCATTCGCCCTTGCCGAACTTCATGGGGATGGAAGGTGAGAGGGTTGCGATGGTTGAGCCGGCCTGAATTTTGCCGACCCAGGGGTCGAGGATCTGCTTGGGGATTTCGAAGTCGGCGGTCTTGAGGGGGTTTGCCATTGTTGTTTCTCCTTGTGTTTAGGATTCGAAGATGGAGTCGGCCCACTGCTGGAGGCTGGTGGGCTGGGGTGTGTGGTTGGCTCCGGCGGCTGCGTCTCGCTGGCCGCTGGGGGTGGTGGTTGTGAGGGCGAACCGGGGGTTTGCGCTCACGTAGGTGGTGATGTGGTCCTTCACGGTGTCCGCATCGAGGTTTTTGAGGTCGCCGAGGGTGTCGGTGAAGGATCGGGAGTCGAGGAGTGCGTCGACGTTGGCGATGGTTGCGCCGTGGCGTAGGACGGCGTTTTCGCGCTGCAGGGTGGTGAGCTGGGTGCTCAGGGCCTTGGGGTCGATGTCGTCTTCCTTGGTGTGGCCGAGGGCGGTGAGGACGGCGGTGAGCTTGTTGCTCTGTTCCTCTAGCTGGGTCTGGAGCTGCTGCCGGTGGTCGCGTTCTTTTGCGAGGTCGGCGAGTACGGCGGCTTTGGACCCTGCGCCCTGTTCTTCGGTGCCGGTGGGCTGGGCCGGTTCCTGCTGTTCCTGCTTGGTGCCGGCGGGTTCCTGATTTTCGTTGTCCACGCTGTGGTGTCCTTTCTGCGTTTAAACGGGTAGCGGGGAGAACACTGTGGTGTGTTCTCCCCGCCGGGGTGGGTGGTCTGTGAAGTTGTAGGTGGCTAGGTGGCCTGTGTGGCTTCCTGGGCCAGGCGCTGCTGGTTGTAGGGTGACTCGATATAGTCATCAATCACATCAGGAAATGTTGAACTATCGTGTATGACAACCTCCTCTGTTTCCATGTTGACTAGGAACGCTGCGTAGGAGCCGAGGTTACCTGCTGCGAATCCTTCCTTGTGGTAAATGAGGAAGGCTACTTCGGTTTCTGATTTGAAACCCAATAAGTCACAGCCGGTTATTTCTGGGTCATAGTCCCATGGGTATGCCTGTTGAGCGAGCTTTGCTGCTTGGTCTAGTTCCATTACTCAACCCAATCTGTTGGTTCGCCGGTGAAGTAGGCGTTGTCAGTGCGAAAGAAGAGGTTGCTGGCCCCTTTCTGCGCTTTATGGTTCGTGTATTTACCATTATCGATAGTGCCGGATTGAGGGTCAATAATCCTAACTTTCCCGCCTTTGATAACTTCCCAGATCAACACATGGCCGGGGATACCAGGGATTTTCCATTGAACCTGGGCAATACCCTGGGAACCTGCCGGAAAAAGACCAGAACCCACTGCTCGATCAAGGGCATCTGTAAGAGTTTCTGAGCCCCTGGCACTATAGAGTTTCGGGCGTTCTTTTCCACTTTCTGTGGTGCTCCATGCATCAAGCAGGAAGTGAAACAGTTTACCGTGAGTGTGCTCAGCTGTCTGCGCAGTAACATCCCAGCCTCGACGTCGGAAGATATAGGCGGTGACTGCGTTGAAACAGTTGTACCGCCGATACTTATCAGCTGGGTACCCGGGGTTAACCCGCTTCACTGCCTCATCCGGACGCTCAGGAGTAATCTGCCGTGGATAGAACCCACGGGCTGCCTTGGGAAAGGCCTGCCGGAATGCGTCCGGCTCATAACCTCGAGACCCTGGGACAGGGGCTGGCTGATAAGAGTCCCGCCAATCCCTGCCGTTGTCCCGCCGCGCTGCCCAAGCTGAGCGAGGGAACCTGCCCTCACGGTAGGCGGCCAGCCCAGCTTTGCCCAAGATAGCTTCCTGTTCGGCTTCTGGCAGGTTCTCAAACCACTCTTCGGCATCCGGGGTAGCGTTCTGTGGCTCTCGCATGCCAGGGAACCCAAGCTCTTCCCAGGTTTTAGTGACCGGGACGCGGGCGCACCGGCAGTTCGGGTGCCCTAGGGGGCCGGGGGAGTCGATGGCGTGCCGGGTACCGTGCATACCAAGGCAGGCCCGGCAGATTCGTTTGTCGCCGAGGTGAGCAACCCATTCCCAAGAATCCAGCACGTCCTTGTTGGCTTGCTCTACTTGCTGCGCTGCTTTCCGGTGGGCGTCCAGCATTTCGGTGCGGGCGATGGTCTCAGCGCGGGCTAGGCCACCGTTCCATTGGTCCTCAATGTTCCGGTAGGCGTCACGGGCAGCTTTTCGGGGGTTATCACCGACAGCGATACCTTTGAGCATGGTCCGCCGGATTGCCTTCTGCGCCTCGACAGCTAGAGCCTTGGTGCGGGCAGTGATCTGCTCGGTGGTGCGGCGGGCCATGGCCAGGATTTGTGCGGGGTCTGCTGCGGTGAGGTTTGCCCTGAGTTCTGCCCGGGTGACCCCGGTGAGCCCTGCTCTTGTCATTGCTAGGGTGGCGGTCGTGGAGTTGTGTGCAACTGCCTGGGCTTGTTGGGCTGTGAGGGTGCCGGTTTGCTCTGCTAGCTGGTCTAGGGTTGCCTCCATCTGGGTGAGCGCTGCTTGTAGACGCTGGTGGCGCAGCAGCTTGGGGTAACTGATGGTGCCGCCGGTGTTTTCTGCAGCGAGCTCGAGGAGTGATGTTTCTAGCTCGCCTTTGATCTGGTCCCAGGCTTCTGCCCAGGCTGTGACGATGCGGCGGGTTGTTTCATCGAGGTTGGCGTCGAGTAGGGCTTGGGCTTTGGTCTCAGCTTTGAGCTGTTCTTTCGATGCCATGCATGACCTCCCGTGTGGTGAGAAGTTCTCGTCCTGCTGCTGCTAGGGCGGTTTCGCCAGTGTTGATGATTCCCATGATCCGTTCGACGTCCTCTGATGAGTACCCGGCTAGGGAGGTGAGGACTTCTTGGAGGGGGACTCCCATTTCGACGAGGGTTTTGGCGGTGTCGGTGCGTTCGGCTTCGTCGGTGGGTGCGGGGTCGACCCAGACGGGGTAGTTGCCGGGTGCTCCGAGTAGTTCCATGAGCTGGGCGATGTCGTCGGTGATGGAGGTGGTGAAGTCCCGTACTGCGTTGGTGCGGGTTGCTGCGAGGGTTCGTAGGGCTGCACCTGATGGGATGTTGCCGAGGTCGGGGGCGATGTCTGAGACGGGTATGCCGGCGACTTGGGCGATGTTGGCTTGCAGTTCTCGTTTGAGGCTTAGTAGCCCGGCGGGGTCGGGTGGGTCGAGTTGGGTGACGCGTACGTTTTCGCCGGCGAAGGCGTAGGCGCGGTTGGTGGAGGGGTCCATTCGCATGGGCTGGGTCTCCATGTCACCTGTGCTTGGGTTGATTCTTACTTCGGGTTCGTAGCCGGTGACTACGCGTAGCTGGTGGGCGTAGTCTTCGGTTTCGACGACGAGGGCGTGGACGGCGTGGTTGAGGGCGTCTTGGAGGGGGATGACGTCGTCGAGGATGGAGCGGCCGGGCCCGCCGTCGTATTGGGGGTCGTAGGCGATGTGGATGACTGGGACTTTTCCGAAGTTGTGGGGGATGGTGTCGGGTTCGCCGTCGCCGGTGTAGGGGAGCCAGTTGAGGGTGTCTGGTAGTCCCCAGTTGGGTGCGGTGTTCGGGTCGTCTTGCACTTTTGTGGTGGTGGTGAAGCGTTGGACGTTCTGGGTGGTGTAGATGTTGGCTCTCCCGTATCCTGCGGGGTCTGCCCAGAGTTTGATGGCGGCCTGGTGTTGGCCGGGGTGTTCGGGGTTGGGGATTGTGTAGATCTGTTCGGCTCGGTGGAACCAGGGGGCGGGGGTGCCGGTGGTGTCGGGCCAGATGAGGATGTAGGCGTCGCCGGTGCGGAATGCTTCGGCGATGGTGAGGGTGAGGGCTTTGCTGAAGCGGGCGGTGTCGGCGATGGCTTCGGCTTGGTCGGGGTTGGTTCCGCGCCATTCTTGGATGCGGACGAGGTCGGAGTAGTTGGTGCGGACGCGGCGGCACATGTTGAGGCGTGCGCTGTTGACGATCCAGGCGTATTTTTTGCGGAAGAGGGGGGAGCCGTAGGGGTGTTGGTGTTGCCCGTTTTCGTAGTCGCGGTACATGTCGTAGGTGGGGGCTTTGGTGGTGTGTTGTGCCAGGGCGTGGTTGATGGTTTGGTTGGGGTTCACCGTGGCTCCTTCCGGGGTGTGTTGGGTTTTTAGTCGAGTGCCATGATTCCGCCTGTGGGTTTGGTTCGGGTGGCGAGGTAGGTGATGGCTTGGGTCATGGCGTCGATTTGGTCGTCGTGTTTGCCGTGGGGGAATGAGCGGGTTTCTTCGATGAGGTCGCCGACCCAGGGGGCTAGTTCGGGTGCGGGTAGGTGGATGTTTCCGGCTTCGTGGTAGGGGGCGATGGCGTGGGCTCGGGCTTCTTTGCCGCCGCCGGGGTTGACGGGGATGATTCCGTTGGTTGTTTTGCGGAGGGTGTCGATGACGGCGGGGCCGTTGGCTTTGTCTTCGATGAGTTTGGCGATGGCTTGGGGGTATTTGGCGGTGAGGTGGCGGACTTGGTTGACGGTTTCTGTGAAGGTGTAGCGGCCGCGTACTTGGTCGATGAGGTAGAAGTCGGTGCCGCGTCGTAGCCAGATTTGTCCGACGACGTAGTCGCTGGTGTCGGTGCCTTTGAATGCCATGTCCCAGGATTGGATGAGTTGCACCCCGGGCCCGGGCTTGGGTAGCAGCATGGTGCCATTGGGGCCAGGAACGACCTGGGGCGTGGTGTAGGTCTGGTAGTTGGTGGGGTCAAGGATGGTTCCGCCGGCGGGTGCTGGGGCGCCTTGGTAGAGGGCTTGCCAGACGCGGGCGCCGGCGTCCTTTTTGCGCTGCTCCCATTGCTCGGTGGTGCGGCCTCGTGCGCTGATCATGTATTCGCCGGGTTGTCTGCCGAGGGGGTCGGTTTCGCCGTGTTCGGGGCGGTGGTCGGCTTGGGCGGGGATGCGCAGGGCGGACCAGGTGGCGGGGTCGTGTTCGAGGAGCATGCCGGTGAGGTCTTTGTCGGTCCAGCGGGTTTGGACGACGATGACGGGGACGGAGGCGGACATGCGGGCCATGACGGCTGATTGCCACCAGGACCAGACGGTTGCGCGTTCGGCGGGGGATTCGGCGGCTTTCATGTCTTTGTGGGGGTCGTCGATGACGATGAGGTCTCCGGGTTTGCCGGAGAGGGTGCCGCCGACGCCGGTGGCGTACATGCCGCCGCGGTGGCCTTTGATGTGCCATTCGTCTTGGCGTGAGGGGTTGTCTGCTACGTGGAAGCCGAGTTCGTTGGGGTGGTTGCGGGCGAGGTCGCGGGCTTCGCGGGTGAAGCCCATGGCGAGGTCTTTGCTGTAGGAGGCGATGATGATGCGTAGGTCTGGGTTTTGGTGGAGGGCCCAGAGGGGGAAGGCTACTGAGCAGCGTTGGGATTTGCCTTCTTGGGGTGCGAAGTTGATGAGTTTGCGGTGGTTGGGGTTGTGGTAGGCGTCGATGAGTTCAGCGTCAAGGCGGTTGAGGGCGGGGGTGTTGGTGATGTTGGGGTTGAGGGCGGCGGCGAGTTGGCCGGGGGTCTCAAATTTTGGGGTGTGGGGTGCGAAGTGGGCTGCTGCTTTGGCGTAGATGTTCACTGGGCACCTCCTGGTGGTTATGGGTTTTGTTGGGCTAGGCGGGTGAGTTCGGTGTGGGCGATGGTTTCGGCGGTGGTTTTTTGTTGGGGGGTGAGGCCTGTGCCGTTGATGATTCGTTTGATGGTTGCTGCGATGTTGTCGGCTTGGGTTTGTTGGAGGGCTAGGTGTTTGCCGTCGATGTCGTGTTTGAGGGCGATGTCGAGGAGTTTGGTCATGTTTTTGACGGCGCGGTCGTAGAGGTCGAGGTAGGCTTCGGTTTCTTGGGGGTTGGTGTTGTTGTTGATGCGGGCCATGAGTTGGTCGAGGTGCCAGCGGGTTTCGGTGGTGAGGGCGTGGAGTTCTTCGAGGGGGTTGCTGGCAGCTGTTGTGGCTTTGCCGGTGAGGTGGGCGCGGGTGAGGGCGGTTTGAATGTTGGCAGTGGCCGTGTTGGTTTTGGCGGCTTTGCGGGCGCGTTGGGTGGCTGATCCGTGCATGCGGCAGCGTTTGGCGCCTTGGATGGGTGGGTTTTTGCAGGGTTGGCCGGTGCGTGTTTTGGCTCCGCAGGTGTTCATGGGTGGTTTCCTTTCTGGGGTGTGGGTGCAGAAAAGCCCCCTGGCCTGTGGGTGGGTGGGGGGCTTTTGTGTTGAAAGGAAAGCTGTGGTGCTTGGCGTTTTTGGGTATGCCAATTGCACGTTTTTTAGGTTACCTGTGGATAACTTTGGTGTGCAACTGTGTTTCGTTACTGTGGTTTGTCCTGGTTTATCGGTGGGAAATTTGTTTATTTTTTGCTCCCTTTGGCTCGGGTGGTGAGTAGGTGGGCGAACCATTCCCAGTCGGCCATGGGCCATACGGGGGTGTTCCCGAGGAAGTTGGAGCAGTACCCCTCGGGTGGGGTGCAGGTGCCGGATTCGCAGGCAAGGTAGGGCTCGTTGTGGGTGGTGAGTTCTAGGACGCGTACACGCAGGCTTTGTTCGGTGCCGCAGATGGGGCAGGGGGTGTTGAGGGTTTGCCCGCCGAGGGTGCCGTCGAGGCGGTGGCGGACTTTGGCTGCTGTGATGGTGGCCCAGTTTTGGACGTCGTCTACCCATTGCCCGGCTTTGCGTCTGCTGAGGTAGAGCAGCTGATCGAGTTGGGCGATGGGTGCGGGCATGCGGCCGATGGGTAGGGTTCCGGCTTCTTCGAGCCAGCCTCGGGTGTCGGTTTGGATGTCTAGTAGCAGGTCGAGGCTGTCGATGTGTAGTGGGGCGGGTGTTTTGCCGGGTCCTTCGGGTTCGAGGGTGAGCCAGGGGTCGAGGGCGGCTATGGGCCTGCGGGTGCCGGGGGTCAGGGAGCCTCTCAGGGCGTCCCAGTGGGCGTGGAGGTACCTGAGTGAGGCGTTATGCAGGATAGGGGCTGTGCGGGGCATGTGGGGGCTCCTGGTGGGTGATGATGGTTAGTTCGATGCGGGGGTTGGTTTTGTCGAATCCGCCGTGGTGCATGTGTGGGCCGTCTACGTGCCGGTAGTCGTCGTCTTTGGTGAGTCCGTAGTCGGTGAGGCCGTCGATGATGGCTTTGATGGTGGGGTAGAGGTTGGTGGGGTCGTAGCGGCCTGCTCTGGGTTTGTAGATGGTGGCGTGGATGGTGACGTAGGGGACGTGTTTGGGTAGGGCTGCTGCTTGTGCTGCGGTGTGGCCGGCGGGGCGCCAGATGCTGGTTTTGGTGGAGCGGTCTGTCCAGTGTTTGCGGGAGTTGGCGTTGAGGAGGTGTTTGGGGTTGTTGATGGGGATGGTGAGGGTGTGGATGTTGGTGGGTGGGGGTGGTTGGTGCATGGGGTTGGGCTCCTTGTGGGTGGTGTATGGGGTTGTTAGAAGGGTGGGGGTGTGTTGGGTGGTTGGGGTTTTTTGTTGGTGAGGAGTGGGGTGCCTTGGGTGGGGTAGTGGCATTTGTGGTTGGTGAGGACTTTGGTGGCGTTGTTGGGGCCGGTGGCGTAGTGGAGGTGCCAGGCGGTTCCGGTGGTGTTGGTGGTGAGTTGGTAGAGGGGGCGGCCTGCTGTGTGGAGGGTTTGTTGTTGTTGGGGTGTGAGGAGTGTGGGGTCGGTTCTGGTGGGCCAGGCTGCTGTGTCTCCTGCGTAGCCGTAGAGGGTGAGTGCTCCGCAGTTGGGGCAGGTTTGGAGTTGGGCTTGGCGTTTGCAGTTTTGGGGGTTTTGGAGTTGGTTGATGATCCATTGGGTTGTTCCTGGTGGTGGTGTTGGGATGGGGAGTTGGGGTTGGTGGTGTTGTTTTTTGGGCATGGTGTTTGTGGGTGGGGGGCACAAGTGGCACAAGTGGCGGGTTTTCTATATGAATGCTTAGTGTGTGCGTGTGCGGGCTCGCGCGTATATAGCTGATATAGAAGAAATGCCACTTGTGCCACCTAGTTATGGTGAACTTGGGCTTGACTTGGGAATAATTGGGTGGCACTAGGTGGCACATTCTTTGTTTCCTTGTGCCTTTTTTGCCATGGGTGGCACAAGTGGCACAGCTTGCAGGTTGTGTTTTACCTGGTGGCACAAGTGGCACATTGTGTCGGTTCACTGTTCTAGTTCCCAAAGAGGTCGGTTCGTTTTTTGTCTGCTTCCTCCTTTTCGATCTGCGAGTTGAGCTTGATACCCCCGAACATTCGAGCGCCTTTTGTGCCCTTGGGTGCGTTGCGGCCGACGAGTACACCGGCCCGCTCCAGCTGCCTGGTGAAGGCTCTGCCTTTCAGCGGTTCTTCACCTTCGACGCGGCACCATGCCTCGTATTCTCGACGTACATCAGAGACAGTTGATTTACAGTTGGGGTTGCCGGGGTACAAGGTCGCCTCATCCTCCAAAAACCTCGACACCGTATCCTGCGACTCCTCATACGTCCTGGTCGCCGCAAGCACCGACTCAGGCTCCTGCAGCCCGTCCTTCAAGTACTCCACCGCACCTTCTACCAGCCAGGTCATGATCGCTTCCCCGTGTTCGCGCAGCAGTATGCCCTGCAAATCGGGGATGCGTTCTTCGGGTGGGACGGTATGGGTGAAGGGGATGATACGTAGGCGTCTCCAGAATCCGTCGCCGCCGGATTCGACGGTGGGCCAGAAGTTACCGGTGAGCCACAGGTGGTGGGTGGGGGTGAACTCGAAGTCGTCCTGGCGCATGAAGCGGGCGGTGAGTCTGTCGCCGCCGGTGAGGAGTTTGACTTTGGCTTCGTCGAATTTGTCGTGTTCGTTGACTTCGTGGCAGTTGACCCAGCGTTGTCCGGTCAGGCGCGCGATTTCTGTGGAGTGTTGTTGGTATTTGCGGGCCATGAGGAATTCGTTGGGTGCGCTTGCTGCGTAGTCTCCGAGGACGCCGGCGATGGTGTCCATGAATACTGATTTGCCGTTTCCGCCTGATCCGTAGGCGAAGGGCAGGATGTGTTCGCGGACTTTGCCGATGATGGAGTACCCGGCGAGGCGTTTGATGTACCCGATCATTTGGGGGTCGTTGGGGAAGGTTTGGTTGAGGAAGGTTTGCCAGACGGTTTGGTCGGCGTTGGGGTTGGGGGAGTATTTGGTGAGTTTGGTGTGCATCCTTTCTGGGTTGTGGGGTTCGAGTTGCCCGGTTTTGAGGTTGACGATGCCGCCGGGGGTGTTGATTTCCCAGGGGTGGTTGTCGAAGGCGTCGGCGGGGACGGCTAGGTGTGGGTCGGTTTCTGCTTGGGTGAGGGTGTTGGTGGTGCCTACTGCTGAGAGTGAGCGTTTTTTCCATTCTTTGTCGGGTTGGTCGTTTTCGGGGAGGCGGGAGGCGATGTTTTTGACTGCTTCGCGGACGGCGCCTCCTGATTTGGGTTGTTGGGCCCAGTGGCCTTGGTTGAAGTGGTACCAGCGGCCGCGGTCGTAGTTGTAGCGGATGGTGTTGCCGTGGGCTGCGATGAGGCGTAGGGCGTTGCCGTAGTCGGAGCGGGCTAGGGGTTGGAAGTCTCCGTCGTGATCTAGTGGTGTTTGTGCGGGTGTTTGTGTGGGTTGTTCTGGCTCCTTGGTGGGGTTGGGTGTTTTGCCGGCTTTGAAGATGGTGCCTAGGTCGATGTGGGGTTCTTTGCCCCACCCTTCTTTAGCTAGTGCTTTGGCTGCGGCTTGGTGGTCGGAGTCGTGGTTGAGGAGGGCGTAGGCTCCGAATTTGGTGTAGGGGGTTTCGGGGGTGAAGGGGGTGGAGGTGGAGAAGACATAGAGGCGGTCGCGGGCGGTGTCTCGGCCGGTGGTGGCTGAGATTTCTTGGCCGAATTCTTTGCCGGGGCGTAGCCAGTAGGTGGTGTGTCCGGTGGTGCGGGCTTTTTTCCAACCGTGGGGTTCGAGGATTTCGGCCCAGCTGGTTTCGGCTTCGTAGTGGTCGCCTGGGCGGTTGCCTTCGGTCCAGTCATTGTTGGGGTCGGTCAGGGGTAGGGGTGTGTCGCCGGTGGTGTGTGCTCCGGTGGGGTCGTCTTCGCCGATGGAGGCTAGGAGGGCGTGGAAGGCGGTGCGTTCTTCTGGGGTGAGGGTGGGGATGGTGGCTGGTCCGCCGGTGATGCGTTTCCAGGGGTTGCCGGTGGTGTGGTGGGTGCCGTTGGTGGGGGCTGCGATGAAGTAGCCGCCTTGTCCTCGGGTTTCGGTGAGGGTTTCGGTTCGGCCGGTTTGGGGGTTGTGGCGGCGTGCTAGTGGGGTGTTGCCGGGGACGGGGGTGCCTTGGAGTCGGTAGATCCAGTGGATTCCGCCGGAGGGGGATTGTTCGGCCCAGCCGGTGGTGGCTTTGGTCCAGAGGTCGATGAGGCCGGTGTCGTTGGCGAGGGTGATGATGTCGGGTAGGTGGGTGAGGGCTTTGCCTTCGATTTCGGCCATTTCGAGGTTGCCGCTGCTTTTGCCGGTGACGATGGCTAGGCCGGTGGTGGGGTTGGTGAACCAGGTGGTGAGTTCGCTGCTGGTGTTGGGGTTGGTTTGGTAGTGCTTCCAGCTGATGGTGGGGCGTTTGCCGTTGGTGGGGATGACTGTGATCCCCGCGGTGTGGAGTTCGTTCGCTGTTGCGAGGATGGTCATGGTGTTTGTTTCCTTTCAATGGGGTGGGTGGTTATTTGTAGCCGAGCCAGGTGGTGAGTCGGTTGAGGGTGGGGTGGTTGATGTTGGGTGCGATGTAGATGGTGAGCCAGGCGGTGCCGGTGGTGATGAAGAGGGTGGGTGTGAGGATGGTGAGGGCGTTAGCGAGTGGTGTCATTGGTGTGTTGGCGGGTGAGGTGGTTGTGGGCGTCTTTGATGAGGTAGGGCAGGGCGTTGTGGGCTTGTCCGCGGGTGATGGACCATTGGTGGAGGGAGTGGATGATTTTTTGGCAGTGGTTGCAGTAGATGCGGACGGTGGGGCGGGGTCCGTCGAAGTTGAAGTGTTGGGTTTTGATGGTGATGGTGATGGGTGCTGCCATTGTGGCGGGGTTCCTTTCTGGGTGGGTGGGGGTGAGCCCACCAGCTCCTTTGTTGTGTGGTGGGTGCTGGTGGGCTCATGGGGTGTGGCCTGGTTTAGGCTGCGGTGCGGTAGGTGTCTACTACCTGTGGGGTGATGTTGGGGTTGGCGAGGGCGTTGACGATGGTGGTGGTGTCGATGCCTTGGCCGATGAGGGTTTTGATGCTGTTTTCTTGTTCGGGGGTGATGGTGGGTGCAGCGGGTGCGGGCTGTGCCGGTGCGGGTGCCTGCTGGGGCTGGTACTGGGGCTGTGCGGGCGGCTGAGGCGCTGCCTGCTGGTACATTGCGGGGTCAGCGTAGTTCCCGCCCTGCGTCTGCTGGCTGTACCCTTGCTGGGGTGCTGCCGCCTGCTGTGATTGAGCAGGTGGCTGGGCCTGGTACTGGGGCTGTGCGGACTGTCCCTGTACTGGTGCCTGCCCCTGCGCCTGGCCCTGGCCGGTGAACATACCACCACCAGCAGCAGGAGCCTGGTACACGGCCGAGTACAGCTTGCGGGGGTTGCGCGGGTTCTTAGAATTCGGGTCATCGCCGGTGTAGGTCACCTGCAGACGCCCACCAACCTGCAAATCAGACTGCCCAGCTGCCTTCATCCCAGCCTGAATGGCATAGAGCATCTGGGAGGACTGACGAACCCACAGGGCACGCTTACCGTCATCGTCCTGAATCTGCGGGTCACGCTCATCGGTCTGCAAGGTGACTTTCACCTGCATGACGGGGTCGCCGGAGGGCCAGTAGTCGGGGGAGTTGTCCTCGTACTTGCGGGCCTGCATGGGCTCACTGATTTCGGTGATTTCGCCGGTGATGGTTGCCCCGGGGGTGGGGAACTTAGCTGAGGCTGAGGCTACGGGGGTGAAGAATGACATGGTCATGTTTCCTTTCGATGTGGTTAGTGGGTGGCGAAGAAGTTCGCCGTGGTGGTGGTTTTGATCTTGTTGGCCGGGGCGCACCAGGGGCAGAACCGGTCATCACAAGGCGGGTACTGCTCCAGCACGAAGTCGGGCCCGTGGGCTTCGATATCGTTGTGCAGCTGGTTGGCCCGCACGAGCGCCTGGATGGCGGTCATGGGGTCGTAGGGTTCCCACCAGAAGTAGGCGTCGGTGAGTTCGCCGTCCCTGGGGAGGAATGCGATCATGACGCGTTCTACCTGGTGCCCTGCTGCTGCCCATCCTTTGCCGTAGAGGTGGGCTTGGACCCGGTACTGGTTGGAGGGTCCTTTGGAGCGGTAGTGCTTCAGGCGGGTGGGGCCGACGAATTTCCAGTCCAGTACGGTGCCGTAGGCGGGGATGAACAGGTCAGTTGAGCCGGTGATGTCGGTGTCTCCGATTCGGCCGACGTTGACTCTTTGTTCGATGAGGTAGGCGCCGGGGATGTACTGGTTTTCGGTGTCGAACCATTGCTCCATTTGGGTGTGCAGGGCGGTGCCGACGGTGGGTTTCCAGGCTGGGCCCCGGGGTGGTTCGTCGTGGCCGGCTAGTTTGTGGATGAGCCGGCGGGTGCAGTCGATACCAATTTCTGAGGGGCCGATGCGTTTTTGTTGGGAGCGGGGGTGGTTGGTGATGTGCTCTTCGATGGTGTCGATGAGCATTTTTGCTAGGTCTTGGGTGGTTTGTTGGGCTGGGTGCCCTTTCCGCTGGTAGACCCTGGGCGGGCTAGTAGCCATGGGGTTCACCTCTTTTCTTTATTTGATGGTGAGGCGGGAATCGTACACGTCCGAGAACTGCTCCTTCAGTGCCGGGGCCAGCAGCTTCGGGTCAGGCTCGGGCGCGGCCTGCTTGTAAAAGTGCGGGTGCGCCTCATAGGGGAAGGCTTCGGCGAACTTGCGCTTGTTGAACCGTTTTGAGGGTGAGACGGTCAGGTCGAAGACCCCGTCTGTGTACTTGCCGTTGCCCATGTTGCGCAGGTATTTTTCGATTTCTTCCTTGCGGGCTTTGAGTGGTTCGAGCTGGTTGTTGATGTTGATGAGCTCGTGCAGTAGGGAGGTGGCGAGTTCGTCGAGGTGGGTGGGGGTGGTGGTCATGGTTATTTTCCTTTCAAACAGGGGTGTTTAGCGGATGGTGGCCCAAAGCCCCTTGGGGCAAATAGCGGCCAGGTCTTTACGGGTGAGGTCTTCAGCCCGGTGGCAGAAGCCCCAAGCGCCCGGGGCAACCCGGTCAGCAGCTGCTTGGGCTGCTGCAAGGTGCTTGGCGTAGATATTCAGGTAGTACCCGCCCGGTACTGGCGGGATGCTGTTATCGGGCGGGATCGTGACGATGAACCGCCGAAGACGCGGACGTCTCATTGGTGTTTCCTTTCGTTCGCTGGTTGACCCAGTCACTGGTGGTGTAAAAGGTCAGAACCCCCAACGGCCCGATCAGCAGCAGCGCCCCACCGGTGGGGGACGGGTTCAACAGGGCTAGGGTGGTGAGCGATACCCAGCAGGTGATGGCTTTTGCTCGTGCGCTCATCATCAAGCTGCCTGACTGTAGTCGTCGTCGGGGTCTGCGAAGTAATCACAAATGCACGGGAGGCTGGTGGAGCCTCCACAACCGGGGCAGGCTGGGGCAGGTTCTGGCAGGGCAGCCCATTGAGGGTGGTCGGGGTTCATGCTGCGTCCTTAAAGGTCAGAGACTGGATAAGTTTGTTGATGGCACTAGCGGAGACTCGCTTATCGGGTCGCTTCCCACCGGGGTTCAGATCGACGTATTCCAGGTGGCCGGCGTCGATTTGTTTTTGGAGCCAGGTGCGTGAGCCGAGCCCGAAGAAAGCGGCCGCGGTGTCGAGGGTGTAGAGCTGGTCTACGAGGACGATGTCCTCGCGTTGGGTTGGGGGTGGGGGCTGGTTCATTGGTCCTCCTTGGTAGTTTCGATGGTTGCGGCGGTGACGGTTCGGACGAGGCCTGGTAGGGCGTTTACTTGCAGGGCGTGGGCGATGGCAAGGACGTCGAGGATGGTGGCGTCTGCTTCACCGGCTAGGAGCTTGCGCAGCTTCGCGGTGGTGACCTTGTGCCCGGCGGCCGCTGTGGCTTCTTGGATATAGGTGCGGGGGTAGTCCCCGATAAGCTGGGCTAGCTCGTGGGCGATGGTTTCCCGTACCTTTGCGGTGGTGGCTTCAGTGAGGTGGGTGCGGATAGACTTAGTCATGGATTAATCCCCTTTCTGGGAAATCAAATGCCCCCGGGTGGCCGTCTGCAGCGGCTCCCGGGGGCGACATTATGTTTGATGGACTATGTACGAAATGGATAAAAGAATATGCCTGAATTTGCCCAGTGGATTCCCTATACCCAGAGAATGGGAATACGCGAACCCTTTGTGCTAACTAGTAATCTTTCTGAACGGCCTGGAGCAAAGGAAGTACTTCAGGAATGGGTAAAAAATTCCTTACCGTCTGTTAAATCAGAAGACGCTATCAAATCGTTTTTATTGCAAGTAGGAGTTAACAGTTTTAAGCGAATAGATCTTAAACTGACTTACGTTATCGATTACAGGTCAACCTTTATAACCTGGGCTGAAGAATCAGACGAAAACCTGCTTGACTCGATTGATTTCATACTCCGTTACATAAACAACTGGGATGGGCACGAAAAGCTCAAAGATTTCAACTTCATCATGGAGTCTTCAAACCTGAATTATCAGTGCAGCCCAGAGCAACCTTATCGACTGATGCACCGCGTTCTTCCCGCAACTCAGGAGCAATACCTGCATGCAGTGGAATCAGTTCCGGAGGTAACTGCGAAGCTTCTTTCTAAAGCCTGGGCAGAGGCCTACGGTTACAAGGGGAACCCTGAACAAGCGTGGAATGATTCTCGTCGTGCGGTTGAGAATATCCTCAAACCAATAGTGCACCCAAAGAGCAACAATTCAACGATTACCCGTCTCATCACAGATATTGAAGTAAAACCTGAAAAGTTTGCTTGTTCAATTCCGCTCAAGCCCGGCGATATGTCGAGCCCGGTTCTCAAGTTCGTCGAACTGCTCAAGATGATGCCCTACGAAGAGGTACATCATGGCGGCAATATAACGCTGAAAACGGTTGAGCCGACCTGTGAGAATGCCAGAACTCAGGTACTTTTGGCGGCAACTATTTGCCAGATAGTTGCTGACGGCAATTTTTCCCTCGCAGAGTAAATAGATGGTAGCGAAGGGGGCAACCGCCTGGTAAACCGCTACTGGGTCGTGAGGGTTCGGTAGCGCCTTGAGCTGTTTCTCAAGTGCCTTGCGGTGAGATAGGGGGATATATTGCGGTCGGTCGAGGAAGCTGGTGATAGTGGTTTTCTTGGTCATGGTTGTTTCCTTTCATTGGTGGGGTAGAGCAGGGGGCGGGCGGTGAATACGCGTGCCAGGTGCGATTCTGTGTGGAATGAGCTGACATAGTGCCTGCCCCCTTGCTCTACAGTGCCCCGCCCCGGTCTCGAACCGGGTGTTTTCTCCATTAGTGCGGGGCTTCTTGGGGTGCCGTCTCCCCGGGGTGTCGCTACATCCCCTGGACGGCGTCTATTCGGTTATCAATCAGCAACCCCATCAAGGTGGGGCAAAAAGATCTATTGGGTTCTGCCTGGCCCGTTTCAGGTGATTTCCTGCAACATCGTGGGTTTTGCGGTAGAAAATTAACGAGAGGGTTAACCTCTCCGTTTTGATTGGAGACTGTTATGCAAGATTCACGAGCCTCGATAACCTTTTACCTACCGGGTGCCCCCATCACCTTGGAGGGTGATGTACATGCAGTTCACGCCCTAGCGGAATTCCTCTGGCATCTGCCAGGAAGCATGAGCGCATTTACATCTGGCACCGCGGCACAATTTCTGCAGGACCCCCTGGTAATCATTGGGTGTGGAACTCAGATTCTTTCTTTCCCCGCTAAGACGCCCATCCTTGTGGAAGTACCCGAAAAGGTACTTACGAGCTCTGCGATTACCAATGATGCTTTTGACGCTTATAAGAAATCGTTTAGCGAGGAAATCATGGGCTTCCATATCGAGTTAGATAAGGATCTTTTCCCGGTTACTCACGAGTAAAAGTTGAACGGTTATCGATACTTACCGTTGGCTTCCAGTTAGCGTTTTCTCGAGCCTGGGAACGTTTTTTGTGTTTAATGTGCCCGCTGATTTGGCGGTGCACCTTGCTGAGAAGATTTAGTAGGGTGTTGGCCCGGTTGCTGCTTGCGGTGGCCGGGTCTTTGCTGTTGGTGCTCATTTTCTGCTCCTTGCGGTGGGGGTTGGTGTGGGCTTCGCGCAGGCCGGCGGAGATGAGGCTTGCCCGGGCGCCGTCCTGTCGTCCGTCGGTGTATCCTTCGTCCCAGCCAGCTGCCTGACCGGCCGTGTAGGCCTGGACGAAGTGAGTCGATACGTCCTGTACCTGCTTGCGGGTGATGGTTTTGCCGGTGACGTTCAAGGCCTTGAATAGGGCGAGCATGAGCGGTTCTAAGGTTGTGACGGTTTCCTGCTCGCTGGGGGAGAGGTTGGTGGTGTCCACGACTTTCCTTTCTGGATATTCAGAACTGGATAATTGAGGCTAAAAAATTAACTTGCAAGGCTGGTGAGTGCATAACCTCGAGCGAGATCATCTGCTCCAACATTGAGCCAATGTGCAACAACGAAAAGGTCGTTGGTATTGAGCTGTGAGAGGCCTCGGCGAATCATGCTGGCCTGAGTGGGGGTTACTTTGAGTAGTTCCGCCAAATCCTTGTTGCGCTTGCCTTGGTCGAACATCAGCTTGTCGATAGAATCTGCAACCTTCTGGACGGTTGTCATCGCTTCCTCCTTTCTTGGTGATGACTCAACAATATATCCAATACTGGATATTTGTCAAACATACTTGAGAAAAATATTCTGAACGCGATAAAGTTGGAGCATGGCAAGTAAGAAATCTACTGAACCCAGCGAATTTTCGAAGCTAGTAAATGAAGAGCTGAGAGTCCTCATGACTCGGCACGGACTTAGTCAGACAGAACTCGTTAAGAAGTCTGGCGTCAGTCAACCAGTCATCTCTCGAACCATCTATAACAATGCTTCTGTATTGAATACCAATCAGCTGGAAGCACTAGCCCTAGCAATGGGGGAGGATCCCTCTGAGGTTCTCCGGCGTGCGGAACTTGTGTTGGCTCGCAGAGCTGCTGTCTCGCGTCCTTACCCAAACCTCCAACACGGCTACGCCCTCGCCGCCTCCCCAGACCGCGGCCCCACCGCCGACGCCAACGAAGAAGACTACCTCTAAACCCCACCACCCAGAACCACACACCCCAGAAAGGAGGGCACCCCACCATGTACGACCCCTACCAACACGCACACGAACTCGGCATCACCATCATCCACACCAACCCCGGCCCAGGACTCAACGGCCTCTACACCGGCAAACACAACGGGGCGCCCACCATCCACCTCCGCCCTGGCCTCACCACCCGCGAAGAACGCTCAGTCCTCGCCCACGAACTCGTCCACGCCGAACACGACGACCAACCCACCACAGACCACGCCTGGAGCGCACGAAGAGAACGCCGCTGCGACCGCATAGCCGCCCAACGCCTCATCAACAGAGACCACCTCCTACAACTCGCAGTCACCTACCCCGACAAAGGAGTCTGGGCCATCGAACTCGGCGTCACCGGCTACCTCCTCGACATCTACCTCACCACCTGGCCCATCACCCTCAGCTACACCAAACACGCAGCATAAACACACACCGAAAGGAAACACCCATGAAAACCCGCGGCATCGCAACCATCGCCCTAGCAGCCCTAACCCTCACAGCATGCGGCAGTGCAGAACAAGAAACAACAAACGCCACCACCGCAGCAGCAACCCCCAGCCCAACTAGCACCACCAGCGCAGCAGCAACCCCCAGCCCAACCAAAACCGCTACCACCCCCAAAACCACACCATCACCTTCCTACTCTCAATACAAAACGAAAAAAACTACCTACACCGGAGCCATCATCACCGGTGAAGACGTCACCTTTGAAATCTTTCCCCCAATAATTCAAGACAAAATCAACGACGAACTCACCGGCACCGGCCTGAAAGGCTCATGGGGTGCCATCTGCTCAGTCCCCCTTTCAACCGAGCAACTACTCAACTACTCAGTACAAACCGTAGAAAATAACGGAAACGGCCACGTCCACACCTGGATTAACCTGCAGACAGCGCTGCTTGAAACTGCACATACGACACCATCATCAGACGATATTGCAGCTGTAATGGACTGGGCAAGGATGGGGGTACTCTCTGATGGGAATTGCGTCGTCCTTCAAACAACATCTACCAGCCCAGCCGAGCAGGAATACCCCGAAGCAACCATCGGTGTCCGAGCTGGTGAAGGGCTCACCGAAACAGCGGTATTGAAATAAGACTTAGGTGCCTCATCCCGGTATCAACATAAGCACCCGCTGAAAGGAAACACATGACCAGCCAGCAAAGGCACCCTCATGCCCCCTAGCTTTATCCCGCACCCCGATGGTGGGCAGATGCTAGCCCCACTCCAATACCCCGGTACTTACGACATGACCCTTGATGAAATCGAGCAGTACTTCGTCACCGGGGCACCTTACGAAAACGAGCGCAAAGAACTCATGAACGCCTTCAGAGCCTACGCCCAAACAATTTGGAGGGTAATTCCTGAGTCTGAATTATTGCTCGATGGAGGTTTCTGCACGCTCAAAGATTGGGCTGCCCCCGAGGACATTGACGTCGCGTTCACAGTACCGTCTCAGTACAGAGAACGAGTTAATTCTGATCCTAGCCTCCAGCTAGTTCTTACTTCACTCTTCACAAGAACAATCAAGGACCCAGCAACAGGGACCATTCGAAGGCTACGCCCCTTTGCAGATCAGATAGATGGGTATATGGTGCCGCTCGGCCTACCCCCGACAAACTATCCGGGGCTAGGATTAGTAACACAAGAGCAATACTGGCACCATCAGTGGTCCAATGTAAAAGCTCAAGACGGCACAGTACATGCCGGCATAAGAAAAGGATTTATCAAGGTGGTGAACCCATGGATACTGTAGAAAGCTACAAGGCAATGGCAGAGCAGCTGCTTCAGTTTGGGGCACCCGAGGACAACCTCTTCTTACAGTCCCTTGAAGCATCAGCCTTCCTACATGAGGACCCCCAGGCCTACCTTGCTGCCTTCGAAGAAGCTACAGCTCCACCCCAAACCCAACTAGATATCCACCTCACCGGGCCCGGGGTGCACGGCCACGAAGCTGACGCAAACCAGCTAGGCCTCTTCCTGCGCCACCTCAGCAGCGCAGCCAAAAACCTCGCCAAAGACCTCATGGAAACCGGTGCCTTCAAACCCCAAGGCATCACCGTCCAAGGGTTCCAGCCAGGATCAGTTCGTATCGTGCTCAACGCCCCATCAGCCAAAGCACCAGACGAGGCAACCCCCGAAACAAAGGGTGAGGATGTGGCTCTGTTTGAAGAGGAGCAGACCCTTGAGTCGAAAGCTCTTTGGAAGCTCGGCGCTGTATTCACCGAATCCTCAAATGAGGACACTATCGATGAAGCTGACCCGGCTCTAATCTCCTCCATGTCACCTAAGACCCGCAAGGATCTAAAGAATGCAGTGAGCGTTCTGAAGAAGAACAACTGGGAAATCGAGGGGACTGCAGCTGTTAGAGGAGCTAAAAAGCAGAAAGTTGAGCTCACTGCTCGGGGTGCGAATAAGCTTTCGGAGACGCTGAAGCTTGAAGAGCCAGTTGTGGAATCTAAAAAAGCTGCGGGTACCTTCACAGGTCACAAGGCTTGGGAACGGCATGAGCTTTACTTCAAATCTGATACAGGAACTGAAATTACACTCAAGTCCCTGGACTTGCAGTTGCTGAAACAGGCAGCTGATTTGACCACGGACCAAGATAACCGGGTTGAAATCATTTACCAGGAGACTCAGTCAGTCAATCTTGATGGGCAGGTTATTCCTGGGAAGGTTTCCCGTGAGCTTAGGGCCATTAAGCCTTACGAGCCTTACCTATCTGGTGAGGAAGCAACACTAGAAGTCTAAGTACATAAAAAAAACCCGCCCACCTGTTTTGGTCGCCAAACTTCAGCAGGTGGGCGGGGAGAGGCACCAAGGCCCCGGGGCTTAACCCGGTGCCCGGCTAATCTGCACCCAAAAGGCGGGGCAGACACATTTGAAAGGATACCTTAAACCATGGCAACCCGACGATCAAACGGCGAAGGAACCACCCCCATCAAACGCGCCGACGGCCGCTGGGTCATCAGCATCCGGACCACCCAAACCACCACCGGCAAAGAAACCCGAAAATACATTTACGGCCGTACCCGCGCCGAAGCCGTCGCAAAAGCCCGCACCTACCGCAAACAACTCGAAACCGGAATCCTCGCCGACACCACCAACCAAACCCTCCGCCAATGGGCAGAACAATGGGCCACCCACATTGCCGCCCAACGAGTCCGCCCCCAAACCCTACGCACCTACCAGGGCTACCTCCAACGCTGGGTCTACACCACCCCCATCGCCAACAAACCCCTCACCAACATCAAACCCAAAGACATCGAATACCTCTACCAACGCATGCGCGAGGCCGGCATGAAAGAATCCACCGTCCACCACCTCCACCGCATCCTCGCCATCTGCTTCAAAGCAGCCGTCACCAACGACGTCCTCGCCCGCAACCCCCTCGACCGCGTCCCCAAACCCCAGCCCGAAACCTTCGACCCCGTCGTCCTCTCACCCACCAAAGCCCGCGAACTCATCACAGCCCTCGAAGATGACGAAGAATGGGGACTGACCCACACCATCAACCTAGCCCTAGGGCTCAGGCAAGGGGAGCGGCTCGGGCTGTGCTGGGACGACCTGGACGTCGAAGCCGGTGTGCTACGGGTGGAACGCACCATCATCATGCAAACCTGGAAACACGGCTGCGCCCCTGCAGGCAAAGCCCCGGTCTGCGGCCGTAAGACCGGCAACGCCTGCCCGCAACGCACAGGCGGCGGGTTCATCATGGGCCCACCCAAAAACAAAGCCGGCGCCCGCCTCGTCCCCCTGCCTGCCCCTATCCTCGCCAGGCTCAAAACCCATAAGGCGAACCAACGACGCCTGCGCCTAGCCTTGGGCAAGGACTGGGTGGGTGCTGTGGACGTTGAGGGGCGGTCCTGGGATCTTATCTTCACCGACCAGTACGGCAGGCTAATCCGCCCCAACTATGACTGGAAGGCTTGGAGCGAGTTCACCAGCAGGCACGGTATCGAGGGCATGCGCGTGCATGACGCCAGGCATACTGCTGCCACCGTGTTGTTGTCGATGGGGGTGAGCCCGCAGGTGACCATGTCGATTATGGGCTGGTCCTCACCATCCATGCTTGGGCGGTATCAGCATGTGCTTGATGAGATGAGGGCTGAGGCCGCGGAAAAGGTGGCTGGGGCGCTCTTTGGGTGAATGGCGGTCAAAAAGGCGGTCAGGGAACACTTCAAAACGGGCATTACGCCTAGTCCGCCGGTAAATTGCAGGCGGAATGTTTGAGGACTGGGACTTCTAAAGACCCTAGTCACAGGTAGAAAATGACCCCTTGCTGAACCCCATTGTGGGGAAACGGTGAGGGGTCATTTTCTGAGAAGAAGCCGTAGCGGGTCAGCCCCACCACCTTCTCCACACCGTTTTCTCGGGGTAGGTGCGGCGGACGTCCGCCAGGGCCTTCACGCGGGCGCGGCTGGGGCCGTCCCACAGAATCCATTTCACAAATTCAAGGTCGAGTTTCTCGGGGCAGCCCTCGGTCATATCAGGCCGGTTGGTACCGCGGTAGGTGAGCCAGCGGCGTCCTACCCTCCACAGGCGCACCAGGCGCGGTGCTAACAGCACATAGATGCGGTCAGCCTCAGCCAGCCGCCGTTCAAAATGCACATCGGAATAGCCGCCCTCAATCACCCAGGCTTCATTCTCATCCAGAAACTCGCCCACAAGAGAGCGTTCGTCCGCTAGGTCCCGCTCGACCCACCCCGGCAACCAGTGAACGGTATCAAGGTGCAGCAGCGGCACCCCGTACCCGGCAGCCAACCGTCGCGCCCAGGTGGACTTACCGGCGCCGCTCAAACCCAGAACAAGAATCTTCATACCTCCAGCATAAACACCGGCACCCCGCATTTATTCTGAAAAAGCCGCAACTAGTTGCGGGTAAAACAGAATAAATGCGGGGCGAAACCCCCAGCCTCACCAGCCTGCCCCGAAAGGCAAAGGGGCCACCGGCGTCCGCGCCCCTGCTAAAGCGAGTACCCTAGATACAGACCCCACCGAGCAGAAAGAGAGCCATGCCCGCGCCTATCACCAGCTACCAGCAGGCCGAGAAGATTCTGGCTGCGCAGCTGTCCATTGACCTGTGCTTACCCGAACAGGCTATTGATATAGCGCAGCAGCACGGCTCAACCCACCTTTCGGCGCGGCGAATACCCCTCGACGAGATGCACCCGGCCCGCCGCCGTTACCGCGACCACTGGGAGCTACGCCTGATTAACTACCGCGGGCTCACCGTCATCTGTGCCCAGCACCCGCGCGTGCGCGAGGCCGCCGACAACCTGCTGGCTGGCGATAACGGGAACTGGGTGGGGGACTACTCCGAGCTGCGCAAACTCAATGACTACCTCACCCCTTACGCCCTGCAGATGAGCGGCACATCCCTCTTTTTCACCCCCGGCAGGGATTTCTTTACCCCAGGTGCGGACGCCCGCCCCGGTCTGTTGCCCGAGGGTTACAAGGTGCGGTGGTTAGAACCTTCAGAATTGGAGCAGCATCGCGGCAACCCCGATTTTGAGAACGCACTGGGGTTCAAGGAGCTCCGCCCCGATGTGCAGGTGCTGGGGGCCTACGCCGAGGGGGAGTTGGTAGCCCTGGCGGGAGCTAGCGAAGACTCCGATTGGTGCCGCCAGATCGGCATTGACGTGCTGGCCGGCCACAGGGGCAGGGGGCTGGCCTCCTACCTGGTGAGGGAGCTGTCGCAGGCAATTCTCGCAGAAGGGTTTGTTCCCTTCTACGGCACCAGCCCCTCGCACATCATCAGTCAGCAGGTTGCGCTGAATGCAGGCCTGCGCCCGGCCTGGTGGGAGTTCGTTTCTACCAGCTTGAACGAAATTTCGGTGTATTAATGCTGCACCTTGATCGCGTTGACCCCGCCACCAGCGGCACTATGGCTCAGATGGTTGATTCAGCTATGGCGACCGTCCGTGCCGTCGGCAGGGGAGAGACCCCCAGTACCCTGCGTCTCTATCGGCCCAAGCCAACGGTGGCTTTTGGGCGCAGGGACGAGCTCAACCCCCGCTTTGCCGAGGCCCGAGCAGCTGCCGTGAATCACGGTTTTGAGCCCCTGGTTCGCACAGTAGGTGGGCACGCTGCCGCCTACCACTCGGGCTGCCTGGTGGTGGACCACTTTCAAAAAGCTTCGGACGCGGTCAGCGGCAATCATGAACGCTACGGTATTTTCGGGGCTATGTTTGCAGAGGCCCTCAAAGGCCTGGGTATCCCAGCCGGGGTAGGGGAGTTACCCGGAGAGTACTGCCCGGGCGAGTATTCGGTGTGGGGGCAGCTACCCGGTGGGCAGCGTGTCAAACTCATTGGAACTGCCCAGCGGGTGGTTGCCGGTGCTTGGTGGTTTTCTTCTGGCATCGTGGTGACGGGTGCCGATAGCCTGCGCCAGGTAACAGCAGATGTCTACCGGGCCCTTGACCTGCCCCTTGATCCCGCGACAGTGGGCGCAGCAGCCGACATCGAACCCCTTATCACCGTCGACGACCTTGAAGACGCCGTCATCGAAGCCTACGAAAGCGAGGGGTTCTAGTGTGCGGACGCTACGCCCTTGAACTAGCCCATGAACACCCCCAGTATATGGCTGGGGTCGAACTCACCGACCCCATTACCAACTACAACGTGGCACCCACCAGCACAGTCCCTATCCTGGTTGACCGGCTAGTGGCACCCATCGAGCAGGTTACCGGGGCTGACGCACCCGCCCGCGCGGGTGCGTCCGCCCGCTCTGACGGCGGGCAGGGGAACTCCCCGGTCTTTACCCGCGAATTGCACTCGGCCCGCTGGGGCCTGCTGCCGGGCTGGGCGAAGGACCCCGCCTTCTCATCGCGGGCCTTCAACGCCCGCAGTGAGACTATCTTTGAAAAGTCCACCTTCCGCGAAGCTGCTGTCTCGGGGCACTGCGCCGTGCCCGTGAGCGGCTACTACGAATGGAAAACCGAAACCACCGCTGCGGGTAAACAGGTCAAAACCCCTTATTTTGTGCACCGCACCGACGGTCGTCCCATCTACTTCGCCGGCCTGTACGAGTGGTGGAAGATTCCCGCAGAATTCGCCGGGCCCGAGGGGCCTTTCGCGGGTAAGCAGGGGGAGTGGCTGCTCTCCTGTTCGATCGTGACCATGGATTCGCCCGGCAACGGAGAGTTCGACCCCGGAATCATGGCTGACCTGGGCGGTGACCCCGGGTATATAAATGAGATTGAGCGGCAACTGGGCCAGCTGCACAACCGCCTGCCTATCCCTCTTCACGTAGCCGACGACGCTAATATCAGCGAATCGGATAGCCTCACCACCTGGCTGCGGTCAGGCCGGCCAGCCGGTTCCCCTAAACCCAGCACCGAGCAGAAAAGGGCCTACCGTACCCAGGCACAGGCGTCCTTGCAACTCATCCGTGAACAGGCCTTCGCCGAAACCGCAGGCTGGGCCCTACGCGAGGTGAGTAAGGACGTCGGCAACGTCCGCAACAACGCCCCCTACCTGCTAGAGCCGGTCGAAGATTTACTCAGTGGGCTGTAAAAAGACTGATGAATGGGGTAGGTGAAGCAGGCTCACGCTCGCTGCAGAGTTAAAACAGCCGAGCCCCACCCCCGCTGCTGGTGAGGGGTAGGGCTTAACTGTTATCTAGTGTACCGCTTGTCTAGAGAATGTCGTCGTCTTCGGGGAACCAGCGTTTGAAGTCCAAAGTTAGATAGAGGGCGAGGGCAGCAGCGTTGTTCTCGCTGATGCGCACTGAAACCTGCTCGTAGCCGTCCTCAAACATCTGGTCGATGCTGCGACGAATCAGCTGTTCAGCCAGGCCCTCGCGGCGGCGGGAGGCAGCGGTGAAGAGTTCGTAAATGGTGGGGATGCCCTTGGGCTCGGTGACCACGCGGTGCTTCAGGCACAGGGATGCTGCGATGATGCGGTCGTGCTCATCAACTACCACGGGGGAGGCCTCAGTGTAGAACTCGCCGTGCTCGCCTTTGAGGATGCGTTCCATCTCGGCGGTAGCATCTGCCTGTGAGGCGAAGCGCTCACCGTCGTAGGAGGCAAAGTAGAGCCGGGCCAGCGCCTCGGCGTCGTCCAGCTGAGCAGGGCGGGAGCTGACGGTAACAGGCTTTCGTGCCTTTGAAGTCTGTGAAATCAGAGTAATCAAGCCGCTCATGGTTGGCCTCCTTGGTTGTCGGGAATTGAATTACACTGTGATGTATAGAATACTCTGTTGGCTGATGATTGCCTACGGTTTTACCGATTATTCACCTTGTCAACGGAATATTGCGTCATAGAAAGTCTAGTTGACCAGCCCAGCTGGGTGAAACTAGACGGCTTAACAGAAAGGACGGCCGGGGTGAAGTTTGCGCAGGTCAGGCGAGCTGGTAAGGCTCGTGCGGTGGTTGAAAGCGGCGGACGCTGGTACGAGCTGAATAGGCCCTTGCACAAGTTCGTGGGGTCCAGCGATTTAGGGTCGGTGAGCCCCGCTGAACTGGGCGCCAAGCCGGTGGAGGTGAGCCCCGAGGAGTTCATAGCCCCGCTCAACAAGGTCCAGCGAGTGCTGTGCGTGGGGCTGAACTTTACGGATCACGCAGCAGAAGTCGGCGCTGATCTTCCCACCTATCCCACTATCTTTACCAAGTTCGGCAATGCCCTCATCGGGCCAGGTGAGGCGATTGAACTGCCTGCTGAGAGCACCAAAATTGACTGGGAAGTCGAGCTCTGCGCGGTAGTAGGACGCCGCGGCCGCCACATCGCCGAAGATCAAGTGGGCGACTACCTGCTGGGCTACACCGTACTCAACGACGTGTCGGTGCGCGACTGGCAGGGGCGCACGTCCGAATGGTTCCAGGGCAAAAACTGGGACCGCTCGACGCCGTTTGGCCCGGTCATCGTCAGCCCCGACGAACTCGACATCGCGGGTGGCCTAGCCATGACCTGCACCGTCGACGGCGAAGTTCGCCAGCAGGGCACCACCGCCAACATGGTCTTCACCCCGGCCCAGGTGGTCAGCTACATCTCTACTTTTATGACGCTCGAACCCGGCGACCTCATCGCCCTGGGAACCCCCGCCGGGGTCGGGCTCTCACTGCGCCCGCGCAAGTGGCTGAGCGCCGGGCAGACCGTGGTGACCTCCATCGAGGGTATCGGCACACTGACCAACCGGTGCGAGCAGGTGTGAGGGTGGCGAAATGGGAGTGGTGATTACCCTCCGCGTGCCGACCGTATTTTTGGCTCTGCGCAGGCATGCGTTTGCCGACTAACCTTCTCGCCGGTTCGCTAGCGCTCACGGGCGATTCATGCCAGCCCCAGCCAGTCGGCTCCACGCATGCCTGCGCTCCGCCCCGCCCCAGCGTCCTTGCGTGGCTTAACCCTCACCCGCCGCACGGGCAGTAGGCGGTGACCTTGGGGTATTCTGTACCTTGTGTCAAAACGTTCTTTGTGGTCAGCAGATAGCACCAGCATGGTGATTCACGGCGATAATCTTGCCGTGCTCAAAAACCTGCCCGCAGAGAGTTTCCAGCTCATTTATATTGATCCGCCGTTCAATACGGGCAAGGTGCAGAAGCGTCAAAGTATCAAGACGGTGCGTACCGAGGGCGGTAGCCGGGTCGGCTACAAGGGTCACACCTACGAGACTATCAAGGGCGATATCTACGGGTATTCTGACTCCTTTGAGAACTACTGGGAGTTCCTAGAGCCCCGTCTCATGCAGGCCTGGCGTCTGCTTAAGCCCACCGGCACCCTCTACCTGCACCTGGATTACCGCGAGGTTCACTATGCCAAGGTCGTGCTCGATGCCCTCTTTGGTCGCGAGTCCTTCTTGAATGAGATTATTTGGGCTTATGACTACGGGGCTAAGTCCAAGAAGAAGTGGCCTGCTAAGCACGATAACATCCTGGTCTACGTGAAAGACCCCGAGAACTATTACTTCAATTCTGAGGCGGTTGACCGCGAGCCCTACATGGCGCCCGGGCTGGTTACCCCCGAGAAGGCTGAGATTGGTAAGTTGCCGACGGACGTCTGGTGGCACACCATTGTTTCACCCAGCGGCAAGGAGAAGACCGGCTATGCCACGCAGAAGCCCCTGGGTATTTTGCGCCGCATTGTGCAGGCGTCGAGTGCACCCGGCGACTGGGTGCTGGACTTCTTCGGCGGCTCTGGCACCACCGGCCACGCCTGCGCCCAGCTTGACCGCAACTTCCTCATGATTGACCAGAACCCCGAGGCTATCAAGGTCATGCGCAAGCGCCTCAAAGCTGTGGACGGGCTCGACGTGACCTTTAAGAAGTCCCGCGCGAAGGCTTCTCTGGCAGGAGCCAAGGTTACACCCAAGACGGCTGCTATCAAGAAGAACAAATAGGTCTAGACAATCAATGTGCAGGTGACAGGGCAAAGGAGCTGACATGTCCACGCAAGATTTTCCGCCGATCAAACCCAACCGCACCTGGTTCCTTGTGGCCCTGGGACTGGTAGTAGCTGAGATGATATACCTGGCTCTGCTTTACCCGTCGCTGCCGCAGCAGATCCCGGTGCATTACAACCTGTGGGGTCGGGCGGACGGCTGGGCGGACAAGAGCGTCTGGTCGGTTTTCGGGCTGACAGGTGTATTGCTTCCTCTTCTTGCCCTTATCTGGTGGGGCGGAGCAGCTATGGGGCGCATGGCACGCAAGGACGCTTCAGCCCAGGCCCACGACGCGTTTTCACCTCACGCGGGTAAGCAGGGGCAGCGCCAGTTGGCCGCTGCGCAGGCCCTGGGCCTGGACGCCCGAGTTTACTCTGCCCGCCGTCTCTACGCCCAGACTCAGGCCGTGGTTCCCTCCTTTTCCGGCCTGGCCCTTGCCCTGGTGCTAGCCGTCAAAGTCATTAACCTGGCCATGACCGGGGTGCTGGGGGAGGCGTCCGTCCTTTTCGCCCCTGTGCTGGTGGTGGGCTACTGCCTCTTCCTGACCGTCCGCTCCTACCTTGCTGGCAGAAACTTCGATACCCGCGCCCTAGCAAAGGGCGCAAAGTAGCCTAACCAGCGGTAAAATAAGGTTTGTTCTGCACCCTCGTACCGTGCAGATGTAACGACAGCTCACCCGTTGTAGGGGTGGGCACAAACCTAGGAGACACATTTGTCCGCTCTTTCTATTTCCGTCGCAGGTGCCGCTCAGCAGGTTGAGGCTGGCACCACCGCAGCCGACCTGTTCGCAGAGAACCCCGAGATCGTCGTTGCCCGTATCAACGGCACCCTGGTTGACCTCTCCACCGAACTGACTGACGGCGACGCTGTCGAGCCCGTTTCTGTCCATGAAGAAGACGGCCTGAACGTCCTGCGTCACTCAGCCGCCCACGTCATGGCCCAGGCTGTGCAGAACTACCGCAAGGACGCCAAGCTCGGCATCGGCCCTTACATCACCGACGGTTTCTACTTCGACTTCGATGTTGAAGAGCCATTCACCCCCGAGGATCTCAAGAAGATCGAGAAGGATATGGTGAAGATTATCAAGAGCGGTCAGACCTTCCGCCGCCGCGTGGTCACCCAGGCTGAGGCTGAGGCCGAGATGGCAAACGAGCCCTACAAGCTGGAACTGCTGACCCTCTCCCAGGGCCCTGGCTCCGGTGCCGACGCCGCTGAGGGTGCCTCCGTTGAGGTCGGTGCCGGTGAAATCACCATCTACGACAACGTAAACAAGAAGGGGGAGACCGTCTGGAAGGATCTCTGCCGTGGTCCCCACGTACCCAATACCAAGCTGATTGCTAACGGTTACGCACTGATGCGTTCCGGTGGCGCCTACTGGCGCGGTTCTGAAAAGAACCCCATGCTGCAGCGTATCTACGGCACCGCTTGGCCTTCTAAGGAAGAGCTGGTTGCCTACAAGGAGCGCATTGCTGAGGCTGAGCGCCGCGACCACCGCCGTCTGGGTGAAGAGCTCGACCTCTTCTCCTTCCCCAAGACCGTTGGCCCCGGTCTGCCCGTGATTCACCCCAAGGGCGGCGTGATTCTGCGTGCCATGGAAGACTACGTGCGCGCCCGCCACATTGAAGAGGGCTTCGAGTACGTTAAGACCCCCCATATCTCTAAGGAAGATCTCTTCTACACCTCCGGCCACCTGCCCTATTATGCGGACGGCATGTTCCCGGCTATGGAGGACGAGGGTCAGGCCTACCGTCTCAAGGCCATGAACTGCCCCATGCACAACGAGATATTCCGCTCCCGTGGCCGTTCTTACCGTGAGCTGCCCCTGCGTCTCTTTGAGTTTGGTTCTGTCTACCGCGATGAGAAGTCAGGCGTGCTCTCCGGTCTGACCCGCGTGCGCATGATTACCCAGGACGACTCCCACTCCTACGTCACCAAGGAGCAGGCACCTGCAGAGGTTGCCCACCTACTCAAGTTCATGCTCTCCCTGCTGGAGGACTTCGGCATGACCGACTTCTACCTGGAACTGTCCACCCGCGACACCGAGGGTGATAAGAAGGACAAGTTCATCGGTACGGACGAGCAGTGGGAAGAAGCTACCGCTGTTCTGGAGAAGGTTGCCGCTGAGACCGGTCTGGAACTGGTGGCTGACCCGGGTGGCGCTGCCTTCTACGGCCCCAAGATTTCTGTTCAGGCTAAGGACGCTATTGGCCGCACCTGGCAGATGTCTACCGTTCAGTATGACTTCAACCAGCCTGCCCGCTTCGGTCTGGAATACCAGGCATCAGATGGCACCCGCCAGGAGCCGGTCATGATTCACTCGGCCAAGTTCGGTTCCTTTGAGCGTTTCATGGGTGTGCTGATTGAGCACTACGCCGGTGCTTTCCCTGCCTGGCTGGCCCCTGTTCAGGTGATCGGTGTGCCTGTTGCTGAGGCCTTCAATGACTACATGGGTGAGGTTGCTGCCAAGCTCAAGGCTCGCGGCGTGCGCGTCGAGGTGGATTACGGTACCGACCGCTTCCCCAAGAAGATTCGTACCGCGTCTAAGGAGAAGGTGCCCTTCATCCTGATTGCCGGTGGCGAGGACGCCGAGAACGGCGCTGTCTCATTCCGCTTCCGCGACGGCTCCCAGGAAAACGGCGTGCCCGTGGACGAGGCCGTGGAGCGGATTGTGAAGCATATTGAAGAGCGGATGAATGAGGATCCCAAGAAATAAGGGGTATTTACAATGAATTTTAAAGTCAAATTTCAGAATTTAGGACCTATTAAGTTTGCTGAATATGAAGTTAAAGATTTAACAATTATTTCTGGAAAAAACGGCACAGGGAAAACCTTTTCGACGTACGCACTCTATGGTTTTTTGAGAAGATGGGTTCAATTTGTCGAAATTCCCCAGGCCGACCACATTTTGGATAATTTATATGAAAAAGGCGTCGTCTATATCAATCTGCAAACTTTCATTCCCAACTTGCAGGAAATCGTTGATGAGTCTTGTAGTCGCTATACTCGCCAACTATATAGAGTATTTGGAACACCGAGAAAAAATTTTGAAAATAGTGAATTTCAAATTGAAATTGATGTAACAGAAGTTAGTCCACCTAGCGATTACCACCATTCTGTTCGAAGTGGAAATAGTAAAACTGACATTATTACTGCAGAAAATTCTAGCGAAAATCCTGAAGTTCTAAAAGTAACAATGCTTCAAGAAGATGGTCTGGAAATACCACGTTCAATGCTTAAAGATGTGGTGAATCACATTCTCTCAACCTTCATTTTTGGTAATATATTCCCCAGAGTTTTTATCGCTAGTGCAGAGCGAACAGGTGTAGCTTTATTTAGGCGAGAGCTAGATTTCTCTCGAAATAAGCTTCTGACAATGTTGCGCGAAGCAAATAACTCTAATTCTACTGATATGGTCAGAACATTGTTAGATGCTTCTGATGAATCTGCATATGCCGTTCCAGTTGAGGATAATGTAAACTATATTAGAGATTTGGAAGATGAATTTAAAAAAGAAAGCTATATTTCTTCAAGTCATCCAGAAATTCTAAATAGATTAGTTGATATATCTGGCGGCGAATTCAAATTAAATAAATCTAATGAGTTGCGTTTTACTCCAAACTCTAACCGTAGGGTGAGTGTCGGCATGGATGATGGGGCAAGTTCTGTTAGGTCAATGGTGATTATTGACTCCTATTTGCGACATAGTGTAAAAAGGGGAGATTTGCTGATTATCGATGAACCTGAGCTGAATCTGCATCCGGCTAATCAGAGGAATATGGCAAGGCTGATTTCTAGTCTTATTAAAATTGGCTTAAAGGTTATGGTTACTACTCATAGTGATTATTTTATTAAAGAACTTAATACGTTGATTATGCTTAATTCCCTTCCTGAAAAGTACAGAAATAGTTTTTTGAATCAGTTTAAGTATTCGGATACAGAACTGTTAGATGTGGATAGGGTGTCAGCATATTCTACAGGTTATAAATCAATCTTTTTGCCAGGTCGAGATAGAAAGTCAAAAAATCTAACTTTGGTTAAGAATTTAATTGAAATAGATTCTGGAATTGAAGTTGGATCATTTGATGAGACTCTTGTTGAAATTGATGAAGTCCAGAGTGAAATCTATTATTTCGATTCAGAAAAGTTTAAAGAAAATGTTAAAGATGACGGAAGTGGTCAAGGATGACATTTGAGGAGGCGATCTATCAACTCATGGGGGAAGATGCGCTGGTCAAAATAAAAATCGATGACTATGAAAAGACTGAAGTAGAGCTTTTAGAACCTCAAGATGCAGACTCCAGAATAAAAATTCGGAATCTCCCTCAGGATGCTATAGTTATTAATGCAGACATGTTTCCTTCCCCCAAAGGTTTTTTTAGGAACACGCGATCTGAATGTAAAAGAGCAGACTTTATCATCATATATCCCACTAAAAAATTAGTAATCTTTATCGAACTAAAGAAAGGAAAAAAAGAAAAGGAGTTTTTAACAAATCAGCTTAAAGGTGCTGAGAGCGTGGCTGACTATATTTGTTCAATCCTTGAAAATTTCTGGGGAAAACAGTTCTCTTTTAAAGATTTCGATAAACTATTTTACGCTTTTATTGACGTCAATGTTAAAAAAACTCAGACAAGATATAAAGGTAGAGATAGTCGGAAATCTCAGAATACAACTGCAGATAACTTTGAAAAATTATATGGATGCCGTACCATTCAATTTGATCGTTTAGTTAAAAATATATAGAGTTGTTATTACACATCACTGGGTGGGATATGTAATTTAGGGAATAAATTATTTTTTAATAATAGTTAGTTAGATGCTAGTTGAGAGGGGGGGATTTTATTTTTATCCCCCTCCTGTTTCTTATTATATTCATCCATTTGTGCGAGTTTATTGAGACACATTCTTCCTAGGTCTATTGGCCTGTTGAGAACAGAGTGGGTTATTGAGGATTATTTAAAAGTCCCACCCGCAGCCAAAAACACCAACCCCCCGCACCAGAAGAAAACACCCGCCCATACAACCCCAACGGCCGCCTAAACCCCGTATGAAGAATCCGCCAAGTCTTGATTTGAGCGATAACCCGCTCCACCACCGACCGTAGCCGATTCAGCACCCGATTATTCCACTTCTGCTTCCGACTCAGCCGTTGGCCCGGCTTGCGCCTGGCCGGGGTAGCCAACCCCAGACCTACATAACCCTTATTAGCCAAAGTCGATGAATCCAGCAGCTGATCTAACCCATGAGCTCTAAAGGCATGAGCATCATGCCTGGCTCCGGGCAGTGGGTCAGTGATGGCTAAGAGTCTGCCATCTAGGGTGCAGATGACTTGGTGGTTGAATCCGGCTCGTTTGTGCTTTCAAGAGAAATTTGTTTTACCAACTGAACGCCAATTCTACGTGGGTATCAGGGTCCCATCGAGGACCAAAGATCCTGGTGCTTTGAGGCTTTCTTTCAAAGGCTGAATCAGCGCAGTGAGAATCTTCTCCAGGGCCTTTTCGATGGTGTTGATAGCTCGTGAGACTGTCGATTGAGAGACAGCAAAAAGTTCTGCGAGGAGTTCTTCGGTGAGGTTATGGCGGTGGTCTTCCGCCTGGTTTTGACCAGGTGAGGTGATGGGTGAGGGCTGTGTGTAGCGTGGCGAATTGCGTGGCTGTGAGGCCGGTTGTACGCTGGTGTAGCAACGGTCTTGTCCGGTATGGTTTGAGGTTATTTGTAGAGATTTTACGCTCATATTTTTGCCGCGGGTGGGGCCGTTGTCTAGTTGGTGGGTGTGGGGTGCGTGCCTACTTTTGATTAAGCCTCCTTGTATTCTTATTCTGGAAACTAATTAAGTTTTGCCTATTTTGTTACATTAGTTGATTTGTTTTCATCATAATATCCAAAATCTTTTGAGCCTGGGGGGAGTAGATTGGGCTGACATAAGTACGCTCTCCTGAACCGCCCTGATATTGGGCAATACCGATGGAAATACCTTCAGCAGTTGGGCACCAGGTGCCATCAATCTTGGTGAGCAAACCAGCTGCATCCATAGCAGCATTGAACTGCTGGGCCTTTACTTTTGAGCCCTCCGGCAAAACACCGCTTTCCTTCCACCTGTCAATGAGCTCAGTAGCAATCAGATAACCAGGCTCATGCCGGTCAACCATTTTTGGCTCTGGTGCTATAGGGGGAAAAGGTGCTGGCTGCGGAACGCTCATTGGGGGTTCCGCCTGTCGGGCCCATGGTGCTTGCTGCACCGGCGTGGGTGCAGATACAGGTGCAGGGGGAGTAGGGTGCGGCGTCCTCTCCTCCACAAAGCTGACGGGTGCTTCCGATACCAAACCTTGCGAGCCACCGTTGCCAAACCAGTGCGGGCCAATAACCGCGCGTTGGCGCACTAGTCCAAAGACAGGGCCAGTATCCTCCCAGCGCCGCTGGCCACCGAAGACAATAAACAAATCCTTGGCACGGGAAACAGCAACATTCATCAGCTCAAGAGTGCTGTCCACGAAAGAAGCCTTATCAGAATTATCACCGTAAACAGGCGAGAACAGCACAACTTGACGCTCAGCGCCCTGCAAAGTGTGGGCGGTACCGACAGTTACCTTGTTGGCTAGATCCTCACTCTTCATCCGTAAGGTCTTCCTGACTTCCCGTGCCTGAGCGGCAAAAGGGGTCACCACAGCAAACAGAGACTTATCTTTTGCAGCATCAGCATCGGGGTTGTAGATGGCACGGAAGTACTCAAAATTACCGATAATCCAGTCTGCAATAGCCTCAGCTTCGTGGCTATTGACCCGGCTAGAACCGTTTCGACGGTCCTGTGAATTCTCGACTATCTGAAAAAGGAAAGCACCAGGAGTTTTACCCTCAAGCTTGTAGCCCTTGAGGGGGCGCGAAGGAACAAGCAAGCCGTCATAGAGCAAATCATTGCAGTACTCGATAATGTCTGTATGGCACCTAAAATGCTCAGACAGGAACAAGCCAGGATAGTTCTTGGCGCTATACACCCAATTTGAAGACTGGGCAGCTGCTAACATCAGGGACGATGCATGAGAGGAAGTTAGCCCGAATTCCTTCATGAAATCCCAGCGCCAACCCAGCTCATGCGCCTCGGCGATACCTTGATCGGTTTCTGGGTCAAGGCTCCACACCGGAGCTAGCTGCTGGACATCGCCAACGACGAGGGCACGCTTTGCAAGAGCAAAAGCGCCAGCACCCACAGAGGTATCAACCTGTCCAGCCTCATCAACAATCAACAGGTCAATACGTTCCAAATCGAAGTTGTCGGGCTCACCCTGAGGGGCATAGAGCTTAAAGTATCTCGGCACCTGGTAGGCAGTCATCACAAAACATGGTGTCAAGGAGGCAACCTGCTCCCAGTACCTAACCATTAACTCGGGAGTGTTCTTGAATCGTTCCTTATCAGCAATGAGCTGCTCTTCATCAGTAGCAGCAAGTAGCCACTCAGCCTCGTAGTAGTGTACAGCTAGCCAAAACTCGACATAGCGTAGGGTGATATCAAGTGCCTGGTCAAGTTCCAGAAGGGACTTTGCATTCATCAGCCGAGATACCTGAGCGTCACTAAGAAGTGCAAGGTAGCGAACCTGGCTGATAATCGGTTCAGCTTGCTGTCTGAACTGGTGTAAAGCAAGTTCTTCCTCAGTTACAGCCGCAGCGATTCGGTTGTCGATATTCGAAAGCACAAGACCGATTTCATCTAGACGAGCTCGGTAAAAATCAACAAAGGCTTCGACAGTAGAAAATTCATCCGCTGGCTCTTGAGGGTCATAGGTGGCGCTGATGATTACTTCAGCTGGCAGGGGAGAGGCTGACTGAGCGCTCCATGCGTCCAGCCTGCTTTGAACGATACTTTGCTCCTGCGAAAGTCTAGCCAGATTTTCTGTGAGCTGGGCACTCGTTGAGTGGACGCGTCGGTCTGCTTCCCGACGGGCACGCAGCAGAGCACGTTTCTGCTCTTCACAGGATTTAAGGAAGGCCGCCAATCCTCGTTGTGCTTGCTCAAGACTGTTGACGGCTGGGAGCGAGAAGGCAGCATAGTAATCGCTGATCTGCTCTAGGAAATATTGTGTACTTTCCTGTAGGTAAGCCTCTGAGGAATACTCGCTGTAGACACCTTTCTTGGCAGTGTCTTCCAATAGGTAACCCTTAGAACGTGCTTCCTTTGCTTTAGCCTGGGAGGGGCAGTAGGCTGCCAGGCCACCTAGGAAATCTGAAGACGCTGCCCCGTCCTCAGCCTTCAATAGCCAGCGATGTTCAAGCACACCTGGATCATCCTTCGTGACCGAACCGAAGGAGTCAATAATGTTAGTAACAGCCTGGTTATTCGTCGACATGCCCACAATCAGAGGTGCCGGTTTAGCCTCTAAAGCATGGGAAACCAACATGCTCGCAACTACAGATTGAAGCATTGTGGTTTTGCCGGTGCCCGGAGGGCCGCTGACAGCCGTGATATCCCCGTAACCATCGTGCAAGAAAGCGTGTACCGCTCGGCGCTGGGAAGCCGTCAGTGGGAACTGATCGCTCATACTTCCACAAGCACGCAGGGCAGATTCCAGAAGAGTATCAGCATTGGTGTCAATAGCATCGGACTGAAAATTTTGCGGTTTTCCGGTCGACAAGAGACCCTCGTACAGGGGAGTGCTCTGGTCCGTCGCATGAAGGAACTGATAGAGACTCAGAACGTGGGCGTTAGCGTTAATTACCGTACCCGGGGTGACATAACAGTTATCAACGTCAACGACCCACCGAGGGTCAACTCCTACCTGTAAAGCGGGTTCAAACACGCCCTCATACATGCTGGTACTGTAATCGACAACGTCCGCCCAGGTCTCAATCTTTGACGCTAGCTCGCTACCCTTCGTATTGCTCCATCGCCAATAGTTAGCGAGAGTTCCTACCATAAACTCGTGGTCAATGACGCTGGGGGACTGTAGGCGAGAACTCGGAATCCACGGAGCTATCGAGGTGATATCAGCCTGGAGCTCACCTTTGTCGGTTAGCTTTGCGGCGATTAGAGCTAGACCGTTTTTAGTGTCACTCTCAGTGTCGGTAAGGGTCACCACCGAGATAATGACGTCAATGGGCTTAGCTTTCTGCGAGCCAGACTGAGTGCGTGGTTTTTTGAAACGCCCTTGGGCATCGGCATCCCAGTCAAAGAGTTCCTGGGTGTCCTCTTCAGAAAGCTTGCCTAATCTGACATCGAGGAAAGGAATGACCTTGTATTTGTTCTGTTGACCGAATGCCTGATCTACAAGGTTTGAACGCTTTTGAACATCCCTAAAATACCCGGTCAGTTGTTGAGTTACCTGATTCATGGGAACTCCCTCTTAGCTGTGATGGTAATTACTGCTAAGTTTAGTTGAGAAGTATCCTCGATGAGGTGCGCCTGAAGAATTTTGTCTGAAGAGGGTTCTTGCCCCTTGAATGATGGTATCAATAGCAATACCATAATTTTATGGGTAAGGAAGAAAAGATACTAGCTCAAATGCAAAGTGCACCCCAAAACGTCCGCTATGCAGAGCTGGTCTCCATCTGCGAAAGGTTCTTTGGCCCCGCACGACAATCTGGCACTTCCCATGCTGTGTTCAAAACACCATGGCAAGGCGACCCCCGCGTCAATATTCAAAACAAAAATGGTTACGCAAAGCCATACCAGGTCAAGCAAGCCCTCCAAGCTATCAACAAACTCAAAGGACAGACCAATGATTGAACACTACACCTACCGTGTTACCTGGTCGCCAGAAGACCAAGAATACGTCGCAACCGTCCTCGAAATGCCTTCCCTCTCCTGGCTGGAACCCGACGAGCTAGCCGCCCTGAGCGGAATCAAAAACCTCGTCGCTCAAGTAGCTCAAGACATGCATGCCAATGGTGAAGAAATTCCCCAGGCCTTTGCTGACAGGACTTATTCAGGTAATCTCAGCCTGCGCATTCCGCCTGAACTCCACCGGCGTGTAGCCATGGAAGCCCAAGAGCAGGGGATAAGCCTCAATCGTCTACTCAGTGCGAAAATCGCTGCTTAAACCCAGTTCGCCTCGATCGTAGAACAAGAAAGAACGCCCCACGTATATACAAGGGCACTCTTTTCTTTGTAATCAATTCATCTGGTGGCTACAGGTAAACAAGCATTAGCCGACAGTCGGGGGTAAAAAGGTGTTTCTAGATTGCCAGCAGGGGTGCCACTCCAGCACTCAAAATACTATGCTGTATATACAGTGTATTATTCTTCAGGAGGTTTGTGGTGGCTACTACCAGTATTAGCGTCCGCATGGATGCTCAAACGAAACAAGAAGGCGAAGCTCTCTTTAAGGAGCTTGGGCTCAACATGTCCACCGCGATCAACATGTTCGTCAAGCAGGCTATCCGTGAGAATCGAATCCCCTTTATGGTGGGCGACCCCAAACCCAATGCCGATTCGCTCGAAGCAATTCGGGAAGCAGAAGAATTCTTCGCCAGCGGCCGCAAGGGAAGGTTTGCTAACGCAGAAGAGCTCTTCGATGACCTAGGGATTTAATTGAGTCTTGCCGCGGAGTATAGCTCCGCTTTCCAGCGTGATATTAAGCGTCTGAAAAAGAAGCACATGGATATGCGCGCGTTGCGCGAAGTCATCAGCCTAGTGTTGGAAAATACTACAGAAGCTCAACAGGTACTGCGTCAACGGCACCGTATGCATACTCTTAAAGGTGAGTGGCTGGGGAGCCAGGAATGCCATATAGCTAATGCTGGCGACTGGTTATTGATTTGGCGTGAAGATAAAGAAATTGCTTACTTCCAAAGAACCGGAACGCACGATCAGCTATTCAGAAAATAGAAGGGTATTCCGTATAGGCCACTAGGGCGCTCATTCCTCCCGTAAACCTTGATTTATGCAAAATCTGCGTGAGCACTATGTCTGGCTTTCCGTACAATAAAACTGTGAACACCCCAGAAAACTCAACGATGAGAATCCCCAAGAAGCTCGGCATGAGCTTCCTGATTGGCGTGGGCTGGATAGCGGTGGGCGTGTGGTTCCTCCACAACCCGCCGGACTGGAGATACCACCGCACCCTGGCAACTGGAGTGGGGTGTATAGCCGCTGGAATCTTCACCTTTATCAACTACTACCGGCGCAGATACGCCCTCATTCTCACGCCCGAAGGGTTTTATAACCACTCAACAGTCCTCGACCACGGCAACCACCTGATTCTGTGGAGCATCATCGGAGACATCACCGCCGATCAGCAGGGCAAAGAAATCAGGGCAGTCATCGCCGACACCCACGCCTATAACTGGACCCTCACCGGAATCCGCACCTTCACCAGGGTTACCCATGAAGGTGCAGCGAACTCAACCATCGTTATCTCAACTATGGCCATGAAACTACCAGAGGGTATGAGCATAGAAGACTTGGCAGCAGCGATGAGAGACTACCGCGACAAAGCCCTGACCAACTAAACTAGTACTTGTGAAAGCCACACCCGAAACCCTCAAACTGCGGAGCCTGGTTGAAGAGCACCGAGCTGAAATAGATCAAGTATTTGAACAGTACGGTGCAAGTAACCCGCGACTTTTTGGGTCAGTGGCACGTGGGGATGCAGACGAAACGAGCGATATCGATATCATGGTGGACCTGCACGAATCGGACCGTAGAAGACTCATGCGATTAGCGGGAATGT
The DNA here is from genome assembly GCF_928381415.1 of Rothia nasimurium. GTDB lineage: Bacteria > Actinomycetota > Actinomycetes > Actinomycetales > Micrococcaceae > Rothia > Rothia nasimurium_H. The sequence goes on from NZ_CAKMSF010000004.1 coordinate 48,571, forward strand.
CGCAGATGCTCCGTGAAATTCTCAACGTCTCTGTTGATGTAGTAACATCCAGTATTCTCAAGAACAAGGTATCTGACTTCGCCCTCAAAGAGGCGGTTGCGCTATGAGCCGTCCGATAGAACTTAGACAACCTAATTAACGTAAAGGCAGCTGAAGAACAAAATTAGATTCGATTTTCCACGCCACATTTACCGGCCGAGTAAAAATCTCCACCGTTGAAACCACATCACCCTGGGAAAAATCCTTGACCTCACCACTAGGGGTGTAGCCTAGGGCCCGCCAGAAAGGTTCAGCGACCTCGGCGTTAGTTGCCACAATTCCCAAACGTAAGGTGCTGATATTTGGGTGCTGCCGAACCACACCCAAGTGGGCGTCGTGCAAGGCCCGGCCCACCCCGCGTCCTTGCGCCTGCCCATCGACCAAGGCAAGGGCTACATGGGCAAACTCCTCACTGGGGAAACCCAACACAGCAATTAAAACCCCAACCAGGCGTCCGCCCTCAAAGGCTCCCAACAGCACAGGGGAGTGGGGTAAACCGGATGGGAAGACCGTCAGGTTTTCCAGCGCAGAGCCAGGCTGAGCGGGGCGGCCAGAAATCCGTAGGAAGTAATCAGGGTTCTGGTCATAGAGCTCCTGGACCAAATCAGACTGGGTGGGCGCGAGCGTCTCAATCTGAATCATGCGGCCCCCTCCACCAGTCGCTCAATAAACCTGACCGCATTATCGCGGGTGCGAGCTATGCGCTCTTCGAGGGACAGGGTCTCGTCCATCTGGCGGATACCCGCCGGCTTTTTCTTGCCCCGCACATAGTCGGTGCAGGCCAGGTTGGAGCATAGGTAGGTGCCGATGGTGTTGCCGCGTCGCCCCGACTCACCCGGCCGGGCCACCGTATACAGCGAAATCCCCGACCCCGGGTGCAGAGTCAAGCAGAACTGGCACATCTGAGCGGCCTTACTCTGGGCCTTAGACTTTTGCAGCAGCACGCCCTGCACCTGCCCTTCGCGTTCCACGACCAGGCAACCCTTGAGCGGGCTTTTCGGGTCGAGCCAGGAGAGGAAAATCAGGTCGTCCCAATTCTGCTCCTTGAGGCTGGGTAGGTTGAGGCGTTTAGCCTCGCCCTTAGAGCAGTTAATAAAAGACGAGCGGACGGCAGCTTCGGTCAGTTCTTGCATACCTGCAAGTTTACCCTTTAATGCGGGAATATCCTGGCCTCGCATCCGGTTGAAACAGGTGCACAACACCACCTGAAAGGCCGAATGAACATGACTTCGCCCCTCTTTGAACCCTTTACCCTGCGTTCTATGACCACCCGTAACCGTCTTTGGGTTCCGCCCATGTGCCAGTACTCGGTTGACCAGCAGGACGGTAAGCCCACCGCCTACCACATTTCCCACTACGGGGCTCTAGCCCGGGGTGGAGCCGGTGCCGTCATCGTCGAAATGACCGGCGTTGAACCCGCCGCCCGCATTAGCCCCTACTGCCTGGGCCTGTGGAGCGACGACCACACCGAAGCTTTCAAGCCCGTCGTCGATGCCATTCACGCCGGGGGAGCTAAGGCAGGTATCCAGATTGCTCACGCAGGACGAAAGGCTTCGACCCCCGGCGAGCTGGTGCCGCACGACGGTGGTTCACTGGGCGAGGACGAGGGTGGCTGGGTTACGCTGGCCCCGTCCGCTCTTGTCTACCCCGGCTTGAAAGAACCCGAGGAGCTGACCGAAGAGAAAATTGACGATCTGGTTCAGGCCTTTGCCTCGGCGGCCGCCCGCGCGGTAGCTGCTGGCTTTGACTTCATTGAGATTCACGGGGCCCACGGCTACCTGATTACCCAGTTCCTCTCGCCCCTCTCTAACCGACGTGAAGATTCCTACGGTGGTTCCCTGGAAAACCGGGCCCGCTTCGCGCGCAGAGTTGCCCGTGCCATGCGCGATGTCATGCCCGCCGAGATGCCCCTGATTGTGCGCCTGTCGGCTACCGAGTTCCTTGACGGCGGTATTACCGTTGAGGAAACCTCACAGGTGGTGCGCTGGCTCGCCGAGGACGGCGTGGACTTTGCCGATATCTCCACCAGCGGTAACTACCCGGCAAAGATTAATGTTTATGCGGGTTACCAGGTTCCAATGGCTGCTCAGGTCAAGCGCGAGAGCGGTCTGCCGGTAGGGGCTGTTGGAATGATTAACTCATCGCGTCTGGCTGAGTTTATTGTGGGGTCGGGGCAGGCTGATGTGGTGCTGGTGGGCCGGGAGGCTCTGCGTAACCCCGCCTTCGCCCTGCACTGGGCTGATGAGCTCAAGGTCGATATCGATTATGCTCCTGCCCAGTACCACCGGGCCTGGCGCACCCGGCGCTAGGCGGCGTCCTACCTGCCCTTCGGGATAAACTGAGGGTATGGTAGAAATTCCTCACTACACCACCGATGATTTTGAGCTACCGGGGGTTCCGGACGCCTTCCAGCGGCTCTGGACCCCCCACCGCCGCGCCTATGTGAAAGGCGGGCAGAAAGACTACACCGAGAACACCTGCCCCTTCTGCGACGCCCCTGACCATGACGACACTGAGTCGCTGATTGTGCACCGCGGTGAGCACGCCTACGTCATTCTCAACCTCTACCCCTATAACCCCGGGCATCTGCTGGTTTGCCCCTATCGGCACATTCCCAACTATGACGATGCAACACTGGAGGAAACCGCCGAAATTGCAGCCCTGACCCAGAAAGCCATGGGAATCCTGCGGGAGGTGAGCCGCGCAGCCGGCTTCAACATCGGTATGAACCAGGGCAAGGTCGGCGGGGCAGGGGTTGCCGCCCACCTGCACCAGCACATCGTGCCCCGCTGGAGCGGCGACACGAACTTCCTGCCCATCGTGGCAGGCACCAAGACGGTCACACAGACCCTGGACGAGATTCGGGACCTGCTCAGTGCTGCCTGGGATAGTTGAGGGCAGTAGGTAAGCCAACCGCCCGCCGACCCTCTGATATCTCGCGCTGGGGCGCTCGATATCATTCACGCCAGCCCCGAGCCAGCGGGCTTATTGGCTTACCTACTGACCTCCTAGAACAGCAATTCCTGCACGGACGCCGGGGGAGTGAGTTCCCCGTGCTGGCGGCAGGCTCTGTTGGAGAGCTCTGCGGTGTTGATCAGGAAGGTCTGGTCGGGGTCGCCGAAGTGGGCGGTGAGGAACTTCCCGGTTCCACCGGTGATGTAGAAGCCGTGGGTGCCTTCGGTGAGGGTGGGGTAGGCGGTGAGCGGCTCGGGGTTTTCTGCGCGTAAGGACGCGTAGGCCCGGCTCATTGCCAGGGAAGGCACCCAGCGGTCCGCGGTGATATCAAAACCCTCAACGGTGTCTTGGGCATCTTCGAGAGCCCAAGTGGCGTTTTCCACGGCCATGTAGTGCTCAGATTTGAGGCGCTCGGTGCTGGCCGGGTCAACCCAGGCCTTGTATTTGGTGGAGGCCCGTTTGAACTGGGTGAGGTTGGCCTCGTGCGAGACCAGGTCTTCCAGCTGACGCACGATGATGCCGGTGTCTGCTCGGGCTACGAAGGTGGCTGCGGCAACAGCCTGGTCGTCCAGACGGCGGGGGTTGGAGTGCAGGGACGCGGTGCCGACCTTAGATGTGCCATCGGGAAAAGTGGCAATGTAGAGATAATGTTCAAGGTTGACATAGGCCAGAGCTGCCTCGTTCATGCGGGAGCCCAGGTGAATGCGGTGAATGGGTGCGAACTCGTCGCGGGCCAAGCAGGAGTCGCACTGCTTGCCCTTAGTGATGGTGTTCCCAGCTGGGCAGGGAACCTGGTGAAAACCAATGGTGTCGACAGCTGCTCGCGAGTAACCGCTGCAGTAGGTACCGGCGCCGCGGACGTCCGCCGGGAGGGCAGTAAGGCCGAGGAAGCTACCCGGGGTAATGGCAATAGTTTCAATCTCACCGCTAGGTTGACCGTCAAGAAGAGGCTCAACTTTAAGGTAGGGGGCCCTGTCGCGCCAGGTGATGTCACGCCAGATAAATTCGGGGAAGGGTACAAGCTGGTTCATGGAAGTAGTCATTACAGGTTCGAAGCATACACAAACCCGGTAAGATAGTCACCATGTCACGACCTGTTGTTCGCCTTGTTGGCCAAGGCATTCGTTATGCGACCAAGTTGCGCGGGGGCGGCTCTGCCTTCCCGGGCTTGGTCATGGAGAAGTTGCACCCTAATTTTGTGGCGGAGGAGCTGGCTAAGCTGCCGCGTGGTGTCGTTGTTGTTTCGGGTACGAACGGTAAGACGACCACTACCAAGATGGTGGTGCAGCTGCTAGAAGCCCAGGGCCTGAAGGTCTTTACCAACCGCACCGGGTCGAACTTCGTGCGGGGCGTAGCTGCTGCTCTGCTGGGTGAGATGAACCTGGCGGGTAAGCTGGACGCTGACATCGCGGTACTTGAGCTGGACGAGGCTCACGCGGTGCACTTTGTACGCAAGGTCAAGCCCAACTACGCGCTGCTGCTCAACGTCCTGCGTGATCAGCTAGACCGCTTCGGTGAGATTGATACGACCCGCCGTATGCTGGCTACGGTTGCCGGTGCCACAACGGGTACCGTGGTGCTCAACCGCGAGGACCCGCGTATTCGTTCTCTTGCTGAGAATATTCAGCCCGGCACCCGGGTGAGCTACTTCGGCCTGTCTGAGAAGCTGCGTACCCTGTTCCCGTCCGATGACGACCTGCGCACCAGCCCCGAGGGTGCCGAACGCGCGGACGCCGGTCTTTTGGCACCCGAGCTGCCGGCGGCGTCCGTCCTGCTCAAGGACTTCAAGGGAACCGCCGCCACCTTCGATGTTGCCGGTAAGGAGCTGGCGGGCACTATTAACCTCTACGGGGTCTACAACATCTTCAATGCCGCTGCGGCAATGGCCCTGACGCGCGAAGTCATGGGGGATTCCCTCAACGAGACTAAACTTCTGGCTGAACTTGAGCATATTGCCCCGGCTTTTGGCCGCGGTGAAACCCTCAACGTTAACGGCCAGACCCTGCAGCTACTTCTGGTGAAGAACCCCAGCGGGTTCCGCCTGTCGCTGGCATCCGCCGATGCCAAGGACTACGCCACCATGATCACCATCAACGACGCCTACGCCGACGGCCGCGACGTTTCCTGGCTCTGGGACGTTGATTTCCACTCTCTGACCCAGGGCGGCGTCACCATGGTGTCGGGCGTGCGCGCCTACGACATGGCCCTGCGCCTGCAGCACGACGATGTTTATGTAGAAAACATCAACGAGGACCTCGAAGAAGCCCTCGCCACCTTTATTGCCAAGTCAGAGGGGCGCCCCATGCGCATCTTCTGCACCTACACCGCCATGCTGGCCATCCGTAAGGAACTGGCGAAAATCACCGATGTGGAGGAAATCTAATGAGCGATTTTGAGAACGCACCGGTCGAAGTGGGCGAGCAGATTATCACCCAGACCGGCAACAACAAGAGCCTCAAAATTGTGCAGCTCTACCCCAAAGACATGAACATCTACGGGGACTGGGGCAACACCCTGTCGCTTTCCCGCCGGGCCCAGGCCCACGGTTTCACCACCGAAATCGTTGACTATAACCCCGGTGATGAATTCCCGCTCGATGGCGATATCTTTGTGGGTGGCGGCGGCCAGGATTCAGGCCAGTCCGTGATTCAGGACGATTTGCTCGCCAACGCTGAAACCCTGCGCATGCTGGCAGAAGACGGCACCCCCATGCTGGTCATCTGCGGTTTGTACCAGCTCTTCGGTAGAGAGTTCAAAACCGTAGGCGGCGTCACCCTCAACGGTATTCGCGTCTTTGACGCTAAAACCGTCGGCGGCGAAGAACGCCTGATCGGCAACATCGTAGAGGAATCTGAAGAGTTCGGCACCATCATCGGGTTCGAAAACCACTCGGGGCTCACCTATCTTTCCGGCGACACCAAGCCCCTGGCCACCGTCACCAAGGGCGAGGGCAACAACAAGGAAGATTCCGGCGAGGGCGCCCGCGTCCACAACGTCATCGGAACCTACCTGCACGGCTCCCTGCTGCCCAAGAACCCTGCCATCTCGGACTTCCTCATCAAGCAGGCAGCAATCAAGAAGTACGGTGAATTCACCCCCGTCGTTATTGACGACACCCTCGTGGAAAAGGCGCGCGCCTCAGCGTCCGCCCGTCCACGCTAGAATAGTACGAGGTACATCGCGCCCGCCCGCGTGCGGGCGCACCAGACGAACAAGGAGAATCATGTCAGGTCACTCCAAATGGGCCACTACCAAGCACAAGAAGGCTGCCATCGACGCCAAGCGCGCCAAGGCCTTCGCTAAGTACATCAAGGCAATTGAAGTTGCAGCTCGTATGGGTGGCCCCGACCCGGCAGGTAACCCCGCCCTCGACCTTGCAGTCTCAAAGGCCAAGAAGAACTCGGTTCCCAACGACAACGTTGAGCGCGCTATCAAGCGCGGCGCCGGCCTGACCGGTGAAGCCGTTGACTACACCGAAATCATGTACGAGGCCCGCGGCCCCCAGGGTACCGCCCTCTACATCGAATGTCTGACCGACAACCGCAACCGCGCAGCCGCCGAGGTTCGCACCGCCGTCACCCGCAACGGCGGCACCATGGCAGACTCCGGCTCCGTAGCCTTCCTCTTCGAGCGCAAGGGCGTTGCCGAAGTTGCTAAGACCGAGGGTCTGACCGAGGACGACGTCCTCATGGCAGTGCTCGACGCCGGCGCTGAGGAAGTCATCGACGAAGACGAGATCTTCACCGTTGTCTCCGAGGCAACCGACCTGCCCGCCATCCGCAAGGCTCTGGAAGAGGCCGAGCTCGAGTACAACAACGACGACCCGGTCTTCCGCCCCACCATGCAGGTAGACCTCGACGCCGAAGGTGCTAAGAAGTTCCTCAAGCTCGCTGACGCCATCGAAGAACTGGATGACGTACAGAACGTCTACTCCAACGCAGACATCAGCGAAGCCGTTATGGCCGAGCTCGAAGCTGAGTAACCAGCAGGGAAAGGAGGAGCGCGTGGCCCCGGCTCACGGCACCTCACACCAGCGCCCGGAACCCGCCCCGCGAGTTCCGGGCGCTGCCCGCATTCTGGGGGTCGATCCGGGCCTCACCAGGTGCGGTTTCGGTTTGGTCGATATGACGGCCAACCGCAAGGCCCACTTCGTCAACGTGGGAGTAGCAGGTACCGCCGCTTCGGAGAGTCTGGACGCCCGCATCCTCAAGATTCTGCGCGCTGCCGAGGCCTGGCTCGACACCTACCAGCCCGACGCCCTGGCAATTGAGCGAGTTTTTGCCCAGGAGCAGGTCAATACCGTGATTGGTACTGCCCATGCCTCCGGCGTGGTAATTGCGGCTGCCGCTGCGCGCGGCGTGCCGGTGCACTTCCACACGCCCTCAGAGGTGAAGGCTGCGGTGACAGGTTCAGGACGCGCCGACAAGGCATCGGTGGGGCGCATGGTTACCCGCATTTTGGGGCTTGACGCCATGCCCAAACCGGCGGACGCGGCGGACGCCCTCGCCCTTGCTATCTGCCACGGTTGGCGTGGCGGTGGTATCGGCTCCGGCATCAACATGGCAGCCACTACTCAGACTCATCAGGGGTCGAATCCGGCGGCAGCACGGCGAGCGTCCCAGCTTACCCCCGCCCAGCGGGCCTGGCTGGAGGCGGAGGCCAGGGCACGAAGATAGGGCAGGGCTGTTTGGGTAAGCGGTGGACTCACAGCGAAGCTGCTGGCTCGATGTAGTGAGCGGGTGTGGCAGTACGCAAGAGCGAACGGAATCCGCCGTTAGGCGGGGCGTGAATCGCGTAACGAGCGCAGCGAGTCGCGTGAGAGGGTCGGCAGCGAGCGTGAGTCCGCCGCTTGCCCGTAACATACAAGACGCACGCTTCTTGTATTAGTACATATATTCGAATAGAATTGGTTTCATGATTAGCTCACTGACCGGTACCGTGACCCATCTGGGGTTGGAGACCGCTGTTATCGACGTTAACGGTTTTGGCATGCTGGTGCATCTCAATGCCCGTACAGCTTCGCAGCTGCGCCTGGGGGAGAAGGCTACGGTTCTGACCACCATGATTGTGCGTGAGGACTCCATGACCCTCTACGGCTTTGCTGAGCCTGCTGAGCGTGAGGTCTTTGACATGATGCTATCGGTGTCGGGTATCGGCCCGCGCATTGCCCTGGCCGTGTTGGGCGTGCATACCCCGGCTGAGGTTGAGCGTGCTGTGGCAACCGGTGACGATAAGGCTTTCACCAAGGTTCCCGGTATTGGCCCTAAGGGGGCGCGCCGCATCGTCCTTGAGCTTGCTGGCAAGCTGATTTTGGCGGACGGCGCTACCGACCAGCTGCCTATCGACCAGGGTGTGAGCTGGAAGCCCCAGGTACAGGATGCTCTGACCAGCCTGGGCTGGAACGAGCGGGACGCCGTGAGCGCTATTGAGTCCTTCATTGAGCACAACCCGAAGGCTGAAACCATGGGCGTTGCCGAAGCTCTGCGGGCTGTACTAGCTTCGCTGGGGAACCAGAATACAGTGGGGCGATAGGTAGAGTATGAGCCAGTTCCCTCACGCCGATGGCCAGATTCCCGGCCAACGCCTGGTTTCGATGGATGAAGAGCCAGAAGAAAAAATGATTGAGGCGGCCCTGCGCCCCAAGTCTCTTGATGACTTTGTGGGGCAGCAGCGCGTGCGTCAGCAGCTGTCGCTGGTGCTTGAGGCATCGAAGATGCGCGGACGCTCGGCCGACCATGTGCTCCTGTCGGGTCCTCCCGGTCTGGGTAAGACTACCCTGGCGATGATTATTGCTGCCGAAATGGACGCCCCCCTGCGTATCACCTCCGGCCCGGCTATTCAGCACTCGGGTGACCTGGCTGCGATTCTTTCGTCGCTCACCCCCGGCGAAGTGCTCTTTCTTGATGAAATTCACCGTATGAGCCGCCCGGCTGAAGAGATGCTCTATATGGCCATGGAAGACTTCCGTGTGGATATCGTGGTGGGCAAGGGTGCCGGGGCAACCTCTATTCCCCTGGAGCTGCCGCCCTTCACCCTGGTGGGGGCAACCACCCGCGCGGGTCTGCTGCCCGGGCCCCTGCGTGACCGCTTCGGCTTTACCGGCCACCTGGAGTTCTACTCGGTTACCGAGCTAGAGAGTGTAATCCGCCGGTCTGCTGGCCTGATGGAACTCAACATTAGCCCCGAGGGCTTTGCAGAGATTGCGGGTCGGTCCCGGGGTACACCCCGAATCGCCAACCGCCTGCTGCGTCGCGTGCGCGACTGGGCTCTGGTCAACGGCATCGACCGTATCGAGGCCTCAGCGGCAGCAACAGCCCTCAACATGTACGAGGTCGATGAGCGCGGCCTGGACCGCCTAGACCGTGCGGTGCTTGAAGCTCTGATTACCAAGTTCGGCGGGGGACCGGTGGGCCTCTCCACCCTGGCTATTGCGGTGGGCGAAGAGACCGAAACCGTTGAGACCGTCGCCGAGCCCTACCTGGTACGCGAGGGCCTGATCGGGCGAACCCCCCGTGGGCGAGTTGCCCTACCCGCTGCCTGGGAGCACCTGGGGCTAGAGGCACCCGAGCTGCCCTAGCCGTCCGCCCCTGTAATATCAGAGGGTAACCAGCCAACTGCAAGGAACTTGGCATAGAATGGGGACTTAGTTTGTTCACCCCCACCAACTACGTTAAGAGGGATTCTCGTGCAGTCAGGCTCACCCCTGTTTATGCTCCTACTTCTGGGCATCATGATGCTGGTGCTCATCGTGCTACCGGCCCGCCGCGCCAAGAAAGCCCAGCAGCAGATTAAGGAACGTCAGGACGCCATGGTGCCCGGCACCCAGGTCATGACTAACTTTGGTCTCTACGGCTCTGTTGTCTCTATCGACAAGGAAGCCAACACCGCCCACCTGGAAATCGCTCCGGGCACCGTGGCTAAGGTTCACCTTATGACTGTCACCAGCATCGAGGAAGACACCGCTACCGCACCGGTAGCCGACGCCGAGCGTCCTGTCATCCAGGGTGAAGTCGCAGACGATCCCAAAAACTAAACCACAGCTTAGGGTGCGCTACCTCTAGATTCAGAGGTGGCGCGCTTTTTCACGTTTCACGAACCCACTCACCTGAAGGGGCACCGATGGCTCAACCATCCAACGTCACCAAAGCCAGAGGGGCACTTGCCTCGATGGCCCTGGTGCTGCTCTTACTCGCCGGAGGAATCTTCGGCACCACCTTTTCCGGGGGCAGCTGGCTGCCCAAGCTGGCCCTAGACCTCTCTGGCGGTACCCAGCTCATCCTGTCACCCGAGGTTAACGACTCCTCGGGCGAAGCCATTACCACTGAGCAGCTCGACCAGGCTGTTGAAATTATCCGCCAGCGCGTTGACGGCGCGGGTGTAGCGGAAGCAGAAGTGACCACCCAGTCGGGCCAGAACGTCGTGGTTTCTGTACCCGGCACTTTGAGCTCCGAAACCCGTGACCTGATTCAGACCTCGGCGCAAATGAGCTTCCGCGCGGTCATTAACGCTGGCACCCCGCAGGCGGTTGCGGCGGACGCTGCCGCTGCCGAGGACGCCCTACCCTCACCGACGGCTGAACCCACCGACGGGTCGGACTACAACTGGGTTACTGGCGACCTCTGGCGCCAGTACGAGCAGCTGGACTGCACCGTACCCGCCAACGTCGATACCTCTAACCAGGACCCCAACTCCGCCATTGTCGCCTGTGCCTCAGACGGAAGTGAAAAGTACATCCTGGGCCCCATCGAAATTGAGGGTACCGATATCGATACAGCCTCCTACTCCCAGGTGGCTAGCTCAACCGGTTACGCGACCGGCCAGTGGGGTGTGAACATCGTCTTCAACGAGGCTGCTACCCAGACCTTTAAGGACGTCACCACCCGCCTGAACGCTATTCGCGGCACTAACGCGTCCGACCCCCGCGCCCGTTTCGCCATCATGCTGGACGGTCAGGTGCTCTCTTCCCCCGTTACCCAGGCAGTGATTACCAACGGCCAGCCCCAGATCACCGGTAACTTTACCGAAGAAGAGGCAGCCAACCTGGCTGAGCAGCTCAAGTACGGTGCCCTGCCCATTAGCTTCACTATCCAGTCAGAACAGCAGATTTCTGCAACCCTGGGTGCTGACCAGCTGAAGATGGGTCTGATTGCCGGTCTGATTGGCCTGCTGCTGGTGTTTATCTACTCCCTCTTCCAGTACCGCCTGGTGGGCCTGGTCAATATCACCTCGATTATCGTGGCTGGCCTGCTCTCCTACGGTGTGATCGTATTGCTGGGTCACCTGATGAACTACCGCCTGTCGCTGGCGGGCGTGGCCGGTCTGATTGTGTCAATCGGTCTGATGGCAGACTCCTTTATCGTTTACTTTGAACGTATTCGCGATGAGATTCGTGCCGGCCGCACCATCCCTGCCGCTATCGACCACGGCTGGCTGCGGGCCAAGCGCACCATCATGGCCTCCAAGGCCGTGAACCTGCTGGCCGCTGTAGTGCTTTACTTCGCCTCGGTTGGTAACGTGCGCGGCTTTGCCTTCACCCTGGGTCTCACCGCTATTTCAGACCTGATTATCACCTTCCTCTTCATCCACCCGCTTATGGTTCTGCTGGGCCGCAAGGACTACTTCCGTAACGGCGGACGCTTCTCTGGCATGGACCCGGTAGCCCTCGGCTCAACCCCGCTCTACCGGGGTGCGGGGCGCGTCCGCACCCCTGAGGAAGCCGAAGGTTCCCTCTCTCTGGCTGAGCGTAAGCGCCGCGAGCGCCTTGCCGCTGAGGCGGCTGAAGCCGAAGCGGAGCAGGGGAGTGCTGATGCGGAGCCCCTGCCTGCCGCATATTCCACCACTACCGAGGAGACCCGCCGTGGCTAATAAACTTGCTCAGTTCGGTAATGAACTGCATTCTGGTCAGCGGTCGTTTGGGTTTGTGCCTAAGCGTCGTTTGTGGCTGACGATTGCCCTGGCCCTGGTTGTGCTGGCGGCCCTGGTGCCGGTGGTGCGCGGTGGCTTCAATCTGGGTATTGAGTTCCGCGGTGGTTCTGAGTTCACCGTGTCGCAGGTGGCTGATACCGATATTTCTATCGGTCAGCAGGCGATTGCGGACGCCGCCCCCGAGGCGACCGACGTGCGCGTCACTAATATCGCTGCGGGTACCGTACGCGCTCAGATGAGTGAGCTGACCGACGATGAGACTCTGGCTGTGGGTCAGGCCCTGCAGTCGGCCTACGGCGTGAGCTCTGACCAGGTGACCTCGTCCTTCGTGGGCCCCACCTGGGGTGCCGGGGTGACTCAGCAGGCTCTGGTGGGTCTGGTCTGGTTTATTCTGCTGGTGATGATCGGTATGGCCCTGTACTTCCGTACCTGGAAGATGTCGGTCTCGGCAATTGCTGGCCTGATCTTTACCATCGTGACTACCGTGGGCCTGTACGCTCTCATCGGTTTTGAGATTACCCCCAGTGCGATTATCGGCTTCCTGACCGTGTTGAGCTACTCTCTCTACGACACCGTGGTGGTTTTCGATAAGATTCGTGAGAACACCGAGGGGCTAGTGAAGCGCCGCGACACCACTTTCGCTGAGCAGGTGAACCTGGCGGTTAACCAGACCCTGGTGCGTTCTATCAACACCTCGATTGTGGGTATTTTGCCGGTGGGATCGATTCTCTTTATCGGCGCCCTGCTCTTGGGGGCGGGTACCCTCAAGGATCTCTCCCTGGCCCTCTTCGTCGGTATCATCATCGGTACCCTGGGCACCCTCTTTGTAGCGGCTCCTACCTACGCTGCCCTGCGCCTGGGCGAGAAGGGCGTGCGTGAGCATACCGAGCTCGTCCGCCGTGCCCGCCAGGGGCAGGTTGAAGCGGGCGAAGAGCGTGAGGACGCCAGCGGGCAGCAGGATGCCCCGGTGATGGTCACCGTGCATTCGGTTAACCTCGATAGCAAGTAGACCAAACAGCTAGGCGTTTTACCCTAGAAACGGGAGTGGATGACAGTCCGCTCCCGTTTTTGTTACGCGCAGTGTGGAATTAATCTAAGATAGTCCCACACGAGTATTTCAGTTTGAGGGGGAATTGGGCATGAGCCGGTCAGAAGAGAGCAGCCAGAAGGATTCTCGCGCAGAGGGTAAGCGGCCGGTTCGCGGGTCGCACCGGGTCATGTCTGCTTCGGGGCGTGTGCCGACCCGCCTGGTGTTTGGGCGGGAGCAGCAGGAGGGCCCCGCCCCGCGTTTTTCTCCGGTGCTAGCGCCGGTGATTCGCACCGTCAAGAAGTACCACCCCGATGAAGACCTTGAGGTGCTGCAGCGGGCTTTCCAGGTCGCTAACCACTACCACCGGGGGCAGAAGCGCAAGAGCGGGGACCCTTACATCACCCACCCGGTAGCCGTGACGACCATTCTGGCTGAGATAGGTGCTACCGGCCCCGTGCTGGTTGCTGGTCTGCTGCACGATACGGTCGAAGATACCGAGTACACCCAGGAGCAGCTCACTGCTGATTTCGGTACCGAGGTCGCCTATCTGGTTGACGGTGTGACCAAGCTTGATAAGGTCAGCTATGGTGACAACGCCCCCATTGAGACAATTCGCAAGCTGGTTATCTCGATGTCGCAGGATGTGCGCGTGTTGCTCATCAAACTGGCTGACCGCCTGCACAATGCCCGTACCTGGCGGTTTGTCTCCGGTGCCTCCGCGGCGCGTAAGGCCGAAGAGACCCTGCAGATCTATGCCCCACTGGCCCACCGCCTGGGCCTGAACACCATCAAGTGGGAGCTGGAAGACCTCTCCTTTGCCGCTATGAGCCCCGATATCTACGCCGAGATTGTGCGGATGGTGGGCGAGCGTACCCCTAAGCTCGAAAAGTACCTGGCCGAGGCCCGCGTGACGATTGAGGATCGCCTGGCCCAGGTAGGTATTGAGGCCACCGTAACGGGCCGCCCCAAGCACTACTACTCCATTCATCAGAAGATGAAGACCAAGGGTAAGAGCTTCGACGACATCAACGATATTCTGGCCGTGCGCATCATGGTCGAGGACGAGAACGATTGCTACACCGCCCTGGGGCACGTGATGTCCCTGTGGATGGCGGTTCCTGGGCGCTTCAAGGACTACATCAAGCAGCCCAAGCACAACCACTACCAGTCACTGCACATGACGGTGCACGGGCCCGGCGGCCTGCCCCTAGAAATCCAGATCCGCACCTACAAGATGCACGAAGAGGCTGAGTACGGTGTGGCTGCCCACTGGCGGTACAAGGCTGCCTCCCGCGGTGAAAAGGTAGACCTTTCACCCAAGGAACCTAGCACCCAGACCGCTGCCTTCAACATCGGCATTTTGCAGTCGATTTCTGAGATTTCGAACTCCAACCCCGAGTCTGAGCAATTCTACCAGCAGCTGTCTGAGCGGCTTGAGACCGATGAGATTGTGGTGCTGACTCCGCAGGGTAAGCCTATTAGCCTGCCGGTGGGCTCAACCCCGGTTGACTTTGCCTACGCTATCCACACCGAGGTGGGGGACCGCACCATTGGCGCTAAAGTCAACGGTAAGTTGGTGCCCCTGCACACCGAGCTCGAAACAGCCTCAACGGTTGAGATTCAGACGACTAAGGACGAGAACCACGCCCCGAGCGAGGACTGGCTCAAGTTCGTGCGCACCAGCAAGGCGCGCACCAAGATTCGCCAGCACTACGCCAAGGGTCGCCGTCTCGAAGCCATGAACCGGGGCAAGGAGCGCGTAGTGAAGGCCATGCGCCAGCACGAGCTGCCCCTGACCAAGATGATGACACCGGAGCTCATGCTGCAGGTGGCCCAGGATCTCCACAAGCACGATGTCGCTACTCTTTACCACGCTGTGGGTGAGAACGAGGTAGAGACCCAGGCCGTTATTACCTCCCTGGTGAACCTCTACTACGGTGAGGACGATGTCGATCAGACCCTTGAGCTCGATAGCTTCGACGCCTCACTGGTATCTAACCGCCGCTCGGTCGGTGACGACAATGGTGTGGTTGTTCCCGGTGCTGAGGGTATCTTGACCAAGATTGCCCGCTGCTGCACCCCCGTACCGCCCGACGACATTGTCGGCATCGTCACCCGCTTGCAGGGTATCTCGGTGCACCGTACCGACTGCCCCAACGTACTGAGCCAGGCTGACGACCCCCGCCAGACCGCGGTGGAGTGGGCATCGCACGGTAACTCCGTCTACCGGGTTTCGATCCAGGTGGAGGGCATCGACCGTAAGGCCCTGCTCTCAGACACCATCCGGGTTATTTCTGAGGCCGGTTGCAATATCGTGGACGCCAAGGTTCACACCAGCGACGAACGGTTTGTGGTCAACCGCTACACCGTAGAGCTCTCTGACCGCTTCATGATGGAGCACCTGCTGAACCAGATTCGCAACGTCCCCGGCATCTATAATGCCTACCGCCTGACCGGCTCGCGTCCGCTCATGAACCAGCAGGACTAGACCCCGGCTATTTCTGCCGCCTCAAGCTGGTGGGCCAGGTGCTGGGCCCTGAGCAAGGCTGTAGCTTTAAGGCTCATCTGCTCCCGGGCACTCTGGAGCAGAAGCTCAGGAGTAACACTGTTCTGGCTATCGAGCAGGATTGCTTTGACGATAGCCAGGTCGCCCTCATCGACCGAGTGGGTAATGATATCTAGGGCCGTTTTCAGTGGCGTGGTCAGACGAATCGGCCCAATAGTCATGGTGTCATAGGGACGAAGCTGGGCCTGATGGGTGGCAAAGTCTGCCCGGTAGGAGCGGGGGAGATTGCACCGGTTATCGCGGTCGTAGTCTACATGCAGTCGCCCTTCGGGTAGCTCGGGCAGGTAGCCCAACACCCAGGCTGCGGTGGTTCTGCAGTAGCGAATCCGATGGTGGTAGCCTGCCGGGGTAAGTAAACCCAGGCTGGCTGCCCGCATAAGCGGGGTGGGCTCGTCGTCAGCCTGCCTGTAGATGCCCCGGTGAAAATGCACTAGTTCGCGTTCTTTGATGAACTCACGCCACTGCTGAGCGGGTAGCCCCGTGGTCTGCTGTGAGTAGAGGCGGACGAGTGTGTACGGCTCCTGCGTCGTATCGGCTTCATCCTGTGTGAGGTGAGCCGGGGCGTAGGAGGTACTATCGCAGGCAACGACGTTGAGGGAGTGGGGTGCGGCCCCGGGCGCTGGAGCCAGAGGGAAGGGGAGCTCAGAGAGGGCACCGAGTGAGTTGAGATGTTCCATGACTACGTTTTAGCACATCAGATGCAGGTGCACGATAAAAAGTTGTCAGGCTGTGGATAACTTTCCCGCCTAAAATTACTTATCCACAAAAATCCCCCGTCTACCGGCCGGTAGACGGGGGATTCTGCGTCACAAAGACGTCACAGATAAAGCTGAGGTTTAGGCGCCAAACTCAGCAGAAGAAACCTTGAGGGTCTCAAGCCACTGCTTGCGGGCGTCCAGGGCTTCCTGGGCCTTCTTGATCTTCTGGGCGTTGCCGCTGGCCTCAGCCTTGGCCAGGTCGGCTTCAAGACCGGCGATGGCGTCCTCCAGCTGGGTCAGCATGGAGTTAGCGCGAGCCTGCTTAGCCGGGTCGGTCTTCTGCCACTTGGCGTTCTCGGCGCGGTGGATTTCGTCCTGAACCTTACGCAGCTCCTGCTCAACGCGGCGCACCGAGTTGCGGGGCACGCGTCCGATAGCTTCCCAGCGGTCCAGAATACCCTCAAGGGCCTTCTTAGCCGCAGCGATATCGGTAACGGGCAGAATGCCGCGGGCCTCTTCCAGCAGGGCTTCCTTAGCCTTCAGGTTCGCCTCAAATTCCTTATCCAGCTCAGCGTTCACCGCGGTGCGGGCGTCGAAGAAGACGTCCTGGGCTGCACGGAAGCGGGCCCACAGGGCGTCATCTTCCTTGCGGGTGCCGCGGGGGGCTGCCTTCCACTGGTCCATCAGATCGCGGTACTTAGCGGCGGTAGCTGCCCAGTCGGTGGAGTTCTGCAGAGCCTCAGCCTCAGCGATGAGGGCTTCCTTCACGCGCTTAGCCTTGGCATTAGCCTCATCGAGCTGGGAGAAGTGGGCACGGCGGCGGCGGTCAAAGCTGGTGCGGGCAGCGCGGAAACGCTTCCACAGCTCGTCCTCGATGCTCTTGGCCAGGTGGTGTTCTTTCTGGGTCTTCTTCCACTCTTCGAAGAGCTCGTTCATGCGGGCGTGGGAGTTCTTCCAGTGAATAGCGGAGTCGTCCTTAGCCACGATAGCCTCAGCCTCAGAAACGATAGCTTCGCGGGCTTCGAGGGCTGCCTGGCGAGCTTCGGCGCTCTCGGTCTTCTCTGCTTCCTCACGCTCATTGATCTTGCCAACCAGGGCAACCAGGCGTTCCTGCAGGGCGGCGTAGTCGCCCACCATGTTGCGCACAGCAACCTGCTGACCCAGGTGGGCAGCTGCCTTCTGCAGGTCAGCGGCCTTGGCCTTGCGCTCTACGCGCTCTTCGAGCAGGGCAACCTGGGCTTCAAAGTTCTCAAACTTGCGAGCAAAGTAGCCGAGGGCTTCGTCGGCAGATGCGCCGGGTACCTGGCCTACTGCGTATTCTTCACCGTCAACGATAACGAAAACGTGGCCGTCCTCGTCCACGCGGCCGAATTTGCGGGCCTTGTCGAGGTCTACGTTGAGGGTGGTGTCGTCGGATTGGGTAGTCACCGCTATAACTCTTTTCGCATCAGTAGTGGGGGCGAACCCCCGTTTAAGTAATGAAAAGTGCACCAGACCGGGCCGTGTCGATAGGGCTGGTTGCTGCTTCGCGAAGAGACAGCAATAATCTATCGGGCGCAGGTGGCGCAGTTACCAGCATAGCGTGTTTAGGGCGAAAGCGGGTGCAATTACCCGGCAGGTGCGCCTTCGGTCTAGTATTAAAGGGACTGTGCTCTGCTGTGAGACCGCTTGTTTCGCGAGGGCACGTAACCTACTTCGACCGTTTTCAACCGATAAAAGGGGAGCACATGGCTCGCAAACAATCGCTTTCTGGTTTTCCGGAGCACCTGCCCGAGGAACGCCTGGTAGAGAATTTTGTTCTCGATACTTTGCGAGAGACCTTTGAGCTTCACGGTTTTTCGTCGATTGAGACCCGTTCGGTAGAGACCATCGAGCAGCTACTGCGTAAGGGAGATATCGATAAAGAGGTCTACGCGGTCTCCCGTCTGCTGGACGATGCGGACGAGGCCCGGGGCGGCAAGAAGGAAAAGCTGGCCCTACACTTTGACCTAACCGTGCCCTTTGCCCGCTACGTGGTAGAGAACGCCGGCTACCTTTCCTTCCCCTTTATGCGCTACCAGATTCAAAAGGTCTGGCGCGGTGAACGCCCCCAGGAGGGCCGCGCCCGCGAGTTTACCCAGGCCGACGTAGACGTCGTGGGCGATGGTGCCCTGCCCTTCCGCTACGATGTCGAGCTGGCTCTGGTCATCGTTGACGCGCTCTCCAAGCTCCCCATTCCCGACTTCAAGCTGCGGGTGAACAACCGCAAGCTCTCTGAGGGTTTCTACCTGGGCCTTGGCTTGACTGATACCGCCGGGGTGCTGCGCAATATCGATAAGCTTGAAAAGATCGGTGCGGACGCCGTCGCCCAGCTTCTTAAGGACGAGGTCGGTGCTACCGATGAGCAGGCCGCTGCCGCCCTGAAGCTTGCCAGTATCCGCGCTGAAGATACCTCCTTTGCTGATCAGGTACGTGCCCTGGGCGTCACCCATGACCTGCTCGAAGAGGGCCTAGCTGAACTGACCGAGGTTATCGGTGAGGCAGCTAAGCGCGCCCCCGGCAAGGTAGTAGCTGACCTTTCCATCGCCCGCGGTCTGGACTACTACACCGGCACCGTCTACGAGACCGTGCTGGTAGGCCATGAACAGCTGGGTTCTATCTGCTCCGGTGGCCGCTACGAGTCCCTGGCCTCAAACGGCAAGAAGACCTACCCCGGTGTGGGCCTGTCCATTGGCGTGACCCGCCTGGTGGCCCGCATCCTGTCCCAGGGCTTTGCCGAAGCAACCCGCAAGGTGCCCACCGCCGTCCTCATCGCCCTCACCAACGACGATATGTGGTCAGGTGCCCAGGACGTCGCCGACGCCCTGCGCGCCCGCGGTATCGCCTGCGAGGTCTCAGCCACCGCCGCCAAGTTCGGTAAGCAGATCAAGTACGCCGAAAAGCGCGGCATCCCCTTCGTCTGGTTCACCTCAGCGGGGGAGAACGGCGAACTCACCCACGAGGTGAAAGACATCCGCACCGGCGAGCAGGTAGCTGCAGACCCCGGCACCTGGGCCCCGCCCGCCGACGACCTGCACGTGCGCGTGCTCCCTACCGCCTAATTCACACCCGTCCAACCGGTGCCAGGCGCACCACAACACGGTAAAATCGGGAGCAAACTGAACTTAAGACAGTGCCACCCGGTACCGTGCCCCATCGAAAGGAACTCAGTGCTACGCACTCACACCCTCGGCGAACTAACCGCCGAGAACATCGGAGAAACCGTTACCCTCTCTGGCTGGGTAGCCCGCCGTCGCGACCACGGTGGCGTGGCCTTCGTTGACCTGCGTGACCGCGAAGGCGTCACCCAGGTTGTCTTCCACAACGAAGCCGACTTCGAGCACCTGCGCAACGAGTACGTCCTCAAGGTCGTGGGCGAAGTAACCCGCCGCCCCGAGGGCAACGAAAACCCCAACCTCACCACCGGTGAAATCGAGGTTATGGTCAAGGAGACCGAGGTGCTCAATACCTCAGCCCCCTTGCCCTTCCAGATTGATGAGCACGTTGAAGTGGGTGAAGAAGCCCGCCTCAAGTACCGCTACCTCGACCTGCGCCGCCCCGAGCCTGCCCGCCTGATGCGCCTGCGCTCAGAAGCAAACCGCGCAGCCCGCGAGGTGCTGCACGGCCAGAACTTCACCGAGGTTGAGACCCCCACCCTGACTCGCTCCACCCCCGAAGGTGCCCGCGACTTCCTGGTGCCCGCCCGTCTGGCACCCGGCTCCTGGTATGCCCTGCCCCAGTCACCCCAGCTCTTCAAGCAGCTGCTGCAGGTGGGCGGTATCGAGAAGTACTACCAGATTGCCCGCTGCTACCGTGACGAGGACTTCCGCGCTGACCGTCAGCCCGAGTTCACCCAGCTGGATATCGAGGCTTCCTTCGTTGACCAGGAAGACATCATCGACCTGGGCGAGCGTATCGTTGAGGCCGTCTGGAACCTGATTGACGTCAAGGTGCCCCGCCCCATCGAGCGTATTACCTACAAGGACGCCATGGAGAAGTACGGCTCTGACAAGCCCGACCTTCGCTTCGGCCTGGAACTCACCGAGCTGACCGACTACTTCAAGGACACCACCTTCCGCGTCTTCAAGGCACCCTACGTCGGTGCCGTTGTGATGCCCGGTGGCGCCTCCCAGGCCCGCCGCACCCTGGATGCCTGGCAGGAATGGGCTAAGCAGCGCGGTGCTAAAGGTCTTGCCTACGTGCTGATTCAGGAGGACGGCGAGCTGACCGGCCCCGTTGCTAAGAACATCACCGATGCTGAGCGTGAGGGCCTGGCTGAGGCTACCGGCGCCAAGCCCGGCGACTGCATCTTCTTCGCAGCCGGTGAGGCAAAGGCCTCCCGCGCCCTACTGGGCGCAGCCCGCGTTGAGATTGGCCACCGCACCGGCCTGATTAAGGACGGCGACTGGTCCTTCGTCTGGGTGGTGGATGCCCCCATGTTCGAGTCAGCAGCTGACGCAACCGCGTCCGGCGACGTCGCCCTGGGCCACTCAGCCTGGACTGCTGTACACCACGCCTTCACCTCACCCAAGCCCGAGTACCTGGACTCCTTTGACGAGAACCCCGGTGAGGCTCTGGCCTATGCCTACGACATCGTCTGCAACGGTAACGAAATCGGTGGCGGTTCAATCCGTATCCACCAGCGCGACGTGCAGGAACGTGTTTTCAAGGTTATGGGCATTACTGAGGAAGAGGCCCAGGAGAAGTTCGGCTTCCTGCTGGAGGCCTTCAGCTTCGGCGCACCCCCCATGGGCGGTATCGCCTTTGGCTGGGACCGCGTGCTACAGCTGATCGGTGGCACCGACTCTATCCGCGACGTCATCGCCTTCCCCAAGACCGGTGGCGGCTACGACCCGCTGACCGCAGCCCCTGCACCGATTACCGCGCAGCAGCGTAAGGAAGCAGGCGTGGACTTCAAGCCTAAGAAGGACGGCGAGAAGTAACCAACCCTTCCCGGTAGGTACCATTTAAACCAGAAATACCCACGAACTAGGTGGGTATTTCTGGTTTTTCTGGTCTTTTCTAGGGCGGTTGATAGGCTAGAACCGTCAGCCACCCTTCAGACAAAGGAGCACCCATGCGCGCAGTTCTTCAACGGGTTACCTCAGCCGCCGTCACTGTCGACGGCCAAACAGTAGGGAAAATTGACAGGCCCGGCCTGCTGGTTCTGGTAGGCATTACGCATACGGACGGCCCCGCTCAGGTAGCTAAGCTGGCAGATAAAACCGCTAACCTTCGCCTCTTAGAAGGGGAGCGGTCTGTGCTCGATGAGGGTGCCCCGGTGCTGGCGGTCAGCCAGTTTACCCTCTACGGGGATGCGAAGAAGGGGCGGCGTCCGTCCTGGTCGGCAGCTGCTCCCGGCCCGGTCAGCGAACCCCTCTTTGAGGCCTATGTGCAGGCCTTGCGTGACTTGGGTCTGACGGTTGAAACCGGCCTCTTTGGAGCCAATATGCAGGTCAGTCTAACGAACGACGGCCCTGTGACCCTGATTCTCGATACCGATTCCCTCTAAGGTAAGTTGACCGTGGAACCCTCCCTCTTCTTTTTTGACGATTCTCAGCCAGATACCGATAGCGAGCAGGTGACACGTCGACGGGAGCGGGCTCCGCTGGCCGTGCGTATGCGCCCCCGCACTCTCGATGAGGTGGTAGGGCAGAAGCACCTGCTGGGCCCGGGCTCACCCCTGCGGGTTCTGGCGGGTGAGGGGGGCGGGCCTGCGGGGCCGAGCTCGGTTATTTTATGGGGCCCGCCCGGTACAGGCAAGACCACGCTGGCCAACGTGATTGCCGGGGGAGCCGGGCGTAAGTTCGTTGAGCTCTCTGCTATTACTGCCGGGGTGAAGGACGTCCGCGCTGTCATGGATCAGGCCCTTGAGGACCGCGATTTTCGCGGACTTACTACCGTACTTTTTCTTGATGAGATTCACCGTTTCACTAAGGCCCAGCAGGACGCCCTCTTGCCGGGCGTCGAGAATCGCTGGGTGGTGCTGGTAGCGGCAACCACCGAGAACCCCTCATTTTCGGTGATTTCACCCCTGCTGTCGCGTTCTATTCTGTTGACCCTGCAGGGGCTCACCGATACAGATATTGCTGAACTGCTCCAACGGGCGGTCGCCGACGCCCGGGGTTTTGCCGGTGTGATTTCTCTGGAAGACGAGGCTGCTACGCACCTGGTCAAAATGGCCAATGGGGACGCCCGCAAGGCTCTGACCTCTTTGGAAGCTGCTGCTGCTGTAGCTTTTGGTGAGGCTGAGGACGCCGGGGTTGAGTATTCGGTCAGTCAGCCCCTGCAGGTGACGGCTGAACACGCGGCTTTAGCTGTTAACAGGTCAGTTGTGCGCTACGACAAGCAAGGGGACCAGCACTATGACGTCACCAGCGCCTTCATTAAGTCCATTCGGGGCTCAGATGTTGATGCCGCCCTACACTATCTAGCTCGAATGATCGAGGCAGGGGAGGATCCCCGCTTCATTGCCCGCCGCTTGATTGTGCATGCCAGTGAGGATATCGGAATGGCCGACCCCACAGCCCTGACCGCAGCGGTGAACGCTGCCCAGGCGGTGCAGCTAGTGGGGCTGCCCGAGGCTCGGCTGAATTTGGCCCAGGCAACCATTCACCTGGCATCTGCCCCTAAATCCAATGCTGTCTATCGGGCAATCGACGGAGCTTTGGCGGACGTCCGCGCCGGCTTGGCTGGGCCGGTGCCCCTGCACCTGCGCGATGGGCATTACCCGGGAGCTGCTGCCCTGGGGCACGGCAGGGGCTATATCTACCCCCACGATGAAAAGAACGGGGTGGCCCGCCAGCAGTATGCCCCTGATGCACTTGTAGGTATGGCCTATTACAGACCAACAGTCTTTGGGGCGGAAAAGGAGCTGGGAGAGAGGCTGCGACGAGTGGAGCTTCTACGTAAACCTGATAATAATCAGTAGACAGGTAGGTGTTTTGAGCTAAGTGTTGATAAAATTTACGGACGGCTATAGGTGATTTGTCGCACATAAATTGGGTTTTGTGGGATAAAAAGTGGAAAACAACTTTGGGCGAAAGTGAAGGTTGGGGATAGAAATCTTCACTCTGGCTAGTAGGAATGTGTGTAATCTGGGTCTATCTAATGGCCTGTTCGGCAAAAGCGCATATTTTTGCTTTGATAATTAGGCCTGCCTAAATATGCGTGCGGGGATTTGAAGACCTGCACTCTTTGTCTTTCTTCCGTATAATAAATTTAGTTTCCATTGCGAAGGGCGGTTCGCACTAGGCTGCCGCGATGGTGACACGTCTTTTTTACCCCCTTATATGAGGAAAACATACATGACTCACAATGTTTCTCGCCGTACCCTGGCTAAGGGTGCTGCTTGGGCAGCTCCTGCAGTCGTTGCTACCACTGCAATCCCTGCTTACGCTGCTTCACCCGCAACCTGCGATGAGACCAAGGCAGCTGTCACTAAGGCATTCGCTGACTTTGCAACAGCAAACGTGCCCGACCTGAGCGACGTCAACCTGCGCTACGTTTTCGCAGGTCCCTCCCACTACAACGGTGCAGCTAATGATCCCTCTTTGCGTGTGCAGTTCACGGGCCCCTCACATAAGCTGGCTGAACTGGCAAAGCTCAAGTACGAGCTGGGCATCAAGAATGTTGACACCTCAGTAGCTGTCAATACTCTCTTCAATGGCATGAACCCCGTTTCTAAATTCAAGAACGTCACCATGCCCTACCCCTACCCTGCCTCTGCCAACTGGGATACCCGTAACGGTACCGTCCGTGGCGATGCTCCCCGTCTGGTAGGCGTTGCAGATAACCCCCGTGATGCCACCTTCGGCTCCTCCTTCCTGATCTGGGACGGTGCAGCTGACGGCGCACTCGCGCAGGAGCAGGAATTCTCGGGCACCGGCGCAGACTACGTCTACTACACCGGCACCCTGCGAGCAGACTCCGCTTTGAAGAAGGGTCGCCTGGAGGACCTAATTCACCTTGGCTTCCGTGACGGTGCCCACGCTGGTGGTCGTATCTACCAGTCAGTTGCTAACCGCTTCGTAGCCATCGCAGCCCCCACTATGGATCAGGCTCGTGCGCTGATTCCTGGTACCGTTGATGAAGCCTGCTTCATCGAGGCTTACAACGCTGAGGTGCTCAAGTGGGATACCAACAAGACCGGTCTGGGTGGTCTGACAGCATCCTATGCTCAGTGGGCTAACGGCGCTGTTTCTGACATCGTTGTTGCTGCTGATGAGTTCGCCTGGTCACATGAGCTGGGCAGCTTCCACTCAGCATACGTAGCTGATGAGGGCCGCGGTCTGGTTCTGGGTCCTCAAAACCGAACCGATCCCCTGGACTTCTTCAACGGCTTCGCTGGTGGCCTCTGGAATGCTGCGGAAACCGCTTTCGCCACCCAGCTGCGCTACCGCGACGGTATCTACTAAGCCGTATCGCTGTTCCTAGCGTCATGCTAGATTGATATAGCTACGAGTCGCCCCTCAGAGGTTACCTCTGGGGGGCGACTTGTTGTGTACAAAACCACATCATTTATTGAAACAATACTGGTGTTGCCAAACCTTTGAGCACGGTAAGCTTAAAGCTTGGCTGGCAGACTACCCAAAACGCAGCGTCCCACCCCGGTAACGGGGCAGAAACTGATCACCGGGTAGCTCGTAGTACCGAGAGTGCGGCTGCTCTCTACTCTCCACCGCCCAAACCGTGGGCGGCCCACCGGAGGCCAGACCACCAGAACAATGGCACACCCACACCCGTGGGAAACGCTCAGCACACCACCGTATATGCGTTACGAGCCGTGCCAACCGCTAAAGAAAAGGAATACGAACTGTGGCAAACCACAACCGTACCCGCCGTACCGTGCGTCAGTCACGTGCCCTCGGCATCGCACTGACCCCCAAGGCAGAAAAGTACCTCGAGCGTCGTCCTTACGGCCCCGGCCAGCACGGCCGCAGCCGCAAGAAGGCTGACTCAAACTACGCCGTACAGCTGCGCGAGAAGCAGCGTCTGCGCGCACAGTACAACATCCGTGAAGCACAGATGCGCCGCGCCTACCTCGAAGCTAAGCGCATCGAAGGCCAGACCGGTAAGAACCTGGTCGAGATCCTCGAAACCCGCCTGGACGCCCTCGTCCTGCGCTCAGGTTTCGCTCGCACCATCGCACAGGCACGTCAGCTCGTCGTCCACCGCCACATCATGGTAGACGGCATCCGCGTTGACCGCCCCTCCTTCCGCGTCAAGCCCGGCCAGCTCATCCACGTTCACCCCAAGTCAGAGAAGATGGCACCCTTCCAGGTTGCAGCCACCGGCGCACACCAGGACGTCCTGCCCGACACCCCTGCCTACCTGAACGTAGAGATCGAGAAGCTCCACGCAAAGCTCGAGCGCGCACCCAAGCGTGAAGAAATCCCCGTGACCTGCGAAGAGCAGCTCGTGGTTGAATACTACTCACGCCTGGCCTAATCACGCCAAGCTTAACCAGCCCGCCCACCTGCACCCACACGGGAACAGGGGAGCGGGCTGGCTCCTTAATGCCGTGTAAAGTAAGATTGTTATCAAATCGTGTCCTTTAACAGCCGGGTAACTCGGCAGAAAGCAGGAAAGCCATGAGCGGAGCAGACATCGCGGGCCTCATAGCCGCAGGCGTATTCGCGATTCTCGTAGCCCTGCTAGCCCTGCCCATCATCAAACTCGGCAAGGTCTTCGACGAACTCACCGCAACCATTCGGTCCCTCAATAACGAAACCACCCCCCTCATCGGTGAAGTCACTAAAACCGTCGCCAGCACCAACGCCCAGATCGAAAAGGTCGATAACATCACCAGCAACGTTTCTGATGCCTCAGCAAACGTTTCTGCCCTCTCATCACTGGTCACCTCAACCGTAGGTCAGCCCCTCATCAAGGTCGCAGCCTTCTCCCACGGCATCCGCAAGGCAGTCAAGGGGGACGGCGCCGCTGCAACCGGTTCACGCCCGGCAGCCTCAACCGCCGCAGGGCAGGAGCGCCCCGGAACCTCACCCGAAGGTCACTAAATGGGACTGCTCAAAAACGTACTCCTCATAGCGGGTGGAGCCGCCGCAGGCTACCTAGCCACGCGCACCCGTACCTCAGCACCGGCGTCCACCGACCTTGAAGTCTCAGCGAATCGTCCCCTGCAGCGCTTCACAGCAGAAGGTAGCACCATGGCTCAATTCTTTGACTCAAAATACGGCGCCCCCTTCAAGGGTGCAGCCCTCAAAGCCATCGGCTTCGCCGCGACCGTCAAAGCGGGCATGGACGAAAAAGAAGCAGAACTCAAAGACCGCTTCGACGCCCAGGCCAAGGACGCCCGCCCCGGCTCCCTCGACACCTGGCAGCAGGGGAGCGAGCCCCAGCAACTAGCGGGCGACCAGCTCATCGAATCTGTTGCCCTGCCACAGGCCGGATGCCTGGAAGAACGAGAAGCCGATATCAGGCGCCGCCTAGAGCGCGATGCCGAACTCGGCAAAGACTTCTTCGCATAAGCGAACCACCCCAAGATTTACTACCAACCGAAGGAAGAAAGCCTCGATGCTCTCACAGGAAATCTCAAAGCGCTGGATCGAATTCTTCGAAAAGCGCGGGCACACCGTAGTACCCTCAGCGTCACTGGTTTCACACGAACCCGGTGCAATGTTCACCATCGCGGGCATGGTCCCCTTCATTCCCTACTTCCTGGGCCGTGAAACCCCCAAGTTCTCCCGCGCAGTGAGCGTGCAGAAGTGCATCCGCACCCTCGACATCGACGAGGTCGGCAAGACCGCCCGCCACGGCACCTTCTTCCAGATGGCCGGTAACTTCTCCTTCGGCGACTACTTCAAGAAGGAAGTCATTCCCTGGGCCTACGAGCTGCTGACCTCATCCATCGAAGACGGCGGCTACGGCCTCGACCCCGAACGTCTCTGGGTTACCGTCTACGAGGGCGACGACGAAGCCTACAACATCTGGGTCAACGACGTGAAGTTCCCCGCCGAGCGCATCCAGAAGATGGGCATGGCAGAGAACTACTGGTCCACCGGCCAGCCCGGACCCGCAGGTCCCGACTCCGAAATCTTCTACGACCGCGGCCCCGAATACGGTAAGGAAGGCGGCCCCGCAGCCGACGACGACCGCTACATCGAAATCTGGAACCTGGTCTTCATGCAGTACCAGCGTGGCGAAGGTACCGGCAAGGACAGCTTCGAGATTCTGGGTGACCTGCCCAAGAAGAACATCGACACCGGCCTGGGCGTAGAGCGCCTGGCCATGCTGCTACAGGGCGTAGAGAACTTCTACGAAACCGACCAGGTACGCCCCGTCCTCGATGCCGCAGCCAAGCTCTCCGGCAAGAAGTACCACGGCTCCGAAAACGCCAACGACGAAGGCTACGAAGACGACGTGCGCATGCGCGTGGTAGCCGACCACATCCGCTCCTCCCTCATGCTCATTGCAGACGGCGTAACCCCCTCCAACGAGGGCCGCGGCTACATCCTGCGCCGCCTCATGCGCCGCGCTATCCGCGCCATGCGCCTGCTGGGCGTGACCGAGCCTTGCCTGCCCGTTCTCTTCCCCGCCTCCAAGGACGCCATGTCCGGCGCCTACCCCTACGTAGCCGAAGACTTCGAGCGCATCTCCCGCATCGCCTACGCCGAAGAGAAGGCCTTCCTCAAGACCATCGAATCAGGCACCACCCGCCTGGAAGAGGCTGTTGCCTCAGCCAAGGCCTCCGGTAAGGGCGAAGTCTCAGGTGCAGACGCCTTCACCCTGCACGACACCTACGGTTTCCCCATCGACCTGACCCTCGAAATGGCTGAAGAATCCGGCGTGAAGGTGGACGAAGCCCAGTTCCGTGCCCTCATGGAAGAACAGCGCCACCGCGCCCAGGCCGACGCTAAGGCCAAGAAGGGCAGCATGGCCGACCTCTCAGTCTTCCGCGAACTGGCCGACGAACGAGGCTCCATCTTCACCGGTTACGACGAGCTGCGCACCGAAACCACCCTGCGCGCTATCCTGGTCGACGGTGTTTCCGTCCCCGCAGCGTCCGCTGGCCAGAAGATTGAAGTAGTGCTCGACGAAACCCCCTTCTACGCTGAGGCCGGTGGCCAGGCAGCAGATACCGGTGTCATCACCGGCAACGGCTTCACCATTGACGTGTCAGACGTCCAGCAGCCCGTCAAGGGTCTCTCTGTGCACCGCGCGGTTGTGCGCGAGGGTGAAGTTGTCGCAGGTACCCCCGTTGTTGCCCAGGTTGACGTACAGCGTCGCCGGGACGGCGAAAAGGCCCACTCCGGTACCCACATCATCCACGCAGCCCTGCACCAGGTACTCGGTAACGAAGCAACCCAGCGCGGCTCCTTCAATAAGGAAGGCTACCTGCGCTTCGACTTCGCCTGGGGCGAGGGTCTCTCCGACGCTGCCAAGCAGGAAGTTGAAGAGGTAGCTAACACCGCTATCCGCGACAACTTCCAGACCATTACCCGCGAAATGCCGCTGGACGAGGCCAAGAAGCTCGGCGCCATGAGCCTCTTCGGCGAAAAGTACGGCGACATCGTGCGCGTGGTCGAAATGGGCGGCGACTTCTCCCGCGAACTCTGCGGTGGTACCCACGTCGGTTCAACCGCTCAGATCGGTTCGCTGACCCTGCTCACCGAGCAGTCCGTCGGTTCAGGTAACCGTCGCGTTGAAGCCCTGGTCGGCCTGGACTCCTTCAACCACCTGGCTGCCGAGCGTACCCTGGTCAACCAGCTGACCGGTCTGATGAAGGTGCAGTCCTCCACCGAACTGCCCGAGAAGATCAACCAGACCCTGACCAAGCTCAAGGAAGCCGAGAAGGAACTGGCAAAGCTTCGCAAGGAAAAGCTGCAGGCTGAGGCCGGTAAGCTGACCGAAAACGCCCAGATGGTGGGCTCCGTCCGCACCCTTCTGCACAACGCAGGGGAACTGGACGCCAACGCCGTGCGCGAACTCGCTCTTGACCTGCGCTCACGCCTGGGTGAGGACGCTGCTACCGTAGCAGTTGCCGGTGTGAACAACGGCCGTCCGGTTATTCTGGTTGCCACCAACCAGGCCGCCCGCGATGCCGGTGTTAAGGCGGGCGCCCTCGTCCGCGTCGCTGCCGGTGTGCTTGGCGGCGGCGGCGGCGGTAAGGACGACGTCGCCCAGGGCGGCGGCCAGGACGTCACCAAGATCGACGAAGCCTTCACCGCTATCCGATCCACCATTTCAGAGCTGGGGGCCTAACCCAGTGACCTTCACCAGAGGCCGCCGCATGGGAGTCGACGTGGGTAATGCCCGCGTCGGTCTGGCCCTGTGCGACCCCGACGGCATACTCGCAACCCCCCTCAAGACCCTCCGCCGCGACCTGAAAAAGAACTCAGACCGGCGGGTACTTCGCAAGCTCATTGAGGTTAACGAAGTCACCGAAGTCTTTGTGGGGCTACCCAAGACCATGCGCGGGGGAGAGAGCTCCTCGACCCTCATGGCCCGCGAGTATGCCGAGGCCCTGGTGCAGGAACTTGCTGCCGACGACGCCTCCGTGCCCGTGTGGCTGGTCGATGAGCGACTCACCACGGTGAGCGCCCACCGCTCGCTCCACGAGGCCGGAGTATCGAGCAGAGAATTCAAGACCATGGTCGACCAGGTAGCTGCCGTCAATATCCTGCAGCACGCCGTCGACACCCTCAAGGCTGGTCAGCATCTGGCCGGTTAC
The DNA here is from genome assembly GCF_928381415.1 of Rothia nasimurium. Classification (GTDB taxonomy): domain Bacteria; phylum Actinomycetota; class Actinomycetes; order Actinomycetales; family Micrococcaceae; genus Rothia; species Rothia nasimurium_H. Next base: position 78,495 of record NZ_CAKMSF010000004.1, read on the forward strand.
CGTGTTGAGCTCACGATTCCTCACGATGAGCTTGATTCCAGCACCTCCAACGACGAAACGGAGAACCCGAATGTCTGAGAACTCGAGTTCTAGCCGCCCGCCGCGCCGCCGCACCAAGAACCAGCAGACCGACCTTGACGGCCTGCTGGGCTCAACCGAAGACGGGGCTAACGGTGGGTTCTTCACCGCCGTCGACGAAGATGAATACACCGCAGCAGACCGTGACCGCACCCGCCGTCGCTCCCGCAACTTTGTGATTTCCGCAGGCCTTGTGTTTGCGGTAGCCCTGGTGCTGGTCGTATCGATTCTGGCCCCCCAGTACGGCTGGTTCGAACGTAAGGATTACGCGGGCGAGGGCAACGGCACCGAAGTCACCTTCACTATTCCCGAGGGCGCATCGGCTATTAGCATCGCTAACTCTCTGGAAGAGCAGGGCATCATTGCAAACGCCGACCGTTTCTTGCAGGAGTACTCAGATAAAGGCCAGGACCAGTTCTTCCAGCCCGGTGAGTACACAATGCAAGAAGAAATGAGCAGCGCTGCTGCTCTGGGTGAGCTCCTGCGTTTTGACGAAGCCAACACCAACTACGTAGCGGTTGCCCGTACCTGGCGTATGGATAAGACCTTTGAAGCTCTTGCTACGGGCACCGGTATTAGCGCCCAAGAGTTCAAGGCATTATCAACCGACCCCACCCGCTTCGGTATTCCTTCACAGTTCCCCACGATTGAGGGCTTCCTCTTCCCGGGCGAATACCGCTTCCCCAAGGACGCCGGTGCTGAAGAAATCCTGCAAATGATGGTTGATAACACCTTCAACGCTCTAGAAGAGGCCGGTGTTTCTGGCGATGACCGAATCTTCCACGTGATTACCGTTGCCTCAATCCTGGAGTTCGAAGGTCGCGAGGCTGACTACTACCCAATTGCCGGTGCTATCGAGAACCGCCTGAATAACCCAGATGGCGAAACCAGCGGCTACCTACAGTCAGACGCAACCGTAGCCTACGGTCTGGGCATTCAGAGCTACCATATCTCTAATGAACAGAAGCAGGACGCCAGTAACAAGTACAACACTTTCTACTACAAGGGCCTGCCCGAAGGTCCTATCGGTTCACCCGGTCTAGCGGCTATTAAGGCAGCTGCCAACCCTGAGAAGAACGACTACTACTTCTGGGTCACCGTTGATCTCTTCACCGGTGAGACTCTCTTCGCTAAGACCTACGAAGAGCACCTGAAGAATGTTGAAGTATACGATGAATTCTGTAAAGCTCACGAGGGTGTCTGCTCCTAATGAGTAAGCAGATTACCGAGTGCCCCAAGGCTTTTGTCTTGGGGCACCCCATTAAGCACAGTAAATCACCCCTGCTGCATCTGGCCGCCTACCGGGCTATGGGGCTTGAGATGGGCTACGACCGGCTAGATACTCGCGAGGACCAGCTGGCCGACGTTTTTGCCCGCTACACTCCCGAGCGGGGCACCCGCGGCTTTTCTGTCACCATGCCGCTGAAATCAGCGGTCAAAGAGCAGCTGGACTATCTGACCCCGTTTGCCCAAGCGGTCGGTGTGGTCAATACCGTCTACTGGAAGCACGAAACTGATGGCCGGCTGGTCTCCTGGGGCGATAACACCGATGTGTCGGGTATCGTCAATGCCCTGCGCCAGGCCGGTTTCGTCGGCAAGCCTGCTCGTGCTGCGATTATTGGTGGCGGTGGTACCGCTACCGCAGCCCTCGCTGCCCTGCGTGCGATGGGGGCGGACGGCGTCCGCGTCTTTGTGCGCGATGCTGGCCGGGCTCAGGGGGTTGCGGACGCCGCCACCCGCCTGGGCCTGCACCTTGACTTCCTGCCCATCGATATCTTCGCTATGAGCTACGCGGAATTCGATGTGACCGTCTGTACCCTTCCTGCGGGAGCAGCCGACGGGCTACTGGCTACCGCAGAGCAGGGTGAATCTGCGGGCTATCTGCTTGATGTCTCCTATGACCCCTGGCCCTCGGTTCTAGCGGGGGAGTGGGAAGCCCGCGGCGGTACCGTGACCAGCGGCCTTGAGATGCTGATGTACCAGGCAGTAGACCAGGTCAAGCTCTTTACCGGCCACGACAGGAGCCGCCCCTTACCCCGGCAGGACGAAGTGCTCACCGCCATGCGTCAGGCGGTAGGGCTACCGGTTACAGACTTTGAACCCGAATCGGTGAACGAATCAGCCTGGCTCACACGCTGAGACTACTCGTACCGAATCGTGAAGTAGCGGTTTGCTATCGACCGCTATTTTTGGAAATCTTAGAACACAAGACCCACAGGCAAACGTAAAGAAGGTTAGAGATGCTACGTTGGCTCACAGCCGGTGAATCCCACGGTGAAGCCCTGGTAGGAATTATTGAAGGCGTACCGGCAGGTGTCGAACTCACCAGCGAGATGGTGCGCGATGCTCTAGCCCGCCGCCGCCTCGGCTACGGCCGTGGTGCCCGTATGAAGTTCGAAGAGGACCGCGTGCGCATCCTCGGCGGTGTCCGTCACGGTAAAACCCAGGGCGGGCCCGTAGCCATTGAAATCGCCAACACCGAATGGCCCAAGTGGGTTGACGTCATGTCATCAGACCCCGTTGACCCCGCACTGATTGAAGGGCGTGCCCGCAACGCAGCCCTCACCCGACCCCGCCCCGGCCACGCAGACTTCGCCGGTATGCAGAAGTACGGCTTCGACGAGTCCCGCCCCGTCCTTGAACGCGCCAGCGCCCGCGAAACCGCAACCCGCGTAGCCCTGGGCGTCGTTGCGGCCCAGATTCTTAAGGCTCTCGGCGTAGAACTGGTCAGCCACACCACCGCTATCGCTGAGGTAGCATCCCCCGCCGACGCCCCGCGTCCTACCCCTCGCGATGTTGCTGCCCTCGACGCCGACCCCCTGCGCTGCTTCGACGCCGCAACATCCGAAGCCATGGTCGCTACCGTCGATAAGGCCCACAAGGACGGCGAAACCCTGGGCGGCGTGGTAGAAGTTCTCGCTTACGGTCTTCCCCCGGGACTCGGCTCCTACGTGCACTGGGACCGCCGCCTCGACGCCCGCCTGGCCGCAGCCCTCATGGGTATTCAGGCCATCAAGGGCGTAGAAGTTGGCGACGGCTTTGAAACCGCAAAGCGCCCCGGCACCCGCGCCCACGACGAAATCGTACCCGGTGAGCACGGCGTCCAGCGCGTCTCAAACCGCGCAGGCGGTATCGAAGGTGGCATGACCATCGGTGACCTGCTACGCGTACGCGCCGCCATGAAGCCCATCGCCACCGTACCCAAGGCACTGGCCACCATCGACACCTCCACCGGTGAAGTTGCCCGCGCCCACCACCAGCGCTCAGACGTCTGTGCTGTGCCCGCAGCCGGCGTTGTAGCAGAAGCCATGGTCGCCCTGGTGCTGGCAGAAGCAGCCCTCGAAAAGTTCGGCGGCGACTCCATCACCGAAACCCGCCGCAACATGGACTCCTACCTGGCAGCCATCCCCGAATCCCTGGCCTGGGAATCCAACGTAGCAGGGTGGGACGCCTAATCATGACCCCCCGATCACGTAACCACGCGATCGACATGACCGAGGTGCTCGCACCCAACCAGGTGCGCGAGGTGCAAGAAACCTATATCGAAAAATCCCGCCCGGTCGTGATCATCGGCCCCATGGCGGCGGGAAAATCGTACATAGGCACGCACCTCGCGCGCTTCTACGGCTACGAGTTCCTCGACTCTGACCACCTCATCGTCGAAAAATACGGTGAGGTGTCACAAATCTTTGCCGACTACGGCGAAGCTGAGTTCCGCCGTATCGAGGCTGAAGTAATCCGTGAGGTGCTCACTTCACCTGCCCGGCGCAACACCATCTTCTCCCTGGGCGGGGGAGCACCCATGACGCCGGAGGTAGCCGATGTGCTCAAAGACGAGACCGTTATCTACATCAAGGTTGACGCCGAGACCGTAGCCCCGCGCATCCAAAACAGCAAAACCCGGCCCCTGCTCCAGCCCAACCCGGTGCAAAAATGGACCGAAATATTTGAGGCCCGGCGGGACCGCTACGAAGAGCTCGCCAGCTACACCCTGGACGCCTGCGGAGGCCGGGGAATAGCCGACATGGCAGCTGAAATTCAGAACTTCATCATCAAGAACCGAAAGGGTCAAGCGTGAGCGACCAGGCCACCACCGTCATACCCGTCACCGGCACCCAGCCTTCAGAAAACTACGACGTTTATGTAGGCCATAACCTGCTCGGTACAATCCCCGAAATCCTGGGCAACCGAACCCAGCGCATTCTCGTTGTCCACCCCCGCGCCCTGCGCTCCACCGGTGAGCTGGTGATGGAGCAGATGCGCACAGCGGGGTTTGAGGCCTACTCGGCAGAAATTCCGGACGCCGAAGAGGGCAAGCACATCCAGGTCGCCGCTTTCTGCTGGCAGGTGCTGGGCCAGAACGACTTCACCCGCACCGACGCAATTATTTCCGTAGGTGGCGGCGCCGTCACCGACCTTGCTGGCTTTGTGGCAGCGACCTGGCTGCGCGGCGTCCGCGTTATCCACATCCCCACCACCCTGTTGGGCATGGTGGACGCCGCGGTCGGCGGCAAGACCGGCATCAACACCGCAGAGGGCAAGAACCTGGTGGGGGCCTTCCACCCGCCCGCTGCCGTCCTCTGCGAACTGGGTGTGCTGCGCACCCTACCCGAACACGAGCTACTCACCGGTATGGCCGAAGTGATTAAGTGCGGCTTCATCGCAGACCCGGTGATTCTCGACCTGATTGAAGCGAACCCCGGCAAGATTCGGGACTCCCAGTCTGAGGTAGTGCGAGAGCTCATCGAGCGCTCTATCCGGGTTAAGGCTGAGGTGGTGTCTGAAGACCTGAAGGAGTCGGGCCGCCGCGAATTCCTGAACTACGGGCACACCCTGGGCCATGCCATCGAGCACGCAGAACGCTACCAGTGGCGCCACGGGGCTGCCGTAGCTGTGGGCATGGTCTTCGCTGCAGAACTGTCCCTCGCCGCTGGCTACCTTGATGAGGCAACCGTCGAGCGAACCCGTGCCATCTGCACCGCCCTCGACCTACCCACCACCTACCCGGCAGACCGCTGGCCCAAGCTGCTTGAAACCATGCGCCGCGACAAGAAGGCCCGCGGCAACATGCTGCGCTTCGTCGTGCTGGAAAGCCTGGGCAAGCCCCGTATTTACGAGGTCCCCGACGACTCCATCCTGTTTATGACCTACCAGGAAATTGCCAGCTAGGTGTGAAACTCGCTAACTAATAGCGCAAAGCGGCGGGGGAGCCGGTAGACTGGTCTACGGTTTACCCCGCAACGCTTATTGAAAATTTCAGTTTAGAGGAGAGTCTGTTGGCTACTACCGCAGATATCAAGAACGGTGTCGTTCTCAAGATTGACGGCAACCTCTGGTCCGTCATCGAATTCCAGCACGTCAAGCCCGGCAAGGGCGGCGCTTTCGTCCGCACCAAGCTGCGCAACGTCACCTCAGGTAAGGTAGTTGATAAGACCTTCAACGCCGGCGCAAAGGTTGATACCGCAACTGTTGACCGCTCAGACTACCAGTACCTCTACCAGGACGGCACCGACTACGTCTTTATGGATCTGAAGACCTACGACCAGATCAACGTTTCTGAGGTCACCGTTGGCGACGCCGCCAAGTACATGCTCGAAAACCAGACCGCAACCATCGCCATGCACGAAGGTTCACCCCTCTACATCGAGCTGCCTGCCTCCGTCGTCCTTGAAATCACCTACACCGAGCCTGGCCTGCAGGGCGACCGCTCCACCGGTGGCACCAAGCCTGCAACCGTTGAAACCGGTGCTGAGATTCAGGTGCCCCTCTTCCTCGAAACCGGAACCAAGGTCAAGGTCGATACCCGCACCGGTGACTACCTCGGCCGCGTCAACGACTAAGCACCGTGAATTCAAGAACCAAAGCTAGACTTCGCGCCCTCGAAGTCCTGTTTGAGGCAGACCAGTGCGGCGACGACGTCATTGACGTCTTGATTCGTCGCCGCACCTACACCTCAGCGCAGATTTCGCTCTACTCCGAGCAGATCGTTCGTGGCGTCCGCGACCACGATGAAGAGATTCGCGAGTACATTGAAACCTACGCCCAGGACTGGACTATGGACCGCATGCCCAGCGTGGACCGTGTGGCTCTGCGCCTTGGCGCTTGGGAGCTTCTCTTCAATGACGAGATTCCCGACGCCGTGGCGATTTCAGAGGCTACTGGCCTGGTTCGCCTGCTGTCGACCGACGATTCACCCAAGTTTGTGAATGGTCTGCTCGACCGCCTGCGCCAGGTGAAGCCCACCCTGCTGGCCTAGGCCCATAGGTACCATCTAAATCAGAAAAACCCACCTCGTTGGTGGGTTTTTCTGATTTAGATGGTACCTACTGAAAACTGTCTCAAATTCAGCCGCGGTGAGGGGCGGACGTGATACATTGAGGTGTGACAGCAACCTTTAAGTCCGTCCTGTGAGGCGGGGAAGGAGGCCGGCACATGACCGATACCACCGGTGTACCCACCGACGTATCTGCAGGAGCCCACCGGGTCATCCTGGAGTCAGCCGACATTGAGCGAGCTCTTACTCGCATCGCCCATGAAATTCTTGAAGCCAATAAGGGCAGTGAGAACCTGGTTCTACTAGGTATTCCGCGCCGCGGCTTCCCATTAGCCGAGCGTCTGGCAGCAAAGATTGCCCAGACCGACTCTGGCTTCAATCCCGCTTTTTCTCTGGGGCAACTCGACATCACCATGTACCGTGATGACCTGCTCTCAAAACCTGGGCGGACGCCTGAGCCCACCCGCCTGCCCGCAGCGGGGATTGAGGGGCGCACCGTCGTCCTCGTTGACGATGTACTTTTTTCAGGGCGCACTATCCGCGCCGCCCTCGATGCCCTCAAGGACTACGGCCGCCCCGACGCCGTCCGCCTCGCTGTGCTGGTTGACCGCGGCCACCGCCAGCTCCCCATCCGCGCAGATCACGTGGGAAAGAACCTTCCCACCAGCACCCATGAATCGGTTAAGGTGCTGCTCTCATCCATCGATGGTGAGGACGACAAGGTAATTATTGCCCAGCCCGCCCACTCCACCACCTCAGCCCAGGAAGGAGGGGAGTAGCCGTGCGTCACCTGCTCGATACCAAGGATCTCTCCCTTGACGACGCCCTCAACATTCTCGATACCGCCGACTACATGGGTGAGGTCGGCCAGCGCGAAGTCAAGAAACTCCCCGTGCTCCAGGGGCGCACTGTGGTCAACCTCTTCTTCGAAGACTCGACCCGCACCCGCCTGTCCTTCGAAGCTGCCGAAAAGCGTCTGTCTGCCGACATCATCAACTTCTCGGCCAAGGGCTCATCTGTCTCTAAGGGGGAGTCGCTCAAAGACACCGCCCAGACCCTGGCAGCAATCAACGCCGACGCCGTGGTGATTCGCCACAGCGCATCGGGTGCCCCCCAGCGTCTGGCTGAAGCCGGCTGGATTGACGTGCCGGTGCTCAACGCCGGTGACGGCACCCATGCCCACCCCACCCAGGCCCTGCTGGACGCCATGACCCTGCGCCAGTTCAAGGCCCAGGTTGAGGGGGTAACAACCCGCGGCCTTACCCTAGAGGGTCTGCGAGTAGCGATTGTGGGCGATATCCTGCACTCCCGTGTGGCCCGCTCCAACCTCTGGCTGCTTCACACCCTGGGAACAACCGTCAAGTTCGTTGCCCCGCCCACCCTGCTCCCGGTAGATATCGAAAGCTGGCCGGCAGAGATTTACTACAACCTCGACGATGCTATCGAGTCGGGAGTTGACGCGGTGATGATGCTGCGTATCCAGAAAGAACGCATGAACGCGGCCTTCTTCCCCTCATCCGAGGAATACTCCCGCCTGTGGGGGCTTACCCCCGAGCGCTTTGCCCGCCTCGACGCGTCCGCCCACGAAACCGCTATCCTGCACCCCGGCCCCATGAACCGCGGCCTCGAAATCTGCGCCGAAGCAGCAGATTCGCCGCGGTCCTGGGTGCTCCGTCAGGTCACCAACGGTGTGTCCGTCCGCATGGCCGTACTGTACCTGCTCATGACCGGTGGCTCTGCCAACGATTTCTACCCCGGCTCCTAAGCCCTGCACGAAAGAGAAACAATGACTGAATCTGTTTACCTCATCAAGGGCGCCTCACTGCTTGGTGAGAAGACCGCCGATATTCTGATCAAGGGCGGCACTATCGCCGAGATTGGCGAAAACCTTGAGGACGCCGCAGCTCGGGTTGTTGAGGCGCAGGGGCTTATCGCTCTACCCGGCCTGGTAGATTTGCACACCCACCTGCGCGAACCCGGCCAGGAAGACGCCGAAACCGTCGAAACCGGTACCCGTGCCGCAGCCCTGGGTGGCTACACCGCCGTTTTCGCTATGGCGAACTCCAACCCCGTTGCCGATACTGCCGGCGTGGTGGAGCAGGTCTACGAGCTGGGTAAGAACTCCGGCTGGGTCAAGGTGCAGCCCATTGGCGCTGTCACCGTTGGTCTGGCGGGGGAGCGCCTCTCAGATATCGGGGCCATGGCTGAATCCCGCGCCCAGGTTCGTGTTTTCTCAGACGACGGCATGTGCGTCTGGGACCCCGCCCTGATGCGCCGCGCCCTTGAATACGTCAAGACCTTCAACGGTGTCATCGCCCAGCACGCCCAGGAACCCCGCCTGACCGAGGGCGCCCAGATGAACGAGGGTAAGGTTTCTGCCGAGCTCGGTCTGGCTGGTTGGCCCGCTGTCGCTGAAGAATCCATCATCGCCCGTGACGTGCTGCTGGCAGAACATGTTGGCTCCCGTCTGCATATCTGCCACCTTTCAACCAAGGGTTCGGTTGAGATCGTGCGCTGGGCTAAGGAGCGCGGTATCAAGGTAACCGCTGAGGTCACCCCCCACCACCTGCTGCTGACCGACGAGCTGGTACGAACCTACGACCCCGTCTACAAGGTCAACCCGCCCCTGCGCACCGAAGAGGACGTACTGGCCCTGCGCCAGGCTGTTGCCGACGGCATCATCGACATCATTGGTACCGACCACGCACCCCACCCCGCAGAATCCAAGGATTGTGAGTGGGCCTGCGCTGCCAACGGTATGACCGGCCTTGAGCAGGCACTGTCCATCATCCAGAAGACCCTGGTTGATACCGGCTACATTACCTGGGCCGACGTTGCCCGCATTATGAGTACCAAGCCCGCCGAAATCGGTCTGGCAGCCGACCAGGGCCGTCCGCTCGAAGCGGGGGAGCCCGCCCACCTGGTCTTGGTTGACCCCGCAGCCACCCGCGTCATTGACCCTGCCGCTCAGGCAACCAAGGGTAAGAACAACCCCTACCGGGGCCTGGAAGTACCCGGCGCGGTCGTAGCCACCTTCTTCGGCGGCCACCCCACCGTGCTCGACGGTAAGCTCAACACCCCGACCGCAAACTAATCGCTAGGAGCGCCCGTGTCTGACAAGCTGATTCCCACCATGATTTTGGCCCTCATCGCAGCCCTCATCTTTTGGGCTATGTGGCAGGGCTGGAAGAACAGGAAACAGCGTCAGATCCACACGGGCACCCTACTCGATGTGCCCGAACGCTACGACGACGCCGAATCCCTGCTTGCGGTACCCGGCACCTACGTTGCCACTACCGTCATGGGGGACTGGCTCGACCGTATCGCCACCAACACCCTGGGCGTGAAATCAACCGGTGTCTTCTTCGTCTACGAGGACGCCGTCATCATCATGCGCAACGGCTCCCAAGATATCTGGATTCCCGCCAGCGACATTATCGGTGTGCGCACCGAAGCCGGTATGAACGGTAAGTTCGTCGAGAAGGACGGCCTGGCCGTCCTCTCCTGGTCACTCAACGGCAACCCCGTCGATACCGGCTTCCGCACCCGCTATGCGGCTGACAAAAAATCAATCCTCGATGCCGTTGCAGCTATCGCGCCCCAGGCAACCGTCGGCCACGACACTCTGGCCCGCCCCTAAGTTTCCACCTGCTGATTGCAGGTGACTACACCAACCAACAGGAAGTGTGTGAATGTCCCACCCAGCACCCACCCCACGTGCAGCAGTACTCGTCCTTGAAGACGGTACCTTCTACCGCGGCGAAAGCTACGGCGCTACCGGCAAGACCCTTGGCGAAGCGGTCTTCTCAACCGGCATGACCGGCTACCAGGAAACCCTGACCGACCCCTCCTACGCGGGGCAGATCGTGGTTCAGACCGCACCCCATATCGGCAACACCGGCGTTAACACCGAGGACGCCGAATCCCGCAAAATCTGGGTTGCGGGCTACGCCGTGCGCGACGCTGCCCGCCGCCCCTCTAACTGGCGCTCAGAGCGTTCCCTCGACGAGGAGCTGGTAGAGCAGGGAATCGTCGGCATCCAGGGCATCGACACCCGCGCCCTGACCCGTCACCTGCGTAGTGCTGGTTCCATGCGCGCCGGTATCTTCACCGGTGCAGACGCTGAGCTGCCCCTGGCAGACCTGGTTGCCCAGGTACAGGCAGCAGCCGAAATGAAGGGCCAGAAACTGGCTGATTCAGTTTCTATCGAAGAGGCCTACATCGTAGAACCCGCTGACCAGGGTTGGGAGGGCGACGTCAAGGCTACCCTGGTTGCCCTCGACCTGGGTATCAAGGCAATGACCCCGAAGCGCTTTGCCGAGCGAGGCGTCCGCGTGCACGTGCTGCCCGCAACCGCCACCCTCGAAGACATCACCGCCCTCAACCCCGACGGTGTCTTCTTCTCCAACGGCCCCGGCGACCCCGCAACCGCAGACGACCAGGTTCAGCTCCTGCAATCCGTCCTGCGCACCGGTACCCCCTTCTTCGGTATCTGCTTCGGCAACCAGCTGCTGGGCCGCGCCCTGGGCTTTGGCACCTACAAGCTGCCCTTCGGCCACCGCGGTATCAACCAGCCCGTCATGGACCGCACTACCGGCAAGGTAGAAATCACCGCCCAGAACCACGGCTTCGCCGTAGACGCCCCGCTGGACGGCGCCGTCACCGCCCCCAACGAAGAATTCGGCCGAGTCGAGGTCTCCCACGTGGGCCTCAACGACCAGGTGGTCGAAGGCCTCCGCTGCCTCGACATCCCCGCCTTCTCGGTGCAGTACCACCCCGAAGCAGCCGCTGGCCCCCACGACGCTGCCTACCTCTTTGACCGTTTCATCGATCTCATGCTCGAGAAGAAGAACTAAGGACACCGAACCATGCCGAAGCGTAACGATCTCAACTCAATCCTCGTCATCGGTTCTGGCCCGATCGTCATTGGTCAGGCCGCCGAATTCGACTACTCGGGCACCCAGGCCCTGCGCGTTCTCAAAGAAGAAGGCGTGCGCGTCATCCTGGTCAACTCCAACCCGGCCACTATCATGACCGACCCCGAGTTTGCCGATGCAACCTACATCGAACCGATTACCCCCGAGGTCATCGAAAAGATTATTGCCAAGGAAAAGCCCGACGCCATTCTGCCCACCCTCGGTGGCCAGACCGCCCTCAACGCGGCTATCTCCCTCGATGAGCAGGGCATTCTCGACAAGTACGGCGTAGAGCTCATCGGCGCCAACATCGAAGCTATCAACCTGGGCGAAGACCGCGAAGCCTTCAAGGGCGTCGTCGAGCGTGCTGGCGGCGAATCTGCCCGCTCTGTCATCGTGCACACCATGGAAGAAGCCCTCGAAGCCGCCAAGGAACTGGGCTACCCCATGGTAGTGCGCCCCTCCTTCACCATGGGCGGCCTGGGCTCGGGTATGGCCTACAACGAAGAAGACCTGCACCGCATCGCCGGTGCCGGCATCCAGTACAGCCCCACCAGCGAGGTCCTGCTCGAAGAATCCATCCTGGGCTGGAAGGAATACGAGCTGGAAATGATGCGAGATAAGAACGATAACGTGGTTGTCGTCTGCTCCATCGAAAACTTCGACCCCGTGGGCGTCCACACCGGTGACTCCATCACCGTAGCCCCCGCCCTCACCCTCACCGACCGCGAATACCAGAAACTTCGCGACATCGCCATCAACGTGATTCGCGAGGTCGGCGTTGACACCGGCGGCTGTAACATCCAGTTCGCCATCGACCCGGCAACCGGCCGCGTCATCGTCATCGAAATGAACCCCCGAGTGTCCCGCTCGTCCGCCCTGGCGTCTAAGGCAACCGGCTTCCCGATTGCAAAGATCGCCACAAAGCTCTCCCTGGGCTACACCCTGGACGAGATCCCCAACGACATCACCCAGAAGACCCCGGCATCCTTCGAACCCACCCTCGACTACGTCGTGGTCAAGGTTCCCCGCTTTGCCTTCGAGAAGTTCCCGGCAGCGGACCCCACCTTGACCACCACCATGAAGTCGGTGGGCGAGGCCATGGCCCTGGGTCGCAACTTCACCGAAGCCCTGCAGAAGGCCATGCGCTCCATGGAGCAGAAGGGCTCAACCTTCCGCTTCGACAACCCCGAACTCGGTGCGGACGAACTGGCCGCCCTGATTGAGCAGAGCAAGACCGCTACTACCGACCGTATCTTCCAGGTCCAGCGAGCCCTGCTGGCTGGTGCTACCGTCGAGCAGATGTACGAGGCGACCGCCATTGACCCCTGGTTCCTCGACCAGCTGGTGCTCCTCAACGAGGTTGCCGCAGAAATCGCCGCCTCTAAGACCCTGGACGAGCGCACCCTGCGCCTGGCCAAGCGTCACGGTTTCTCCGATGCGCAGATCGGTGAGATTCTTGGCATGAGCGAGGCAGTAGTGCGCGGTATCCGCCACGCCCTGAACATCCGCCCCGTCTTCAAGACCGTCGACACCTGCGCTGCCGAGTTTGAGGCCTTCACCCCCTACCACTACTCTTCCTACGACCAGGAGGACGAGGTGGCCCACCACGAGAAGCCCTCGATCATGATTCTGGGCTCCGGCCCCAACCGTATCGGCCAGGGTATCGAGTTCGACTACTCCTGCGTGCACGCCTCCATGGTGCTGCGCGAGGCCGGTTACGAGACCGTCATGGTCAACTGCAACCCCGAGACCGTATCAACCGACTACGACATCTCTACCCGCCTCTACTTCGAGCCCCTCACCCTGGAAGACGTGCTCGAAATCGTTGAGGCTGAGCGTCGTACTGGTGGCCTGCTAGGCGTCTTTGTGCAGCTCGGTGGCCAGACCCCGCTCAAGCTGGCCCAGGAACTCAAGGCCGCTGGCATCCCGATTCTGGGCACCTCACCCGAGGCTATCGATCTGGCTGAAGACCGCGGCGAATTCTCCCGCGTGCTGGAAGAAGCCGGCCTGATTTCCCCCAAGAACGGCACCGCCTACACCTTCGAGAACGCCAAGAAGATTGCGGACGAAATCGGCTACCCCGTGCTGGTGCGCCCCTCCTACGTTCTGGGCGGACGCGGCATGGAAATTGTCTACTCAGAGGCCCAGCTGGCCCGCTACCTAGAGAACGCGACCGAGGTTTCCCCCTCCCAGCCCGCTCTGATTGATAAGTTCCTTGAGGACGCCGTCGAAATCGACGTCGATGCTCTCTTTGACGGTGAAGAGCTTTACCTGGGCGGTGTCATGGAGCACATCGAAGAGGCCGGTATTCACTCGGGCGACTCTGCCTGCACCCTGCCCCCCATCACCCTAGGCCCGGACGTCATCGAGCAGGTCAAGGAGGCAACCTACAAGATTGCCGCCGGCGTGGGCGTACGCGGTCTGATCAACATTCAGTTCGCTGTAGCTTCTGAAATTCTCTACGTGATTGAAGCTAACCCCCGCGCCTCTCGTACCGTTCCCTTTGTTTCGAAGGCAACCGGTGTGCAGATGGCTAAGGCAGCGGCTCTAATCGGTACCGGCAAGACCATTGCAGATCTCAAGGCCGAAGGCTACCTGCCCGCAAACATGGACGGCGCCACCCTGCCTGCCGAAACCGCCATCGCGGTCAAGGAAGCTGTGCTGCCCTTCAGCCGCTTCCGCACCCCCGAGGGCATCGTGGTTGACTCCCTGCTCGGCCCCGAAATGCGTTCAACCGGTGAGGTCATGGGCCTGGATCGCCACTTCGATACCGCTTTCGCCAAGGCTGAAGCGTCTGCAGGTTCTAAGCTGCCGACCGAGGGTAAGGTCTTCGTTTCTGTAGCTAACCGCGACAAGCGCAACTCCATCATCTACGTGAAGATGCTGCAGCAGCTGGGCTTCGAGATTGTCTCCACCGGCGGTACCGCAGACGTTCTGCGCCGCAACGGGGTGGAGTCCCTGGTTGTTCCCAAGATTGCAGAAACCAAGGACGGGGAGCGCTCCATCGTTGATATGGTGCGCGATGGCGACATCGACCTGATTTTCAACACCCCCTCCGGCGGACAGGCTCGCGGCGATGGCTACGAGATCCGCGCTGCTGCCACCTCGGTAGGCTGCCCCGTGATGACCACCGTCTCTGAATTCGGTGCAGCCGTTCAGGGTATTAACGCCCTGCGCGAATACAGCTGGGACGTCATGAGCCTGCAGGAACACGGCGCCTCCATTGAGGCTGCCCTGAAAGCTCGGGAGGCCTAATGTCACGCGGTTTTGGTGATCGCCTGGCTGCGGCCATGGGGGAGAAGGGGCCCCTCTGTGTGGGCATTGACCCCCACCCCGCCCTGCTCGATGCCTGGGGGCTGCCCGACACCGCGGCGTCCTTAACCACCTTTGCCTCGACCGTACTTGAGGCCTGCGGTCGGGTAGCCGCAGCCCTCAAGCCCCAGGTGGCGCTCTTTGAGCGCCACGGTTCGGCGGGTCTCGCTGCCCTCGAGCAGCTGCAGCGGGATGCTGCGGACACCGGTGTTCTGGTTGTTGCCGACGCCAAGCGCGGCGATATCGGCTCGACCATGGCAGCCTATGCGGACGCCTGGCTGGGGGAGACCTCACCGTTGGGCACCGATTCAGTGACCCTGAGCCCCTACCTGGGTTTTGAGTCCCTCCGCCCTGCTCTAGACCTCGCTGACCGCAATAACCGAGGTACCTTCGTTCTGGCACTCACGTCTAACCCCGAGGGTCAGACAGTTCAGCATGTGGGTGGAAGTTCATCGGTGGCATCCCTCATTATTGAGGCAGCTCGTTCTGAGAACGATCAGCGTCAGTGGGAAGCGATGGGTCCCTGCGGTCTGGTGGTGGGAGCAACCGTAGCAGACGCCTTGAAGAAGCTAGAGATTGACCTCTCAACCTTCAACGGCCCTATCCTGGCACCGGGTTTCGGTGCTCAGGGAGCTACGGCACGTGATCTCTACACCGTATTTTCTGGTATTGAGAGCCAGGTTCTAGTCAATTCAAGCCGCGGTGTGCTGGCTGCAGGTCCGTCCGCTCCTGGGCTACGACTAGCCGCCGAAAAGGCTCGTGACGTGCTTGTAAACGCCCGGTAGCGTCTTTACCAACAAGAAATGGTGGGAATTTGAAACAATTCCCACCATTTTTCTTTAAAAAAGGTTACCGCTGGGTAACTATCTTCCATAACCGTTTCTGACATGCTATTTTGTAATTGTTGGTTCGCAAATAGATAAGCAACAACCCCCAAGAGTGAGCGAAGCTGCTCGGTTGCCTGTTTATTCCAGCACACCCCACCCCCTTTTGCCTCACACGGCATCTCGCACAGAAGGATTAGAACATGCCTCTTCAGCCTCTCACCGAAGAACAGCGCGCAGCAGCCCGAGATAAGGCCAAGAAGGCCCGGGTCGCCCGCGCCGAAATCAAGGACGCCGTTAAGAACAAGCAGATTACTATCGCAGAAGTTCTCAAGCGCGCCGAAACTGACGAAGCAGTCGCTAGACTGAAGGTAACCGACCTGCTCACCTCCCTGCCGGGTGTGGGCGAGGTTCGTACCGAGAACATTTTGAACGAACTGAACATTGCTGCGTCCCGCCGTCTGCGTGGTCTTGGTATCCACCAGCGTAAGGCACTCATCAATCTTCTTGACCGATAAGGGAAACCATGGCTGAACAGACCGCCGCACCTAAACTGACCGTGCTAGCTGGCCCCACCGCCGTTGGCAAGGGAACCGTTTCTGCTTACATTCGTGAGCACTACCCCGAGGTGTGGTTCTCTGTCTCCGCCACTACCCGCGACCCCCGTCCGGGCGAAGAGGACGGCGTGCACTACTACTTCGTCTCAGACGAAGAGTTTGAGTCGATGGTAGAGAATCGCCAGATGCTGGAATGGGCCACCGTGCACAACTCCTACAAGTACGGCACGATTCGCTCTATGGTGCAGAAGCAGCTGGACGCCGGTAAGCACGTCCTGCTTGAAATTGACCTGCAGGGTGCACGTCAGGTCCGTAACGCTATGCCCGAAGCGCAGCTCATTTTCTTGGCTCCTCCCAGCTGGGACGAACTGGTATCCCGCCTCATTGGCCGCGGCACCGAATCTCCCCAGGAGCAGGAAGCCCGCCTGGACACAGCCAAAATTGAGCTGGCTGCTGAGCCCGAGTTTGATTACACCGTCATCAATGAAACCGTGGCAGAAGCGGCTGAGGAAATCGTGCGCCTCATGGGTGCAGACCGCTCATAGCCTCTGCGCCTGCTAGGGCGGCGGTTTAGGGGAATATCACCCCTGCACCGTCGCCCTTTTGCGTGACAAAAAATCGGTTGACCGATAGTATAGGTAGAGTTTTATGCCACCGGTAGCGCCGGTGGTGAGCAAGCATAGTTAAGATGGAGTCTTACGTGGCAAACGCACACAACGATGAAGGTATCATCAATCCCAGCGCAGACGCTCTGATCCAAAAAGCTGAGTCGAAGTACGGTCTGGTGATTTTTGGTGCTCGCCGTGCTCGCCAGATTAACGCCTACTACTCACAGCTTCACGAGAACCTGTACGATCACGTTGGCCCCCTGGTAGATTCTGAGCCCAACGAAAAGTCGCTCTCTGTGGCTATGCGTGAAATCAATGAAGGCCTCATTGAGGCCCGCCATATTACCGATGGCCAGTTCGATGAAAACGGCACCCTGCTGCACGACGAAGAGCCCAGCGCCTTCCTGGCCGGTGGCGATTTCTACATCGACGAGCCTTTCGTTGAGTACGTTGACGCTGAAGACGCAGATCAGGCCTAATCTGCAGTAGCTCATGCGAGTTGTTATTGGCATTGGAGGGGGCATTGCTGCCTATAAGGCGGCAATGCTCCTTCGTCTTTTTGGTAAAGCCGGGCACGAGGTTATAGCCGTGCCCACCGAAGCTGCCCTCAAATTTGTAGGTCAGCCCACCCTTGAAGCTCTGAGCGGCAACCCCGTATCGGTGGATGTTTTTGAGCGGGTTCCCGAGGTCAACCACGTTCGCCAAGCTGAAGAGGCTGACGCTGTTATTGTCGCCCCGGCAACGGCTGACCTCATGGCCCGTTTAGCGGCAGGGCGGGCAAATGACCTGCTGACCGCAACAGTACTCACCACGCATGCCCCGGTAATTCTTGCACCGGCTATGCACACTCAGATGTGGGAGCATCCGGCTACCCAGGCCAACGTAGCGACCCTGAAATCCTATGGCTACCACGTCATCGAGCCTGCCGTGGGCCGTCTGACCGGCCCCGACTCCGGTGTGGGGCGCCTACCTGAACCCGAGGATATATATGCCCAGGCTCTAGCCCTTTTGGGCTGGGACCAGGACGCCGCGGGGGAGAGCCAATCGGTTGAGGCAGGTGAGCTCCCCCTAGCTGGGCAGCGCCTGCTCATTACAGCTGGTGGTACCCGCGAAGCGCTTGACCCGGTACGCTTCTTGGGCAACCGCTCTTCGGGAAAGCAGGGGATCGCACTGGCTACCGCAGCCAGCGAGCTCGGCGCCCAGGTACACCTCATCGCAGCTCATGTGGAGGTTGAGATACCGGGTAACTTGCACAGGGTCACCCGGGTATCAAGTGCCCTACAACTGCGTGAGGCCGTGTTTGAGCACCTAGCAGCCTCAGACGTCCTGATCATGACGGCAGCGGTAGCCGACTTTAGGCCGGCTGACTATGTTGGTACCAAGATTAAAAAGACGGACGACCCCGCCCAGGATCCTGTCATACAGCTGGTCCGTAACCCCGACGTCCTCAAAGAAGCTGTGCTCTACCGCCAGAGCAGCCCTCAGCAGAGCCCCCACACCATTGTCGGTTTTGCTGCTGAGACCGGGGACGCCACCACCAGCCCAATCGAGTATGGCCGAGCGAAACTGGCCCGCAAGGGATGCGATTACCTGGCTGTGAATACCGTCAGCGAAACCCAAGGCTTTGGCGCAGAAGATAATGCCATCACCCTGCTATCGAGTAAGGGCGGGCGTGAGGTAAGCCTGCAGGGCAGCAAGCTTGACGTCTCCCGTGCAATGCTTCGTCATATAGCGCAAGAATTCAACAATCATTCACCAAGTAGCCCCGATGGGCCGAGAGAAGTACAGTAAAAACCGTGACAGAAAAAAACCATCTTCGTTTATTCACCAGTGAGTCCGTCACCGAGGGCCACCCCGACAAGATTTGTGACCAGATCTCGGACTCTATTCTGGATGCCCTGCTGACCGTAGACCCCCTCTCTAACGTGGCAGTTGAGACCCTGGTAACCACCGGCCAGGTCCACGTAGCTGGCGAGGTAACCACCAACGGCTACGTTGATATTCCCAGCATTGTTCGCAAGACCATCTTGAACATCGGCTATAACTCCTCAACCCACGGCTTCGACGGCGAATTCTGTGGCGTTTCGGTTTCGATTGGCGAGCAGTCACCCGACATCAATTCGGGTGTCTACAACTCCCTCGAGGCCCGCCAGGGTACCGCCAGCGACGACCTGGACCGCCAGGGCGCGGGTGACCAGGGCATCATGTTCGGTTACGCCACCAACGAGACCGAAGTGCTCATGCCCGCTCCCATCTACGTTGCCCACCGCCTGGCTGAACAGCTGACTAAGGTACGTAAGGACGGCACCCTGCCCAACCTGCGCCCCGACGGCAAGACCCAGGTAACCCTGGGCTACGACGATAACTTCAAGCCCGTCATGATCGACACTGTAGTTGTATCAACCCAGCACACCGCTGATTACGACCTGGACCAGCTTGCTGCCGATATCAAGCAGTACGTGATTGAACCTGTTCTAGCCAGCTTCGACTTCGACTCGTCCAAGGCTAAGTTCATCATCAACCCCGCAGGTCGCTTCGTTCAGGGTGGCCCTGTAGGTGACGCTGGCCTGACCGGACGCAAGATTATTGTGGATACCTACGGCGGCATGGCCCGCCACGGTGGTGGTGCCTTCTCGGGCAAGGACCCCTCAAAGGTAGACCGCTCAGCTGCCTACGCGATGCGCTGGGTTGCCAAGAACATCGTTGCTGCCGGCCTTGCCGACCGGGCAGAGGTCCAAGTTGCCTACGCTATCGGTCAGGCCGCCCCCGTAGGAATCTACGTTGAGACCTTTGGCACCGAAAAGGTTGAGATTTACAAGATTGAACAGGCTATCCGTGAGGTCTTTGACCTGCGCCCGCTGGCCATTATCCGTGACCTGGAGCTCCGCCGTCCTATCTACGCCAAGACCGCAGCTAACGGCCACTTCGGACGTGAAGACCGCGAGTTCACCTGGGAACGCACCAACCGCGTGAGCGAACTCAAGGCGGCCGTAGGCCTCTAAGCTAAAATGTCTGTATGACAACGGCACCCACCCCCGAATCCCTGCAACCAGATTTGTTGCAGGGATTCGATATACCCGATGCGCACCTGGTCGGCTCCACGGCAGCCGAGGACGCTGCGGTGCAGCTGCCGATTGCCCGCGTGCACATCGACACCCACGTGCCCCACCTCGATAGGCTCTTTGACTACCGGGTGCCAGCGGCTCTTGATGAAGAGGCCCAGCCCGGGGTACGGGTGCGGGTTAAGTTCGGAGGGCGGGAGGTTACCGGCTGGCTGCGGGAGCGGGTAGAACATTCGGACGCCCCCGCCCGCCTGGTACCCCTGCACAAGGTGATTTCGCCCCTGCCTGTTGTTACCCCTGAAGTCTTTGAGTTAGCTGACGCCCTAGCGGAGCGCTACGCGGGGCTGGTGCCCGATGTGCTCCGCCTGGCTGTGCCCCCGCGGGTTGCTAGCGTTGAGAAAGCTTTTATAGAGGCCGAAGACCCGGCTGAAGCGCCCATTCCAGACTGCCCCGACCTCACCGGCTTTACCGACTATGCCCAGGGGGCTGAGTTCTGTGAGGACCTACTTGCTGGCCACCAGACCCGGGCGGTGATGGCCGTGCTGCCCTCCCACCCTGAACGGAGCTGGGAGCAGCTGCTGGCGTCCGCCCTGGTCGCTACCGCCTCCACCGGCAGGGGAGCCCTAGCCGTGGTGCCAGACCATAAGAGCCTTGACCGACTCACAGCCGCCCTCGAAGAACTCGTAGACGAGAGCGCCTTCGTGCGGTTGACCGCCAACGATAAGCCCACCCCCCGCTACCGCAGTTATCTGAAAACCCAAAGCGGCCAGGTGCGTATCGTGATCGGTACTCGTTCAGCCGCCTACGCTCCCGTAGCCAACCTGGGGCTGGTTGCCTGCTGGGACGACGGGGACTCTTCCCTGGTTGAGCAGCGGGCCCCCTACTGCCAGGCCCGTGACGTTCTTCTGCTACGAGCCACCCTCGAAAAGGCAGCGGCCCTCTTCATGGGCTATGCGGTCTCTAGCGAGGCTGCCCGCCTGGTCCGCACCCGCTGGGCTAGCTTCCTGGGGGCGGACAGAGCCCTGGTCAGGTCTTTTACTCCCCGGGTCATGCCCACCGGCGACGACTATCAGCTTGCCCGCGACCCCCTGGCAGCTATTGCCCGCATACCCCACCAGGCTTTCGCCGTAGCCAAGGACGCCCTCGCTACGGGGCCCGTGCTAATCCAGGTGGCCCGTGCCGGCTACATCCCCGCCCTGGCCTGCCAGCGCTGCCGCATGCCCGCCCGCTGCGATAACTGTCGCGGCCCCCTGACCCAGCCCACCGGGGGAAGTGCCCCCCAGTGCGGCTGGTGCGGCCACCTGGCCCACCACTGGCACTGTCTTGACTGCGGGTATAACCGCTGGCGTACCGGTATCGCCGGTGCCCTGCGAACCGCAGAAGAACTGGGCCGGGCATTCCCAGGCGTCCCGGTGATCACCTCCAGCGGCGAGAACATCAAAACCAGTATCGGCCCAGAACCGGCCTTGGTCATTGCCACCCCCGGCGGCGAACCGGTAGCTGAGGGCGGTTATGCAGCCGCCCTGCTGCTCGATGCCGACCGGATGCTGCAGTTCGACTCCCTGCGCGCCCCTGAAACCGCCCTTCGGCGCTGGCTCAACGCGGCAGCCCTGGTGCGCTCCTTTGCCGTGGGCGGCCGCGTCGTCACCACGGCCAGTCCCTCGGCAGCTCTTGAAGCCCTGGTGCGCTGGGACCCCATGGGCTTTGCCCTCTGGGAGATGGACGAGCGTGCCGAGATTGGCCTGCCCCCGGCCGTCCGCACCGCCGCCATTACCGGTAGTGAGCGTGCCGTGCAGGTCTTTTTGGAGGCTATTACCCTGCCCGATGAGGCCCGCGTCAACGGCCCCATGCCCCTGGCCGATTCAACCGGCTACTACGAGGGGGAGGTCGACAGCGACCTCTACCGCGCCATTATCTTCTTCCCCTATGCCGTGGGTGCCAAACTCACCCACCACCTGCGCTCTATCAAGGCTTCACTAGCTGCCCTGAAAAAGAGCGAGCCCGTGCAGATACGCTGCGACGGGCTCGATATCCTCTAGGTCTGCTCGGTGACCGGGGCAGCTGGGGCAAGCGCCTGAGGCGGTTAGGTTTCTACTGCCGATGCAGGGAAGAGGCCAGTTCCAGCAGGGTGAGGGCGCTCTGTTCCCAGGTGTAGCGGGCGGCGTCCGCAAGACCGTTCACAATGCTGGTCTGCTGGACTTGCCGGTCTTCTAGGTCGCGCACCGCCTGCGCAAAGGCAAAGGGGGAGCTGGTCTCAGCAAAGCGGGCTGAAGGGGCAATTTCCCGGAAAATCGGGATATCCGACAGCACCACGGGGCAGCCCGCCGACTGGGCCTCCACCACAGGCAACCCGTAGCCTTCTTCCCTCGAGGCGGTGAGCAGGGCGGCGGCGGTGCGGAGCAGCTGGCGGTAGTCTTCATCGCTGGTTCCCCCGTGGAACACCACGTTTTCTCCCGCGAGAGGTGCAAGTTCTTCCAGGCGCGCCGGGGCTGCCTTGGAGAGTAGGTGCAGGCGGTAGTCCGGCAGGAACTTCATGGCCTGCAGCAGGGTTTCAACGTTCTTGTAGGGCATGAAAGAGCCCATGTAGATCAGGTCTTGAGTGCGCGCCGGGGCTAATTCGAGCGCCTGCTCCTGGGTCACAAAATCCTTAGCCTGGGGGGCATTGGGTATCACCGTGATGGGGTTGGTGGTCAGCTCGTGCTCCCGCATCAAAGCCGCCGTGGTCTGCGAGACCGTAGCGACGGCGTCCGCCCGGTTCAGCAGGTAGCGCTGGGGTGCGTAGGTGGTGTGGAAGACCCGCCAGCCCAGCTGAACCGGCAGGGGGAGGAAGCCCGGCGGCGTGGGGTGGGAGTAGTAAATCAAATCGTGCAGGGTCAGGATCAGCTTGAACTGCCTGCCCAGCCCGCCCAGTCCGATGGTTTGCATGGGCGAGAAGACCACGTCGGGTAAGTAGCGGTTGAGCTGCAGGGCGGCGGTGGGTTCCAGAGCGGACGTCGGTGCACAGATGTGCACGTAGGGCAAGTCGGGGAGCATCTCAAGCTGACGTTCATCGCTGATGACCATGGTGAGCTCAAGGCCATCTGGAAGTCGCCGGTCGCCGGCGTCCGCTAGCTCCTTGAGAGCAAAGAGTAAGGACGCCGTGTAGCGGCTAATGCCGTCGTGAAAACCGATACGGGTATAGCGGGCATCGATAAAAAGTTTCATGCTACCTGCCCTCCTTCAGGTCTTGGACGTGGAAGTCAGCAATTAGGGAGGCAGCCCGTAGGGGAGTTTCGTAGTGAATCAGATGGCCGACCTCTGGAATGATATCGAGCCGCCCCAGCTGGAGTTTCTTAGCCATGGCCTGCTGGAATTCCAGGGTGCCCAGGTCGTCCTTTTCTGCAACGATCAGCTGAACCGGCAGGGGCAGGGCCGGGGTGAAGTCGGCTGCGGTGGAACTGATAGAAGCCCGGTAGGCCTGTAGAACCGCCTCGCGGGAGGCAAAGGCACCGAAGTAGGCATCGTGCTGGCCGTTGATGAACCGGCGCAGGGCGGGGTCGTGATTTTTCATCATGAACTCACTGCTCAATCTGGTCACCAGGCGGGAACGCAGCAGGGCAAAGCCCAGGGAAGCAGGTAGGGCAGCTCCCGCACCGTAGTAGAGCTCAGCCAGGCGACTCATCACCTTTTGGTCACCCTCAAGGGCAGGCTGGCAAATGGGGTTAATCAGGGTCAAACGCTCTACCAGGTGGGGGCGCACCAGGGCGGTATAGGAGCTTACAATCGACCCGAAAGAGTGACCCACCAGGTGCACCGGGCTGCCCACAGCGGTCTCAATGAAATCAACCAACCAGGCAGCATAGGTACTCACCGTATGCTCAGCGCCCTCAATCGGGGCAGTTTTGCCGAAGCCCGGTAAATCAGGAATATAGACACAAAAATCTTTCAGACCGGCTGCAATGATTTCCAGGCCGTGGTGATCTCCCCTAAACCCGTGTACCAAAACCAGGGGAGCGGCGTCCTGATTCCCATACACCCACCAGCGACTATAGGTGCCACCGACCCAGCCCTCATGGCGAGTCCCAGCAGGAACCTGCCGAGGTACCGGCTCAAACACATCGCTAGGGTGGGGGCTTGCAGACATCCTGACTCCTTCTCTCTACCCCCACCACTGTACCGCCTCACCGGACGCTTCTCAGAGGGTAAACCGCAACCGGGCAAAGCTGGCCCAAGCGCGGTACACTAGGAAGCAAACTATTGACAGCTCAGACTCGTGCGCGCCCAAAAAGCGCAAGCACCACTCGACAGACAGGAAACACGGTGACTGCTGAGGTAGAACCTACCGAACAGAACGAAACCACCTGGGACTTCCGCTCCATGGAAGCCAAGTGGCAGCCCTACTGGGAAGAAACCAAGGTTTTTGAACCCACCAACGAAGAAGGCAAGGAAACCCGCTACGTAGCGGACATGTTCCCCTACCCCTCCGGCGACCTCCACATGGGCCACGCCGAAGCCTTCGCCATTGGCGACGTCACCGCCCGCTTCTGGAAGCAAAAGGGCTACGATGTGCTACACCCCATCGGCTGGGACTCCTTCGGCCTGCCCGCAGAAAACGCAGCCATCAAGAACAACACCCACCCCAAAGAGTGGACCTACAAGAACATCGAGACCCAGGCCGGCTCTTTCAAGCGCTACGGCATTATGACCGACTGGTCCCGCCGCCTGCACACCTCTGACCCCGAATACTACAAGTGGACCCAGTGGCTCTTCCAGCAGTTCTACAAGAAGGGCCTGGCCTACCGTAAGTACTCCCAGGTTAACTGGTGCCCCAAGGACCAGACCGTGCTGGCCAACGAGCAGGTTGTCAACGGCGAGTGCGAACGCTGCCACACCCCCGTGACCAAGAAGTCTCTGAACCAGTGGTACTTCAAGATCACCGACTACGCCCAGGAACTGCTGGACGACATGAAGGAGCTGGAGGGCCACTGGCCCGACCGCGTGCTGGCTATGCAGCGCAACTGGATCGGCCGCTCCGAGGGTGCCGAGGTTACTTTTGAGGTTGAGGCTGCCGGTAACAAGCCCGCCACCACCGTAGACGTCTTCACCACCCGCCCCGATACCCTCTACGGCGCAACCTTCTTCATCGTGGCAGCCGACGCCGACCTGGCCCTCGACCTGGTAACCGACGACCAGCGGGAAGCCCTGGAAGCCTACCGCGAAGAGATCAAGGTTCTATCGGATATCGACCGCCAGTCCACCGACCGTGAGAAGACCGGTGTTTTCCTGGGCCGTTACGCCATCAACCCCCTGACCGGCGATAAGCTGCCCCTGTGGGCCTCGGACTACGCCCTGGCTGACTACGGCACCGGTGCGCTGATGGCGGTTCCCGCCCACGACCAGCGCGACCTGGACTTCGCCCGTAAGTTCGACATTCCTGTCATCACCGTTCTCGACACCGGTGAGGACGACCCGGCAGAAACCGGCGTCGCTACCACCGGCGATGGCGTGCACATCAACTCCGGCCCGCTGGATGGCCTGAACAAGGCTGACGGCATCTCAAAGGCCATCGAGATTCTTGAAGAGAAGGGTGTAGGCACCGGCAAGGTCAACTTCCGCCTGCGTGACTGGCTGCTCTCCCGCCAGCGCTTCTGGGGCTGCCCCATCCCCGTCATCCACTGTGAAGAGCACGGTGAACAGCTGGTTCCGGAAGAGCAGCTGCCCGTCCTGCTCCCCGACAACCTGGCCGGTGAAGACCTGGCACCCAAGGGCCAGTCACCCCTGGCAGCTGCTACCGACTGGAACACCGTTCCCTGCCCCGTCTGCGGTAAGGACGCCAAGCGCGACTCAGACACCATGGACACCTTCGTGGATTCCTCCTGGTACTTCCTGCGCTACGTCTCACCGAATTACGACCAGGCTATCTTCGACCCCGAGCAGATGAAGAAGTGGAACCAGGTCGATATGTACGTCGGCGGTGTTGAGCACGCGATTCTGCACCTGCTCTACGCCCGCTTCTTCACCAAGGTCATCCGCGACCTGGGCCTGATTGAACACTCTGAGCCCTTCAAGGCCCTGATGAACCAGGGCCAGGTGCTCAACCAGGGTAAGGCTATGTCCAAGTCACTGGGTAACGGTGTTGACCTGGGCCAGCAGCTCGATAAGTTCGGCGTCGATGCCGTCCGCACCGTCATGGTCTTTGCCTCCCCGCCCGAGGACGATGTCGACTGGGCCGACGTTTCCCCCGCAGGTATGCAGAAGTTCCTGGCCCGCGCCTGGCGCGTTGCCCAGGACGTCACCAGCGAGATGGGGGCGGACGGCGCAACCGGCGACGCTGCCCTGCACAAGCTGGTGCACCGCACCGTTCACGACGTCGATGCCCTGGTAGAGAACGGCAAGTTCAACGTTGCCGTGGCCAAGACCATGGAGCTGGTCAACGCTACCCGCAAGGTCATTGACTCCGGTGCAGGTGCTGCCGATCCGGCCGTCCGCGAGGCTGCTGAGACCATCGCCATCCTGCTCTCCCTCTACGCCCCCTACACCGCAGAAGACGCCTGGCACCTGCTCGGCCACGATACCCCGGTACTGACCGCGGGCTGGCCTGAAGTTGACCCGGCCCAGCTGGTAGACGATACCGTCACTGCAATCGTGCAGGTCAAGGGCAAGGTCAAGGACCGCCTGGAGGTCGCCAAGGATATTTCTGAAGCCGATCTAGAGGCCCTGGCTCTGGGGTCAGAGGCCGTTCAGCGAGCCCTGGGCGACGCTGAAGTACGCAAGGTCATTGTGCGTGCCCCCAAGCTGGTCAACATTGTGATCTAGCGAGATCTAGATAGAGATCATCGGGTGCTCCTTCCATAGCGAGGGGCACCCGATTTTTCTATCTTTTGGGTGATTGCTATGGACTGAGTCACTCCAAGGGCTTGGCTAGGCGGTAGAGTAGTGAGGTGCGTTCTATAGCCCTGGTCACCGATTCATCTGCTGCCCTGCCCGCCGCTACCCTTGAAGAGCTCAAGGCCGAAGGCGGGTTTATTCTGGTTGACCTACCGGTCACCGTGGGCGACCGTGCTTTGAATGACCTACCGGCCGATCAGATAGATGCCGCTATCGCTTTAGCTCACGTTCAGGGGGAGCAGGTGCTGACCTCCGGCGTTGCGCCGGGTACCCTGGTGGACGCCTACGAGCAGCTGGCAGCCCAGGGCTACACTGCGATTATCTCGGTTCACTTATCGGGGGAGCTGTCGGGTACCTGCGATGCGGCCCGTTTAGCGGCGCAACTGGTCGATGTGCCGGTGGTGGTGGTTGACTCGCTCAACTTGGCGATGGGGCTGGGGGAGCCCGTGCTCCGCCTGCACCGCCTCCTTACCCGCGAGCAGGACTTAGAGCAGGCTACCGCTGTAGCCGAGGAGCTCTGTGCTTCTACCGAGCTCTTTTTCTTTATCCCTACCTTGGACGCTCTTAAGCGGGGCGGACGCGTCAGCCCCGCTCTAGCTATGGTGGGCCAGATGTTTCAGATTCGGCCTGTGGCTACCGTGCTCGATGGCAAACTGCACTACGTTGAGCGCCCCCGCACTACAGCTAAGGCGATTGAACGGCTTGCAGCTTTGACCGAACAGGCCAGTGCCGAGCGGGCCGGTGAATTACCGCTAGATGTGCCGCTGAAGGATAGGGAGTCAGCCAACCTGCTCAGGCGCCAGGGGCAGGTGGTTGCCATCCATTACAGCGGTAATGAGGAACAGGCGCGGGAGTTTCAGCAGACCCTGGGGTCTATCGCCTCTGGGGCCGTGCTGACGCCCCTGCCCCCGGTGCTCTCTGCCCATGCGGGCTTAGGGGCCCTGGCAGCCGTTATTTTCTAGAGTTATGTTCACGATGGTGCAGAGACCCTGTGGATAGGGGCCTGAGTCGCGTCATCTTGTGACTCGGCTGCACCACCTACGAGGTTTTTGGGGCTAATTTCCGCAGGTTGGTGGGAGGGGCTTTATCCACAGGTACCTTTGGCCTTGGCCTAGCCGCTCGGAAGCTCTTAGCCTGGGGCCATGTCTCAGAACTCTAGGTACCCCGCTGATACCCTACCGTCTGTTTCGGTTGAACCTGCCGATGTCGATTCAGGTCAGCCGGGTCAGACCGATTATCTTTTGCGCAGCAGGCGCCACGGCCCTGCTTCTGCGAGCGCCACACGGAGCCCCCGCCATCGGGCGCTTCTTGAGCGCGCTTTGGCGTCTTCCGGTTCGGAGGCTCCCGGCCTTGGCCCGCAGGCTTCGGTGACCCGGTGGCGGGTGCCTACGGGGGCTCTGGTTATTCTTGCTCTTGTCCTGGGTCTTGTTGCTCTGTGGCCTGTGGTGTTTTCTGGTGGCGGCTCGTCTGTGTCGGCGGTTCCTGTGGCCCCTTCTGGGGGAGCCGTGGTGCCGACTGATGGGGGTAGCCCGGTGCAGGGCGATGAGGCAGGGCAGGGGGTGAGCACCGGGGCGGCCACTACTTCAGTTGCCGCTCATGAGGGAAGTGCGCCTGTGGTGGTTCATGTTGCCGGCGCGGTGCAAACTCCGGGAGTCTACGAGCTGGATTCTGGGAGCCGGGTAAACGATGCGGTCACAGCTGCCGGTGGGCTTAGGGACGATGCTGATACGTCGGCGATTAACCTGGCAGCCCCTGCCAGTGACGGGAGCCAGGTCTATATTCCGGTGCAGGGCGAAGCACCACCTAGTTCGGCGGGTGGCGTCGAGGCCGCTCAGGGGTCGGCTGGCACGTTTCCCGGTACAGAGCGGGGTACGGACGCTGCCGGGCTAGTGAATATCAATACGGCAAGCGCTGAGGAACTTCAGACCCTGCCGAAGGTCGGCCCGGTGCTGGCTGCATCGATTATTAGCTGGCGGGAGCAGTACGGGGGTTTCAGCTCGGTGGATGAGCTGGACCAGGTTTCGGGCATTGGGCCAGCCACTCTTGAAGCTCTCCGCCCGCTGGTGACGGTATGAAAAGGGTTCTGGCTGTTGGTCGGAGCTGGCAGCAGGCACAGGCTGAACGGGCCGAACATCGGCGGGTGCAACCGCGTCTGACCGATGCCCGCCTTGTGGTACCTGCTGTGGGGCTCTGGTGTTTTACTGCTCTGTGGATTCTTGCCGGGGCCCGGTGGGCGCTCTGGGCTGGGGCCCTGCTCGCTTGTCTTGCTCTGGGCTCCTGGTGCGGCGCCCAGATTTTAGTTCGGAAAAGTATTGCGAAGGCGAAAGGTCCACTGACCCAGGTACCGGTGTTTGTGTCGCATACCCTGGCGCTAACCTGCCTGCTCGCTGCCTTACAGACTGTTGCCCTTCACGCCCGGGGTTACCCTCAACAGTGGGAGCTGATGCAGGCTCTGAACGGGCAGGGAATACGAGTGACGGCTGAAGTAACTGAGGCCCGGCCTGCTCCGACGGGTGGGTATAGGTTGCAGGTAGAAACCGTGGAGATAAGGCAGGCTTCAAGGACCTGGAGCCAGCGGGTACCGCTCAGCGTCTATACAGATAAACTTTTTATTCCGGGGAGCACTGTCAGCGCGGTGGGGGAGTTGAAGGTCAGCGGAACCTACTACCGTTTGCAGGGAGCTGTGAGCCTGCTGGAGCACCCGGCTTCTGTAGCCCCTCTCTTCGAACTTAAGAGCGGGTTGCGCGATAGGGCAGTGGACCATCTGGGCGCCGAACGGGCTGGCCTGCTCCTGGGTATGGCCTACGGCGATGATTCTTCGCTGCCTGCACCGGCTCTTTCATCTTTGCGGGTGGCCGGTCTAACACACCTGACAGCTGTTTCGGGGGCTAACATTACCCTGATTTTTGTCGTCGCCTACCGTCTGCTCTACCCGTTGTGGCCCCGGCGCCCTGCCCTCATAGCAGTCGGAGTGGCCGCGTCATCGGCCTACGTCGTGCTGGTAGGGCTTGACGGTTCTGTACTCAGAGCCTGGGTAATGGGGCTGCTGGGAGCTCTAGGTCTGATTCTTGGCCACGGAGCCTACCGTCTGGCTTTCCTCTCAACCTGCGTAATGGCTCTTCTTCTGGCAGCGCCACCCCTTGCCACCCACTACGGCTTTATTCTCTCGGTCGTGGCTACAGCTTCCCTCCTGATACTGGCACCGGCTCTCTCGCGTCTCCTCAGTAGAGCGCTGCCCCTTCTGCTTGCTGATCTGGTAGCCCTACCCTGTGCAGCTAGCCTCTGGTGCGCGCCGGTTATCCTGATACTTTCTGAGTCCATCTACCCCTATACGGTCCTAGCTAACCTTCTGGCCGCCCCTTTGGTAGCGCCCATTACCGTGCTGGGGTTACTTGCCCTCATCGGCTACGCCCTGGGGCTAGCCCAACCCCTACTCGATGCCCTCATGAATCTCGGTGGCTTTCTTACCCAGGGGCTGCTAGCGGTTGCTGCCTGGTGCTACAAGCTACCTGCAAGCCAGCTACCTCTTGCGCTTTCACCTTTCACTCTAGGGTTGACCCTGCTGATCGTTGTGGGTAGCAGCTGGCTGGTTCTCTCAGCAGACAGGTCTCTCAACTCCCTGCCCCCGGCCCGCTTGCCTCGACTGCTAGGGGGCAGGCCGTGAACCGCAGGAGAAACAAAAGCCTGGTTGATCTTGCCCTCCTAGTGCTCGTGATAGGTCTAGCGGTTTTCCTGCTCCACGACCGTTGGCCAGCTTCTCACCGGGCCCCTGACCACTGGCAATGGATTACTTGTGATGTAGGCCAGGGGGACGCCCACCTAATCCGCACCGGCCAGCAATCGGCCTATCTTCTTGATACCGGCGACGATTACTCGGCTCTCAAGTCCTGCCTAGACTGGGCTGGCGTAGATCAGCTGGAAGCTGTGCTTATTACCCATGCACATAGCGACCACGATGGGGCGCTACAACAGGTTCAAGAGGACTTCGCCCAGCCGACGCTGGTGACGTCTCCCCATTACAGCAGACAAGGGGAACAGACCCCGGGCGAGCAGGGAGCTATTGCCTATCGGCTTGCTGCGGGCTCGACCTTCCCCACAGAGTCTGTTACAGCAGAGCGGCACGAGGTGGCCGATCAACCCCTGGGCCGGGTGCTGTGGCCCCCCGAGCAGACCCAGCGGATTCCCGGTAAGACTGGTTCCTCTAGCTGGATCAACAATTCCTCCCTCGTCATCCACTGGTCCCTGCCTGCCAGAGAGACCGGCCAGAGGCAGCTGACCGTGCTCACTACGGGGGATCTCGAGGCGGACGCCGCCCACCGGCTTCTTGCCGAATCGGCGGGGCAGGTGCCTGCCGACGTCCTTAAAATTGCCCACCACGGTTCGGCGGGCAGTGGCACCGACTTGATCATCGCAGTCAGCCCCTCCCTAGTGCTCATCCCTGTGGGAGCCGGCAACAGTTATGGGCACCCGCACGATGATATTCTCACCTTCCTGAACCGGGGTTCTATCCCCGCTGCCCGCACAGACCTTTCGGGGCATTTGGCACTCACCACCAGCGACCGGGGGATTGAGGTGACTTCATCGGGGTAAACCTGCACAAAAGCGCTTTATCTGACAAGATAGAAAGGCACCCAAGGAGGATACATGGCACGCTCACCCCGCAACCGCTCAGCTGGCCCAGATAACGGCTGGCGATCGGTCCCGCTTGCTCCGCTTGTTTTGCTGTACGGGCCCGAAGAATACTTTGCCTCCCGGGCAACCCAGCGGCTTCGCCAGCTCTTTGCAGAGGCCCACGGCAGCTATGAACTCACCAGCCTCTCGGCCAAAGATTACCGGTCCGGACAGCTAGACGTCCTTGCCAGCCCCTCACTCTTTGATGAACCCAAAATCATTGAGGTCACCCAGGTAGCTTCCATGAGCGACGCCTTCTTACAAGACGCCATCACTTATGCCGCTGCTCCCCACGACTCCACCCTGGTGATTCTTCACCACGCAGGCGGCAATAGGGGTAAAAAGCTCATTGATACCATCAAGGCCAATAAGGCCTACCCGGTGGTCGAATGTAAAGCCCTCAAAAACGAACGCGACCGGCTGGACTTCGTGGTGTATGAGTTCCGGTCAGCTCAGCGCTCTATTGACCCGCCCGCAGCGGCAGCTCTCGCGGCAGCAACCAGTGATATCTCAGAACTAGCCTCGGCTGCCCGCCAGCTTATTGCAGATGAGCCGGGTACCATCACTGTAGATACCATCGACCGCTACTTTGGCGGCCGTACCGAGGTCACCGCCTTTAAGGTGGGCGATGCTGCGGTAGCGGGCAACAGCAGGGAAGCTATTAAACTGCTCCGCCAGGCGATTGATACCGGGAGCGACCCTATCCCTATCCTGGGTGCTCTGGCCGCCCGTATGCGTAACATTGCCAAAGTGCACGGGGTGCGTGGCAACTCAAACCAGCTGGCGGGCGACCTTAAGATGGCTCCCTGGCAGGTAGAAGCTGCCCAGCGGGATTCCCGCAGGTATGCGCCTGCCGACCTGGCCCGCGTCCTGGCCCTGCTGGCCGATACCGATGCCCAGCTCAAGGGCGAGAATCTTGACTCTTTCTACCCCTTAGAAAAAGCCGTTCTGGCTATTTCCCAGGCCTCCCGCAACCACTAGCGACAGGGCAAGAAAGCACAAGGCCCCGCTCCCAGGAAAGGGAGCGGGGCCTTGCGTCACTTCGCTCTTAGACGCCGGCTAGAGGTGCCGGAATATAGAACTTAGGAAAGCTTGTTGACGAGAACGGTCAGACCGGACTTCTTGTTAGCTGCGTTCTTCTTGTGCAGAACACCCTTAGAAACAGCCTTGTCCAGCTTGCGGTTCGCAACACGAAGAGCTTCAGTTGCTGCTTCAACGTTCTGAGCTTCAACTGCCTCGTTGACCTTACGGATGGAGGTCTTGAGATCTGACTTGATTGCGTTGTTGCGCAGACGAGCCTTCTCGTTGGTGAGGATGCGCTTCTTCTGGGACTTGATGTTAGCCACGATTAAAAACTTTCTGTTTTTGTCTAATTGGTCGGTGAGGGCTGCGCTGACCGGTCATCGACTGAGCGGCGTGGGGATGCCTATGGCAACCAGTCAGCAGTGCCCGATGACCATCGGACACACAAGGGTTAACTTTATCAGCTCCGCCCCAGCTTAGGGCAGAGATATAAGCAACAATTTTTCTTAGTCTACGTCAGGTTGAGTGGAGCAGGCTCGCAGCGAAGCTGCTGGCTTCGGGGCTGGCGTGAATCGCCGGTGATGAGCACCGAGATTCCGAGCTCGCGAGGAAAATAAATCTCGGTGCGAATCTGGCGAGCTTGCGAGCCAGCTAGTGAACCAGCGAGAGGGTCGGCAGCGAGCGCGAGCCTGTGTAACCCCTTTGAGCAAGTCTCTTAGCGACGGCGGTAGGCTTCGGCGATGAAGTCGAAGGTTGCACGGTCCATGATGGCTCCTTCACGGCGGATACCGTTCGGGTTGAGCTGGATGACCCGGTTGAGCTTGACCTCGGAGTCTCGCCCTTCCTTGTCCCATACGCCTGCGCCGATGTCCAGGTAGTTGGGGTCGACGGTGCGGGAGTTGGAGTGGTCCTTGCTGGTGAGCATCAGCCCTAGAAGGTAGGAACCGGAGCGTCCGATGACCAGGACAGGGCGATCCTTGCCCTGGCTGTAGTCCTCTTCGAAGGGGACCCAGGCCCAGACGACTTCGCCGGGGTCGGCGTCGCCGTCGAGAGCGGGGGAGTAGTCGAAGGCTACCGAGCCGAAGTAGTCGCCGGGGTAGCCGCCCTGTTCCCAGCTTCCGTTGGACTGCCCGGCAGGTGCCTGCTGGTTACTGCCGGGGCCGAAAGTACCAAATTTGCCGTTGCCGGCGTCCGGACGCCGCTGGGTGCGCGTGCCTGCCTGGCTCCTGCCATCAGAGGGGCGGGTGCCGGTGCCCTGCTGCTTATTCTTCTGGCTCTGGTACTTGTTCCATTCCCGGTAGATACGCTGGCCGATGTTCAGCGCCTGCTGGATAGTTCGCATGTTGATCTTCATGGTCACTACAATAATCGCTGCTCCTCGGCGCGCGAGCAGACACGCACCGGCTAAATGTGAGAAACTGGTTAACTGATTTCTACCGTCAGAGACCCGGTAGGCTCCCATGAGCTTTCTGAGAGTCGTGAAAGGACCCAACCCACGTGTCACCCTTGGCGACCAACCCGCCCAAACCGGCGGCCACTGACCCTTCCGTTATCCGTAACTTCTGCATCATTGCGCATATTGACCACGGTAAGTCCACCCTGGCTGACCGCATGCTGCAGGCCACCGGCGTGGTTACTCCGCGCGAGATGAAGGCCCAGTACCTTGACCGCATGGATATCGAGCGTGAGCGCGGTATCACTATTAAGTCCCAGGCTGTTCGTATGCCCTGGGAGGTGGACGGCGTCAACTATGCCCTGAACATGATTGACACCCCCGGTCACGTGGACTTCACCTACGAGGTCTCCCGTTCTCTGGCTGCGTGTGAGGGCGCCCTGCTGCTGGTGGATGCTGCTCAGGGTATTGAGGCTCAGACCCTGGCTAACCTCTACCTGGCTATGGAAAATGACCTGACCATTATTCCGGTGCTCAACAAGATTGACCTTCCGGCTGCCCAGCCCGATAAGTATGCCGAGGAGCTGGCTAACCTGATTGGCGTTGAGCCTGAGGATGTGCTGCGGGTTTCGGGTAAGACCGGTGAGGGTGTACCCGAGCTGCTTGACCGCATTGTTGAGCTGCTGCCCGCACCCGAGGGCCAGGCTGATGCCCCCGCTCGCGCCATGATTTTTGACTCTGTCTACGATTCCTACCGCGGTGTGGTCACCTACGTTCGTGTGGTGGACGGCAAGCTGGAACCCCGCCAGAAGATTAAGATGATGTCTACCGGTGCCGAGCATGACCTGCTGGAAATCGGTGTGATTTCTCCCGAGCCCAAGCCGACCGACGGCCTGGGCGTGGGCGAGGTAGGCTATCTGATTACCGGTGTGAAGGACGTCCGCCTGTCCCGCGTGGGTGATACCGTCACCGGTGCTCACAAGCCTGCCGCAGAAGAGCTGGGTGGCTACGAGGACCCCAAGCCCATGGTTTTCTCGGGGCTCTTCCCGATTGACGGCTCTGACTACCCGGCCCTGCGTGACGCCCTCGATAAGCTGCAGCTCAACGACGCCGCCCTGATTTACGAGCCTGAGACCTCTGCGGCTCTGGGCTTCGGCTTCCGCTGTGGCTTCCTGGGTCTGCTCCACCTTGAAATTGTGCGTGAGCGTCTGGAACGCGAGTTCAACCTCGACCTGATTTCTACTGCCCCCAACGTTATCTACGATGTGGTGGCTGAGGACGGCACCGCCCAGCGAGTCACCAACCCTTCCGAGTTCCCCGAGGGTAAGGTCGCTACCATCCGCGAACCCATGGTGGCCTGTACCATCATTGCCCCGAATGAGTTTGTGGGCGCGATTATGGAGCTGTGCCAGTCCCGCCGCGGCACCATGGGTGGCATGGACTACCTTTCACAGGATCGCGTGGAACTGCGCTACCGCCTACCCCTGGCCGAAATTGTCTTTGACTTCTTCGACCAGCTCAAGTCCAAGACCCGCGGTTATGCTTCTCTGGACTGGAAGTTTGACGGTGAGGAAGAAGCCGATCTGGTCAAGGTCGATATTCTGCTGCAGGGCGAGAAGGTTGACGCTTTCTCGGCCATTACCCACCGCGATAAGGCCTACTCCTACGGCGTGATGATGACCGGTAAGCTGCGCGAGCTGATTCCTCGTCAGCAGTTCGAGGTGCCGATTCAGGCTGCTATTGGCTCTCGCATTATTGCCCGTGAGAATATTCGCGCTATGCGTAAGGACGTTCTGTCTAAGTGCTACGGTGGCGATATTTCTCGTAAGCGTAAGCTGCTGGAGAAGCAGAAGGAAGGTAAGAAGCGTATGAAGATGGTGGGCCGTGTTGAGGTCCCCCAGGAAGCCTTCATCGCTGCCCTGTCTTCCGGTGAAGAAGGTAAGGACAAGGGCAAGAAGTAATGCCAGCCCAGCCTCTGGGCGCTCCGGCCCCTTTGGACGGCAGAATCCCCGTTGATTCTGCCGTCCACGGCGTTGAGCGCGATTTTTCTCTCTACGTGCACGTGCCCTTTTGCTCGGTACGGTGCGGCTACTGCGACTTCAATACCTACGCCACCGAGGATTTCGGCAACGGGGTGGGTTTGGGTACCTATGCCGAGGACGCCATCGCCGAGTTGCGCTTTGCCCGGCAGGTTTTGCGCGAGTCGGGTGTCGCTGACCGTCCGCTCTACTCTGTCTTTTTTGGCGGGGGCACTCCCACCAAGCTGCCCGCAGCTGACCTTGTGAAGATTCTGCGCGAAGCGGTTGAGCTGTTTGGTGTAGAAGAGGGTGCTGAGGTAACGACCGAGGCTAACCCCGACTCGGTGACCCGCGAGGACCTTGAGACTCTGAAGGCCGGTGGCTTTACCCGGGTGTCCTTCGGTATGCAGTCGGTGGTACCTGAGGTGCTTGAGGTGCTCGATCGTACCCACACTCCGGCGAATGTTCCCAAGGTGGTCGCCTGGGCTAAAGAGGTTGGGCTGCAGGTGTCGGTTGACCTGATTTACGGGTCACCGGGGGAGAGCCTAGCGCAGTGGGAGCAGTCGGTGCGGGCAGCGGTATCGTATGCCCCCGACCATATTTCTGCCTATTCGCTTATCGTTGAAGAGGGTACCAAGCTGGCTGCCCAGATTCGGCGGGGCGACTACGCCATGCCCGACGAGGACCTGATGGCGGATATGTACCTGCTGGCTGAGCAGATCTTCAATGAGGCCGGTTACCACTGGTATGAGGTGTCGAACTACGCCAAGTCACCGGAGTATCGTTCCCGTCATAACTATGCCTACTGGCGTAACCAGGACTGGTGGGGAATTGGCCCCGGCGCCCACTCTCATGTGAACGGCACCCGCTGGTGGAACCTCAAACACCCGGTACCCTACGCCAACCGAGTCCGGGCTGGTCAAAGCCCGGCTGCTGCCCGCGAGGTTTTGGGGGAGCAGACCCGCAGGTTTGAGGACATCATGCTACAGGTCAGGGTCATTGACGGCCTAGACATTTCCCGTCTACTGGAGGGTGGTGATGCTGCCCGAATCGAGGCGTCCCTGAACTGGCTTGAGGGGCAGGGTTTGATTGACCCCGAGGCAAGAGCGGGCGGACGCGTGCAGCTCACCCTCCAGGGGCGCCTACTGGGCGACGCGGTGACCAGGGAGCTCCTCCCCGATATTGACAGCTAACTTCTCTTGCCCTGCCAGGGGAAACTAAAGGGGGCGGTCTGACTCAGCTGAGTCAGACCGCCCCCTTCATGTTCTAGCAGCCCGGGTGCCTACTTACCGCGGCGAGTGAGCTTGCTGAAAAGACGGGTATTGCCCTTGTACTGGTAGGGGTTGCCGCGGGTTACCTTTACACCGGCGATCAGAGCTGAGATAGCCAGGTAGGTCCAGGCCAGGGCAGCAATCAGGCCAAAGAGCCAGCCGATAGCCGGAATGTTGCTGAGCATAATAGAGACGGCCAGAACCAGGGTGGGCAGCAGGGTGAAGTCGAGAGCTTCACGGGATTCCTGCTCGGTGAAGGGGCCGCGGCCTCGGTAGAGGTAGTAGATGACGGCCGCGGGAATACAACCTAGCACGCCCCCAAAGTGTGCAGCGGTTGCGATATTGCGGTCTGCGCTAACAGACAGGTGTGCAGCGGTTGCAGGTGACCCCTTGTAGGTGGTCGAGGAAGGTGCTGATGCGGTCTTCAAGAATTCTTCTCTTTGAGGTTGAAGGGCGAATGAGTGATGCGCAGGCTTTTAAGCCCACCAGTCACAATTTTAGTCAAAGCCGGGGGAGGGCGGTATATGTGAAGCCTACGAATTTATGGGGGAGCAGGACGATATTTGTCACACCGCCTGTACCCGCTCTAGCCTGCGGGCCCGTCAAGGGTGACGAAGTCAATGAGGTGTTCTACCGGCCCTAAGAGACTTGGTTCAAGGTCGGTGTAGGAATTGACCCTCTTGAGAATGGAATCCCAGCCGGCGCGGACGTCCTCGGGGGTATCCGCCGCCCGCCCGAAACGCCGCAGTATGCCTGTCTTCCAGTCTTCCCCGCGGGGAACTTCGGGCCAGGCCTGTAAGCCTAATACCTGGGGCTTGACGGCCTGCCAGATATCCACAAATGGGTGGCCCACAATCAGCACGTTATCGCGGGCACCGGCCACGGCCATGGCCTCTTGCGCGATGCGCTCTTCCTTACTTCCTGCCACCAGGTGGTCTACCAGAATTCCGAGTTTGCGGTGGGAGGCCGGGCCAAAACCTGCAACTGCTGCGGCGAGATCGTCGACCCCGTGCAGGGGTTCCACCACGATACCCTCAACCCGTAGGTCGTGGCCCCAGACCTTTTCAATGAGCTCGGCATCGTGCACGCCCTCCACCCAGATACGGCTGGCCCTGGCCGTCCGTGCCGGAGCGTTCTCCACCGCAACCGACCCCGACCGAGAAACCTGCCGCGTAGCGGCCTTGGGCTTCTGCTGAGGCTTGGTCAGGTCAATGCTGCGGCCTTCGAGCAAAAACCCCGGGCCCAGGGGGAAGAACTTGATTCGGCCCCGCCGGTCTTCGAGGCCCACCTGGGGGCCGGACACCGTAGCCCGCAGGGTCACTGCCGCCCCCACAAAGCCGGTGGCGGCGTCCTCTAGCACCATGCCGGGGGCAAGAGGTACCTTGGGCAGGGTAGGACGGTGGGAGGTGAGGTCAGCCTGACCCCAGGTATCGCGGTAGTCCATCGGTGTCTCTCTCACTCTCTCATCCAGGGGCATTAGCCATCAGCGTACCGAGTTCTGATTCTAGTTCAGTGGTATTAGAGTTAACGGGTAACTTAGCACTCAAGGTCATCAAGTGCTAATCTAGCCCCGCAGACCTCTTCGCCCACCAGGCGAAGACCTATGAGCCCAGGAGGTGCCGTGAACCACCCGAGACGCTTGCAAGTTCTGCAAGCCATCGTCGAAGAATACGTGCACACCCGTGAGCCCGTAGGGTCTAAAACCCTGCTCGAGCGGCACCAGCTGGGGGTCTCAAGCGCCACCGTGCGCAACGACATGGCGGCCCTCGAAGAGCAGGGCCTGATCCAGGCTCCTCATGCCAGTGCCGGGCGGGTGCCCACCGACCGGGGCTACCGCCTTTTCGTTGACCAGATATCGTCCCTACAGCCCCTCTCTGACGCTGAAAAACGGGCAATTCACACCCTGCTCGATAGCGCCGAAAGCGTTGATGAGATGATGAAGACCAGCGTGCGTCTGCTCTCATCGCTCACCCACCAGGTAGCTATGGTGCAGTACCCCACCGGCCCGGCTACCAGCGTGCGCCATATCGAGCTGGTCTCCCTCTCCAGCACCACGGTGCTGCTGATTCTTATTACCGACTCCGGCCAGGTTAACCAGCGCACCCTCACCCTTGCCCACAGCCCCGAAGAGCTTGCAGTGGCCCGCCAGCAGCTCCTTGACCTCTACGTCAACCGTACGCTCGACAGCATAGCCGCAGCACCGGCGTCCGCCCCCGGCAATAACCTGCTCAGCCCCCTCACCGAGGCCCTGCACCTACTCGCAGCCCAGGGTGCCTCTTCTCAGGTGCTGATTGCGGGCACCTCCTACCTTGCCGCCTCGACCGTAGATTTTAGAGGCAGCATCGCCCCGGTGCTCGATGCCCTAGAAGAGCAGGTTGTGCTACTCAAACTACTCACCGACCTAGACCACGATGAACGCGGATTTGCCGTGAGTATCGGCTCTGAGAACCGCAGCGAATCCCTGGCCGAAACCTCGGTCGTCGCCAGTAGCTACGGGCCCGGGGGAGCTGCCCACGTGGGAGTCGTTGGACCCACCCGCATGGACTACACCAGCACCGTCTCCAAGGTCAACGCCGTAGCCCGCTACCTATCCAAGATTTTGGGCCAGGCCTAGCCCTGCGCCTACCCCCTTTAAACCAGCCCATCGAAAGAGAGAACCAGTGAGCAGTCACTACGAAACCCTCGGCGTCTCACGCGATGCCAGCCCCGAAGAAATCAAGAAGGCCTACCGCAAGAAGGCCCGCCAGTTGCACCCCGACATCAACCCTTCAGAAGAAGCTGCCGAGGAGTTCAAGCGCGTCTCCCTCGCCCACGATGTGCTCTCTGACCCAGAAAAGCGTCGCATCTACGACCAGACCGGCAACGAAAACGGCACCGCCGGTGGCTTCGGTGCAGGAGCAGGCGGCTTCGGCGGGGGCTTTGGCGGCTTCCAAGACATCTTCGACACCTTCTTCAACTCTACCCCGCGCGGCCCCCAGAGCCGCGTCCGCCAGGGCCAGGACGCCCTCATCAACGTCAAGATTGACCTCAAAGATGCCGTCTTCGGAACCAACAAGCCCATCACCGTTGATACCGCCGTCACCTGTGACCTCTGCAAGGGCGAAGGAACCGCTGAGGGCATCCACCCCGAAACCTGCGACACCTGCCACGGCCAGGGCTACATGCAGCGCCAGGTCCAGTCGATTCTGGGCACCGTCGTGCAGCCCGTTGAGTGCCCCACCTGCCGCGGGTTCGGCACCGTCATTAAGCACCCCTGCGCTGAGTGTTACGGCGAAGGCCGCGTGCGGGAACGCAAGCCCCTCACCATCAAAATTCCCGCCGGCGTCACCAACGGCGCCCGCATCCGCCTGGCAGGCCAGGGTGAGGCCGGTACCGCAGGTGGCCCCAACGGCGACCTCTATGTTGAGCTGCGTGTCAACCCCGACCCCACCTTCAGCCGGGACGGCGATGACCTGGTAGCCACCGTAGGTGTGCCCATGACCGCAGCGGCCCTGGGCACCACCATCACCCTCGACACCTTCGACGGCCCCCAGCAGGTACAGATTCCCACCGGAACCCAGTCAGGTAACGTAGTCACCCTCAAGGACCTGGGCGTCACCCACCTGCGCGGCGGCGGCCGCGGCGACATCCGTGTGCAGATTGAGGTACGTACCCCCACCGACCTCACCGAGGAGCAGAAGAACCTGCTCAAGCAGTTCTCCGAGCTTCGCGGCGAGGACCTGCAGGTCAGCGAAACCGTCACCCACAAGCAGGGCGGCTTCTTCTCCCGCCTCAAAGACCACCTCAAATAGGACGACCCCATGAGCAACGCTGTCTACTACATCGAACCTGATGAGCTAACTGCCCTGACGCCAGGTGCCACCCTGCACCTGACCGGCGACGAGGGGCACCATGCCCTCGTCAAACGT
Source organism: Rothia nasimurium (assembly GCF_928381415.1). GTDB lineage: Bacteria > Actinomycetota > Actinomycetes > Actinomycetales > Micrococcaceae > Rothia > Rothia nasimurium_H. The sequence continues at coordinate 119,280 of NZ_CAKMSF010000004.1, forward strand.
CCGGAGCTCGGGGAAGGGCTCGACGTGGTAGACGGTGAGGGCAACCGCGCTATCACCCGGGTTACTGAGCTGGGTCAGGACGGCCCCGTGCTTGAGGTCCTCGAGCTCACCCAAGATTCGGTGGGGGTAGAGATATACCTTGTGCAGGCCCTGGCTAAGGGGGATAGGGATATCCAGGCCATTGAGATGGCCACCGAGCTGGGTGCCCACGGTATTGTGCCCTGGAGCGCCGACCGGTCGATTGTGCGCTGGAAGATGGAGCGGGCCGTCAAAGCACGGGCTAAGTGGCAGAATACGGTGCGGGCAGCAGCTAAGCAGTCCCGCCGGGCCCTGCTGCCACCGGTCTATGAACAGCACTCAACCGCAGACTTAGCCGATCTTGCCCAGGAGTTGGGGGAGGACGGCCTCTTCCTGGTTCTCCACGAACAGGCAGACTACCGTCTCACCCAAGCTCTTGAGCGGCACCTGACCGATCGGGTAAAAGAGGTCTACTTCATCGTTGGCCCCGAAGGCGGTATCAGCCCCCGAGAACTCGACCTGCTCGCAGAAGCCGGGGCCCACACGGTGCTGCTTGGCCCAGAAATCCTCCGCAGTTCCACCGCTGGTGCAGCCGCTATTTCTGCCCTCAACGTTGCGCTAGGACGCTGGTAAACCCCGTTCTGCTACAGGTAAAGTAAGAACTACCGCGTACGCTTTGTATTTCAAGGAGCTCTGACAGCCCGCACGGGCATCTATGACTACCTCATCTACGGCTAGCAGCCGCCCCCTCTCTGTTGCCCGCACCTTCTCCTTCCGGTCAACCGAAGAGATGGTCGCGGTGCTTGGCCCCCACGACGGAAATATCACCCTGATCGAGCAGGCCTTCCCCGGTCTCACTATTCGACCCAAGGGGCTAGACGTCATCGTTACCGGCCCCTCAGAAACCGTAGCCACCACCGTCCGTCTGCTGGCTGAACTCACCATTTTGGTAGAGAACGACACCCAGGTCACCGGCGAGGTGGTCAAGCGCATCATGGGCATGATGACCGCCAGCCTCTCACACCCAGCAACCGCGATCAGCCAGAATATTCTGAGCTCCCGGGGCAAGAATATTCGCCCGAAGACCATTAATCAGAAGTCCTATGTCGATGCTATCGATGCCAACACCGTGGTCTTTGGCATCGGCCCGGCAGGTACCGGTAAGACCTACCTGGCCATGGCCAAGGCGGTACAGTCCCTCCAGTCAAAGGAAGTCAACCGCATCATTCTGACCCGCCCAGCTGTCGAAGCTGGCGAGCGCCTAGGCTTCCTGCCTGGTTCCTTGAACGAGAAGATTGACCCCTATCTGCGCCCGCTCTACGATGCGCTGCACGACATGATGGACCCAGAGACCATTCCTCGTCTGATGGAGGCCGGGACCATTGAGGTGGCGCCCCTGGCCTATATGCGCGGTCGTACCCTGAACGACGCTTTCATTATTTTGGACGAAGCGCAGAACACTACGGTGGAGCAGATGAAGATGTTCCTGACCCGTTTGGGCTTTGGCTCCAAGATGGTGATTACCGGTGACGTCACCCAGGTTGATCTGCCCGGTGGTCAGGCTTCAGGTCTGAAGCAGATTCGCCAGATTCTTGAGGGCATTGACGATATCCATTTCGCGGTTCTGCAGGCCGAGGATGTGGTGCGCCACTCCCTGGTCTCGGATATTGTGAGTGCCTACGATAAGTGGGACGATGCCAAGACCTCGATGGAGCGCCGCCGCAATCGCAAGGTCAAGCGCCAGACCATTGAGGCTGCGGCCGAAAAGCTGCTGCAGCAGTCAGGTATTGATGTAACCCCCGAAGAGAAGGCCTAGCCCCGTGAATATTGAGTTTGATATTGAAGAGCCCGGCGCAGAGGCGGGCGACTTTGTGCGTGAGTCTTTTGAGGCTGTTGATACCGGTGTGCTGGAGAAGCTGGTAGCCCACGCCTTTACCCACATGAAGGTCTCGCCTGAGACCGAGCTATCTATCGCTATTGTGGGCGAAAGTGAAATGGAGCGCATCCACATCGATTGGATGGACCTGCCCGGCTCCACCGACGTGATGAGCTTCCCCATGGACGAGCTCACCCCCGGCACCGACGATCAGCCTGCCACCGGCGTCCTCGGTGACATTGTCTTGTGCCCGCCCGTTGCTGCCCGTCAGGGGGTGGACGCAGGCCACAGCACCCTCGATGAGCTCTGCCTGCTCACCACCCACGGCATCCTGCACTGCCTGGGCTTTGACCATGCCACGGCGGAAGAAGAGGCTGAAATGTTCGGTATTCAGCGCACCATTCTTGAAGAATTTCTGGGGCGCCCGGCACCTGTAGAGACGAGGCACTAACCGGTGCTTTATTCTGCTTTGCTGGCCTGTGCCGTCCTGCTCTTAGTTCTAGTGGGCTACCTGCTCACCGCCGTTGAGTCGTCCTACACCTATCTGCCCCGTTCTGAGGCCCAGCGCCTGGGGGAGGAGCCCGAGAACAAGAGTATTCGGGCTATTCTCGCTGACCCCGAGCCCTACTTCCGCTCCCTGCGAATCTGGCGGGTTCTGGCTGAGGTGTCTTCGGTCGTCTGTTTCTTCCTGCTCGTCCACGATCTTTTTAGCCGCACCTGGGTGAGCGTCCTGGTCACCCTACTTGTCATGACCGTTGTGGTCTTTGCCTTCTTCGGGGTTGCCCCCCGCCTGGTGGGGCGCACCAAGCATACTCAGGTCTTCTCGGCGATGGCCGGGGTGGTTTACGGGCTAGGCGTGCTGACCCGCCCCTTCTCGTCCGCTCTCACCGCCCTGTCCCGCAAGGTCAGCCCCAAGGACTCCGAGCAGGTTACCGGCATCTTCACTGAAGATGAGATTCTTGAGTTCGTTGACCGCGCCAGTTCTTCTGAGGCTATCGAAGACGACGAGGCAGAGATGGTTCAGTCCATCTTTGAACTCGATGAGACCCGCATCCGCTCAATTATGGTGCCGCGTGCCGATATGGTGACGGTTGACGTGACCGAAAGCCTGGACGACGCTATCTCCCTCTTCCTGCGGTCGGGCTACTCCCGCGTACCGGTGCTGGGGGAGTCCTTTGACGATGTGCGTGGCATGCTCTACCTCAAGGACGCCCTGGCCGCCTCACGCGAGGCGGGGGCAGACCTTAAGAGCTTGGGGATTACCTCTCTGATGCGCCCGGTCCGCTATGAGCCAGAATCCAAGCGCGTGATGGACCTGCTCAAGGAAATGCAGCGTGAATCTACCCACGTCGCTGTGGTTGTTGATGAGTACGGCGGAACCGCCGGTCTTGTAACCCTAGAAGATCTCATTGAAGAACTGGTCGGCGACATCTCTGACGAGTACGACAACGAGAAGCCCGAAATCACCCTGCAAGACGACGGCACCTTCAAGATCAGCTCCCGCCTGAGTATTTGGGAACTGGGCGAGCTCTTCGGCCTAGAACTTGATGATGAGGACGTCGATACGGTCGGCGGTCTGCTAGCTAAACACCTGGGTCGGGTACCGATTATCGGCAGCGAAGTTGTTGTTGAGGGTATTCACATTAAGGCTATTGGTTCTCGTGGGCGCCGCAATAAGATTGGCACGCTCTCTGTTTGGGCGGACCCTGCGCCGCAACACCCTGTAAAGTAAAGCCAAGACATTACTTAATCCCATCATTGGAGTATCTGCATGGAGTTTGCTTCCTTCCCCGACGACTACACTGCGGGCTTTGCCGTTCTGGTAGGCCGCCCCAACGCCGGTAAGTCAACCCTCACCAATGCGCTGGTCGGGCAGAAGGTCGCTATTACCTCCAACCGCCCGCAGACTACCCGACACACCATCCGCGGTATTGTGCACCGTGAGGACTTCCAGCTGGTGCTGGTGGATACTCCCGGTCTGCACCGCCCCCGTACCCTGCTGGGTGAGCGTCTGAACGACATGGTGGCGCAGACTCTCTCGGAGGTCGACGTCATTGGTTTCTGCATTCCTGCTGACGAAAAAATCGGCCCCGGTGACCGCTATATTGCGCAGCAGCTGGCTGCCTCGGGCAACAAGCCCATCGTCGCTATCGTCACCAAGGCCGATAAGGTGGGTCACGAGCAGCTGACCGAGCAGCTTCTTGCCGTTTCGGCGCTGGGCGATGAGATTATGAGCGCTGAGCGGGCAGCCCGCCAGCAGCGCCGCGAACGTCAGGAGCGCAAGAAGAAGGGGGAGGAGCTTCCCTTCCGTAAGGGCAGCGGCCCGGCAGCTACCCGCGATAAGGGCCAGGCTGTGCCTGCTCCTGTTAATGACGGCCGTGGCGGCTGGGCAGATATCATCCCGGTTTCTGCGGTCAAGGACTACCAGGTAGAAGAGGTCGCGAAGCTCCTTTCGTCCTACCTGCCTGACTCACCCCCGCTGTACCCCACCGGCGAGCTGACCGACGAGCCTGAGGCCACCCTGGTAGCTGAGCTGGTGCGAGAAGCGGCTCTGGAAGGCGTGCAGGACGAGCTGCCCCACTCGGTAGCCGTCACCGTTGAAGAAATGGAACTGCGCGAGGGCCGCAGCGAGGAGAACCCCCTGCTCGATATTCACGTGAACCTCTTTGTGGAGCGAGACTCCCAAAAGGGAATTATCATTGGCAAGCGGGGAGCTCGCCTGAAAGAAATCGGTCAAACTGCCCGTAAGAACATCGAGGCCCTGCTCGGCACCAAGGTCTTCCTCTCCATTCACGTGAAGGTGGCCAAGGATTGGCAGCGCGACCCCCGTGCGCTGGGCAAGCTGGGCTTCTAAGTTTTCCCCTCTTATCAGGAGTTTCCTCCCAGTTTTACCCCCTAAGCTGGGCTGAAGAAAATCGGTCACCCCCGTACCGTAGACGAATCGGAGATACCTTTTATGGCGCCACAGGGTCAGCCCCCGCAGCGAGTTGTTACGCCCCTGGGGCGTCATATGAGCAACCAGCCTCTCAAGTCCCAGCGGGTCAAGTGGATAGCGCTCTCGTGCGTTGCCCTTCTCGCTATGGTGGTTGCCTTTAGCGGTTTTGCCCTGGTGCGTTTGCGCAGCAACGTGCAGACCGCCGAGATGAACATTGGTGAGCTCTCGTCGGACCTTGCCAGCGGCCCTCTCGATATTCTCGTGATTGGTTCCGATACCCGCGCCGGTAACAACGGGGCCTACGGTACTGCTGAGGACGCCGCATCCGGGGCACGCTCCGATGTGATGATGCTGGTTCAGGTGAGCGAAGACCGTTCAAACGTCAACGTCATATCCTTCCCCCGCGACCTGATGGTCGATATTCCCAAGTGTACGGATGCCGAAACCGGTGAGGTCTACCCGGCTACCACCGAAACCCAGATTAACGAGTCCCTCGAACGCGGTGGCCCCGGCTGCACCGTGGCCACAATCAGCAACCTCACCGGCATAGCTATTGACCACTTCATGCTGGTGGACTTTAACGCCGTCAAAGCCCTATCGAGCGTTGTGGGTGGCGTTGAGGTCTGTGTAACCGAGCCGATTGACGACACCTACAGCGGGCTCAAGCTCCCCGCCGGAACCTCCAGCGTTGAGGGTGAACAGGCTCTGGCCTTCCTACGTTCTCGTCACGGCTTTGGCGACGGCAGCGACACCGCCCGTATCCAGGCCCAGCAGAGCTTCCTCGCCTCCCTACTTCGGAAGGTCCAGGCTGAGGGAACTCTCACCAACCCGGCTATGCTACTCAACATCGCTGAGGCTATTACCCAGAACGTCACCGTCGATAAGGAACTGACTAACCTGGGTAACCTGGTGAGCATCGGCTCTATCTTTGCCAACATCGACCTGAGCAAGGTCGTCTTTGCAACCGTCCCCAACGAGCCCTACGTCTACGACGAAAACAAGCTCCAGCTCTCTGCCGATGCAGAGGCTTTCTTCACCAAACTTCAGAATGATGAATCCCTGGTCGAGCCTGCCCCCGCGGCCACTGCCACCGCGAGTGAATCGTCCGCCCCGGCTGCTGAGCTGATCTACTCCCTGGGCGTGAGCGTCACCGACGCCACCGGTGTTGAAAACCGGGCCGAAGAGCTAGCCCCCAAGATTGAACAGGCTGGCTTTACCTCGGTCACGGTAGATACCACCGATGCGGTCTACACCGAGTCGGCAATTTACTACCCCTACGGCTATGACGCTGAGGCCCAGGCTATTGCCGACCTCTTCGGTATCACCTCGCTAACTCCCTCGGATCAGTACGTGGGTATTGCCGTTATTCTGGGGTCGGACCTGGCTGAGAACGATGCCATTGCCGCACCCACCTCGGAGATTGCGGCCGGGGCTACCGGCCAGACCGCTGATCAGGTAACCTGCCAGCAGTCCTTCAGCTACTAATCACCCACCCAGCGGTTCCATATAGTGGACGGGCGGCGGCAGGTTCTGCCGCCGCCCGTCTCTGCGTGATACCGTGACAGTATGAGTGAGATGACACTGGTACTCCTTATCTGCCGTATCGAAGCGCCCCGGGTATAGCTTCGATACGGGTCAGTGCTACCCGGGACGATACCCCTTCCTCACCGATCTCAACATCTAAGGTCATCACGATGAAAAACTTTCAGAAGCCCTCACCCATGCCCGTACACAAGTACGTGCCATTTGACCAGCAGATTCAGGTTTCCCTGCCCGACCGCACCTGGCCTAACAAGACCATGACAAAGGCCCCCCGCTGGTGCGCTGTTGACCTGCGTGACGGCAATCAGGCCCTGATTGACCCCATGGATACCGAGCGCAAGCTCGCCATGTTCAAGCTCTTGGTCAAGATGGGCTACAAGGAAATTGAGGTCGGCTTCCCCTCAGCTTCGGCCACCGACTTCAACTTCGTGCGCACCCTCATCGAAGAGGGCCACATTCCCAACGACGTCACCATCCAGGTGCTGGTACAGTGCCGTGAGCACCTGATTCAGAAGACCTTTGAGGCTATCGACGGGGCCCCCAAGGCTATCGTCCACTTCTACAACTCCACCTCTGTGCTGCAGCGCCGCGTGGTTTTCAACCAGGACCAGGACGGCATCTTGGACATCGCCCTCACCGGCGCCCGTCTCTGTAAGAAATACGAAGAGCAGCTGGCTGGCGACACCAAGATCACCTACGAGTACTCACCGGAGTCCTTCACCGGCACCGAGCTGGAATACGCGGTTCGCGTCTGCAACGCTGTCACCGATGAGCTGGGTATTGGCGAGGGCAACGAGGTTATTATCAATCTCCCTGCCACCGTTGAGATGGCTACCCCTAACGTATATGCTGACTCCGTAGAATGGGTCAGCCGCAACCTGACCAACCGTGAGCACGTCATTCTCTCTCTGCACCCCCACAACGACCGGGGCACCGGTGTAGCTGCAGCTGAGCTGGGCTACCTGGCCGGTGCAGACCGTATCGAGGGCTGCCTCTTTGGCAATGGCGAGCGCACCGGTAACGTTGACCTGATTACCCTGGGCCTGAACATGTATACCCAGGGCATCGACCCCGAAATTGACTTCTCCGACATCGACGAGATTCGTCGAACCGTTGAGTACTGCAACCAGCTGCCCGTTCACGAGCGTTCCCCCTACGGTGGCGACCTGGTCTTCACCGCCTTCTCAGGCTCACACCAGGACGCCATCAAGAAGGGCTTCGAGCGCATGGAGAAGGACGCTGCCGAGCAGGGTAAGAGCGTCGATGATTTGGTATGGGCTGTTCCCTACCTGCCCATTGATCCCAAGGATTTGGGCCGTACCTACGAGGCTGTGATTCGTGTGAACTCCCAGTCGGGCAAGGGTGGTGTGGCCTACCTGCTCAAGAAGGACTTTGGGCTCGATTTGCCCAAGCGCGCCCAGCAGGAGTTCTCTGCTATTGTGCAGGCTCAGACCGATGCCCAGGGAGGCGAGGTTGAGAGCAAGGCCCTGTGGGATATTTTTGCCGATGAGTACCTGCCGAGCAGGGAGGCGGACGCCCGCTGGGGTAAGTACCGCATTGAATCGCTCTCTATTGACTCTGAGGAGCACGGCGAGACCACCATGCGGGTTGGCCTGAACATTGCTGGCCATACCTACAACCGAGTGGGTCAGGGTAGCGGCCCCATCGAGGCCCTGCAGTCAATTTTGGCCAAGGAGGGCGTGGACGTCCGCGTGCTCGACTACTCGGAGCACACCCTGGCTTCTGCGGCGAGCGCCCAGGCGGCCTCATACATTGAGGCAGCGGTGGGGAGCCGGGTGCTGTGGGGTGTCGGTATCGACAGCTCGACCACTCGTGCCTCACTCAAGGCTATGATTTCAGCGGTGAACCGCGCGCTGCGTGACTCTGCTGAGTAGAGCATCAGTGTGGGCCGTGCCGGGACTTCCGGTACGGCCCACCTTTTGACAGTGCCCCGTATAACAGGTCAGGGTAGAGACCTGGCACACTGAATGTGGGAGAATAAAGACGTGACTTCAGCGCTATCTACGACTAAGACCATTCGTGATAGCGCTATTGTTTTACGCACCCAGGATCTGGGGGAGCACGACCGCATTATTATCCTGGCTACCCGGCAGCGGGGGATTGTGCACGCAGTAGCCAGGGGAGTGCGCAAGAGTAGCTCAAAGATTGGTGCTCGGCTCGAGCCCTTCATGCTGGTCGATATTTCGGCTGCCCCCGGTAAAAAACTCGCTACGATTTCGCAGGTTGTTACCCGCCGCGCCTATTTGGGGCCGATTATCAACGACTACACCCGTTACACGGTCGCGGCTGTCTTAGCCGAAGTGGCAGAGCAACTTCTCAACCACGAACAAGAGCGCTTAGAGGAGCAGTTCACGCTGTTGGCCGGGGCCCTCTCAGCCCTAGCGCGGGGTACCTACCCGCCCCACCGCGTCCTTGACTCCTACCTGCTGCGAGCCCTGCACAGGGCGGGTTGGAGCATGGCCATTGGTGCCTGTGCCGCCTGCGGCAGTCTGGATGACCTCACCTATTTTTCCCCCTCCCTGGGGGTGCTGTGCACCGGGTGTGCGCGCACCGGTGACTTCCCTCAGCTCAGCCCACTGGCTCCTGAAGAACCTGCCTATTTAGCGGCTCTGGCCACCGGCGACTGGCCCGGCATTTTGAGCGAGCACCCGCCCGCGCTCCGGCAGCGGGCAGAACGGCATATCATGGACTATGTGCAGTGGCAGCTTGAGCGGCCGCTCAAAACTCTGACCACCCTAGAGAAGGAAATCTAGTAGATGACACCGGTGAAGCCCTACAGCCACCCCAGCGGCGCCGTAGCTCCTGCGATTCCGAGCAAGTTCGTGCCCCAGCACGTGGCCGTGGTGATGGACGGCAATGGACGCTGGGCGAATGAACGCGGCCTACCCCGCAATGAGGGCCACCGAGCCGGTGAAGCAGCCCTGCTCGATGTGGTGGCTGGTGCTATCGAAATGGGTATTCCCTATGTTTCTGCCTACGCTTTTTCAACCGAGAACTGGCGTCGTAGCCCCGATGAGGTCGCCTTCCTCATGCGGTTCTCCTCTGAGGTTCTAGAACGTCAGCTAGAGACCCTCAAGAGCTGGGGGGTTCGCATCCGCTGGGCTGGCCGTCGGCCCAAGCTCTGGAAGTCGGTTATCAAACTGCTCGAAAAGTGCGAAGAAGAAACCAAGCACAACACCCTGTGTACCTTGACCATGTGCGTCAACTACGGGGGTAGGGCAGAAATTGCGGACGCCGCCGCCCTGATTGCGGAGGACGTCGCAGCCGGCCGCCTCAAGCCCAAGCACGTCAACGAAAAAATCTTTCAGAACTATCTCGACGAGCCTGATCTGCCCGACGTTGATCTTTTCCTCCGCACCTCTGGTGAACAGCGTTTCTCTAACTTCCTTCTCTGGCAAAGTGCCTATGCCGAGATGGTCTTTATGAACGTGCTCTGGCCCGATGTTGACCGTACGGTACTGTGGCAGGCGGTAGAAGAATACGCCCGCCGTGACCGCCGCTACGGTGGGGCCGTTGATAAGGTGACCCAACCCTAAGTTTCCTCCCACACTAGGCGAAAGCCGCGGCTGAAAGGGGTCCGATATGCGGATCTACCCAACCCTGTTCAAACTCTTCTTCAAACCCATGGACGCTGAGAAGGCTCACCATGTGGGCATGTGGGGAATACAGACCCTTCGCCGCACCGGCATTTCTCGCCTGGGGGGTCGCTACTTTGCGCCTCACCCGTCACTGGCTACCGAGGTCATGGGCCTTACTTTCCCCTCGCCTTTCGGCGTTGCCGCTGGTTTTGATAAGGGCGGTAAGGCAATTCCGGCGCTAGGTAACCTGGGTTTTGGGCACATTGAAATCGGTACGATTACCGGCCAGGATCAGCCGGGCAACCCCCAGCCCCGTCTTTTCCGTCTGGTAGATGATAAAGCCATTATTAACCGCATGGGCTTCAATAACGATGGGGCGGCAGCAGCTGGCCCCCGTGTTGCAGCTGCCCGCGCGGATCTTGAAGCCGAATATCGGGGTAAGGTACGCCCCGTTATTGGTGTCAATATCGGTAAAACCAAGGTGGTAGCCCTTGAGGACGCTATCGAGGACTACCTGGTGAGCACTCGGGTTCTTGCGCCCCAGGCTGACTATCTCGCTGTGAATGTCAGCTCGCCGAATACCCCGGGTCTGCGAGACCTTCAGGCGACTGAGACCCTTGAACCTCTACTTGAGGCTGTACGTGCTGAAGCCGACCGCGTCGTGCAGGGGCGCCGTGTGCCCCTGGTCGTGAAGATTGCTCCTGATCTGGCCGATGAAGATATTAAGGACGTTGCCGCGATGGCTCTGCGTCTGGGGCTAGACGGCATTATTGCCACGAACACCACGATTGCCCGTGATGGGCTGGGCCTGGTTAGCCCTCAAGCTAAGGTTAAGGAAATTGGTGCGGGTGGCCTCTCAGGTGAGCCCCTCAAGAAGCGTTCCCTTGAGGTTCTCCGCCTGTTGAAAGCTGAGGTGGGGGACCAGCTGGCTCTTATCTCGGTAGGTGGCGTTACCACTGCTCAGGACGTCGCTGACCGCCTGGATGCGGGCGCCAATCTGGTGCAGGGTTACTCTGCTTTCATCTACGAAGGCCCCCTGTGGGCAGCTCATATTAATCGTGGACTATTGAAATTGCGGAAAACCCGCTAGACTAGACACGTGAGATCATGACACAAAGGGGCGCTACCTCTCTAGAGAGGTAGCGCCCCTTTGAATTTAAGGTTGAAAGCTAGCGCATTTACTCCGTCGTGGCCTTACTTGGGGTATTCGCCGCGCTTAACCTGAGGCTTGGGCAGGCGGAAACGGCGAATCATCATGACGCGGTTGAAGGCGTAGAAGCCGGAGCGGGGCTCAATGGAGCCAAACTTTTCGGTCAACTTCTTCTTGAGCCCGCGCCACATAATCATGTAGTCGATGACCCAGAGTAGAATCATGCCCCACATCAGCAAGATAGTGTACTGCTGCATGCTGGGGGAGAAAAGGCCCACGATAAAGACAGCCAGAATAACGATGATCATGATGTCACCTACGTTGAAACGGGCATCAACATAGTCACGGATGTAGCGGCGCTGGGGGCCACGATCGTTGGCGGGCAGGTAGCGCTCATCGCCGGTTTGCAGGGCCTGCTGTTGCTTTGCCCGGAACTCGCGGTCAGCTTCACGCTGGGCGTCCTTTGCAGCCTTGCGGTCTGCGGGAACCAGGGGAGTGCGGCGGGCAGCTTCACGTTCTTTACGGGAAGGGGTAGGACGTCCCTTGGGCGCGGTGTACCCCGGCTGGGTGGTTTCAGGGGCTTCGCTTGCTACCGGAGTAGCCTCGGCAACCACAGAACCAGCATTTTCTGATGATTTCTTATTACGACCAAACACCCCTTAAGAATAACCAAGTTCGTGCGTAGATATACAGTCAGAGCGTATTCTGAGATGTATGACAACACACGATTTTGATTTTTCTGCCCGCCCGGCTCTAGCAACCTACATCGAAGAGAACTTTGAAGCTCAGCTTGAGCATCTAGCTGAGCTCGTGGCTATCCCTTCTGTTGCCTGGGAGTCTTTTGATCTTACTGAGGTACAGCGCAGTGCCGAAAAGGTGAAGAGCCTGGCGGAGGACGCCGGTTTTGAAAGTGTTGAGATTCTCTCAGCAACCTACGGGGAAGGCCAGCAGGGTATGCCTGCGGTCGTAGCCCACTCACCGGCTGCACCTGGCTTCCCCACCTTCTTGCTCTATGCCCACCACGATGTGCAACCAGCTGGCGACCGCTCCCTCTGGGAGACCGAGCCTTTTGTCGCCACTCGCAAGGGCGATCGCCTCTACGGCCGCGGAGCTGCGGACGACAAAGCTGGTGTCATTGCCCACCTGGCTGCCTTTAAGGCTGCGCGTGAAGTATTGGGCGACGACTTTAAGGTTGGCGTCACCATCTTTATCGAGGGCGAGGAAGAGGCTGGTTCACCCAGCTTTGATAGCTTCCTGCATACCTACCGCGACAAGCTTGCTGGCGACTACATCGTTGTAGCAGACTCAGCTAACTGGAAAACCGGCGTACCTGCTCTTACCGCGGGCCTGCGTGGTGTAGCAAGCGGTGATATTTCTGTACGCGTGAGCAGCCACTCAGTTCACTCCGGCATGTTTGGCGGCCCCCTGCTGGACGCCAACACCGTCCTTATCCAGCTACTCGCCACCCTGCACGATACTCAAGGTTCAGTTGCAGTTGAAGGTTTGGTTACTGCACCTGAACCTGACGTTGAATACCCTGAGGTCGATTTCCGCACCGATTCTGGCATTCTCGACAGCATGAAGCTGGCAGGTCAGGGTTCTATCTCCTCCCGCCTCTGGTCCCAGCCCGCTATCTCCGTCATCGGCATGGACATCACCTCGGTTGCCGAGTCCTCAAACACCATTGCTGCCACAGCCAAGGCGCGCATCAGCGTCCGCCTGGCTCCCGGCCAGAATCCCGCCGCAGCCCACCAGGCACTTGCCGAGCACTTCGCCCGCCACAACCATCACGGGGCAGAGGTGACCTACCATGCCGAAGACTCCGGTCAGCCCTACCAGGCCGACCTTTCTGGCAGTGGCGCCCAGCTAGCCCTGGCAGCGCTGGGGGAGGCCTGGGGAGTTGAGCCTGTCACCACCGGCATGGGCGGGTCCATCCCCTTCATTGCGACCCTCACCGAGGTCTACCCCGAGGCCCACATTCTGATTACCGGCATCGAAGACCCCGATACCCGCGCCCACAGCGCCAACGAGTCCCTCTTCATCCCCGACTTCCAGAAGGCAATCCTTGCTGAAGCCCTCATGCTGGCGGCAGCTCACACCGCCAACTAGGAATTCACTTGACTGCGAACATCTCGCGCCCCGTACCCAAGAGGCGTAAGATTGACATCAAAACACCCCACGAAAGGATTGCTTATGTCTGAGGCAGTACTCGAAGATCTCCCCACCCACGGCGTTAACCTCACCGAGGTTGCAGCCGGTAAGGTTCGTTCCCTGCTTGAGCAGGAAGGACGCACCGACCTGCGCCTGCGCATCGCCGTGCAGCCCGGCGGCTGTTCAGGCCTGATTTACCAGCTCTACTTCGACGAGCGCGTGCTCGACGGTGACGCCGTCCGCGACTTCGACGGCGTAGAAGTCATCGTTGATCGTATGAGTGTTCCCTACCTCGAAGGCTCAACCATCGACTTCGAAGACACCATTCAGAAGCAGGGGTTCTCCATCGATAACCCCAACGCCCAGGGCTCCTGCGCCTGTGGAGATTCCTTCCACTAAGCGTCTACCCAGCCCGCTTCACACGTGGGGGTATGCTCCGGCATACCCCCACTTTTCTGTTTCAGCCCGCCCAAACATGAAATACTTATGTAATGACACGTCAGTTCATTGACAGGTTGTCACCAGAAACGCCCGTTTGAGGGTAAGCTCGTATTGAAAGAATTAACACCTGGGTTAATGCTGTCCACACACAGCACCAGGTGACACGCACATCGCTACAGGAAGGGCCGTCTGTGAGTTCGCAGCATCGAACCAGCAGCAAGGGGCTTAAGGGCAAGGCAGTAGCCGCTGCCACAGCCGTTTCAGCGCTGCTCTTGACCGGTTGTTCAGAACAGGCATCAGTGGGCTGGCTGCCCACTCAGCGTGGTGTAACCGATAACGCCGATACCATCATGGACCTCTGGATTGGTACATGGATCGCTGCGTTGGCTGTAGGTCTTGTGACCTGGGGCCTCATGCTTTGGTGCATCATCGCCTACCGCCGTCGCAAGTACGAAACCGGCTACCCCCGCCAGGTGAGCTACCACGCTCCGCTGGAAATTTTCTACACCGCTATCCCGATCATCCTGATCGTCAGCTTCTTCACCTTCTCAGACCGTGCCGAGCGCGAAATCACCGCTCCCAAGTCTGAAACCGCCGATGTCACCATCGAGGTTTACGGTAAGCAGTGGGCATGGGACTTCAACTACCTCGACGAAAACGTCTACTTCGCCGGCGTCCAGGCTCGCCTCGACAAGGAAGGCAAGGAAGGCGTTGAGGAAACCCTCCCCACCCTTTACCTGCCGGTCAACTCAACCGTAGACCTGCAGCTCAAATCCCGTGACGTCATCCACTCCTTCTGGGTTCCCGCCTTCCTCGAGAAGCGCGACACCATTCCCGGCATGACCAACCACATGTACTTCACCACCGGTTCCGAGCCCGCTCGCTACCAGGGTAAGTGCGCCGAGCTCTGCGGTGAGTACCACTCAGAGATGCTCTTCAACGTTGAAGTTGTCAGCCAGGAAGACTACGATGCCTACATCCAGTCACTGGAAGATGAAGGCAACATTGGCCGTCTGGGTGACGAGTACAACCGTAACCCCAACATGAACACCAACAACTAAGAGGTAACCCGTGACTACTCTTGAGTATTCAGCTGAGACAACCGGTAGCGTTGTCCCGCGGGTGGTTCCTAAGTCCAAGGGACGAATCATCGTCAACTGGCTGACTTCCACCGACCACAAGACCATCGGGTACATGTACCTGATCGCCGCGTTTATTTTCTTCTGCTTTGCCGGTGTCATGGCTCTGCTTATGCGCCTGGAGCTCTTCACCCCCGGTATGCAGTTCCTCGAAACCAAGGAACAGTTCAACCAGCTCTTCACCATGCACGGCACCCTGATGCTGCTCATGTTTGGTACCCCGCTGTTCACCGGTTTCGCTAACGTCCTGGTACCCCTGCAGATTGGTGCACCCGACGTTGCCTTCCCCCGTCTGAACTCCCTGGCCTTCTGGTTCTTCCTGTTCGGCTCACTGGTAGCCATCGCTGGCTTCCTTACCCCCCAGGGTGCAGCTTCCTTCGGCTGGTTCGCTTACGCTCCGCTGAACAGCACCACCTACAGCCCCTCTGTCGGTGGTGACCTCTGGATCTTCGGTCTGGCTCTTCAGGGCTTCGGCACCATCATGGGTGGCGTCAACTTCCTGACCACTATCCTCTGCATGCGTGCCCCCGGCATGACCATGTGGCGTATGTCGGTCTTCACCTGGACCACCCTGATCACCGCAATCCTGATCATCATGATCTTCCCGCCGCTGGCGTCCGCCCTGTTCGCCCTCGGTATGGATCGCCGTCTCGGTGGCCACATCTTCGACCCCGAAAACGGTGGCGCCGTCCTCTGGCAGCACCTCTTCTGGTTCTTCGGTCACCCCGAGGTTTACGTTCTGGCTCTGCCCTTCTTCGGCATCGTTTCAGAAATCATCCCCGTCTTCTCACGTAAGCCGATTTTCGGTTACAAGGGTCTGATTTTTGCAACCATCGCTATTGCGGCTCTGTCAGTTACCGTATGGGCACACCACATGTACGTCACCGGCGCGGTCATGCTGCCCTTCTTCTCCTTCATGACCATGCTGATCGGTATTCCTACCGGTGTGAAGTTCTTCAACTGGATCGGCACCATGTGGCAGGGCTCCATCACCTTTGAGACCCCCATGCTCTGGGTTATCGGCTTCCTGATTACCTTCCTCTTCGGTGGTATCACCGGTATTATCCTGGCAACCCCGCCGCTGGACTTCCACCTATCTGACTCCTACTTCGTGGTCGCTCACTTCCACTACGTCATCTTCGGTACCCTCGTCTTCGGTATGTTCGCAGCACTCTACTTCTGGTGGCCCAAGTTCACCGGCAAGATGCTGAACGAGCGCCTGGGCAAGATTCACTTCTGGCTGCTGTTCATCGGCTTCCACATGACCTTCCTCATCCAGCACTGGCTCGGTGTCGACGGCATGCCCCGCCGCTACGCAGACTACATGCCTGAAGATGGCTTCACCTGGATGAACCAGCTCTCAACCGTAGGCTCCATGATTCTGGCAATCTCCATGATTCCCTGGTTCTGGAACGTCTACACCACCGCCCGCAACGGCAAGCGTGTTGAGGTTGATGACCCCTGGGGCTTCGGTGGCTCACTGGAATGGGCAACTTCTTGCCCGCCCCCGCGCCACAATTTCACCGCCCTGCCCCGTATCCGTTCAGAGCGTCCTGCACTTGACCTGCACCACCCTGAACTGTCCACCAACAATGACGTCGCTGCAGCAGCCCGCCAGGCAACTGCACGCTAGGAGGCCACTGTGAAACTTCTTGCTAAGATTTTCGGTTTCATCGGCGTCTTCCTGATTCCCGTTGGCATTGTCTACGGTCTGATGACTGACTTCACCGAGTGGGCCGGTTTCCCCGCGATTCTGGCTACCGCCGTGATGTGTCTCTTCCTCTGGTACTTCCTGAACTTCACCGACAAGAAGCACCCCGACATGCCCTACGAGAACCTCGAAGGTGAAATCGCTGATGGCGCTGGCGACTACGGCTTCTACTCACCGTGGTCATGGTGGCCCCTCTTCATCGGTGTTGCTTGCACCATCGTTGTTGTAGGTCTGGCTATCGACTGGTGGATCGTACTTATCGCCATCCCCTTCGCAGCAGCAGCTGTTCTGGGTTGGGTTTACGAATACAACCGCGGCGACCACGCCCACTAAGAGTCTTACGTGGCTCAAGGGGTGGGGCCCCTATCCGAAAGGATAGAGGCCCCACCCTTTTTGTGTCGTTTTTAGATTGCTGAGGGGAGAGTGGCAGGACGGCACAGGACGGCACAGGACGGCACAGGACGGCACAGGACGGCACAGGACGGCACAGGACGGCACAGGACGGCACAGGACGGCACAGGAGCCAGCCTGGCCCTACCAGCCCACACTAGGAGTGCGACACGCCGAGCCGCCTAAAGAATCTTTATTATGTGATTACCGGCCAAGAGCGCACGCCACCATGGTTCCCTGAGCTGGGAGACCATCCCTGTGGCGGGCGCTCAGCGGCATAGCCCCGGTTGAAAAGAGATACGCTGTGCCCCGCATCCTCAAATGCACAGCACAGCGGTTCAAAGGTTATAAGTCCCCTGTGAGCTGGGGGAGAGCCACCTCATTTACCCTGCATCTTGCGCAGAATGGGCCCAGCACACGCGACCTCGGGAGTGCGCTACTCTTTCAGAACTGTCAGCCATGTAGGGCAACAGCCCCAATACCCACCCACCGACTAGTAATTGGCGTTTACAAGGTGCAGAAAGCCCGTAGAGGAGATGATTGGCTCGGTGATTGGTAACTCTTCACGCAGGGCCAGCGAAAGCCTGTTAAAACACGTGTGGGGCACCCCGTCAGGGGTGCCCCACACTGTTACTACAACCGTATATTATTTTTCGATTGAGTCAGCCTTGTGGCCGTCAACCTCATGTGCACCGTGGTGCTCATGGTGAGCTGCTTCGAGCTCAGCGGGAGTTACGGCAACTACGCGGTCTTCGAACCAGATCTTTGAGAGACCTGCGCGGGTCTTCTCGATCAGGCCAACCTTGCCCTTCTTGTTGGGCTGAGCCGGGATGGGCTCGGGTGACTCGAAGGAGACCAGCTCGTAGCGGCGGTATTCGTCGAGAGGCTTGTGAACCTCGATGAACTCACCGTGGGGGAGCTGGACGACCTTACCGGTTTCGATACCGTGCAGTACAAGCTCACGGTCCTTACGCTGCAGAGCCAGGCAGATGCGCTGGGTGATGAAGAAGCCGATGAGGGGACCGAATACGAAGGTAAAGCGGAGCCAGTAGGCAACGTCGTTCAGCGATACATGGAAGTGAGTTGCAATCAGGTCGGAGCTTGCCGCGATCATCAGGGATGCGTAACCAATGATGCCTGCTACACCCACACCGGTACGGAAGGGGGCGTTGCGGGGGCGATCCAGGATGTTGTGGACTCGGTTATCCTTGGTAACCCACTGCTCGATCCAGGGCCAGAAGACCATGGCCATCATGACTGAGCCAGCCATCAGAGCGAAGGGGAGGAGGACGCTCAGAACCCAGGTACCACCGAGGAATTCGAATTCCCAGGGCCAGGGCCAGACGCCAGGCCACAGACGCAGGGCGCCGTCACCGAAGCCTACGTACCAGTCAGGCTGGGTACCGGCCTGTACCGGTGAGGGGTCGTAGGGGCCGTAGTTCCAAATCGCGTTGATGGTAAAGGTTGCGCCGAGGAAGGCGATGATACCGAACACGATGAAGAAGAAACCGCCAGCCTTGGCTGCGTAGACGGGGCCTACGGGGAAGCCAACGACGTTGTTCTCGGTGCGGCCGGGACCGGGGTACTGGGTGTGCTTGTGCAGTACAACCATGAACATGTGAATAGCCACGAGCAGCAGAAGCATCGCGGGGATAATCATGATGTGCAGGGTGTAGAGGCGACCAATCACAGCCGTACCGGGGAACTCGCCGCCGAAGAAGAAGAGCGAGATGTAGGTACCAACCAGCGGGATTGACTTGAAAATACCGTCAATAATGCGCAGACCGTTACCTGAGAGCACGTCATCGGGCAGTGAGTAGCCAGTGAAGCCAGCCAGAATACCGATGATGAGCAGGGTACAACCAACAACCCAGTTCAGTTCACGAGGACGGCGGAAGGCGCCGGTGAAGAAGACGCGCAGCATGTGCACGGTCATCGCCATCATGAACATCAGAGCTGCCCAGTGGTGAATCTGACGCATCAGCAGACCACCGCGGACGTCAAAGGAGATGTCCAGGGTAGAGGCGTAAGCGGCAGACATGTGGGTGCCCTTCATGGGAACGTAGGAACCGTCGTAGGTTACCGACACCATGGTGGGGTTGAAGAAGAAGGTGAGGAAGGTACCTGAGATAATCAGGATAACCAGGCTGTAAAGCGCAACTTCACCGAACATGAATGACCAGTGGTCGGGGAAGATTTTGCGACCAAATTCCTTGATGATGCCTGAAGCACCAACACGCTGATCTACGTAGTGGGCGATACGACCGGTTGAGGTCTTCGCCTTGTAATCAGACTGCATTGAAGTCGACATTATGCTTCACCTGCCATTTCCTTGATGTGCTTTGCACGCTCCCAGTAGCCGGGGCCAACGGGCTCGTGGAAGTCACTCTGGGCGACCAGGTAGCCTTCGGAGTCAACTGCGATGGGCAGCTGGGGCAGGGCGTGGCCTGCGGGGCCGAAGATAACCTTGCACTCTTCTGCCGCGTCAAAGGTTGACTGGTGGCAGGGGCAGAGCAGGTGGTGGGTGCGCTGCTCGTACAGAGCGATGGGGCAGCCTACGTGGGTGCAAACCTTGGAGTAGGCGTAGATGCCGTCGACGTTCCAGTTTTCGCGACCGGGGGTGACCTTCTTGATGTCAGCGGGATCCAGACGCATGAGCAGTACAACTGCCTTGGCCTTTTCCTCGAGGTAGCCGTTCTCGTGGGTCAGGCTAGAGAGGGTTTCGGGCAGGACGTGGTAGGCAGAGCCCAGAGTAACGTCGGCAGCCTTAATGGGGGTGCCGGAGGGGTCGCGCACGAGGCGGACGCCTTCGTCCCACAGGGTGTACTTGAGTACTGAGGGGTCTGCGGGGCCCAGGTCACGGAACAGGGTGACGAAGGTCAGGGGAGCGAGGATAACGGAACCGATGAGGGTATTACGAAGAAGCGGGCGACGCTTGATGCCTGATTCTTCGATGATGGTTTCAACGATTTCCTGAGCCTCTGCGCGGTCCTCTTCAGAGGTAACCGCGTGACGCTCTTCGACCATTTCGTGGTCGGGCATGAGTGAGCGTGCCCAGTGGACGATACCGATACCGATACCGAACATGGCAAAAGCGATGCCGAGACCCAGCAGAAGGTTCTGCAGACGAAGCATGTTGTTTGCTTCGGGGTTCATGACATCGTAGAAGTTGCCGCTTACCTCTACACCGAAGTAGCCAATCCAGAAAAGCAGGGAGCCCAGCATGGAGATGACGAATAGCAGAACTACCTGTCGCTCGGCACCCTTAGCTTTTTTGGAATCGACGTCGGTGAGTCGGGGAGCATGCGGGGGAAGTCCGGGGTTAGCGAACTTCTCCTGACTTGCCTCTTGAGAGGTAACTACGGCAGCCTTTTCATGTGCGCCGTCACTATGGTTTCCCATGTGTTGCCTCAAATCTTCCTTGGTACGAAATTTATGTGTGTGCGTGAGCTTATGCAGCTCGTGAAGTCAGCCAGAGGGTGAATGCAATGACGATGACCAGGCCGAGGGTCCAGATCAGAAGACCTTCAGACACGGGGCCGAGTGAGCCAAGCTTGAAACCACCAACCGATGCGTTAACTTCCTGGGACTTCAGGTAGGTAATGACATCGCGCTTTTCTTCGGGGGTGATGTTTGCGTCGTTAAAGACGGGCATGTTCTGCGGGCCAGTTTCCATAGCCTCGTAGATGTGCTTTTCTGAAACGCCCATCAGGGTAGGAGCAAACTTACCGCGGGTAAGAGCACCACCAACGCCAGCAGCGTTATGGCACATAGCGCAGTTTGCGAGGAATACCTTTGCACCGTTGGCTGCATCGCCCTTGGAAACATCGAGGTACTCTTCCTCGGGGATGGTGGGGCCTGCGCCGAGTGATGCAACGTAGGCTGCGAGCTGCTTAGTCTGCTCATCGTTGAACTGGCCGGGCTTCAGCTGAGCCTGAACGCCCTGCATCTGCATGGGCATGCGGCCGGTGCCTACCTGGAAGTCAACAGCAGCAGCGCCAACACCAATCAGTGAGGGGCCGTCTACTGAGCCTTCTGCGTTAGTACCGTGGCAGGTTGCACAGTTGGCCAGAAAGAGTTTCTGGCCTTCTGAGATGTCTTCTGCAGTGTAGGTGGTGCTTGTAGCGGCTTGAGCCTCGTTAGTAGCCGTGGCAACTGCGTAGAGGCCACCAGATAGGAGGAGGGCAAGGGCAAGCAACACGAGAGCTGCGAGCGGATGACGTCGCTTTTGAGAAAGTGCCTTCACGTCGTTGTTCCTTTGTGTGTGTGCTAGTTGGTTTACTTTTAGCGGTTACCGGTTACTTGAGGAAGTAGACGATAAGGAACAGGGCGATCCAGACGACGTCTACGAAGTGCCAGTAGTAAGAAACAACGATTGCTGAGGTTGCTTCGTAGTGACCGAAACGCTTAGCAACATAGGCACGGCCGATGATCAGCAGGAAGGCGATCAGGCCGCCGGTTACGTGGAGTGCGTGGAAACCGGTGGTGATGTAGAAAGCTGAGCCGTAAGCGCTTGACGCGATAGTCATACCTTCAGCTACAAGGTTTGCGTATTCGTAAGCCTGGACGGAAACGAAGAACGCACCCATGATGAAGGTGAGCAGGAACCACTCAACCATGCCCCATTCACGGACATTGAAGAGGGAACCGGTGCGGCGGGGCTTGAGCTGTTCAGCCTTGAAAACACCAAACTGGCAGGTAACGGAGCTCAGCACCAGCACGATGGTGTTGGCGAGAGCGAGAGGGACTTCAAGCAGCGGGGTGTTCTCAGCCCAAATATCGGGGCGAGAAGCGCGCAGAGTGAAGTACATTGCGAACAGGCCGGCGAAGAACATGAGCTCTGAGGCAAGCCAAACGACGGTGCCGACAGACACCTGATTGGGTCGATTCAGAGCGGCGTGTGCCGACTTACTTGGGGTATGGGTTGCAGTTGTCACATAGACATTATGTCTGTAAAAGTGCCCGTGAACCAATAGGTAAGGGGGTTTGCTAGGAGGTGTGTTGTAAATCCTGCATATCTTCCCCCTAATCTAGGGGTTTTTAGTGCAGGCTTGGCGACACGTTGTGTGTAAAACTTACGTAACCCAACGTCCAGCAACCCTGGTACGGAAAGTCCCCGCGGACGTCCGTCTCACGAGCTCGCCCGGGAACTAAAAGAACCGTAGAATGTGAGCCATGACAGGCACCATCACGTGGAAACTTATTCTCAATCAACTCGTAGCCCAGCAGAACCTCTCGTCAGACCAGATTAACTGGGCCATGCAAGACATCATGGCGGGATCAACCCCGGAAGCTATTATCGGAGCTTTCCTAGTTGGACTTCATGTTAAAGGTGAAACTCCTGAAGAACTTGCTGCACTTGCGCAAGGCATGCTTGATAAGGCAGAACACATAGAAGTTACCAGAGATGCTGTAGACATTGTGGGCACTGGGGGAGACCAGCAGAATACCGTCAATATTTCCACTATGGCCTCACTGGTGATTGCGGGGGCGGGTGTACCCGTCATTAAGCACGGCAACAGGGCCTCTTCATCATCAAGTGGAAGTGCAGATGTGCTGGCTGAACTAGGCATAAATCTAAACCTAAACATTAAAGATGTGGCAGGTGCAGTAGAGGCTGCGGGCATCACCTTCCTGTTCGCCCAGGTCTTCCATCCCTCCATGCGGCACGTAGCACCCGCCCGCCGCTCCATTGGCGTACCCACAGCCTTCAACTATCTTGGCCCCATGACCAACCCCGCTCGGGTTCGAGCTTCAGCCATCGGTGTAGCAGACCCCGAGATGGCTGAGAAAATCGCCGCCGTTTTCGCTTCCCGCGGGGACCATGCCCTGATTTTCCGAGGGAATGACGGCCTGGACGAAATTACCATTACCGGCAAGTCGCAAGTTTGGGAAACTTTCAACGGGGGAGTTGAACACCATTCACTAACTCCCACCGATTTTGGTATCGATTGTGCCAGCCTGGACGATCTACGCGGGGGAGATGCCCAGCATAACGCCCAGGTTGTTCACCAGGTTCTCGATGGGACTCCCGGCCCAATCCTCAACGCGGTTTTGCTGAATGCTGCAGCTGGCTTGACTGCTTACCGCCCGGTTAACAATAGGCCTTTCGCAGAGCGCTTTGAGGAAGCCCTGCAGGACGCTCGCCACTCAGTGGAGTCAGGTAAAGCTAAGGCTGTGCTTGAATGTTGGATTGCTTACAGCAACAGTAAATAACAACATAAAGGTGTGGCCCCAGACTTTCTGGGGCCACACCTTTTTAAAGACTGTCTACATCAAGAAATTTAGGCCTTGCGGCGTACCAAGCCAAGGATAAGGCGCCAGCCCACCAAGAAGACCAAGAGAGTAAGAGCTGAGACAAGAACAAAAGCAGTTGCCGCAGTATCGCCGAAGGAGAGGCGTAGGCCAAGCCCAAGCACCAGGGTGCTGACCCACATCATAAAACCTTCAAGCAAGAGGGGAAGCTGCCGCCTGGAGCTCACGGCCCACACACCAATATGGCCAGCGCAGGCTGCCAGCAAGAAAGGTGCGGCGGTGGCTAATAGCTGGGATAGCGGTTCCTGGTGGCTAGTGAGCCCGATGGCAATAAAAAGAAGGACGAGGGCCAGGTCAACCACGGCACGAACCGGCTGGGAAAAATATTTACCTGAATCAACTGAACTGAGCATAGTTTTACTCTAACGCAGGAGCGCTAAGCTCAGCAGCTGCGGAGTAAGCCGAGGGCGTCAGGGGAGCATTTTTAGCTTTACTTTACATAATGTATATTATCGGCTTTATGGAAAGCCTGGCTGAGCTGGCCAAATCCTCTCATACCTCACGTAATGACTAGCACAGAGAAACCACATCAGGGAGAATAGATAAGTACTAACACACACCGACCTGTGGGAGGTACACATGATTGATTGGTTCACACAGAACCTCTGGGCTTTCTGGCTCACCGCTGCGATTGTTCTAGCCATTATCGAGATTTTGATGCTCGACTTCATCTTTCTAATGATGGCCTTAGCTGCCCTGTCGGCAACACTGAGCACCACTTTCCTCGACTCCTTTGTTGGTCAGGTTGTTCTTTTTGCAGTTGTTAGCATCGCCCTTCTCTTAGGGCTCCGCCCACCGCTTATTAAGCGTTTCCATCAAAGCTCACCCAATATTGCGATGAACTCTGATGGGCTTATTGGCCAGGACGCTCTTATTACCCAGACGGTCACAGAGCAGGCAGGTCTTGCCCGTATCGCCGGTGATACCTGGACGGCCCGCCCCGAAAGCAACCAGCTGGTTCTCCCTGAAGGGTCAACAGCAACCGTGGTAGCCATTCGCGGTGCAACTGCCTACCTAGCCCCTCATACCACAAAATAACCTTTAACTTAAAGATTAAGGTCGTAACCTATGACAGCTTCAACCATCACCACAACCATCCTGCTTACAGCCCTCGTCCTCTTGGTGCTCATCACCCTGCTTAAGGCTGTACGTATTATTCCCCAGGCCCGTGCTGGCATCGTCGAACGTCTGGGTAAGTACCACACCACCCTCAACCCCGGCTTCCACGTCACCGTTCCCTTTATCGACCGCGTCCTGCCCCTCATTGACCTGCGTGAACAGGTCGTGTCCTTCCCCGCCCAGTCTGTCATCACCGAAGATAACCTGGTCGTCGGTATCGATACCGTGGTCTACTTCCAGGTGACCGACCCCAAGGCCGCGACCTACGAAATCACCAACTACATCCAGGCGGTAGACGAGCTGACCAGCGCCACCCTGCGCAATGTCGTCGGTGGTCTCAACCTCGAAGAAACCCTGACCTCCCGCGACCAGATTAACAGCGAGCTGCGAGGGGTTCTCGACAGCACCACCGGCCGCTGGGGCATCCGCGTCTCCCGCGTCGATATCAAGGAAATTCAGCCCCCGCACTCCATCCAGGACTCCATGGAAAAGCAGATGCGAGCAGAGCGTGACCGCCGAGCCGCAATCCTGACCGCTGAAGGCCAGAAGCAGTCCCAGATTCTAACCGCCGAGGGTGACTCCCGTGCTGCGATTCTACGAGCAGAAGGTGAAAAGCAGTCCCAGATTCTAACCGCCGAGGGTGACGCTAAGGCAGCTATCCTGCGTGCTGACGGTGAAGCCCAGGCTATCCAGAAGGTCTTCCACGCAATCCACGCCTCGAATCCCAGCCAGAAGCTACTGACCTACCAGTACCTGCAGACCCTGCCCAAGCTAGCCGAGGGCGATGCTAACAAGCTCTGGTTCATTCCCACCGAGCTGGGCGATGCCCTGCGCGGTATCGGCAACGCATTCTCACCCCTGGGCAATGAAGGCGCACCTGAGACCGAGGAAGAGTCTACCCCTGCGACTCCCCCGTCCTCTCCCCTGGTTGACACCCCGGTGATCCGTGTGACCCCTGAAGACCTCAACCCCAACCTCGACAAGCTCGATAGCGGCGTTGAAATCCCTCAGGAGGGCGAGCTCCCTACCGACGAATCAGCTGAGGGCACAGACCCCCACAGCCCCGGCGCCTAAAGGTTATAATGGGTATTTGGCCTGCACGGTTTACCCGCCTTTGAGTAGTCACAAACCTGCAAGCACTTCAGTCACCGTTTATGGAGGAAGAAAATGAGCGATCGCAGCCTGCGCGGTATGCGCCTGGGTTCACAGTCAATGGAAACCGAATCAGGCGTGGAGCCGGCTCCCCGCCAGCGTGTGGAATACCGCACCGAAGACGGTGAACGAGTCTTCGTTACCTTCGCGCAGGAAGCTGAGATTCCCGCAACCTGGACAGCCAAGTCCGGCAAGGAGGCCTTCCTAGTTTCTGGCGACGGCAAGGTTGAAGAGAACGCTGAAAAGCCTGTTCGTACCCACTGGGACATGCTCCTGGAGCGCCGTAGCGTCGAAGAACTCGAAGAGACCCTGCAGCAGCGTCTTGAGATTTACCGGGAGCGTCACGCCCTCTAGGCTAGCTTCCCTCTAAGACGAAGGGCCCCGCCAGTTATCTGGCGGGGCCCTTCGTCTATCAACTGCTATTACTTCTTGATGATGGAGCGGACGCGCTCTGCTCGGGCGGTCAAGCCCCAGCGGGTTACCTTGGTCATGGAGTCAACGATGATGTTGCCATCCATCTTGGAGCTACCGATTTCACGCTCTACGAAGGTGATGGGTACTTCTACAATTTTCAGGCCGGCCTGCTCGGAGCGCCAGGCCAAATCGACCTGGAAGACATAGCCCTTGGAGTCAATGCCTTCGAGGTTAAGCTTCTGCAGGGCTTCGCGGCGGTAGGCGCGGTAGCCCGCGGTGATGTCTTTGACCTTGGTGCCCAGAATCAGGCGGGTATAAAGGTTGGCGCCGCGGGAAAGGATCTGGCGGTGCAGGGGCCAGTTTTTGGTTTTACCACCGGGTACGTAGCGGGAACCGATAGCTAGGTCAGCTCCCCCTTCGATTGCCTGCAGGAGCAGGGGCAGCTGTTCGGGCTGGTGGGAGCAGTCGGCGTCCATCTCAACGAGCACGTCGTAACCAGCCTCAAGGCCCCAGTCGAAGCCTGCTAGGTAGGCACCACCCAGGCCATCCTTGACGGTGCGGTGGAGTACGTTGATGTAGCTGTCTTCTGCTGCCATAGAGTCGGCGAGCTGGCCGGTGCCGTCGGGGCTGTTGTCGTCGACGACGAGGATGTCGCAGTCGGGCACGGCTGCGCGCAGGCGCTCTACTACGATGGGAAGGTTTTCCTTCTCATTGTAGGTAGGAATCACGGTTAGTACTCGCATGCGGTCTCCTTGTCATGGCCCATCCGAAACGGAGGACGGCGTGTAAACCAGTTTTTCATTATATAGGGTGCAGATGCCCGAGCGTGTATCGCGGGACCGGGAGCTGAGGTGACGCCTAGCCCACTTTGTGGCCGCTGCGGTACAGGCTGACCAGTTCAGGGCGGGGCACGTCGGGGGCAAGGACAGGGAGCAGGGGGGTGCGGGCGCGCGGGTCGGTGCTCCAGGCGGCTATGCGGCTGTCGGGGGTCTGCACGATGAGTTCGGTGATGGTCCAGAGGGCGCAGTGGGCGGGGGCTCCGGGCACGAGCTGGCCGGTGAAGGGGTTGGGGGTAGACGCGGCGCGGTAGACCGCGCGGGTGCAGGCGGCAAAAGCGGCGCGAGCCGATACTGCCTGTTCTGTCTGTGCGGGATTGACGGCGGCGTTTACCAGCTCCCAGCCCAATAGTGAGGGTCGGGTACCGGGGTCTGACCCTAGGGTAACTGCAGCACCCGCCGCCAGGGCCCGGCCAAAGGCTTCGCCGGAGCGGTCGAAGTCGCCTGAGAAACCGAGGGTGACCTGTAGGTTTTTGGCTTGTTCCAGGTCACTGTGGTCTAGTTCGGTGAGACCCTCCAGGCTGGGGCTGATACGCAGACGGGCGAGGCCGTCAAGAGGCGCCAGATGAGCCAGGTACTCCCCTACCTGAGCCGCCTCGGTGACCACCAACATGAGCTGCAGGCGCTTTTCGGCCAGCAAAGCCAGTAACTGCGAGTTAAGCTCTCCAGGAGATGAGACAAAAATACCGCGGACGCCGGCGGGCAGCTCCCGGCCCCCTTCAAGGCTGCCTACGGGAAGGTAGTAGTCAGCAACTACCGCAGGGTGCGCCGCCGGGAGCTCCTGCACGAAATCAGTGAGCAGCAGGCGGGCATAGCCGTAGCCAGCTGCCGCTAGCTCATCGAGCAGGGCGGGAGCGTCCGCCCCGGTCGTAGAAGCAGCCGCTAGAGCAAAGCTGGGGGTGACCAGGCGTCCGCCCAGCTCCTGCACGGTCATGGAGGAATCCGCGATGGAGCGGGCACCGGCATCCTGCCCCACCCACTCCACCCGCCCCTCGTTCATGACCAGGGCGGTAGCAAAGGGGTCAGCGGGGCTGTAGACAGAGCCATCGAGCATGACAGTTGCGGGCATCATTGCCGTCCTTTCAAAATACTGACAGTACAACAGACTAAAGCTGGGTCGCTACCACGCCGCGGCGAAGCAGGTTGATAGCGGCCTCGCACTGGGTGCGTAGCTGGGGGTCAGACAACGCCACGTGGGCAATCTGATCAAGGCTGTCGATGACCTGTTTGGTCCAGCGCACGAAGTCGCCAGCGGCCAGGTCGGTACTATCGATCGCCTGGGCAAGGCTCTTGCCCCGCGCCCACTTATAGACGGGCCAAACCATACCGAAGTCGGGTGAAGCGGTCTGCGGTAGCCGGTGGAGTTTTTCGGCGTCGTTGAGCTTGTTCCAGTGCTTCAGCACGGTCATCAGTGCCCCCTCAACCCCCTGACCCGGGTAGCGAGAGAGCAGGCCCAGTTCGTCACGTTTGGCCTCGTAAACCAGGGCAGAAACCACAGCAGCGGTTGACGCAGGGTCCAGCCCCTGCAAGAATCCGTCCTCGAGACATAGCGAGGTCAGTAGGTCCTTCTCACCGTAAACCCGGCGCAGGGAGGCACCCCGAGTAGTAAGGACGCGGCGCCCCTCAACAGTTTCAACGTAACCGTAACTAGCTAACAGCTGGGTAATACGCTCAAAGACCTGGGCAATAGTGTTGGTGCGGCGCTCAATCTGACGGCGCAAACCATCGGTATCGCGCGACAGGCGGTACCAGCGCTCAGCCCACCGGGCATGATTCTCGCGGTCAGAGCACCCGTGGCAGGGGTGGTTGCGCAGGGCCCGGCGCAGCTCTTCAAACTTCTGTTCGTCCCCGCGCTCGCGCTCGTTGAAGTACTTCTTCTGAGACCCCGAGCGGGCAGGAAGCCCCTGATAGAGGGCCTCACGCATACGAGAGGCCATGTCACGGCGGTCCTTGGGGGTCTTACCGGTGAACTTCTTTGACACCTTAATCTTCGAAACCGGCAGAACAGGCCCGTCGAGGTCGCGGGGGTCAAGGCGGCGCAGCTGTGCCGCCATCGTCAGAATGGACGGGCGCGGGTCGTCCAGAGACTCGGCCCTGGCCAGCACCACGGCGGGGCCCGCATTACGGCCCCGAGGAATCTCGATGATATCGCCGGGCAGCAGGTCAAGGACGGACGCCACCGCCTGGGACTGCCGCAAACGGCTACGGCCCTTCTCGGCCTTTTTCTCAAGATCAGAAAGGTCACGGCGGATGCGAGCATACTCGGTAAAATCACCCAGATGGCAGGTCATCGCCTCTTCGAAACCTGCCAGAGCCTTTTCGTTCTTCCTCACCCGAGAAGCCACCCCCACCACCGACTTATCGGCCTGGAACTGGGCAAAAGAACTTTCTAGAATCTTCTTGGTGCGTTCAGTACCAAACTGGGCAATCAGGTTGGCGCTCATATTGTAGGTGGGTTTGAAGGAGGAGTTGAGGGGGTAGGTGCGCTTCGAGGCCAGGCCAGCTACCTGCTGGGGCTCTAGACCGGGGCGCCACATAACCACAGCGTGACCCTCAACGTCGATACCGCGGCGGCCCGCGCGTCCGGTCAGCTGGGTGTACTCCCCCGGCGTGATATCCACATGGGTCTCACCGTTGAACTTGGTGAGCTTCTCAAGCACCACCGACCGGGCCGGCATATTGATGCCCAGCGCCAGGGTCTCGGTTGCAAAAACCATGCGAATCAGCCCCTCAGAGAAGAGGGTCTCAACAACCTCCTTGAAGACCGGCAACAGGCCCGCATGGTGGGCCGCTACACCCCGCATCAGGCCTTCACGCCACTCGTAAAAACCGAGCACCGCCAGGTCACTGGTCTCAAGGCTAGCGGTAGCCTCAGCTATATAGGCCCGAATAGCCTGGGCCTCGGCCTCGGTTGTTAGGCGAATGTCGGCATCGATACACTGCGATACCGCAGCATCGCAGCCCACCCGCGAGAAAATAAAACAGATACCGGGCAGCAGACCCGCCTTGTCGAGGGAACGAATCATCTCTGGGCGACTAATGCGCTGGGGGCGGACGGGGGTGCTCACCTCATCCGCGCTGCTGCGGCGCTCGCGGTCATAGCCCTGGGACTGGTAGCCCTGGTTACGATTACGTTTGCCCTTGCCCAGGCGGGAGAAGGACTTGCCGCCCGGACCCCGCGAGGGGCGGGGGCGGCGTCCGACCCGCACCAGCTCTGGGTTGACCTCGGGCAGGTCGGTGGCGGCTGCGGCGTCCTCGACAGTGGTATCGCCAGCGAAGAGGTCCATGAGGTGGCGGCCCACCATCACGTGCTGCCAAAGGGGAACCGGGCGGTGTTCAGAAACGATAATGTCGGTCTGCCCGCGCACGGTATCGAGCCAGGCACCGAACTCCTCAGCGTTAGAGATAGTAGCCGATAGGGCGATAACAGAGATCGATTCGGGCAGGTGAATAATGCACTCTTCCCACACCGCCCCGCGGGAGCGGTCAGCCAGGTAGTGCACCTCGTCCATCACCACATAGCCTAAGTTGGCCAGGGTGGCGGAATCTGCATAGAGCATGTTACGGAGCACCTCGGTGGTCATCACGACCACGGGGGCTTCGGAGTTAATGGAGGTGTCGCCGGTCAGCAGCCCCACAGCGTCCTCACCGTAGGCTGCCACCAGGTCGTTGTACTTCTGGTTACTCAGGGCCTTGATGGGGGTGGTGTAAAAAGCCTTCTTGCCCTGCGAAAGAGCCAGGTAGATAGCGAACTCACCCACAATGGTTTTGCCGGCCCCGGTGGGGGCAGCAACCAGCACCCCTCTGCCGTCTTCAACCGAGGTGCAGGCCTGGCGCTGGAAGTCATCCAGGTCGAAGCTCAGGGACTGCTCAAACCGGTAGAGGGCGGTCTTTGAGAAGGTGGCGCGTTCTTTAGCGCGCAGGTACTGTTCAGCGTAGCTAGCCATATGTCTAATCTTAGGCGCTAGTTTTCGAACAAGTGCGCCCCACAGTCAGCTTTCGTTCCAGCGCGAACAAAAAACCGCCCCGGTGCTGTACACCGGGGCGGGAACGTTTAGGAGCGACCCAGCTGGTCGAGCTCTTCGAAGCTGGTGGCCCGGTTGAGTTCTTCGTCGCTAAGACCTGCTTCTATACGAGCCCGCTTCTTAGCTCGGCGTTTATCGTTGAGGAGAGATATCCCAATCGCAAGGAAGAAGAAAAAGAGCAGAGGAAGCATGAGGTAGACCATGGACATGATTTCGCCGCCAGGCGCAGCCATAGCCGCAATGATAGCCACGATTAGAACTACCCATCGCCAGGACTTAAGCATCGCCTTACCGCTAATTAATCCAATGAAATTAAGACCAACCAGGAGAACCGGAAGAACAAAAGCGATACCGAAAGCAAGCATAAACTTGACCACAAAACTGATGTAAACATCGGCTGTCAGTAAGTTGGTTGCACCGTTAGGGCTGAACTGGGTCAATGTTGAAATTGCGCTGGGGAGTAACCACCAGGCCAGGCCAGTTCCTAACAAGAACATCGGAAGTGCTGTAAAGGTAAAACCTAGTGTGTAGAGCTTCTCTTTTTTATACAGAGCCGGAGTGATGAAGGCCCAAAGCTGATAAATCCAAACGGGACTTGCAATAACCAGACCAATGTAGAGCGAAATTCGAATCATCTGGTCGAAAGGTGAAATTGCAGTGGAGTAGTTCAGAGCAGCAGTACGACCCTCTTCAGTGTTGATAGCGTACACCGGAGCACTGATAGCATTCATAAAAGGCTCATAGAGAAAAAATCCGCCAATAGCGCAGATTACAGTTGCTACTGTCGCTTTAATGAGGCGGTTTCGGAATTCGCGAAAGTGCTCGCCGAGGGCCATGGTGGCCTGGGGATTATTCTTTCGGCTGGTTGATTTAGCCATGGGTGCCTTCTGCTGAAACTCTTGGAGCCCATAAACCCGCACCCTGGTGGCCAGGGTACGGGTCGGGCGGTTAACTCACGAACGCTCTAGTGGCGAGAACTTAGTTCTGTGAGCCCTTGTTCTGGTCGGTAGTGGTGGGGTTATTGATGACCTCACCGGAAACAACGGAGTCGTTGGTATCGCCGTTTGCTTGGTTATTCTTATTGGAATCGCTCTTCAGGCCGTCAACTTCAGATTTGAAGATGCGCATGGACTGGCCGAGGCTGCGGGCCATGCCGGGAAGCTTGGGAGCACCGAAAAGGAGAATGACGATGATGACTAGGACGACCCAGTGCCAACCTTGAATATTCATTAGTATCACCTTTCTTGAAGACGTTTGAGGTCTCCGAGGAGTTGGGGCTGACCTAGTTCATCACGGCGCTGGGAGCGACGGCGAGCTCGGTCGAGCGTTCGAGTGTTTTTGCCCTGGATGTAGTCTGCGTAGGCGGATCCTACGGGGGTGAAAAGAGCCGGTTGAGGTTCTTCTCTGAGGGGCTGGGCGTGGCTAGCCTGCCCCAGTGCATCCGTAATGGTGGACTCCCACTCTTGGGCGGCGTCGAGTGCCCCCAAGGCTTTGCGGAAGACGCGGTATAGCAGCCAGGCTAGCAGGCAGAGCGAGCTCACGACGAGCACGGTCCACAAAACTATCCAAAACCACCAAGGCATAGTGACAATTATATATGCCAATCGGCAACAGTTTTGAGAATATTTTGCTGTGGCCTTGCACTGATTCTGCTGGGTGTTGGGTTGCCAGCGGTTGCAGGGCTTTATTTTGACCGGCTAGTCACCCAGCAGCTCAAGCAGGCTAGCCCGCAGGTGGTCGGGGCTTAGTAGTCGGACGGTGGGTCCAAGATCTATCAGAAGTTGCAGGGCCCACAGCGTATGGGCAACCGGTATTTTGTAGAAGGTCACACCGTTTTCTTCGGCGATTTCAAGCGCATACCGCTGCAAAACGCTGTGGGTCTTTTCCCGTAGGGCAGGGGGTAGGCTTTTCGAAACGGCCAAAATCATCATTTCGGCAGCTACCTGCCCCTTGGTGAGCTGGGTGAGCCAGCTTCGGGGGCTGATAGGGGCGGACGTGCCCTCCCCCGCCTCGGGTTCAGTCAGCACCTGCTGGGTGAAGCTATCACCCTCAACCGGGGCCATACTCAATATCTGGTCAAGCCTAAAGTGCCGCACCTGCCCGCTCAGCCGGCACCAGGCTTGCAGGTAGCGGGGCCCGTTATCAACGATGAGGGCCAGCGGTTCAATGACGCGGCGGGAGACAGACCGGTGGGAGCTGTAGGTGATATCGAGGGGAATCTGCTGATCAAGAGCCCGCTGTACTAGGGGGTCAAGATCGGCCCGATAGACCCCTACCCGTTCAGGCATGGGCGCAACCTCGGGTAGGTTCTCGGTAGCAACCGAGGCCCACACTTTCTGTCGTAGGTGGCGGTAAAAGGACTCTGTATCGAGACTGGCCGACAGGTCGAGAGCCAGGCTCAGCGCCAGGGCCTCGGTTTCGGTCAGTGATACACCGCGGGTCAGCACCTGCTGCCCCCGCAGGGTCACGAACCCCGCAGAGTTAATGTCTAGGTTCAAAGACTCGAACCCGAGGCTGCTGGCTAAACCTTCCAGCTGGGTGCGGGCCTTCTGCTCCGTCGTTGAAAAGAAATCTGCCAGGGTAGCAAGGGGCAGACCCCCGGTACTCTCAATCAGGGACACCATGAGCAGAAGCCTCATGAGCTGATCGGAAGCACTTTCACGGGCCCGCTGAGCAGCTACAGGCTTCCAGGCCTTTGTTCGTTCAGGAGCAGCGATATTGGGCGCCGGGGTGTGCCAGGCTCGCAGCTCCTGCCGTAGTCTTTCCTCTTCATCAGCGACCTTCTGCTGGTAGTCCCCCACCACGCCAGGAGCTGATGTGCCCTCCGGGAGCCGGTGGGTGCGTCCGCCCTTCATCGCCTGCAGGGCAGACTCCACCACCCCGTAGGAGGGAGCCAGCTGCACCCCGTCCGCCCCCTTCCCGGGCAGCAGGGGCACGGTAGCTACCTGCGGAACCTGCTCAGGTTCAAGGGCAGCTAGCTCCCGCACCATCGAAAAAGAGGCAGGGGGCTGCGGCCCCTCAACAGCCAGAACAGACAAACCTGCCGCCCGATCAAGCCTAAAAATACGCTGGCCCTGCCGGGCCCTATCCCAGCCCACCAGGTACCAGTGACCAAACCGCAAACCCAGCCCCCAGCAGGTAACCGTGCGCACCTCGTCCCTACCGGTATAGCGAAAACTCACGCCCTTACCCTCAGCCACCGCCGCCAGGCACTCGGCAACCCCGGGGACCGTGGTAAACCGGGCGGGCTCCCCCAGCTCACCACCCAGACGCTGGCCCACACTCGCCCCCACCTTGAGCAGGGCAGCACGAGCCAACCGCTCCACCTCGGTCCCCTCCCAGGCCCGCGCACAGTGGCTCAGCACCACCACGTCCAAGGCCGAAAAATCAGCCACCGCCTGCGACTTAGCCTCAAGCCGATACACAAAGCCCAGCCGAGAACGATCAGCCCGCTCAGCCACCAGCTCAACACCCAGGGCCCGTAAGACCTGCTTATCGCGCTCAAACATACGCTCAAACGCAGCATCGGTCGCCGCCTGGTCATAACCCGGCACCCGCTGGCGCACAGCATCCCGATCCAGCCCCCAAGGGGCAGACGAAAGCACATCAAGTAAGGCAGCAGCACGTTCAACAGCTTTAGAAGTCACATACATAAAGATAGCCCCCGGCTCTTTCGAACCGGGGGCCAAACACGCGCAGGCACAAGCCCGCAGCGAGAATTAACGCTTGATGACGTCTACCAGGTCAACCACAAAAATCAGTGATTCGTTAGGGCCAATAGCAGAACCGGCACCGCGGGAACCGTAAGCCATCTCGCTGGGGATCTCCAGGCGACGGCGGCCGCCCACCTTCATACCCAGCAGGCCCTCGTCCCAGCCGCGGATCACCATACCGACACCAACCTGGAAACGCAGGGGCTCACCGCGACCCCAGGAAGAATCAAACTCTTCACCGGTGGAGAAAGCTACACCCACGTAGTGAGCTGAAACAGTATCGCCAGCCTCAACGACCTCGCCAGCACCCTCAATCTCATCGATGATGATGAGTTCTTCGGGGGTGCCACCTTCGGGGAAATCGATTTCGGGCTTGCTACGGTCGAGATTACGCTGACCAAATGACATGAGGTTTTACCTTTTCTAATCGAGTGATAACAGAGGTCTTATTCGCTAGCTGAAGCGGTAGCTTCAGCGCTCGCAGACTCAGAAGCAGACTCGGTAGCGGTTGCGCTGGCATCTGCGGACGCGTCGGCTGAGGCGCTAGCTGATGCTGCGGCGGTGCGGGTGGGTGAGGAGCCCAGGATGTCTACCACGAAGACCAGGGCACCTTCGGGGGCGCCGCTGGTGGCGGCGTCCTCACCGTAGGCCAGCTCGCTGGGGATGACCAGCAGGACGCGGGAACCGACGGTCTTACCGGCCAGGCCCTGCTTCCAGCCCTCGATGACGCCGTTCAGGGAGAGGGCGGTGGGGGTAGCGCCGAAGTTACCGTCGAACTGGGTGCCGTCTGACCAGGTCACGCCAACGTAGTTGACGTAGAGGGTGTCGGATTCACTCACGGTTGCACCGGTGCCGGTGATGAGGTCTTCGGTGTAAAGCTCGGTGGGGGCATCGCCGCGGTCTGGTGACAGGGTCAGGGTGGCGGTGCCGTCATCGGCAAGGGAGAAGCTTTCCAGGGCGGATGACTTCTTCTCGTTCTCGGTGCCTTCAGCGCTCTTGAGCAGCTTACCGGAGACGGTGTAGACCTCTACGTTGGTGGCGGTGCCTGCTGAAACGGTGGGGGTTGCCTCAGCGGTTGAGGTGGAGGTGGTATCGATGTTGGTGGAGTAAGAGAAGGACATACCGACCTTTGAGCCGATCAGAATGTCGTATAGCTCGGGGGCGGCGTTCTTCAGGTCTTCGCCCACGGGGATAATCATGGGTGCGTCGGTGTAGGTGGTGCCCAGGGAGGTGCCGTCGGCTCCGCTGAAGACGGTGGCGTCAACGAGCAGGCTGTCGCCGTCCTCGATGGTGGCGCCGTCGCCGTCCTCAATCTTGTAGGCTTCGGTGCCGTTGGCTGCGAAGGGGGTTGCGAAGGAAACCGAGGGTTCGGCGGTTGCCCCGTTCATGGAGTAGTCGACATCTGAGAGGCTGCTGCCGCTGCCGGAGCCGCCGCAGGCAGACAGAACGAGGGCGAGCACGGCGCCGCTGGATGCGAAAAGGGCTGACTTTTTCTTCACTGGTTTCACTTTCCTTGAGGTTGCGCTCTTCAGCAGAACGCTTTTCTTCACCGCGTACATACTAGCGGATAGAGCTGGGTGGGGTCTGGTAATTTGCCGGTTTGCCTAGATAAAGGGTGGGGACCAGGTGTCCTGGGGGCCGGGGTTGAGGGTGGCCAGCAGGTCATCCATGGCGGCGCTTTCGGTGGCGAAGGGGTCCTTGCACATGACGGTCAGGTGGGGCTTGTTGTTGAGTTTCAGGTGCACCCAGTCCACGGTGAAGGGCTCGCCGGCATTGCGGGCAGCACTGATGAAGCGGCCGCGCAGGGAGGCCCTGGTGGCAGGAGGGTGCACGGTGGCATGGGCAATGTCATCGGGGCTGACCAGGTTCTTGACCAGGCCCTTGCGGGTGAGCAGGCCAAAGACGCCTCGTGCGGGGTCGATATCGTGGTAGGCCAAATCAAGCTGCTGGATTTTGGGGTCGTCGTAGCCGCTGGCCCCGCGGGCGATGTAGGTATCGAGTAGCTTCTTTTTGATGGCCCAGTCAATTTCGGTATCGATCTGGGAGGTATCGCCGCTTTCCACCGCATCCAGGGCCCGGCCCCAGAGATCCAGGATATAGGGCACGTCCTCGTGGTGGGCCCCTTTCTCTTCGATGTAGCGGGTGGCGGCCACCTGGTAGTGACGTTGCAGGGTCAGGGCGTTGGCTTCACGGCCGTCCGCCAGGGGGAAGGTTGCTGTGCCGGTCAGGTCGTGGGAGATAACGCGCAGGGCGGTGGCGGTGTCTTTGATTTCGAAGTTCTCGAGGGGGTAGTAGTCCTCAAGCATGCGAAGCACCAGGTCGGTAGCCCCGAGTTTGAGCAGGGTGGTGGCCTGCGACATGTTGGAATCCCCGTTGATGACGTGCATACGACGGTAGAGCGAGGCGTCGGCGTGGGGCTCGTCGCGGGTGTTGATGATGGGGCGGGCCCTGGTGGTGGCTGTTGATGAGCCCTCCCAGATGTAGTCGGCGCGCTGGGAGAAGGAGAAGCTGGGCTGCCCCTCTGGCCCGAGCGGACGTCCGCCCCACTGCGGGGGGCCTGCCGGGTGTACCTTACCCGCCCCCACCACAATCTGGCGGGTAATCAGGAAGGGAATCAGGGAGCGGACCAGGCGGGAGAACTCCACCTTGCGCTCTAGCATGTAGTTCTCGTGGGAGCCGAAAGAGTTGCCCGCCGAGTCAACATTGTTTTTGAAGAGGAAAATCTGCCCCTGATAGCCCTCTGCTTCGAGGGAATCTTCTGCCTGGTTGACCAGGTCATTGAGCAGGTACTCCCCCGCCTTGTCCTGAATCAGGGCATCGCGAACCGAGGCGGTCTCGGCGGTGGCGTATTCGGGGTGGGATCCCACATCGAGGTAGAGTCGCCCGCCGTTGGGCAGGAAGACGTTGGAGGAACGCCAGGTGTCTACCACCGGTTTGAAGAGCTTGCGGGCGGCCTCTTCTGGGGCCAGAGGGCCAAGCCCTTTCGGGATGTATCTGATGCCGAACTCGGTTTCGATGCCGAATATTCTGCGTTCCACGGGTCTTCCTTAGGCGTTGGGGCGGGTACTGGCTGCTTGTGAGGGACTGGGCCTACTGGCCGCCCTTTTGGACGAAGCCCTTGACGAAGTCTTCGGCATTTTCTTCGAGCACACCGTCGATTTCTGCCAGCAGGTCATCGATATCTGATACTGCCTGCTCGTTCACCTCGGTGTTCTGGTGGGCGATGGCTACCTCTTCTACCTGCTGGGAGGTGGTTGAGGTGGTGTGCTGGCGCTGGATGCGGTCCATAATGTCTCTCTTTCTGTGAGGTATGACGGCTAGCTGTGCTGCTGGCCGGCCAGTAGGGCAAAAAGCTGGTCTGCGTGTTCTAGCCCCAGGTGAGGTTCAACGATTTCGGCGGTAAAGTGCTCGGGGTTATCCATGGTCAGGCGGTGCAGGTCGATGGAGAGCGGGTTGCGTACCGAGAGGGTGTCCCAGTTGGCTCCCACGACCTCGTCGGGCCAGGTGGTGATAAGCTTACCGCGCAAATAGGCACGGGTGTCACGCGGTGGCTCGGCAGCAGCCCGGGCAATCTCTTCGGGGCTGAAGAGGGTCTTCATGCGGCCCAGGGCTACCAGCTTGTGGTACAGGCCCTTGCCGGGGCGGACGTCCGAATACTGCAGGTCGATGGCGGCCAGCTTGGGGTTATCCCAGCTCAGGCCCCGGTCAACGTAGCCCTTCAGTAGGGCGTACTTGGCAACCCAGTCCAGGCGGTCGGCCAGGGATAGGGGGTTATCTGCCAGGGCCTCTAGCACCTCGCCCCAAAGCTGCAGAATCTCGGCGGTTGCCTCATCGGGGTTGGTCTCTAGCGCGATGGCAGCATCGAGGTAGGCCCGCTGAATCTGCAGGGCGCTCATGCTGCCCCCGCCCGCGAGGGGCAGCTTGGCGCTCAGGGTCAGGTCGTGGCTGACCGTGTGCATGGCAGCAACCGGGTCAGCCAGTTTAATGGCAGGAGCAGTCTTGGCCTCGATGAGGTTCAGTACCAGGGACATGGTGCCGAACTTGAGCAGGTTGGAGGTGTGCGACAGGTTAGCGTCACCGGTAATCACGTGCAGGCGGCGATAACGGTTGCTGTCGGCGTGGGGCTCGTCGCGGGTGTTAATCAGCGGGCGGCGGACGGTGGTTTCCAGGCCAACGGTGCGCTCAAAGAAGTCAGCACGCTGGGAAATCTGAAAACCTGCCTGCTCCCCCGCTGGGCCCAAGCCCAGCCGTCCTGCCCCCACCATGACCTGGCGGGTAGCAAAGAAGGGCAGCAGGCTAGCTGCCAGGTACTCAAAATCGACGGTGCGGGGCACCAGATAGTTCTCGTGGGAACCGTAGGACTGGCCCTTGCCGTCCGTATTGTTCTTGTAGAGGTTGACCGCGGGCATAGCCGAGCTCTGACTAGAGGTTACCTTTTCAATGGTGGCTACGGTTTGTGCGGCGATGTGGTCGCCTGCCGCATCCCAGAGGACGGCGTCGCGCGGGTTAGTCACCTCGGGCGAGGAGTACTCGGGGTGGGCATGATCCACGTAGAAACGGGCCCCGTTGGGCAGAATCGAGTTCATGGTAACCGCGTCCCAGTCGATACGCTCGGCAAAATGCCCGGCCTCGCTCAGGGCTTCTGCCGCGATGTCTTCGCTGGTGAGCACGTGGGCGGTATCGGTTAGCTGGGTGGGGTGGGCCTGCTCGCGCGGCATGTCGAAACCGCGCGCATCGGCTAGCGGGGCTTCTGAGCCGTACTCCCAGCGGGTTTCAAGGGCCGCTGAGAGCTCCTGCTTGAAAAGGGTGTCGTAGGTGTTGACCACAAAAGCAGAAAGCACCGTGGGGTTGGCGTGGGGCTTTTCCGGGGCGTGCACCCCGTACTCGGTCTCGGCCCCCATGATACGGCGAACAGTCATCGCTAGACCCCCGCTCCGGTATCGACGGCACGAGCCGGGGCTGCGTTAAGCACGCGCAAACGAATGTTGAGGGTGGAGAGGACGTCCTCAATTTCGCTGGCCTGGGGCACCTCGACCTGGTCCTCGAATTCTGCGCGCACGGCCTCAAGCAGGTGCTCGGTGCTGATGCCCTCAGCCCCGGTAGACAGGTAAGACTTAATCGCCAGCTTCTTAGCCTGATCGACGATATTGCGGATCACTGCGCCCGAGAGGAAGTCGCCCCTGAAGAGCCAGCGGCTCACGCCGTTCTCTAGATCAACGCTGATGTAACGGTTCGCCGGCTCAGCGGAGAAGAGGTGTTCAATGACCGTCTCAATCATGCTGGCAACAGCTTTCTGCTGGGACCCGGCTCGTGCCACCTCAGCCTGACTAATCGGCAGGTCCTCTGTCAGGTAAAGCCCGAAGATTTCGGCAGCGCCGGCCCTGTTGGGGCGGTTAATGCGGATCTTCACGTCCAAACGCCCCGGGCGCAGCACGGCCGGGTCAATCATGTCTTCGCGGTTGGTCGCACCAATCACAATGACGTTATCCAGGCTCTCAACCCCGTCAATCTCAGCCAGAAGCTGGGGCACAATGGTGGTTTCTACGTCCGAAGACCGGCCCGAACCGCGGGTGCGGAAGAGCGACTCCATCTCGTCAAAGAAAACCACCACGGGGTGGCCCGCTCGTGCCTTGTCGCGGGCAGCAGAGAAGATATCGCGAATCTGTCGCTCGGTCTCACCCACATACTTATCCAGCAGCTCCGGGCCCTTGATGTTCAAGAAGTAGCCGGTCTTTTTACCATTCTCAGACCGCTCCGCAGCCCGCGCAGCCAGAGAGTTAGCCACAGCCTTGGCAATCAGGGTCTTACCGTTGCCGGGAGGGCCGTAGAGCAAGATACCCTTGGGCGGGGTGAGGCGGTACTGGCGGTAAATATCGGGGTGCAGGAAGGGCAGTTCAACGGCGTCCCTAATCAGGTCAATCTGGTCACCCAGGCCACCGATATTGTCATAGGTAACATCGGGCACCTCTTCCAGTACCAGCTCCTGGGCATCGGTATGGGGAACCAGAGATGTCACCATCTGAATACGCGAATCGTAGGTGACGGTATCACCCACCCGCAGCTCGTCCGGGTCCAGAGCGCCCGAGATGCGGGCCACAGCCTTTGACTGGTTGGGAAGATCTACCACCAGGTGATCGTGATCGAGCACCTCA
This sequence comes from Rothia nasimurium, assembly GCF_928381415.1. Classification (GTDB taxonomy): domain Bacteria; phylum Actinomycetota; class Actinomycetes; order Actinomycetales; family Micrococcaceae; genus Rothia; species Rothia nasimurium_H. Next base: position 159,958 of record NZ_CAKMSF010000004.1, read on the forward strand.
CGCACCGTCACCACATCACCGTAGCCCTCAAACCCCAGCGACACCACGGCCTGGGTCTGCTCGTTGAGCAGGACGGTCATACCCGGCTTCACCTGGGCAATCGGCAACAGGGGTGAGCAGGTGATACGCACCAGACGGCCGCCCAAGAGCACATCAAGATGCTCCTCAATCTCAGCCGGGGTCTTCCCGTCCGCCAAATCCTGGTAGGTCATGGTGGCACCGTGAACCGCTAAGACCAGAGCAGAGTTCAGAGGAGGCGCAACCTCCTGAGCCAGCGCCATGCGCAGGTGCTCAATCTCGTTCTTGGTCTTGGTCAGAGCCGTCACCAGTTTTTGATTACGCTCACCAGCGGCCCGCAACTGCCGGTCAAGGTTGCGGCGGTTATCGTTGGCTATGTTGAGCTGCCGCAGAATTCGCTCGTAATCAACCGACGAGACGGTCAAACGTTCATTCATGCTGGAGGCACTTCCTTCTGGTAAGACTCACCGGTGAGCCAGAACCCCGCCACCCCAAAACTCGGGTAGCGGGGCCGTCATGGGGTTTTAGTTTTCGGAATCCTGGTCAGTCTGCGCTGCCTCAGCCTTCTGGGCTGCTGAAGCTGCCTTCTCAGCCAGGTTCAGGGCATCTCGGCCAGCCCGGCGCAGCTTGCGGTCAGAGACGTTACGCTCACCCAGGGCTGCCGGAGTCCAGGCGTTGAGATCCTCTTCTGAGAAATCGGTCTTGGAGGCACGACGCTTAGGGGCCAGACGCTCCGCCCCGTCGGCCAGACGACGGGCGGTAATGAGGAAGCCGGTGTGGGCTACCATGCGATGGTCGGGGCGAACTGCCAGGCCCTCAACGTGCCAGCCGCGCACCATGGTTTCGTGGGATTCGGGCTCGGTGAAGCGGCCATCGGCGCGCAGGGCCTCAGCCACGCGGGAGAGCTGGGTTACGGTTGCAACGTAGCAGATGATGACGCCACCGGGCGCCAGGGCGGTGGCTACAGCATCCAGGCACTCCCAGGGGGCCAGCATGTCGAGGACGGCGCGGTCTACGCTACCGGGTTCTTCAACCTCGCCCAGTGCTTCAGCCAAATCGCCCAGGGTCAGCGACCAGGCGGGGTGCTCCCCACCGAAGAAGGTCTCGATGTTGCCGCGGGCGATATCGGCAAATTCTTCTCGGCGTTCGAAAGAGCGCAGGTGGCCGCCGTCCCCCACGGCCCGCAGCAGGGCGATAGAGAGGGCACCGGAGCCGACGCCAGCTTCAATCACGCGGGCACCGGGGAAGATATCGGCCATGGCCACAATCTGGCCGGCATCCTTGGGGTAGACCACGGCAGCGCCGCGGGGCATAGAAAGCACAAAATCCTTGTAGAGCGGGCGCAGGGCCTGGAACTTGAACCCCTCGGAGTTTTCAATCACGGTGCCCTCAACGTTGCCGATGAGCTCGCTGTGCTTAAAAAAACCGCGGTGAGAGTGGTACTCCCCGCCTTCAGCCAGGGTAATGGTGGTCATGCGTCCGCGCTCGTCGGTTAGCTGGACGCGCTCTCCCGGGCGGAAGGGGCCACGACGGTTGACACTACCGGTAGGGGTGCTCATAAGGTCAGATTTCTCTTTCGTTTTTGGTCTGGTTTCTTCTATTGTCTCAGAAAAGCGCGGTGGGGTCATTTAGATGAAGACGTGCCAGCGCCCACGGTGGCGAGCACCGCCTGAGTCATGGCCTGGGAGGTCACCAGCCCTACGGGGGTGGCGGCGTCCATCACTACCCAGGTGAGGTTCTGCCCCCGCTGCTCTTCGGGCAAGCGGTAGTGGGCAAAGCCGCTGTACTCATCGAGGGTGTCGATGTAACCGGTCTGGATGCCCAGAGTGCGGGCTGCAAGGGGCTGGGCGATAGCGGCCAGGGGCTGCTGGTCAAGAGAGCCCAGCGAGGCAGCGAGTGTTGTAGGGTCAACGAGGGCAAGGGGGCGCACAGATGCTCCCTGCTGCTCTACCAGAAGCAGGTGGGATACGCCGTCCCAGCGCTGGTGGGCACCACCGATGCTGCTGTGCGGGTCAGCGAGCTGGGCGGGGACCATCAGGGCGGACGCCCGTAGGGGGTGGCGAGGGTCGGAATCCTGCGCGAGTTGTTTGAGGGAGTGGTTGGTACCGCTCCACAGATAAAAGGCCAGGGTAGCGGCCACCAGTAGTACCCAGGGGGATCGCCACAGGCCGGTAAAGAGCAGGGCGCTAGCTAAGAGGGCAAGGAGCAGAAGGCCCGTATAGGCCGTCACCCGGGTTGCCACCGACCGGCGGCCTACCAGGATAAAGACAAGGGCTTCGAGGGCATAACCGCCGTCGAGGGGGAAGGCAGGTATCAGGTTAAAAATACCGATAGCAAGGTTGACCTGGGCAGCTAAGGCGAAGCCAAAGAAGTCGGCGGAACCCGTCACCAGCCAGATAAGCTGGCACAGGGCCGCTACCGCAAAGTTCACCAGCGGGCCAGCCACCGACACCAGCAGTGAGGTAGCTGCCGAAGCGGTCTGCATCTTGGTCTGCCCGCCCCACATGTTCAGGGAGATGGACGAAATCCGCACCCCCCGTGCCCGGCCCACCGCAGCGTGTGCCAGTTCGTGGGCGAAGACTCCCAGCGCCAGGGTACCTGCAACCACACCGGCAGCCAGATAGCCCTGCACCTCTGTTAAAGACCGCAATGACGCCAGGTTCATACCGTAACCCACCACAACCAAAGCCATGAGGGGGAACCAGGAGGGGCGCAGATATATTGGCGCCCCCGCGAAAGAACCAATCCGAAGACCCGGATGGGACGTCATACCTTTACCTCCTGAGCGCTACATCACCGGAGCTACCGCCCCGGAACTCTCTAGTCTATTGCCTATAGAGGTTACGGCCTATCAGGAGTAGGATATGGGGGTGATTAATCAGCCCCTCCCCCTCAACGCTCTGAACCATTTTGCAAGCACCTCCACCCTACCGGCTCACGCCCCCACCGTGCTCCTGGTCGGTTTCACAGGGTGGAATGACGCCGGTGACGCCATCATTGACGCCTTCCGCGCGCTGTGGGAGCACTACCCCGCTACACCGGCACCCGGCTTTGACGTGAGCGGCTGCTACAACTACACCGAAACCCGGCCTCTTCTGAGCATCGATGAGGACGGCACCCAGCGCATTACCTGGCCCGATACCGTCTTCACCGAGGCACACACCACCGCCGGCGTCCGCCTGCTGACCCTCTCGGGCCCCGAGCCCTCCATGAACTGGCAGGCCTACATCGAGCGTTTTAAAGACCTGGTGCAGCGGGAACAGGTTGACCTGGTTGTTTTCTGCGGGGCCCTGCTCGATGAGGTCCCCCACACCCGGCCCCTGCCGCTGAGCGTTACCAGCTATACCAGTAGCGTCCTCGCCTTAGAGGGCGTAGAAGCCAATGCCTACCAGGGCCCAACCGGCCTGATCGGCGTGTTGGCGTTCGAAGCCGGGCAGGCTCATATACCGGCCCTCTCCCTCTGGGTCTCGGTTCCCCACTACCTGCCTGAGCCGCCCCACCCCAAGGCAACCTTCACCCTGCTCTCTGCCCTCGAAGCGATTCTGGGCTTCCCCATGCCCCTAGAGCGCAGCGCAGACGACATCGCCAGCTGGAACCACCAGGCCGACGCCCTGATCGAGGACGAGCCCGAGCTGGCCAGCTACGTACGAACCCTAGAATCAATAGCTGAGGCCAACGACGATATCGCTGACCTCAGCCAAATAGATATTGCGGCCCAGTTCGAGAAATTCCTCAAGGACCAAGACGACAACTAGGCAGCAGGTGCCAGATCAACACCCAGGCGGGCCATGAGCAGGTCGGCTACCAGCTGACCGCCGGCACCACCGTTCTCAAGGGTAGAGAGGGCCCACTGGTCAAGGGCAACCAGGGCAGCGGGGGTGTTGAGGTCGTCGGCAAGATGCTGGCGGACGCTCTCAAGCAGGGAAAGCGCGGCCTCATCGGCCTGCCCCTCGGCAGCTGCCGCAGCCGAACGGTAGAGTTCCAGACGCCCCTGGGCCTTGGTCAACAAATCTTCCTGCCAGAACCAGTCGGTGCGGTAGTGGTTATCCATAATCGCCAGGCGGATAGCAGCAGGTTCTACACCGGCAGCCCGCAGCTTCGACACCAGCACCAGGTTACCCAGGGACTTGCTCATCTTCTCCCCGTCAAGACCCACCATGCCGGTGTGCATGTAGTGGCGGGCCATAGGCTCACCGTTCAGAGCAAAGGAATGGCTCGAACCCAAATCGTGGTGCGGGAAAATCAGGTCAGAGCCACCGCCCTGAACAGAGAAGGGTGCGCCCAAGAACTCACTCGAGATCACGCTGCACTCGATATGCCAGCCGGGGCGGCCGCGTCCTAGCTCCCCCGCCTCCCAGGCAGGCTCCCCCGCCCGCTCAACGCGCCACAGCAGGGGGTCAAGGGCATTACGCTTACCGGGGCGATTAGGGTCGCCGCCGCGCTCGCCAAAAATGGTCAGCATCTCTTCCAGACTGTAATGGGCCACCTGACCCAGCGACCAGCCGCCTTCGCGGCCTTCACCCAGTTTCTGGGCGGCCTCAATATCGAAGTAGATATCACCGTCGGGCTGGGTAACACCATGCTCATCGGTGAAACCGGGCACGCGGTAGGCCACGCCCTCGTGCAACAGTTTCTGCACGGCAGCCGCCACAGAGGGCACCGAGTCGACAACGCTCACGTAGTGGTCGGGGGCAATGACGTTCAGGGCCACCATATCGGTACGGAAGAGTTCTGTCTGTTCCTCTGCCAGCTGACGCCAGTCCACACCGGTAGCCTCAGCACGCTCAAGCAGGGGGTCATCAACGTCAGTAACGTTCTGCACAAAAGTAACGTCAACCCCGGCATCTCTCCAAGCCCGGTTCAGCACATCAAATGCTACGTAGGTGGCTGCGTGACCCATGTGGGTGGCGTCGTAGGGGGTAATACCGCAGACGTAGAGCCCTGCACGGCCCTCGCGTTCGAGGGTTAGTCGACCCTCTGCTGCGGTGTCATAGATGGTAGGCAGGGGTGCCTGCCCTGGAAGTGACGGAATGGTGGGCTGGTCCCAAGCTCGCATGAAAACCTTTCGATAGTTGCTATGTGCCTACTCCGGGGCAACCCGGGCGGTACTTTCTCTTCCTAAAACAATACCCGCCCAGAAAGGTATTTCCAGGCGGGTAAAAAGTGAGACAGGTCTACGCGGCGAGGACGCCGGTGCCCAGCAGGATGTACAGGGCAAGACCCAGGGCGATACGGTACCAGACGAAGATGCTGTAGCTCTTGTTGGAAACGTACTTGAGGAACCAGCCAATGATCAGGTAGCCGACTACAAAAGCAACCAGGGTTGCAACCATGGTAGAACCGAAACCGTAGTAGCCGGAGAAGCCCTCAGAGATGCTGCCTGCCAGCTTGTAGAGACCCGATGCGAAAACTGCGGGGATTGCCAGCAGGAAGGAGTAACGGGCGGCAGCCTCACGGGTGTAGCCCATGAGCAGACCGGCCATGATGGTACCGCCGGAGCGTGAAACACCGGGAACCAGGGCCAGCGCCTGCGCGAAGCCGTACAGAATACCGTGCTTGATGGTGAGGTCTTTCAGCTCGCGCTGTTCGCGACCGATACGGTCTGCAATACCCAGGAAGATTGCGAACACAATCAGCATGGTTGCGGTAATCCAGAGGCTGCGGAAGGTTGAATCGATGTAGTCCTCCAGCAGGATGCCCAGAATACCAATCGGCAGGGAGCCGATAATGATGAACCAGCCCATGCGGGCGTCCGGATCCTTCTTATCGACCTTGCCCACCAAAGAACCGAACCAGTTCTTGATGATGCGAACGATGTCCTTCCAGAAGAAGACCAAAACAGCCGCTTCAGTACCCAGCTGGGTGATAGCGGTAAAAGCCGCACCGGGATCCTCACCGTTCGGCAAGAACTGACCCACGATACGAATATGACCCGATGACGAGATCGGCAAAAACTCAGTTAGACCCTGGACGAGACCCAGGATGATTGCTTGTATCCATTCCACAGCAGAAAACTCTACGCGAGTCAAAGAAAAAGCACAGCACCGCTCGCGGTGCTGTGCTTGGAATAACAGGTAGAACTTAGGTAACCGGTCTACTTCTGCTCTTCATCGAGGTAGTACTCCACCTCATCATCATCGTCTTCGTCGTCTTCTTCATCGAAGTCGTAGTCAAAGTCATCGTCGTCGTCTTCATCTTCGATGAAAACTTCGAGCGGTGTGACCTCTTCGTAGGCGTCGAACAGGGCTTCTTCGTAGCGTTCAAAGGCGTTTGCGATGGCTACGTAGGTGTTGTCGACGGCGGCGTCGTGTTCACCGCGGCTATTGATAATAGCGTTGAGGTGCTCTTCGAGGGCGGCGGTCAGGTGAGCCAGTTCGGCACGAGGGTTATTACTCATACAGTAGACGTTACCCCCTTTCTCGGTAGGTGGGAAATACCGGGCGGTGAAAATTTGGTGAATCACACATAACAGTGCCGCCCCGCTCGGGTGGGAGCGGGGCGGCACTGTCTATAGGGCTAGGCTTCGGATGCGCTAGTGGCTTATCCGGTATTAGAAGCCCAGGGTTGCCAGTGAGGAGTTGATGGCGTTGGCTGAGGCGCGCAGACGCTCGATTTCCTCATCGGTCATGGGGACGTCGAGTACACGCTTGACGCCGTCACGGGAGACAACTGAGGGCAGTGAGAGAGCGGCTTCGCCCTCGATGCCGTAGCGGCCGCGTACCTGGGTTGCGACGTTGAGTACGGCGTCCTGGCCGTGCAGGATAGCTTCGGCGATGCGGGTCGCTGAGATACCGATGGCGTAGTTGGTGGAACCCTTACCTTCGATGACCTTGTAGGCTGCACGCATAGCTTCTTCTGCCAGTTCTGCCTTGACCTCTTCGGTGAAGACCTTTTCGCCGTCTTCGTTGGTCCACTCATCAAGGGGAACCATACCGATGTTGGCTGCTGACCAGACGGGGAATTCTGAGTCGCCGTGCTCACCAACGATGTTGGCATGAACTGACTTGATGGAGACACCAGCCTTTTCAGCGATCAGCCAGCGCAGGCGGGATGAGTCAAGCACGGTGCCGGAGGCAAAGCAGCGCTCGGTGGGCAGGCCGGTGATCTTCTGAGCAACAACGGCGAGGACGTCGCAGGGGTTGGTGACGATCATGAGGATAGCGTTGGGGGCTACCTCCATGACCTTGGGAAGCATGGACTTGAAGATATTGACGTTTGCTTCTGCCAGTTCGAGGCGGGGCTGGCCGGGCTTCTGGCGAGCACCTGCGGTAACAATGATGAGGTCTGAGTCGCGCAGGATTTCTACGTCGCCACTGCCTGAAACTTCAGCTTCGTGGGCGAACATGGTGCCGTGGGCGATGTCGAGGCCTTCTGCCTCAGCGCGCTCGCCGGCGATGTCGTAGATAACGATTTCATCAGCTGCACCGCGCAGGGTTGCTGCGTAGGCGGTTGCTGAGCCAACACCACCTGCGCCGATAACGCCGAGCTTGGTGTTCTTCTTTTCGAGAGCCATGGGAGGTTCCTTTCAGCAGATGCTGTGGGGTTGTTTTGTGTTCGTTACATCTCAAGTATGCCAGAAAAAATGCGCTTTTGTGTGGGTTTATGTGCTTTTCATTTGGGGTTTTACTGACCTTTACTCAGAAAAGCCCACAAACCCAAATATGTGCAGGTTGACCCTTTGTGAAAACTCACACCCGGCCTTACGTAGATAATTTCAAGCCACCCTACCCACTGTGGCGCACAAGACGCTTTCAGAAGGAAGTATTTTTGCAGAACTGCATTTAAGCTTGTTAAGTTCGCGAACCCAAGACTACGCAACCGCCCGCCACAAGCGTCCGCGCACCGTAGACCAAGCAAAACCGCGCGAACCCGCAATTCACTCCAGACCTAAAGGTTCGTCATGTCTACAGCACCAGCTACACCAGAGCAGACAACCGCCCAAGACCAACCCCTCATGACCCATCGGCAAATCATGCTGGTCATCGTCGGTCTTATGGCGGGCATGTTCCTCTCATCCCTCGATCAAACCATCGTCTCTACAGCTATCAGGACGATCGGTGATGACCTCCACGGCCTAGAACAGCAGGCATGGGTCACCACCGCCTACATGATCACCTCCACGATCACCACCCCCATCTACGGCAAACTCTCCGACCTCTTCGGCCGCCGGCCCCTCTACCTCTTCGGTATCGTCGTCTTTATTCTGGGTTCGCTTTTTTCCAGCTTCTCCACCTCGATGATTATGCTGGCAACCTTCCGCGCTTTCCAGGGCATCGGCGCGGGCGCCCTCATGTCTCTGCCTATGGCGATTATGGGCGATATGCTGGCTCCCCGTGAGCGCGCCAAGTACCAGGGCTACTTCCTGGCCGTCTTTGGCATCTCCTCCGTGCTCGGCCCCCTCACCGGTGGCCTCTTTGCCGGTAGCGACGAAATTCTGTGGATTACCGGCTGGCGCTGGGTCTTCCTCATCAACGTCCCCATCGGTATCATTGCCCTGGCTATGGTCTGGAAGTTCCTGCACCTGCCTCGCATCACCGATGCTGCCCTCAAGCCCCGCGTTGACTGGTGGGGTGCAACCAGCGTTGTTGTAGCTCTGGTCCCCCTCCTGCTCGTGGCTGAACAGGGTCGCGAATGGGACTGGACCTCCGCTGCGTCCATCACCTGCTTCGTCATCTCCGCCCTGGGTCTAGCAGCCTTCCTCATCATCGAATCCAAGATGGGCCAGGACGCCATCCTCCCGCTGGCCCTCTTCCGCTCCGGTGCCTTCTCCATGTCGTCCCTTCTGGGCTTCCTGGTTGGCTTCGGCATGTTCGGCGCCATGATGACCATCCCCCTCTACCTGCAGATTGTCACCGGGCTAACCCCCACCGAGTCGGGCTTCGCAACCCTACCCATGATGGCCGGTATTATGACCGCGTCCATCGTGTCGGGTCGCATGGTCGCTAGCACCGGTAAATACCGCATCTTCCCCATTCTGGGCACCGCCCTCATGGTGGTTGCCTACTACTACCTGACCTTCATGACAGCGGACCGCCCCCTCTGGTTCCTCATGCTGGGCATGTTCATCATGGGTCTTGGCCTGGGTCAGCTCATGCAGTCCCTGACCCTGGCAGCCCAGAATGCTGTTGCTCCCTCCTACATGGGTGTGGCGTCCTCCGCCGCTACCTTTTTCCGTCAGATCGGTGGCACCATGGGTACCGCCGTCCTGCTGTCGGTTCTCTTCTCAGCTATGCCCGGCAACATCATGAAGGCCATGGGCAACGAGGACGACCTGCGTTCGGGTCTTGACGCCGCTCTGACTCCCGCCGTGGCCTCCGCTCCTGAAAACCAGGGCATCATGGAGCAGATGTGGAATCAGATTGTGGAGCCCGCCCAGAGCTCTATCGCCTCTCAGCTCTCAGCGGCCTCTGACCAGGCTCGCACCGCCGCCGACGATGCGGTCTACCAGCAGGTTTCTGCTGCGGTTCAGGCCCAGGTTGACGCTGGTGCCCTGCCTGCCGACCAGGCCCAGACCTTCATTGATGCCCAGGTAGCTGAAGCCACCCCGGCCGCTGAAGAGGCCGCACTGGCATCTGCTGCCGAGCAGGCTCACGCGTCGGTTCAGGACGGCACCCTGGTCGTTGACTGGTCCGATGAAACCCAGCGCTCCTACTGGGTTGATCAGCTCACCCCCACCCTGGCAGAGCAGATTTCTTCTACCTCCACCGATGGTGAAGGCTCAGGCGTTTCAACCTCTGATACCTCTTACCTCACCGGTGCGGACGCCCGCCTCACCCGCCCCTTCATGGTCGGCTTCAACGCTTCAACCCTGTCGGTCTACTGGGTTGCCTTCTTTGCCACCGTTATGGCCTTTGTTCTGGCTCTCTTCTTCAAGACTCCCCCGCTGCGTGCAGCTTCGGGTCTGCAGGAGAACGCCCAGGGCAACAAGCAGGCTGAAGATGCCGCTCCCGCTAGGCACTCCCAATAGCAGAAGGCCGGGGCCTACCACCGACAAGTTCGGTGGTAGGCCCCGGCCTTTTTAAACCAAATTCTAGATAAGAGAAGTTACTCTACGTTCCGCAAAAGCTCGTGAAGAAGCGGGACTCGGCAGGAGCGCCCTCCAGGTAGTCCAGGCCGGCGCGGCGCTCAAAGGGGTTACTGACGGCTTCCAGCAGCTCCTCAATCGGTTGCCGATTCCCGCGCTCCATCTGCCGTAGGGCAGCGTCGAGGGCTAAATTTCTGGGGATGTAGACCGGGTTATGTGCCAGCATGAGTTCCGTGGCCCGTTCAGGGGTAGTACCTGTAGCGACCTTCAGTTCTTCCCACCGAGTCAACCAGCCCTGCCGGTCTCCCTCCGGTAGCAGGCAGGTTCCTTCAGCCAAAGACCTAAAGAACCCTGTAAAGTCCAGCGCGTGGCGCTCTAGCAGCCCCAGAGTTGCCTGCCCGAACCTGCCCACTTGGGCGCGGACGTCCTCACCAACCCCGCCCAGGTCAAGCCCCAGCTTGATAGCAAATGCCGCTATTTGCTGCTCTACCACTTCATCTTCGAACTCCGAGATCACCTCGGTGGCTAGGTGGATTGCCCGGTTCGGATCTTCAGGGTCGATGATATCGAGCAGGGTTTCGGCAAAACGGGAAAGGTTCCAGGCGGTAATGCCGGGCTGGTGGTTGTAGGCGTAACGGCCCTGGCGGTCGATAGAACTAAAAACCTTGCCGCGCTCAAAAGCATCGATGAAAGCGCAGGGGCCAAAGTCGATAGCCTGGCCGGAAATAGTCACGTTATCGGTGTTGAGCACCCCGTGTACGAACCCCAGCGCCTGCCAGCTAGCTACCAGGTGAGCTTGCCTCTGCGCCACAGCCTGAAGCAGGGCAAGGGCCCGCTCACTGCGGGTTTCTCCCGGGGTGAGGTCGGGGTAATGACGGGCCAGGGCATAATCGACCAGCTGCCCCCGCACCTCGGGGTCGCAGTGGTACTGGGCAAACTGGAAGGTACCTACCCGCAGGTGGCTGGCGGCAACACGCAGAACCAGCCCCGCCGGCTCCGGTTCAGGTGCGCGGCGCTGCACCTTCTCTCCGGTCTCAAACACAGCCAGGGCCCTGGTGGTCGGCAAACCGAGCGCATGCAGAGACTCCCCGATGACAGCCTCGCGCCAGGCCGCCGACAGCGGAGCCTTGCCGTCCGAACCGGGGCGGGAGAAGGGCGTCCGACCACTGCCTTTCAGGTGCAGATCGCAACGGGTAGCCCTACCGCCTTCTTCTTGCGCGGGGATAGCCAGTTCGCCAATGAGGTGGGCCCGACCGTCACCCAGCACCGACGAGAGCTGCCCGAACTGGTAGCCCGAGTAGGCCAGGGCAACCGTGGGAGCCTCTCCCCTGCCCGTCATCCAGGCTAGACCGGCGTCCGTGCGCAACCAGGCCGGGTTCAGCCCCAGGTCGCGGGCAAGATTCTCGTTGAGCCAGGCCAGGCGGGTACCCTGCGGGATGTCCGGCTGAGCATGGCGAGTGAGGTCGGGGAAGGTCTCGCTGTAGGTATGGTCAAGGAGCGGGGCGGACGCACGGGGTTCAGTAGGCTGCATAGGGCTAGTTTATCGCCCGGTCTAAGGATAGAGAGACTGGCTTGGAGGCTGGGAGCTGCCACTGGTTCCAAAAATTTTTTAAGGGCGCCCGCCAAAAATAATCAGTTTAACTGATGAGTAAAGTTGATAATCTACCGGGGTATAAAAATTCCGCCAGGGCCTGATTTGCAGCAGAAGGACCTAAGTCAACAAAAAAACCGGCTCCTGTCAACAGGAACCGGTTTTTTCTATATCCCATATGGGGTTTTCTTGTGCGCGAGGGGGGACTTGAACCCCCACCCTCTAATACGAGGACTAGCACCTCAAGCTAGCGCGTCTGCCTATTCCGCCACCCGCGCAAGGTGTCTTACAGACTTCAACTGAAGCTGTGCTGGCAACGAGTTATTACTATACACAATGTTGAGCGAACGTGCAAAATCCACCTTCCACCACCCCACCATCACTCCCCAGCTCGACCTTGTACATACAGGGGCTTACTATAGTGATGTGAATAACGAAAACTTGACTCAAGAAGAGGCCGCCCTGCGCGCCCGTACTATCAGCGTTGATACCTACGATGTGCATGTTGATCTCACTCATGCCAGCTCTGATTTTGAAACTTATCCGGTTACTACGACTGTTCGATTTACGGCGTCTGAGGGTGCTAGTACTTTTATTGACTACATTCATCAGTCGGTGGAGTCGGTGAAGCTGAACGGAGTGTCACTAGCTGTTGATGAGGTGGTTGAGGGTTCCCGTATTGCCCTGCCGGGTTTGCAGGCGGAGAATACTCTCACTATCAAGGGGCGGTCGTACTTTAGCCGCTCGGGTGAGGGTCTGCACCGCTATGTTGACCCGGCCGATGGCAAGATTTATCTCTACACCCAGTATGAGCCGGCGGATTGTCGTCGGGTTTTCCCGAATTTTGAGCAACCCGACCTCAAAGCTGTATTCAGCTTCCGCATTACGGCTCCTAAGAGCTGGGTGGTGAGCTCGAATGCTGAGCTGGATCGCGAAATTGATGACCCGTCAGATTCATCGATTTCTAAGCGTGTTTTCAAGCCGACTGCCCGTATTTCTACCTATATCACCGCTATTGTGGCGGGCGAGTACTTTACCGCTTTCGATACCTATACCCCGGCGTCCGCTGTTAATTCTGGGCCTATCCCCCTGGTTGCTTACTGCCGCCAGTCGCTCAAAGAGCATTTTGACTACCAGAATATCTTTGCCGTGACCAAGCAGGGCCTGGACTTCTTCCAGGACCTCTTTGACTACGCCTACCCCTACCCCAAGTACGAGCAGGCTTTTGTTCCGGAGTACAACCTGGGGGCGATGGAGAACCCCGGTTTGGTGACGTTTACCGAGGGGTACATTTTTGTCTCCGGTGCTGATGAGTCCCAGCTTGAGGGCCGGGCTAATGTGATTTGCCACGAGATGAGCCACATGTGGTTTGGTGACCTGGTCACGATGAAGTGGTGGAATGACCTGTGGCTCAAGGAGTCTTTTGCAGACTTCATGGGGCACCTGGGCGCTGCTGAGGCCAATGGCTATAAGGACGCCTGGGTCACCTTTGCGAATTCCCGTAAGGCTTGGGCTTACCGTCAGGATCAGCTGCCGACAACTCACCCGATTGTTGCGGATATCCCCCACCTTGAAGCCGCCCGCCAGAACTTTGACGGTATTACCTACGCCAAGGGTGCGAGCGCCCTGAAGCAGCTGGTTGCTTATGTTGGGTTTGAGCAGTTTATTGAGGCTGCGCGGGTGTACTTTAAGCGGTTTGAGTGGGGTAATACGACTCTGGATGATTTCTTGGGTGTGCTTGATGAGGTTTCTGATCGGGATGTGCGCACTTGGGCTGAGGCTTGGTTGCAGACCAGTGGTTTGTCTGAGCTGTCGTGTGAGCGTGTAACCGGTGCTGATGGTTCTGTGCAGCTGGTGGTGCGTCAGGTGTTGCCTGTGGGTGTTCCCGCTGAGCTGGGGCGTCCGCACCTGTTGAAGATTGCCCTGTTCGCGTCTGAGGGCGGACGTCTGGTACCGACGGGTGTGGTGTCTGCTGATCTTCCTGTGGGTCAGAATGAGGTGCTGGTTGAGTTGACTGAGCAGGAGCAGGCTCTTGTGGCTGCTGCTGATCTGGTTTTGCTCAATGCTGAGGATTTGACCTATGCCAAGGTTGCCCTGGCTGAGGCTGATGGGCTTGAGTTGGCTTTGAGCCAGATATCGTCGGTGGAGGATGCCCTGTCGCGCGGGTTGCTGTGGGGTAGCTTGTGGAATATGGTGCGTGATGGGAAGCTTGCTAGCCGCCGGTTTGTGTTGGCTGTGGGGCAGGCTGCGGCGGCTGAGCCGTCCGCTACCCTACTGTCGAATATTGTGGATCAGGCGCAGGCTGCGATTTCTTTGTACACTCCGGCGGGTGCTCGTGGTGAGCTGTGGGATGCCCTGTATGCTGCGCTGTCTGAGGCTCTTGCCGGTGCGAAGGAGGGTAGCGATGAGCAGTTGATTCTGGTGCGGGCGCTGCTGTCTGTGTCGGCGCATTCTCAGTTGGGTCTTGAGTTCGCTCAGGATCTGGCGCGGGGTGCGAGCGGGCAGGTTGAGGGCTTTATTTCTGATGCTCCTGGTATGAGCTATAACCAGACTCTGGGCTGGAAGGCTCTGGGGGCGCTTGCGGTTCAGGACGCGGTGACCCGGCAGGAGCTGGATGAGGCGCGGTCTTTCCGTCCTTCTGCCACGGCTGAGCGTGGCTATGCTTTTGCGACCGCTGCTCTGCCGGTGGCGGCTGCGAAGCAGGCCGCCTGGAACCTGGTGACTGAAGATATGAGCCTATCGAATGAGTTGCTGTCGGCGACCGCTGCTGGTTTCCAGCACGGGCCGGAGGAGCTGCGCACCGGTTACCGGGATGCTTTCTTTGAGCTTCTTGCCCCTACCTGGGCTGCCCGTACCGGCGGTATGGCTACTCGCGTTATTCGCGGCCTCTACCCGGCGGTAGAGCTGGCAGAGGGTACTGCGGCGGAACACCCGGTCGTCCGCGCTACCGAGCGCTGGCTAGCCGAGCATACGGACGCCCCCACCGCCCTGGTGCGACTGGTGCGGGAGCTGCTCGATGATGCCGTCCGTATCCTTACCGCTCAGGCCTATAACGCATCTGCCGCCGAAGAGGGGGCAGGTAACTAGGTCTTTACCTGGGAATCTACGCAGAAAGCCGGTTTTGGGGCGCAGCATTGCAAACCAAAACCGGCTTTTTCGTGAGAAGCTATAGAGAGTAACTTTTTGGGATAAGGAGCCTACTGTGACCGACTACGTACTGGGCGATCGCGGCACCGTGCAGGTCATCACCGATGACTACTACGATGCAGAAATTCTTCAGGTTTTTGAAGAACTCTTGATTGACCGTGAACGGGTCTGGAACGGTGAGGTTCGCCTTGTACCAGAACCCGATAACCCCTACCAGCCCCAGGCCATTGCGGTTTACGCTGATGACCTCAAGCTGGGGCGTCTTTCCCCCGAGGACTCCGCTGCCTACTGGGGCCCGATTACACGCGTTGTGGCCTCGGGCTACGACGCTGTGACCCGTATGCAGCTCTCTGCTGTTCTGCGCGGGGTCACCGGTGAAACCCACATCGAAAGCAGCGGCCAGCTCTCCCTGAGTGCCCCCGGTTCTCTCTTCCCCCTCAATAACGCCCCCACCCAGGCAACCCTGCTACCCCAGGGGGCCTCTATGAAGGTGCTCGATGAGAAGGACCATTCCGAGTACCTGCACTCCATCCTGCCTCCCTCCGGTGAGGGTCGGGTGATTCTCTCCCTGGAAAATAACCAGATTAAGCACGCGGACGGGCGCGTGGTTGACTCGGTCGACGTCCTGCACGACCGCAAGGTGGTAGGCCGTCTCTCCACCCAGATCTCCGAGCAGCTGGCCCCCGTCATCCGCTATGCCTACGAGCACGATAAGCTCACCAGCGCCTGGGGCACCATCCGCGGCAACTCCTTTGAGCTGTCCCTGACGGTGCAGGCCGTCCGCCCCTCTGAGATTCCCACCGAGTGGTACCAGGAGCTCCCCAACTACCTGCCCGAGCTTCTACCGGCTGCACCCTCCTACGAGGTGCCCCCCGCCTATGTGCCGACCGAGGGTGAAGCGACCCGCAGCAACGCCCCCAAGAAAAAGCGCTCACTCATGCCCAGCCGTCCGGCCGCAAACGAGCCCACTACCGCTGAAGCCAACGGCGCAGAGGTCTCAGAGCCCACCGCCGCACATTCCCTGGGCCTACAGCGTATCTCTGTTCTCCTTGGCCTTGTCGGCGGGCTGATCCTGGTTACGGGCCTGGTTCTTGTCTTCTTCAAGCCCCTGCTCGGCATTTTAGGTATAGTGCTCGGCGCCTCCGTAGCCTTCCTGGCTCTCTTCGTCGGTCGCGATAACAGCTATACCGAAGAAGAAGTATCTGCCGACCCGCTAGAACACTAAGCCAACACAACGAGCAGCTAGCCTAGGGAAGATACCTATACCTCAGGTGCTAGAAAGGGAGCCCCACCAAACTGGTGGGGCTCCCCTTATATCCTCTGGCGAGGGACTACCTGGATTTAGTCAGAACCGTAGGTAGCAATGTAACTAGGCATGGTATCGGTCTTCAGAGCGTTCGACAGAGCGCTGGTTGCAGCGGCATCGAGCACCACAATCGACTGACCATCCCAGGACCAGCCGGTACCGGCATTCGGCAGGGTCATGGAAACCAGCTGAGTGTTACCGTTAGCCAGAACAGGCTGGGCAATACCCACGATGGCTGAAGGGGATAGACCCTGATCTACGGTCATGTAGGGAGATACAGACTCGATGACCTGCAGCAGCTTGCTAGCAGAAGACAGGGCACCATCGGCTTTTAGCTCGTTATAGACGCCGCGCAGGAAGGCACGCTGGTTACGGACGCGCTGGTAGTCACCGTCAGAGAAAACGTAGCGTTCGCGCACGAAGACCAGCGCCTCACCACCGGTCATGGTTTGAGGACCAGCAGCAAAGGAATACCCAGCGGGAGTTGCGTTAAAAGCGAAGGGAACATCAACAGTTACACCGCCCAGGGTATCAACCAGAGCCTTAAAACCCTGGAAGTCAATTTCAGCGACGTGATCCATCTGGATGCCGAGAAGCTGCTCAATGGTAGCAACCTGCAGGTCAACACCGCCATAGTTCAGACCGGCATTAACCTTGTGGGAGCCGTAACCGGGGATATTAACCCAGGTATCACGCATCACTGAAATCAGGTAGGCCGCTGAGCCATCCTCAGGGATATGCAGCACCATGATGGTATCGGCACGGGCACCGGTCACAACCTGCGCTTCGGCACCGGAGCGCTGGTCAGAGCCCAGCAGCAGGATATCGGTGGAGGCGGTGTTGACCGGACGGTCGGTGACAGCACCACCGGCTACAGCATCCAAAATGCCGTCGCCGTTAGCATCACCCTCAGAGACGTTGCTTTCTAAGGTAGCACCCGACTCATTGGTAATCGTAGCGTTAGCTGCCTGATCAACCAGAGCCTGCAGCTCGTCATTATGGGGGGTGGTGACGGTGCCGTCCTCATTGGGCATGGCGTTATCAAAGGTCTCGGACTTATTCCAGGCCTTATTGATCATGAACAGGTAGCCGCCCACAGCGATAACCGGAATCAGCAACAGAATGAGCAGGGTAATCCAGAGGGCTTTTTTGCTTTTCTTCTTTTTAGGTTCTTCGTGAGCCTCGACGGACACGGTACCTCCCTAACTTGTCTCAAAAGGGGCGTACCCACCCGGCAAAAGGGTGCGGTACGCGGAGTGAATCGAACCCAATTCTACGCAGTAAACCTACAAAAACACCCCGTAACGCGTGATAAATCACGGTCACGGGGTGTGATATTAAGCCTGAATAGACTGGCTGTAAACTTAGGCCTTCTTGCCGAAGTTTGCGAAGCGAGCGTTGAAGCGCTCAACACGACCAGCGGCGTCCATGATGCGCTGCTTGCCGGTGTAGAAGGGGTGTGAAGCTGATGAGATTTCAACTTCTACGAGGGGGTACTCGTTGCCGTCTTCCCACTTTTCGGTCTTCTGAGAAGTCATGGTTGACTTGGTCAGGAAGGTCTCGCCTGATGCGAGGTCGCGGAAGAGAACGTAGTTGTATTCAGGGTGGATGCCAGCCTGCATGATATTTACCTTCTTCGTGCCCTGGATTTTGCCAGTGCATATCTTGTTGCTACCGGGGCGGGTGCCTACCGGTGGTTGCGGTTTACAACCGAGGAACTACTCTACCATCTTTGGGCGGGTTTCCCAGAAGGCAACGGCTGAGGCGGCCGCTACATTGAGGGAATCGACCCCGTGGCTCATGGGAATCATGACGGTGTGCTGGGTGGCTGCCAGGGTGGATGTGGCCAGTCCGTGCCCCTCGGTGCCCAAAATCAGAGCTAGCTTCTCGTCTTTGCGGTCTGCCAGTTCGGTCAGGCTCAAAGAATCTTCTTCTAAGGCGAGCGCGGCGGTGGTGAAGCCCGCTGCGTGCAGGGTGTCGAGGGCGCCGGGCCAGGAGTCCAGTCTGGCCCAGGGTACCTGGAAGACGGTTCCCATGGAGACGCGGATTGAGCGCCGGTAGAGCGGGTCAGCGCAGCGCGGGGTCACCAGCACCAGGTCGACGTCGAGGGCGGCTGCCGAGCGGAAGATGGCACCCACGTTGGTGTGGTCCACGATGTCTTCCAGAATTGCGATGCGCCGCACCCCCTCAAGCAGGGTTTGTAAGGGGGCGGGTTCAGGCCTGGCCATGGCAGCCAGGGCCCCGCGGTGCAGGGCGAAGCCGGTAACCTGCTCCAGCTCGTCCTCGCTTCCCACATAGGCGGGTACCTCGGGGTGCTCCTGCAACACGTCAATGAGGTCGTCGGCCCATTTCTCGCTCATGAGAAACGAGAGAGGCCGGTGCCCGGCGGCGAGCGCCCGGCGGATTACCTTGGAGGATTCTGCAATGTAGATTCCCCATTCGGGTTCTTTGATGGAGCGCAGTTTGACGTCGGTGAGGTGGGTGTAGAAGCGGGTGGCCTCGCTCGGGGTTGTACTGAGCGGACGCGTGTTGGGCAGGGCGGTGACGCGGGCTGAGCGTTCTACCAGCTGCTCGGGGGTGAGTTGTTTGGGTTTCATGCTTGGGAGCTAGCGGGCGAAGGCTGAGTAGCGGCCGGACTCGTGAACGGTCAGATCAAGGTCGAGGCCGTAGGTGGCTGAGACGTTGGCCTGGGTGAGGGTTTCTTCGATGGGGCCTGCTGCTACGATTTCACCTTCGCGCAGGAGCAGGGCGTGGGTGAAGCCTGCGGGGATTTCTTCGAGGTGGTGGGTGACCAGGATGGTGGCGGGGGCGTAGGGGTCGAGGGCCAGGTGGGTGAGGCGCTTGACCAGGTCTTCGCGGCCTGCGATGTCCATGCCGGCGCCGGGTTCATCGAGAATCAGCATTTCGGGGTCGGTCATGAGGGCGCGGGCGATGAGCACGCGCTTTTTTTCGCCCTCAGACAGGGTGCTGAAGGGGCGGTCAGCTAGGTGGGCTACCCCCCAGTCGTCGAGCAGGGCCTTGCCCTGGTTGTCGTCGAAGGAGTCGTATTCTTCGTTCCAGCGGCCTGCTACGCCGTAGGCTGCGGTGATGACGACATCGAGCACGGTTTCGTTGCCGGGGATTTGGGCTGCCATGGGGGCTGATGAGAGGCCGATGCGGGGGCGTAGTTCAAAAACGTCGACGGCGCCGAGGATTTCGTCGAGGATGTCGACTTCGCCGCGGGTGGGGTGCAGGCGGGCTGCTGCGATGGAGAGCAGGGTAGTTTTGCCCGCGCCGTTGGGGCCAAGGACGACCCAGCGTTCGCCTTCTTCGACAGACCAGGTGATGTTGTGGATGAGGTTCTTACCGCTTCGTGAGACAGTAACCTTATTAAGTTCAAGAACTGATGCCATGGTTCACAACTTTAGTAGATAATGGTGCCTATGAGTACTTCTGTGAATATTGTTGCTATTTCTCGTGCGGACGCCCCCCTGATTGCTACCGAGGAGCAGCTGGTTGCTGCGTTGCAGACGGTTGAGGGCTTGGAGCTTGAGTCGGGTCTTTTGATGGAGGTTCCTGCCTCTCGCGTGGAGCGCGAGGCTGAGGGCCCGGCCTACTCGGTCTATATTGCCGCGGCTTCGTGGGAGCGCGGTGGTGTTGAGGACGCCCGCGGCGCCTTGGGGCTACTCGATGGGGCGCGCTCGCTAGGCTTTGACCTGAATGTGGTACCCGCTGAGCTGGCCAACGATGAGAAGAAGCTGCTCATTATGGATGTTGACTCTACCTTAATCCGCCAGGAGGTCATTGATGAGCTGGCAGCTGCGGCAGGACGCGGCGCTGAGGTTGCTGAGGTGACCGAGCGGGCTATGCGCGGGGAGCTCGATTTTGAGGCGTCCTTGCGTGAGCGGGTTGCCACCCTAGCCGGTCTCGATGAGTCGGTGATTGATGAGGTGGCTTCCAAGGTGCTGTACTCCCCCGGCGCTACCAAGCTGGTTGAGGTTTTCCTGGCTGCCGGCCACGAGGTCTGCGTGGTCTCGGGCGGGTTTGTGCAGGTGCTCTCCCCGCTGGCGGGCTACCTGAATCTTTCCAAGGCGCGCGCCAACGTCCTTGACATCATCGAGGGTAAGCTGACCGGCAAGGTCACCGACGAGGTCATTACCGGTGAGGTCAAGAAGGAGTCGCTGAAGGAGTGGGCCAAGGAGTTCGATATTAAGTCCTCCCAGACCATTGCCGTGGGCGATGGTGCCAACGATGTGCTCATGATCCTTGAGGCGGAGCTGGGCGTTGCTTTCAATGCCAAGACCGCCCTGCTTGAGGTCGCCGACGCCCAAATCAACACCCTGCGCCTGGACGCGGTACGCCACTTCGCTGGGCTCTAAACAATCGCTTCATTCTGCCCCGTAGGGCAAGCAAAAGGACGCTGGTAGGTGGCTACCAGCGTCCTTTTACGTGCTGAAATCATCGGGTTTGTACCATGCCCTGCCCACTTTTAACCTTAAAAATGGGCAGGGTGCGGTACAAAGTTCGACAGGAAACTACTTGATGAAGCCGCCCGCGCCACCGACCAGCTCGATGTGGCCGGTCTCGACATCAGCGGTCACCATCTTGGAGACTTCCTGGGCGAACTCGTTGACGGTGTAAAGTTTGCCGGCTTCTTCGCGGCGGGCCTCAATGGCGCCGGGGTGCAGGCGGTTGAGTAGGGCCGCGGTGACGGTACCTTCAATCATGTCGGCGGAGACAACCACCAGGGAGATGCCCTTTTCGGTGAGGGCGGGGATTTCTGCTAGCAGGGCGTCCTCGCCGGCGCGCTTGGACTCAGCAACCGGCTTGTACTCGGGCATGGTCTCTACTTCGCGGATGAAGTGGGCCTGGTGGCTGGTCACAAAGACGATACGGCCGCCCTCAGGCATCTTTTCGGCTGCCAGGCGGGCCAGGCGCAGCTGGGAGTCGCGGTTGAGCACCATGGCGTAGTCGTCGGGCATGCCGGCCTCCATGCCGCCAGAGGCGTTGAGAATGAGGTAGTCCAGGGAGCCGAAGTTCTCGATGGCAGCTTCTACCAGGGCGGCGGCGTCCTCAGCCTTGGTCACGTCGCCCTGTACGGCAACGGCCTTACCGCCGGCTTCTTCAATGGCGGCAACAACCTTGGTGGCACGGGGTGCCTTGGAGCGGTAGTTGACGATGATGTTGGCTCCCTGGGCGGCAAGAATCTGGGCGGTATCTGCGCCCACGCCGCGGGAGGAACCGGTAATGATAATGGTCTTGTTCTGAAGTGACATTCTTAGTCCTTATTAGCGCTGTATAAATGATTTGTTTAGGTAGCAGTGGGCGGTAGCTCCCCGGCAGCCGACTGGCTGGGGCTGGCATGAATCGCCTGTGAGCGATAGCGAACCGGCGAGAAGGTTAGTCGGCAGAGGGGAGCTACCGCCCTTCGCTGGCACACACCGGCCAGGCTGTATTAGTGCCCCATGCCCAGGCCGCCGTCTACTGGAATGACGGCACCTGAGATGTACCCTGCGGCGTCTGAGGCGAGGAAGAGGGCTACGTCGGCGATTTCTTTGGGTTCGGCGAAGCGGCGGGCGGGGATGGAGTCGGTGTACTGCTTTTTGAGGTCGTCGGAGAGTTCCTCGGTCATGTCAGTTTTGATGAAGCCGGGAGCGATGACGTTGGCGGTGATATTGCGGGCGCCGAGTTCGCGGGTGATGGAGCGGGCCATGCCGACGAGTCCGGCTTTGGAGGCTGAGTAGTTGACCTGGCCGGGGTTGCCGTAGAGGCCGACAACGGAGGAGATGAAGATGATGCGGCCGCCCTTGTTTTTGAGTAGGCCCTTGGTGGCGCGCTGGGCGACGCGGAAGGCGCCGGTGAGGTTGGTGTCGATGACGGAGGTGAAGTCGTCTTCTTTCATGCGCATGAGCAGGGTGTCTTTGGTGATGCCGGCGTTAGCGATGACGACGCCTACGGGGCCGAATTCTGCTTCGACGGCGGTGAAGGCTTGGTCGATGGAGGCTGTGTCGGTGACGTCTGCTTTGACGGCGAAGAAGTCTGTGGGGGGTTCGCCGCTGCGGTAGGTGATGGCGACGTTGTAGCCGGCTTTTTTGAATTCGGTGGCGATGGCGTGGCCGATGCCGCGGTTGCCGCCGGTGATGAGTACGGTGGGGTTGGTCATTGTTTCACCTTGTTGTGGGGTTTTGTTTCTGCCCCTATCTTACGCTCTTGAGAAAAAAGTGGTGGTTTGTTCAAGTAGGCGCGTGTTATTTGGCCTGGCGGGTTTGGTTAGGGGGTCGGGCGGGGTGTGGGTGCGAGGGGTAGACTGGTGGGGTGAGTTTGAGCCTGTGTGAGGAGGGTGCCGGTGGCGCAGAAGTATTGGACTGCTGAGGATTTAGAGGCTGCCGGGTATTCTTCGGGCGATTCTGAGGTTTTTGAGATTACGGACGCTGCTGAGCGGCAGTCGGTGGGGGTTAGTTCGCGGGCTAAGGTGTATGCCTTCAAGATGTTTTTACGCATTGTTTTTATTATTGCTGCGGTGATGGTGGACGGTGTGTGGCAGTGGGTGTGCCTGGCTGCGGCTGCGATTATTCCTTGGACGGCTGTGGTGGTGGCTAACGGTGAGGCTAAGCAGGGTGGTGGCGGTTTTTCTGCCATGCTGCCGCCGGAGCAGCAGGCTGCTATTGAGGCGGCTCAGGCTGATCGGGCGGCTCGTGCCGCTGCGGCTGAGGGGGCGGACGCCGGTGGGCCAGCTGGTGGCCGTACCCAGGCGAGCACGCACCCGGCAGATTCTGCGGCTGAGGATTCTGGTGAGCCGGTGATTATTGATGGTGAAGTGGTTTTTGATGAGGACGGTAAGGAGTAGCGGGTGGATATTTTAGGTTCTTTGAATCAGGGTCAGGCAGATGGCAGTGGCCAGGGCCCTGAGTTTGTGAAGTGTAGCCGTAAGGGCTGCCAGAAGCAGGCTCGTTTTGAGGTGCTGTGGAATAACCCGAAGGTGCATGCCCCGGGGCGGCTCAAGAGCTGGGCGGCCTGTGAGGAGCACGTGCAGTATTTGCAGGATTTTTTGGTGGCGCGTAGTTTTTGGAAGCAGACTGTCCCTCTGGGATAGGGTGGTTGCTTGTGAAGAAATACGGTTTTTTGCTCTCTGGTAAGTGGGTTGGCCTGTTTGTGCTGACTGTGGTCGCCTCGCTGGTGTGCCTGTATTTGGCGAGCTGGCAGATGAGCCGTAAGGAGGCGCTTGATTTTTCGAATGAGCGTATTTCGCAGAACTATGATGCCGCTCCCCTGGATTTTGCGGACGATTCTAGCCTGTTTGCGTCCGCTCATTCTGAGCTGCGCTGGCAGCCGGTGACCATGACCGGCCAGTACCTGAGTGAGCACCAGTTGCTGGTGCGCAATCGGCCCTATAACGGGTTGAACGGGTATGAGGTGCTGGTACCTTTCCAGACCGATCAGGGCCATATTGTGGTGGTCAACCGCGGCTGGATGGAGGCTGCGTTTGGGGATGCCGGTTCGACGGCTTCTCCGGTGCCTGCTCCCCCGGCTGGACAGGTGACGATTACGGTTCGCCTGGTGGAGGGTGAGATTGATACGGGTGCTTCATCGGTGGATGGGCAGATTAGCAGTATTGACCTTCCCGAGGTTGCTGAGGTGACCGGTCTTGATGTTGACACGGTCAATTACGGTGTGCTGGCTTCTGAGAGCCCGGCCCCGGCGAGCGCCCCGGTTGCTAAGGATAAGCCGGAGGAGGATTACGGGCCGAATCTGTCGTATTCGGTGCAGTGGTACTGTTTTGCGGTCATGTTCTATATTGCCTATTTCTGGTCTGCCCGCCAGAAGGTGCGTAACGATGAGCTCGATGCGCAGGTTGCCGCTGAGCTTGAGGCCTATTTTGGTCAGTTCTACGATGCTGATGGCACCTATATCGGCGATGAGGACGAAGAGGTGGTGCGCCGCCGCATGGAGTTTGTGGATGATATGCCCGCGCATATGAAGTCCATTGTGCGCCCTAAGGCCCCTAAGCGCAGTAAGAAGATTACCGATGAAGAGGTTGAGGACGCCCTGCTCGATGAGCAGCTCTACCGCTAGGCTTTGTGGGTGATTGAGAAAAGAAAATGCTCCCCTCCACCGGTTCAGGTGGAGGGGAGCATTTCTTGAGCTGGGTGATGTACTACTGGGTTTTTTCTACCTCGTGGGTAAAGACCACTCCGTCGTCGGTGAAGTGGTCGATCATGGCCAGGGAGTAGACGTCGTAGCCGCGGTCGCGGAATTCTTTGCCGCCGCCCTGGAAGACCTTTTCGATGGCGATACCGATGCCGGCTACCTGGGCCCCGCCCTGTTCGCAGAGGTGGGTTAGGCCGTGCAGGGCCTGGCCGTTGGCGAGGAAGTCATCGATAATCAGGATGCGGTCTTCGGGAGTGACAAAGCGCTTGTCGACGCGGATGTCGTACTCGATTTTCTTGGTGTACGAGAAGACCTTGGAGTGGTAGGTGTCGGTGGAGAGGGTTTTGGAGGAAATCTTCTTGGCAAAGACCATGGGCACGCCCAGGTGCAGGGCGGCGGTCATGGCCATAGAGATGCCGGAGACTTCGAGGGTGAGGACGCGGGTGATTCCGGCGTCCTTGAAGTGCTCGGCGAAGTCACGGCCCATGTCCATCATGAGCTGGGGGTCGACCTGGTGGTTGACGAACTGGTCGACTTTGAGGATGTTGCCGGGCAGGATGCGGCCGTCGCGGCGGATGCGGTCTTCGAGGAGTTTCATGCGGTTTTCTTCTTTCGGTCTACCAGGATGATGTTGAGTAGCAGGGCTGCCAGGGTGCCGGTGGAGATGCCGGAGGAGAGAATCATCTGCAGGGCGGTGGGCAGGTTGGCGAGCATGTCGGGGCGCACAGTCACGCCGATACCCAGGGCGAAGGCCACCGAGACGATGAGCAGTTCGCGGTCACCCAGTTCGATGGTGGTGAGGGTTTTGATGCCCTGAGCAGCGACCAGGCCGAACATGATGACGCCTGCACCACCGAGGACGGGCTGGGGCATCACGGAAATCAGGGCTGAGAGCTTGGGGAAGACGCCAAGGATAGCCAGGATAATGCCTGCGGTAATCATAACGCGGCGGGAGGCTACCTTGGTGAGGGTAATCAGGCCGACGTTCTGGGAGAAGGCGGTGTTGGGGCCCGCGCCGAAAGCGCCTGCTAAAGCTGAGCCGACGCCGTCCGCAAGTACGCCGTTAGAGACGCGCTTGCTGTCGAGTGTGGCGCCGGAGGCCTGGCCGATAGCCATCATGATGCCGACCGTTCCGATGGTGGAGACGATGTAGGCGGGGACGAAGGCCAGGGTGGAGGCCAGGTCAAAGTGCAGGCCGTAGGCGAAGATGTTGGGCAGGGCGAACCAGGCGGCGTCTGAGACGACAGAAAGGTCAACTAGGCCCAGGGGAATGCAGACCAGGTAGCCGACGACCATGCCGATAAAGACGGCGGCAGCGCGCAGAATACCGCGGCCAAAGTGGGCGATTGCGAGGGTGAGGGCCATGACGCCGAAAGCGATGGTGAGGTTCTGCAGGGAGCCATAGTCTTCGGAGCCCGCGCCACCTGCTGCCCAGTCCATGGAGACCGGCAGCAGGGTGATGCCGATGAGGGCCACCACGGTACCGGTAATCAGCGGCGGGAAGAAACGCATCAGGGGCTTAATGAAGCGGGAGAGCACAATCTCAACCAGTGAGGCGCTGATGGTGGCGGCCACGATTCCGGCCATGCCGAACTGGGAGCCAACCGCGATGGTGGGGTTGACGAAGGTGAAGTCGGTGCCCATCATGCCGGGCACGCGAGCGCCCACGGGGCCGATGCCGCGGGACTGGATGAAGGTGGTGAGGCCCGCGACGAAGATGGAGGCGCTGACCATCAGTGAGGTTTGGGCGACGTTAAAGCCGAGGGCGGTACAGACGACCAGGGGTACTGCGATGATTCCAGCGAAGGCTGCCAGGATGTGTTGGAGCGCTAGCAGGATAGAGACACCGAGGGGTGGGGTGTCGTCGATCTGGTAGAGCATGTCGGTTGAAGTTTCAGCAGGGGCCTGGGGTTCTGACCCTTGGGTATGTTGGTTCAACGAAGGACTTTCGGTATGTAGTTGTGGTGGGTGTAAGGACGCTCGCCCCCGGCAGGGCTGCCAGGGCGGGGTGGTCCTAGTTTCAGTCTACGCTTCTTGCTCGCTCTGGGCGAACACTCCCCCAGCTATGCTCACTCCGTGACCACCGGCGTCCTTTTAGAACAAATATTCGAAACTGTGTTAAAGTGGTGCTTTCACTTCCAGAGGATTATTCATAAGGATCGCACCATCATGATGGGTTATTCCCACTCCATTAGCGCAGCAGCAGCCTGGCTAGCCCTCAACGAGGCGGGAGTCTTGGGCATTGACGACCCCACCACCCTGGCCGTCACCACCCTAGCGGCTGCCGGTGCGGGCATGCTCCCCGATATTGACCACCACAACGGCACCATCGCCCACTCGATTCCGCCGGTCAGTCGCTGGGTTGCCCTGTTGGTGGGGCGACTTTCAGGCGGCCACCGCAAGGGAACCCATTCTTTGATTGGCCTAGCAGCCTTTTGGGCCCTGGCCTTTTTTGCCGACCGCCTGACCTACGCGGATATCCCCGTCCTAGCTCTGGCTCTAGCCGGCTTTGCTGGTGGCCTGGCCCTGCGTACTTTCAAGGCACCGGGGGGCTGGCTGGGGGCACTCGCGGTCATTGCCGGAACCATCTATACCGATTCGCTGGCCCTCATGCCCTGGGCGGTTCTTACCGGGGCAACCGCCCACATTCTGGGTGATGCCCTGACCACCCGCGGGGTTAACCCCTTCTGGCCCATCACTATCAAGCCCGTTGTGCCCAGCAAGCTCTGGCGCAAGAGCGGCTACATGGCCCTACCCATCCTGGGTGATGCTGGCTCAGCCCGCGAGAACTTCCTCACCGCCGCCCTGACCGTCTATATCGGGGCCTACACCCTGGCCTTTTTCGGTTTCCTCACCAGCTACCCCACCCAGCTGATCAGCGGCTTCTTCACAGGAGCTTAAGACTTCAGGCAAAGACAGGGGCCCGGCACCATATGGTGCCGGGCCCCTGTCTTTCACCCGTGTATCACTTCTATGTAGTCACTCATTGAAGTGGGGTGGGAAGGAAAACAAAAATATATCCGTGCCGCTGAGGCGAACGATGTTTAGTCTTCGGTCCAGAAAACGTCGACCTCTACGCCCTCTTCAGCGATTTCAGGGTAACGTACGTCGTGTGATTCCAGCATAGAATCATCCTTTCAAGGTTCGGCCCAACGTCGGTGTTGGATTTGTGTGCCGCCTCATCGGTGAGGTGGTGTTCTTGAGGTGCAGCTGGGGAAGATTGGCTTCCGAAGCTGGTATTTACTCTACGCCGACTGGCCCACCCTGCACTAGCAAAATAGGGCCGTTATCATTTCGTGACCTTTGTTTGGGAACAAAAAACCCACGAAACACACAGGCCTTTTTCGTAGAGTGTGGTGGCCCCAACAGTGGGCTTACGTAAGAAACAGACACACAAGCCTATTTGTACGGACCAAAGAAGGGGTGTCGATACAAGACCGCCCCGCCCGGTCAGCTACCGGGCGGGGCGGGCGTCCGCTCATTCCTGCCTAAGCCAGGGAGATGAGGTCCTGGTATTCCTTGCTCCACAAATCTTCTACCGCATCGGGCAGCAGTAGCACGCGCTCGGGGTCAAGGGCTTCAACTGCCCCCTCATCATGGGAAACCATCACGATGGCCCCCCGATAGTTCTTCAGGGCGTTCAAAATCTCTTCGCGCGAGGCCGGGTCGAGGTTATTGGTGGGCTCATCGAGCAGCAGAACATTGGCGGACGAGGCCACCAGGGTTGCCAGCGACAGGCGGGTTTTCTCACCACCGGAGAGCACGCCGGCGGGCTTATCGACGTCGTCCCCCGAGAAGAGGAAGGAGCCGAGAATGGTGCGGACGCGGGTGTCATCGAGGTCGGGGGCCGCTGACTTCATGTTCTCAAAGACGGTGCGGTCGTGATCCAGAATCTCGTGTTCCTGGGCGAAATATCCCACCTTGGCCCCGTGGCCGTAGATGACCTCGCCGGTATCGGGCTGGGTGCTCTTAGCCAGCATGCGCAGCAGGGTTGTCTTACCGGCGCCGTTAAAGCCCAGCACCACCACGCGCGAGCCTCGGTCAATCGCCAAGTCGACATCGGTGAAAATTTCGAGGGAGCCGTAGCTCTTGGACAGCCCCGTCGCCGACAGGGGCGTCTTGCCACAGGGGGCAGGGTCGGGGAAGCGAATCGCGGCCACCTTATCGACCTGGCGCTCTTCTTCCAGCCCGCGCATGAGCTTTTCGGCGCGCTTGATCATCTGCTGGGCTGCAACCGCCTTGGTTGCCTTGGCGCGCATCTTGTTGGCCTGCTCCATCAGGGCCGAGGCCTTTTTCTGGGCGTTGGCGCGCTCGCGCTTGCGGCGGGCCTCGTCCTGCTCGCGCTGCAGCAGGTAGTTCTTCCAGCCCATGTTGTAGATATCGATGACGCAGCGGTTGGCATCCAGGTAGAAGACCTTATTGACCACCAGTTCCATCAGTTCCACGTCGTGGGAGATGACCAGGATGCCGCCCTGGTAGTTCTTCAAAAACTCGCGCAGCCAGACTACCGAGTCGGCGTCCAGGTGGTTGGTGGGCTCATCGAGCAGCATGGTGTCTGCGTTGGCAAAGAGAATGCGGGCCAGCTCGACGCGGCGGCGCTGACCACCGGAGAGGGTTGACAGGGGCTGATTAAGGACGCGCTCGGGCAGGTCAAGATTGGCGGTGATGGTAGCTGCCTCAGACTCGGCCGCATAGCCGCCACCGGCAATGAACTCAGCTTCGAGCCGGTCGTAGCGGCGCATGCCCTTGGCGTGCTCTGCGGGGTCTTCGCTAGCCATCATTTCCTGGGCCTGGCGCATTTTGCGGGCAACCCCATCCAGGCCGCGGGCCGAGAAGATGCGGTCCTTGGCGAGCTGGGTCATGTCATCGACCTTGGGGTCCTGGGGCAGGTAGCCGATGGTGCCGCCGCGGGTGACGGTACCGTCAGCGGGCAGGGTCAGCCCGGCCAGCACCTTGGTCATGGTGGTTTTACCGGCGCCGTTTCGACCCACGAGGCCAACCTTATCGCCCTTATCGATGCGGAAGGTGACGTCCTCCATGAGTAGGCGAGCGCCAGCTCGCAGTTCGAGGTTGTTGACTGACAGCACGGGTCTGCTCCTTGGGTGGGGGGTGGGTTGGCCAGCTATCTATCTTACCGCCCCGGTGTGGTGCTGGTCGATGTTGGAAGGGCCACCGGGGCGTTGGTTCGGGCTGGCGTCACAGAAGTGAAAGAAAGGCAGAGTTTTTGAACGGTGTTCAAAACCTGTTTATAGTAATGGGCATGACATCATCACAGACTTCCGCGCGCCCGGTGCGCGCCGCTGCCAATCCCGGTCGCGATCTGGCTCTCATCGCTGTGTTTGCAGCCTTCATTGCCGTATGCGCCCTACTTCCTGCCATCCCGGTCGGCCCGGCAGCCGTTCCCATCACTCTCCAGACCCTAGCGATCTACATTGCAGCTCTTACCCTGGGCGGCACCCGCGCGGCTCTTGCTGTCACTCTGTATGTCGTTGCTGGCCTCATCGGCCTGCCGGTTTTCTCTGGGGGCAAGGGCGGCTTCGGCACCATTGCCTCACCCTCCTTTGGCTACCTGCTGGGCTTCATTCCCGGTGCCCTGGTTACCGGCGGGCTTGCCTACGCAGCCCTGCGCCGCCGCATGAGCGGGGCCGGGCTTTTTGGCGCTTTTGTGGTGGCTGCACTGGCAGGTTTTGCCATCATCCAGGTCTTTGGCGTTGCCGGCATGATGGTCAATGCCAACCTTGAACTGGGTGCTGCCGTTGCCGCTGCCCTGATTTACATCCCCGGCGATCTCATTAAGTGCCTGGTGGCCGTTCTGGTTGCCCTGGCTGTACACCGGGCCTTCCCCACCCTGGCCCGCCGCTAGGTACGATAGAGCCCGTGTTTTTTTCTCGCTCTTCACGCGCAAGCGCTGCAAGCCCGTCGGCCCGGTTTTCGGACGACGGGCTGCTTGCCACCCGCTCAGCCACCGTTACCGTTGATACCGGCACCAGCGACCGCACTCTCTTACACAACATTACCGTGGAGCTCTCTGCCCCGCGCACCGCAGTGCTCGGCCTCAACGGCTCGGGCAAGTCAACCTTCCTACGACTCTTCAACGGGCTCTCCCAGCTCACCTCGGGCGAGGTCACCGTACACGGGGTGAGCGTGAGTGAGCATCTACCTGCGGTGCGCTCGCGGGTGGGTATGCTCTTTTCAGACCCCGGCGCCCAGCTGGTGATGCCGACGGGGGTTGAGGATGTCGAGCTCTCCCTTCAGCACATCAAGGGTAAGGACGCCCGCCGCGCAGCAGCCCTGGCTGCCCTGGCGGAGCGCGGGGTTGAGCACCGGGCCTTTGACTCTGTTTATAACCTCTCCGGGGGTGAGAAACAGCTGACGGCTCTAGCCGCCGTACTCGCTATTGACCCTAAGGTTCTACTTTTAGATGAACCTACAACTTTATTAGACCTTAAGAATAGGTTGAAGTTTATCAGCCTGCTCGATAACCTGCCCCAGCAGCAGGTCATCTCCACCCACGACCTTGACCTAGCCGCCACCTGCGATGAAGCTATCGTCATTCACAGCGGCCATCTCCTAGCCCAGGGGCCGGCCAATGAGGTACTGAAAGACTACCGCCACTGGTGCGCCACCGGCTTCCCCGCCCTACCCGAACCCACTGACCCCGGGCGTCCTAACGGGAGCGGGGCATGAACCTAGCCAACCAGCTCTTTGGCACCTATCAGCCCCTGAACACCCCGGTACACCGAGCCCCCCTGTGGTCTAAGGGCAGCTTCATACTGCTGCTAGGCTTCTACCTCGCTGCGACCTCCCACTGGGGTTTTGGGCTGGCAGCCCTCACCCTCGTGCTTGCCCTGGGAGCCCTGGCTAAAATCCCCTGGCGGTCCTGGGGGAAGGCACTACTATCGCTCTTCTGGTTGCTTCTGATCCTGACGGCCTACTATCTGATCAGCAAGAAAATCGCAGCCGGAGCCGACGTCATTCTGACCCTGCTCACCATGATTGCCGCTTCAAGGGTCTTGCTCTGGTCAACTCCCCTGCCGGTGCTTATTGACGGTTTCATCTGGCTGTGCGCCCCTCTCAAGTGGGTAGGAGGATCCCCTGAACGGGTGGGCCTGGCCCTGGCATTAATGGTTCGCTCAATCCCGGTGATTATGGATAGCTGGAACCTCATTCAGGCAGCTGTGGCAGCTCGAGGAATCAAGGTGGCCCCATTCCGCCTCTTCATTCCCCTGGTCATTGCCACGGTAGCCTACGCCCAGGAAACCGGCGACGCCCTGGCCGCCCGGGGCCTTGACCGGTAAAGAATCTAGGCAAGCTCAGCCAAGAGGGGCATAATAGAAAGGACGAAGGTGCAGAGATGCACCTTTTTTCTTTGACGAAAATGCCCTAGGATTCCATGAAAATCACCCAATTCATTCACCGGCGAGAATGGTTACTCGCCCTGGTGGCGGTGCTGTCCATCGTGGCTCAGGTCTACCTTGACCTCAAGGTTCCCGAGTACATGGAGAACATCACCCTCACCATCTCAACCCCCGGGTCCGAACTGAGGGACGTCACCTCAGACGGCACTCTCATGCTGGCAGCAGCCCTGGCCTCGATGGTCTGTGCCATTATCACCGGCTTCTGCACCGCAATTTTCGGTACCACCCTCGCCCGGCGCATGCGGGCCGGGGTCTACAACAAAACCTTTGACCTCTCCAGTGCCGAGGTGAACCACATTGGCACCGACAGCCTGATCACCCGCTCCACCAACGATGTCACCCAGGTGCAGATGTTTGTGGTGATGGGCCTACAGATGAGCATTAAGGCCCCCATCATGGCGCTCT
The DNA here is from genome assembly GCF_928381415.1 of Rothia nasimurium. Taxonomy (GTDB): domain Bacteria; phylum Actinomycetota; class Actinomycetes; order Actinomycetales; family Micrococcaceae; genus Rothia; species Rothia nasimurium_H. The sequence continues at coordinate 191,994 of NZ_CAKMSF010000004.1, forward strand.
GGGCTAGCTCCAAAATCGCTACCCAGTCGCTGACATGGACCATCCCTACCGGGATCGCCGTCCTTGCCACCCTGCTGGTGTTGGGCGTCGCCATGGGCCTGGCCATCCCCCGCATGATGCGCATGCAGAAAATCACCGACCGTCTCAACCGGGTGACCCGCGAGCACCTGACCGGTTTGCGCGTCATTCGGGCCTACACCACCGGGGACTTCCACGAAGAGCGCTTTGAAGAGGTCAACACCGACCTGCGCAACACCACCCTCTTCGTCAACTCCACCATGGCCTTCATCATGCCCCTGCTGACCGCCATCATGACGGGCCTGTCCCTCTCCATCTATGTGCTGGGTGCTGTGCTGATTGACGGCACCGCCGACCTAACCGAGCGCGTCACCCTCTTTGGGCAGATGGTGGTCTTCTCCACCTACGCCCTGCAGGTGGTCACCAGCTTCATGATGATGACCGTCATCTTTGTCATGGGCCCGCGAGCCCTGGTCGCCTGGCGTCGCATCCGCGAGGTGCTCTCCACCGAGCCTGCGATTGTGGACGGCGGTGCGAGCGCTGGGGTTGCCCCGGCAGGTTCCCTGGAGTTTAGGGACGTGTCCTTCCGCTACCCCGAGGCTGACGGGGACGCCCTGCATTCGATTTCCTTTACGGCAGCCCCGGGTGAGACCGTGGCGATTATCGGCTCGACCGGCTCGGGTAAGTCGACCCTGGTGAACCTGATTCCGCGTTTTGCCGATGTGCGCGAGGGGGCGGTACTGGTGGACGGCGTTGATGTTCGTGACTGGAACCAGAAGGACCTGCGCGACCGCCTGGCCTATGTGCCCCAAAAGAGTGTGCTGTTCTCTGGCTCGGTGGCCTCGAACCTAGCCCTGGGTGAGGGCCTGCACCCGGTAACCCCCGAGGACGTGGTGGCAGCGGCTCACGCTGCTGCGGCAGCTGAGTTCGTGGGGAAGAAAGAGGACGGCTACGCCTCGGCTGTTGCCCAGAACGGCAAGAACTTCTCGGGCGGCCAGCGGCAGCGCCTGTCGATGGCCCGGGCCTTTGCCCGCGGCGGGGAAATCATGATTTTCGATGACTCCTTCTCAGCCCTGGACTATAAGACCGAGCGGGATATCCGCAGCCAGCTCAAGAACTCCGCTAAGGGGGCAACCATTGTGGTGGTGGCCCAGCGTATCGGTACGGTACGGGAGGCCGACAAGATTCTGGTGCTCGATAAGGGCCGTCTGGTTGGCTCTGGCACCCACGAGGAACTGCTGGCTACCAACGAGGTCTACCAGGATATTGCCCTGTCCCAGCTCTCTGAGGAGGAACTTCGCTCATGAGCCAGTCACCAGTCTTTACCCCCGAAGAGCTAGAATCAGCCCGCCGGGGCCTAGAGTCCGCTGAGCAGCTGCGCGATAGCCAGCTCAAAAGCGAGAAAGCAGGACGCCCCGGAGGTCACGGCGGGCCCGGCGGCCCGCCGCGCGCACCCATGCCGGGGCAGGCGTCCGCCCCTTTTAAGCAGACTATGGGCAAGCTCCTTGCCTACCTGCGCCCGGTGCTGCCGGGCATGGTGGTCGCTATTGTCGCTGCCGTCATCGGGGTGGTTCTTACCATTGTTGCCCCGCAGTTCCTTTCGGCGATTACCGACGAGATTCAGAAGGGCTTCACCGGCCAACTGAATATGGGCGAAATCTACCGACTGATGTGGATCTCTATCGGCATGTTGGTAGCCTCCCTGCTCTTGAGCCTGGTGGAGGGGCAGATCATGGCCCGCTCAACCGTCTGGGTATCGCGCTCCATGCGCCACGACCTAGACCGCAAAATCGACCGGCTCCCCCTGGCTTACATGGACAAGGGTTCTACCGGCGATACCCTCTCGCGCGTGACCAATGACGTCGATACCCTGCAGCAGACCCTCAACAACTCCCTGGCTACCACCATCACCGGTGTGGTCACCCTGGTGGGCTCAGCCGTCATGATGTTTGTAACCGACTGGCGCATGGCCCTCGCCGCTATCGCCGCCTCCCTACTCGGCATTGTGACCTCCGGCTTCGTGCTGGCCCGCAGCCAGAAGTACTTCGTGGCCCAGCAGCAGCTCCTCGGTAAGCTCAACGGCCACATCGAAGAAACCCTCAGCGGCCACTCCATGATTCGCGCCTACAACGGTGAAACCGCCGCCCGCGCCGAATTTGCCGACCGCAACACCGACCTCTATCGGGTGGCCTGGAAGTCCATGTTCTTCTCGGGCCTCATGTTCCCCCTCATGGGTTTCATCGGCAACCTGGGCTACGTGGTGGTCTGCGTGGTTGGTGCCGCCCTGGTTCTGAACAACACCATTACCTTCGGCGTCATCGTCGCCTTCATCGTCTATGTCCGCCTCTTCACCAACCCCCTAGGCCAGCTCGCCCAGTCGGCTACCTCCCTGCAATCGGCGGCGGCTGCGGGCGCTCGCGTCTTTGAGTTCTTGGAGGCCGAGGAGCTGGAGGACGAGTCCGCCAAGAGCACCCCCCTGCCGAACCCCGTGCGCGGCGCTGTGGACTTTGAGGACGTGCGATTCAGCTACGAGCCGGGCAAGGAGATTATCCACGGCTTTACCGCCTCTGTGGCCCCCGGCCAGAAGGTGGCGATTGTGGGCCCGACCGGGGCCGGTAAGACTACTCTGGTCAACCTGCTCATGCGCTTCTACGAGCTCGATTCGGGGCAGATTCGCATTGACGGGGTACCCACCACCGACCTGACCCGTGAGCAGGTTGATTCCCTCTTTGCTATGGTGTTGCAAGATACCTGGCTCTTTGAGGGCACGCTGCGGGAGAATGTGGTGTACGGGGCTGGTGAGGTCAGCCAGGAGCGCCTGGATGAGGTCATGGCCTCGGTTGGCCTGGACGAGCTGGTATCGCAGCTGCACGACGGGTACGACACGGTACTGACCGACCAGACCCAGCTTTCTGCCGGGCAGAAGCAGCTGGTCACGATTGCCCGCGCCATGGTGGCTCAGAAACCCCTACTGATTCTGGATGAGGCTACCTCGTCGGTCGATACCCGCACTGAGCTGCTGATTGCCCGGGCCCTGGGCCAGCTGGCCGTGGGCAAGACCTCCTTCGTGATTGCCCACCGCCTCTCGACCATCCGGGACGCCGACGTCATCTTCGCTATGCGCGACGGCGACATCGTCGAATCCGGCTCCCACGCTGAGCTGCTGGAGCGCGGCGGCTTCTACGCAGAGCTCTACAACTCGCAGTTCGCGGGGGCGGACGAGTAGGGAGGGCGGATCAGGATCCCTCTCGCTGCCGCCCGCCCCCTCCAAGGGGACCTGATTTCCAAAAAGGGACCGCATAATGTGCGGTCCCTTTTAGGTTTTGAGGTCCCCTTCCAAGTGCTGACCAGGCTAAAATATGTGTGATTGCACCTACACCTTCTCGCACAGTCATGAGGCGCTATGTCTAACTTTGCTTTTGTTTACCAGGCCCTGCCGGAGCTCTACCAGGATTGCGCCAAGGCCGAGGGCTATCTGGTGACGGACGCGCCCACCGCCTGCTTCTACGCCCGGCGGGCTATCGAGGGTTTGGTTGAGCATATCTACCGGGTGCGGGGTATTTATCGCCCAGAGCAGGCCACGCTGGCGACCTTGACCAGCAATGAGGCTTTCTCTGTATTTCTCGATAATGACAAGCGCCTGAAGTTCAAGACTATCCGCCACCTGGGAAACGATGCGGCCCATAACTCCCGGAGGGTCCTTTCTGAACGGGACGCCGAGCGGGCGGTGACCGATCTGTATCACCTGATGGTCTGGGGTGTGTACAACCATTCGGCAACCCCAGCCCTAGCTCCTATGGGCAGGGCTTTTGACCGCCAGCTGATTCCCACGCTGTGCCGCCAGGCAGAGCAGCGAGCTCTGACCCAGCAGCGCATGGCTGAGGCTGAGGCCGAGCGCACGGCTGAGCTGGAGAGACTTGCTGCTGAGCACCAGGCGCGGGTTGACGCTATGGACGCTGAGCTAGAGCGTCTTCGTGCCCAGTTAGCTGAAGCCCAGGCGGCTAGGCCCCTGCCCGATACCCACGACTATAACGAGGCTGAAACCCGCGACTACTTCATCGACCTGCTCCTGGGTGAGGCTGGCTGGCCCCTTGCCAATACGCGGGACCGTGAGTACCCGGTGACGGGCCTGCCCACCCCCAGTGGCTCGGGCCGGGTTGATTACGTATTGTGGGGTAGGGACGGCCGCCCCCTCGGCTTGGTTGAGGCCAAGCGGGCCCGGGAGTCGGTGGATGTTGGCCGTGACCAGGCAAAGGCCTATGCGGACGCCCTCCAGGCGGCGACCGGCGTCCGCCCGGTTATTTTCTATACAAACGGCTATACCCACTACCTGTGGGATGACGCTGCAGGTTACCCTCCGCGTGAGGTGCAGGGTTTCCTCACCGAAGATGAGCTGGCCCTCTTGATTGAGCGCAGGACCAGCCGCCATCAGTTGAGCGGTCAGCAGGTGAATACTGAGATTGCTGGGCGCGACTATCAGTTGCGGGCTGTTGCTTCGGTGGCTGAGGCTTTTGATGCCCGGCGTCGTAAGGCCCTGCTGGTGATGGCGACCGGTTCGGGTAAGACCCGTACAACCATCGCTCTGGTGGACCTGCTTTCACGCGCCGGGTGGGTCAAGCGCGTGTTGTTCCTTGCTGACCGCACTGCCCTGGTCAACCAGGCGGTCAAGGCCTTCAAGGCTCACCTTCCCAACCTGGCTACGGTGAATCTGGTTGAAGATAAGCAGGCCAATGGCCGGGTTTATGCCAGCACCTACCCCACTATGCTAAACATCATTAACCGCACCCGGGCTGAGGGTGAAGCTACCCTGCGTGAATTCGGTCCCGGCTATTTTGACCTGATTGTGGTCGATGAGGCTCACCGGTCGATCTATGCCAAATACAAGGCAATTTTTGACTACTTTGACGCCCTGCTGGTGGGGCTCACCGCTACCCCTAAGGACGAGGTTGATTTCAATACCTATGCTCTCTTTGACTTGGAGGCCGGGGTCCCGACCGATGCCTACACCCTCGATCAGGCGGTCAGCGACGGTTATCTAGTGCCGGCGCGGGGCTTTAGCGTGGGAACCCGTTTCTTGCGTGAGGGTATCCGTTACGACCAGCTGAGTGAGGCAGAGCAGGAGCAGTGGGAGTCTGCCGACTGGGGTGATACTGTGCCCGAAGAAATTACCAGCGAAGCCTTGAACCGCTTTCTTTTCAACGCCGATACGGTCGATAAGGTGCTGACCACGCTCATGGAGCACGGCTACCGGGTTGCTGACGGTGAGTTGCTAGGTAAGACCATTATTTTTGCTAAGAACCAAGCCCACGCTGATTTTATCTATGAGCGGTTTAACGCGCTCTTCCCCGGCTACGGCGGCTCCTATGCCCAGGTGATTACTAACCGCACGTATGCGGCGGAGTCAGCGATTGAGAAGTTCTCTGAGCCGGAGTCTCTGCCCCGCATTGCCATCAGTGTGGATATGCTCGATACCGGCATTGATGTGCCTGAGATTCTGAACCTGGTCTTTTTCAAGCTGGTACGGGCCAAGACCAAGTTCTGGCAGATGCTGGGGCGCGGTACCCGCCTGGCCCCCGATATTTTTGGCCCCGGGGCCGATAAGACGGACTTTTTGGTCTTCGATTTCTGCCAGAACCTGGAGTATTTCAGCCAGGATCTGCCCGGCTCTGAGGGTCAGCTGGCTAAGCCTGTCTCTCAGCGGGTGTTTGAAACCCGGGTGAGGCTGGCCCGGGCCCTGGTGGGTTCTGGCTCTGTAGCTGCTGGGGACGATTACGCGGTGGCTGTGCGCTCTGATCTGGCTGCCTTTGTGGGCAGGTTGGATCTGGGCAATGTGCTGGTGCGCCCCCACCGGGCAGCGGTGGAGCGCTTTGCATCCGCGGACGCCTGGGCGCAGCTTTCTGAGGCAGAGGCCGAGTTTGCGCTGAGTTTGGGGGCTGTTGCCTCAACGGTGCCGGTCGAAGGAACCTTGGAAGCCAAGCAGTTTGACCTGCTCATGCTCGGGGCCCAGCTGTCTGCCCTCACCGATGATTCTGCCGCACTGGCCCGCACCAAAGAGGTGACCCAGACCCTGGCCGAGGATCTGCTGACCAAGGCAGCGGTTCCTGCCATCGCGGCCGTCCTGCCCCACCTGGAGCAGTTGGCTGCAGATGACTGGTGGGTGGATGTCTCCCCTGCCCTGCTGGAGTTCATGCGCAAGAAGCTGCGCGGTGTCACCCACCTGCTCGATAGGGGCCAGAAGAAGATTGTCTACACCAATTTTCAGGACGAGCTCATCGACCCGGTTGAGATCGAGGTGGTGCGCACTCAGGTGGGTATGAACCAGGAGCGGTTTGAGCAGAAAATGCAGGAGTACCTGCGCGAACACCTGGATGCGGTGGCTGTGCAGAAGGTTCTTCGCGGCAAGCAGCTGACAGACGAGGATTTTGCGGCTCTGGCTGATTTGATTGACGCTTCGGGTATTGGCGGGCCTGCAAATGTGCAGATGGCGCGTGAGTCCGGGGGTCTGGGTGTGTTTGTGCGCTCGCTGGTGGGTTTGAGCCGGGACGAGGCCCGGGCGGCTTTTGCGGCCTTTTTGGATGAGTCGCGGTATTCGGCGACGCAGATTCGGTTTGTGCAGCGCATTGTGGATGAGCTGAGTGAGAATGGCACGGTTGACCCGTCGCGTCTCTATGAGGACCCCTATGTAAGTTTGGGTGACCCGCTTGAGATGTTCGGGGACAATGACGCCTTTGAGATTGTCTCGATTCTCAACCGTATCAGGGCTACGGCCGAGGTGGCTTAAAGGAAATTTTTTAGCAGATGGTGACTAGGTCTTTCTTGGCTTCTACTGAGATTTTCTCTCGCAAAATCGTGGGTGTAACAACATCAACCCTGACGCCTAAGAGTCGTCTGAGTGATTCTGATATACCAGCAAGTTTCATGATGGTTGCGCCTTTGGTGTCGTCAATGTCAACCATGATGTCGATGTCGCTGTGTGCATTAGCGTCCCCGCGTGCGACTGATCCGAAAAGCCTGGGGTTGGTAGCTCCATACTTGGTGAAGATTGCGCCGATAGCGTCGCTGTTATCAGCAATGAGTTTCTGTAGTCTCAGTGAATCTGCGCTGGCTGTCATGTTCCCTAGTCTACGCAAGGTTTTCTTCCCTGTGTAGGGGTGCCTTGAGGCATAACCCCATATACTTAGAGCTATGGCTATTGCAATCTCGGGCGAGACTAAATCGCGTATTGATCGTATTTGGAATGATTTTTGGTCGGGTGGTATTTCTAACCCGCTTGAGGTTATTGAGCAGATGACTTATCTGCTGTTTATTCGTCGTTTGGATGATGCGCAGACCCGTGCTGAGAAGAAGGCTCGGTTGACTGGCCGCCCGGTGGAGAACCCGGTGTTTGGTGAGGGTCAGGAGTTGTTGCGGTGGCAGAATTTTAAGAATCAGGATCCGCAGGTCATGTTTGACCTGATGAATTCTGGTATTTTCCCCTTTTTACGGAACTTGGGGAGCCAGGTGGGTGGCGAGGCGTCCACTTATTCGCAGCATATGAAGGACGCTACTTTCCGCATTCCCTCCCCTGCCTTGTTAGCAAAGGTGGTTGACCAGTTAGACGCGATAGCTCTTGATGATCTTGATACGAGTGGCGACTTATATGAGTACATGCTGTCGAAGTTGGCCACATCGGGTACGAATGGCCAGTTCCGTACTCCGCGTCACATTATTGAGTTGATGGTGGCGATGATGGCGCCTGATGTTGAGGACGTCATTGTGGACCCTGCCTGCGGTACGGCTGGTTTTTTGGTGGCTGCTGCTGAGTGGGTACGTGAGAATCGTGACCCATTTACAAACGCTAAGCACCGGGAGCATTTCCATGAGGGTATGTTCCACGGGTATGACTTTGATTCGACCATGTTGCGTATTGGGTCGATGAATATGATGTTGCACGGGGTGAATAACCCTGATATTCGCTACCGTGATTCTTTGAGTGAAGGTGCGAGTGAGGACGCCGAGAAGTATTCCTTGATTCTGGCGAATCCGCCGTTTGCGGGGAGCTTGGATTATGAGGCCACGAGTCAGGATTTGTTGAAGGTCGCTAAGACGAAGAAGACTGAGCTGTTGTTTTTGGCTCTGTTTTTGAAGTTGTTGAAGCCTGGTGGGCGGGCTGCGGTGATTGTGCCGGATGGCGTTTTGTTTGGGTCGTCAAAGGCGCATAAGGACGTTCGCCGAGCCCTAGTTGAGGACCAGAAGCTGGATGCTGTGGTGAAGTTGCCTTCGGGTGTCTTTAAGCCTTATGCAGGTGTGTCAACCGCGATTTTGTTCTTCACGAAGACGAATTCGGGTGGCACTGATGAGGTGTGGTTCTTTGATGTTGAGGCTGATGGGTTCAGTCTGGATGATAAGCGGAACCCGGTGGAGGCTAATGACTTGCCGGAGGTTTTGAAGCGCTGGGCTGAGCGTGATGGGGCTGAGCGTGAGCGGGCCCGCACGGAGAAGTCTTTTACTGTTCCTAAGAGTGAGATTGTGGAGCAGGGCTATGATCTCTCTATTAACCGCTATAAGGAGCTGGTTTTTGAAGAGGTGGCCTATCGCTCCCCTGAGGAGATTATTGCGGAGTTGGAGCAGACCCAGCGCGAAATTGGCGAGCACATTGAGCAGCTGAAGAAGGTGATGGGGCTGTGAGCGAGACAAGGACGGTGAGGCTCGGTTCTTTGATTAAACCTGCCGGTAAACGCGCTGGCGAGAATAGCGAATTGCCAGTGTACTCAGTAACAAAACACCAAGGTTTTGTCCCTAGCCTAGAGTACTTTAAAAAACAGGTCTTTAGCCGCGAGACTAAGAGCTACAAGGTAGTTGAACAGGGACAGTTCGCATATGCAACAATCCATCTTGATGAGGGTTCGATTGGTATCGCACCTGAGAAATGCATCATTAGTCCTATGTATACCGTTTTTGAGGTGGCATCGGAGGAAGTGATTCCAGAGTATCTGTTGCTATATCTCAAAGGACCACGCGCAATGGCTACCTATCCTCTTCTGGGACAGGGCGCAATCGAGAGGCGAATGGCCATCTCTCTGAAGTCCCTAAGCACACTCGAAATTCCACTTCCACCGCTTGAACATCAAGAACAAGAAGTAAAGTCGTTCAACCTTCAAACAACAATCACTAAAAAACGTGAGCGCCAGCAGGAGCTTTATACAGAACTTGAACGGTCACTTTTTATTTCAATTTTTGGCAATCCAGAAACTTGGGCAAATAAATTTGAAATGACTACAATCGGTGATTTAGCGAAGTCTACTCAATATGGCACCTCAGCTAAGGCAGGTGCTACTGGAGAGTATCCTGTGCTTCGCATGGGAAATATTACCGATGATGGAAAGATAGACCTTTCTGATCTCAAATATATGGACTTGTCTCCTGAAGAGGTTGAGAAGTATACAGTTCGCAAGGGCGACCTCTTATTCAACCGCACCAATTCAAAGGAAAAAGTTGGTAAAGCTGCTGTTGTGCTGACGGATGAGAAACTAGCCTATGCTGGTTACTTGGTGCGGGTTCGGTTTAAGAATCCTGACCACGCTCATTTTGTTGCAGCTTTCCTTAACAGTGATTACGGTCGTAAGCTCCGGCGGAAACTAGCAAAAACTGCTGTCAACCAAGCCAACATCAATGCAAAAGAACTAACGAAAATACCCATCATCGAACCGGAAAATGCAAAAATAATCAATTTTAATAATTTTTTCACTTTGTAATTAAATGCAAAAAATAAATCCCCAATTTTAGTTGAAATAAAAAATAATGACAGCTGTATATCTTACAATATTTGTAATTTTTGGATTTTTTCTAATACAAATGCTGTTTGCGTTACTGGAGTCAAAATCAAGACAACAGCCTCCTACATTTATAGGATACCTTCCACTGTCACTCATCGGGAATAATCCAAAAATTCTAGTCAAAACATTTCTATCAAGATTTTTGATTTATTGTATAGTTTTCACATTTCAAATAGGAACACTATACAAAATCGCAGGTAAAGACTTAAATATATCAAATTACTACTACCTGCTAGTAGCAATTTTAGCAAGTGGCACGCACTGGATTCACAGAAACTACAGGCCCTTCCTGATAGAATTTAGAAAGTTTAAGTACTTTCTATTCCACCTAGTAGCACTTTCAATCCCAATTACGGCATCGATATTTATCTGGATTTTATTTATCAAGACTGATTTAATTATTCGCCTCTCGCCCTCTTGGGATTCGCTAATAGACAATGCATGGGGATCGCTGTTTGTTGCCCTAGTTCTGATCTGGTACTTTAACTTTTTTCAGCAACCAGAATCAGTAATCACTAGGGAAGAAAAAGTGAGGATTGAAAAAGAAGATAGAAAGCATCAAATTATCAATACCGAACTTTTAAATATATCCAAGAAATATAATGAAGTTCTGCGCCAAGCCTCGTTAGAGTCAAGTAATTATCTATACTCACTGCTTGTTTCAATCCTTATATTTGAAAACTTAAATCGGCCTTCGATTATTAGATATTTTGAAAATTTATTTGTCCGATTAACCGGCATCGAATCCACAGTTGGCATAGGCCAAGTGCACTCAAAGCAACCACTGTCAGATTCAGAGTCGATTGAGATTCTACTCAATAATATAACAAACCTTCATCGGGAATATTTGGACATTGATGATATATTAATAAAAATCAATAATTGCAAAACTTTTAGCACTGAAGTCAAATATATTTTTGAATACATATCAAGTGATAATCTAGCCAATCTAGCTATAGAAAAATTCTCGTAGAACCCCAGAAAAAAATAACAAAGTCAGTATTGAGCAACAAGCCACTCTGCCTCTACCTGATTCAGCCCAGCAGCAAGCGCAGTCGCGGACTCAAACCAGCTCGTTACCTCAACCAGTAAAGTCTTTGGCTGGTTGGTAGCAAATGCAGCTCGGGCAGTGTCGATCAGTTCACGGGCACAAAGCTCACGGTCCTCAGCATTGAGCGCTAACATCCAGGGGAAAACAGTGGTCATACGCTCAGCCAGTGAACCACCCTCAAGTGTTGTGGCGGCAATAATCTGAGCTGCAATCGCAAACATGTCGCGACGTTCGTCGGCCTCGTGCTCAGTCATCAGCACCAGGTTTTCACCATCATGTCGAGTCACCAGAACAGGCTGAAACTCAACCGCTTCAAAAACTGGTTTGGGGTTGCGGCTCAGCTCAGAGGAGTTGAAAGTTTGAGCGTAGGTATGAGCAGACATAGCAACAGACTATTCAGAAATAGTTCTGAAAACAAGAGATTTTGAGACACTCTATCCAAGTCCAGCGCCACTCTCATTGAGCTCACTTTGACTGCTTAATAGTCCATACTTTTTGCTACCCCTCCAGCCAGCGGGGGCAAATCAAAACTAGACTTATCCTCGTAAGGTACACCCATGCGTGCCCTGTAGTGCTAGCCGAGTAAGGTAGGTGTTCTCTGGTGGTTGATGAAGTTCCCACGACCGACGAGTTCCGTCCAGCCGTATTGCGCGTACTCTCCGACGGGAAAACCATGAGTTTTGCTGAGCTTTGCCAAAATACAGCCGACTCTCTCAGGCTTAGCCCGAAAGCTCGACAAGAGTTGCTACCCAGCGGCCAACCCAGATTCCGCAATCGAATCAACTGGGCATGTTCAGCCCTAGTCAAAGCCTCACTAGTATCACGACCAGAACGAGCCATGTATAGAATCACTGAAAACGGTTTGAAGGTCAACGCTAGGGACCTGAAATCTTACAGTGAAAAAGATTTGTTGGAGTGGCCCCAGTGGCAGGAATATCAGCAAGAAATTGCAGAGCGTAAAAACTCAGAAGCTTCCTCGCCTGTCGTCGCTGAGCATGACCTAGAGTCCGACTCAGACCCGTTCGAGCAATCTATAGAGCTCACCCGTAGACACAATGCTTCAATTGAGACTGAGCTGCGGAGCAAGCTACAAGAAGCAACACCTGCCTTTTTCGAAAAGGCAGTGGTCGACCTTCTCTGGGCTATGGGTTACGGTGGCCCTCATGGCGAACGAGAACACGTTGGTAGATCAGGAGACGGCGGAATAGATGGAGTCATACGCCAAGACGCTCTGGGCCTAAACAAGGTTTACATTCAGGCTAAAAGGTATGCCGATGGGAACCCGGTTGGCCGTCCTGCTATTCAGCAGTTCTTCGGGTCGCTCTCCTCTCGTGGCGCTGACCGAGGCGTATTCATCACGACCTCCCGTTTCTCCGAGGAAGCTAAAAGGGAAGCAGAAATCTATAAGACTATCGTCCTCATTGACGGTATCCGCCTGACCAAGCTCATGCTGGAATATAAGGTTGGTGTGCAGCCCGCCCAGCATTTAATACTTTTCCAGGTTGATGAAGACTATTTCGACTCAGATGTGATGTAGCATGGCAGAAATCAGAATCGCACCTGTTCACACCTAGCTTTCTCACACCTAATCTGGCTTAATAGGTACATGGGAGTAAGAGACAACAAAACTGCTGAACAACTTTTCGACGGTATTACCCTCATGCACCGCAACCTAAAAGATGGTGTAGAAACAAACCCCGCTGAGGACTCCCCCGCCCGCCTGGGATACTCGGATATTCCCCCGTGGCTGTGGAACGGAATCTATGACGCCATGACCTTCCTGTCCGACGTCATGGGTGTTGGCTCCGAGCCATACAGCAATTGGCTGAAGAACCACCAGGATCCCGCCCCTATTGAGGAATGCGACCTGGCTGACCTCGCCCTCTACTTCTACATGGCTGGACGCGGTGAGCGGTTCAGTGAAGGTACAATCGCTGGCTTCGTTAAAACAGGCAAACTGCTGGCCATGACCGAGCGTTTCTTCGAGCTAGTGCCCACCCTGCCAGAAACGGACCTGCGGCAGAAATAAAGCCGTCAGCAACCCCGGTAAGACAACAGCCGAAATTACACACACCGTAACTTTCAACAAATCGGGGTGCAACTTAACGCACCACCCGCAAGGCCGGACGTCCGCTCTCACCATGCTTTTCGCTCTTGCCCTCCCCCTGCACAAGGCGCAACCGAGTACTAAACGTCAAAGTCAGCACATCATCAACCGGCACCGCAAGATCAGTAGCAATACGCTCGGCCGTCACAGCACCGCCCTTATCAGCTGCGAACACCTGCGGGAAAAGCCTGGACTGCTCAAAGGCTCCCATGCCCTCGGGCTCCCCGTCCCTATACCCCCGGCGCGTCAGCTCAATACACACCTTGCGGTAAATCCAATCAGTCATCCGCCCAACCTTATGCAAAGTAGTTGCCAAGGCAAAAGCAGATACCTGAAAAATGTACTTAGCCTCTACAAGATCGTCCACCGAAGGATTCTGAGGAAGATACTCAGCCAACAGCGACTCAGGCATTAACAGGGCAGACGCGAACTCATCCGCCTCGCGCTCCTGCACAGCCGAAGATTCATCAACAGGAGCAAACCGGTGCAGCACAAGATGGCCCAGCTCATGAGCAATATCGAACCTAGCACGCTCGGGAGTCTTCTGCCGAGCAATAAAAATAAAGGGCTTACCCTCATGCCAGAGCGAGAAAGCATCAACCTGCATGGCAGCGTCTGGAAGCACCATCACACTAATACCCCTCGACTCGCATAACTGCACCAAATTCGGTAGGGGCTTAGTACCTAGCCCCCACTCTTCACGAAGCAACTGAGCAGCTACCCTTGGGGCTATTCCCTCGAATGAGGGCACGACAATAGACGGTAGGGTGAACTTATCCTCCACCCACTGCATGACCTCAATACCGGTAACGCCTGCTGCAACGGCAGAATCACGCGCACTGCGAGTAGCCGCACGGCCAGCCCTAAAATTAACACCGTCAACCTCAACCGCAACCTGCAGCTGGCGTGAAAAATACTCAACCGGGTACCCAAGAACATGAGCCAACTGACTGACCGCAGAATCAGGGGCGCCCTCTTTTTCATATTTCTGAGTGGTACGGTCTGTTACCCCTAGCTCCTGCGCCAACGATACACGGGTATGCCCCCGCCGTTTACGGGCGAGGGCAACACGCTCAGGGTAACTGCTATGCAATCTTGAACTCAACGTCTCCGCCACCAATATCAGGAATTTTGCTACGGTCAATAGCCGATTTATCTATAGAGGGAAGAATAACCCGGTACTGCCACCTATGGAACTGACCACCGTCGAATTCAGGGTAAGGCAGGGAAATCTCGCAACGAATTTCCTCTACGTCCCGATAATAGAGCAAGAACCAATGCCCCTCCGAAGGAACTCCAGAGACGAGTTCCCGCACCATTTCATCCGAAGGCATATTGAGATAAAACAGTGCCGGTTGGTTAGCCTTCACCGACTCACCAGTAGCGGGCCCCTTCTTCCGATTAGCTTTCGGAACCACATCAGGGTCAAGAATACCGGTGTTAGCGTCACCGCCGAGAATACCTAGGATGTGCTTTCCTGATGGATGAATTGAAAGCGGGCGTCCCTTTGGGTTAGCTAGCTTCCAACCACTCTTCACCATGAGGTGATCGCGGATTACCTCTGTCGTGTCAAACCACCGGCGGGTTCCTGCCGCTGTTACAGGAGCCGATGACCGTGTATTACCTGCCGCCTGCTCCCCAGCTTCTAAGCCTTCCTGAATATCAGCAATATCAATACCAAACTTGGCCAAAAATTCAGGGGCTTCACTAGGCTCAATAATTACAGTTGGCTTAGGGGCAAACGCATTCAGAGGCAAGACACCGCTCCTATCGGTAAGATATCGACTCCTCAAATTATTGCACAAAACCCGAAGTTAATCGACAGCATGCAGCCGCAGTTCTCATCTTGTTTGACCCTCACGCTACGTTAGACCCCACAATGGAATCATGAAGGATCAAGATACCCTCTACACGGTAGGGGAAGTAGCGCAGGCTCTCGGTGTCACGGTGCGCACCCTGCACCACTGGGAATCCCTCGGGCTCATTGCCCCTGCTGAACGTACCTGGTCGAATTATCGGCTGTACACTCCCGACGATACTGCGACCCTGCAACGGATCCTTATCTACCGGGCAACCGGCATGAAACTCACCGACATTAAAGAAGCCCTGGCCAGTAG
This sequence comes from Rothia nasimurium, assembly GCF_928381415.1. Taxonomy (GTDB): domain Bacteria; phylum Actinomycetota; class Actinomycetes; order Actinomycetales; family Micrococcaceae; genus Rothia; species Rothia nasimurium_H. The sequence continues at coordinate 207,102 of NZ_CAKMSF010000004.1, forward strand.
CTCAACCAGCCTGGAGCACCTCCGCAGGCAACGCCAGGCCCTCATGGAGCAGCAACAGCAGCTCTCCGCTATGGTCACTGCTATCGACACCCTCATGGAGAACGAAATGACGAACAAGAAACTCACCCTCACCGAAATCGGCGAAGTTCTCGGCGATGCCAACTTTGCCAGCTACCAGGCAGAAGCTGAGGAACGCTACACCGGCACAGATGACTGGACCATCAGCCAGCAGCGCACCGCAAGCTGGAGCCAGGCCGACTGGGCCGGTTACAAGAATCGCGCCGCTGAGCTGGACGGAAAACTAGCGGATGCCGTGCGCCGTGGCCTGCCGACGGACGGTACCGAGGCGGGCGAGCTCGTCCACGCCCACCGTCAGCTGCTGAGCGAGTTCTTCCCCGTCACCCCCGCCAAGCATTACCTGATCTCACGCGGTTACGTTACGGATGAGCGGTTCACCAGCTACTACGAGTCCCAGCAGCCCGGCCTAGCCCGGTGGCTGGCCGACGCTATTGAGGCAGAGGCCCAACGTGCCGGGGTGGACCTGGCTAACCCCACCTGGGACTAACTACAGCATCTCCCCTAACCGAGCGTGCGTCATTTCGCTGAGCGTGCACCGACCATGCACACGCTCAGCGATATGGCGCACGCTCGTTGTACCGCCGGTAAACTGAGACTATGAAAACCCCTTTCACTGACCCGCCCCTGACCGGCTCCGAAAAAGAGCTGGTGCTTGGCTATATCCGTTTTCAGCAGGAGATTTTCCTGCGCAAACTCCAGGGCGCGGACGGAAGCTGGCTGGACGAGAGCGTCCTTGCAACTCCCCTGCACCCCAGCAGCATGACCCTAGCCGGTATGGCCGGGCACCTCTGGTTCGTGGAGGACTACTGGCGGGAGGAAATCCTACTCGGCCGCACCCTACCTGAGCCGTGGGCGTCCTTCAACTGGCAGCAGGACGCGGACGCCGACTGGCACCTATCCCTCCCCCTGCCCCGGGTTCTAGAGAACCTCCAGGCCAGCATGGAAGCTACCCGCCAGCTGCTGGCTGAGCACGACTGGGATGATCTCAGCGAAGGTGGTCTCAAGGACGGCACCCGCTTCAGCTACCGCTGGGTTGCCCTGCACCTGATTGAAGAGTGGGGCAGGCACCTAGGCCATGCCGACCTGCTCCGAGAAAATATCGACGGAGAACAAGGAGACTAGACATGGACCTCACCACCTTCACCTGGACGCGCCAACCCCAGCGCTATACCGTCACCCCCGACCGAGTTGAAATCACCACAGAACCCGGCACTGACCTCTGGCAACGCACCTACTATCACTTCCGCAACGACAACGCACCGGTCCTGCAAACCAGAACCCGGGACCAGTATTTTTCCTTTATCGTCAAGGCCAGTTTCGATTCCGCCCAGCACCGTTTTGACCAGTGCGGTGTAGCTGTCTACCTCGACAGTGAAAACTGGATCAAAGGTTCCATCGAATACGACAATGAGGACTTCCAGCACCTGGGTTCGGTCGTCACCAACGGCGGCTACTCCGACTGGGCTACCACAGAGATACCGGCATCAACTGGTTACATGTGGTACCGGCTCAGCCGCAGGGGCCAGGACTTCCGCATTGAGAACTCTCTCGATGGCACCACCTGGCACCAGATGCGCATCTGCCATCTGACGGATGCGGGTGAAGAGATCAGTTTTGGGGTCTATGTCTGCTCCCCCGAAGACTCATCGTTTACCGCTGTCTTCACGGATTTCGAGCTAACAGACTGTGCCTGGCAGCCCCATGATGGGCAGCAGCCGGATGCCGGAGCCTGAAATTGGCCCAGCAGGGCGAGGACGTCGCAGCTCATCTGCTCAGGCCAGGGCGGCTGTAGAAGCGATAAGCTAACTTCATGTGGAGTGGCTACAAAGTCTTAACTATAAATTTTAGTTTACTAATGAACTAAATGGGTGTAGGCTTCAAGTACCAGACGATGTAACACGACATCGACCGGTATCGTCAAAGATGACATCACCTGAAGGGAAATACCATGATAGATTTCACTGGAAAGATAGCCACAGTCTCAGGGGCCGGTTCCGGACTAGGACGCGCAATATCGCTGAAACTTGCCGAGTTAGGAGCGAGCGTATTAGTTACTGATATCAATCTTGATGCTGCACAAGAAACTGCTGAAATCATTATTCAAGCCGGTGGCACAGCATCAGCCCTTCAGGCTGACACATCTATCTACGATGATCACGTCAAGGTAGTTGATACAGCCGTCAAAAAGTATGGAGCCCTGCACTTAGCTGTCAACAACGCGGGCATTACCGGCCCTACAGGCAAGATTGAAGATATCGATATTGCTGATTGGGACAAGGCTATCGATATCAACCTAAATGGCGTTTTCTACGGCATCAAGGCCCAGGCTCAAGAGATGCTCAAGCATCCTGAGAATTCCGCAATTGTAAATGTTGGTTCTATCCACTCCCGCACGTCCTCAATTGGATCCCCGGCTTATACAGCAACTAAGCATGCAGTAGACGGAATTACCAAAGCTGCGGCTGTAGAATATGCGCCGTTGGGTCTACGCGTAAATGCTGTTGGTCCTGGGTATGTGAATACTCCACTACTGAAGAACGTCAGTGATGATGCCCTTAAAGCACTTACTGCTAAACACCCCATGGGACGGCTTGGCACTCCTGAGGAAGTCGCCAATGTGGTGGCTTTCTTGCTCTCAGATGCTGCCAGCTTTGTCACCGGTTCCTACTATCTAGTAGACGGTGGGTATAACGCAGTTTAATTAAACCGACTTTTCTCTAGCACCAAATTTTTGGATCCGCTGCGCCCCTAACCGAGCGTGCGTCATATCGCGGAGCGTGCACAGGCCATGTGCACGCTCAGCGATATGACGCACGCTCGCTTGATTTCGCCGCAATGTGCAGAAAACCGGCGACTAAAAGTTTTCATTATTCATTTACCAGACATCTTCTCGCCATCTTGCCGCCATTTGCATCCTGTTCACAATAGCCTGTCATGCTACTGGGTAAACCACACACCCCACCCACTAGCTGAAAGGCATACTCATGCTCACCGTCTTCGACCTCAACACCCGCACCATGCTTTACGGGCCGGACTTCTGGGAGCTCACGGCAGGTTACACAGAGTTTCACGGGGTCAGCTTCGTCTCCTCCTTCGCTACGATTGACCAGCTCAGCCAGAGGTTCGAGCAGGTCAAGCTGATTCTGGGTCTTGAAGAAGCCAAAACCGGCAGCCTGCTGCGGCAAATCTTCGACCCAACCCGGCGCGTCCGCGAACTAGAAACCGCCAGCGAGCCCCTGCTCGACGCCCTCGAAAGCAGCCGCGTGCACCTCAAATACAACGCCGATAAGCTCTTTCACTCCAAGTACTTCATCCTCACATCGGCCGACGAGTTTGCGATTCTCACCGGGTCCATGAATCTCACCCGGGCAGCCATGACCCAGAATCACGAGCACAACACCCTCTACCGGGGTCGCTTCGACAGCCCCGACGACACCGCCTACCTGCGCGAATACACCGAACTCTTCACCCAAAACTTCGAGGTCGAAGCCACCGACTATCTCGACCGCAGCACCGTGCAGGAATTCCGTCAGGCCAGCACCGCCGAGCAGCGCACCAGCATCATCGATACCCGCATCATCAAGGACGCCAAACTCCTACCCACCGAACACCGCGAAACCATCGGCCAGCTCCTGCGCGAGGAAAAATCTGATACAGCCACCCCCGAAAGCGTGACCACAACCTACCAGCTGGGTGACCCCGTCGTCCTGCACACCCTCAAAGCCACTTACACCCCCGCCGGTAAAACGCGCACCCCTGCCGCCGCGGCCAAGGCCCTGCAGACCGTGCACCTCAAACAAAGGCAGGTCGCCCCGGCGGACGCCAGCCCCATCACGGGTGCGCAACCCCGCTGGGTTGCCACCGACGACGGCACCCTGCTCATCAACCACGAGGGGAAGGAACTTACCCTGCTCACCGATGCAGAGGTAACAGCCCGCGACGCCTCAACCTTCGTCGATATCGTGCTCTCCTACCGGGATAACAAGATGCGCGATGAATCCCACCAGGCCCTGAGTGCCTTCCTCTTTGCCATGACGGCCCCGGTGCTCTGGCGCATCCGCCACCTGGTTATGGAAACCGGCGAAAATCCCGACAAAATCCCCGTTCTCCTGGCTATCTTGGGGTCTGGGTCATCGGGTAAAACCACTATGGTTGACGACTACCTCAAGCCCTTCATCGGTGACTACTCTCCCCTACTGGCTGAAGAACTGCTCAAAACCACCTACGGCTCTAAAACCGGGTCCATCAACTATATGAACAGCTATATGGAATCGGGCGAAGTCTCACCCCTCATCATCGACGAGGTGGGCACCCAGTTCCTGAACGGGGCAACGGTGCAGGGCAAAATCAAGCACTGGGCCAACCTGCGCTCCAACGGATTTGAGGGCCCGCAGGGAACCATCATTTTGACCTCAAACGCCGACGGGGCTGTGCTGCAAGAAGCCATCAAAAAACGCGTCTGGTACATCTCTATTACCAGCGACTACAAGCCCACTGACCAGCAGGTCTATAACTTCACCTCCCTGGCGGGGTCGGTCAACAGCAACCTCTACCGCCATGTGGTCTTTACCCTCAGCCAGCGGCTCGACCACCTGACTGCCCACGAAATTCAGCGTTTTTCGCGCAACTGGGTCTGGCTCACCGCCGAGATTCTGCAAGAAACCCTGGCCCGTTTTGGGCTAGAAACGGCCTTTCCCGCCAAAATGTTCACTCCCTACAGCTACCGCGACGAAATCGCCCGCGGCATCATCACTGACACCATCCACCAGGCCCACGCCAAGGACGCCCTGGCCTTTAGCGCGCACAGCCCCGGGGTGGCGTCCGTCCTGCGCTCTGCCTGGGAGGCAACCGGCACCTTCAACAAGACCCAGAAAGAAGAGATGATTGAATTTCGCTCTATTCTGCCCGCCGACTGCGTTTTAGAAGCAACCCCTAAGGCCATCACGCTGAACATCGAGCGCACCGACGCCTATCTGGGCGAGCCCCTGCTAGCCGGCTACCGCGAGCGCAGCCCGCTCAATGTGGTGACCAAGAGCGAGCATGCTCTCGCCTTACTCGAAGCGCAGCGGGAGAGGTCTGAGCGGGAGAAGGCCGAGCTGAGGTTAGAGTTAGAGGCTGAGCGGGTTGCTTTGCTGACCCGGCAGATTCAGGACGCTAAAGCCCGCTCGCGCGGGTGGGGGCGGCTGTGGCGGCGGTAGGCTCCGCTGCGTTTTAACCGAGCGTGCGTCATATCGCTGAGCGTGCACCTATCGGGCGCACGCTCAGCGATTTGGTGCACGCTCGCTCACCTAAGCCAGCAGCGCGTTGAACACCTCAGAGGTCGAGGGGTGGGTGTAGATGCCCTCACCGACCGCAGCGGCCGGGATCTTCTGGGTCATGGCCAGGGCTACCGTGTTGATGAGCTCCTGGGAGTCAATGCACCAGAGGGTGGCACCCAGAATCTGGTTGGTTTCTTGGTCGAGCACGAACTGGGCAATACCCTCTGGCTGACCCATAATCTTGGGGCGGGGCACAATCGCCAGGTCAGCGATTTTTGACTCACGCACCTCAATCTCGTGGTGAGCACCAGCAGCCTCAGCGGTCAGACCCACGGTTGAGAGCGGCGGGTCAATAAAGGTGGTCGTGGGCAGCAGACGACCGGTGCGGGTTCGGGAACCATCGCCCCAGCGGTCTGAGAGCACAATACGATGGTCATCATAGGACGCGTAAGTGAACTGGGGTGCGCCGGTTACGTCCCCGACCGCGTAGATACCCTCAACGCTGGTGCGGCAGTGGTCATCGACCTCGATTCCCTTCTCGGTGTACTTGACCCCGGCAGCCTCAAGGTCAAGCCCCGCAACCGCCGGGCGGCGTCCTGTCGCTACAAGTATCACCTCATCGTCGAGCTGCTCAGAAGCTTGCTCTACCGAGACGCGCTCATCAACAAGAGTTACGCCCTGGGCTTCTAGATGCTCGCGCACCGCCTGGGCAATGTGCCGATCGAGGGCGGGCAGGAAGTCCCCCTCGCCCTTATAGATAGTCACCCGGCTACCGAAGCCCGTGAACATGGTAGCGAACTCTAGGCCAACCGGCCCGCCACCGATGATGGCTAGTGACGCCGGGGTATTCTCTAGCTGCTGGATGCTGGTGGAGTCGTGCACGCGTCCGCCCACTTCCACGCCCGAGCTGGCCCCGGTGTTAATAATGATGGTCGAGGCGCTCACCTGCACCTGCTCCCCCACCTGAACAGTAGAAGAATCAAGGAACCGGGCAGCGCCGTCTAGAAGCAGCACGCCCTTGCCTTCCACCATCTTCTGGTTAGCGGCGTTCAGACGGTCGATGAAAGTATTGCGGGCATCGCGGGCCTGAGTGAATTCCCGGTGGGAGTGGGCCTGTTCCAATAAGAACTTGGTCGGCACACAACCAATGTTGATGCAGGTACCGCCATACATGGCCGGGTTTTGCTCCACCAGTGCTACCCTGTCGCCGGCAGCAGCCCGCTTCATCGCAATGGTCTTTCCGGCCTTACCAAAACCAATCACCAGTACATCGACGGTGAGCTGTTCCATCATGACTCCTCTGTGTTTCTTAGGGGTTTACCCTGCCTACCTTACTCCCGGCAGGCGTCCGCCCCGGGCACCTGCCCAGCTTTTTCGCGCAGAAAAAACTCCCCACCCCTAGATTCAAAAAATCTAGGAGCGGGGAGTTTTCAGGGTGCTAGCTCAGTTTTAGAACCAGGCCTATCGCACCTCGCCAATCATGTCGAAGGTGGTTGCTGCACCCTTGGTATTGGAGTTGACCATCACCGCGATGGAGTTCTTACCCTGCTTGAGGTCAGAGGCCGGAATCTCGATAACCAGCGGGGTGGTGCGGGCGGCGCCGAAGTCCACAGCGCGGGTGGCGGTGTAGGTGGGCAGGGCACCCCAAATCAGGTTCTGACGGGTGTATTCCTTGCCGTTGACCCAAATCATCATGCCGTCATCCACGTAGGTGGTGAGCACCAGCTTCTGGCCCGCTGCCAGGTTGAGGTTGAGCTCCTTGCGCAGCATCATCGACACCGGCTGAGCTCTGGATGAGAACTGGTACATAGTCGCCACACGCGGCTCACCCCAACCTACAGACGAGTAGGTGGTGTACCACTTGGCGGTGTCGTACTTATAGTCGGTGGCGCGCCAGGTGGAGTCCAGCCCCTGCCAGGCGTTCAGGCCAAAGGCAATCTTCCACTCATCACCAGATGCCAGAACAGGCTCAGAGTTTTCAGCCGGTACAGCAAAAGGTTCAATGGGAGCAGGGTTGTTGATGACGGTACCGTTGGCAGGAGCCTCAGCAAGGCGTTCGGGCTCAGCGGGAGCGGGCTCTTCCACAACCGGAGGCTCAACCGGGGCGGGAGCCTCGGTGGTAGCCTCGGCGGTCGGCTCTGCGCTCGCCTCAGCGGTGGGAGTAGGCTCAGCGGTCACCTCGGCAGTAGGCTGGGCAGTCGGTTCAACCGGAGCTACAGGCTGCTCGGTCTTCTGTGCCACAGCAACGGGGGTTGAGGCTGAGAAGTTACCTGCGGCGTCCGCGGAGCGCACGAAGTAGCGGGCGTCATCGGTGTGGGCTACCGAGTAGGTGGTGTCGGTGGTGGTTGCGATAACGCGGTTATCGCGCAGCACCTGGTAGGTGACGTTGCGACCGGCTGAGGGCCAGGTCAGGACGTCGGTGGTACCGTCGGTGCTCACAGCCAGCGAACGCGGGGCGGCGGGGGCGGTCACATCGCGCGGGGCGAAGCGGGCAAAGCCTACGGTCTGCTGCATGCCGTTAGCGCCCTGGGAGCGGTTAATGTCGCCGCCCAGCCAGAGGGTACCCGTGGAGTCAACGAACTGCTCCCAGACACCGTCGCCGCGAGGGCCGCGCAGATTGGGGGCGAACTCGCCGATCACACGGCCGGTTTCAGCGTCAAAGGCGGCAGAGAGGCGGATGGCCTGCAGGTTGAAGAAGCCCTTGTTGGTCCAGGGCTGCATCCAGGTGCCAGAACCTTCATAGATGTAGTTGCCGCAGTGGCAGGCACCGTAGATGACCTTGTTGTTCTGGTCTTCGTAGAGGTCCTGGAAGTCGCCGCCCTCGATGGTGATAGCCGAGTAGAGACGGCTCATGGTGTTCTTGGCGTACTGGTGGATGATGTGCTCTGAACCGGCGGCCCAGACGGTAGCGCCGGCGTCCTCAACGTCGTTCTGGTAGCCCTGGCGCTGGATGGTGGGGAAGGACGGTTCCCAGGTCCATGCCTTGGCAATGTTGCCGTCGGTGGTGTTGAGCTGGGCTAGCTTCCAGGTCTTGGTGCCGTTGACCTCTGAGAAGTAGCCTGCGGCAGCGACGGTTGCCCCGTCATCTGCTGCTGAGAGGCCGTTGACGGTGCCGTTGAGGTAGGGGCGCCAGTTGGCATCCGGCCCGTTCTGGCTGAAGCTGAAGCGACCCGCGTTGCGGGAGTAGCCGGTGGCCCCGGTTTCGGTGTTGACCACGTGCGAGAAGGCACCGCCCACGTAGAGGTAGTCGCCCTGCACGTCGAGGGTACGGGCGCTGGTGATGGAGCCTGCACCGCGGTTTTCGATACCGAAGTTGTAGGTGCGGTCGATTTCACCGGTGACGGGGTTAAGAATGACCAGGCCGGCAACTTTTTCGCCGTTGACCTCGGTGAACTCGCCACCTACAGCCAGGGTGCCGTTGGGCAGGGCTTCAAGAGCCTTAATCTGGCCGTTGAAGGTGGGCATGAAGGTGCGCACGAGTTCACCGGTGGTTACGTCGTAGCCTGCCAGGAACTTCTGCTGAACCTTCTCACCGGTGGCAGCGTTTTCTACCCAGGCGAAGTCGCCGCCGGTGAAGACGGTGTTACCCACCTGGGTGATGGCCTGCACATAGGTGTTGAGTTCGCCCAGGGTTCCGGTGCCGGTGGTGTCGCTGGTGCGCCAGGTGACCTTGGCTGAGTATGAGTTGGGCAGGGCACGGCGGGTAGAGCCGGACGCCCCCGCGTCAGCGTAGTCGCTCAAGTTCAGGTCTGCCTGGGTCAGCTTGGGGCGCAGGAAGACCTGGGAGAAGGGCAGGGGGCTGGCGCCGGTCTTGGACCAGAGGTGGGTGGTGGCGTTATCGGAGCCGCGAGCAACTGGGCCGTAGGCAAAGCCCATTCGCCAGCCCTGTGCGCTGGTGCCCAGGAAGTTGACCTGGTACATGGAGAGTACCGGCTTCATCATCTGGCCGGTCAGCGATGAGAAGTTTCGGTTGGAGCTGGTGACGGTCGGTGAATCGCCGCGGAATTTGATGTCACGCCAGGTCTGGGTGCCTGAGAGGGCCCAGGTCCAGTCGGTGGCGTTGGCGCGGGTGGCGGTAACATTCTGCCATTTGGTGCCTTCGGCGTTGGCAGCGCGGCGGATGCGGAAGCCTTCTTTGAGGTCAGACACCTTGCTGTTGCCGATCAGGGCATCGACCGTGGTGGAGGGCAGCTGTACGGGGGTGAAGGCGTCGGTGCCGTCGGGGTTGGTGTACAGCTCTGAGGCTTTGCCCTTGCCGTTGTAGTTTTCTTCCCAGCCGTCGCGGCCGCGGCCGATCATGACCCAGCCGCCACCGTCAGTTTCCTGGTCGCAGTAGAACTGTTCGGGGGCTGCCATCTCCGGGGTCCAGAGCCAGTAGGTGCCGCTGGTTGCGGCGGGGTCGGTCTGCTTGGCTTCCCAGCAGCTGGCGGCTGCGGTTTCACTGGTTTTACCGTCGGGGGTGTAGGTGTCGGATGCGGTTGCTCCCGGCAGCACGGTTACTGCGGTGGCAAGAGCGAGGACGCCTACCCCGGCTTTGGTGGCCAGGTTGGGTTTTTTGAGTGAAAAGGGGGCTTTAAACTGGGTGCGAGTAGCTACCCAAAAATCGCGCGCGGTGGTGCGCTTCGACGGGCGCGCCGAAGTGTCTTTGTGTTCCATGTGTTCCCTAGTGTGCGAGTAGCCCGCCGGTTAGTCGGCGAATCAATGTGCGTTATATATAGCTTAGGGTTTACCGCACCCATCCTGCCTATTGCGGCCTGTGGTCATTGCTGGGGCTACACACCACCAACTAGCCCACAAATAAAAACCGGTCAGGGTATATGACCACGTGAAAGCCCCTGCAGCGCCCAAGATGAGTCTTCAGCGCAATAAAGACCAAACTGTGGAACCAGCCACACCGGCTCACCATGACCGGTTGCAACAAGGACGCCGCCCCGCACTCCCCTGCCCGAGGGCAAGAAAGGTGCGGGGCGGCGTCCTCACATGTTAACCGCGTTGGTTAGATGTTGAAGCCTAGGGCGCGCATCTGGTCGCGGCCGTCCTCGGTAATGCGCTCGGGGCCCCACGGGGGCATCCAAACCCAGTTCACGTGCCACTCATCAATCATGTTTTCCAGGTTCTGCTGAACCTGTTCCTCGATGACGTCCTGCAGGGGGCAGGCGGCGGTGGTCAGGGTCATGTCGAGCACGAGGGCGCCTTCGTCATTCCAGCGCATACCGTAGAGCAGACCCAAATCAACGATGTTGACACCCAGTTCGGGGTCAATCACGTTCATGAGGGCTTCTTCGATAACCTCTTGGCTGGGGGCACCAGCGGGGGCTTCTGACATAGCAGTCACCTTTCAGTTCAGCCGCTACTACTTAGCAGCCAGGTAGCGCTCGTAGCCCTCTTCTTCAAGACGGTCAGCGAGCTCGGGGCCGCCCTGGTCTACCATCTTGCCGTCCACGAAAACGTGAACGAACTGGGGCTTGATGTAGCGCAGGATGCGGGTGTAGTGGGTAATCAGCATAACGCCCATGTCGTTGGCCTGGTGAGCGCGGTTAACACCCTCAGAAACAACCTTGAGAGCGTCGACGTCCAGGCCGGAGTCGGTCTCATCGAGAATACCGAACTTGGGCTTGAGCAGTTCCAGCTGCAGGATCTCGTGGCGCTTCTTTTCGCCGCCGGAGAAGCCTTCGTTGACGTTACGGGAGATGAAGGCGGGGTCGATGGAGAGGTTCTCCATGGCTGCCTTAACGTCCTTGGTCCAGGTGCGCAGGGCGGGAGCTTCACCGTCAACAGCGGTCTTGGCTGAACGCAGGAAGTTGCTCATGGTGACGCCGGGGATTTCGACGGGGTACTGCATAGCCAGGAAGAGACCGGCGCGGGCACGCTCGTCGACGGACATCTCGGTGACATCTTCACCGTCGAGCAGGATCTCACCGGAGTCGATCTGGTACTTGGGGTGGCCGGCGATGGTAGAGGCCAGGGTGGACTTACCGGAGCCGTTGGGGCCCATGATGGCGTGGATTTCACCGGAGTTGATGGTGAGGTTGACGCCCTTGAGGATGGGCTTGGTGTTTTCGTCGTCCAGAATAACGGAGACGTGGAGGTCCTTGATTTCAAGGGTTGCCATAGTTTGTTTCTCCTGTAAAAGGTAAAGCTTTAGTTGTTGGAAATCGCGAGTTCAGCTTCGAGGGCATCGGTGAGCTGTTCTTCGAGCTCGGGGATGCGGATCTGCTGAATAATCTCGTTGAGGAAGCCGCGGACGACCAGGCGGCGGGCTTCAGCCTCGGGAATACCGCGGGCCTGCAGGTACCAGAGGTGCTGCTCGTCGAGCTGACCGGTGGTGGATGCGTGGCCGGCACCTTCGATAAGGCCGGTTTCGATTTCCAGGTTGGGTACGGAGTCAGCGCGGGGGCCGTCTTCGAGAATCAGGTTGCGGTTGAGCTCGTAGGTGTCGGTGCCTTCTGCATCCTTACCGATCAGCACATCGCCCACCCAGACCGAGTGCGCGCCCTTGCCCTGCAGGGCACCCTTGTAGGTGACGCGGGACTTACAGTTCGGTTCGGTGTGGGCCACGAAGAGACGGTTCTCAATGTGCTGGCCGGCATCGACGAAGTAGAGGCCGTACATCTCGGTTTCAGCGCCGGGGGCGGTGAACTTGGTGGACGGGGTGACGCGCACCAGGTCGCCACCGAGGGAGATGTTGACGTGCTTGAACTTGGCGTCACGCCCCAGAGCAGCGTACTGGGCTGAGGCATGGATTGTGTCGTCCTCCCACTGCTGAACGGTGATGACTGTCAGGGAGGACGAGTCGCCCACCTTGAACTCTACGTTCTGGGAAAGCACAGCTGAGCCGGTGTGGCGCAGCACGACAACGGCCTTGGAGAAAGGCTTGGTCTCGATGAAGAGGTGCTGGGCCGCGGCGTCCTTGTGGGTGCCGTTGATAGCAACCTCAATCTGGCCTTCCAGTTCAGCTTCGGCGGGAACGGTAATGGCGGTTGCCTCGGAGAAGGTGCTCCAAGCGTTGGCCGCTACGCGGTCCTCGGGGATACCGGCTGAGCCGATGCGGGCGTCGTCGCGGGCGATAGTCTCGACCTGGACGCCGGCGGGGGCCTTGACCTCTACAGCGGGGGCAGCACCGGTGAGTTCATCGGTGTGCAGGCCGCCTAGACGCTTGAGCGGGGTGAAGCGCCAGTCTTCTTCACGGCCGGTCAGGGTAGCGAAGTCTTCGACCTTGTAGGAAGTCTTGCGCTCGGCGCGGGAGCCGTCAATCTCGACCTTGTCGGTGTTGTGCTTTGAGACGCGGATGGTATCGTCGGTGGCTAGCTCGGTAGCGAGCTTTTCACCTTCCTGGTCCATACCGGGAATCGCGGGGTTGTTGTGACCCTGGTTTTCTGCGTTAGCCATAATTTAGCCTACGGATCCTTCCATCTGGAGTTCGATCAGGCGGTTGAGTTCAAGCGCGTATTCCATGGGCAGCTCGCGGGCGATGGGCTCCACGAAGCCGCGCACGATCATGGCCATGGCTTCGTCTTCGGGCAGGCCGCGCTGCTGCAGGTAGAAGAGCTGTTCTTCTGAGACGCGGGAGACGGTTGCCTCGTGGCCCATGGTGACGTCGTCCTCGCGGATATCTACGTAGGGGTAGGTATCTGAGCGGGAGATGGTGTCGACCAGCAGGGCGTCACAGACTACCGAGCTCTTAGCGTGGGAGGCACCTTCGCGCACCTGCACCAGGCCGCGGTAGGCGGCACGGCCACCGTTACGAGCCACAGACTTGGACACGATGGTGGATGAGGTGTTGGGGGCGATGTGGACCATCTTGGAACCGGTGTCCTGGTGCTGGCCCTCGCCTGCGAAAGCGATAGAGAGGGTCTCGCCCTTAGCGTGCTCACCGACCATGTAAACAGCCGGGTACTTCTGGGTGACCTTGGAGCCGATGTTGCCGTCGATCCATTCCATGGTGGCGCCCTCGTGGGCGATGGCCCGCTTGGTCACCAGGTTGTAGACATTGTTTGACCAGTTCTGAATGGTGGTGTAGCGGACGCGGGCGTTCTTCTTGACCACGATTTCAACTACTGCTGAGTGCAGTGAGTCGGTCTTGTAGATGGGGGCGGTGCAGCCTTCGATGTAGTGAACGTAGGAGCCCTCGTCAGCGATGATGAGGGTACGCTCGAACTGGCCCATGTTCTCGGTGTTAATGCGGAAGTAGGCCTGCAGGGGGATCTCTACGTGAACTCCCGGGGGGACGTAGACGAAGGAGCCACCTGACCATACGGCGGTGTTCAGGGCTGCGAACTTGTTGTCACCGGCGGGGATGACAGAGCCGAAGTATTCTTCGAAGAATTCGGGGTGTTCCTTGAGGGCGGTGTCGGTGTCCAGGAAGATAACGCCCTGGGCTTCGAGGTCTTCGCGGATCTGGTGGTAGACAACCTCAGACTCGTACTGGGCGGCAACGCCGGCGACCAGGCGGTTACGTTCTGCTTCGGGGATGCCGAGCTTCTCGTAGGTGTTGCGGATGTCTTCGGGCAGTTCTTCCCAGGTTTCTGCCTGGCGCTCGGTGGAGCGGACGAAGTACTTGATGTTATCGAAGTCGATGTCCGAGAGGTCTGCACCCCAGGTGGGCATGGGCTTGCGGTCGAAGAACTTGAGGGCCTTCAGGCGAAGGTCCAGCATCCATTCGGGTTCGTTCTTCTTGGCTGAAATGTCGCGCACGACATCTTCGTCAAGACCACGCTTTGCAGCCTGGCCTGCTTCATCGGAGTCAGCCCAGCCGTACTCGTAGGTACCGATACCTTCGAGTTCGGGGTTTGCCTCCAGAATTTCTGAAATGACGGTGTTGTTGGCGGTGCGCTCAACCTGTTCAGTCATTACGGCCTTTCTTGGTGGGTTGGTTTTCACCGAGGTAAGTCGGTGAAATCTTCTTCTCAGTGGCGAGGTTCTGCGGGGCAGGCCCTGCCGGTGGAAAGTTTAGGGGGCGGTGTCGCCCTGGGTTTCTTCGGGGGCCTGCGGTGCGGACGCCGGCGGGCGGCCGAGCGGGATGTGGGTGGTGCAGACGTGGGCGCCGCCTGCCATGGTGGAGAGTCTGCGCACATCGACCCCGAGAAGTTCGGAGATGATTTCGGTTTCCTGGTCGCAGAAGACGGAGAAGTCTTCGGCGAGGTCTCGCACGGGGCAGTGGCCCTGGCAAAGCTGGATGGAGGCCAGCAGGTTATCGGGCAGCTTAGACCGCATGCCAACAGCCGGGGCCATTTCGTTGGCGGTGGCGACGAAGCCGTCGCGGGTCATTGCCTCTGCGAGCGCTTCGGCGCGGGCTGAGACGTCATCGCCTGCCGCTTCGACGATGGGGCGGTAGCGCTCTGCCATGTCGTGGGCGCGGGCTGAGGCGAACTGGCGCAGGGCGTCTTCACCGACGGCGTCCTTCAGCATGGTGAGGGCGTCGCGGGCGATGTCGAGGTAGTCATTGCCCAGTTCGCTGTGCCCCTGCGGGGCGATAACGTAGCGGCGGGCGGGACGGCCCGCTCCGGCACCGTGCTGGCGGTGGGAGGCAACCTCGATGAGGTTGTTCTTTTCAAGCGCGTCGAGGTGGCGGCGGACGGCTGCCGGGGTGAGGTTGAGCAGTTCACCCAGTTTGGCCGCAGAAACAGGGCCGTGAGTGAGAACTCCCTGGAGCACGCGGTCGCGCGTGCGTTCCTCTGTTTCTGCAGGGCGGGCAGTTTTAGTGGACACAGTTCTGCCTTTCTCTGCGGAATACACAAATAAAGTATGTCGTAATTGTGGCACCTTAAGCTAGTAAGGACTACCTATTTAAGGCAGTACAGTGGCAGGCGTCCGCCCAGAGCCGAAACGAAAGGGCTAGAATAGACGGGTGACGACACACCACCTGCCCCCCAGCCTTAGCCCACGTGAGAGCGCATCTGACGCACCCGCGTCCGCCGCTCTCATCATTGACAACCTGGTCAAGGACTTCACCCCCTCCAAGGACTTCGCGCGCAAGCACCCCGAAGCTCTCACCAGCGAGGGGCTCAAACGAGCGGTAGACCACCTCTCCCTCACCATTGAACCGGGTCAGGTAACGGTTCTGCTGGGTGCTAACGGGGCCGGGAAAACCACCACCCTAGCCTGCGCCCAGGGCCTGCTCAAACCCACCGGCGGCAATATCTCCCTGCTCGGTCACACACCCTGGGGGGCCTCCCCTGAACTGCGTGCCCGCGTTGGCATCATGCTGCAGGACGGCGGCCTACCCCCGTCCGTCCGTCCGCTTCCCCTGCTGCGGCACATCGCCAGCATGTACACCAACCCCCTCGACGTTGACGCCCTAGCAGCCCGACTCGGGATTGATGCCTTTAACGGCACCACCATCCGCAGACTCTCGGGCGGGCAAAAGCAGCGGGTCGCCCTGGCAGCTGCCATCATCGGTCGGCCCAACATTCTCTTTCTCGACGAGCCCACCGCCGGCCTCGACCCCCAATCGCGCAGCGTCGTTTTCGACATCATCCGCGAACAGCGCGATGCCGGCGTAGCCGTTGTACTCACCACCCACCTGCTCGATGACGCCCAGCGCATCGCCGACTACGTCTACATGATTGAGCACGGCAGGGTCGTACTGGCCGGAACCATGGCCCAGGTGCTAGCCAGCGGGCAGGACGACGCCCGCTGCCTCACCTTCACCGCCCCGCCCGGCATCACCCTTTCAGCCATCTGGCCCGCAGGTGACTCCCCCCTGCACCTGGTCGAAGAACCCCAGGGTCACTACCAGCTCACCGGCCCGCTCACGGCCCAGTACCTAGCCGACCTCACCGCCTACTGGGCAGCCCAGGGCTACATGCCCGGCGAATTCTCCCTGGCCAGCCGAACACTAGAAGACGTCTTCCTCGAACTATCAGGCAGGGATATCCGATGAGCACCACCTCAACAGCAGCACCAGCCCTCACCCGTGTGCTAGCCCAGGGCAAGTTCGAAACCATCGCCATGCTCAAAAACGGTGAGCAGCTCATGCTGAACATCGCCTTCCCCATCATGGGCCTACTGGCACTTGCCTACACCGGCTTTCTCGACCCCTGGGCGAACCGCTACGGGGTAAGCCGCGTCGACATTGCTGTGCCCGGCGTGCTAGCCCTGTGCGTGCTCTCCACCGCGCTCTCAGGTCAGGGTATTGCCACCGGCTTCGACCGCCGCTACGGGGTGCTGCGCTTTATCTCCACCACCCCGCTCGGCAAGGGCGGCCTGATCGCGGGCAAGGTGCTGGCGGTGCTCGCGGTCCTCCTAATTCAGTACCTGCTGGTGGGGGCACTCGGCCAGCTACTGGGCTGGACGGCCACCGTGCCCGGCGTCCTCATGTCCCTGCCGACCCTCTTACTGGGGGCAGCCTGCTTCACCTCCCTAGGGCTCCTGATTGCCGGCACCGTGCGCGCCGAAGCAACCCTAGCCATCGTCAACATGGCCTGGGTACTGCTGGCTGCAGCCGGTGGCATTCTCATTCCCACCGACCGCTACCCCACCTGGCTATCCCCCATCATTGACCTGCTCCCCTCAGCAGCCCTGGGCAACGCCCTGCGAGGGGACTACATCTACCACAGCTTCCTGCTGCTACCCCACCTGATCCTGTTGGTAGCAACAGTTCTTTTTGCTGCCCTGGCCACCCGATTCTTTAAATGGTCAGCCTAGCCTGACCCAGACCGTCCGCAACCCTCGTGAAGGAAAGCTCCATGCCGACCCCGCACACGCCCACCGCCGGCACCTATCAGCCAGCCACCCTGGGTGAAAAACTTATCCCCCGCAGCTACACCCGCTGGGTCAAACAGACCGCCTGGGCTGTAGCCATTGCCAACATCGTGCTCATTATCTCCGGCGGCGTCGTCCGCCTGACCGGCTCCGGCCTGGGCTGCGACGCCTGGCCCCGCTGCACCTCAGACGGCTCCTGGACCACCACCCCCGAAATGGGCATCCACGGCATGGTCGAATTCGGCAACCGCCTACTAACCTTCGTGCTGGTCGCCGTTACCGTCATCGCCTTCCTGGCGGTGCTGCGGGTGGTATTCCCTGAGCGAGTCACTTTGGGTCGCTTCATCTGGGGCCTCCTCGTGGGCAGTCGATCCGAGAGCTTCCGCGCTCAAGGGTTAGGCGCCTGGCTCGAGTCGCGCGGCTTTGTCGCCCCCCGCTCCCGCTATTCTGACCTCTTCAACCTCACCCTGCTGCTGCTCTGGGGTATTCCGGTGCAGGCTGTGGTCGGTGGTATTTCGGTCTGGCTGCGCCTCAATCCCTGGATGATTACCGCCCACTACATGCTTTCAGCCCTGATGATCATGATTGCCGGTATCTACCTCAACCGCGTCTACCGCTACTTTGAGGGCACAGCTGCCCGCGAGGGGCTCGTCCCCGCCGCTGCCCCGGCTCATGCTCCAACTCAGGGCGCGGACGCCGGCGCCCCCGCGTCCGCCCACCTCATGCGGGTGCTCGGTTGGGTCGGCGTGGTGCTGGTTGTTGCGCTGATGTTCATGGGTACCGTTACGACGGGTACCGGCCCGCACGCAGGTGACGCCGAGACCCACCGCCACGCTTTTAACCCGGTATGGGTGACCCGCCTGCACGGTTCCCTTGTGTGGATCTACTGCGCTTCGGTGCTGGGCTTCTTTGCGCTGTGGCGGTCAAAGGGGTGGGCCCCTATCTTTGGGAAGTCTCTGGCCTTTGTGCTGGTGGTGCTGGGCTACCAGGCCATCGTGGGTTACACCCAGTACTTCAACGGGCTGCCAATTTGGCTGGTGGAGATGCACCTGATTGGGTCGGGTGTGTTCGCGCTGGCCGCGTCTTCGCTGTTTGAGCGGCAGCTGGTGCTCTCATCCCCCGCTGCGCGCGAGAAGGCGGCGGGACGCGTCCGGGCGGCGTAGCGTTCCTCATCCTCCAGTAGGTACCATCTAAATCAGAAAAACCCACCAACTAGGTGGGTTTTTCTGATTTAAATGGTCTTTTCCACAGGCGCGCGCCAATGCTTCATAGAGGCGTCATCACTGCACCAACTTACTACCGTGTCAGGGCTCATTCCCTTGAATTTTCTCGCTTCACCCGCCTTCAGGTTATCCACAGACTGCACTGGCTCTAGCAAAAGTGAGACTGCATCAGTGAGTCTAGAGCCATGTCAATACATGAATACATCAACGCAGTCCGCACGGCCCGGCAGCTTCTGAACCAGGGCTACACCTACGACCACATCAACCGAGACGTGAAAACCCAGAAACTCACACGCGTCAGAAAGGGTATCTACTGCCCAACAGCCTGGTGGGACTCCCTGAAACCCTATGAAATCTACAGAGTCCAGATCGCCGCAGTACACCTGTCAGACCCATCTACCACTTTTTCGCACGCCCCTGCCGCTTGCCTACACGGATTAGCTCTAGCGAAAACCCCGCCAGCAGTCGATATCGTTGGCCCACCAGATTCACGCGGACGGGCTGCCGGAACCCGCAAACATTACACCTACAAACCGATAGAGGAGCACAGGACGCTCGTGGGCGGCTTGAGAGTGACAGGCTTGCTTCAGACGGTGGTAGATTGCGCGCGGTATCTTCCCGTAAACGAGTCAACCGTCATCGCAGATAGTGCCTTGAACCAAAAACTGGTGAGTGTGGAGGAACTCTCACACGAGCTTTCTCAGATAGTTGGGTGGGGTTCTCGCAAATGCCGAAGGGTTGCACTGGGTATGAGCCCCCATGCCGAAAGCCCGGGTGAAACCTTACTTCGTCTTATCTTGATTGATGCGGGTCTGCCAGCACCGGCCGAACAGGTTGAGGTAACCGTTGGCGGGCTACGTTTCAGGCTTGATTTGGCCTACCCTGATCAGATGATTGCCCTTGAGTTTGATGGCGAGGTCAAGTATGAGAACTTCGGCCCACGACAAGATGCTGAGTGGTCTGAGCGCCGTCGGGAGTCTCTTCTCCAAAATTCGGGGTGGACAGTCCGCCGGTATCGATGGGTTGATCTTATGACACGTCGGGCAGAAATCGTTGCCGAAATCCGTTACTTCCTTAACCGCTAGCGTCCGCCAGAAAAGACCATTTAAATCAGAAAAACCCACCTAGTTGGTGGGTTTTTCTGATTTAGATGGTACCTACCTGTTTAGAGGGGGAGCACCGGGCCGCCCACGAAGGGGTCGACCGCCAGGGCAATGAACAGTACGGTCAGGTAGGTGATTGAGCCGTGGAAGACCACCATAGCTGTCCGGCTGGTTGCCTGCTCCGCCAGCGCCAGGCGGTGCAGCTTGTGGCAGTGGTAGAGGAACCAGGCCCCAATCAGCACAGCGGTCGCCGTGTACACCCAGCCAGCGCCACCCAGGGGCACCAGCAGCAGGGAGCACATCACCATGGCCCAGCCGTACAGCACCACCTGCACCGAAACACTCTTAGCAGAATCAGTAGCACCCAGCATAGGAATGCCGGCGGCCCGGTAGTCCTCGGCGTACTTCATCGACAGGGGCCAGTAGTGCGGGGGCGTCCAGAGGAAAATCACCATAAAGAGCACCACAGCTGCCCAAGAAATGGTGTTCTCTACAGCCGCCCAGGCGATAAAGACCGGCATGCAGCCCGCCAGACCGCCCCAGACGATATTCTGCTTGGTACGCTTCTTCAGCCACAGGGAGTAGAAGACAACGTAGAGGAAAATCGCGACGACGCCGAGACCGGCAGCCAGCGGGTTCACCAGGAAGTAGAGGTACACGATTGAAACAACCGACAGCACCCAGGCAAAGATAAGGGCTTCCCGGTCGGTGAGCTCGCCGGTGACCAGCGGACGCTTCTCGGTGCGCTTCATCAGTCGATCAGCTTCGCGGTCGATATAGCAGTTGAAGGCACAGGACGCACCGGCGGCAAGTGAGCCGCCAATCATGGTGTGGAGCACCAGCCAGAGGTTGGGGAAGCCGCCGGCGGCAAAAATCATGGTGGGCGCGGTGGTCACCAGAAGCAGCTCAATAATCTGCGGCTTTGTGAGGTGAATGTAGGCCCTAATTTTGCGACCCAGGGAGACGCGGCCGGGTGCAGGCGCAGCGGGGGTTTGCTGGCCTTCTTCGGTACGGTCGATCACGGTGTTGATGCCATGGCCCTTCACGTATGCTGACTTCCCTTGACTGTTGTGTGTGCAGCTCTTCGGTTCCCCCGCCGGGTGATTCACTATGTGAAACAGGTGGCGGTTTTCGGCGTGTTGGGGTGCGGACGCCGTCTGCGCGCCCGAGTGCCCCTCGCACCGATTTTTTGGGTGGTGCCCATCACTTTTAGCCGGGGTTGGCCGGTTTGTGAGCACGCCAAAAGAGCTTTTGGTCAAATTACATCGTATAACGCCTACCTACCCCCTGGCTAATAGATTAAGCGCACCCCTAAAGCGGGGGCGTCCGCTGAGAGGCAAACCAAGCCCACATATGCGCAGGTGAACTATCCTGGAAGTAGCGTCTTTTGCCGGTTTTACCGTGTGCTTGTGTGGGCTTGCCCCGCGGGGCGGCGGTGGGCGGGTAGAAGAATAAGTTTGATGAATATTTCTGGGTAGCCAGATTGAGAGAGGACGGCTGATGCCTAACCTGAATCAGAAGCTTGAATGGACCGAGAAAGACCAGCGCGCGGTTGATACCGCGCGCGTGCTTGCTGCGGACGCCGTTGAGAAGGTTGGCTCGGGCCATCCCGGTACCGCGATGAGCCTGGCTCCTGTGGCCTACCTGCTCTTCCAGAAGGTCATGCGTCAGGATCCCCGCGATGACCGTTGGGAGGGTCGTGACCGCTTCATTCTCTCCCCCGGCCACACCTCGCTGACCCTGTACAACCAGCTCTTCCTGGGTGGTTTTGGTCTGGAACTTGACGACATTAAGGCCCTGCGCACCGCTGGCGCCCTGACTCCCGGCCACCCCGAATTTGGTCATACCAAGGGCGTCGAAATCACTACCGGCCCCCTGGGCCAGGGTCTGGCGTCCGCTGTGGGCTTTGCCTACGCCCAGCGTCGCATGCGCGGCCTCTTCGACCCCGAAGCTGCTCCCGGCACCTCCCCCTTTGACCACACCGTCTTCACCATTGCCTCTGAGGGCGATGTGCAGGAGGGTGTAACCGCCGAGGCGTCCGCTCTGGCCGGCCACCAGCAGCTGGGCAACCTGGTCGTGATCTACGACCGCAACCACATCTCCATTGAAGATGACACCGACGTCGCCTTCACCGAGGACGTCGCAGCCCGCTACGAGGCCTACGGCTGGGACGTTGCCAAGGTCGATTGGACCGCTGGCGGCGACTACAAGGAAGACGTCGAGGCCCTCTACGACGCTATCGTCGCAGCAACCAAGGTCACCGACAAGCCCTCCTTCATCGAGCTGCGCACCATTATCGGCTACCCCGCCCCCACCAAGCAGAACACCGGTGGCATCCACGGCTCCAAGCTGGGTGCCGACGAAGTTGCAGCCACCAAGAAGGTACTGGGCTTCGACCCCGAACAGCACTTCGTGGTGGAGCCCGAGATTCTTGAGCACACCCGCGCCCTGGT
Source organism: Rothia nasimurium (assembly GCF_928381415.1). Taxonomy (GTDB): domain Bacteria; phylum Actinomycetota; class Actinomycetes; order Actinomycetales; family Micrococcaceae; genus Rothia; species Rothia nasimurium_H. Next base: position 228,920 of record NZ_CAKMSF010000004.1, read on the forward strand.
TGAGCGCAGCGCAGCTGAGCGTGACGAGTGGCAGAAGTCCTTCGATGCCTGGGCTGCCGCCAACCCCGAGCAGGCCAAGCTCTACGAGCGCATGGTTGCTGGCAAGCTGCCCGCCGAACTTGATGAGGCCCTGCCAACCTTTGAGGCTGGCACCTCCATCGCAACCCGTGCAGCATCGGGCAAGGTTATCAACGCAATCGCTCCGGTTCTGCCCGAGCTCTGGGGCGGTTCAGCCGACCTAGCAGGGTCAAACAACACCACCATCGATACCGAGAAGTCCTTCAACCCCGAGTCCCGCTCCACCAAGAGCTGGACCGGCCACCCCTACGGTCGTGTGCTGCACTTCGGTATTCGCGAGCACGCCGCCGCAGCTATCACCAACGGTATCGCGCTGTCTTCGCCCACCCGTCCTTTCTCCGGAACCTTCTTCGTCTTTACCGACTACCAGCGCCCGGCCGTCCGCCTGGCAGCGCTCATGGGTGTGCCCAACATCTTCGTCTGGACCCACGACTCTATCGGTCTGGGCGAGGACGGCCCCACCCACCAGCCCGTTGAGCACCTGACCGCTATGCGCGCAATCCCCAACCTCGATGTTGTGCGCCCCGCTGACGGTAACGAAACCGCTGTAGCCTGGCGCAAGATTCTGGACATCAAGGACCACCCCGCCGGCCTGGTGCTCTCCCGCCAGAACCTGACCAACGTGGCTCGTGAAGACCTGCACGCGGACGCCGAGGGTGAGAAGTTCGCTTCCGCTAACGGCGCTGCCCGCGGCGGTTACGTGCTGGCTGACACCGAAGGCACCCCCGACGTGATCCTCATTGCCACCGGTTCTGAGGTCGAGGTTGCCCTAGCTGCCCGCACCCAGCTAGCAGAAGAGGGTATCGCCGCCCGCGTTGTTTCCATGCCCTGCCGCGAGTGGTTCGCAGCTGAGTCTGCCGAGTACCGCGAATCAGTCATCCCCTCCGCCGTCAAGGCCCGCGTGACCGTTGAAGCCGGCCTGGCCATGCCCTGGATGGACATTCTAGGCGAAGCAGGCCGCGCCGTTTCCCTGGAACACTACGGTGCCTCAGCCTCAGCCGAGGAACTCTTCGCCGACTACGGCTTCACCGCCGAGAACGTCGCTGCCAAGGCTCGCGAGTCCATCGCCGCTGCCCGCTAACCGAACGTCAAGTTAAGGAAAACATTATGACTACCCCCACCCAGAAGCTTTCAGACGCAGGCGTCTCCATCTGGCTCGATGACCTCTCCCGCGAGCGTCTCACCAGCGGTAACCTGCAGGAGCTCATCGACACCAAGAACGTGGTCGGTGTAACCACCAACCCCTCCATCTTCGCTGCCGCTCTGTCGAACGGCGCAGCCTACGCCGAGCAGATGAAGAAGCTGGCAGCAGAGGGCACCGAGGCAGAGGCAGCTGGCTTTGCTGCCATGATTGACGACGTGCGCGACGCCTGCGACGTGTTTGCCCCCATCTACGAGGCAACCCAGGGCTTTGACGGCCGCGTCTCCATCGAGGTCTCTCCCCTGCTGGCCCGCGAATCAGCTGCAACCCTGGCCCAGGCTAAGGAGCTCTACTCAGCAGTTGGCCGCGAGAACGTCATGATCAAGATTCCCGCCACCGAAGAGGGCCTAGAGCCCATCGCTGAGGCCCTGGCTGAAGGTATCTCGGTCAACGTCACCCTGATTTTCTCCCTGGAGCGTTACCGCGCCGTCATCAACGCCTACCTGCTGGGTCTCGAAAAGGCACTGGAAAACGGTAAGGACCTCTCAAAGATCCACTCCGTTGCCTCCTTCTTCGTCTCCCGCGTCGACACTGAGATCGATGCCCGCCTTGAGGCTATCGGCACCGACGAAGCCCTCGCCCTGCGCGGCAAGGCCGGTGTAGCTAACGCCCGCCTGGCCTTCGAAGTCTACGAGCAGGCCTTCTCCTCAGAGCGCTGGGCCCGCCTGGAAGCCGCAGGTGCCAACCGCCAGCGTCCGCTCTGGGCATCCACCGGCGTGAAGAACCCCGCCTACCCCGACACCCTCTACGTCACCGAAATTGCAGCCCCCGGCACCGTCAATACCATGCCCGAGGCAACCCTCAACGCAACCTTCGACCACGCAGAGGTTGCGGGTAACGCTATCGAGGGCACCTACGAGGAATCCACCGAGATCCTCAACCAGCTCGAAGCTGTAGGTATCTCCTACAACGACGTGGTAGAAAAGCTGGAAACCGAAGGCGTTGAGAAGTTCGAGGTCTCCTGGAAGGAACTGCTCGACACCGTTACCGCCGCACTGGCTGACAGCAAGTAGTACCGTTTCACGCTGAGGGTGGGGGTCGTATCCCCCACCCTCACTGGACCCACTCACCATCACCCCAGCCCGGCGGCAAGCACCCGCCGGCCCGGTGGGCACTAGTACACTAGAACAAGAGAACCGCGGCAGCCCCCACACCTTTCACAGCTGCCGCCCCAACCAACCTGTGAAGGATTCACGGCGGTGGCCAACACTCACGATTCAAACCCCCTGCGCGACCCGCGCGATCGCAGACTGACCCGGGTGGCAGGCCCGTCCTCTCTGGTCTTCTTCGGCGTCACCGGCGACCTTGCGCGCAAGAAACTGCTCCCAGCCGTCTACGACCTGGTCAACCGTGGCCTGCTCCCACCGAGTTTCGGCCTGGTGGGCTTCGGACGCCGCGAGTGGAGCCACGAGGACTTCCAGAAGGAGGTGCGCGGGCACGTTGAAGCCCACGCCCGCACCCCCTTCCGCGAGGACGTCTGGAACCAGTTCGCTGCCGGTATTCGCTTTGTCACCGGCACCTTCGACTCCGATGAGTCCTTTGAAAAGCTCAAGGCAACCCTGGCCGAGCTCGACGAGACCCGTGGCACCCGAGGGAACCACGCCTTCTACCTATCTATTCCTCCCAAGGACTTCGACCAGGTCCTACAGAAGCTAGCTGACCATGACCTAGCCAACCACAACCAGCATGAGGGTTGGCGCCGTGTGGTCATAGAAAAGCCCTTTGGTCATAACCTGGAGACCGCCCGCGAACTCAACGCCATTGTAGAGCGAGTCTTCCCCGCCGATTCGGTCTTCCGCATCGACCACTACCTGGGTAAAGAGACCGTGCAGAACATTTTGGCCATGCGCTTTGCGAACCAGATGTTTGAGCCCCTCTGGAACGCCACCAACGTAGACCACGTACAAATCACCATGGCCGAGGACATCGGCATCGGAACCCGCGCTGGCTACTACGACGGCGTGGGCGCTGCCCGCGACGTCATTCAGAACCACCTGCTGCAGCTGCTGGCACTCACTGCCATGGAAGAGCCCGTCAGCTTCAACGCCGAGCACCTGCGCGCCGAGAAGGCCAAGGTGCTTGAGGCAGTCCAGATTCCCGATAATATTGCCTCAGCCTTTGCCATCGGCCAGTACGCTGCCGGCAACCAAGGCGGTGAAGAGGTCAACGGCTTCTTTGACGAGAACGACATTCCCGCCGACTCCCGCACCGAAACTTTCGCCGCCCTCAAGCTGAACATCAACACCCGCCGCTGGGCGGGCGTTCCCTTCTACCTGCGCGCGGGCAAGCGCCTGGGCCGCCGCGTCACCGAAATTGCTGTGGTCTTCAAGAAGGCCCCCAACCTGCTCTTTGGCGGCAGTGCCGATAGCTCCGGCCAGAACGCGATTGTGATTCGCGTGCAGCCCGATGAGGGAATGACCCTGCGCTTTGCCTCGAAGGTGCCCGGCACCCAGATGGAAATCCGCGACGTTAACATGGACTTTGGCTACTCCCACTCCTTCACCGAAGAGTCTCCCGAGGCCTACGAGCGTCTGATTCTCGATGTGCTGCTCGGTGAGCCCCCGCTCTTCCCCCGGCATGAAGAGGTTGAGCTCTCCTGGAAGATTCTTGACCCCTTCGAAGAGTACTGGGAAGAAAACAAGATTAAACCCGAAGCCTACGCCCCCGGTTCGTGGGGCCCGGCTTCAGCCCACGAAATGTTGGAACGCGACGGCCGTGCTTGGAGGCGCCCATGATGAAGAAACTCAAAGACACCACTGTGGGCGAGGTTGCCAAGGAGCTCTCCCGCCTGCGCAGTGAGGAGGGGGCAACCACGTCCTCTCGTGTGCTCACCCTGGTCATTCTGGCCGAGAAGGGCCACTCAAAAACCGCTGTTGAGGCGGCCTTGAAGGCCTCCTACGAGCACCCTTCCCGCATTATCGTCCACATTGATTACGGTCAGGACGCCGACGATCGGCTTGATGCCCGCATTTACGTGGGCGGCGACGCGGGTGCTTCAGAGCTCATCATTCTGCGCGGGTACGGTTCAGCGGCTGTTGCTACCGAGTCCCTGATTTCGGGGCTGCTGCTACCCGACTCCCCCATCGTTGCCTGGTGGCCCCACTCGGTTCCCGAGAACCCGGCAGAGCACTCTATCGGCAAGATTGCCCAGCGCCGTATCACCGATTCAGCCCGCGCCTACGACCCCCTGGGCGTGCTAGAGAAGCTGGCTGCCAGCTACAAGGACGGCGACACCGACCTGGCATGGATTCGCCTGACCCTCTGGCGTATTCAGATTGCCGCTGTCTTCGACCAGATTGAGCCCTCCCCCGTCAAGCGCGTGGTGGTCTCCGGTTCGTCCATGAGCCCCTCGGTCGTTCTGCTCGGTGCCTGGCTGGGTGACCGCCTGGGCGCTGAGGTGCACCTGCGCACCACCGACGTGCAGCGCGGTCTCTACAGGGTAGAACTTGAACGCGAAGACGGCTCCATCATCATCCACCGCCCCGGGCGCAACATTGCTACCATTTCTTCCCCCGGTGTGCCCGACCAGCAGATTTCCCTGCCGGCCCGCTCCCTGGCCGACTGCCTGGCAGAAGAGCTTCGCCGTCTTGACCCCGATGAGGTCTACGGTGAGGTGCTCAGGTCTGTTGTCTCTAGCGGCAACATCGTGGTGGATGTTAATGTCAATGACGTTCACGATGACAACGCTGATTACACGGAGGTCTACGATGCCTAACCCTGTAGTGGTTCCCCACCGCGATAAAGCCCAGCTCCAGCTGGCCGGCGCCACCCGCATCATCAATGTGGCTGCCACCGCTGTGGCAGCCCGCGGTATTGCCCACCTGTCGCTGACCGGCGGCACCATGGGTATTGCGGTGCTTGCGGGTATTGCAGAAAGCCCGCTGAGCGCTACCGTGGACTGGTCCAAGGTTCATTTCTGGTGGTCAGACGAGCGTTTTGTGCCGCGCGGCCACGCTGATCGCAACGAACAGCAGGCCAAGGACGCCTGGCTCACCTCCCTGGGGCTGCCGGAAGAGAACCTGCACGTCATGGGTGCCTCAGATGTTTTTGACACCCCGGAGGAAGCTGCCGAAGCCTACACCGCTGAGCTGGCTCGCTACGCCCCCGAGGGTGAAGCGTCCCCCCTCTTTGACCTGACCCTGCTGGGTATGGGGCCCGATGGCCACATCGCCTCCCTCTTCCCCGACCGGGCCGAGATTCTAGAGGCTGAGGTCACCACCCTTGCGGTGCACGACTCCCCCAAGCCCCCGCCCACCCGCGTAAGCCTGACCCTGCCGGTGATCAACTACTCGGAGCGTATCTGGTTCCTGGTTGCCGGTAGCGACAAGGCCGAGGCAACTGCCCGCCTGCGGGCGGCGTCCGCTCTGCCTGAAACCCAGCTAACCGCCGAGATCCTCACCCAGACCCCGGCAGCTGGGGCCCGCGGTCTGCTTGAAACCCTGATTCTGGCAACCGAGGACGCCATCGGCTCAGCTTCCTAGAGTTCAGGTATTCAGAGATAAAAAAATTCCCGCCTACCGGTGAACCGGTAGGCGGGAATTTTTGATGTAAGCCTAGATAACAGCAACCTCAGAGAAACGCAGCACCAGGGCGTAACCGATAATCGCAAAGACCCACAGCAGAATCACTGTAACGGTCAGGCGAATCAGGTTTTTAGATGCCATGCCCGAAGAGTTCAGGGAGGTGGTCATGCCACCACCGAACATATCTGAAAGGCCGCCGCCCTTACCGCGGTTCAGTAGAACCAGCAGGATGGTAAGAATGCTCGCGATAGCGATGAGGACCATCAGGATAATCTTGAGGGTTTCCACGCAGAACCTTTCAGTCGGGTTGAAGGGCGTTTCGAAGCGCCATCAATCTACTATACCCCTAGTTAGGGTATTTTTTAGGCCTTGTAACGAGCGATGTTAGCGAATTCGGTGGCGTCGAGGGAAGCGCCGCCCACCAGTACGCCGTCGACGTCTGCCTCAGCCATGATTTCGGGGGCTGATGCTGCCTTGACGGAGCCGCCGTAGAGTACGCGGACCTTGTCGGCGACCTCTGCGGAGTAGAGCTTGGTCAGTTCCTCGCGGATGGCCTTGCTCATTTCCTGGGCGTCAGCTGCGGTTGCAACCTTGCCAGTACCGATAGCCCAGACGGGCTCGTAGGCAACAACCAGGGTTTCAGCCTGTTCTGCGGTTAGGCCCTCGATGGAGCCGCGCAGCTGGTCCAGGGTGAAGTCGACGTGTTCGCCGGCTTCACGCTTGTCGAGGCCTTCACCGACGCAGAGTACGGGGGTGAGCTCGTTGCGGTAGGCAGCCTGTACCTTAGCGGCGCAGACGGCGTCGGTCTCACCGTGGATAGTGCGGCGCTCTGAGTGGCCGACCAGCACGTAGGTTGCACCGAGCTTCTTGAGGAAGACGCCGGAGATGTCTCCGGTGTAGGCGCCGGAGTCCTGGTCTGAGAGGTCCTGGCCGCCGTAGACGATGTTGAGCTTGTCGCCGTCAACGAGGGTCTGTACTGAGCGGATGTCGGTGAAGGGAGGGAAAACGGCAACTTCGGCGGTGTCGTAGTCGAAGTTGGTGTCGTCTAGGGTCCAGGCCAGTTTCTGGAGCAGGGTCACACCTTCGGTGTGGTCCATGTTCATCTTCCAGTTGCCTGCGATGAGGGGCTTGCGAGTCATGGGCTCGTTCCTTTCGCGAAATCTTGAGGTGGGTGGGCAGGACGCGGCGGGTGCGCCCGTCCTGCCCGCTGGCGGGTTAACCGCCGGGTGGCTTACTGCCACGTGGTGTTGTTTTAGGCGCCGAGTGCTTCGAGGCCGGGCAGGGTCTTACCTTCGATGTATTCGAGGGAAGCGCCACCGCCGGTGGAGATGTGGCCGAACTGGTCGTCGGAGAAGCCCAGGTTGCGCACTGCTGATGCTGAGTCGCCGCCACCGATGATGGAGAAGGCCTCTGACTCGACGAGGGCGTCGGCTACTGCCTTGGTGCCGCCTGCGAAGGCTTCAATTTCGAAGACGCCTACGGGGCCGTTCCAGAAGACCAGCTTAGCTTCCTTGATCTTCTGGGCGAAGAGTTCGCGGGTGGCGGGGCCGATGTCAAGGCCCTCTGCCTTGGCGCCCAGCTTACCGCCGGTGAGGTCTTCGATGGGGCGGATTTCAGTGTTAGCGTCGTTGGAGAAGTCATCTGACCAGACGATGTCTGAGGCGATGATGAGTTCGGTACCCTTCTTGGGGGCTTCTTCCATGTAGCGCTTGCAGTTTTCGATCTGGTCTTCTTCCAGCAGGGACTGGCCGATCTCGTAGCCCATGGCCTTGGCGAAGGTGTAGCCCATGCCGCCGCCGATCAGCAGGGTGTCTGCCTTGCCGATGAGGTTGTCGATAACTGCCAGTTTGTCTGAGACCTTAGCGCCACCCATCACAACGACGAAGGGGCGGTCGGGGTTCTTGATGACCTTCTGCAGAACGTCAACTTCGGTCTTGACCAGGTCACCCAGGTAGGCGGGCAGTTCCTTGGCAATGTCGTACACCGAGGCGTGCTTGCGGTGAACGGCGCCGAAAGCATCGTTGACGTAGGCACCGTTCTCGCCGGTCAGGGCAGCCAGTTCTGCTGCGAATTCGGCGCGCTCGGCGTCGTCCTTGGAGGTTTCACGGGCGTCGTAGCGCACGTTTTCTACGACCAGCAGTTCGCCGTCCTTCAGGGCCTCGGCCTTAGCCTTGGCGTCCTCGCCCACCAGGTCGGTTGCGATGACAACGGGGAAATCTGCCAGTTCAGCCAGGCGCTCAGCGGCGGGCTTGATGGAGTACTGGGGGTCTACCTTGCCCTTAGGGCGGCCCAGGTGGGCAGTGACGATGACGCGGGCACCAGCCTCGGTCAGCTTCTTGAGGACGGGCAGGGAGGCGCGGACGCGGCCGTCATCGGTGACGACGCCGTCCTTGAGGGGTACGTTCAGGTCTGAGCGGACGAGGACGCGGCGGCCTGCTACGCCACCGTCGATAAGCTCTGCAAGAGTCTTAGCCATGGGAGTTTTCTCTCCATTATTTGTGAGGGTGAATGGGGTGGGCACCTGGTGAGTGCTGGGTATAGGTAAGGGTTAGCGAATCGCGCGCGTGCGCGTGGATCCGCTAACCCTATCCTATTGCTGTCTCATGAAAGACCGGTGGATGTCAGCTTAGAGAGCTGCAACAACCTTGTTGGTGAACATGACCAGGCGTGATACGTAGCCGTATTCGTTGTCGTACCAGGCGATAACCTTGACCTGGTTGCCGATGACCTTGGTCAGGGGGGCGTCGAAGACGGTTGAGACGGGCTCACCTTCGATGTCCTTGGAGACGATGGGCTCCTCGGAGTAGGTGATGATGCCCTTCATGGCACCCTCTGCTGCTTCCTTGACGGCTGCGTTGACTTCTTCAACGGTAACTTCGCGTGAAGCGGTGAAGGTCAGGTCGGTGATGGAGCCGGTGGGGGTGGGAACGCGAACAGCGAAGCCGTCCAGCTTGCCCTTCAGTTCGGGCAGAACCAGGCCAACAGCTGCTGCTGCACCGGTTGAGGTGGGAACCATGTTCAGGGCTGCGGCGCGGGCGCGGCGCAGGTCTGAGTGGGGGGCGTCCTGCAGGCGCTGGTCAGCGGTGTAGGCGTGGATGGTGGTCATCAGACCGCGCTCGATACCGAACTTGTCGTTCAGTACCTTAGCCATGGGTGCCAGGCAGTTGGTGGTGCAGGATGCGTTTGAAACGATGTTCATGGTGGCTGAATCGTACTGGTCGTCGTTGACGCCCATAACGAAGGTGCCGTCGATGTTCTTACCGGGTGCAGAGAGGATAACCTTCTTGGCGCCAGCTTCGAGGTGAGCCTTTGCCTTCTCACCGTCGGTGAAGAAGCCGGTGGATTCGAGAACAACGTCTACGCCGAGGTCTGCCCAGGGGAGGTCTGCGGGGTTGCGCTCAGCCAGAACCTTGATTTCCTTGCCGTTGACGGTCAGGCCGTTTTCAGAAACAGCAACTTCGCCGTCGAAGCGACCCATGATGGAGTCGTACTTGAGCAGGTGTGCGAGGGTCTTGACGTCGGTCAGGTCGTTGATAGCAACGATTTCGAAGCCTTCGCCGTGCTGCTGTGCTGCGCGGAAGAAGGTACGACCGATGCGGCCAAAGCCGTTAATAGCTACGCGTACAGTCACTGAAATCAAACTCCTAGATACAGTTAGTGACGTTGGTGGACGAGACGCCGGTTCTGGCGTTTCATCGCCGAACTTGGGAAAACGTGGTTCCTTCAGCTCAAGCGGGTGAGCTCTCGTCCGGTTCGTTAACCATCATACCCTGTTTATGTGAGTTTTGGTGTGTTTCTGTCGTTTTTTTAAGTGGACTTACGTGCGTTTATGGACGCTTGACCCCCGTTTTGACCTGCAAATATGGGTTTTGTCGGGTGAGAGCATGAGGAAGACCACCCAGTAAAGGGCAAACCAACAAAAACCCACACAGCCTAGTTGGGGTGGTTTGTGCCGTTCACGCCCGCTTCAGTACCCGGGATTCCACGCTCGGCGGCTCGCTTATCGGCCATGGCAATCAGGCGGCGGATACGACCGGCGATAGCATCTTTGGTCATGGGTGGTTCAGCCAGGCGGCCCAATTCGTCAAGGGACGCCTGCTTGTGGGCAACACGCAGTTCGCCGGCGTAGCGCAGGTGCTCGGGTACCTTATCGCCCAGGATTTCCAGAGCCCGTTCAACGCGGGCACCGGCGGCGACAGCGGCCTGGGCTGAACGGCGCAGGTTGGCGTCGTCGAAGTTAGCGAGGCGGTTAGCGGTCGCGCGAACCTCTTTACGGGCGCGGCGTTCCCGCCAGTTGTCGAGGGCGTCAACAGCACCCATGCGCTCTAGCAGCAGGGAGATGGTCTCACCGTCGCGCACGACCACCCGGTCTACTCCGCGTACTTCGCGGGCCTTGGCAATCACGTCGAGTCGGCGGGCGGCACCGACCAGGGCTAGGGCAGCCTCGGGGCCGGGGCAGGTAAATTCCAGGGCGGACGAACGCCCGGGCTCGGTCAGCGAACCGTGAGCCAGGAAGGCCCCGCGCATGACAGCTTCAGCATCGGCCAGGGAGCCGTTGACCACGGCAGGGGGTAGACCGCGGACGGGGCGACCGCGTCCGTCCAGCAAACCGGTCTGACGGGCTAGCGCTTCGCCGCCCTGATCAACGCGAACAACGTAGCGTCCGCCCCGGCGCAGCCCGCCACCCGAGATAGAGGTAATGGAAGCCTCATGGCCGTACATTTCGGCGATGTTATAGCGCAGGCGCTCTGCGGTAGTTTCAAGGTCAACTTCAGCCTCGACCACGATTTTGCCTTGCACAAGGTGCAGACCGTTCGTGAAGCGCAAGATTGTGGCCACCTCAGCTTTGCGCACGGATGAGCGCGTGGCTTCGTAGTGTGCCAGCTCTTCTTTGACCGATGCCGTCAGGGCCATGCGGGTCTTCCTCCAAAGTAGTGTCTGCTCTTGTAAGCGAGGGTGCCGGTGTGTGGTCGGCGTTAGCGTTTGAAGACGTGCTTGTAGGCAGCTGCTAGTTTAAGGGGGTCGTGGACGCCCGGTTGGTCGGCTTCCGCTACATCAGCCCAGAGCACCTTCGCCCCTAGCTGGGCCGCTACGTCTTCAAATGTGGTGCGCTCTCCTGCGGTCGCAGGATCAGCGATAACTGTATTAACCCTAATTTCTGGAACGTATTCACGCAAAACGAGCAGGTGGTCTGCGGCACTCATACCGCGGGTTTCTTTGCCGTCAAGTTCCAGATTCATGACCAGGCAAATCTGGGCGCTGGTGTTGAGTATGGCGTCGCGCAGGCCGGGCAGGAGCAGGTGCGGGAGCAGGGAGGTGTAAAAAGAACCCGGCCCTAGCACCACCCAATCGGCCTCGTGCACCGCGCGGACGGCGTCCGGGCAGGCTTCGGTGTTCTCGGGTAGCAGGCGAACCTTGTCTACACGCCCTGCCTTGGCCAGGGTGGCCTGGCCCTGGACGGTATCGCGGAAGGTCACCCCGTGGTCGTTGGTGGTGACGATATCACCCTCGATTACCAGGGGCCTAGTAGCCATGGGGAGCACGCGTCCGCGGGCGTTAAGCAGGGCCCCGGCCCAGTCTAGCCCGGCGATGGTGTCGCCTAACAGCTCCCAGAGGGTGACAATCAGCAGATTGCCCAGGGCATGGTTTTCAAGGGCGGTGGGACGTTCGGGGCTGCGGGAGGTGAAGCGGTGCTGCATAACGTCGCGCCAGGTACGACCCCAGTCAGTGTCGTCGCACAGGGCCGAAAGGGCCATGCGCAGGTCGCCAGGTGGCAGCACGTCCAGCTCTTCGCGGAGCTTACCCGAGGAGCCACCGTCGTCCGCCACGGTCACCACGGCGGTCAGGGCGGTGGTAATGAGCTTGAGGGCAGATAGGGAGCCGTAGAGGCCGTGCCCACCACCCAGGGCAGTGACGCGCACGGGTAGGTCGTGCCCCTGGGCAGTGACAGGCAGTAGTCCGGTTTCGGGGAACCGGCTCATGCGGGTTGCCTCAGACATTATTCTCGCCCCATGTCGCGGTGGTGCACGGAGATGTTGACATCTTCCATCTCGCTCAGGCGGCGGGCGATTTCTTCGCTTACGGCCACAGAGCGGTGCTTACCGCCGGTGCAGCCGATAGCAAAGGTTGCATAGAGCTTGCCCTCACGGCGGTAGCCAGCGATCACCGGCTGCAGGGCAGCGATGTAGTTGCTGATGAACTCTTCAGTGCCGTCCTGGGCAAAGACAAAGTCGCGGACGCCGGCGTCCTGCCCGGTCTGGGCCCGTAAGCCGGGCACCCAGTGGGGGTTGGGGATGAAGCGCATATCGGCCATGTAGTGAACGTCCGAGGGGGTGCCGTACTTAAAACCGAAGCTCATGACGGTGATGTTGACCAGGCGTTCCTTGCCCGGAGCGTAGGTTTCACGCACCTTCTTAGCCAGCTGGTGGATATTCATGCCGGTGGTATCAATGACGTAGTCAGCCTCTTCTTGCAGGCCAGCAAAGATACGGCGTTCTTCGGCGATAGCTTCTGCAACCAGACCTCCCTGTTGCAGGGGGTGGGGGCGACGCTGGGCTTCGTAGCGAGCGATGATGTCCTTATCGGCAGCGTCCATAAAGAGCATGGAGAAGTCGATATCAGAGGCGCGGAGCTTATTGATAGCTTCGGGCAGGTCGGCCAGCTGTCGGCGGGCACGAATATCGATGCCCACAGCTACCTTGGGGAGTTTGCCCGGTGAATCTTTGACGAGCTGGGCCAGGGAGCCGAGCATCTGCGGGGGGATGTTATCGACCACGTACCAGCCCTCGTCTTCGAGGGTGTTGGCTGCGGTGGATCGACCGGCTCCCGAGATACCGGTGATCACAAGAATTTGCGGCTTGACGGTCTGCTCGCTGGAGTTGGGTGACATGGGTGGGGGTCTCTCGCTTCCACGAATCATTCGGTTGGTACTTCTAGCTTAGTGCACTGCTTCACTCTCGGGTTCATTCCCAGGTCCCGGAGCAAAGCGTTCCCGTATTTTCTGGGCCATAGCGGGGCCAATGCCCGGTACCTCTTGAAGTTCTTCGGCGCTTGCTTCAGAAAGCTGTTTGAGAGAGCCAAAGTGTTTGATGAGGGCTTCGCGTTTGGCGGGGCCCAGCCCGGGTACGGTGTCGAGGGCTGATTTGACCATTTCTTTACCCCGCTTAGAGCGGTGGAAAGTGATAGCGAAGCGGTGGGCCTCATCGCGAATACGCTGAATTAGGTACAAGGCGTTAGAGGTTCTGGGCAGAATGACGGGGAAGTCGTCGCCCGGCAGCCAGAGCTCTTCGAGTCGCTTGGCGATACCGACCACATAGATATCGGTAATTCCCAGGTCTTCGAGGGCCCGGGTGGCGGCGGCAACCTGGGGCTGGCCACCGTCCACCACGACCAGGTTGGGCGGGTAGGCGAACTTGGCCGGCTCCTTGGTGTGCAGGTCCTCGTCGCTGATTTGACCGGACGCCCGCACCCGGGCCCCTGGGGCCTCGTCGGTGAGATAGCGGCGGAAGCGTCGGTAGATGACGTCGTACATGCTGGCGGTATCGTCGCGGGCGGCGTCCCCGGTAATGGAGAACTTGCGGTAGTCGCTCTTCTTGGGCAGGCCGTCCTCAAAGACCACCATGGAGGCCACCACGTTAGTGCCCTGCACATGGGAGATGTCGTAGCACTCGATGCGCATGAGGGCTTCGGGCAGTTCCAGGGTCTCTTGGAGCTCTACCAGGGAGGCCGAGCGGGTGGTGAGGTCCCCTGCCCGGCGGGTCTTGTGCAGGGTCAGGGCCTGTTTGGCGTTCTCGGCAACGGTTGCCATCAGCTCAACCCGGTCGCCGCGCTGGGGCACGCTAATGGTCACCTTGGCACCGCGCACACCCGAGAGCCATTCTTCGAGCTTCTCGTGGTTTTCGGGTAGGACCGGCACGTTGATGTGGCGGGGTATCTCGTTGAGGTTGTGGTTAATCTCTTCCTCGGTTGACCCAGCGGCCAGGGCGGCAGCGGCCTCGCCGTAGACCTGAACCAGTAGGTGGTCGACCAGGGCTTCGGGGGTGGAGTCTTCGACCTTCTCAACGATCCAGCCTCGCTGGCCGCGAATGCGTCCGCCGCGCACATAAAACACCTGCACCGCAGCTTCTAGGTCATCTTCAACAAAGTTGAACAGGTCGGCATTCACCGAATCGGGCAGCACCACGGCGTTGCGTTCAAAAGCCTTGGTCAGGGCTTCGATGTCATCGCGCAGGCGGGCAGCCTTTTCAAAATCAAAGTCGGCGGCGGCGTCCTTCATCTGCCGAGTCAGGTCGGCAATGAACTTCTCGGCTCCCCCGGCCATGAAGGAGCACAGGTCCTCAGCGATTTTCTGGTGGTCTTCGCGGCTCACCCTACCCACGCAGGGGGCGGCGCACTTGTCGATGTAGCCCAGCAGGCAGGGCCGGTCGGACGCCTGCGCCCGGTTGAAAACGCCGGCTGAGCAGGTGCGCACCGGGAAGACCCGCAAGAGGGCGTCAAGGGTTTCGCGGATAGCCCAGGCCTGGGAGTAGGGGCCGAAATAGCGCACCCCCTTCTTCTTTTCCCCGCGCATGACCTGGGCGCGCGGGAAGCGGTCTTTAAGGGTGACAGCCAGGTAGGGGTAGGACTTATCATCGCGGAAGGCGATGTTGAAACGGGGCTTGTATTCCTTGATCCAGGTGTACTCCAGCTGCAGCGATTCGAGCTCGCTGCCCACCACCGTCCACTCCACCGAGGCGGCCGTGTGCACCATAGCGTAGGTTTTGGGGCTCAGGGAATCTACGCGGGCAAAATAGGAGTTCAGGCGGTTGCGCAGATTCTTGGCCTTACCCACGTAGATAATACGACCCACCTCGTCGCGGAAGCGGTAGACCCCGGGGTTGGTAGGGATTTCGCCGGACGCCGGGCGGTAGGAGGCAGGATCGGCCACGTGTATCAGGTCCTTTGAGCTAGGTCAGGAGCGGCAGGAGCCTCTAGCCCGCGCTGGGTGCTGGGCTAGATTCCCCCGTCGCGTTCTGCTGACGGTGAGACGTTGTATTCGTTTTTGCGGGGCTGGCCAGAGAGCTGGGCGATAGCGTCCATAATCTGGTCGGTGGTCTGGCGGCGCTGCTTGCCGCTCATACGCTCCCCCAGTTTTTCGAAGGTCATGGGCTCCCCCACCCGCACCGTAAAACGGTGAGGGTAGACCATGTTGGAGCCCGGCTTTTGAATCTTATCGGTACCAATCAGGCCGATGGGCACTACGGTGGCCCCGGTCATGTGAGCCAGCCAGGCCACCCCGATTTTTCCCTTATAGAGGTAGCCGTCGCGGGAGCGGGTGCCCTCGGGGTAGATACCGAAGACCTTGCCCTCGTTGAGGCGGTCGAGGGCGGTTTCGAGGGCCTTCATGGACTCTTTTTTGTCGGTGCGGTTGACCGGAATAATGTCGATGACCTGGAAGAGGGTCTTCATGGCCTTGCCCTTAAAGCCCGGTGAGTTGACGTACTCAGACTTGGCGAGAAAGGCAACCCGGCGGGGCATGAGGGCTGAGATAATCACGGAGTCAAGGAAGGCCAGGTGGTTGGAGGCCACGATGACGGGGCCCTCAGCGGGGAAGTTCTCAAGGCCGGTCACGCGGGCGCGGAAGACGGTACGGAGCAGGGCTTCGACGGTCTTTTGAGTTGCCTTGTATTTGAGGGACATGAGAACTCCTTGGTGCACAGCTGGCGGGGCCTACCGTGGCAGGCACCCCACCCGGGGTATGCTTTTTGAAATTTTAGGGCTGTTTTGACCTATTTAGCATACCCCGGCGGGGTGCTGCTGCCCTAGAGCATCTCAGCTAGGAAGCGGCCGGTGTGGGATTCGGGAACGGTTGCCAGCTGCTCGGGGGTACCGGTTGCCAGCACGGTGCCACCGCCGTCGCCGCCTTCGGGGCCCATGTCGATGAGCCAGTCGGCGCTCTTGATGACGTCCAGGTTGTGCTCGATGGTAATGACGGTGTTGCCCTTATCAACCAGGCCCTGCACCACCCCAAGAAGCTTGCGGATATCTTCAAAGTGCAGGCCGGTGGTGGGCTCATCGAGCACGTAGATGGAACGGCCGTTAGAGCGCTTTTGCAGCTCGGTAGCCAGCTTGACGCGCTGGGCTTCACCGCCGGAGAGGGTGGTCGCTGACTGACCCAAACGCACATAGCCGAGTCCCACGTCCACCAGGGTGTCAAGATAGCGCGAGATCTTGGTGAAGGCGGCGAAGAATTCGGCGGCTTCAGAGACCGGCATTTCAAGGACGTCGGCAATAGTCTTGCCCTTGTAGTGCACTTCGAGGGTCTCGCGGTTGTAGCGCTTACCCTTGCAGACCTCACAGGGCACGTAGACGTCGGGCAGGAAGTTCATCTCAATCTTGAGGGTGCCATCGCCCGAGCAGGCTTCGCAGCGCCCGCCCTTGACGTTGAAAGAGAAACGACCGGGCTGGTAGCCGCGCATCTTGGCTTCGGTGGTTTCTGCAAAGAGCTTGCGGATGTGGTCGAAGACGCCGGTATAGGTCGCCGGGTTTGAACGCGGGGTGCGGCCGATGGGCGACTGGTCCACGTGGATAATCTTGTCGAGGTGCTCCAGGCCGGTAATGGTCTTGTGACGGCCCGGCACCTGCTTGGCCCCGTTGAGCTTATTCGCCAGGGAGGTGTAGAGAATATCGTTGACCAGGGTGGACTTGCCCGAACCGGAGACGCCGGTGACGGCGGTGAGCACACCCAGGGGGAACTCGACATCTACGTTCTTGAGGTTGTTTTCACGAGCCCCAATGACCTTGATGGTGCGCTTGGGGTCAACCGGACGGCGGGTGGCGGGCACCGTGATGGCGCGGCGTCCGGCCATGTAGTCACCGGTCACGGAGTTTTTATTCTCAAGGAGCTCGGCAAAGGTACCCGAGTGCACGATCTGCCCGCCGTGCTCACCAGCGCCGGGGCCGACGTCCACGATCCAGTCGGCTTCCTTCATGGTGTCTTCGTCGTGCTCCACCACGATGAGGGTATTACCCATGTCGCGCAGCTTGGTGAGGGTTTCAATCAGTCGGCGGTTATCGCGCTGGTGCAGGCCGATGGAGGGTTCGTCCAGCACGTAGAGCACGCCCACCAGGCCGGAGCCAATCTGGGTTGCCAGGCGGATACGCTGGGCTTCGCCACCCGAGAGGGTACCCGCTGAGCGGGCCAGGTTCAGGTAGTCCAGGCCCACATCGAGCAGGAACTGCAGGCGGGCATCAATTTCTTTGAGCACCAGCTCAGCAATCTTAGCCTCGCGCTCACTCAGGGTCAGCGAGCGCATGAAGGTGAGGGCTTCGCGCATGGGCATGTCGGTGACATCAGCAATGGACTTGCCGCCGACGGTGACGGCCAGGATGGTGGGGTTGAGGCGGGCGCCGTTGCAGGAGGTGCAGGCGACCTTTCGCATGTACTGTTCGTAGCGGTCTTTTGACCAATCTGATTCGGTTTCTTCGTACTTGCGTTTGATGTAGGCGCTGGCGCCCTCGAAGCCGGAGGTGTAGCGGCGTTCGCGGCCGAAGCGGTTTTTGTAGGCGACGGTGACCTTGTAGTCCTTGCCGTTGAGGATGGCTTTTTTAACCTTGGCTGGCAGGTCTTTGAAGGGGGTAGCTAGGTCGAAGTCTAGTTCTTCGGCCAGGCCAGCTAGCAGGCGGAGCCAGTATTCACTGGTGGCCTTGCCGGTGGCCCAGGGGGCAACGGCGCCTTCGGCTAGGGAGAGGTCGGGGTTGGGGACGATGAGGTCGGTGTCCACTTCGAGGGTGGAGCCGATACCGTCGCAGGCTGCGCAGGCACCAAAGGGTGAGTTGAAGGAGAAGGCTCGGGGTTCGACCTCGGTGACGGCTAGGGGGTGGCCGTTGGGGCAGGCCAGGTTTTCGCTGAAGGAGCGGGTGCGGCCCGGGGCGTCGGCGTCCTCGTCCACGAAGTCGATGAGCACCTTGCCGTCGGCGAGCCCCAGCGCGGTTTCGACGGAGTCGGTCAGGCGCTGGTGGACGCTCTCCTTGATGGCAATACGGTCAACAACGACCTCGATGGTGTGCTTGTACTGCTTTTCGAGTTTGGGCGGGTCGGTGAGCTGGATGACCTCGCCGTCCACGCGGGCGCGGGCGTAGCCGGCGGTAGAAAGTTCTTTGAAGAGGTCGACGAACTCGCCCTTGCGGGCTGAGACCACGGGGGCGAGCACCTGCAGGCGGGTTTTCTCGGGGTAGTCCATGAGGGTATCAACGATTTGCTGGGGGGACTGCTTAGAGATTTCCTCGCCGCACTCGGGGCAGTGGGGGTGGCCCACACGCGCCCAGAGCAGGCGCATGTAGTCGTAGATTTCGGTGATGGTGCCGACGGTTGAGCGCGGGTTCTTAGAGGTAGATTTCTGGTCGATGGAGACGGCCGGTGAGAGGCCCTCGATGAAGTCGACGTCGGGTTTGTCGACCTGGCCCAGGAACATGCGGGCGTAGGAGGAGAGGGATTCGACGTAGCGGCGCTGGCCCTCGGCGAAGATGGTGTCGAAGGCGAGGGAGGATTTGCCCGACCCGGAGAGGCCGGTGAAGACGACCATGGCGTCGCGGGGGATGTCGAGGTCGACGTTTTTGAGGTTGTTTTCGCGGGCGCCCTGCACACGGATATGGGTGAGGTCGTTGCCGGTGGGTTGTGTGGCTGAGCCTGCCATGAGTCACCTATCTAAGAGATTGTTTCGAAGATATATTCTATAGGGTTTGCGTGGGCGATGAAAGCGTCTACCCCTCCCGGTTTGTACCGCCTCCTGCTCATTCTGGGGTCTTAAAACGGGCAGGGCATGGTACAAAGTGGTGTGAGAGCCTAGAATGGGGCCATGAGTGACCTAGCCAATACCCTAATTTTTGAGTCCGATGCCCTGACCGTGCGGTCCATTGCGGTATCGGAGATGGAAAACAACGTCTACCTGCTGACCCACCGGGCAAGCGGTGGGCAGGTGCTGATTGATGCCGCGGACGATTTTCCCGCCATCAACGCCTTCGCTCAGCAGGCTGCCGCCGCCGACTCCCCCGCTGCCCACGGCCAGGCGGGAGGCGGCGTCCGCGCCCTGGTAACCACCCATTCCCACTGGGATCATATTCGCGCCCTGCCCGAGGCTGTTGAGGCCTGGGACCCGGTAACCTACTGCGGTGCCCCCGATGCTGAGGCTATCGCCGAGCAGGAAGGCGTAGAGGTTGAAGAACGCCTGGTGGGCGGCGAGCGTCTGACCTTAGCCGGTATTGAGCTTGAGGTGATTGCCCTGCGCGGGCATACCCCGGGTTCAATTGCCCTGGCCCTGCGGGTACCTGAGGGGGCGGACGCCGGTAAGCGGGCTCTGCTGTTCACCGGGGATTCGCTCTTCCCGGGCGGGGTGGGTAAGACCAACTCTCCCCAGGATTTTGAGCAGCTTTTTGCCGATGTTTCAGAACGTATCTTCGCCCGCTTTGACGATAGCACCCTGGTGCTGCCGGGCCACGGCGACTCCACCACCCTGGGCAGGGAACGCCCCCAGCTGCCTGCGTGGAAGGAGCGGGGCTGGTAGTAGAATCAAAGTGAAAGCACTAACCCTCGACAGAAAGATGTGAGATGACCTCCCCAGCAAACTCAGGAGCCCATCAGCAGGCCCTCGCGGCATTCAAGGACATTGTGGGCTCTGACCATGTGCTCACCGCAGAGCACGCGACCATGCCCTACAGCAAGGGCTACCGCTTCGGCGGCGGCCCCCTGCTTGCCGTCCTCCGCCCCACCACCCTGGTGCAGATGTGGAAGGCGCTCCAGGTCTGCGTCGACCACAACCTCATGGTAATTCCCCAGGCCTCTAACACCGGTCTGACCGGCGGTTCCGGCCCCGGCTTCCAGGACTACGACCGCCCCATCGTGCTCATCTCAACCCACCTCATCAACCAGGTGCACCTGATTAACGACGCCCACGAGGCCATCTCCCTGGCGGGCGCCACCCTCACCCACCTGACCGAAGAACTGGCACCACACGGCCGCGAACCCCACTCGGTCATCGGGTCCACCTCCATCGGTGCCTCGGTCATCGGCGGTATCGCCAATAACTCCGGCGGCAGCCAGATTCGCAAGGGCCCGGCCTTCACACGCGAAGCCATCTACGCCCGCGTCACCGAAGAAGGCAAGGTCGAGCTGGTCAACCACCTGGGCATCTCCCTGGGCGATGACCCCGAGGTCGCCCTCGACCGCCTGCAGCGCGGCGCCTGGTCGGCGGACGATGTCACCCCCGCCCCTGCCGACAGCAGCGAGACCGAGTACGCCGCCCACCTGCGCAAGATGGAGCCGACCCCCGCCCGCTACAACTCCAACCCCGAGTACCTGTTTGAGGCGTCCGGATCCGCTGGCAAAATCATGGTCTTTGCCGTGCGAACCCGCACCTTCCCGCTCGAGAAGAACCCCGCCATGTTCTACATCGGCACCCACAACCCTCGCGAGCTCGAAGAAATCCGCCGCATCTTCCTCGAAGCTGACATGCCCCTGCCCATCTCGGGTGAGTACATGGGCCGCAGCGCCTTCGACCTGGCAGAAAAGTACGGCAAAGACACCTTCGTTTTCCTCAAGTACATGAGCTCTGCACTGCAGACCCGCATGTTTGCCTTCAAGACCTGGGCTAACGGGGTCTTCGGTAAGGTTCCAGGCATCGGCCCCACCTTCGCAGACACCGTCTCCCAGCGTTTCTTCGACCTGGTCCCCAGCCAGCTGCCCAAGCGTATGCTGGAGTACCGCGACCGCTTCGAACACCATCTGCTGCTCACCGTCAGCGAGGCCCAGAAGCAGGCGACCGAAACCATGCTTAAGGACTTCTTCGCGGCTCCCGAACATGAGGGCGACTTCTTCATCTGCACGGCGGACGAGGCACAGAGCGCCAACCTCCACCGCTTCGGCGCTGCCAGCGCCGCCACCCGCTACGCCAGTATGAAGCGCAAGGAGCTGGGCGAGCTCATCCCCATCGATGTTGCCCTGCGCCGCGATGACTGGGACTGGCTAGAAGTACTGCCCCCTGAAATTGCTAGCCAGCTGGATGTTACCGCCTACTACGGCCACTTCTTCTGCCACGTCATGCACCAGGACTACGTCGCTAAGAAGGGCGTTGACCCCCATAAGCTGCACGATGATATCCAGGAGCTGCTCGAGGCCCGTGGCGCCAAGCTGCCGGCTGAGCACAACTATGGGCGTCTCTACCACATGCCCGAAGCTATGGTGGAGCACTTTAAGGAGCTTGACCCCACCAACACCTTCAACGCCGGTATCGGTGGCACCTCCCCCAAGAAGGACTGGGCCTAGTTACCGTTTATCCGCCTGTAGGCGGGGAACAGGTTCATCCTGACGGCTGATTTCTTAAGACAGGTGTGAGACTACACTGGTTTTTACAGACACATGAAAACCATTCTCACCAGGTTGAGCCTGTTGCCTGCGCGACCCATACGCCGCGCAGGCAACAGGCTCAACCGTCGAAAGAAGACAGCCGTGACCATACTCCAGCACCAACCGGCCCGACGCCGTGCCGCCTACCTCACCACAGCCGTCCTGACCGCCAGCACCCTGGCCCTGGCAGGCTGTAGCTTCAGCGTCCCTTCTGCCCAGCAGCCGTCAGACCAGGCCCTCGCTCCCGCAGCCGACCGCACCCACGGGGCCAGCTGGCAGCGGGAAAACTTTGAAAACTTCTACGAACAGACCATCACCTGGGGCGAGTGCACCGCCGAGCACAGCGGCTTCTCTCCCGAGAACGAAGAGCTTCTAAAAGAAACCGGGTTCGACTACGCCAACTACGAGTGCGGCACCGTCACCGCCCCGCTCAACTGGGGAGACCCGGACGACAACCGCACCCTTGAGCTGGCCGTCAGCCGCACCGTCTCCACCGGCAGCGACCAGCAGGTGCCCCTCTTCACCAACCCCGGCGGGCCCGGAATCGGCGGAATTCAACACGCAATGTCACTGGCCACCGACCCGTCCTTTGCCCCCGTACTGGAAAGCCACCAGCTCTGGGGTTTTGACCCGCGCGGTATTGGGGCGTCCACCCCCGTGGTATGCGAGTCAGACTCTGAAGTTGCCGCCGTACAGCTTGCCGAATGCGCCGCCAGCTCAGAGGTCGCCAACTACATGGGCACCTCCCAGGTGGCCCGCGATATGGAACTGCTCCGCTCCCTAGCCGGGGGTGAGCGCCTCGACTACCTGGGCTACTCCTACGGCACCATGCTGGGAGCCACCTACGCTACCCTCTTCCCCGAGAAGGCAGGACGCATGGTGCTCGACTCGGCTGAAAATGCCCAGTGGGGTGCCCTGACCCACAACTACGACCAGATGGTGGCGGTATCGAAAGCTGTGGGTACCCTGGCAGAGCGCTGCTCCGACCTCACCACCTCAGAAGGTGCAGCCGTGACCTGCCCCTTCACCAGCGAGCGCGAAATGCTCGACTACCAGAAGTCCCTGACCGACAAGCCCCTGGTGGCCAGTGACGGCACCGAGATTACCGGTTTGGAGCTGCGTGATTATCTGACCAGCCAGCTCTACGGGCCGGACGTCATGCAGGGGGACGGCCTGGACCTGCTGGGTAAAGCCAAGGCCGGGGACAAGGAAGCTGTAGACGCCCTAGCCCAGATGATTGCGCATAACAGCGCTGAGATTGATACGGCCGGGCAGCTGGTGGTGTGCCCCTCTAAGCCTAAGACTCCGGACGTAGAGGCCCTGCTGGCTCATATGAAGGAGGTGGGCGTTCCCGAGTTCATTGGCGGCCCCGAGATCACCGATGAGGTGCTAGCTGAATTTACCGAGTTCGACTGTGCGGTTTTGCCCGCTACCGGCACCGATATCACGACGTCTTTCGACGCTTCGAAGGTTTCAACCGACCTGCTGGTTATTGGCATTACCGGTGACCACGCCACCCCCTACCAGCACGGTAAGGAGCTGGCCCGTCAGCTGGGGAAGGCTTCCTTCGTAACCTTGGAAGGGACTGGCCACGGGGCGTCCTTCTCCGGCCGCTCTACCTGCGTCGATGAGCTGGCGACCGCATACCTGGTCGATGGCACTGTGCCCAAGGACGGCACCGTGTGCCAGCCGGACGCCCCAGAGGCTTATTCATAGGAGGTTCCGCAGGCTCACGCTCGCTGCCGACCCTCTCGCTGGTTCGCTTCGCTCACAAGCGATTCACGCCAGCCACCGAGCCAGCAGCTTCGCTGTGAGCCTGCTCCACCTACCCTAATAAATAAGCATCATTTTAGAAGAGGCCGACCATAGTGCCGTTCTCGTCAAAACCGATACGCTCGGCAGCCGGGGACTTGGCCAGGCCCGGCATAGTCCGCATGGTGCCGCAGATAGCGTAAACATAACCGGCACCTGCCGCCAGACGCACCTCGCGCACGGGCAGGGTCCAACCGGTCGGAGCACCCTTCAGCGAGGCGTCAGCCGAAATCGACAGGTGGGTCTTGGCAATGACGACCGGCAGCTTGCCGTAGCCCAGCTCCTCGTAGCGAGCCAGCTGCTTGGCCGCAGCCGGGGCGACCTCAATGCCGTCCGCCCCGTAGACCTTGGTGGCGACCTTCTCAATCTTGGTGGTCAGACTGTCTTCGTCCTCGTAGGTGTAGGTCAGTTCGCTCACGTCATCGCAGGCTGCGGCGACGGCGTCCGCCAGCTCGGTCACGCCCTTACCGCCCTCGGCAACGCCGCGGTGAATCGCCACGCGAGCGCCTGCCTCCTCGGCAATGCGGCGGATCGTCTCGTGTTCTGACTCGAAATCGGTGGGGAAGGCGTTGATAGCAACCACCGGCTGAACGCCGAAGGAACGCACAATCTCGATGTGCTTGAGCAGGTTAGCGGCGCCTGCCTCGACGTCCTCGGTGTTCTCTGCCAGCAGGCCCTCGGGCAGGGGCTTGCCGGGCACAATCTTGTAACGGCCTGAGTGGGACTTGAGGGAGCGGACGGTGACCACCAGGACGGCGGCGTCCGGCTTGAGGCCGGAGACGCGGCACTTGACGTTGAAGAAGCGCTCCGCCCCCATGTCTGCGCCGAAGCCGGCCTCGGTAATCACATAGTCGGCGTGCTCAAGACCAACGTAGTCAGCGACGACCGAGGAGTTGCCAGTGGCGATATTACCGAAGGGGCCTGCGTGAATCAGGGCGGGGGTCTTCTCGAGGGTCTGGAGCAGGTTGGGGTTGATAGCGTCAGCCAGGATGACGGCCATAGCACCGTCGGCCTTAAGGTCGGCTGCAGTGACGGGGTCCCCGTCTACATTGAGGCCAATCACGATCTTGGCCAGGCGCTCCTGCAAGTCGGCGAAGCTGGTGGAAAGCGAGAGAATCACCATGATTTCGCTGGCTGAGGTGATGTCGAAGCCGGTTTCGCGGGGCACGCCGTCCATGCGCTCGCCCAGACCGATAACGATGTTGCGCAGGGCGCGATCGTTCATGTCGATGACGCGGCGCCAGGTGATAGCGCGGGTGTCGATGCGCAGCTCGTTGCCGTGGTGCAGGTGGTTGTCAATCATGGCAGCAAGCAGGTTGTGGGCTGCGGTGACGGCGTGGAAGTCACCGGTCAGGTGCAAGTTGAGCTTCTCCATAGGGACGATCTGGGAGTAGCCGCCGCCTGCTGCGCCGCCCTTGATGCCGAAGGTGGGGCCCATGGAGGGCTGACGCAGGGTCAGCATGGCCTTACGGCCGGTTGCTGCCATACCCTGGGCAAGGGAGACCGAGGTTGCGGTCTTACCTTCGCCAAGAGGGGTGGGGGTAACGGCGGTGACCACGATGTACTTGGAGCCGCGGGCTAGGGCCTTTTCTGCGGTGGTGTCGTCGGTCAGCTGCACCTTGGCAACGTACTTGCCGTAGGGCTCTAGGCGATCTTCATTGATGCCTGATGCCGCGGCAATCTCGGTAATCGGCTGCAGGGTCGCTGCCTGGGCGATTTCAAGATCAGAGGGGAAGGGCTTGCTCATAATGTGAACTTCCTTGTTAACTAGCTTATCTGCCACCACCCAGTTTAGTGCCCTGAGTCATGTTTTGCAGACCCAGCACACTCAACACATCTCAAGGAATACTCAAAATTTTAGAAGAGCTACCAGGCCCGCCACCCCTAGGACAGGTAGCATACGCCAGCCGTCGGCATGAGGTAATGTTGAGCGCATCACTACACATTGAATTTCGCCAGCAGACATACATCTCAGAGGAAAGCTTCATGTCAGTTCTTGATAGGTCAGCCATCATTGCGCCCGTCACTTTTAACCGCTGGTTCATGGCGCCAGCGGCACTTGCCATTCATCTCTGTATCGGGCAGGTCTACGCCTGGTCAGTTTTCAAGACCCAGCTAGTCACCCACTTTGGCTCAACCGAAACCGCGGTGGGCTGGGTCTTCTCTCTTGCCATCGCTATGCTGGGCATCTCAGCGGCCATCGGCGGCACCTGGGTGGAACGGGTTGGCCCTCGCAAGTCGATGCTAACGGCGGGAACCTGCTGGGTTCTAGGCTTTCTTATCGCGTCTCTGGGTGTGACCACCAACCAGCTGTGGTTAGTTTTCCTGGGCTACGGTGCACTCGGTGGCGTTGGGCTTGGCCTGGGCTATATTTCCCCGGTATCTACCCTCATGAAGTGGTTCCCTGACCGCCCGGGTATGGCCACCGGGCTTGCCATCATGGGGTTCGGTGGCGGTGCGCTCATCGCCTCCCCCGTATCAGCCCAGCTCATGGAACTCTTTTCAGGATCAGCCGAAAAGACAGAACAGGCATCAGCGCTCGTCCCCTCCTTCTTGGTTCTCGCTGCCTCCTACGCTCTTATTATTCTGCTGGGCGCTTTCGTCATCAGGGTCCCCCACCCCGATTGGAAGCCCGCCGGTTTCGACCCGTCCCAGCAGAAGCCCAACACCATGCGCACCAATAAGAACGTCACCGCAGCCCAGGCTATCCGCACTCCCCAGTTCTGGCTGCTCTGGACGGTACTGTTCACCAACGTCACCGCCGGTATCGGCCTGCTTGAATCAGCCTCCCCCATGATTCAGTCCTACTTCCCCATCTCCGCCGCAGCGGCAGCAGGCTTCGTCGGCCTGCTGTCCCTGGGCAACATGGGTGGCCGCTTCGTCTGGTCATCGACCTCAGATATCATCGGTCGCAAGAACATCTACGTCATGTACCTGGGTGTAGGGCTGGCCCTCTACATCATCTGGGCGCTCTTCGGCAACGTCAGCCTGGTGCTCTTCATCGCTACCGCTTTCATCATCATTTCCTTCTACGGCGGTGGCTTTGCCACTATCCCGGCCTACCTGCGCGATATGTTTGGCACCCTACAGGTAGGGGCCATCCACGGCCGTCTGCTGACCGCCTGGTCAGCTGCGGGTATTGCCGGGCCGCTCATCGTCAACCTGGCTCAGGACACCGTGCGCGGTGGCAACCCCGAGGCCTCGGGTGCCGAGCTCTACCAACCCTCCCTCTTCATCATGGTGGGCGTGCTAGCTATCGGGTTCATCGCCAACCTGCTGGTTAAGCCGGTGAACGAGAAGCATCATGCCTCAGAAAAGGACATGGCCAAGCTGGCAGGCCACGGGAAGCTGGGCACCTCCGACCAGCAGGTTAAGGTCAACGCCGGTGGCCCGCTGCATACCCTGGCAGCCTGGGCCCTGACCCTGCTCGTCACAAGTGGCTTGGTCTATGGCCTGGCCCAGACCGTGATTCGTTCACTGGCGCTTTTTAGCTAAAGACCAGAGGCCCTGCCCTGACAGCTCCCCGCAAGTTCAGAGCAGGGCCTTAGTCGTCGTCGAGGTCGCCAGCTAAGGCCTTGGCGGCCAACGATTCCTCATGGGCGGTTTCCCATACTTCCTTAGCAGCCCCCAGGTTCAGCACCAGGATGAGGGCACCAAGTACCAGATCAGGCCAGCCGCTTCCTACCCAGGCGGTGAGACCGGCTACAACGATAATAGCGAGGTTGATGAGCACATCGTTACGAGCTGCCAAAAAGGCGGCTGCGGTGAGCGACCCGGCACCGGTACGGAAACGGGCCAGAATCAGGGTACAGATGAGGTTGACCACCACGGCCCCGCCCGCTGTAACGAAGAGGGTGAGCGCATCGGGGGCGCCAGGGTCAGGGAATTTAGCCACGATCTGCCAGACGGCGGCCAGGGCCGGGAGCAGGATAATGAGGGCGGACGCCTTCCCCGCCCGCGCCTGCCAGGTCAGTGACCAGCCCAGAGCGATTGCAATGAGAGTATTGACCGCGAAGTCCTCGAAGAAATCTACGCTGTCGGCCAGCAGGCTGACCGAGCCAATGGCCAGGGCGATAGCTCCCTCGATGAAGAAGTAGGCCAGGTTGAGACCGGCAACCAGCAGGACGGCGCGGCGCAGGCGGACGGGGTCAATTAGGGGCTTAGATGAACTCACGAGTCTAGATTAGCACCGCTCCGCCCCGCCCGGGGTCTCGGGCGGGGTCTCGGGAGGGGCGGCGGCTTAGTCAGAGCGAATGTGGCCCAGACGGCTTAGACCTGTGAGGTTTCTTAGGCGCGGGCAAAGATTTCTGCCGGAGCCCCCTCTGCAACCAGCTCACCGTTTTCCAGGAGCACGGCCCGGTCAGCCAGTGAGGCGATGCGGGCGTCGTGGGAGATGATGATGACGGCTCGGCCCTGCATCACCGCAGCCAGGGACTGGCGGGCGTCCGCCAGTTCTAGCTGGGTAGTTGACTCATCCAGAATCACCGCGTGGGGGTTGGCTGCCACGATACGGGCTAGACCCAGCTGCTGAATCTGGTCGCGGGTGAGCTCTGTGCTACCGCCACCGACCCGACTCTCCAGCCCCTCGGGCAAGTCATCAACCCAGGTGGCGCCGACCGACCGCAGGGCGGTGAGCATCTGCTCGGCGCTAGCGTCGGGGGCTGCCACGGTCATGTTCTCGGCCAGGGAGCCGACAAAGACGTGGGCCTCCTGGGTGCAAATCAGCAGGGCGGGGCGTCCGCTGGCATCGGGCTGGGTGGGGTACAGCCCGTTGCCCACCAGCTGACTACCGACCTGCACGGTGCCGCTATCTGCGGTGAGCGACCCGGCAATCAGGCGGGCCAGTGTGGTCTTGCCCGAGCCGGAGCGTCCTACCAGGGCAAGGCTCTCCCCCGCTGCCAGCTGCAGGTCCACCCCCTTAATCACGGGGGCGTCCGGGTCGTACCCGTAGGTCACGCCCTGCAGGCTGATGACCGGGGCGGACGCACCCTGCTCAGGCAGGTGCGCCGGGGCATCTACCTGCCCGGCGGCACGGCGGGCCTGCTGCTGGTTCGATAGGTCAATAACACCAAAGACGCGCCCCATGGTGACGGTCATTTCGCGCAGGCGGTCAAGCCAGAAGGTGAAGATATCTGAGTTGACGCGCATGGTGAAGAGCATGATAGAGGCGGTTGCAACGTCGCCCCAGGTCGCCCAGCCCTGTTCCACGCAGTAGGCACCCCAGACCATGGAGAGCACCAGGGGTAGGAAGGAGTTGAAGGCGTCCACGGCCCAGAAGATGGAGCGCACCACAACCATGCGATCGCTGACCTCAAAGGTTTTCCAGATGCGCTCATCCTGCACCCGGGCACGGGCCTCACTGATCCCCAGCTCTTCAACGGTTCCAGCACCGCGAATGTTTTCGGTTGCCACTACGGTTAGGTCGCTGACTGCCTCGGTCTTTTCCCGGGTGAGCTTGGCGATCCGGGGTAGGAAGATTGAGAGCACGATGGTCATCACGATAAACATGGGCACGGTCACCAGACCGATGGCCGGGTTGACGGTGAAGATGGTAGCCGCGGTAATCAGCATGTAGATGCTGATATGGGCGAATTCCGGCAGGCCGGTGGCCAGTACCTGGCGTACGCTGTCGACGTCGTCGGTCAGGCGGGCTACCAGGTCGCCGGAGCCAGCGTCCTCAACGGTTTGGGCGTCCAGCTGCAGGGAGGCCCCGACCAGGTCAATGCCTAGGTCGCGGTTGAGGCGCACACCCATTTTCTGGCCCTGGAAGGTCCAGGCGCGGGCCAGCAGGGCACCGGCGACCACAGCAAGGCCAATGACCGTCAGCTCTGCCCAGGGGTAGCCGGTCAGCTGCCCGGTGGTGGCCCGGTCAATGAGCTGCCCCACCATAATAGGGGTCACCAGGGTAGCCACGGAGCTAGCCACAAACAGAACCACCAGCCAAATCAGCTGCCAGGGGGTTTTGAGAATCGAGCGGGCCAGTAGCCTCCAGGTAGTCTTACCGTCAGTAATGGGGAGGAGGTTAGCCACGGGCCTCACCTGCTTTCAGTCGTCGCTCAACCTCCATGGTGGTTGAGACCAGGTAAATCTGGCGGATGTGTTCGAGGGGGCCGGGCTGGCCCGTATGGGTTTCGAGCTGGTTCAGGATGAACTTCTGGCTGGGTTCGTCCACCGAGTTCAGCGGTTCGGTGAGCACCAGCACGGACGCCGGCTGGGCTAGTGCCCGGGCTAGGGCAAGGCGCTGCCGCTGGCCGCCAGAGAGGTTGGTGCCTTCTGAGGCCAGGGTGCTGGCCAGGTACTTTTCGGGGTCGCGTCCACCGAGTCGGAAGGCGATTTCTTCGGAGTCGGTGAGCTTCAGTAGCTCAATCATGCGCTCCCGGCTCAGCCCCTCGGTGCCCATCTGCAGGTGGTCAGCCAGGGAGCCGGCAAAAATCATGGGGTTGGGTTCCGAAAGAAGCACGCGCTCACCCCCGGCGAGGACGCCCGCCGCCCGTTCCCCACCCGGGGCAGGTTGAGCTTGGCGTAGGGCTTCGGTCAGGGCTTCGGCGTAGTCCTGGGCTGGCAACCCGGCTTCGCGCGGGTTGATGTAGTGCACCGGGGCGCTGGCCCGGGGAATCTCAACCAGCGCCTGCCCTGCTGCGGCGCTGGTCGCCGGGGCAACAGCGTCCTTACTCTCTACCTGAGAGTTACCCTCAACCTCAGCTGCAAGTCTATCTACGCGTTTGAGGGCAACGCGGGCATTACGCCAGGAGAAGAGCAACATTTCCACTGACCAGATGGGCCCGGTCAGGGTGTTGATCAGACCAACCACCGTGACTAGCTGGCCAGCGGGGACCTCAGTAATCCAGGTACCTTCGGGGGCAGCCCCGCGCAGGGCGAGCGCAATGACCACCCAGGTCACGGTTCCTACCAGCAGGTTGCGCACCGCATAGGACCAGGTCTGCACGCTCTCTAGGCGAATCTGGGAGGTGTAGACGTCCTGGGCTGTTGCCCCGTAGCGGTCCATCATGCGGCGCTGGGCACCCAGGCCCAAGATGGTGCGAATCGAGGAGGCTACGTCAGAGGCGCGGGAGGTAGACACGCCCACCTTGTCGCGGAAGACGTCCGCGTGCTTCTCGAGCAGCTTGGAAATCCAGGTGAGGGTCAGCATGGTCAGGATCAAGCCACCCAAGCTCACCACCGCAATCGCCGGGCTAATGCGCCACAGCTGCCAGGTGCCCAGGGCGGTCACGCCCACCGCAGAAAAGGCCAGAATCATGGGCTGCCACATCTGGGCCATGGAGCGGGCGTCCTTGTTCAAAATCGCAATGAGGGCGCCGGTATCACGGTTGGGGCTGCGGGACATCAGGCTGGCAATGTAGAGACGCCAATCCCGCTCAATGCGGGCCACCACCCTAAAGGTGATACCCCAACCCACGAACTCAACAACCGACAGGTAGACCACCACGCCCACCAACAACCAGACCAGCCGCCAGGCCCCTGCCTCATCACCTGAGGTGTGCAGGTCAATAATCGTGCCCACCAGAACCGGCAGAAAGACCAGGGCAAGGGAGGTCAGAATATCGAGGGGGAAGGGCAGAAAGAAGAGGGGCCGCCAGCGGAAGCCCGGCGGGGCGATACGGAACTTAACTTTTTCTTTGGGCGTCTTTGTCTCGTCAGTCATCTCAGCCATCAGGCTACTCTTTCAGCGTGTGCGTGCGGGTGTGCAGGTCGTGTGTGAGGGAAAAACCCGCAGGGCATAAAAATACCTACCGGGTTCGCTTGCCCCGATAGGTGTGTCTACGTCAGGTTATCGTACCCGTCTAACCAGCAGTCGGGCTAGAAGCGAGCGCACCATCGATGTGTCTACCCACGGGGAGGCTGTTGAAGGGAATAGGTCGATTATTCATTTCGTGGGCCTCCTTTCGTGAGCTAGATATGCGGTTAAGTTCTGCCCTTTACCTTAGAACACTCTGGGCAGGTTTGACAAGCGTCACACCCGTCTTTATCTTGACCGGTCTATTAAACTAGAAGAACCATGAAGATTCTTCCCTTT
Source organism: Rothia nasimurium (assembly GCF_928381415.1). Taxonomy (GTDB): domain Bacteria; phylum Actinomycetota; class Actinomycetes; order Actinomycetales; family Micrococcaceae; genus Rothia; species Rothia nasimurium_H. The sequence continues at coordinate 259,948 of NZ_CAKMSF010000004.1, forward strand.
CTCTCCCCCTCTTTAGCCGATAACAGCAAGCCCTATTTCCGTGGCGATTTTGCCTCTAACCCGCTCACGGGCGATGAAGCCTACGAGGCCTTTCTAGCTTGGATTGAGGCTCGCGGTATGCAGCTCTACCCTGCCCAGGACGAAGCTGTGCTTGATTTGGCGGCGGGCAACAACGTCATTTTGGCGACCCCCACCGGGTCGGGCAAGTCAACCGTGGCGGTTGCGGCTCATTTTATGGGCCTGGCGTCGGGCCAGCGCTCCTACTACACTGCGCCCATTAAGGCCCTGGTGTCTGAGAAGTTCTTTGATCTCTGCGAGATTTTTGGGGCTGAGAACGTGGGCATGGTGACCGGCGATTCTTCTATTAACGCCGATGCCCCCATCGTCTGCTGCACCGCCGAGATTCTTGCCAACATTGTGCTGCGTGAGGGTGAAGGGGCTGATCTGACCCAGGTGGTCATGGATGAGTTCCATTTCTATTCTGATCCCCAGCGCGGTTGGGCTTGGCAGGCTCCTCTGCTTGACCTGCCCCAGGCCCAGTTCCTGCTCATGAGCGCGACCCTGGGCGACACCAGCCGCTTTGAACGGGAGCTGACCGAGCTAACCGGCCGCCAGACCTCCTTGGTCACCAGCGAAACCCGCCCTATCCCCCTCAACTACACCTATTCGCGTGAGCCCCTGGTTGAGAAGGTAGACGAGCTAGTGAGCACCCACCAGGCCCCGGTCTACATTGTGCATTTCTCTCAGCTTCAGGCCATTGATACAGCCGCTTCGCTCATGAGCCTGGCTATTGCGTCTAAGGAAGACAAGGAGCGTATCAACGAACTGACCGCCGGCTTCCGCTACTCGGCGGGCTTTGGTAAGCAGCTGCAGAAGTACATCAAGAACGGTATCGGCATTCACCATGCCGGCATGCTGCCCAAGTACCGCCGCCTGGTGGAGCAGCTAGCCCAAGCGGGTCTGCTCAAGGTCATTTGCGGTACCGATACGCTGGGTGTGGGTATTAACGTCCCCATCCGCACGGTGCTCGTAACTGCTCTTTCCAAGTTTGACGGGCAGCGCACCCGCCGCCTGAAGTCCCGTGAGTTCCACCAGATTGCAGGACGCGCGGGCCGAGCTGGCTTTGATACGGCCGGTTACGCGGTGGTTCAGGCCCCCGAACACGAGATTGAGAACGACCGGCTTGAGGCCAAGGCCCGGGAGAAGTTCAACGGGGACGAGAAGAAGATGGCCCAGTCGTTGCGGGGTAAAAAGAAGAAGCCCCCGCAGGGCTTTGTGGCGTGGAGCGAAAAGACCTTCGAGCAGATTATTGCCGCAGAACCCGAGCCGCTGACCTCGTCCTTCCAGATGACCCACTCCATGATGCTCAATATGCTGCAGCGTGAGGCTGACCCCTTTGAGACCGTCATGCTCTTCCTCACCGCCAACCACGAGCCGCCGATTAAGCAGCGCGCCCTCAAGCGCAAGGCGATTGGCATCTACCGGGAGCTTCTCAACGGGGGCGTGGTGGAGCGCCTGCCGGAGCCCGACGAGTTTGGCCGCACCGTGCGCCTGACCGTCTCACTGCAGGAGAACTTCGCCCTGAACCAGCCGCTCTCCCCCTTCGCGCTGGCTTCGCTGTCTCTGCTCGATAAGGAGTCGGAGTCCTACGCCCTCGATGCGGTCTCGGTGATTGAGTCCACCCTGGAAAAGCCCCGCCAGGTGCTGATTGGCCAGGAGAAGAAGGCTAAGAGTGAGGCCCTGGCCGAGATGAAGGCTGAAGGACTCGACTACAACGAGCGTATGGCTGAGCTCGACAAAATCACCTACCCACAGCCCCTGGCTGACCTGCTAGAACAGGCCTTTGAGACCTACTCGGCGGGCGCTCCCTTCATGAAGGAGTTTGAGGTAGAGCCCAAGAGCGTGGTGCGCGATATGTACGAGCGGGCCATGGGCTTTGGCGACTACATCCAGTTCTACGGGCTTGAGCGTTCCGAGGGTATTCTGCTGCGCTACCTGTCGGACGCCTACAAGGCCCTGCGCCAGACCGTGCCCCTATCTGCCCTGACCGATGAGCTCACCGACGTGATCGAGTGGCTGGGCGAGGTTATCCGCCAGACCGACTCCTCCCTGGTGGACGAGTGGGAGCGCCTGGCCGCCGGTGAAGAAGGTATCCCCGTCCAGGACTCTCTCGAAGAGCTTGTTTCCGAGTCTGCCCCCAAGGTGACGAGTAACGTCCGCGCCTTTAAGGTGATGGTGCGCAACGCGATGTTCCGCCGGGTGGAGCTCTTTGCGGACGAGCACGACCGCCTGCTGGGCGAGCTGGACGGTGAGCGCTCGGGCTGGGATGCCGACCGCTGGGCTGAGGCCATGGATGATTACTTTGAGGAGTATGAGGATATCTATACGGACGCCGAGGCCCGCTCCCCGCGCCTGATTGAGATTGACGACGACACGGCGGCCCACCCCGGGGTGTGGAAGGTTCGTCAGGTCTTTGCCGACCCCGACGATAACCACGATTTCGGGATTGTCGCCAGGGTCGACCTGGACGCCTCAGACGAGGAAGGTGCGCCGGTGGTGCTGATTGAGAGCGTGGGAGCTTTCTAGTTTCCCGATAAGGGACCAGATTCCTACCGAAGTCCTGATGGGCATGACGTACTATCGGTAGTTATCTGGTCCCTACTAGGTGGGGGTAGCGATTCTCACTTCTAAAGCGGTCACATTAGAACTTCTTACGCACCACCTCAGAGCCGGTGCGGGGAAGCTAGGGTAGCCTATCGATAGAAGAAAGACCTGATTTGCGCGCAAAGGAGCCCCATGCCTACCCACCCTCGCCTGCCCCAGCCGTCCCACCGCGTCGGCGCCACCCACACCATTGACTCCCTCAAGCTAGTAGACCACTGGTTCACTGTGCCCCTCACCCACGGGCTCATCTACGGCAAGGGCGAGGCAGCCGCCTTAGACTCCCGCTTTGCCAATCAGACCATCACTGTCTTTGCCCGCGAAGTCATCGACACCTCTAATGCCCTGACCACCCCCGTGGACGAGCGCCCCTACATGGTCTACCTGCAGGGCGGCCCCGGCGGCAAGAGCCCCCGCCCCATCTCGGAAGGCGGCTGGGTCCACGAGCTAGCCAAGACCCACCGCCTGGTTCTGCTAGACCAGCGCGGCACCGGCAATTCAACCCCGCTTTCTGCCCGCGTCATCACCGCCCAGGGCACCCCCGAGGTGCAGGCTGAGTTCTGCGAGCTCTTCCGCGCCGATTCCATCATTGCCGACGCCGAGGTCGTCCGTGAATTCCTGTTGGCAGACCGCACAGACAAGCGCTGGTCGACTATGGGCCAGAGCTTCGGCGGCTTCTTGACTCTCTCCTACCTCTCCTTTGCGCCCGAGTCCGTCAAGGATTCCCGCATGACTGCCGGGCTTGCCCCCATCCGTGCCCATGTGGACGATGTCTACCGCTCCACCCTCGACCGCATGAAGGAGCGCACCGAGGAATACTACGGCTGGTACCCCGAAGATAAGGACCTGGCCGTCCGCATCTGCGAGCACCTGGCCAAGAACGAGGAATACCTGCCCACCGGCGAGCGCCTGACCCCGCACCGCTTCCAGATGCTGGGCAATATTCTGGGGGGTAACGGCCGGGCTAGGGGCCTGCACTATGTACTGGAGTCGGCTTTTGCTGAGTCTGATAAGTGGCTCTCTGACCAGTTCCTGGCAGAGGTTAGCGCCCAGGTCAGCTTCCAGGCTGGCCCCCTCTACGGCCTGCTGCACGAGACGATTTATGCGGACGGACCCGCGCAGGAGCTGGGGGGAACCTCGCCGTCCGCTTCACCGACGAACTGGTCTGCTGCCCGCATGTACGCGGAGCGCCCGGACTTTGCCGAAGACGCCTCTCCCCTGCTTCTGACCGGTGAGCATATCTTCCCCTGGTATTACGAGGAGGACCCGGCTCTGCGTCCGCTGGCTGAGGTTGCCCAGCTGCTGGCTGAGAAGAAGGATTGGGGCCGTCTGTACGACCACGACCAGCTGACCCGCAACGAGGTGCCCCTGGTTGCAGCAGCCTACGTGCCCGATGTGTACGTGGATTACGCCCACTCAATGAAGACCGCCGAGTTCGTGGGTAATACCCGTGTGTGGACCTCTAAGACCCACCACCATGACGGTCTGGGCGCGGACGGCCCCCTGATTCTGGGCCATCTGAAGAATCTGCTGGCTGATATGCGCTAACGGAGTTTAGCTATAACAAGAAGGCCGAGGGATGCAGCTGCACCTCTCGGCCATTTTGTTTAGTGATGGGTTGGGGATGCCTGCTGGCCCTGTTCCCAGGCCCGGTGGGCGTCGTTGGCGGCGGAGGTTCCTCGCGTCATGGCAGCTACCACCATGGCGAAGGTGGGAAGAATCAGAAAGGCGAGACCAACAGGAATAACTGCGGAATTCTGAGCCATCAGCCCCAGAGCCAGGACGAGGGCCGCCCCAGCAATCTGAGCCCAGGCGCAGATTCGCAGAACTGGAGCAATCGCCCTATGGGCCGCGTACCAGGCGGCATCCGACTGCATGGTTGCTGTGGTGCGGACGCCCACCAGTCCGTTACGGCGCAAGGTACCGGCTGCACCCATGCGGGCTATCGCCAGAAAGAGCCCGCCCAGCAAGAGCAGGCAAAAGACCAGGGGTAGATACTCGGCTACAGACATGGGTGCTCCTTTTCCGGTTCAGGCGAGGGGGGTTAAGGTCAATTCTACTCAAACCTGAAATCTAGTTCTAGAGTCCCAGCCCTTATAACACCTCCACACGCAAAGACCGCTGGCCCCTTCCCTCTCGGGATGGGGCCAGCGGTCGTGAAGCCGGGGCGGGCGTCCGCGCCCCTAGTTATTGGGGCGGACGCCTACCGCACCTTAGGCAGTACGCTCGGCGTGAGCGGTGCGGGCTCGACGGACCAGGTCCTGGTACTCGTTCTCCGACTCAATCAGCTCGTCGCGGTACTTCTGCGGAATCTCACGGGATTTAGCAACCTGCTCATCCAGCTGGCGCTGAATCTCAGCGCGCTCAGCCTCAGAAGCATCGGCGGGCAGGTTCAGGTACTTCTCAGACAGGGTCTGAACACGCTGGATGGTTGCCAGAGCACGACCCTTCGGGCTGTAAAGAGAAGCCAGAACAGTGACAATCAGAACGCCTACAATAACAGTAAGTGAGAGCTCAATTCCAACTTCAACAACGTGAACCGGCTGGCCATCGTTAACAAACGGCAGCGTGTTGGAATGCAGGGCGTGCAGCAGCAGCTTAACACCGATGAAGGCCAGGATGATGGACAGACCCCAGGAGAGGTAAATCAGGCGGTCCAGCAGGCCGTCAATCAGGAAGTAGAGCTGACGCAGACCCATCAGGGAGAAGGCGGTTGCCGTGAAGACGATGTAGGCTTCCTGGGTCAGACCGAAAATCGCGGGGATAGAGTCCAGAGCGAAGAGGATGTCGGTACCACCGATTGCGACCATGACCAGCAGCATGGGGGTCATGACCTTCTTGCCGTTCTCTACGGTGAAGAGCTTGTCGCCGTCGTAGTAGTCAACGGTGTGGAACATCTTCTTGGCAAGGCGCACGACGAAGTTGTTGGCCTCGTCCTCTTCTTCCTTGTCGGTGATTTCACCCTTGATGAGGTTACCGGCGGTGTAAATTAGAACCAGACCGAAGAGGTAGAAGACCCAGCTCCAGCGCTCAATAGCGGCGGCACCCACCAGAATGAAGGCGGTACGGGCAATCATGGCAAAGATAATGCCGAAGAGTAGGACCTTCTGCTGGTCTTCGCGCGGCACACGGAAGGAGGCCATGATAATCAGGAAGACGAAGAGGTTATCAACGCTCAGGGCCTTCTCGGTGATGTAACCGCCGTAGTATTCTGCGGCGAACTGGGGGCCGTCCCAGAAGAGGATAACCAGGCCGAAGAGCAGGGCGATACCCACGTAGACGGCCGACCAAATCGCGGCTTCCTTGATGGTGGGTTCGTGCGCTTTACGCACGTGGAAGAAGAAGTCATAAGCAAGCAGTGCCAGGATGAACGCAATCGTTACACCCCACTGCAACCCAGTGATATGCATTGGGAGCCTTTCTTGTGGTTGGGGTTTGCCAAAATCCACAAGTCTCTCCCACCACCTCTGTGGGTGGTTTCCTGCCCCGGTTGGGCGCCTTCGATCAACGTGCTGACGATGCAGGAATTAGTGGGATACTCCCTTGCTCGGTCTACAACTATAACCCATCTTGTTACTTTTGAACAGACGCGCGGGCGTCCCTCAGGCCGAGCACGATGGCGCAGACCAGGAGAAGGACGGCCGCGCCCACCCAGGCTGCGGCAAAGCTGGTCGCCTGCGCGGCGGCACCGATGGCAAGAGAGCCGAGGCCGGTGCCGATGTCGAAGTGGGAGTTCCAAGCGACGGACGCCCGCTGGGTGGCGTCCGCCCCACCGGCGTCCGACAGGGCTCGCACCATGGTGACCGACTGTAGGAAGCCGTAGCCGAACCCGATCAGGGTTGCACCAGCCAGGAGGAAGATGATGGAAGGCAGGCTCGCGCCATTGACCCAGCCGACAAAGGCGACGCCCAAGGCCGTGAGGGCCAGTACCGGGGTCATGAGTAGGCGGGTGCCAAACCTGTCGGTGAGGGAGCCGCCGTAGAGACGGGTGGGGGTTGCCAGGGCACAGAGCAGGAGCAGGGCCCCGGTCGCCAGAGTGGCAGTGGGGGCAATTTCGGTGGAGAAGGTCATGAAGGCACCGCCGACGCTGGTGACCAGAGTGAGCGTTAACAGGGCAGGCCAGATGCGGGCGATAATGGTGGCTGTTGAAGTGACAGGAGCGGGTTCGTTCCCCTGCTGCCCGCTGCGCTGTTCGGCCATAAAGTGATCAACCAGTCGCCCCAACTGTAGGGCAAAGGGGGCTGCGATAGCGGCGATTGCTCCGGCCGAAATCACCGAACGGTAACCGAAGGTTTCAAGAGCCCAGGGGGCAACGGGTGTGAAGAAAAGCTGAGAACCAGCTGCCGCTAGTCCGTAGAGCCCCACTGCCCGACCACGGAATTCGACCGGAATGAGGTAGGACATAGCTGATGAGCAGCAGACAGTGACGATACCGAAGCCGATACCGCGTAGACCAGATGTAATCAGGACGTTGAGCAGGTCGGGGCTCAGCGCTTGAAGCAGGGAGGGTAGCCCCATAAAGAGAGTGCCTACAGGCAAAACGAGCGCCCAGGAGAAACGGCGGGTGAGGGCGGGGACGCTGAACTGGGTCGCTACGGTCACAGCCATGAGCACCGCGTTGGTGGCCCCTGCACCCAGAGAGCCTGCCCCGCCTGCCAGTGCCCAGGCAGGTGATGCTGGCAGGAGGATGGAGAGGCTACAGATGGTCAGCCCGAAGGTGAGCAGAATCTGGGGCATGCCTGGCATGCTGGCAACGCTGGGGCGCTCGGTTTTCTGGCTCATGGGACCTCCCGGGGTGGTTCTGACGCAAACTGCACTAGTCTACACCAATGCCACAGGCCGGTGAAGCACTGAGGAAAACTCTTCTATAGCTTTAGGCGTGCCCAGCTTCCTGCATAGCGCGTAGCTCCTTCTTCAGGTCGGCAATTTCATCGCGCAGGCGGCCCGCCAGCTCGAACTTGAGCTCTTCGGCGGCCTGCATCATCTGGGCGTGCATCTCTTCGATCAGACCCAGCAGGTCTTCGGCGGGAGCTGCCGCAAGGCCGTCCTGACGTACCCGGGCTTCTGCCTTCTTGAAGAGCTCTTCGGCTTCGGGGCTGGTCGCCGCGTACTTTGTGCCCTTCTTGACCGGAGCCAGCTTGCCCGATGCTCCCTTGCGGGTGGCAAGGAGCTCAGCGGTATCTTCAGATTCCCGTGCCAGGCTATCGGTGATATCGGCGATTTTCTTGCGCAGGGGTTGCGGATCAATGCCGTGCTCACGGTTGTAGGCCTGCTGAATTTCACGGCGGCGGTTGGTTTCGTCGATGGCAGTACGCATGGAATCGGTGATTTTATCAGCGTACATGTGTACCTGCCCGCCCACGTTACGGGCGGCTCGCCCGATGGTCTGAATCAGAGAGGTGGTGGAACGCAAGAAGCCCTGCTTATCGGCATCCAGAATTGCGACCAGGGAGACCTCGGGAAGGTCCAGGCCCTCACGCAGCAGGTTAATACCCACCAGGACATCAAAGACGCCCTGGCGTAGTTCGCTCAGCAGCTCCACTCGGCGCAGGGTATCGACATCGGAGTGTAGGTACTGCACCTTGACCCCGTGCTCCAACAGGTAGTCGGTGAGGTCTTCTGCCATACGCTTGGTCAGGGTGGTAACCAGCACACGCTCGTCGCGCTCTACGCGCAGGCGGATCTCTTCCAGAAGGTCATCGATCTGCCCCTCGGTAGGCTTGACGACGATTTCGGGGTCAACCAATCCGGTGGGGCGAATGATTTGCTCAACAACCCCGTCGGCCTGGGCCAGTTCGTATTTGCCGGGGGTCGCGGACAGGTAAACGGTCTGCCCGATACGGTCGAGGAACTCCTCCCATTTGAGGGGGCGGTTGTCCATGGCTGAGGGCAGGCGGAAGCCGTGCTCAACCAGGGTGCGCTTGCGGCTCATATCGCCCTCAAACATTGCCCCGATTTGGGGAATCGTCACGTGAGACTCATCAACGATGAGCAGAAAGTCGTCGGGGAAGTAGTCCAGTAGACAGTGCGGAGCGGTACCGCGAGCGCGTCCGTCGATATGGCTGGAGTAGTTTTCGATGCCGTTGCAAAAACCCATCTGCTCCATCATCTCTAGATCGTATTGGGTGCGCATGCGCAGGCGTTGGGCTTCAACGAGCTTGTTCTGGGATTCGAGTTCTTGCAGGCGGTCGCGCAGCTCGTCCTCGATGGAGGTAATAGCTCGGGCCATGCGTTCAGCGCCGGCAACGTAGTGGGAGGCCGGGAAGACGTACATTTCGGTTTCTTCGCGGATGACGTCGCCGGTGAGCGGGTGCAGGGTGTAGATGGCTTCGATTTCGTCGCCGAAGAATTCGATGCGAATGGCGTTTTCTTCGTACATGGGGATGATTTCGACGGTATCGCCGCGCACGCGGAAGGTGCCGCGGTGGAAGTCTAGGTCGTTGCGGGCATACTGCATGGAGACAAACCGGCGCAGCAGCTCGTCCCGGTCGATTTCTTCGCCCTGTCGCAAGGTCACCATCTGGGCAACGTATTCTTCGGGGGTGCCCAGGCCATAGATGCAGGAGACGGTAGCAACCACCACAACGTCGCGGCGGGTCAGCAGGGAGTTGGTGGCGGAGTGGCGCAGGCGTTCGACTTCTTCGTTGATGGAGGAGTCTTTTTCGATGAAGGTATCGGTCTGCGGCACGTAGGCTTCGGGCTGGTAGTAGTCGTAGTAGGAAACGAAGTACTCAACAGCGTTGTTGGGCAGTAGCTCGCGCAGTTCGTTAGCTAACTGGGCAGCCAGGGTCTTGTTTTGCACCATAACCAGGGTGGGGCGCTGGACGGCCTCAATGAGCCAGGCAGACGTTGCAGACTTACCGGTGCCGGTGGCACCCATGAGCACGATGTCTTTTTCACCGTTCTGGACGCGCTCGGTCAGCTCCGCGATTGCCTTAGGCTGGTCGCCAGCCGGCTGATACTCAGAGACAACTTCAAAAGGTGCAACGACGCGGTTAATTTCTTGGGCAAGGCTCATGCCCTCTACCCTACCGAAAAACCCCCGACAAAACTAGAACATATGTACTAGTTTCATCGGGGGCTAACAAGCGGTCGCTCAGACCTTACTTCTTCGGGTCGATATCGGTAGCGGGCAGGTCACCGGTTACCACAGCGGTGTGGGTGCCCTGCTCTTCAGCCGGCTTGGAGGCTGCCTTCTTCGCGGCGGCGTCCTCAGCAATATCTTCGGCCGTTACCACAGGAATCTGACCGGTATTGGGAACCAGACCCTCGAACTCGGGTTCGGTGCCCAGCTCGTACTCGGGGCGAATAGTGACCTCTTCAATCGACGAGAAGTCTTCCTGAGCACGGCGGTGGTATTCCTCGATGGGGATAACCTGCTTCCACTGGCGGGTGCGCATGGGAGGCAGTTCACCGGCGTCCTCGCGCAGGGCGCGCACCAGCATCCACATCTGCATGAAGCCGATAAGCCAGACAGGGAAGCCGATCACAATAATGACGTTCTGCAGGGCGGTCAGACCGTTATCGCCTGCTGCTACCAGGATGGAAGCCGATACAACGCCGATGGAGGCAGCCCAGAAAATACCCTGCTTCTTGGGGGCCGGGTCCTCATGACCGTTAGCAATCGCGTCCATGACCAGGGCTGCTGAGTCAATGGAGGTGATGAAGAAGATGGTAATCACCACGAGGGTCACCGCAGCGACCAGCTGGTAGAGCGGGAAGTGGCCCAGGAACTCGAAGAGGGCAGCGGGAATGTCGCCTTCTTCCACTACGGTCTGCACCAGGGTTCCGTTTTCATTGCGCTCGATATTGAAAGCGCTCAGGCCAAAGACACCAACCCACATCAGGGTAAAGGTGGTAGGGGCAGCCAGCACGCCGACAACAAACTGACGGATGGTGCGGCCCTGAGAAATCTTGGCAATAAAGAGGCCAACAAAGGGCGCCCAGGTCACGGTCCAAGCCCAGTAGAAGACCGTCCAGGAGCCAATCCAACCGGTATCTGCAAAGGCGTCGTTGAAGAGCATCATCACGGGCAGCTTCTGCAGGAAGTAGCCGGCTGACTCGATGGTGCCCAGGGTGACGAAGCGGGTTGCGCCGGTCATCAGGATGAAGATCATCAGGGAAATAACCAGCAGAATGTTGATGTAGGACAGGCGCTTAACGCCCTTATCCATACCCATCAGCACCGAGGTAATACCGGCGGCAGTAATCACAGCAACGATAGCGGCCTGAATCCAGCCACCCAGGGGCACACCGTACATGATGCCCATACCCGAGTTGATCTGCAGAGCGCCCAGACCCACCGAAACCGCAATACCGAAAACGGTAGAAACGATGGCAACCGAGTCAATGGTCTTACCGATAGGGCCGTGGATGCGCTCGCCCAGCAGGGGCTGGAAGATGGATGAGACGCGCGGGGGCAGCTTGCGCTTGTAGGTAAAGTATCCGAAAGCCAGGGCGGGAATAGTGAGAATAATCCAGACGCCCAGGCCGATGTGCCAGTTAGCAATAGCGAGTGCTTCGAGAGCCGCGTGATCCGACTGGGGCTCTACCCCGTCGTAGGGCGGGTTGGCGTAGTGGGTGATGGGCTCTGCCGCGCCCCAGAAGAGCAGGACGGCGCCAACACCAGCTGCGAAGAGCATACCGAACCAGGCAAGGCCGGAGTACTCGGGTTCAGCGTCGTCATCACCGATTTTGATGCGGCCAAAGCGGCTCATCGCCATGTAAATCAGGAAGAAAAAGAAGATGGCGATACCCAGGGTGTAGACCCAGCCCAGGTAGGTGATGATGAAGTCAGAGATGACGCCGATGCCGTCTGACATGGCCGTTGGGAAGATCATCATCAGCATGGTGAAGACGATGATAAAGAGTGCAGATGAGAAGAAAATGACGGGGTTGGTTCGCAGCCCCAGTCTGTCGTGTAGCTTGTTCAGCACAGGATTATCCCGGTGGAAGTACGTGTGTGACCGTGCGGGCCCCTTGCATCCACCGCCCGCACAGCGGCTGCCCGGTCTCTGGGCAACGTATCAATAATAAGAGGGCTTGGGGTTGTTTTCCAGGGGAGATAAGCCTACTTGATTTTTACGCTTTCCCCTGTTCTCACCTATTTACGCTGGTCACAACCGGCTTTTTTAGACCAAAAGTTCAAATACTCTTTGCTAAAAATTTATTCATGTAACGAACCGGCTGTGATTTTGGCAAAGACCTCGCGCACCTGCGCAGCAGTGCGCTCTAAACTTCCCGAATTATCAATGACCCAGGTGGCAATAGCCCGGCGCTGCTCGTCACTGGCCTGCACAGCAATGCGGGCGCGGGCGTCCGCCTCACTCATACCGCGCACCTCAACCAGGCGGCGTAGCCGCTCCTGGCGCTGCGCCTCAACCACAATCACCGCATCAAAGTCTGCCGCCTGACCGGTCTCGGCCAGCAGGGGGATATCCTCAACAATGACGGCGCCCTCCCCCAGCTTCTGCACCGCCACCTCACGCTGCCGCGCAGCTTCAGCCCGCACCGCCGGGTGCACGATGGCGTTCAGGCGGGCACGGGCAGACTCGTCCGCAAAGACCTGGGACGCCAGGGCAGCCCGGTCAAGCTCCCCGGTAGGGGTCAAAATACCCTCACCAAAGGCGCGGACGGTCTCAGCCAACACCGCCCGACCCGGCTCCATCAGCTGACGGGAGATAGCGTCGGCGTCGATCAGCACGGCCCCGCACTCCACCAGTATCTTCGCCACCGTCGACTTACCCGACCCGATACCGCCGGTCAGACCAATTCTCGCAACCACAGGCGTCCTTTCGTCTCTAAGCATCGGGTACGGTACCCGCTCCCACCAGCCTACGCGCCCCACCGACCGCACACTAGAATAGACACCATGACTGATGAAACCCGCGCCAACCGCTACACCGTGCTCGCCACCCGCACCGAGACCCGGCACCTGCTAGAAATCAAGCGCAGCGAGTTCATCGGCTATGTTCAGCGCGTGGAAACTGAAGAAGAAGCCCGCGCTTTTATTGAGTCCAAGCGCAAGGCCTACCACGATGCCCGCCATGTCTGCTCTGCTTTTATCATCGGGGCAGACCGGCAGACCCAGCGCTCCAACGACGACGGCGAGCCCGCAGGTACCGCTGGGATTCCCATGCTCCAGGCCCTGCTGGCCCGCCGCACCGAAGGGCGCAACGGCGAAACCACCGACCTCTCCGATATCTGCGCTGTGGTGGTGCGCTATTTCGGTGGCATCAAGCTGGGTGCCGGTGGGCTGGTGCGTGCCTATACGGACGCGGTGGTCGCCACCCTAGACGCCGCTCCCCTGGTGCCCCGCGAGCGCCTGCGACTGGGAACCGTTACCGCCTCCCACGCCGAAGCAGGACGCTTCGAGAACGACCTGCGTGCGCTGGGCTACACGGTACTGGGTACAGATTACACAGCCAGCGGCGCCCACATCACCCTGGGCGTTTTTGATGATGCCGCAACCCGCGCCCAAACAGAAACGGCCCTGGCCGAGCTGACAGCCGGCGCAGGGCACATTTCGTGGGGTGAAACCCAGTGGGTTGATTTAGCCTAGAAGATTGCTGAAATAGCCAGCACACCTACCGAGCCGATAGCGGCTGAGATGGGCAGGGTGATGATCCAGGCAAGGGCGATGGGTCGCATGAGCTTCCAGTTAGCTGAGCGGTTGACGATACCGACGCCCAGCACCGCACCGATCAGGATGTGAGTGGACGAAACGGGCAGACCCAGAACAGACGCAGCCATGACCACACCGGCAGCGGCCAGCTCAGCGGCAAAGCCCGATGAGGGGTGCATCTTGGTCAGGCCGTGACCGACGGTAGCAATCACGTTACGACCCACAAACCAAAGACCCACGATGAGGGCGATACCGAAGGCCACCAGAGCGGGCATAGGCACGACGGCCTCGTCGCCAATGGCACCGGTCTTGAGCACATCAAGAATTGCCACGAAGGGGCCGATAGCGTTGGCGATATCGTTGGCACCGTGGCTAAAGGCGAAGGCAGCTGCGGTGAAGACCTGCAACCAGGCAAAGATGGTAAAGGTGGCGCGGGAGAGTTCCTGCTTCTGCAGGCTGCGGGCAAAGACGGAAACACTCACCCAGGCGATAGCCGCAACCATCACCATAATCATGACGTTACCCATAGTTGAGATACCCAGCTCCAGGTTATCCAGACCCTTGAAGAGCAGCATGGCTGCAATCAGAGCCGCACCAAAGGCAGCCAGGATAGGCACATAAACCTCAAGTGCCCGGTGGGAGTCAGCGCGCTTAGCCTTCTGGTCAAGCTTGTGCACCTGGCGGTAGTACTCGCTCTCGGGGGCCGCGGGGTCAAGCTTCTTGAGCTTGAACTTCTTCTTGCGCAGCATAGCGTTGGAGTAGGCGTCCTGCTGCAGGTCGGTGATGCGCTGGAAACCGTCGTGCGGGGTGTGGGCTGCGCGTTCTTCTTCCTGGTGCTTCTTGATTTCGAGCATGGCCGCATCGACCTTCTCGTTGTAGCCCAGGATGTACTTCTTGATGAAGCCAAAGAGAACCCAGGCGAACAGACCGCCCAGGAGCGGTGAAAGAACCCAAGAAATGGCAATCTGGCCGATCTTGCTCCACTGCACCATGTCCATGCCGCCGGTGCCGGTGGTGAAGCCGATGGTCAGGGCCGCACCCACGATACCGCCGATGATGGAGTGGGTGGTAGAGACGGGCCAGCCCATCTTGGTGGCGACCAGCAGCCAGATAGCTGCGCCCAGAAGGGCTGCCATCATGATGTAGACGAACTGCATGGGGTCCAGGTCGATAGCACCCAGGTCGACGATGCCTGAACGCACGGTGTCGGTCACCGAACCGCCAGCGATCACAGCGCCCGATACCTCGAAGACAGCCGCGATGAGCAGGGCCTGCTTGATGGTCAGGGTACCCGCGCCCACGGAGGTTCCGAAGGAGTTCGCTACGTCGTTACCGCCGATGTTGAAGGCCATGAAGAGACCCAGGAGGACGGCTGCGATAAGGACGAGGGTGCGAGCTGACTGGTCGACGTAGTTGAGGGACCAGAGTGTAAAGAGTGTCAGTGAGACAGCCATGAGGCCGCCGAAGGCGAGGTGCCACCATTTGTCGGTGGTGTCTCGTTGCAACGCGGGGGTTGCGAGATGTGAACCCGAATTCGCGCTGGAATCCACGAGTCCCCCTTTGAGGTTGTGTTCATACGGTCTTAAGGCAAAATTTGAGCCCTGTTAATAGTCTGGGGAAAAGGTTAACGCAAGGTTAACTAACCCTAGCCTGAGCATGAACTATAGGTATGAGTCTGGCCCTACTCCTAGCCTCCTCAAAATTATCGGGGAAAGCTGAAGGGCCCCTCCCACCCGAAGGTGGAAGGGGCCCTTGATTGCTGTGACTAATTCAGAGAATTAGTTACCGGTCAGCTTCTTGCGGGGATGGAAGCGAAGATTCCGAGCGCGCGAGGAAATAAATCTTCGCTGGAATCGGAACTCCGCTTCCTTCACCTACTAGTTGCCGGTCAGCTTCTTGCGGAGTTCCGCAAGTGCCTCATCGGAAGCCAGGGTGCCGGTTTCGGCAGGCTTCTCGGATGAGTATGAGGTGGGTGCAGCTTCGGCGGGAGCGGACGCGGGGGCAGCAGCTGCTGCTTCTGCGTCGGCTTCGAGAGCCTTAGCAACCTGTACCTTGTGAGCTTCCCAGCGAGCCTGGGCGTCAGCGTACTGCTGCTCCCATGCTGCACGCTGGGTTTCGAAGCCTTCGAGCCATTCGTTGGTCTCGGGGTCGAAGCCCTCGGGGTACTTGTAGTTGCCTTCTTCGTCGTACTCTGCAGCCATGCCGTAGAGAGCGGGGTCGAACTCGGTGGACTCGGGGTCTACACCTTCGTTGGCCTGCTTCAGTGACAGGGAGATGCGGCGACGGTCGAGATCGATGTCGATAACCTTGACGAACAGTTCGTCACCGACGGAGACAACCTGCTCTGCCAGGTCCACGTGGCGAACGGCGAGTTCGGAGATGTGGACGAGGCCTTCGATGCCGTCTTCAACGCGAACGAATGCGCCGAAGGGTACGAGCTTGGTGACCTTACCGGGTACAACCTGACCCAGTGCGTGGGTGCGAGCGAATGCCTGCCAGGGATCTTCCTGGGTAGCCTTCAGTGACAGTGAGACGCGCTCACGGTCGTGATCAACTTCGAGGACCTCAACGGTGACTTCGTCGCCAACTTCGACAACCTCTGAGGGGTGATCGATGTGCTTCCAGGAGAGCTCGGATACGTGGACGAGACCGTCAACGCCGCCGAGGTCAACGAAGGCACCGAAGTTAACGATGGAGGAGACAACGCCGGTACGAACCTGGCCCTTTTCGAGCTGGTTGAGGAAGGTTGAGCGGACCTCTGACTGGGTCTGCTCGAGCCATGCACGGCGTGACAGAACAACGTTGTTGCGGTTCTTGTCGAGCTCGATGATCTTGGCTTCGATTTCCTGGCCGATGTAGGGTGCCAGGTCGCGGACGCGACGCATTTCGACGAGTGAAGCGGGGAGGAAGCCACGCAGGCCGATGTCGAGGATAAGACCACCCTTGACGACCTCGATGACGGTACCGGTAACGACGCCGTCTTCTTCCTTGACCTTCTCGATGTCGCCCCAGGCGCGCTCGTACTGTGCGCGCTTCTTGGAGAGAATCAGGCGGCCTTCCTTGTCTTCCTTGGTGAGGACAAGAGCTTCAACGGTGTCACCAACAGAAACAACTTCGTCGGGATCTACGTCGTGCTTGATGGAAAGTTCACGTGAGGGGATGACGCCTTCGGTCTTGTAGCCGATGTCGAGCAGTACCTCGTCGTGGTCAACCTTGACAACTTCGCCTGAAACGAGATCGCCGTCGTTGAAGTACTTGATGGTTGCGTCGACTGCTGCGAGGAATTCTTCTTCGTTGCCGATGTCGTTGATTGCAACCTGGGGAACGTTGGTGCTCATAGAGAGTAGGGCTCCAATATGGATAGTTTTCTAGGTCAATACAGGCAGGGCCTTACTGGGTCCCGCGGTGTAGCTTGTGGCTGTGGGCGGGGTAAGGTCCGCATGGTTCTCTGTATTGAGCGTTGATACGGACAATATGATGTGCGGGTGCGGCGCACGCCAAAGCGGGCACTGTACACGCACAGATTCAAGTCTAGGGCGCGTGCGGGTGCCGGTCAATGGTTTGGTGGGCGTTTTCACCGCGTGTTCACGGGAAAGTGGGGTGATGTTGGTCTTAACCCGCGCCCGGGTGTGTTGCACCGGCGTCCGCGCACCTTTTGCCCGCCCTGCTAGTGCCCTGCCTCGTGCCAGGAGCGGCCCCAGCCGACCTGGACGTCCAGGGGGACACGCAGGGAGGCTGCCCCACTCATTTCTTCAACCAGGATTGCCTCGGCGAGCTTTTCTTCACCTGCGGCAACTTCGAGGATCAATTCGTCGTGTACCTGCAGGAGCATGCGGCTGGCGAGGTTTTCGCGGCGAAGGCGCTCGTCGATGTTGATCATGGCGATTTTGATGATGTCGGCGGCCGTGCCCTGAATGGGTGAGTTGAGGGCTGCGCGTTCGGCGGCTTCACGGCGCTGACGGTTGGACGAGGCCAAGTCGGGCAGGGCGCGGCGACGGCCAAACATGGTTTCGGTATAGCCGGTCTTGTGGGCTTCACGCACGATAGAGCGCAGGAACCTACCGACCTTGCCGAAGCGCTGGAAGTAGTTGGCGCGCAGGCTGGTAGCTTCGTCCACGCTGATACCCAGCTGCTTAGAGAGCCCAAAGGGTGAGAGGCCGTAGGCAAGTCCGTAGCTCATGGCCTTGACCTTTGAACGCATCTCGGGGGTTACGTCTTCGGGTGCTACGCCGAAAACTTCTGAGCCGACGAAGCGGTGTAGGTCCTCCCCCGCCTGATAGGCGGCAATGAGGTCTTCATCGTCCGACAGGTGCACCATGATGCGCATTTCGATCTGGGAGTAGTCGGCGGTCAGCAGGGTGGTGTAGTCGGTGCCGTCAACCGGTTCGGGGGCCACGACAAAAGCGTCGCGGATCTTGCGGCCTTCTTCGGTGCGAATCGGGATGTTCTGCAGGTTGGGGTCGGTTGAGGAGAGGCGACCGGTAGCTGCGACGTTCTGCTGGTAGGTGGTGTGGATGCGGCCGTCTGCGGCGGTTGCCTTGCCCAGCCCCTCAACGGTCTGCTTGAGCTTGGTGTAGTCGCGGTAGGTTTGCAGCTCACCCAGGAAGGAGGCCCCCTGGCTCTCGGGGTCTACCTGACCGAGAATTCCCGCGAGCGAGTCGGCGTCGGTGGAGTAGCCGCTCTTGAGCTTGCGGGTGGTCGGCAGGCCCAGCTCGTCGAAGAGGACGCCCTGCAGCTGCTTGGGGGACGAAAGATTGACCTCGTGACCCAGAATCTCGTAGGCCGCTTCGGTGGCGCGGGTGACGTGTTCGCCGTAGTAGCCCTTGAGTTCCGAGATGGCGCTGGCGTCGATTGCTACACCGGCAATTTCCATGCGGGCCAGGGCGGACGCAGCCGGCAACTCAATTTCTTCATAGAGGCCGAGCTGGTTTTTGGCAACCAGGTCAAGGTGTAGGGCGTAGGCCAGTTCTTGTACGTGGCGGGCAGCAAGGGCCTGATAGTCGGTATCAACGGCAGGTTCGAGCGAGAAGAGCTCCCCCTGGTCTTCCTGTTCAGGGGCGGCCGGGTAGGTCTGCCCCAGGTAGTCGCGGGTGAGGTCTTCGAGCATCTCGCGGTGACCGCGGCGGCGGGCGGTGGGGATGAAGCCACAGACGTAGGAAGAGAGTACCGGATCTTCGATGACGCCCGCTAGGGGCAGGTCGTAGGCGGCTAGCGACTTAAAGTTCTGCTTAACATCGAAGGTGATTTTGGGGGTGGACGCGTCCCCCAGCCAGTCACGCAGAGCCGCGCGGACGCCGTCCGCCTGCTTCTCAACATCAAGGTAGGCTGCGCGGGCACCGGCAACCAGCATGAGGCCGTACAGGGCCTGGCCGTGGGCCAGCCCCTTTTCACCGGCCTGCTCATCAACCACAGGCCAGAGGGTGATGGCCTGCGCCAGGCGTTCAGGTACTTCGGCCGACCGTTCAACCGCCGCGAGCGCTTCGGGGGCAGCCGCCAGGAAGGCGGTGAGGTCGTCCGCGCTGGTGATGGTCTCAACCGTTTCAATATCAATCTCAACCGCAGGTGTAGCTTGCTGCATGCCCTCAAAGAGCTCAGCGACGCGCTTGCGAATAGAATTGAACTCCAGGTAATCAAAGAGCTCTTCAAGCTCCTCAGCGTTAGGGCCGTAGCCCTCAGCATCATCGAGGGTTACCGGCAGGTCAAGGTCGTCCACCAGGCGGTTGAGGCGGCGATTGCGCAGCACGTCGTCGATATGCTCGCGCAGGGCCTCCCCCTTCTTACCCTTAATCTTCTCAGCATTGTCCAGCACACCCTTGAGATCACCGTATTCGTTAATCCACTTGGCAGCAAAGCCAGGGCCCACACCGGGCACGCCCGGCAGGTTGTCCGCCTGCTCACCAGTGAGGGCAGCAAGATCAGGATAAAGGTGAGGTGCAACCTTATACTTTTCCTCGACGGCAGCCGGGGTCATGTAGCGGATACCCTTGGTAGGGCCGGTCGTGACCGGGTACAGCACAGTAACGGTATCGGTCACCAGCTGGAAGGCATCGCGGTCACCCGACACAATCTGCACCTCAAAGCCAGCCTCCCGCCCCTGGCGGGTGTAGGTTGCGACAATATCGTCAGCCTCATAGCGCGGCAGGGTCACCGAAGGAATGTTCAGGGCCGCCAGGGCCTTCTGAATCAGCTCAATCTGACCAAAGAACTCCTGTGGGGTTTCATTACGCCCACCCTTATACTCACCGTATTCCTCGGTGCGGAAGGTTCCGCCAGAGAGGTCAAAGGCCACAATAATGTGGCTGGGCTGCTCATTTTTAATCAGAGAAATCAGGGTTGAGAGGAAGCCATGGACCGCGTTGGTGTGCTGGCCCTCAGCATTCACGAAGACATCCACCGGGGTGCCGTAGAAAGAACGGAACGCCAGGGAATGCCCGTCAATGAGCATGAGCTTACCGGGTGCAGGTGCAGAAGTTTCAGGTCTAGTCATCACGCCTACCATCCTACCGCCTGCCCCTGCCCTACGATTGAAGGCAGACAATCTCCCCTTATTTTCTAAGGAGCACCCATGACCGAGACCCGGGAGCAGGACGCCCGCTACCAGCAGATACTTGAACGGCTAGGCGCGGGGGCCCTGGCGCAGAAGCTGGGCATCACGATTCTCGAAGCCTCCCCCGAACTGACCGTCGCTACCATGCCGGTGGAGGGCAACACCCAACCGGTGGGCCTGCTTCACGGCGGTGCCTCTGCCGCCCTGGCAGAAACCCTGGGGTCTATCTCTGCCTTTCTTTCGGTGGCGGAGCAGAAGAAGGCTGCTGTGGGCGTTGACTTGAACATCACCCACCTGCGCTCGGTTCGTTCCGGAACCGTCACCGCGACCTGCCGGGCGATCAAGCTGGGCCGCACCGTCTGCGTCCACGCCATTGATATCACCGACGATGCGGGCAAACTCATCGCTACCGCCCGCATCACCAACAACATCATTAACCTGCCCTAGCGATTTACTCTAACCCCGGCGCCCGCCCCTTAACTCAGGGCGCCCCTGGCGGCGTCCTGATAAACTGACACAGTCCGTGCAAACGCACACAAGACCACACAACACCAAGGAACCCCATGAAGAAGATTCCTCTGCTCGTGTGGATTATCGTCGCAATCATCGGCGGTATCCTCATCGGTGCCTTCACCCCCGGCCTTATCTCCGGCATCAACGATGCCCTGGGAACCTCCATTCCCACCGACTTCGTCGTCCAGCTCTTCGTCTCCTTCTCCACTATTTTTAGTGCCTTCTTGAGCTTCGCGATTCCGCTGATCATCATCGGCTTCATCGTGCCCGGTATCGGCTCACTGGCTAAGGGCGCTGGCAAGCTGCTGGGCACCACCGTGGGGCTGGCCTACACCTCCTCCATCGCAGCGGGCTTCCTTGCCGTGACCGTGGCCCACTTCATTTACCCCATCATCCTCAAGGGCCAGCAGCTCACTGCCTTCGAGAACCCTGAAGAAGCCCTCTCTGCCGGCTACCTGGAATTCACTCTTGACCCCATCATGTCGGTCATGAGCGCCCTGATTCTGGCCTTCATCATGGGCCTGGGCATCACCGCCCTGAACAGCAAGAACATGCTGAACCTCTTCCAGGACTTCCAGACCATCATCGAAAAGCTCCTGGGCTACGTCATCATCCCCCTGCTGCCCGTCCACATCGTGGGTGTCTTTGCCAACATGACCATGGCCGGCCAGGTCGGCCAGATTCTTGCGGTCTTCGGCAAGGTCTTCATCATGGTCATCATCCTGCACTGGGTCATGCTGGCTATCCAGTACACCGTCGCCGGCACCGTCTCCAAGCGCAACCCCATCACCATGCTGCGCGGCATGCTGCCCGCCTACTTCACCGCAATCGGCACCCAGTCATCAGCCGCCACCATCCCCGTGACCGTGGCGTCCGCTAAGAACGTGGGTATCAAGGGCAAGATCGTGGACTTCGCAATCCCCCTCTGCGCCACCATCCATCTCTCCGGCTCCATGATTACCATTACCTCCTGCGCGGTTGCCGTGGTGTACATGACCAGCGGCTCCCTCAGCTTCACCGCCATGATCCCCGTGGTTCTGGTTCTGGGCCTCATGATGGTTGCAGCCCCCGGCGTGCCCGGCGGCGCAGTGATGACCGCTATCGGCCTGCTCCAGTCCATGCTGGGCTTCGATGAATCCATGATTGCCCTGATGATCGCCCTTTACCTGGCCCAGGACTCCTTTGGCACCGCCACCAACGTCACCGGCGACGCCGCTATCGCCTCACTCACTGAGCGCGTGGCTAAGGCCTTCGGCGCGGACGAGGACGACCTGCCCGAGGCCGACGAGCGCGACGGCAGCCTGGCAGCAGCCCACTAACCTCCAGTTCACGAAAGGCCCACCATGACCGCACGCCGCAAACTCATCGGCAATATCTTCCTGGTACTGACCCTCATCTTCACGGTGACAGCTCTGAGCCAGGGCGGCCTCTGGTGGGCCGCTGTGACTATCAGCGCCGCCATTACCCTCTGGGGAATCGGAACTAGGAGCGACCACAAGGACGCCCTCTAGCACCACGAAGCAGGGGCGGACGCCTACCCCACCGGCAGGCGTCTGCCCCCTTCTTTTGATACACCAAAGCCCGCTCCAGCAATACGCTGGGGCGGGCTTTGTTACAGGCTAGGGGTGCTACCCTACTGAACCTGCTTGACGATGGTTTCGGCGACCTCGCGCATGGAGAGGCGGCGGTCCATGGAGGTCTTCTGAATCCAGCGGAAGGCCTCGGGCTCGCTCAGGCCCATCTTGGTCATCAGCAGGGACTTAGCGCGGTCAACCAGCTTGCGGGTCTCGAACTGTTCCTTGATGCTGGTGACTTCGTCCTGAAGGGCACGAATCTGCTCGTAGCGGCTAATTGCCACCTCGATGGCGGGAATCAGGTCGTTGGGGGTGAAGGGCTTAACCACGTAGGCCATGGCGCCTGCTTCGGTGGCGCGGTCTACCAGCTCTTTCTGGCTGAAGGCGGTGAGCAGGACGACCGGGGCCAGCTGCTGCTCGCTAATCTGACCCGCTGCTTCGATGCCGTCCATAATAGGCATATTGACGTCCATGAGGACCAGGTCGGGGCGGTGCTCTTCGGCCAGCTCTACAGCCTTTTTACCGTTGTCGGTTTCGGCAATGACGTTAAAGCCCTGGTCTTTGAGGATTTCGACGATGTCGAGGCGAATCAGCGCCTCGTCTTCAGCGACGACGACGGTGCGTGCGGGCTGCTGATCGTGGTTCTCGGGCTCCTGGGTGGTCTGCTCTGACATACCCTGCTCCTTAGGTCGTTTCAGCGTTTAGTTGAGGTTCGCTATCTATTTTCGCACGCGCACAACCTTGTGGGCGTGCATGCAACGGGTGACGGTGCGTACCCTCTTCGGTTCCTATCTTAGTCGGGGGCGGGCCCTTTCTTCCAGGGTGAGGGCCGATTGGCTTTTAGCGGGCAAAAACGTGTATTGTAGAAGAGCTTTCGCACTTGCCCAAGTGGCGGAATTGGCAGACGCGCCGCACTCAAAATGCGGTTCTTCGGAGTGTGGGTTCGAGTCCCACCTTGGGCACCATGAGACGCCTCGTCAGAGCGATACAAACCCTCTCCCGTTGACAGGAGAGGGTTTTTTGTTGACGCGAGGGCCCTACTCGCGCTGAAAATCTAGAAATCATCCCGTTACAGTCAGGCTGGCGATTCCTATTTAGCTCCGTTTTTAGTTGCGGGGCGCCCTACGCCATGCTTTTCCCGATAGGTTTTATCCCAGTCTTCAGCAGTACCTGGAAGCCAGCACTCACGCCCTCCAACGGAGATAAAGTCAGCCGGCGGTAGCTCACCTCGTTTGTATAGCCCTTGCTTAGTAAGACCTAGGAAGGTGGCTAGCTCGATGGTGCTGACGATGACGGTCTTAGCCATTTCGACTGCCTGCTTTTAGATGCAGTGCCAAAGTTGCCGCGTTAGCTGCTGCCAGCACACCCCAGAGAATTGCCATGCCGGAGTTACCCTGACCTATCTGCATGATGACCAGTGTTACTGATAGCACCAGAATGGCTACATTGAGAGCTATCAGTGTTTTTCTATTCTGCTTCATAGTGTTTCCTTTCTGCCTTTCCTATCCTTGCTATTGTGGCGCAAGATGAGGGCTATCCCCCGCAGCACTAGCGCCAGGACAAAGAGCCCGATTGCAATCCCGCAGAGAATCGGGTGTCGAGGGTAAAGCCAGATGGCTACGACCAGTGCAAAGGTATAGAAAATAGTTCCATAGAGGCTTATTCAAAAGTCCCACCCGCAGCCAAAAACACCAACCCCCGCACCACCGAAAACACCCGCCCATACAACCCCAACGGCCGCCTAAACCCCGTGTGAAGAATCCGCCAAGTCTTGATATGA